>NZ_JBWKFG010000032.1:0-1162 GCF_056434405.1 Streptomyces sp. NPDC044044 | reverse complement strand
ACCACCGCAACCCACCTCAACACCACCACCCTCACCACCCAAGCCCACAACAACACCCTCCCCCCACTCCTCCACCACCTCACCCCCACCACCCAAATCGGCTCCTCCGTGCTCGGCGAGGCCTCCGCGCAGGTGGGTACCGGATCCCTGGCGGAGGAGCTGAGCTCTCTCTCCGAGGACGGGCAGATCGAACTCCTGCTGTCCCTGATCCGCACGACGATCGCAGCGGTCCTGGCCAGCCCCGATCCCGAACTCATCGACGTCCGGCAGTCGTTCAAGGAGCTCGGCTTCGACTCGCTCACCACCCTGCAACTGCGCAACCACCTCGCCCACACCAGCGGTATTCGGCTCCCCGCCACCCTCGCCTTCGACCACCCCACGCCGCAGCACCTCGCCACGTACCTCCGTGAGCAGCTCGCGCCGCGGGGCTTCCAACAGGCTTCAGGAACAGGTGCGTTGGACTACTTGATGACGGAGATCGGCAAACTCGAGTCGGCCTTCGTGTCCGAATCCTTGGGTGCGGCAGAGCACGCGCAGGTGTCCGCGCGCCTCAGGGAAATCCTCAAGTCCTGGGAGAACGCCGGTCACACGGCGAACGGCTCCGCTCCGGACGATCTCGACTCCGCCACGGACGACGAACTCTTCAGCGTGCTCGACGGCGAGCTCCAGACTCCCTGACCTGAACATCTCCGACCTCTGCAAGGGACTGAATCAAGTGGCTGGCGAAGACAAGCTCCGGACCTACCTCAAGCGGGCGACCACGGACTTGCGTCAGACGCGCCGGCGCCTGCAGGAGGTGGAGGACAGCGCCCACGAGCCGATCGCCATCGTGGGCATGGGCTGCCGCTATCCGGGTGGCGCCAACTCCCCGGCCGAGCTCTGGGATCTGGTGGTCCAGGCGCGGGACGTGATCGGTGGGTTCCCGACGAACCGGGGCTGGGATTTGGAGACGCTCTTCTCCGCGCTCCCGGAAGAGGGGGAAAGCAGCGACGAGGGCGACGCCGGACAGGATGTGCTGAGGGATGCAGGTCCTGGCACGTCGACCACCCGGTCCGGCGGTTTCCTGCACGACGCCGATCAGTTCGATGCCGGCTTCTTCAACATCTCGCCGCGCGAGGCCAAAGCCATCGACCCCCAACAACGCCTCCTCCTCGAAGTCACC
>NZ_JBWKFG010000031.1:0-1413 GCF_056434405.1 Streptomyces sp. NPDC044044 | reverse complement strand
AACACAGTGGACGCGAGCAACTGAGGACAAGCCCTCGGCCTATTAGTACCAGTCACCTCCACCCGTTGCCGGGCTTCCAGATCTGGCCTATCAACCCAGTCGTCTACTGGGAGCCTTAACCCCTCAAGGGGGTGGGAATACTCATCTCGAAGCAGGCTTCCCGCTTAGATGCTTTCAGCGGTTATCCTTTCCGAACGTAGCCAACCAGCCATGCCCTTGGCAGGACAACTGGCACACCAGAGGTTCGTCCGTCCCGGTCCTCTCGTACTAGGGACAGCCCTTCTCAATATTCCTACGCGCACAGCGGATAGGGACCGAACTGTCTCACGACGTTCTAAACCCAGCTCGCGTACCGCTTTAATGGGCGAACAGCCCAACCCTTGGGACCGACTCCAGCCCCAGGATGCGACGAGCCGACATCGAGGTGCCAAACCATCCCGTCGATATGGACTCTTGGGGAAGATCAGCCTGTTATCCCCGGGGTACCTTTTATCCGTTGAGCGACGGCGCTTCCACAAGCCACCGCCGGATCACTAGTCCCGACTTTCGTCCCTGCTCGACCCGTCGGTCTCACAGTCAAGCTCCCTTGTGCACTTACACTCAACACCTGATTACCAACCAGGCTGAGGGAACCTTTGGGCGCCTCCGTTACTCTTTGGGAGGCAACCGCCCCAGTTAAACTACCCATCAGACACTGTCCCTGATCCGGATCACGGACCCAGGTTAGACATCCAGCACGACCAGAGTGGTATTTCAACGTTGACTCCACGAACACTGGCGTGCCCGCTTCAAAGTCTCCCACCTATCCTACACAAGCCGAACCGAACACCAATATCAAACTGTAGTAAAGGTCCCGGGGTCTTTCCGTCCTGCTGCGCGAAACGAGCATCTTTACTCGTAGTGCAATTTCACCGGGCCTATGGTTGAGACAGTCGAGAAGTCGTTACGCCATTCGTGCAGGTCGGAACTTACCCGACAAGGAATTTCGCTACCTTAGGATGGTTATAGTTACCACCGCCGTTTACTGGCGCTTAAGTTCTCAGCTTCGCACACCCGAAAGTGCACTAACCGGTCCCCTTAACGTTCCAGCACCGGGCAGGCGTCAGTCCGTATACATCGCCTTACGGCTTCGCACGGACCTGTGTTTTTAGTAAACAGTCGCTTCTCGCTGGTCTCTGCGGCCACCCCCAGCTCACGGAGTAAATCCGATCACCAAAGATGGCCCCCCTTCTCCCGAAGTTACGGGGGCATTTTGCCGAGTTCCTTAACCATAGTTCACCCGAACGCCTCGGTATTCTCTACCTGACCACCTGAGTCGGTTTAGGGTACGGGCCGCCATGAAACTCGCTAGAGGCTTTTCTCGACAGCATAGGATCATCCACTTCACCACAATCGGCTCGGCATCAGGTCTCA
>NZ_JBWKFG010000030.1:0-1415 GCF_056434405.1 Streptomyces sp. NPDC044044 | reverse complement strand
AACGGTCCGGTGTTGCTTCCTCTGCGCTGGGAACCCCTGCCGACCCCGAACAGCACCACCGCACTACCCTCCAACACCGCCCTGCTCACCGACCCCCTGGGCACCGGCCCCACCAACACCCTCACCACCCTCATCCCACCCACCAACCACCACCACAACCTCGACGCACTCAGCCACACCCTCAACACCACCACCCCCGCACCCCAAACCGTCATCGCCCCCCTGCCCACCACCACAACCAACACCCCACACCCCACCCACATCCACGACACCCTCGCCCGCACCCTCACCCTCCTCCAAAACTGGCTCGCCGACGACCGCTACACCACCACCCACCTCATCCTCACCACCCAACACGCCACCAACGTCCACCCCAACGAAGACCCCGACCTCACCCACGCCACCCTCACCGGCCTCATCCGCACCGCCCAAACCGAACACCCCCACCGCATCACCCTCATCGACCTCGACACCCACCCCCACACACCCACCACACTCCCCCACGCCCTCACCACCAACGAACCCCACATCGCCATCCGACAAGGCACCCTCCACATCCCCCGCCTCACCCGACTCCCCCACACACCCACACCCACACCCACCCCAAACACACCCACACCCACACCCACACCCACCACCTGGAACCCCCAAGGCACCGTCCTCATCACCGGCGGAACCGGCACCCTCGCCGCCCACACCGCACGCCACCTCATCACCCAACACGGCATACAACACCTCCTCCTCGCCAGCCGCTCCGGCAATCAAGCACCAGGAGCAACCGAACTCGCCACCGAACTGAACCAACTCGGCGCCCACACCACCATCACCACCTGCGACACCGCCGACCCCCACGCCATCACCACACTCCTGGCAGACATCCCCGCCCAACACCCCCTCACCGCCATCATCCACACCGCCGGCCTCATCGACATGGCCCCCCTCCAACACCTCACCCCCCAACAACTCCACACCGTCCTACGCCCCAAAATCGACGCCGCCTGGAACCTCCACCACGCCACCCAACACCTCAACCTCAACGCCTTCATCCTCTACTCCTCCCTCGCCACCACCCTCGCCTCACCCGGCCAAGCCAACTACGCCGCCGCCAACGCCTACCTCAACGCCCTCGCCCACCACCGACACACCCAAGGCCTCCCCGCCACCAGCCTCGCCTGGGGACCCTGGGACGACAACACCGGCATGATCCGCCACCTCAACACCACCACCCGCAACCACACCACCCGCACCGGATTCCCACCCCTCACCACCCACAACGCCCTCACCCTCCTCGACACCGCCCTCACCACCAACCACCCCACCACCACCGCAACCCACCTCAACACCACCACCCTCACCACCCAAGCCCACAACAACACCCTCCCCCCACTCCTCCACCACCTCACCCCCACCACCCA
>NZ_JBWKFG010000028.1:0-1943 GCF_056434405.1 Streptomyces sp. NPDC044044 | reverse complement strand
ACCGGCACCACCCTGGGCGACCCCATCGAAGCCCACGCCCTGCTCAACACCTACGGACAACACCACACCCCCCAACACCCCCTACTACTCGGATCCTTGAAATCCAACATCGGCCACACCCAAGCCGCCGCAGGCATCGGCGGCATCATCAAAATGGTCCAAGCCCTCAACCACGACCACCTACCCCCCACCCTCCACGCCCACAAACCCTCCCCCCACATCGACTGGACCACCGGACACATCAACCTCCTCACCAAGGCCACCCCCTGGCCCGACAGAGGAAGGCCACGACACGCCGCCGTCTCCGCCTTCGGCGTCAGCGGCACCAACGCCCACGTCATCCTGCGGGAGGCGCCGACCAGGGAGGCTGCCGCGGAAGCGGCTCACGAGGCCGGGCCACCCATGGAAGCCGACCGGTCAGGGCAGGCCGGTCTGCCCTTGACGCTCTCGGCGAAGTCCGCGGCGGCACTCCGCGCACAGGCCACTCGGCTGGGCAGTCACCTGACAGAGCACCCGGAACTTCAGCTGCCCCATGTGGCGCACGCGCTGGCCACCACCCGCAGCGTATTCCCCCACCGCGCGGTGCTCACCGCGGACTCCCGCGAGGAAGCCCTGACGGCCCTGGACGCATTGAGCGCAAAGCGGCCGCACCCCGCGTTGGTCCAGGGGATGGCGGGCGACACCGGTGGAGAATGCGGGGGAACCGCGTTCGTCTTCCCCGGCCAGGGCTCTCAGTACCCGGGTATGGCGCGTGAACTGCTCGCCTCCTCAACGGCGTTCAGGTCTTCCGTACTCGCCTGCGAAGAGGCGCTGTCACGTTACGTGGACTGGTCACTGACCGACGTACTCGAGGAGCGGGCGGGCGCGCCGGGTCTGGACCGGGTGGACGTGGTGCAGCCCGCGCTGTTCGCCGTCCTCGTGGCCCTCGCCCGCCACTGGCAGGACGCCGGGATCGAACCCGATGCGGTACTCGGCCACTCCCAGGGGGAGATCGCCGCCGCTCACATCGCCGGGGCGCTGTCACTGCAGGACGCCGCGCGCGTCGTCGCACTCCGCAGCCGGGCGCTGACCGCGCTGGAGGGCAGCGGCGGGATGGCCTCGCTGCCGCTGGGGTCCGGACCCGCAGTGGAGCTGCTAGCCGCCTGGCAGGGGCGTCTGACCATTTCCGCGGTCAACGGGCCCGGGTCCACGGTGGTCGCCGGGGACATATCCGCCCTGGAGGAGCTCCTTGCCCAGTGCACGGCCGACGGGGTCGACGCCCGCAAGATCGCGGTGAGTTACGCCTCCCACTCACATCACGTCGACGCGCTGACGGACGAGCTGCTCGAAGCCCTCGCTCCCATCACGGCTCGCCCCGCATCCATCCCCTTCCACTCCACTGTCACAGGGGCCCTTCTGGACACCCGCGAGCTGACAGCGGCGTACTGGTGCCGCAATCTTCGCCACACCGTCCAACTCGAGACCACCGTTCGCGGCCTCCTGGACGCGGGGTGCCGCACGTTCATCGAGGTAAGTCCGCACCCGGTCCTCACCCCCTCGCTTCAGGCCACGGTGGACGCCCACCCCAGCGCCGAGGCCGACACAGCGACGCCACTGCTGGTCACGGGCACCCTGCACCGGAACCGGCCCGCGGGCCAGGCCTTCCACACGGCACTCGGCCAGCTGCACACCCACCACCACACCATCGACTGGCCCACCACCGCGTTGCGCCACGACAGGCCGGACCTGGACCCGACCGACGGCCGAAGCGCTCCGCCCCGCCCCCCGCTGCATCTGCCCACTTACCCCTTCCAACGCGACTCCTACTGGATCGCCCCCCAGCCCCAGGCTGGTCAGGAAGCAGAAATGAACGGTCCGGTGTTGCTTCCTCTGCGCTGGGAACCCCTGCCGACCCCGAACAGCACCACCGCACTACCCTCCAACACCGCCCTGCTCACCGACCC
>NZ_JBWKFG010000027.1:0-2191 GCF_056434405.1 Streptomyces sp. NPDC044044 | reverse complement strand
GCTGCCCGCGCCCCTCGCCCTGTGCGCGACCGTGGCCCCCTCCGCACCCCTGCCCTGCCCCGGGGACCCCTGCCACGCCTCCTGAACGTTCCTTCGGTGCACCGGCGCGCGGACCCGAGGCGGGCGGCGTGGCCACACTCTGCGCGTCCCGCGTTCTTCGCCGAGCTCATGGAGGCCGCGTAGCTGCACAGCACGCGGCTGATGGCTCGTCAGAAAGCCCTCACCGAACCGGCGGTGGGCATGAAGAAGGCCCGCCGGCGCCCTCGGGGGATGCGGGCGCCGGCGGACGGTTCGGTGCTCCGCGCGGGCTTGTGGCACGCGTAGGAGGTCACAACTGCGAGCATCGCGCATCGCGCTCGACGGGTGCTCGCGGGGTGCTGGAGAGCCCGCGCGGCGCCGTCAGGTGCTCTAACCGTCTTCGAGCGGCACGGCAGAAGCTGGTGGTTCATCAAGACGGCCGGAAGGGGAAAGCTCATGACGGCTCTGGACGACAGGCCGGCCGGGCAGCAGCGCGGCACCGTCGCCGAACTCAAGGCCAGACGTGACGCCATGCGCCGGGGGCCCAGCGACAAGGCCACCGAGGCGCAGCACGCCAAGGGCAAGCTCACGGCCCGGGAGCGGCTGCGGCTTCTCTTCGACGACGGACGGTTCACCGAGGTCGAAGGGTTGCGCAGACACCGGGCGAGCGGCTTCGGCCTGGAAGACACGCGCCCCTACACCGACGGTGTGGTCACCGCCTGGGGCCGGGTGTTCGGACGTACCGTCTTCGCCTACGCCCATGACTTCAGGATCTTCGGTGGCTCCCTCGGAGAGGCGCACGCCGAGAAGATCCACAAGATCATGGACATGGCCGCCACGGCGGGCGCTCCCATCGTCGGCCTGTGCGACGGCGCCGGGGCGCGCATCCAGGAAGGGGTGACCGCGCTCGCCGGATACGGCGGGATCTTCCGGCGCAACGTGCACAACTCCGGGGTCATACCGCAGATCAGCGTGATGATGGGCCCGTGCGCGGGCGGGGCGGCCTACTCCCCGGCGCTGACCGACTTCGTGTTCATGGTGCGCGGCACCTCGCAGATGTTCGTCACCGGTCCCGACGTGGTGCAGGCCGTCACCGGGGAGCGGATCAGCCAGGACGGTCTGGGCGGCGCCGACGCCCACGCCACTGTCACCGGGGTGGCGGGATTCGCCTACGACGACGAGGCGAGCTGCCTCGCTGACGTCCGCTACCTGTTGTCCTTCCTGCCCGCCAACAACCGTGAGCAGCCGCCGTCGGAGCCCTGCGCCGACCGGCCCGACCGGTTGACCCCGGCCATGCACGACCTCGTGCCGTCCGACGCCAAGAAGTCGTACGACATACGGAAGGTCATCGGGGAATGCGTCGACGACGGCGACTTCTTCGAGGTGCACGAGTTCTGGGCGCCCAACGTCGTGTGCGCCCTGGCCCGCCTCGACGGCCATGTCGTCGGCATCGTCGCCAACCAGCCCGCCTCGCTCGCCGGGGTCCTCGACATCAAGGGCAGCGAGAAGGCGGCCCGCTTCGTGCAGATGTGTGACTCCTTCAACATCCCGCTCGTGACGCTGGTGGACGTGCCGGGATTCCTGCCCGGTGTCGACCAGGAGCACGGCGGCATCATCCGGCACGGCGCCAAACTCCTCTTCGCGTACTGCAACGCGACGGTTCCCCGCATCCAGTTGATCCTGCGCAAGGCCTACGGAGGCGCGTACATCGTCATGGACTCGCGCTCCATCGGCTCGGACGTGTCGCTGGCCTGGCCCGGCAACGAGATCGCGGTGATGGGGGCCGAGGGCGCAGCGGGCGTCATCTTCCGGCGCGAGATCGCGGCCGCGGAGGATCCCGAGTTCTCCCGCGAGCAGCGCATCAAGGAGTACAGGGATCAGCTCATGCACCCGTACTACGCGGCCGAGCGCGGCCTGGTGGACGACGTCATCGACCCCGCGGAGACCCGCGTGAGGCTGATAGACGCTCTCTCGATGCTGCGCACCAAGTACGTGGCGCAGCCCTCCCGCAAGCACGGGAATCAGCCCCAGTGACCCCGGCGGAGCTTGCCGCGTCACTGTCGTCCTGCTCACCCTCGTGGGCCGGTCAGGCGGCGGGGCAGAGAGCCGTGGGGTCGGCCGGGGGCGCGGGGTGAGCCAGGGGCGCGTGCGCGGGGTGGGTGACGCGGGCAGT
>NZ_JBWKFG010000026.1:0-2603 GCF_056434405.1 Streptomyces sp. NPDC044044 | reverse complement strand
CTCGCCGACCTCTTCGAGCAGGCCGCGGCCGACGCCACCCCCATCCGCGGGATCGTCGGCGACGACCCCGCCGAGTTCGTCGACGCGTTCGCCCACAACTACTCCCAGGGCGGCTACATCCCCGACCGCGCCCGCAAACAGCTCACCGACGCCATCACCCAAGCCGCGAACGAGGCCTGAGGGCCGCGCGCTCGACTGCCTGACCGGCGATCCGCGTGGGGCCTTGAGAAGTCCTGCAGAAAGTACGGCGAGAAGTTGCGCGCGCCGCACGACGTGGATATCGATGCGTCGAGAGGCAACAACTTCAGCCGAGCCGGCCCCCTCACAACGGCCGTGCTCCCATCAACCACCCCCCATTAACCTCAGCCTTCGATCGGGAGGGCCCCATGCCTTCATCTGTCATGCCCACATCCGTGAAGAGTGATGGTCGCACGTCGTCGGCCGCCATCTCCGCCGTCGGTCTGCGAAAGGCGTACGGCGACAAGACCGTGCTCGACGGCATTGATCTGCAGATCCCGGCCGGGTCCGTGTTCGCGCTGCTGGGTCCGAACGGCGCCGGGAAGACCACCGCCGTGAAGATCCTCTCCACGCTCATCACCGCAGACGCCGGCGAGCTGCACGTGGGCGGCCACGACCTGGCCGCCGACCCCCAGTCGGTGCGCGCCGCGATCGGTGTCACCGGTCAGTTCTCGGCCGTCGACGGCCTGATCACCGGCGAGGAGAACATGCTCCTCATGGCCGACCTGCACCACCTCTCCAAGCAGGAGGGCCGCCGGGTCGCGGCCGAACTCCTGGAGCGCTTCGACCTGGTGGAGGCCGCGAAGAAGCCCGCCTCCAGCTACTCCGGCGGCATGAAGCGCCGCCTGGACATCGCCATGACGCTGGTCGGCAACCCGCGGATCATCTTCCTCGACGAGCCCACCACCGGCCTCGACCCCCGCTCGCGCCACAACATGTGGGGCATCATCCGCGGACTGGTCTCCGGCGGGGTGACCGTCTTCCTCACCACCCAGTACCTCGAAGAGGCCGACGAACTCGCCGACCGCATCGCCGTACTCAACGACGGCAAGATCGCCGCCGAGGGCACCGCGGAGGAACTCAAGCGGCTCATCCCCGGTGGGCACGTCCGGCTCCGCTTCTCCGACCCGGTCGCCTACCAGTCCGCCGCGGCCGCCCTGCGCGACGTCACCACGGACGACGAGGCACTGGCGCTCCAGATCCCCAGCGACGGCAGCCAGCGTGAACTGCGGTCCATCCTCGACTGGCTCGACTCGGAGGGCATCGAGGCGGACGAGCTGACCGTGCACACCCCCGACCTCGACGACGTCTTCTTCGCCCTGACCGGCCCGGCCAACGTCATCAGCCAGACCAAGGAGAACGTCCGATGAGCGCCCTGTCCCTCGCCATCCGTGACTCGAGCACGATGCTGCGCCGCAACCTCCTGCACACGCGGCGCTACCCGTCCGGAACCCTGAACCTGCTGCTCGCGCCGATCATGTTGCTGCTGCTCTTCGTCTACATCTTCGGCGATGTGATGAGCGCGGGCATCGGCGGCAGCGATCGCTCCGACTACATCGCCTACATCGTTCCGGGCATCTTGATGATGACCATCGGAAGCACCGTGATCGGTGCCGCGGTCTACGTCTCCATGGACATGAACGAGGGCCTCATCGCCCGCTTCCGCACGATGAAGATCTACCGCGGCTCCATGATGATCGGGCACGTCGTCGGCAGCGTGCTGCAGTGCCTCGCCAGCGTGGTCCTCGTCGGCGCCGTCGCCGTGGCCATCGGCTTCCGCTCCACCGACGCCACGGCCCTGGAATGGCTGGCCGCGTTCGGACTTCTCGCGCTGTTCGCCGTGGCGCTCACCTGGATCGCGGTCGGCATGGGCGCGGCCAGCCCGAACGCCGAGGCGGCCGCCAACAGCGCCCAGCCGCTGATCCTGCTGCCGCTCATCTCCAGCGCCTTCATCCCGGCCGACACGATGCCCGGCTGGTTCCGGCCCATCGCCGAGTACCAGCCCTTCACGCCCGCCATCGAGACCCTGCGCGGCCTGCTCCTCGGCACCGAGATCGGCAACGACTGGTGGATCGCCCTCGCCTGGTGCGCCGGCCTGATCGTGCTCGGCTACCGCTGGTCGATGGCGCAGTTCAACCGCGACGCAAAGTAAGCGCGCGGGCTGCAGCCCGCAGCCGTCCCGCTCCAGGGCGGCGTCCTCCGACTCCGCGTCGGCGAACGCCGCCCTGTCGGCGTCTCCGGGCAGGCAGGGCGGGGCGGCGGCCACAACCGATGGGAACTCCCGTGAGAAGCAAGGCTGTTCGGCGGGCGTGAGCAACAACCGCAGCGGCCTGCCGCGCCGGTGCCACTGACTTCTCCGATGAGTTGTCGATGCCAGCGGGGTCGATTGAGGAGAGGCCGGTTTCCGTGCGGGCGTCGATGAGGCGCCCTGGGGTTCTCGACAGCGAAAGGGGTGGGGTCATGGAGACAGCACAGGGTCGGCGGCAGGCAGCGCCCGGTGCCTTCGCCTCCTTCGCTCGTTTCGTGTTCTGTGGCGGCGGGGTGGGGGTCGCCTCCAGCTTCGCGGTGGCCGCCCTCGCATCGTG
>NZ_JBWKFG010000025.1:0-4143 GCF_056434405.1 Streptomyces sp. NPDC044044 | reverse complement strand
CACGATGCGAGGGCGGCCACCGCGAAGCTGGAGGCGACCCCCACCCCGCCGCCACAGAACACGAAACGAGCGAAGGAGGCGAAGGCACCGGGCGCCGCCTGCCGCCGACCCTGTGCTGTCTCCATGACCCCACCCCCTTTGACTGCCCGACTGTTTCTGATGAGAGAAACGCTACGTTGCATTTACTCATCTGGCAATGACGTCATTGCGTACTGGCATCATCAGTGCAGGTTGAGGCGGTGGAATCGTTGCAACGAGGTGAGAATTAATGCAACGGCTCCGCTATGATCGTTGCAATGAAGTGAGGGTGAACGCTATGGACGCGGCAGGTGAGTCCTCTGCCGGACGGGGACACGAACGACAATCGCGGGAAACTGAGGAGCGCACGATGGCGTACGTCGATGCCAACGGGATCCGCCTCCACGTCGAGGAGCGCGGCCAGGGTCCCGCCATGGTGCTGCTGCACGGCACCGGTACCAGCGGCCGGGTCTGGGACGCGCAGGTGGCGGACCTGGCAAGGGATCACCGGATGTTCGCCGTCGACTCGCGCGGCTGCGGCCGCTCGGACCGGCCTGCCGAGGGCAACGACATCGCGGGCAACACCGCGGATGTCCTCGCCGTGATCGATGCGCTGGGCCTTGACCGGCCCGTCGTGGTGGGCAGTTCGGTCGGCGCGGTGTTCGCGATCGAGGCGGCGCTCGCCGCTCCCGACCGGATCGGCGGGATCGTCTCGATCGACGGACCCGGCTACTGGCCGGCCGTCGCGCTGGGCGACAAGCTGGTGGAGGTCGCCGCCGCGACCGACCGGGCCGCGCAGTTCGCCGAGTGGGTGCCCACCTGGTACAGCCCGGCGGCGCCCCCGGAGCTGATCGCCTCGACGCTGCGCCAGATCCTGGAGTCCAGCGAGCACGTCGACGAACTGTTCGCCGACGGCGCTTCGTACGACCCGCGCGAGCGGATCCGTGAGCTGGCCGTTCCTGTGCTGTTCCTGCACGGCGCCCTGGATGCCTCGATCCCCTACGAGGTGTCGCGGGTCCTGGCGGACCTCGCCCCGCACGGCACGTTCCGCCTCATCGAGGGCGCGGGCCACATGCCGCACCAGGAGCGGCCCGAAGCGGTGAACGCGGTCCTGCGGCAGGCCGCCGAGCGGCTTGCCGTGTGATCCGGTGCGGAGCCGACGGACCCCGTGGGTCAGAGATCGATCACGCCGTCGGCTTCACGCCGTCGGCTGCTCGCCCAGTGCCCTGCGGACGAGCGCGCTGACGTCCTGCCCCGGCATGAGCCCGGCGAGTTGGGCGCGCAGCCAGCCCACCTTCTCGTCCACGACCGACGGGTGCATGCGCGCCACCGGGGCCGCCTCGGCAGCCCGCAGGAAGGCGGCGATGGCGCGTTCGGCGACCTCGCGGGCACCGGCCTCCTGGATGGTGAGGACCAGCTGCAGCGAGTCCTGATCGCCGACGGCCGAGCGGCAGGCGTGGCCCGGCGGCAGATAGACGGCGCTCGTGCGGTGCAGAGTGATCGTCACCGGCACCCGTCCGTAGGCGAGGTCCCAACTGCTGCTGCCGTCCAACTGCAGCACAAACGCGTGGTCGGCCTCGGCCGACGGCGGGGGAGTGAGGGTGCCCGACGGGCTCAGCACCAGGGCTGCGCGGGCGTTGGCGGCCCAGAGGTCCTCACGCAGCGCGGTGACGAGGTCCGCGATGCCGGGGAGCCACTCGCCCGGCGCGTCGAAACGCACGCTCTCGCCGGCCGCGAACCGCTCCTGGGCACCCGGATCGCGCTCCCACAGGCCGCCCGGCGCAGGTGCGTCGGGCAGCGCGCGGCAGTTGAAGGACGCGGGCCTGATGTTCCACACCTCGCCGAAGAACGCGTCGGTGTCACCGACGAGTCCGGCGAGCCTGATCGGCAGATTGCGCGTGCCGGTGTCCGTACCGGTGTCCGTACCGGTGTCCGTACCGGTGGAGTCCGAGGGGCCGGTTTCCGGGGAGCGGGCGCCTGGGGAGGTGGGATCGAGCGCGACGGTCATATGACTGCGTACCTTCCTGCTCCGCACGGTGACGGGCACCCACGTTATGAGCGCCACCGCGGCAGGGGCAATCGGAAGGCGCCGCCCCTCAAGGGAAAGTCCAGCTCTTCTGAAGCGGGTTCGCGCAGGGAATTCGCATGCCGTGGAGCACAGGTGGACCACACCCCGGACACAGCGTCCGCCAGACTTTCAACTGCTGCCACTCCTCCGCAATCGCCGCAGTTCAAGGCGGTGCGCACGGCTCCCGGGCCCGCCTTGCCCAACCCGCTGGAATCAGGCTCGAGTTCGGCTGCACACACGGAAAGGATTCATTGACGCCCTCCGAAGGCCCTCATAGTTTCGCGTCCGTCACGGCGAACTCTCGCAGCGATGGACCCGGAGGGAGATTCATGGGCCAGGTAGTGGACGTCCAGATACTCGACAGCTCGGGAAACGTCCTCTGGCGGGGAGACGAAATCGACTACCCGGCCGCACTCGGCGCCATCGACCCCGACAACTCGGCACTGCGCATGCTCGCCGACGAGGACCCCGAGCACCGCTGCACACGCGACGACGTCATGCGCACCGCGGAGGCCCTGCAGCTCGTCAGCCGCCAGGGCAGCCCGCGCGGCTTTCTGACGACCCTGCCTCGCGGCGCGGTCCTGGAAGCGGGTGTGGACGCCAGCAACGCGCGGCACCTGGCCGGACTCGAGGTCAACACCGTGCACCTTCCGCTGGTGTTCGACGGATCCTCCGAGCCGATGCGCGCGCTGGCGGCCCAACACGCCGAGCAGAACCGGATGTTCGACATCGCGGACGCCGAAGGAGGCGGTGACGGCGGCGACGGCGGGCTCACCCTGGCCTACGCCACCGACCCCGGCCTCTTCTCCTGGCTCAAGGACGCCGTCCTGCAACGGGCCAGGCTGCCCTACGCGATGTACAGCCCCCAGCCGGTCTTCCGCCGCTTCGAGCCCGACGAGACCGACATCCGGCGCCGCGGCCAGGTCACCATGCCCGACGTCCACATCTGGTGCCACCCCGACGACGTCGCCGAGCGCTATCTGCACGCGCTCCAGCACGCCGCGGAGTCCACCGCGTACTGGTTCCAGCAGGACTACGTCCACGTCCTGGACTCCGTCGTCGGCACCAGCCACGACACGGAGCACTTCCACCAGCGGTGCGCCAAGGCCGCGGGCGGCATCACCGTCATACGACGCCTCGCCGCCGAGCACCCCGAGGCCTACGCGCAGCAGACCGGCATCCTGGTCTCCTCGGGCTACGAACTCGTGACACTGCAGAGCCTGCGGCTCGACGAGGTCAACGCGCCCCGCTTCAACATTCGCATGGACACCGGGGAACACCCCAGCCTCGTCCACGCCTGCGTCGCCATGGGCGGCTCACGACTGCTGCCGCTGCTGATCGGCCGAGGCCTGACCGGCCTCGGGCCGCAAGTGATCCCCGCCGAACTCGCCTGGAACCAGGTGGTGTTCCTGCCGCTCGCCGAGAAGCACGTGGGCCGCGCCTACGAACTGGCCGGGCCTCTGTGGATCGACGGCGTACGCACCGCGGTCGACCTGGAGTTCAAGCGACCGATCGGGGCCCGCACCGCCCGGCTGCGCCGCGAATGGCAGCCGCTGTACTGCGTGATCGGCGACCGCGAACTGTCCGAGCAGCCGCGCTTCCAGTCCGGCGGCCGGACGCCCATCGACCTGGACTACCAGGACTTCCTGGCCGAGCAGATGCCAGGCTGGCTGCGCTGCCGCCCCGACACGCCTGTCGCGACCGCGCCCCTGCCGTTCGCCGGCGCCTCCTGAACAGCACCGCGGAAGGGCCCTGCCCTGCCGCGATGCCCGCTCAAGTACGCGCCCTGCGACCGCACAAGCGCCGCTCGACCAGCGGTGCATAGCCTCTGAGCGGTGTGCGACCCTGCACCGCTACGCGTGTCCGCCGACGTGTCTGCCTGCGCTCGCGGACCAGCAAGACAGGAGCAGACACACGTATGACCGTGCAAACCACTTCCGCGGGCGGAACAGGAGCGCGTGGGAAGGATGTACGCCGTCTGGATCGGGTGATCATCCGTTTTGCGGGTGACTCGGGTGACGGTATGCAGCTCACCGGTGACCGGTTCACTTCGGAGA
>NZ_JBWKFG010000024.1:0-8143 GCF_056434405.1 Streptomyces sp. NPDC044044 | reverse complement strand
CAGCAGCTTGGCCATGGAACACCTCCCTCCCTGCGCTAGTAAGCGCTGTTGAGTACCGGTACACCGTAACGCTGACTACCGGTACTTAGCAAGACGGAATAGCGGAGGTGTGTGCCTGCACTGCGAACGCCCAGCTCAGCGGCAGCGGCCTGTCTTCACGGCACCGCCCGCCTGCAACTCACCGAGCCTGGCGGGCGGTTCGTCCAACGGGATCGCTCGGAGTCCGGGCCTGACGAGACCTCTCACCAGAGGAAGACCTCCCCGTCGGCCCGCTTCTGGATGCAGTAGGTGCCGAACGCACGCGCCTTCACGGCCATGTCGGCATTCCCGGTGAGCCGCGCCGCCTCTTCGTACCAGTCGTACGTCTGGGCCGCGTGCGAGCGCCGCTCGAAGTGGAACTCGACGAATCGACGGAACTCCGACCGCATGGACTCCGGGGAGAAGCCGCTGCCGACGCCGAGGAGTTCTTTGAGCTCCGCTTCGGACGCCTCGGGCCGTTCGATGATGCGGACGGGCTCGGTCGCGGGTACTTCCCCCCGGATCGCGATGGGCTCATCGGCGCCCGAGAAGTCGAGGCAGAGGGAGAGACGGGCCGTCTCGGCGGAGCTGCGTGTCGAGTGAGGATCGGTCGTGTGAATCTTCCAGACCTCACCGCGGCGGAGGTGGTAGACGGTGTCGTTCTCCGAATGGAGGTTCTCCTCGCTGGTGCGCAGCGGAATCTGCAGCCTGGTGCCGGGTTCGGCCCATTCGAGGAAGTCCACATGCGGGGCGAGGATGGCGTCCTCGGCCCGGAAGATGCGCACCCACTGCAACCGGTCCAGGGGAAAATGCTCGGTCACCAGGGACATGATGCCCGGCAACTGCTTGCCCAGGTCGGTGAGGGCCATACGGCCGTCATGGGGGCGGAACGAGGTGTCGGAATCCGCGCCGCTGCCGTTGGCCAGGACGTGGGACGACCACGAACCGAAGGTGAAGGCGTCGTATTCGCCTCCGTACGCATGGCCGTCAACGACGGAGAACTCGGAATCCAGGTCGTACTGGTCGATGGGCAGCACCGCGAGCCTTTGTGACTTGAGCAAGGAAGTCCCTCCCCTTCAACAGTCAAATTATTCGACATGCCAGGTAAGCTGCCGAGCAGGTCATTTCCGTCCGTCACCGTAACTGTTCCGGAACGCGTCGGCTTCGCTGCGCGCAGCTGCTCTTAGTCGGCCTTGAGCATTCTTCGAGCACTCCTTGAGCGGATGATGTGATTCGCGCCGATCCGCACATGTCACGGGCGCGAAAGAGCCGCCCGGCGCCCCGGCAACCAGGCGGGGAAGAGCGTGAGTTCCTGTCCTGTTACCGGGACACCGGCGCCCTGCGGGGGCGTTCGCGCACTGTCATCTCTTGTGCGGGGCTTCCCGGCCAAATATCTTGGCTTTGCGATGGCCCCCGGGCGTGAACAATTCACCAGGAGAAATCCCCCGGACTCCTTTCAGCCATTCAAAGGATCCATCTCGCCGACGAGGCAACGGAAAATTCCCTCAGCGGCCGTGATGGCGTGGGCAGGCACTCCCATTCGGCGCAGGAAGGAAAAGGCTGGCTATGGAATCGTCGCCGCAGGTCAAGGAGCGAGAGGGGCAGGACGAGGCTTCGGAGGGACAAGGCGCGCCTTCGGGTGCGCCCGAGCCACTGGTGCGGGAGGTCTCGGCACTGTGGCAGGAGTACCTCGACGCCAGTGACGTCGGGGCGGACGATGACTTCTTCGCGCTCGGCGGCAACTCACTGCTCGGAATCAAGATCATCGACCGAGTGGCCAAGGACTACGGCGTCGAGCTGTCCGTACGCGACTTCTACCTGGCTCAGACGCCGGCGCGCGTCGCCGAGCTGATAGAGCAGGGAAGGGCCAGGCCGTGAGGTTGATGCCGGGCGCCCCCCGTGACATCGACCTCGACAGCGTCGACCTGTTCGACCTGGACCTCTACACGTCGGGCGACCCGCACCCCATCTGGGACGCGATGCGGGAGAAGGCGCCGCTGCACCACCAAGTCCTGCCCGACGGACGGGAGTTCTGGTCCGTCACCCGCTACGAGGACGTCTGCCGGGTGCTCGGCGACCACCGCGAGTTCACCTCCGAGCGCGGCACCGTACCCACCCACCTCGGGACGGACGACGTCGCCGCAGGCACGCTGATGACGTCCACCGACCCGCCGCGGCACACCGAGGTCCGCAGGCCCCTCGGGTCCAAGCTCACCGCTCGGGCGGTGAAGTCCTGGGAGGACAGCATCCGCACGACGATCGTGCGCTTCCTCCAGCCCGCACTCGACGGGGAGACCTTCGACCTGGCCGAGCGAGCACTGCTCCTGCCCGCCCTGGTGACGGGCCCGCTCCTCGGGATCCCGGAGAAGGACTGGGAAGAACTCGTCCAGCTGACCGCGATGGTGACGGCTCCCTCGGACCCGCACTTCCTGCAGGGCAGCGAGGCCGCGACCCTGGCCATCTCCCACCACGAGCTGCTCAGCTACGTCAAGGAGTGGGTCAAGACGCGGCGGGCCGACGAACACGAGGACGACAGCCTGCTCCACCACCTCATGAGCGTCCGCCCGGGAGGCGCGCCGCTGACCGACGAGGAGATCGCGCTCGACGGCTACAGCATCCTGCTGGGCGCCAACGTCACGACCCCGCACACCGTTTCCGGCACCGTGCAGGCACTCATCGAGCGGCCCGAGCAGTTCGCCAAGGCACAGGCCGACCCGAGCCTGATCCCGAACCTGGTCGAGGAAGGCCTTCGCTGGACATCGGCCGCCTGCAACTTCATGCGGTACGCCGTCGACGACGTCCAGATCGCCGGAGGCACGATCCCGGCCCGCGGAGCGGTCGTCGCCTGGATCGGTTCGGCCAACAGGGACGCGTCCCAGTTCCCCGACCCGCACGACTTCGACATCACACGCAGTGGCGCGAAACGCCAGGTGGCGTTCGGCTTCGGAGCACACTTCTGCATCGGTGCGCCGCTGGCCCGGATGACCCTGCGCATCTTCTTCGAGGAGCTGCTCCAGCGGTTCGGCTCCATCGACCTCGCCGGCGAACCGCAGCACCTGCGGTCGTACTTCATCGCCGGGATGACCCACCTCCCCATCGTCGCCCAGAAACGAAGGACGCCATGACATCCGGCACCGCCACCGCCACGTCGCCGTGGTTCGTCCGGCCGCAGTCCGGCGATCACCGCGCACAGCTCTTCTGCTTCCCCTACTCAGGGTCAGGAGCTTCGGCGTTCAGCGCCTGGCCGACCGCCATCGACGATGTCGAGGTCAGCCCGGTGCAGTTCCCCGGCCGCGAGAACCGGCTGGCCGCACCCCACTACGGCACCTACGACAACCTCGCCGCCAGCCTGGTGGAACAGCTTGCGCCGCGTTCCGACCGGCCGTTCGCGTTCTTCGGGCACTGCGCGGGCGCGCTTCCCGCGTACGAGACCGCGGTTCGGCTCGCCGAACGGGGTCTGCGCCGGCCGGACTGCCTCTTCGTGTCGGGCCAGCCGGCACCGCACGACGCCTCGCGCGACCGGATGCTCGCCATGACCGAATCCGAGCTGCGCGCCGAGCTGGAATCGGTCGTCCGCGGCCGGGGCATCGAACCGCGGCCGGACATGATCGATGTGGGCCTGGCAGTGCTGCTGCGTGATCTCGCCGCCGCGAGTGAGTACCGGCGGACGGAGCCCGTCGCGGTGGGATGCCCCATCGTCGTACTGCACTGGCGGGACGACCCCGAGATGACTCTCGATCAGCTCGAGGGCTGGCGTCAGTACGCGGATTCGGTCGAGTTCCGCGTCATCGACGGCGGACACCACGATTTCCTGAAGGCGCCGGAGGAACTGCTGAAGCTGCTGACCTCCTGGCACTGACGCGGTACGCGGCTTGCGGCGCCCTGCCCGGGAGACCGGGTCATGGGAGCGCCGGAGGACGCCCGCGCGCATCCCCGCAGATCTCGCGGGGACGCGCGCGGGCGTCTTCGTGGGATCCATCGGGGACGACCACGCGATCCGGCTCCGCCAGCACGGCAGCCGGCGCATCGACCGCCACTCCGTCACCGGGGTCCACTGCAAAAGCCATCGGCCGATGGCCCACCGCGGGTGTCCGCGGTGGGCCATCGGCCGATGCTGCTGTGTTCCTGCTGTGTTCCTGCTGCGCTCAGCGGGACGTGGTGCCCTCGCGCAGCCGGTCGATCATGTGCCGGGTCGTCTCGATCGGGCTCTCGGAGAGGTCCTGGGACCGCACCGGCAGGGCCGCGTTGAGCTTGGCCGCCTGGTCGTCCCACTCGTCCTGGCCGGCGAACGGAATCGTCTCGCCCTCCTGGTAAGTGGGGAAGGGGCGGTAGCTGTTGAGGCCCTTGGTGTCGCTGCCGCGCACCAGCAGCGGGTCGATGTAGACCCCGTTGCCGTGGGTCTGCGTGCTCGTCGAGATGTAGCCCATGTCGAGACCGCACCGCCGCTTGGCGGAGGTGTTCGGGTCCGAGCAGTGCAGCAGGTTGGGGTGATGGATCGATACGTCCCCCGGCTGGAGCTCGATGTGCACGATGCCGCGCTCCTCGACCCACTCGCGCACCAGGTTCTCGTCGGAGGAGGAGAACAGCATGTTGTCCGTGTCCGTGCGGGACGACGGCTGGTGCAGCGGCAGCGCGTGGCTGCCCGGGATCATCTGCAGGCAGCCGTTCTCCGTGGTGGACTCGTCGACGGCCAGCCACACCGTGAGCGCCTCCATGGGGCTCAGCGGCCAGTACGCCCCGTCCTGGTGCCACAGCACGGGCTGTCCGTCGTACGGAGGCTTGCAGATGTAGTGGGCGGTGAAGGACGCCAGATCGGGGCCGAGGAAGAACTCCGCTATGTCCACCAGACGGGAGTCGGAGACCAGGCGCGCCCAGAAGGCGTCGTTGCGTATCAGCGGGTGGTGGAAGTGCTCGGGACGAAGATCCGGGTACTTGCGGGTGAGCCAGTCGACATGGGCGTTCACCTCTTCCAGGAGTTCCTTCGAAACGACGTTGCGGATGATGGAGAAGCCCTGCTCGGCGTACTCCGCCGCAGCCTTCTCCAGAACACCATCGCCGAGTGGGTTCATGCGTCAGCTCCTTTTCAGGTGTTTCGGGTACTGCATGCCTTGCGGAACGGGTTATATGCCCGGCGCGGCCATGACGGCGAAACCGCCGACCAGCGCGAGAGCGAGCATTAGGCGTTCGGCAACCTCGATGATTTTGATCGACAGCGACTCCGGCGCGTACGAAGGCGCGGCTTGCCCTGCCGGGGCCTTCCGCTGTCCCGTCGACAGGACAGCGGTGCGGACGCCCACGTCCGCCGGTATTCAGCGGATACCTCGTCGCGGCCGACCATAGAGCGTGTCCCGGCTGCCCGTCCATTACTTCACGGAATGTCGAACGGCAGCCACGTCCACCCTGACCGTTGAACGGGCGGACGGGGGCCCAAATCTGGATGTGAATCTGTGATTTTCAGCCGCCTTCTGGAATCCTCGTAGGCGTGGCACATGAGGATGGAAATGCTTCCATGAACCCGAATTGCACATCTCTGCCGGCGGACGGCGCAGTTACTTTCGCAACCCGACAGGCATCGACTAAGAGTGGGGCGAGTACGCTGACTGAATTGGAAAAGCTGGTGCGCGCCGTGCCCGATCCGGTCGTGCGCGAATTCCTGCTGATGGCGGACGATAGCATCGTCACGGTGCTCCCCTATGCGCTGGCCATAGCCGCCCGACTTGGTGTGGCCGACGCTTGTGCGCCGGACGGGTCGACGCCCGAGGAACTCGCGGACACCGTCGGCTTCGCGGCGGAGCCGCTCATGAGCCTGTTGAACGCCCTCACCGGTGCGGGCTTCTTCGCCCGGAACCATCGTGGGCGTTTTGCCCCCACGGAGTTGGGCGCGGTCCTCAAGGCCGACTCGGCCGTGTCGATGCGGGCCACGCTGTCCAACCTGGATTCGTACCGGGCCTGGTTGCGGGCAGCCGACGCCGCGGCGGACAGGAAGCCGCTCCCGGCGGCCCACGGCGAGACCTTCTTCGTGGACCAGGACACGAAGCCCACGTCCGAGGCCGCCTTCAACACCCGCATGAAGGAGCGGGCCAAGCGCCTTTACGGCGGCCTGGCCGAACTTCCGGTGTGGGACGAGGCGCGCACGGTCATGGACATCGGAGGCGGCACGGGCACGGTGATCTCCGCGATCCTGCAGGCCCAACCACACCTGAGCGGCGTGCTGTTCGATCGCCGCTCGGTGATCGACCTGGCGGCGCACGACACCCCGCTCGCCCCGGTCCGGGACCGGTGCACGCTGGTGACCGGTGACTTCTTCGACGAGCTCCCCAAGGGTGCGGACGTGCACGTGCTGGGCAGCGTGCTGCACGACTGGGACGACGAGAAGGCTGCCGACATCCTGCGCGCCAGCCTCAGGGCGCTGTCCCCCGGCGGCCGGATCCTGGTGTGCGAACTCCTCGTGCCCGAGGCCACCGAACCCCATCCGGCACGCTGGAGCGACCTCGGCATGCTGGTCCTCCTCGGCGGCCGGGAGCGCACGCTGTCGGAGTTCGACAAGCTGTTCGCCGCCGCGGGCCTCGTCAGGACCAGGGTGCTGCCCGTCGGGGAGTCGAGCTTCAGCCTCATCGAGGCGACCGCGTCCCCGTCGCTCCTGCCGAGCGGCTGACGGCCGGTCCGGACGGCTCCGGACGGCCCCGGACAGCACGCGCTCAGGAAGTGGGCTCCACCAGTAAGCACGATCCGTCGGTAGGCACCATCGGAACGTTGAGCAACGCCCGGGTGCGTCCACAGCATCCGCTCCGTTGCCGACCCAGGAGTGGAAATGGTCTCGATGAAAGATGTCCTGGTGGTCGGCACCGGTTTGATAGGAACCTCGGTCGCGCTGGCCCTCAAGGCCCACGGGGTCGGCGTGTACCTGAGGGACTCGGATCCCGTCTCGGCCAAGATCGCGTCCTCGCTCGGCGCCGGCTCCGTGGAACAACCGCCGAAGACGGTGGATCTGGCCGTCGTGGCCGTCCCGCCGGCGCTGGTGGCCGACGTCCTCGTACGCCTGCAGGCCGAAGACGTGGCGCGGCACTACACCGACGTCGCCAGCGTCAAGGCCAGGCCGCAGCAGGACGTCATCGCTCTCGCCTGCGACAACGCACGCTACATCGGCGGCCATCCGATGGCGGGCAGCGAGCGCAGCGGGCCGCTCGCCGCCCGTGCGGATCTCTTCGACGGGTGCAACTGGGTCCTCACGCCCACGAGCGAGACCGACACCGACACCCTGAACGCGGCACTCCAACTCGTGGCGGTGTGCGGGGCCGTGCCCGTGTTGATGGAGGCGGCGGCCCACGACCGCGCGGTCGGCCTTGTCTCGCACGCCCCGCACCTGGTGGCAAGCCTGGTCGCCGCCCTCCTGGAACCGGCCGATGAGCGCATGGTGAGCCTCGCGGGCTCGGGCGTACGCGACCTCACCCGTATCGCGGCCGCGGACCCGCGCCTGTGGGTGGACATCCTCGATGCCAACGCGCTGGTGGTGGCCGATCTGCTCGAAGAGCTGTCGGAGAGCCTGGACGACGCCGTCATGGGTCTGCGGGCCATGGGGGCGACCGACGACGACAAGCGCAGCAATGGCGCGCGCATCGTCGAGGACCTGCTGCGCCGCGGACAGGCAGGACGGGCCCGGATCCCCGCCAAGCACGGCACCGTTCCGGAACAGTACGAGACGGTGACGGTCATGATCGGCGACCAGCCGGGCGAACTGGCCCGGCTCTTCACCGACGCCTCCAGCGCCGGCGTCAACGTCGAAGACGTGCACCTGGAGCACTCGGCAGGCCGGCCGACCGGCCGTGCCCAGCTCAGCGTCACCCGGGATCTGCGCGAGGTACTGGTGACGACCCTGCACAACCGTGGGTGGCGGCACCACTAGCGGCGCCGAGCTCTCCCCCGTCGACGCACGGCCCTCAACTCGCCTGACAAAACAGGTGAGTTGGGGGCCGTTCGCGATGGCCGTGGACCTCCGGACGAGCGGTGCGGATCCACGCCTTCCCTAGTCTGTCTTGCTAAGTACCGGTAGTCAGCGTTACGGTGTACCGGTACTCAACAGCGCTTACTAGCGCAGGGAGGGAGGTGTTCCATGGCCAAGCTGCTG
>NZ_JBWKFG010000023.1:0-9954 GCF_056434405.1 Streptomyces sp. NPDC044044 | reverse complement strand
GGTGACTTCGAGGAGGAGGCGTTGTTGGGGGTCGATGGCTTTGGCCTCGCGCGGCGAGATGTTGAAGAAGCCGGCATCGAACTGATCGGCGTCGTAGAGGAAACCGCCGTGGCGCACGGTGGAGGTTCCGGGTCGGTCGGTGTCGGTGTCGAAGAGGCGTGTCAGGTCCCAGCCGCGGTCGGTGGGGAAGGGCCCGACGGCGTCCCGGCCATGGGACACCAACTCCCACAACTGCTCAGGCGAGTTGATGTCGCCGGGATAGCGGCAGCCCATGCCCACGATGGCGATCGGCTCGTCGAGACCGGCCGCCGTGGCGGCGTGAGCGGTGGTTGCTGCGCCGCCGGTTGCCACATCCGTCCGGGGGGCGAGTCGGTGCAGGAGATGGTCCGTCAGGTCCTGCGGTGTGGGGTGGTCGAAGGCCAGGGTGCTGGGGAGTCGGATGCCGGTGGCGTGGGTGAGGTGGTTACGGAGCTGGACCGCGGTGAGAGAGTCGAAGCCGAGTTCCTTGAACGCCTGCCGGGCGTCGATGAGTTCGGGGTCCGGGTGGGCCAGGACCGCAGCGGCGGAGGCCCGGACCAGGGACAGCACCTGCTCGGTACGCTCCTGCTCGGACAGGCTCGCCAGACGTTCCTTGAGTGAGGCGCCGGCGTCACCGCCCCCGCGCAGAGCATCAGCCGTTGAAGCGGTGCTCCTCGGACCGGCCGTGCGTGCGGGCGCCGGGACCCGTACGAGATCGCGCAGGAGCGGCGGCAGCGCCTCGTCCCCGGCCAGGGTCCGCAGTGCCGGAGGGCTGATGCGGGCGAGTACCGGAGCCGGTTCGGCTGTGACCAGCGCGGCGTCGAGGAACGCCAGCGCGTCGGTCGTCGCCAGGGGCGGAAACCCGGAGCGGGTGATGCGGGCGACGTCGGCCGCCGTCAGGTGGCCCGTCATTCCGCTGTGCTCGGCCCACAGGCCCCAGGCGAGGCTCGTTCCGGGCAGCCCCAGCGTCTGGCGGTGGTGGGCGAGCGCGTCCAGGCAGGCGTTCGCCGCCGCGTAGTTGGCCTGGCCCGGGGCGCCCAGCGTGCCGGAGAGGGACGAGTAGAGGACGAAGGCGTCGAGGTCGAGGTCGCGGGTGGCGTGGTGGAGGTTCCAGGCGGCGTCGGCCTTGGGCCGCAGTACGCTCTCCAGCTGCTCGGGCGTGAGCGAGGTGAGGGTGGCGTCGTCGATGACGCCGGCGGTGTGGATGACGGCCCGCAGTGGTTGCTCGGCGGGGACGGTCGCCAGGAGCGCGGCGACGGCGTCCGGGTCGGCGGTGTCGCAGGCGGCAATGGTGACCTCGGCCCCCAACGCCCCTAGCTCGGAAACCAGTTCGGTGGTTCCTGACGCATGGCGGCCGGAGCGGCTGGCCAGGAGCAGGTGGCGTATGCCGTGTCGACTGACGAGGTGCCGTGCGGTGAGCGAACCGAGGGTGCCGGTTCCGCCGGTGATCAGGACCGTCCCGTCCGTTCTGAGCGGCGCCGCGACGGTCAGGACGACCTTGCCGATGTGCCGGGCCCGACTGAGATGGCGCAGCGCCTCCCGCGCCTGCCCGATCGGGAACGTGCTCACGGGTGGCGGCAGCAACGCGCCGCTGCGGAAGAGCGGGGTGAGTTCCGTCAGGA
Organism: Streptomyces sp. NPDC044044; assembly: GCF_056434405.1. Taxonomy (NCBI): domain Bacteria; kingdom Bacillati; phylum Actinomycetota; class Actinomycetes; order Kitasatosporales; family Streptomycetaceae; genus Streptomyces; species Streptomyces sp. NPDC044044. Next base: position 8,314 of record NZ_JBWKFG010000023.1, on the reverse strand, counting down.
GCTCATGGATCCGCTCCGGCGCGGTCTGTGTCAGGTCGTACACCCGGTAGTCGACTCCCGGGTGTACGGCGGTCACCTCCCGGGCGTCACGGATGTCGGTCTTGCCCATCTCGATGAACCTGCCACCGTCGGCCAGCAGCCGCAGCGACGCGTCGATCGCCTCATCAGCCAGGGAGTTGAGCACGACGTCGACACCGCGGCTCGCGGTCCGCTGCCGGAACTCTTCCTCGAAGTCGAGCGTGCGGGAGGAAGCGATGTGGTCGTCGTCGATGCCGAGGGCGCGCAGTGCGTGCCACTTGTGAGGACTCGCGGTGGCGTACACCTCGAGGCCCCAGTGCCGGGCGAGGTGAAGTGCCGCCGTGCCCACGCCGCCGGTCGCGGTGTGCACGAGTATCGACTCGCCCGTGTGCGCCCGCCCCTTGAGCGCTTCGTACGCCGTCAGATACGCGACCGGAGCGGCCGCGGCCTGAACGTACGACCATGCGTCGGGCATCCGCACCAGCAGGTGCTGGTCGGTCACGGCGACGGGGCCGATGCCTTGCGAGAACATGCCCATCACACGGTCGCCCGGGGCGAGTCGGCTCACCTCCGGGCCGACCTCCGTCACGATGCCGGCGCCCTCACCGATGACACCCTCCTGCCCCGGCACCATGTCGAGGGTGACCAGAACGTCACGGAAGTTCAGTCCGGCGGCCCGCACGTCGACTCGGACCTCACCCACCCCCAACTGCTCGGTGGCCCGCGGATAATCGACCGCTGTCACCCCGTCGAAGGAGCCCTTGCGGGTGAGGTCGAGCCGCCAGGCGGAGGAGTTGTCGGCGGGCGGGGTGACCGTGGGACCGGCGAGCCGGGTGAGGCGAGGGGTGTGGAGGGTGCCTTGTCGGATGGCGATGTGGGGTTCGTCGGCGGCGAGGGCGTGGGGGAGTGCGGTGGGGGTGTCGGGGTGGGTGTCGAGGTCGACGAGCGTGATGCGATGGGGGTGTTCGGACTGCGCCGTCCGGACGAGACCCCAGAGGGCCGCCTGGGCGGGATCCGGGTTCTCGCCGGGGTGGACGGTGGCGGCGTGCCGGGTGAGCAGGACGAGATGGCTGTCGAGGTAGCGGTCGTCGGCCAGCCAGTCCCGCAGCAGCCCCAGTACGTGGACGAGCACCTTGTGGATCTCGGGCGTGCCCTCCTGGCGGGTGTCGGTGGCGGCCATGAGCGGGACGAGTACATGGCGCGGTGCCGCGGTGCCGCCGTCGAGCGCGGCGGCGAGCTCCGAAAGGTCCGCGTGGTGGGCGTCGTCCGGGACGAGCGCGGCGGCCGGGTGCCCGGCGGAGGAGAGCGCCAGCCAGGCGAGGCCGGCCGGTCGCGCGGACGTGGTCGGCGCGGGACACTCGGTCCAGGCGATCCGGTGGAGCGGGGTGTACGGGGCGGGCGTGACCCGGGGCCGCAGCGTGACACCACCCATGGTGACGAGCGGGGTGCCGTCGGGATGCGCGGCGGCGAGCGTCAGGGCCTGGTCACCCGTGCGGGAGAGCCGGACCCGAAGGCTCGTGGCTGGAGTGTGCGGACTGTGCAGGGTGACGCCTTCGAAGACGTATGGCAGGGCGGTGCCGGTCTCGCCGGCGGCACCGTTCTCGGGGTGGAGCGCAAGGGGGTGGAGGGCGGCGTCGAGCAGCGCGGGGTGGATCGCGTGGGCACCGTCCGCGTCCGCCGAGGCCGGCAGGTCGATCTCGGCGTAGAGGTCGTCGCCGTCGCGCCAGGCGGCGGTCAGCCCTTGGAAGCTGGGGCCGTAGTGGTAGCCGCGCTGAGCCAGGGCCTCGTAGAAGCCGTCGAGGCCGACGGCCGTCGCGCCGGGCGGCGGCCACGCCGCCGCACCACCGCCGGGCGTGGCTCCGCCGGCGGCCTGCGGGGCATCCGCGGAGAGGGAGGCGGTCGCGTGGTGGATCCACTCCTCGCCGTCGTCGTGGGCGCGGGAGTGGAGCGTGAGTTCACGCAGTCCGTCGGCATCTGCCTCGGCCGCCACGAGATACACGTCGTAGGTGGTGTGGTCGGTGAGGGTGAGGGGGGTGTGGAGGGTGAGTTCGTCGATGTGGGGGTGGCCGAGGTGGGTGCCTGCGTGGAGGGTGAGGTCGACGATGGCAGTGGCGGGCAGGAGTGGGGTGTCGTGGATGGTGTGGTCGGCGAGCCAGGGGTGGGTGGTGAGTGAGATCTGTCCGGTGAAGAGGGTGGTGTGCTGGTCGGGGAGGTCGAGGACGGCGCCGAGCATCGGATGTCCGGCTGCCGCCTGGCCGAACGCGGCGGGTGTACTGGCGCCCGTACCGTCGGCCGACGGGGTCAACCAGTAAGAGCGGCGCTGGAACGCGTACGTCGGCAGCGAAAGTCGGAATCCGCCACCGCTCCGGCCGCCCTCCATGGGCCAGCCGATGGTGTGGTGGTGAGTGTGGAGCTCGGCGAGTGCACCCAGGAAAGCACGGTGGTCGTCGCGGTCGCGGTGCAGAGTGCCGGTGACGAGCGGCGGGACCAGGGCGGTGCCCTCACCTGTCGGGGCTGCCGCGGCGGCGTGCTCCTCCCGTTCGGTCTCCTCCCGTTCGGTCTCCTTCCGTTCGAGCTCCTCTTCGGCGCGGGCGTCGATGGTGTCCTGAACGGCCGGCGTGAGCACGGCGTGCGGGCTGGACTCGACGACGGTGAGGAAGCCGTCGCCCAGCAGAGCGCGTGTCGTCGCCTCCAGCTGCACGGGCCGGCGCAGGTTGCGGATCCAGTACTCGGGGGTGAGCTCGGCTGTGTCGAGGCGCGTGCCGGTGACCGTGGAGTAGAACGGGATGCGCGCGGGCTGCGGGCTGATGTCGGCCAGCTCGGCGATGAGCCGACCGCGCAGCTCGTCGATGTGGTGGGAGTGCGAGGCGTAGCTGACCGCGATGCGGCGCGCCGAGATCTCATGTTCCGTGCAGTGAGCCATGAACGCGTCCAGGGCGTCGGCGTCACCGGAGATGACCGTGGCGGCGGGACCGTTGACGGCCGCGATGCCGAGGCGTCCCTCCCAGGGAGCAAGAAGCTCTGTAACCCGGGACGTGCCCAGCGGCAGTGAGGCCATGCCGCCACGCCCTTCGAGCGCTGTGATGGCCCGGCTGCGCAGCGCGATGATCCGCACCGCGTCGTCGAGGTCGAGTGCGCCCGCGACATGCGCGGCGGCGATCTCGCCCTGCGAGTGGCCAAGCACCGCGTCCGGCCGCACTCCATGGCTCTCCCAGTGACGGGCGATGCCCGTCATGACCGCGAACAGCGCCGGCTGTACGACATCCACGCGCTCCAGGCTCGGTGCCCCGTCCGTGCCGAGCAGAACGTCGGTCAGGGACCAGTCCACGTACGGAGCGAGGGCCAGCTCGCACGCGGAGATGTGTGAGCGGAACGCGTCGGAGGAGGCCAGCAGCCCGCTGCTCATGCCGGGGTATTGGCAGCCTTGGCCGGGGAAGAGGAACGCGGTCTTCCCCATGGTGGTCTCCCCGGCGGCGGGAGTGGCACGCCCGGTGGTGAGCGCCGGGTGCGGCGCGCCATCGGCGAGGGATCCGAGCGCGGCGAGCGCCTCGGTCCGGTCGTCCGTGGTGATCACCGCGCGGTGGGTGAAGACCGAGCGGGCCGAGAGCGCGCGTGCGGCGGGTGCCAGTGCGGTGCCGGGGTGGTTGCGCAAGTGGTCGCGCAGTCGCACGGCCTGGGCGGCCAGCGCCGTGGGCGTCTTGGCGGAGAGAGTCAGCGCGACCGGCGCGGATGCCGGCTCCGTCTCCGGTGCCTGATCCGCTCCGGTGGTGGGGGCTTGTTGGAGGATGACGTGGGCGTTGGTGCCGCTGACGCCGAAGGCGGAGACGGCGGCGTTGCGGGGCCGGTCGTGCTCGGGCCAGGGGGTGGCCTCGGTGAGGAGGGCGACATGCCCGGTGGTCCAGTCGATGTGGGGGGAGGGTTTGTCGGCGTGGAGGGTGGGGGGCAGGTGGTCGTGGTTGAGGGCTTGGACCATTTTGATGATGCCGCCGATGCCCGCAGCCGCCTGGGCATGTCCGATGTTGGACTTCAACGATCCAAGTAGTAGGGGGTGTTGGGGAGTGTGGTGTTGTCCGTAGGTGTTGAGCAGGGCGTGGGCTTCGATGGGGTCGCCCAGGGTGGTGCCGGTGCCGTGGGCTTCGACCGCGTCGATCTGATCTGCGGTCAGGCGGGCGTCGGTGAGCGCCTGTTGGATGACCCGTTCCTGCGCAGGCCCGTTGGGTGCGGTCAGTCGGCTACTGGCGCCGTCTTGGTTGACGGCGGAGCCGGGGATGACGGCGAGGATGTGGCGGCCTTGTGCGGTGGCGTCGCTGAGGCGTTGCAGGACGATGATTCCCGCGCCTTCGGCCCAGCCGGTGCCGTCGGCGTCGGCGCCGAAAGCTTTGCAGCGTCCGTCTTCGGCAAGCCCCCGCTGGCGGCTGAACTCAAGGAAGACCGCGGGTGTGGGCAGCACGGCGGCGCCGCCCGCGAGCGCCATGTCGCACTCGCCGTTGCGCAGGGCCCGGCAGGCCAGGTGGACGGCGACCAGCGAGGACGAACAGGCGGTGTCCACTGTCATGGTGGGGCCCTGCAGGCCGAGCGTGTACGCGATACGGCCCGATGTCACGCTCCCGGAACTCCCGGACAGCAGATACCCCTGGTACTCCGTGGGCGCGTGCGTGGCGCGCGGTCCGTAGTCATGCGCCGAAACCCCGGTGAAGACACCGGTGTTGGAATCCGCCACCGTCCTGGAATCCGGATCCATCCCGGCATTCTCAAGCGCTTCCCAGGCCACCTCCAGGAGCAGCCGCTGCTGCGGGTCCATGGCTTGCGCCTCGCGGTGCGAGATGTTGAAGAAGTCGGCGTCGAACAGGTCGGCGTCGTAGAGGAAGCCGCCGGATCGGGTGTACGAGGTTCCCGGGTGGTCCGGGTCTTTGTGGAAGAGGTTGTCGAGATCCCAGCCTCGGTTCGTCGGGAACTCCGCAATGGCGTCCCGGCCCTCGGCCGTCAGATCCCAGAGATCGTCGGGTGAGTTCACGCCGCCCGGGAAGCGGCAGCCCATGCCCACGACGGCGATCGGCTCATGGGCGCTGTTCTCCATGTCCTGCAGGCGTTGACGCGTCTGATAGAGGTCCGTGGAGACCCGCTTGAGATAGTCGACGAGCTCTTTTTCATTCGCCATCGGAAACCGCCTCATGGGAAATATGGAGGGTGTCACTGAAGTCGTTGCTGCCGCTGAACTCGCGGTCGATGAACCGGAGTACTTCGTCCGGCGAAGCGGAGCGGAGTTCATCGGCCACCTGCTCGCCGGTCGGCTGACCGGGTTGATTCACCTGATGCGTCGGCTCGTTGCCGAGGGGCGAGGCTGCCTCGAATGCCTGGAGCAACGAGCGCAGTTGATCCCTGATCTCCACACGCAGGGCACCGTCGGTCACGGGCACCGAGGACAGAGAAGAATCAAGTTGGCGGAGATCACCCAGAACATCGTCCTGTCCGGGGCCTTCGCTCGTGTCGAGCGCGATCTGCCGCTGGAGATGGCGGGCGAGGGCCGCGGGGGTGGGGTGGTCGAAGACGAGGGTCGCCGGGAGGCGGAGACCGGTCTGGCCGCCGAGAGCGTTCCGCAGTTCGATGGTCGACAGGGAGTCGAGGCCCATGTCGAGGAACCCCAACTGAGGTGGAACGTCCGAGACATCGGAGTACGCCAGGATCTCCGCGGTGGTCCGCCGCACCAGGCCGAGCAGATGCTGTTGCTGACCAGCCTCGTCCAGTTCGGCGAGCCGGGAGACGAGGGACTCGGAGGTCGTGGCGGCTGCCGGGGAGCCGATGGCCGAGCCCGGAGCGGCCTGGCGCGGGCCGCCGCGTACGAGATCGCGCAGGAGCGGCGGAAGGCTCCCGTCGTCGGCCTGTGCCCGCAACGCCGCCGAACTGACCGCGGTGCTGATCACCACGGGATGCTCCGGGACGGCCAGCGCGACGTCCAGCAGATCGAGCGCGCCGTCGGCCGTCAGGGGCGGGAACCCGGTACGGGTGATCCTCGCGACATCCGTCTCGGAGAGCTGCCCGGCCATCCCGCGACTGTCATCCCAAGGACCCCACTCGATGCTGGTGGCGGGGAGGCCTTGAGCGTGTCGGTGGTGGGCGAGCGCGCTGAGGTAGGCGTTGGCGGCGGCGTAGTTGGCCTGCCCCGGCGAGCCGAGTGTCGCGGCGAGTGAGGAGTAGAGGACGAAGGCGTCGAGGTCGAGGTCGCGGGTGGCGTGGTGGAGGTTCCAGGCGGCGTCGGCCTTGGGCCGCAGTACGCTCTCCAGCTGCTCGGGCGTGAGCGAGGTGAGGGTGGCGTCGTCGATGACGCCGGCGGTGTGGATGACGGCCCGCAGTGGTTGCTCGGCGGGGACGGTCGCCAGGAGCGCGGCGACGGCGTTCGGGTCGGCGGTGTCGCAGGCGGCGATGGTGACACTGGCCCCCAACGCACCGAGTTCCGAGGCGAGTTCAGCGGCACCCGCCGCATGGCGGCCGGAGCGGCTGGCCAGGAGCAGGTGGCGTATGCCGTGCCGGCTGACGAGGTGCCGTGCGGTGAGCGAACCGAGGGTGCCGGTTCCGCCGGTGATCAGGACGGTGCCCTGAAGGTTCCAGGCGGTGGTGATGGGCGCATCCGGCGTGGAGGCATGGGGGAGTCGGGCGAGGCGGGGGACGTGGAGGGAGCCCTGCCGGACGGCGATCAGCGGCTCTCCGGCGAGCTGGTCCCCGGCCGCGTTGGCTGTCGACGTGAGCGCGAGGGCGTGAGGGAGTGCGGTGGGGGTGTCGGGGTGGGTGTCGAGGTCGACGAGCGTGATGCGATGGGGGTGTTCGGACTGCGCCGTACGGACGAGACCCCAGAGGGCGGCCTGGGCCGGATCGGGGTCCTCGCCGGGCCGCGCGGCGACGGCACGGCGGCTGACGAGGACGAGGCGCGTGCCGTTGTGACGCTCATCGGCGAGCCACTCCTGCAGGAAGACGAGCGCTCGGCCGAGTACGTTCCTGAGCTCACCGCCGGGGCCAGCGGCGGGAGGCGTGGGTGTGGACTCGGCGGAGGGAAGCAGGGCAAGGACCGTCCTGGGGGCGGAATCGGGAGCGACTGTCCCGCTCTCCGCGGTCTCGAGAAGAGCCGAGAGCTCGCCGAGATCCGCACACCGGCGGTCGGCGGCGACCAACGAGGCGAGCGGGCCCTCCACGTCGCCGCCGAGGCTGAGCAACGCGTCGGGGTGCACGGCGGTGGAGGGCGCCAAGACGGTTGTCCAGGAGACGTGGCGGAGCGTCGCCCGTGCCGGGGCACTCTGCGGCCGGAGGGTGAGCGAACCGATCGAGACGACCGGTGAGCCGGACGTGTCCGTCGCATTGAGGGCGAGAGTCTGCGGGCCGGTCTTGGTGAGCCTGACACGCAGGGAAGATCCGGCGCTGGTGGCGTGCGGGGCATGGAGCGTGACGTCCTGGAAGACGTACGGCAGGGACGTCTGGCTGGTGGCACCGTCCTCGGGGTGCAGGGCAAGGGGGTGGAGGGCGGCGTCGAGCACCGCGGGGTGGATCCCGTAGTCACCCTCGGCGTCCTGACCCGTTTCGACTTCTCCATCGGTCGCGGCGCGCAGGTCGATCTCGGCGTAGAGGTCGTCGCCGTCGCGCCAGGCGGCGGTCAGCCCTTGGAAACTGGGGCCGTAGTGGTAGCCGCGCTGAGCCAGGTCGTCGTACGCCGACCCAAGATCCACGACTGAGGCGCCGACGGGCGGCCAGCTGCTCGAACTCTCCGGGGCATCGGTCGAGTTGGACGACGGCTCGGTGGCCGTGACGGTGACGCTCGCATGGTGGGTCCACTCGACGTCATCGGCGGACCGAGAGTGGAATTCGAGTGTGCAGTAGCTGCCAGATTCGTCCTGGGTGGCCAGAAGGCGCAGATCGTAGGTGGTGTGGTCGGTGAGGGTGAGGGGGGTGTGGAGGGTGAGTTCGTCGATGTGGGGGTGGCCGAGGTGGGTGCCTGCGTGGAGGGTGAGGTCGACGATGGCGGTGGCGGGCAGGAGTGGGGCGTCGTGGATGGTGTGGTCGGCGAGCCAGGGGTGGGTGGTGAGTGAGATCTGTCCGGTGAAGAGGGTGGTGTGCTGGTCGGGGAGGTCGAGGACGGCGCCGAGCATCGGATGTCCGGCTGCCGCCTGGCCCAGCGCGGTGGCCGTGCCGACGGGCTTCGTGATGGACGGTGTGACCCAGTAGGGCTGGTGTTGGAAGGGGTAGGTGGGGAGTTTGGTGGGGGTGGTGGGTTGGTGTGGGTTGTTTAGGTTCCAGTGGGTGGTGTGGTGGT
>NZ_JBWKFG010000022.1:0-10083 GCF_056434405.1 Streptomyces sp. NPDC044044 | reverse complement strand
TCACCGCGGCGGTACGCCGCCTGCGCGCGGTCGGCGAGAGCGTCGCCCAGGCCCATCTGCGCCACCTCAACCCCTTCCCCCGGAATCTCGGCGAGGCGCTGCGTGCGTACGACCGTGTGGTGATCCCCGAGATGAACCTGGGGCAGCTGGCCATGCTGCTCCGCGCCAAGTACCTGGTCGACGCCGTCTCGCACACGCAGGTCAACGGGATGCCGTTCAAGGCCGAGCAGCTCGCGACCGTCCTCAAGGAGGCCCTCCATGCCCACTGAGGCACTCACCCTCGTCCCCAAGAGTGAAGTCCCGCTCGCCGCCAAGGACTTCAAGTCCGATCAGGAGGTGCGTTGGTGCCCCGGCTGCGGTGACTACGCGGTCCTGGCCGCTGTGCAGGGCTTCATGCCCGAACTCGGCCTGGCCAAAGAGAACATCGTCTTCGTCTCCGGCATCGGCTGCAGCTCCCGCTTCCCGTACTACATGAACACCTACGGGATGCACTCCATCCACGGCCGCGCCCCCGCCATCGCCACCGGACTCGCCTCATCGCGGCGCGACTTGAGCGTGTGGGTGGTCACCGGCGACGGTGACGCGCTGTCCATCGGCGGCAACCACCTCATCCACGCCCTGCGCCGCAACGTGAACCTGAAGATCCTGCTCTTCAACAACCGGATCTACGGACTGACCAAGGGCCAGTACTCGCCCACCTCCGAGGTCGGCAAGATCACCAAGTCGACGCCGATGGGCTCCCTGGACGCCCCCTTCAACCCCGTCTCCCTGGCCATCGGCGCGGAGGCCAGCTTCGTGGCCCGCACCGTGGACTCCGACCGCAAGCACCTCACCTCCGTGCTGCGCGAGGCCGCCGAACACCCCGGCACCGCCCTGGTGGAGATCTACCAGAACTGCAACATCTTCAACGACGGCGCCTTCGAGGTGCTGAAGGACAAACAGCAGGCCGAGGAAGCCGTCATCCGCCTCGAACACGGAGAGCCCATCCGCTTCGGGACCCCCCTCGACAACGGCCTGGGCTCCAAGGGCGTCGTACGCGATGCGGCCACCGGCGACCTCAAAGTCGTCCCGGTCACACCTGAGACCGAGTCCCAGATCCTGGTCCACGACGCCCACTCCACCTCACCGACGCTGGCCTTCGCACTCTCCCGCCTCGCCGATCCCGACACCCTGCACCACACCCCCATCGGCGTCTTCCGCGACATCAAACGACCGGTCTACGACACGTTGATGTCCGACCAGCTCGACACCGCCATCGAGCACAACGGCAAAGGCGACCTCGCCGCCCTGCTCGCGGGCGGCGACACCTGGACGGTAGTCGGCTGACGGCTGACGGTGACCGGTCCTCGTCGTAAGGAGTGGGAAGCGATGAACCGCACCAGAGCAGGCGAGTCGGGGCTTTTCTGGACGATGCGCAAGGACGCGGGCTTCGGTACGGCCGTCGAGTCCAACGCCCGGTACAGGCAGCTGATCGCGAACGGCACGACGGGCCTTTCGGTCGCCTTCGACCTGCCCACGCAGATGGGCCACGACTCGGATGCCCCGATCGCCTCCGGCGAGGTCGGCAAGGTCGGGGTGGCGATCGACTCGATCGACGACATGCGGGTCCTGTTCGGCGGTATCCCGCTGGGCGAGGTGTCGACGTCGCTGGCGATCGACGCCCCTGCGGCGTTGCTCCTCCTGCTCTACCAACTGGTGGCCGAGGAGCAGGGCGTCCCGGCCGACCGGCTGACGGGGCGGATCCAGAAAGACGTCGTGGAGGATTACCTCGCGCGAGGGGCCTACATCTTCCCGCCCGAGCCGTCGCTGCGCCTGATCGCGGACATCTTCGAGTACTGCCGGGCCGAGATCCCGAAGTGGAGCATCATCTCGATCTCCGGCGCCAGCCACCACCTGGCCGAGGCGGGTGCGACGCCCGCGCGCGCGATCGTCAAGTACCGTTCCGCGCGCAGGATCTGGGCGCGTGTGACGCGCGAAGGGGACGACGTGAGGTACCTCGGATCGTCGGCCACGGAGTCGGCCACGGCGTCGGCCACGGAGTCGGCCGCGGCCGATCCGTTCGCGGGGGCGTACGTCGGCGAGAGGATGGCGGACGACATCGAGGACCGGCAGGCCGAGCGCCTGGCCAAGCTGCGCGCCTGGCGGTGCGCCGACCGCGTGGCGGCCGCGTTGTCGCTGGTGCAGGAGGCGGCGACGGGAACGGGCAACATCCTCTATCCGATGCGGGAGGCTCTCGCCGCCGGGGCCACCGTCGGCGAGGTCTGTGACGCGCTGCGCGAGGTGTGGGGCGCGTACGTCCCGGCCGACTAGCGCGTCCGCGGCGCCGGTATCCGTACCTGGCGGGAGCCCAGGCTGTCGAAGGCGCGCGCGGGGTCCGTCTCGGACTCCAGGACCGCGGCAAGGCGGCGCACTCCCTCACGTGTCCGCTCCGGCGTCGGATAGCAGTAGGACAAGCGCAGTTGGCGGGTGCCGGACCCGTCCGCGTAGAACCCGGTACCCGACGCGTACGCCACTCCGGCGGCCACCGCGCGCGGCAGCATCGCCTTCGTGTCCACGCCCTCCGGCACGGTCAGCCACACGTAGAACCCGCCGTCCGGCTCCGTCCACGTGTGGCCGGGAGGCAGGTACTGCTCCAAGGCGCACAGCATCGCGTCGCGGCGCTCGCGGTAGTTCTCCCGGAGCAGCTTGATCTGGCCCTGCCAGTCGTGCGTGGCCAGGTAGCGCGACACGATCATCTGGTTCAGCGTGGGCGGGCACAGCGTCGCCGATTCCGTGGCAAGCACCAGCTTCTCCCGCACCCCGTGCGGTGCAAGGACCCATCCGACCCGCAGGCCGGAGGCGAACGTTTTCGAGAACGATCCCAGGTACACCACATTGTCCGGGTCCAGCGAGCGCAGCGCCGGGTAGGTCTGTCCCTCGAAGCCGAGCAGACCGTACGGATTGTCCTCGACGACCAGCACGTCGTACGTACGGCAGATCTCCAGGATCTCCGCCCGCCGCTCGACCGCCAGCGTCACGCCGGCCGGGTTGTGGAAGTTCGGGATCGTGTACAGCAGCTTCACGCGCTGCCCGGCGATCCTGGCCTGGCGCAGCGCCGCCCGCAGCCCTTCCGGCACCAGGCCGTGCTCGTCCATCGCCACGTGCACGACCTGCGCCTGGTACGCGGCGAACGAGCCCAACGCGCCCACGTACGAGGGGCCTTCGGCCACCACCACGTCGCCCGGGTCGCAGAACAGCCGGGTCACCAGGTCGAGGCCCATCTGCGAGCCGACCGTCACCACGACGTCGTCCGGATGCGCCGTGATGCCCTCCAGCGCCATCACCTCGCAGATCTGTTCCCGCAGCAGCGGCTGACCGTGCGCCGACGCGTACTGCAGCGCCGTCAGGCCGTCCTCCGCGATGATCTGCGCGATCTGCGTCGAGAGTGTCTCCAGCGGCAGCGCGGCCAGGTTCGGCATGCCGCCGGCCAGCGAGACCATCCCCGGCCTGTTGGCGACCGAGAACAACGCCCGGATCTCCGATGCGGTCATGCCCGCGGTGCGCGCGGCGTACCGGTCGAGGTGCGGGTCGAGGACGTTGCCGCCGCGCCGCGCTGTCGCGGGGTCGTACCCGGGCATCTCGTCGTTCGCCATCAGCATGATCTGTCCGTCCGCCGATACAGCCCAATCTGGTTCAGCCTCGCCAGGCAGCATGGGTGCCCGCGCTCGTGGACCGCTCGAATCCGCCTCGCGGCGGACTACGGAACGAGTAGGGACGGCATGAGCGAGGCGGCGCACGGCGAAGCGCCCGCCGACGCGCCCGTCCTGCACCTGCGTGGTCGGTGCCGTTCGCCCGCCGCCCGGAGCGGGCGTCAGCTTCACGGAGTCCCTTGCCCCGCAGTGACTTTGACGTGAAGATCCGGGACTGTGACTGATGCCGACATAGCCGGACCTGTCGAATTGGGCGGCTCCGTGCCACCTGCCGAGCCCGGCGCCTTCGCTCCCTCAGACGCGACCGCGAAGACCGTGTCGCGGCCCGCGCACCGCGACACGAATGTGCTGCGCTGGCTCACCGCGTACTTCGCGTCCATCGTGGGCGACAGCGTCTACTTCCTCGCCCTCGGCTGGGCCGCCGCCCAGCTCGCGGGCCCCGCCCAGGTCGGCATCGTACTGGCGCTCGGCGCCGTGCCCCGGGCACTGCTGATGCTCGTCGGCGGAGTGATCGCCGACCGGTTCGATCCACGCAAGGTCGTCATCGGCTCCGACGCCCTGCGGGCGGCGGTGATCCTCGCGGTCGCCGCCCTGCTGTGGCTCAGCACCCCCGAGCTGTGGCTGCTGATCGTGGTGGCGCTGGTCTTCGGGGTGGTGGACGCCGCGTTCATGCCGGCGGTGGGCGCACTGCCGCCGCGGCTCACCGGCCCCGACGAGGTCGTCCGCCTCGTCGGCATGCGGCAGCTGGCGATCCGGATCGGGAAGGCCGTGGGTCCGCCCCTGGCCGGATTCTCACTCGCCCACCACGGGGAGGCCGCGTTCGCGTTCGCCGGGGCGCTGTTCGCGCTCTCCTTGGCCCTGCTCGTCTCCGTACGCATCGCACCGCTGCCGCCGAGCCAAGAGGAGAGCCAAGTCACCAGCCCCTGGCGGGACTTGACCGACGGGCTGCGCTACATCAGACACCACCGGGTGGTCGGCCCCCTGGTGCTCGCCACCGCGTTGAGCGAGATCGGGTTCATGCCGCCGCTCCAGATGGGCGTGTTCCTCCTGGCCAAGGACCGGGGCTTCGAAGCCTCCGGCATCGGCTGGATACTCGGTGCGTTCGCGGTCGGCGCCGGGGTGGGGGCCATCGGCCTGTCCCTCATGGGACGGATCCGGCGCGCCGGAATCGCCCAAGCCGGCGCGCTCGTCGTGGCGTCCGGCGCGATCGGCGCCATCGGACTGCTGCCGACCGTGGCCGGCGCCGCGGCGGTGGCAGGCTTCGCGGGCCTGGTGGGCGGAGTGTGCGGCGGCCTGTCGATCGCCTTGATCCAGCACAACACGGCTGCCTCCTACCAGGGCCGGGTCGCCGCGGTCCTCGCGCTCTCCCATGTCGGCCTCGCCCCGCTCATCTTCCCGCTCTTCGGCCTGGCGGCGGCGTCGGTCGGAGTCACACCGATGTTCCTCGTCGGCGCGGCGATCAGCGCGAGCGCCGCCGTCATCACCCTGCTCTCCGGCGGGGTGCGGCAGGCGGAGCTCAGGATCCGCTAGGCGCGAGACGGCCCGCACCCATGCGGGTACAAACCCCCCTTGCCTGCTGCCCTCCCATGCCACCGCGCCGCCCCAGGTCAGGTCCTGGCGCGAAGACACGGCAGCTACCGAGCCGGAACCGTGCCGGGCCCAGAAGCCATCCAGATTCCGGCCAGTCGCGAGTGTGACGCTGATCGCCGGGCTTCCGGTCGCTCCGACGTGGACCGCCGCTTGTGTCCCTGGCCACCGCCGACGGCTGTCGACACGACCACCGGCAGGTGGTCGCGGGCCTCGACACGCTGGCCGCGCGCCGTCGCCCGATGGCTGACCCTCTTGGCTTACGGGAAGAGGTTCTCGATCTGCTCCGGCGTCCTCGCCGGTTCGGTGACCGGGTGGCGGCTACGTCGGTGCCAGCAGCTGCCCGCGCGTGCGTCGTTCAACTGTTATGGCACCGGCAACTGGCCGTGGACCTGGGCCCAGCCGCTCGCCGACGCGACCTGGGTCTATCCCACGCCGAGGGCGGTGTGAACGCCCCGCGGCAACAGCCGCGGAGCGAAGACTTGGATGCCATTCGGCTCGAGCATGGTTCGTCGCCGCGCTGGAGTCGGGCCGGACCTCGTGGTGTCAGATCCTGGACGCGCTGCGGCTGGGGCAAGCCGACGATGTCGCCGAGGTCACTGCCGCCCAGGTCCGCCGGGTGGTCACCGACCTTATCGAGATGGGGCGTTGGAAGCCGGGTGACCGCGACATCCTGGTGGTCTTCGATGCCGGATACGACGCTCCGCGCATGGCCCATCTCCTGGCCGGACTGCCGGTCGAGGTCGTGGGCGGATGCGCACGGACCGTGTGAGGCGCAAGCCAGTTCCGGTCCCGTGGATCTCTCCGCCACAGGGAGGACGCCCGCCGAAGCATGGCGAGGAGTTCCGCTTCGCCAAGCCGGTTTCCTGGGGCGATCCGGACGCGGAGACCGTGCAGGTCACCGACCGCTACGGCACCGCTCGCGTGATGGCCTGGGACCGCATTCACCCGAGGCTGACCACGCGCTCGGCATGGATCGACCATCGACCACACCGGCGAAATCCCGGTCATCGAAGGCACGTTGATCCATCTGGAGGTCGACCGCCTGCCTGGCGGTCACGATCCACTGCCGGTCTGGCTTTGGTCGTCGGCAACCGGCCTGTCGGGTGAGGACGTCGATCTGCGCTGGCAGGCGTTCCTGCGCAGATTCGATCTGGAGCACACCTTCCGGACGATCAAGCAGACGCTGGGCTGGACCCGCCCGAAGCTCCGCACGCCCGCAGCGGCGGACCGGTGGACCTGGCTGATCATCGCGGCCCACACCCAACTCCTCCTCGCCCGGCCTCTGGTCGCCGACCTTCGTCGTCCATGGGAGAAGCCTGCCGAGCCCGGGCCGGCTCACCCCGGCCCGGGTTCGCCGGGGGTTCAGGAACCTCCGCCCGAGCTTGCCGTGTCCGGCCCGTGCGCCAAAACCCAACCGGCCCGGCTCCGGCAGGCCGCTCGGCTCGAGGAACCGGCGCCCCGCCACCCGCCATGGCGTCGGCAAGACCGTCAGACGCCCCGAAAGCGTCACCGAACGCGACCAGCTCAGACGCTCAACACGGCTTCAGAAGGGAACGACCAGCCCGGCTTCTCGCAATCCAAGCAATGCCTTGCCCATGCACTCGGCGGCCGAGGCCCCATCGGCCCTCACCCCAACATCCAGAGGCCCACCAGAGGCTGCGAATGTCCACGCCGGCTGACCGTCACGCATGCGCTCCGCGTCGACCCGGATCATGGCACCTACACTCTGTTCGCCAAGCCATTCCAAGATGAGCATCGTCGCGTCCTCGACGCCGCTGTCCAGATCCACCTTGGGCCGCCGCCCCATTCCCCTGGCCATGGCCACAACCCTACTCAGGGGCTGGATTGGCCTTGCCGCACGCTATTCAGGCGACTCAGACCATAAAGAACAAGCTGAGTCTGTCGGGGGTCTTGGCGGCGGCATCCCCGGTGCTGGGCGGCGGCGCTGTACTGGTAGATGGTGGTGGCCGGATTGGGGTGGAGGGGCTCAGTGCGGCAGGGCTGGCGGGGGGCTGTCTGTGCTCGTGCGTTGGAGGACAAGGATGGCTGTGTCGTCGTGGTGGTCGGCGGTAATGCCGGCCGTGCGGAGCAGCCGGTCGCAGAGCACCTGGGGGCTGTGGTTTGCGCCGCTGTGCAGTGTCCGTGCCAGGAAGGTGATGGCCTGGTCGGGGTCCTGGTCGCGGTGGTTGATCAGACCGTTGGTGTAGAGGACGGCGGTGGAGCCGGGGGCGAGGGGGATCGTGCCGCAGGTGTGCGTCCAGCCGCCCGTGCCCAGGGGCGGGCCGGTAGGGTCGTCGGCGCGCAGGACGGTGCCGTTGTGGTCGCGGACCAGGAGGGGCGGGTGGCCGGCCGATGCGTAGACCAGGCGGCTCTGGGCGGGGTCGTGGACGGCGTACACGCAGGTGGCGATGTGGTCGGCGTCGAACTCCGTGATCAGGTCGTCCAGGTGCTGCACGACCTCGTTGGGGGGCAGGTCCAGGCGGGCGTAGGCGCGCACGGCCGCACGCAGCTGGCCCATGACGGCCGCCGCGCGCACGCCGCGGCCCATGACGTCGCCGATGACCAGGGCGGTGCGGCCGGCAGTGAGGGGGATGGCGTCGTACCAGTCGCCGCCGACTGCGGCCTCCGTGCCGCCCGGCTGGTAGGTGGCAGCGATGCGCAGGCCCTCAGGCTGCTCCAACTCCTGCGGGAGCAGCGAGCGTTGCAGGGTCATAGCCGTCTCGCGCTGGCGGCGCTCGCCGGCGCGCAGGCGCTCGGCCGCCTCGGCGTGGTCGGTGACATCGACCGCGAAGACCATCACGCCCCCGCCGTCGTCGGCCACCGGGGTGCAGGTGAGGGTGTAGGACCGGCCGCTGGCCGCCTTGCGTGACTTGACCGTGCACGGCCGGCCGCTGCGCAGGACCTGGTCCAGGAGCGGCAGCAGCCCCAGCTCGTCCAGCTCGGGGAGCCCCTCCCAGGCCGGTACGCCCACAGGCCGTACGCCGAAGGCCGCCGTGTAGGCGTCGTTGACGTAGGCAAGACGGTGCTCCGGGCCATGGACCAGGGCAACGAGAGCCGGGACACGGTCGAGGACAGAGGCAGCTGCCGGCGCAGGGCTCTGTTCCAGACGCTGCTTGAGGGCCGCCAGGGACTGCTCGACATCCACCACCGGTTCCAGTGCGTGAAGGACGGCATCCTCGGTGCTGCGGACCGTGTCGCGCAGGCGCGTATCGTCGTCATCGTTTGCGCCCGCGCGATCGACCGGGCGGCGCCGTAGTCGGCCGGTCAGGGAGTGCCGGATCGTGGTGTGGTCTGAGCTGTCACTCATCGCGCCCCGCCTTCCCGCTGGTCGTCAAAGAGCCCCAGGGAATTGAACTCCGCCCACAGAGGTCCCAACGTCTTGCGGGCTCTGCTCAGGTGCACGCGTACCGTCGGCGCCTCGACGCCCATCAGTGCCCCCGCCTGCTTGGCATCAAGATCCGCCATGCAGCACAGCGCGACGGCTGCACGCTGCTGCTCGCTTAACTGAGCGATCGCCCCGCATACCCGACGATACGCGTCCTTGAGGTCCAGGTGCGCTGCCAAATCCGGTGTGGTGGAAGAGAAGTCGCGGTCCTCCAGGGGAAAGGTGGCCGGCAGCTGACGCAGAGCCGCGAGGCACTCACGCACGACCACCGTGGACAGCCACGCATGCCAGTGCTCCACCGGCGGGCCGTGAACATCCTGCATACGACGCCAGCACCGGATGAAGGCCTCCTGTACCGCGTCTTGAGCCACGGCAGAGTTTCCACCGCACACCACAATTCCCTTGGCGAGCATCCTGCGGTACGACGCCCGGTACAACTGGTCGAAGGCAGGCCCGATGCTGTCACTCGACATGCCCAGCGCTTCTCACCCTCTGTACTTGGCTATCTGCACAGCTTCCCGCCTGCTGCGCCCGGGACGCCCGCATGGTCCACGACCGGCCGTCCTGGTCGACGGCGTGAGCAAACCCTCCCTGCTCATTGAGGTGTTGGAGTACGGCGGTGATGGTCTTGCGTCTGCCCCGCTCCCGAATCCGGTAGGCGTACGCCCGCACCACAGCAGCTGCGCTGAAGCAGACCACTGCAGAAGTCCAAGCCCACACAGTGTGCACCGTCTGCTCGTCCTCCTCCATCAGATGCCGGGAACACCCCGGCTACTCAATGAGAGGGAAGAAGCAGCAAGAACGCTTACAGCGGCACACCCGGACCCCACCACCCAAGCTCGGCCCTGCTCCCGGATGACAGCCCCGCCGGTGACGGAGGTCCAACGCCCGCAGCTGCCGCTGCAGTCCTGTGAGTCCGCACGCCGAGCGGACGGCAGACGAAGCCTGCCCCCCTGTTCGTTCGTGGTGGAGTCTGGGCCGAGGCGCGTGGATGGCACACCCGAAGGCTGGTGCCCGCCCGCGAGAGCCCAGGAGGCCTGATGAGCGCGGTTCTGTAGGAGGACGACCTCGTCCAGGAAGCCGAGGTTGTCTGGCTGGAGGACACCACACACATGGACTACGTCCGCTAGACCCTGGGGTAGGTCGGCACACGCAAGGGCAGGCCGCGCTACGAACGAGGTGGCCACCCTGATTGGCTACTCCAGCCTGACACCGAACGCGCTGCGCAGCGCCGACAACTGACCTGCCGACCAGTTGGACCCCGCATACCCGCACCTACATGCGACGCAGCCGCCATGCGGCCTCGGTCTGGGTGAGCAGGTCGAGCGAGGGTACGAGTACCAGCACGCGGCCTGCGTGGAGTTCCTGCGTGCTGCGGATCGCGACCCGGGTCTTCCCGGACCCGGTCGCCATGATTAC
>NZ_JBWKFG010000021.1:0-12388 GCF_056434405.1 Streptomyces sp. NPDC044044 | reverse complement strand
TCCCAAACCCGAACCCCCCGGCACGCAGAGAGCGGCGCGCACCCCCTCCTCGGTGAATCAGTCGAGCTCGCCACCGGTGAAGGGCATTGGTTCAGCGGGGAGTTGGAGGCGGACCGGCCCTGGTTCCTCGAACAGCACCGGCTCGCCGGTACGGCCGTGCTCCCGGCCGCCGCGATGCTGGAGTGGGCCGTCGCGGGGGTGCAGGCCGCCGGTGAGGAGGGACCCGGCGTCGGGGTGGGCCTGGAAGGCGTCACCTTCAATGACTTCCTGCACTTCGGTGCCGACGTACCCATCCGGGTTCAGGCTTCGGTCATGCCCGAAGGGGACGGTTACCGGGTGCGCTGCTTCGGGCAGCCGGACGAGCCCGGCACGGGCAGGGGGGCACGACCCTGGACCGAACACCTGACCGTGGCGCTCGCCGCCCCCCTCGCCGACGGCTCGCACCGCGTCGACCTCGACGGCATGCGCGACCGGATGCCGCTCGCGGACACGAGCGAGCTGTACGACCGCCTGCACCGGATCGGCGTCGAGTACGGTCCCGCCTTCCGCGCGCTCAAGCAGCTCAGGCGCTCCGAATCGGGCACCGAAGCGCTGGCGCTGGTGGCGGTCGAGGCTCCGGACATCGCTCGGGACACGGAGAAGTACACACTTCATCCCGTCGTCCTCGACGCCTGTTTCCATGTCGTCGCGGGGTTCACCGAAGACGAGGAGACACTGCGGCTGCCCGTTGGGCTGGACCGGATCCGGGTGTACGGGCGGCTGCCCCACCGTGTGTGGGCGCATGCCCGTTGGCACGGTGTGGACGAGTCCGGCGAGTGCTCGATGGACCTGGACCTGATCACGGAGTCCGGGCAGGTGATCGCCTCCGTCGAGGGCCTGCGGTTCCGTACCGTCGCCGCGGCCTCGTTGCGCGCCATGGCCGTCACCCGTCCCCGTGAGTACGCCGTCGAGTGGGTGCCCTTCGTACCGCCCGTCACGGCCGACGAGCCCGCTGAACCGGCACCCGGTCCCTGGCTCGTGATGGACCGCGACGCCGTGACCGGTGACTGGTGCGGACGCCTCGCCCGTTGGGACGTTCCGGCGGATGGCGCGTCCTCCGACGAGGGCGCGGCACTCGGTGCTCCTCTCGCCGTGGACGCCGAGACCGAGTCAGGGCTGGAGCGGTTCTTCGGCGAGCGCGTCGGCCGTGAACTCGACGCCCTCGGGGCCGACGGCGGCAGCCGCCTCGCGGGGATTGTCCTGAACGGCGTCTCCAGTGCGGAAGGTACGGGGAGCGCGGGCGAGAGCGTGGGCGAGAACGCGAGTGAGGACGGAGGCTTCGCCGAGGTCAGGCGCCTGGCCGTGGACAGCCTTGTCATCCTCAAGCACTTCCTCCGCGCTCATGGCACCGGACGGCCCGGCGTCGTCATCCGCTCTTCGGGGGCGGCGGACCTGCCGGGAGCGGGCGGGGGCAGTGCGGCCTCGCTGGTGCAGGCCGTCCTGACCGGTGCCGCGAAGGCCGTCATCTCCGACCACCCGGATCTGCGGTGCGTCCAGGTCGACATCGATCCGGCCGGGCCGGTGCCACCGCTGGGCGAGGCGATCGCGCGGGCGGCCCTCCTGCCGGGCGCGGGGCATCTCGCGGAGCGCGGCGGGCGGTGGTTCGAGGCGCGCGTCACGGAGCGGGAGCCGGCAGGTGGACGGCCCCCCGTCGACGTACGCCCCGACGGGACGTATCTCGTCACCGGTGGTCTCGGTGGCATCGGCATCGAAGTAGCACGGTGGCTTGCCGGGCAGGGGGCCAGGTCCCTCGTGCTGGCCGGCCGCAATGTACCGGAGGAGGTGCCGGCCGAGGTGGCGCGGCTGCGAGCCGACGGTGTCCGGGTCGAGCTGCGGCGGGCCGATGTGTCGCGGGCCGACGACGTCGCCGGTCTGGTCTCCTTCGTACGGGATGAACTGCCCGCCCTGCGTGGTGTGTTCCATCTGGCCGGTGTCACGGACGACGCGGTCCTCGACAAGCTGGACGGGTCACGGATCCGCAGGGTACTCGATCCGAAGGCCGGCGGGGCCTGGCATCTCCACCGGGCCTGCGGGGACCTGGACCTGTTCGTGCTGTTCTCCTCGATGACCGCGATCACCGGCGCCGCGGGGCAGTCCGGTTACGTGCTGGCCAATACGGTTCTCGACGCCCTCGCCGCCCATCGTGAACGGCTCGGTCTTGCCGCGCTGAGCGTCGGCTGGGGTGCCTGGGGTGAGGTCGGCATGGCCGCCCGCGGCGGGTCACTGGCGGGACTGTCCGCCAGCGGTGTGGACGCGATGCCGCCGCGGCAGGCGTTCGAGGCGTTCCAGCGGCTGTCGGCGGACGCGGGCCCGCACGTGGGTCTGGCCCGGATGGACTGGCACCGCTATGCGGCGGTGGCGGCGCGCCCGGTGCCGTACACCTTGCTGGACGGGGTGCTGCCGAGCGGGGGCAACCCCTGGGCCGCGGCGGGAACTTACCGGTCTGCCGAGGAGCTGACGGAGCTGGCGGCAGCCGATCCGGAGCAGGCCCGCGAGGTCGTGCTCGGCGTCCTGTTCGACATGGTTTGGGTGCTGCTCGGGCTCGGTGAGCGGCAGCGCGACGAACTGCGTCCCGGATTCGCGGCGACCCGTCTGAACGTCCTGGGTCTCGATTCACTGACGACGGTCAGGCTCCGCGGCCGGCTTCTGGCCGACACATCCGCCGATGTGTCGTCGGACCTGCTGTTCGGTGGCGGGACGGCATGGGAGATCAGCGAGTTCATATGCCGTCAGCTGGCGCTGCGCAGCGTCCTGGCCGCCGATGACGACGCCGTGGAGGACTCGGCGGAGACCGAGGTGCTGACGCTGTGACGCACGGCGCGCGGCAGCCAGTGCCCCCGTATCCCCGCCCGCACCCTCATACGCACCACGACACAGGAGAGAGGTCCCGAGTTGAGCACGGGAGGAATGGGCCAGATTTCGTCACTGCTGGACGAACTGGCGGACAGAAAGATCAAGTTGAAGCTCACCGACGATGACCGTCTTGAGGTGCAGGCGCCGCGCGGCAGTCTGACGCCGGACCTGCGGGAGCGGCTCGCGGGCCACAAAGAGGAGATCGTGGCGTGGCTGGCGCGGTCGGCGGGCGGCTCGGGCACGGCCGAGGGCGCGCTGCCCACGGTGCAGCACGACGCGGAGCGGCTGTACGAGCCCTTCGCCCCCTCCGACCTGCAGCAGTCCTTCCTGATGGGAAGCCGGGAGGGGTTCGAGTTCTACGTGCGCCCGCACCAGTACGGGGAGTTCGACTTCGACGAGCTCGACGCGGGGCGCTTCCAGAAGGCGTTCAACCGCGCGGTGCATCGCCAGCGCAAGAACCTGGTGGTGGCCGACGACGACATGCTGCTGCGGACGGTGCGTGATCCGGCGCCGGTCGAGTTCACCGTGTCGGACCTGCGCGGTCTGCCCGCCGGCGAGGCCGAGCGCGCCATGCTCGAGGTCCGCGAGCAGATGGAGCGGCAGGAGCCCGCGCACGACCAATGGCCCTGGCTGAAACCGCACTTGAGCCTTCACGGTGAGCGCGGAGCGCGGTTCCACTACAACAACAACAACCTGTTCGCCGATGCACCGAGCGCCTTTCGGCTGCTGAGCGACGCCCTGCACTACTACCACCACCCCGACGACGAGCTGCCCGAGCTGGAAGTGACCTTCCGGGACTGTGTGCTGACGCTCGCCGAGCTGGAGGCGTCGTCACTCGGCGAGAAGTCCAGGAAATACTGGTGCGACCGGATGGCCGACTGGCCGTCCGCGCCGAAACTCCCCCTGGTGAGCGGCGCGGTCCGCCGCCGGCGGTCGGAGCTGTCGCGGCGAGAGCTGCTCCTTGAACCGAGCATCCGTGAGGCTTTGCAGGCGCGGGCGGACGCGCGGGGCCTGACCCTGACGAATGTGCTGCTGGGCGCGCACGCGGAGGTCATCGCACAGTGGAGCGGGTCGCGGCACTTCCTTCTGAACAACATGATCACGCACCGGTTGCCGCTGCATCCGCAGATGCGGGAGATCGTCGGGAACTTCGCGTCGCTGTACCCGCTCGAGGTCGACTGGCGCCACCCGGAGGGCTTCGAAGAACGGGTGCGCCGGCTGCAGGCGCGCGTGATGTCCGACACGGAGCACACCTATTGGAGCGGCAGCAAGGTGCTGCAGACGCTCAATCAGGTGCGGCAGACGCCGGGCAGCGCGGTGTGCCCCTTCGCCGTGGGCAGCGCGCTGTTCGTGGGCCCCGCCGATCCGCCGGCCTACAGCCTCCTCGAGACGCCGCAGACGCTCCTCGACACCGAGTTCTGGGAGCTGCGGGACGGCCGGCTGTGGGTGATCTGGGACGCCATCGAGCCGATGTTCCCCGCGGGGATGATCGAGGAGATGCTGGCGGCGTACGGCCTGTTGGTGACGCGCCTGGCCGAGGACGAATCGGCTTGGCGGGAACGGGACTTCGACCTGCTGCCCACGGCCCAGCGAGAGCAGCGCGAATCCATCAACGAAGAAGCTCTCACCGCGGCGGACGAACCGCCGGTACGGCTGCTGCACGAGCTGCTGCCCCGAGCGGCGGCCGCGCAGCCGGACACCCCCGCGGTGATCGGGCCCGAAGCCAAGGTCAGCTATGGAGAGTTGCGGGAGCGGAGCCTGCGGATCGCGGCGCGGCTGGCGGACTGCGGCGCCGACGCCGGCCATGTGGTGGCGGTGTCGCTGCCGAAGAGCCCGGATCAGATAGCCGCCGTGCACGGCGTCCTCGCGACGGGCGCCGCCTACGTTCCGGTCGATCCGGAGTGGCCCGCGGATCGCATCCGCTATGTCCTCGCCGACACCTCGGCGGTGGCCGTGGTGACGTCGGCGGCGCTCCGTGACCGGCTCGCCGAGGCAGCCGTGGTGCCGCTGATCACGGTCGAGGAGTGCGCGCGGCGGCGGGAGGCGCCCGACGCGCACCCCGGTGCGGCGACACGGCAGCCGGACGACCTGGCGTACATCATCTACACCTCGGGATCGACGGGCCGCCCCAAGGGCGCGATGCTCGACCACGGCGGCCCGTTGAACACGGTGGCCGACATCAACCGGCGCTTCGGTGTGACCTCGTCCGATGTGCTGTTCGGGGTCTCCTCGCTCTGCTTCGACCTGTCGGTGTACGACGTGTTCGGCGCGGCGGCGGCGGGGGCCTCCCTCATCCTGCCTGCGGCATCCCAGACCGATCCGGCGTCGTGGATCGACACGGTGAGCTCGTTCGGTGTGACGGTGTGGAACTCGGTGCCCGCCCTCATGCAGCTGTTCGTGGAGGAAGCGGCCGCGGCCGGAGTGCAGCTGCCGTCGCTGCGTACGGTGCTGCTGAGCGGGGACTGGATTCCGGTGGACCTGCCGGGCCGGATCCGCGAAGTCGCCCCGAACGCGCGGGTGATCAGTCTGGGCGGCGCGACGGAGGCGTCGATCTGGTCCATCTGCCATCCGGTGGACGCTCCCGATCCCGACTGGGCGAGCATTCCGTACGGCCGTCCGCTCGCGGGCCAGGGCTGGCATGTGCTTGACGCATCGGGGCGAGACGCCCCGGTGTGGGTGCCGGGCGACCTGTACATCGGCGGCCGCGGCCTCGCCCTTGGCTACTGGAATGACCCGGAGAAGACCGAGGCGTCCTTCATACGTCATCCCCGAACCGGCGAGCGGCTGTACCGGACGGGCGACGAGGGCCGCTATCTGCCGGACGGCACCATCGAGTTCCTGGGGCGTTCGGACTTCCAGGTGAAGATCCAGGGGTTCCGGGTGGAGCTGGGCGAGATCGAGCACGCGCTTCTTTCCTGTCCGGGCGTGGGCAAGGCCGTGGTGATCGCTCCGGACGCGGCGTCCGGGCGTCAGTTGGTGGCGTTCGTCGTCCGTGACCGGGCTGCGGTCGTGCCCGAGGGGCCCGCCACGAATTGGGTGACGGAGCTGACGGACCGGCTGGGCCGGCTGGTGCCGCACTACATGGTCCCCGGGCGCATCGCGCTGCTCGACGCCCTCCCCCTGACCGGCAACGGCAAACTGGACCGTCGCGCGCTGGAGTCGCTCTCCCGCCCGGAATCAGGACAGGAACGTAAGCGCACACCGGCCAGGAACGCGTTGGAGTCACTGCTCACGGAGATCTGGGAGTCGGTGCTCGGGGTGCGCCCGATCGGCGTGCACGACGACTTCTTCGACCTGGGCGGGCAGTCGTTCGCCGCGCTGCGCGTACTGCGCCAGGTCGCCGAGCGGACCGGCAGCCGGGTGCCGCTGGGGCTGCTTCTCGAACGGCGCACGATCGCCGAGCTCGCGAAGAGCCTGCAGACCGCCCAGGGCGCCTGGACGGCGTTGGTGACCGTGCGCGGACCGGAGCGGGCCGGACGCAGTGAGCCGCTGTTTCTGATGCACCCCGCGGGCGGCAACGTGGCGTGCTACCGCCAGCTGGCCGAGCTCCTCGACCGGCCGGTGTACGCCTTCCAGGCTCCCGGCCCGGCGACCGGCCATGAGCCCCTGACGACCGTGGCCGCGATGGCCCGGCTCTATGCCGAGGCGATGCGTGACCTGCGCCCCGACGGCCCCTATCTGCTGGGCGGTTGGTCGTCGGGGGGTGTGATCGCCTTCGAGGCGGCGCGGCTCCTGGAGGAGCTGGGCGAGACGGTCGAACGCGTCGTCGTCCTCGACTCACCCGCCCCGTCGCTCACCAGGGACGTGGACGAGGCCCAACTGCTCGTGTGGTTCCTGGAGGACCTCGGAATCGGGTTCAGACCCGGGCACGCTCCGCTCGACGAGGTGCGCCGCCTGGACGGGATGCGGGACGTCGACAGGATCGCCCGTACGCTCGCCGTCGGCCACGCCAACGGGCTGCCCGACTCGGGGCTCGACGCCGCCGATCTGGTGTCGCCCCTCGCCGTGTTCCGGGCTGTCGTACGGGCCTGCAACAGCTACCGGGGCGGCGTGATCGACGCGCCCATCAATGTGCTGCGCGCCGGTCAGGGCGTGGTCAGCGAGTTCGCCGGCCATCCGCACACCGCCGCCGCGGACTGGGGCTGGTCCGGATTCTCACGTGCGGGGACGAGCGCCCTGTCCATCCCGGCCACGCACTACACACTGCTCGCCGATCCGGTCGCAGTCACCGCGGTCACCCATGCGATCGACCAGCTGGGGGCTCCGTTCGTCACACGCTCAAGCTCGGTGCCCGCACACCAGACCACCAAGGAGAATTGAGATGCCCCAGGAACTCCTGTCCGAACTGCACCGGCGGGGCATCAAGCTGCGCCTGGCCGGTGACCGTCTGGACATCGTCGCCCCCGCCGGCACACTCACCGACGAGCTGCGGGCGAGCCTGAAACACAGCAGGGACGACCTGATCGCGCTGCTGCGGCGCGGCGCCGCCACCACCACGGCCGCGCAGGAGCCGGACGTAACGCCTCGCCCCGACGAGCGGTACGAACCGTTCCCGCTCACCGACATCCAGCACGCCTACTGGGTGGGCCGCGGCTCCGCGCTCGACCTGGGCGGCGTCTCCACCCATCTCTACTTCGAACTGGAGCGCACAGGCCTGGAGCTGGAACGTCTCAACGCCGCCCTGCGCAAGGTCGTCGAACGCCACGACATGCTGCGCGCCGTCGTCCAGCCGGACGGCAGGCAGCGGATCCTCCGTGACGTACCGCCGTACGAGATCGCGGTGCGGGATCTGCGCGGCGCGGGCGAGGAGAAGGAGCGGGCCGGAATCGAGGAGGTGCGCGGGCAGCTGGATCACCAGGTCCTGCCCGCCGACCGCGCCCCCCTGTTCGACATCCGTGCCTGCCTCCTGGACGGCGACCGGACAAGGCTGCACATCAGCATCGACGTGCTGATCCTGGACGGGCTCAGCCTCTTCGTGCTGTTCGGTGAGTGGCGGCGGTTCTACGAGGACCCGTCGTGGAACCCCGAGCCACTGGCTCTGTCCTACCGCGACTACGTCCTGCACGAGGCGGCGTCCCGCTCGGGTGCCCGCCACCGGCAGGACGAGGCGTACTGGATGGAACGCCTCGACTCGCTGCCCGCCGCCCCCGAACTGCCCCTGGCATGCCGGCCAGGGCAGCTGTCCCGCACCGAGTTCACCCGCCGGGCGAGCAGCCTGACGCGCGAGCGGTGGGCCGCCCTCAAGGACACGGCCCGGCAGCGCGGTCTGACGCCGTCAGCGGTCCTGATGACCGCGTTCGGCGACGCGCTGCGGCTGTGGTCGGCGCAGCCGGACTTCACCCTCAACCTCACTCTGTTCAACCGGCCGCCCGTGCATCCCCAGATCAACGACGTCATCGGGGACTTCACGACACTGACAATGCTCGAGAACCGGCACGACGCCGGGGCTACGTTCGCCGAGCGCGCCCAGGCCCTGCAGACCCAGCTGATGCGCGACCTCGAGCACATGGCGTACAACGGCGTGCAGGTACTGCGTGAGCGGGCGCGGCGACTTGGCGGCGGACCGGCCGCGGCGATGCCGGTGGTCTTCACCAGCGCCCTGGTCCTCGGCTCCCCGGACAGCGATCCGTCGGACGGCATCCGCTTCTTCGGAGAGCAGGTGCACGGCCTGACGCAGACACCGCAGGTGTGGCTCGACCATCAGACGTCCGAGGAGCGGGGCGCACTGCTCTTCAACTGGGACACCGTCGAGGCGCTGTTCCCCGCAGGGCTGCTCGACGACATGTTCGCCGTGTACTGCCGGGCGCTCGACCGGCTCGTCGAAGAGCCGGAGGTGTGGGATACGCCGGGCTCCCCCGTGACGCTTCCGACCTGGCAGGCCAAGGAGCGGGAGCGGGCCAACGACACGACCGCCGAGCTGCCGGGCGGCAGCCTGTGTGGTCTGGTCGAGGCGCAGGCGCGGCTGCGGCCGGACGCAGTCGCGGTGATCGACGGCGAGCGGCAGCTGACCTACGACGAGACGGTGCGGCAGGCACGCCGTCTCGCACGGCGCCTCAAGGCGCTGGGAGCGCAGGCCGACACCGTCGTCGGCGTGGTCCTGGAGAAGGGCTGGGAGCAGGTCGCCGCGGTGATCGGGGTGCAGCAGTCGGGCGCCGGATACCTGCCGGTCGAGCCCGGGTGGCCACAGGCCCGCAGGGACCAGTTGCTCGGCGAGGGCGGCGCGCGCGTCGTGGTGACCTCGCCCGCGCTGCGCGAGGCCTTCGACTGGCCGGAGGGCGTGCGCACCGTCACCTTCGAGGACGTGGAAGTGACGGGGGCGAGCTGGCAACCGCTCGACACGGAGCCGGGCCCGGACGACCTGGCGTACATCATCTACACCTCGGGCTCCACCGGTAGGCCCAAGGGTGTGGCGATCGACCACCGTTCGGCCGTCAACACCGTCCAGGACATGAACGCCCGCTTCCAGGTCGGCCCCGCCGACCGGGTCCTCGCGCTCTCGGCGCTCAGCTTCGACCTGTCCGTGTACGACATCTTCGGTCTACTCGCCGCGGGCGGCACCGTCGTCATGCCCTCCGCGAGCCGTGCCCAGGAACCGGCGCACTGGACCGAGCTCGCGCAGCGGCACGGCGTGACGGTGTGGAACTCGGTGCCCGCGCTCATGCAGGCCTGGGTGGAATCGCACGGCGACGGGGCCGAACTGCCCGCGTCCAAGGTGAGGTTGGTGCTTCTCAGCGGCGACTGGATCCCGGTTCCGCTGCCCGACGCCGTGCGCGGCCGGCATGCCAAGGCGGAGGTGATCAGCCTCGGTGGTGCGACCGAGGCAGCCATCTGGTCGGTGTGCTACCCGATCGCGGAGGTACCCGCGGAGTGGTCGCGCATCCCGTACGGCAAGCCGCTCGCGAATCAGACACTGCATGTGTACAACGCCGCCATGGAACCCTGTCCCATCTGGTCGACGGGCGAGATCTTCATCGGCGGCACCGGCGTGGCCCGCGCGTACTGGGGCGACCCGGAGCGAACCGCGGAACGGTTCGTGGAGCATCCGCGCACCGGGGAGCGGCTCTACCGGACCGGCGACCTCGGCCGCTATCTCCCGGGCGGCGACATCGAGTTCCTCGGCCGGGCCGACCACCAGGTCAAGGTCAACGGCTACCGCATCGAGCTGGGCGAGATCACTGCCGTGTTGTTGCGCGGGCCTGGCGTGGCTGATGCGGTCGCCGGTGTGGAGACCAGCCCCAGGACCGGACACCGGCAGCTCGTGGCCCATGTCGTTCCCGCCGCTGCCTCGGACGGCCCGTCGGGCCTGGATCCGGACGGGACCTGGGACGCGGTGCTCGGAGCCTGCGCGGAACGGACGGAGCGGGGCACCCGGGAACTCGCGGAGCCGTTGGCGGAGTACCGCAGGATGCTGGAGACGCTGGAGGGCATCTCGCCCGTCCTGATGGCCCGCACCTTCGCCGACCTCGGCGTCTTCACGGCCAAGGGTGAGAAGGGGTCCGCGGCCCAGATCGTGGAGCGGTGCGGCATCAAGCCCGGATACCGCGGCACCGTGCACCGCTGGCTGGACGTCCTGGCCGCGGAGAGTGTTCTGCGGGTCGGTGACGAGCCCGGGGAGTACGTGGCCGACGAGCCGCTCGACGCCGCGGACCTGGACGAGCGGGTCGGCGCCGGTCTGGCCGCCCTCGACTTCGACGGCAGCGAGGCCGTGCTGTCCGGCTACTTCGCCGACTGCGCCGAGCAGCAGACCGAGATACTCAAGGGCCGGACGAGCCCGTTGAAGCTCCTGCTCAAGGACGACAACCACCAGGTGACGGACGCCCTGTACGCGGACAACGCCGTGTCGACGCTGCAGAACAGCGTGCTCGCCCAGGGTGTGCGCGCCTTCGTGGACAACCGCGACAAGGAGCACGGGCGGGTACGGATCCTCGAGGTGGGCGCGGGCACGGGCGCGACCTCCGCGGCAGTCCTGGAGGCGCTGCCCGAGGACCGGGCCCAGTACTCGTTCACCGATGTGTCGACGTACTTCACGGCCCAGGCCAAGACCCGCTTCCGGCACCGTTCCGGAGTTGAGTACGGCATCTTCGACATCGACCGCGAGCCGGCGCAACAAGGCGTGGCTCCCGGCTCCGTCGACGTCGTCATAGCGGCCAACGTGCTGCACGACGCCACGGATCTGCCCTGGACCCTTGCCCGGCTCCGAGCCGCCCTGGCGCCGGGCGGTCTGCTCGTGCTCCTCGAAGGCACGGTCAACTCGCGCCAGCAGTTGGTGACGGTGGGTCTCATCGAGGCCCTGGCTCAAGATCGTGGGCCGCAGCGGCTCCCGCTGCTCTCCGTCGACGCCTGGCAACGGCACCTCACGGACGCCGGATTCGATCGGTTCGCGGCTGTCCCGGGGCCGGAGGCGACCGTCGACTTCCACGGCCAGCAAGTGCTGATCGCGCAGTGCCCGGGTGGTGACGATGCCGGCACGGCGGCGGCCCCCGATCCGGAGGCGCTCCGCCGCGGCCTCGAGGAACTCCTCCCCGGCTACATGGTTCCGCGCCATGTCATGCTCATCGACCGGATTCCGCTCACCGCCAACGGCAAGGTGGACCGCACGGCGCTTCCCTCGCCGTGGAACGAGACCGACGAGGGTGAGCGAGTCGCCCCGCGCGACGACCGGGAGCGGATCGTCTTCGCCATCTGGAGCGCGGCCCTCGGGCACGAGGACTTCGGCGTCACGGATGACTTCTTCGAGCTGGGCGGCGACTCACTGCACGCGGTCAGCATCGTCGGTCGACTGCAGGCGGAGTTCGGCCTCGCCGACGGCGCGGAAGACGGACCCGACCTGCTCTTCGACAACCCGACGATCGCGGAACTGAGCACGGAGCTGGCTTCGCGCGCGGAAGGGTGAGGTCCCGCAACGACACGTGAAGCGCACGGCCCGGGTTGCCCGGGCCGTGCGCTTCGTTGTCAGGCGATCCCCGGGTCAGGAGATCCCGAGCTCGTTACTGATGAAGTCGAACATCTCGCTGTCGCTCGCCGATTCGAGCTGCGCCGCGCGGTCCGGGGACTCCGACGCTGCCTCATCCGCCCCCTGGCACAACCGCAGCAGCTCACTCAGCCGCCCCGCGACGACGGTCCGAGCCGAGTCCGCCAACCCGCCACCCGACAGCAACTCCCGTACCTCTTCGATCCCTTCGAGGACTGGTTCCACCATCGCCTCGTCTCCGTCACCCTGCTCGGCCTCGAGCCGTGACCGCAGGAAGTCGGTGACGGCATCGGGCGTGGGGTGGTCGAACGTCAGGGAGGTGGGCAGCCGCAGGCCCGTTGCCGTGGACAGCCGCCGATGCAGTTCCACTGCCGCGGCCGAGTCGAACCCCAGCTCCTTGAAGGTCCGGTCCCCGGCGATGGTCTTCGGGTCGGTGACGCCGAGGACGACGGCGAGCTGGCCCCGCACCACGTCACGCGGGGAGATCTCGTCTACGGGGGCTTGCTGCTCGGCCACGGGGACTTG
>NZ_JBWKFG010000020.1:0-27669 GCF_056434405.1 Streptomyces sp. NPDC044044 | reverse complement strand
TTTCCCTTTCCGGCGGTTCCGACTCTACCAGATCCTTTCGGGCCTGATTCCCAGTCAGCGGGGTTTGTCTTCCCGGCTGTTGGGCCGTTCCGACGTCTCAAACTCTAGCGGTTCTTCCCGGCTACTCATAATCGAGTCCTGGAATTGATTTCGGGCATACCGAAATCGTTCCCGGGGGGATGTCGTGCAGAGTTTGTTTTGCCGCGTCTCAGCGGCGGGATGTGCTGTCGCAGAACCGTTACGGCTCCGTGGCAACCCGAAGAACCTTACGGATCCAGTGGGTGACTGTCAAACGCCGTGGTGGGGCGCAGTCCCCACCCCTCGTCACCCCTCGTCCGGCCCTCAGTCCAGGTCGGTGAGGCGGCCGCCCGCGTCCGGCTGGGCGTGCTCCACCCTGCGCAGAAGACGAGTCAGTACTTCCCCGAGGGCACCGCGCTCCTCCTGGGACAGGTCCTGGAGGAGGTCCTCCTCGAAGACCGTGGCCAGGCGCATCGCCTCCAGCCACTTCTCGCGGCCCTCCGCGGTGAGCTCGACGATCACGCGCACGCGGTTGTTCTCGTCCCGGTCCCTGGTGACCAGGCCCTCCGTCACCATGCGGTCGATGCGGTGGGTCATGGCCGCCGGCGTGAGGCCGAGGCCTTTGGCGAGCTCGCCGGGGCCCATTTGGTACGGGGCGCCGGAGAGGACCAGTGCCTTGAGGACCTCCCACTCGGCGTTGCTGATGCCGAGGGTCGCGGTCTGCCGCCCGTAGGCGACGCTCATCCGCCGGTTGAGGCGGCCGAGGGCCGAGACGATCTCCTCGACCTGGGGGTCGAGGTCCTGAAACTCCCGCTGGTAGGCGGCGATCTGCTCTTCGAGAGTCGGCTCACTGGGGCCGGGAGTGTCACCCATGGCCCGCAGTATGGCACGCCCTCACTTGGCGTTGAAGTTCTTCTGTGTGTACTGTTTAGGCTCTAACTTTAGCTTCGAAGTCTTCATGGCTAACTCCTCCAACACTCCTAAGGCAGGTGAAAGTGACCAGGGCGATGGGCGCAGCGATGCGTCGTATTCAGGTAGGCAGCGCGCTGAGCGCGTTTGGCGTCGGGTTCACGGTTCCGTTCCTCTACGTGTACGTGGCGCAGGTGCGGGATCTCGGGGCCAGTACGGCGGGCATCGTGCTCGCCGCCTTTGCCATGGCCGCGCTGATCGTCCTGCCCGTCACCGGGCGCGTCATCGACCGCCGCGGCCCCCTCCCCGTACTCATGGGAGCCTCGCTCACCGCCTCGGTGGGTGCCCTCGCGCTCGGGTTCGCCGGCAGTGAGGCGACCGCGATCGTCTCGGCGGCCCTTCTTGGCGCCGGTACGGCGGTGATGCAGCCTGCGCTCGCCACCATGATCGTCTGGTGCTCGACGCCCACCACGCGCACGCGTGCCTTCGCGATGCAGTTCTTCCTGCAGAACCTGGGCCTCGGCATCGGTGGCCTCATCGGCGGCCAGATCGTCGACGAGCACGACCCGGGCAGCTTCATCACGCTGTTCTCCATCGAGGCCGTGATGTTCCTGGTGCTCGCCGCGATCGCCGTCACCGTGCGGCTTCCGCACGCGCCGTCCATCCAGGACGCCATGCCCAAGGACGGGTCCGCGCCGCAGAGCGGTCTGCGGGCGCTGCTCCGGCACAAGGCGATGGTGCAGCTGTGCGTGCTCGGCTTCGTGCTGTTCTTCGCCTGCTACGGCCAGTTCGAGTCGGGTCTCTCCGCGTACGGCGTGGAGGCGGCCGGGATCTCGCCGTCGACGCTCGGCATCGCGCTCGCCGCCAACACCGCCGTGATCGTCATCGCGCAGTTCGCCGTCCTGAAGTTCGTCGAGCGGCGCAAGCGGTCCCGGGTGATCGCCGCCGTCGGTCTCATCTGGGCCGTCGCGTGGATCGCGGCCGGGTACGCGGGGATGGGCCACGGCAGCCAGGCCATGGCCACCGCCGCGTTCATCTCGACGTACGCGCTCTTCGGGCTCGGTGAGGCGATGCTGTCGCCGACCGTCGCGCCGCTGGTCGCCGATCTGGCTCCGGCCGGGATGGTCGGTCAGTACAACTCGGCCTTCGCCCTGGTGAAGCAGCTCGCGCTCGCCGTGGGGCCCGCGGTCGGCGGCCCGATGGGGGCCGCGCTGCACGGGCCGTACATCGTGACGTTCCTGCTGTTCTCGCTCGGCATCACGGTGCTCGCGGTGCGTCTGGGGCGGCAGCTCACTCCGCTGCAGAACCAGCCGTACGTGGCGAAGAGCCGGGTCGTCGCTCAGGGCGCCCCGGAGTCCGAGTCCGCGGAGCCTCTGCCCGCCGGCTCCTGAACGCTCGTACGACGCTCCTGCGGCGCTACCCCCGCGGGAGCGCGAATTCGCACCAGACCGCCTTGCCGCCGCCCGGTGTGCGCCGTGAGCCCCAGTTCGAGGCGATCGTGGCGACGATGGCGATGCCGCGTCCCGCCTCGTCCGCGGGCTCGGCTCGGCGGCGGCGCGGCAGGTGGTCGTCGCCGTCCGTCACCTCGATGATCAGGCGGCGGTCCGTGCGGCGCAGGCGAAGGCGCATCGGTGGCGTGCCGTGCTGGAGGGAGTTGGCGACCAGTTCGCTGGCCGCGAGCACTCCCAGGTCGTGCAGTTCGGGCGGGAAGCGCCAGCTGGCGAGGACGCCGGTCGCGAAGGCACGCGCGCGTGGCGCCGCTTCCACGCCACCGAGCAGCTCCAGGGCGGCGTTGCGGAACAGCTCGGCGTCCAGGCCCTTGCGCGCGGGGTGCTGGAGGACCAGGACCGCCACGTCGTCGTCGTGGTCGGCCGTCACTCCCAGGGCGCGGATCAGCCGGTCGCACACCACCTGAGGTGTGCCGGTGGCTCCCGCCAGAGCGCGCTCCAGGGAGGCGACGCCTTCGTCGATGTCCTCGCTGCGCCGCTCGACCAGGCCGTCCGTGTAGAGGACGGCGGTGGAGCCGGGGCCCAGCGGGACCGAGCCCGAGGTGTGCAGCCAGCCGCCGGTGCCGAGCGGCGGCCCGGTGGGCTCCTCCGCGCGGTGGATCGTGCCGCCCTCGTCCCGTACGAGGATCGGCAGGTGCCCGGCGGAGGCGTACACGAGGCTGCCTTCGTTCGGGTCGTGCACGGCATAGACCATGGTGGCGATCTGGGTGGCGTCGATCTCCGCGGCGAGGCCGTCCAGGAGCTGCAGGACCTCGTGCGGGGGCAGGTCGAGGCGGGCGTAGGCGCGCACGGCCGTGCGGAGCTGGCCCATGACGGCCGCCGCGCGGACGCCGCGCCCCATGACGTCGCCGATGACCAGGGCGGTGCGGCCGCCGCCGAGGGTGATCACGTCGTACCAGTCGCCGCCGACCGCGGCCTCCGTGCCGCCCGGTTGGTACGTGGCGGCGATGCGCAGGTCGTCCGGCTGCTCCAACTCCTGGGGCAGGAGCGAGCGTTGCAGCGTGACGGCCGTCTCGCGCTGGGTGCGCTCGCTGGCCCGCAGCCGCTCGGCGGCCTCCGCGTGGTCGGTGACGTCGGCGGCGAAGACGAGGACGCCGTCGTCCTTGAGGCCCGCTGCGGAGCCGCTCACGGGGAGCGTCACGGGCGTGCAGGTGAAGGTGTACGACCGGCCGCTCGGCGCCTTGCGGGACTTGACCGTGCGCGGCTTGGAGCTGCGCAGGACCTGGTCCAGGAGCGGCAGCAGGCCGAGCTCCTCCAGCTCGGGCAGCGCGTCGCGGGCGGGCTCGCCCACGGGGCGGTCGCCGAACGCGGTGGCGTACGCGTCGTTCACGTACGCGATGCGGTGCTCGGGGCCGTGCACCAGGGCGACGAGGGCCGGGATGCGGTCGAGCACCTCGCGCGTCGGCAGTTCGTCGACGCCGGCGGCCGGGGTGAGGGTCGTGCCCTCCTGGCCGCCCTCGGCGCGGGCCGCAGGGACCGAGCTTTCGGCTCGCTGTGGCGGGGAGATCCCCAGGTCGGTGCGCGCCGCGGCGCGGCGCTGCGTTCCGGGGAGCCGGGCGCTCCAGCGCGTGAAGTTCACTGCGGTAGGCCTCGTGATGTCGCTTCTGGATCGGGCGGGGATTTCCGGCGGTCCTGGCCCGCCCATGGTCACACGAACAGTCTGGCCGACCGGACTGACATCCGTCAGACGCCGGTGTCACGCGGGGAGTTCCTGCCTCCGGTCAGGAGGACTCCTTCGGGCCTCTGCCCCCGGCCGCGAGTTCGAACTCCGCACGCGGGTGTTCGAGCGACCCCAGGGAGACGATCTCGCGTTTGAACAGGCCTGACAGGGTCCATTCGGCGAGCACCCGGGACTTGCGGTTGACGGTGGGCACGCGGCTCAGGTGGTAGACGCGGTGCATGAACCAGGCAGGGTAGCCCTTCAACTTCCGTCCGTAGACATGTGCGACACCTTTGTGCAGCCCCAGGGAGGCGACCGAGCCCACGTATTTGTGCGTGTACTCCTTGAGGGGCTGTTCGCGCAGGGACGCTGCGATGTTGTCGCCGAGCGTCCTGGCCTGGCGCACCGCGTGCTGGGCGTTGGGGGCGCACTCCTTGCCGGGCTCGTCCGCGGTCACATCGGGGACGGCTGCCGCGTCTCCCGCGCCCCACGCGTGCGCGTGGCCGTTCACGGCCAGCTGGGCTGTGCAGTCGAGGCGGCCGCGTTCGTTCAGCGGCAGGTCGGTGGCGGCGAGCACCGGGTGCGGTTTGACGCCCGCGGTCCACACGACGGTGCGGGTGGGGAAGCGCGCGCCGTCGCTCAGGACGGCGACCCGGTCCTCGCACGAGTCCAGACGGGTCTCCAGGCGTACGTCGATGTTGCGGCGCCGCAGCTCACGGACCGTGTACTTGCCCATCTCCTCGCCGACCTCGGGGAGGATCCGCCCGGAGGCCTCGACGAGGATCCACTTCATGTCCTCGGCCTTGACGTTGTGGTAGTACCGCGAGGCGTAGCGGGCCATGTCCTCCAGCTCGCCGAGCGCCTCGACCCCCGCGTAGCCGCCGCCCACGAAGACGAAGGTCAGGGCCGCGTCGCGGACCGCGGGGTCACGCGTCGAGGAGGCGATGTCCATCTGCTCGATGACGTGGTTGCGCAGGCCGATGGCCTCTTCGACGGTCTTGAAGCCGACGCCGTGCTCGGCGAGGCCCGGGACGGGCAGGGTGCGCGAGATGGACCCGGGTGCCAGGACGATCTCGTCGTACGCGATGTCGACGGCGCCCGAGCCCTCGTCCTCGGTGGCGAGCGTGACGAAGGACGCCGTGCGCTTGGCGTGGTCGACCGTCTTGACCTCGCCGATGACGATCCGGCATCTGTCCAGGACGCGGCGGAGCGGGACGACGACGTGCCGTGGCGAGATGGAGCCGGCCGCGGCTTCGGGCAGGAACGGCTGGTAGGTCATATAGGGATCGGGCGTCACCACCACGATCTCCACTTCGCCCCGCTTCAGCTCCGGCTTCAGCTTCCGCTGGAGGCGCAGTGCGGTGTACATGCCGACGTAGCCGCCGCCCACAACGAGAATGCGCACAGGTTCCTTCACCATCCCATGACGCACCCAGCTCTGGAGTTTGTCCACAGCCTCGGCAATTTGTGTGACCGGTCGCGGCCTGCGGCGCGCCGTGCGGGCCTTGGCTCCGCGTATGGAAAGTACGCAGGTCAGCGGGGGGAAGAGGGAGGAGGCCGGGGGGTGCATTCAGGTCGGAATCGGTGCGTACTCCGATCGGGGGGAGCTCTGTGCGGAACCCGCCTCTTCTGAATTGACTCTGGCTCAACTATGTTCGTGTGTCGTCGGGGTGTCGGGGGATGCGCTCGTCGAGTCCAGCTACTGGGCTCGGGATTCGGGCTTGCTCCTCACACTTCGGTAGCCAATGGCGGGGAGTGTCTCCGGGGGGAGACGCCATTACCGGGGGAACGCGTATGAGCATTCAGGAATCTCACTGGACTTCGAGCATGGCGTCGGCTTCAGCCGTCGCCACCAGCGGGAACGGACGCGACATGGGGGACGGACCGCGTTCGACACCGCTGCGTGTGGACGCACAGCGCAATCTTGAGCACGTACTTCGCGCGGCGCGCGAGGTCTTCGGCGAGCTGGGTTACGGCGCGCCGATGGAGGACGTGGCCCGGCGCGCACGGGTCGGCGTGGGCACGGTCTACCGCCGCTTCCCCAGCAAGGACGTGCTGGTGCGGCGCATAGCCGAGGAGGAGACCTCCCGGCTCACCGACCAGGCGCGATCGGCGCTCGGTCAGGAGGACGAGCCGTGGTCGGCGCTCTCGCGCTTCCTGCGGACGTCCGTCGCATCGGGCGCGGGACGGCTCCTGCCGCCGCAGGTGCTGCGGGTGGGCGTCGCGGACGAGGTCGCGGGGGTCCGGGACGACGAGGCGCGCGTGCCGCAGCAGCGGCAGGCGGCTCCGGCCGGTCCCGAGCTGCGGCTCGTCGAGCAGCGCTCGGCCCCGGCCGAGGAGTCGGCGGCGGACGACCCGGGGGCGGTCGCGCTCCTGGAGGTCGTCGGACGGCTCGTGGAGCGGGCGCGGGCGGCGGGCGAGCTGCGCGCGGACGTGACCGTGTCGGACGTGCTCCTGGTGATAGCCACGGCCGCGCCCTCGCTGCCGGACGCGGCGCAGCAGGCGGCGGCCTCGTCGCGGCTGCTCGACATCCTGCTCGAAGGGCTGCGCTCGCGCCCCTCGGTCTGAAGCGGCATGGGTTCGGCTCAACTGCCGTTGCACCAGCGGCGGTTGAGCCTTCCCCGAATGGGTGAACGGTAGTGCTCGAATGCGGGAAGTCACCTCGGAAGGGTGGTTGACCGTCATCGCCGTCCTCCGTACCACGCCCGTATGGCACTCTTTCCCGGATGGCCGGGTCTGAGTGTGCAAGCGGGGGCTTCCGCGATGAGTGGTGACGGGCGGGACGAGTCGTCCTCCGCCTTGGGTGACGAGACCGCGGGGCTGCCTCATCGGCAGGTGCCGAACCAGGGCGGACCCGGATCCGGTGGCGGACCCGGCGGTGTGGATCCCAGCGTTCCGCCGCAGCGCGAAGGCGTCCGGGGCGGGGCCGCGATGCCCCTCCTGCCGACCGAGCCCGCATCTCTCCTGCCCGGGGAAGGCCCGTCGGCCGACAGCGACTTGATCGCCCGGATGCGGGCGGGCGACGACACGGCGTACGAAGAGCTGTACCGAAGGCACGCCGAAGCCGTCCGCCGGTATGCCCGCACGTGCTGCCGGGACGCGCACACCGCCGACGACCTCACGGCCGAGGTCTTCGCGCGGATGCTGCAGGCGGTCCGTGGCGGCAGCGGACCCGAGCACGCGGTCCGCGCCTACCTGCTCACCACGGTGCGCCGCGTCGCCGCGGGGTGGACGAAGTCGGCGAAGCGTGAGCACCTGGTCGAGGACTTCGCGGTCTTCGCGGCGCAGGCCTCGCGCAGCTCCGAGGTCTCCGACGACGACACCCTCGACCTGGGCGCGGACGTGCGCGCGATGCACGAGGCCGAGCAGTCCATGGCCATGCAGGCCTTCCGGAGCCTTCCGGAGCGCTGGCAGGCCGTGCTGTGGCACACGGAGATCGAGGACGAGTCCCCCAGCGACGTCGCCACGCTCTTCGGGCTCGACGCCAACGGCACCCGGGTGCTGGCCAAGCGGGCGCGCGAAGGTCTGAAGGAGGCGTATCTCCAGGCCCATGTGAGCACCACGCTCGCCGAGAACGAGGAGTGCGCGCGCTACGCCGACCGGCTCGGCGCCTACGCACGCGGCAGTCTGCGCACCCGCGCCGAGCGCGGCCTGCGCAAGCACTTGGAGGAGTGCGCCAAGTGCCGCCTGGCCGCGGGCCAGATCAAGGAAGTCGCCAACGGCATTCCCGGGGTCGTGCCGATCGCGGTCATCGGCTGGTTCGGTGCCGCCGGTTACGCGAAGGTGGCCGCCCTCGTCGGCGGTGGCGCGGCGGGTGCCGCGGGCGCCGGTGCGGCGGGCGCGGCAGCGGCGAGCGGTGGCTCGTCCGGTGGTGCGGCGGGCGGCGGCGCTGCCGCCGAGGGGCTCGGGGCGCCCGCGAAGGCCGGTATCGCGGCGGCGGTGGTCGTCGCGGCCGCGGCCGCGGCGATCGCCCTCACCGCGGGAGACGGGGACAAGCCCAAGGACCTGCCGAGCGCCGGGAAGCCGCCGGCCGCCGAGCCTGTCGTACCGAGCAAGCCGCCGCCCCCGAAGCCGAAGCCCAAGCCCGCGCCGCCTGCGGCCGCCGAGCCGAAGCCCGAGCCGCCGGCTTCCGAGCCGAAGCCCAAGCCGACCCCCACCCCCACGCCCCCGCCGAAGCCCGAGCCCGAGCCCAAGCCGCCGGCCCCCGAGCCGAAGCCGACTCCCACGCCGTCCGAGCCGAAGCCCAAGCCACCGCCTCCACCGCCGCCCGCCCCGACGGTCTACCAGTGGAGCGAGCTGCAGTACGGCGTCGTCGGTGACGGCACCAAGCCCGAGATGCGGCTGGGCGAGAGCAGTTGGGTCTGGCAGCGCGGCGGCCTGTCCATCGCGGACAAGCAGTACGGCCATGGCGTGACCGTCCACGGCCAGTCCTCCGTCACCATCGACCTGAACCGCCGGTGCTCGGCGTACGACGCGGTCGTCGGCGTCGACGACATGACGATGGGCCTGGGCAAGGTGCGGTTCTCGGTCTTCGGGGACGGCGTCCGGCTGTGGCAGTCACCGCTGATGGAGGGCGGGGACCCGGCGGTGCCCGTGCAGGTGAACCTGACCGGGCGCAAGACGATCCGCCTGGTCGTCGAGCCGCACTCGCCGTTCGACTCGGCCGCGCTCGCGGACTGGGCGCAGTCGCGCTTCCGCTGTACGTAGGCCGCGGGCTCAGCCCGGTTCAGCCCGGTTCAGCCCAGTTCAGCTCAGCTCAGTTCCGCGAGGGCGCCGGGGGCCGTGAGTCCGGCGCCCGCGGCGCGCTCGGCCTCGTACCGGCGCTCGCCGAGGGCGGCGAGCGCCGCGGTCTCGACCCGTTCGGCCTCGCTCAGCTCCGGCATCGGGCGCGGATTCCCGCTCCGCAGCCGGGTGGCGAAGGCAAGCAGGCGAGCCGCGCGGGGATGGTCGCCGATCCTGCTCACCAGGGTGGCTCCGCAGTCCACGAGCGCCGCGATGACCAGCTCCGCGCACCGGCTGTCCAGGGCCATCCGCAGTCCGTCGGCGAGCAGCGGCAGCGCCTGCTCCGGGCTCGACTCGGCGGCCACGATCTTGGACTCAAGGCCGTGCAGCGCCGCGATGAACTGCGGCGGCGGCGTGCCGCGCCCGGCGTCGGCGCGGGCCTCCTCGAACAGGGTCCGGGTCCTGGCGACTTCGCCGTCGTCCAGCGCCATCTGCGCCTGCACCAGCCGCATGAACGCGCGCGAGTCCCCCACGCCGTACCGGTCGGCCTCGATCCCTGCCTCGTGCAGGGCCTTCGCCGCCAGGTCGCGGTCGCCCTCGCGGTACGCGATCTCGGCGAGGCGGACGATCAGGAAGGGCGTCTCGGCGTAGGCGCCCACTTCGTAGGCCAGGCGCAGTGCTTCGTCGTACTCGACGCGTGCCTCCTCGTGCAGGCAGCGGGCCATCGCGGCCTCGCCCGCCGCGCTCGACACCTGGGCGCGCATCCAGCGGTCGCCCGCGCGCATGCTCAGCTCACGCAGCTCCGCGAGATCCTCGTCGACTCCGGACAGATTGCCCGGGGCGTCGACGGCCTGGTGCGTGCGGAACATCAGGCTGACGCCGACCTCCCAGTCGCCGCCGTAGCGGCGGCAGTTGGCGACCACGTCGTCCAGGCCGGGTTTGGCCGCGTCGGGGCCGTCCAGGAAGTACGCGGTGAACGGCCAGATGAGCCCCGGGAAGCGGGCCGCCGCCGGCACCGGTTGCGCGAAGGCGTCCCGCAACCGCCCGATGTGCACGCGGTCGTCCTCGTCGGCCAGCGCTTCCATGGGCCTGGACTCCGCGACCAGGAAGAAGTGCAGCAGCCGCAGGCTCATCCAGGACCAGTGGAGCGGTTCGCCCGTGTCCTCGGGGATGCCGTCGGGGCCGTCCGGCGGCATCGGCGGTGCGAGGCGCAGGATGCCTGCGACCCAGTCCGCGCCCTCTCTGCGGTAGTTCCGCATGGACCAGAACCAGCCCACGGCCAGCGCGATGGCCAGGGCCTCCTCCCCCTCCCTGGACTCGGTGGCGCGCTGCAGGGCCGCGCGGATGTTGTCCAGCTCCGTCTCCAGGCGCTGGATCCACGGGAGTTGGTCCGCCGAGCGCAGCAGGGGTTCGGCCTTCTCGACCAGGGCGCGGACGTACGCGGTGTGGCGGCGGCCCGCGGCGGTGCGCAGCTCCGGCGTCTCGGCGGCCCGCTCGGACGCGTACTCGTGGATGGTCTCCAGCATGCGGTAGCGCATGTCGCCGCCGGCCGTGGGTTCGGCGATGAGCAGGGACTTGTCCACCAAGGCGCCGATGAGGTCGGCGGCAGGGCCGGTGCAGACCGCTTCGGCCGCCTCGATGTCCCAGCCGCCCGCGAAGACGGACACCTCGCGCAGCACCGTCCGCTCGGGCTCGTCGAGCAGGTCCCAGGACCAGTCGACGACGGCCCGCAGGGTCTGCTGACGGGGCAGGACCGTGCGGCTGCCGCTGGTGAGGAGGCGGAAGCGGTCGTCGAGGCGGTCGGCGATCTGCCGGGGCGTGAGCAGACGAAGGCGGGCCGCGGCCAGTTCGATGGCGAGCGGGAGGCCGTCGAGACGGCGGCAGATCTCGGCGACGGCCCCGGTGTCCTCCTCGGGGGCGAAGTCCGGGCGCACGGCCGTGGCGCGCTCGGTGAAGAGGCGGTGCGCGGGGTCGGGCGGCAGGGGCTCCACGGGGCGCACGAACTCGCCGGGCACACCCAGGGGTTCGCGGCTTGTGGCGATGACCGTGAGGTCCGGGCAGTGCGTGAGGAGGGTCTGGGCGAGGTCGGCCGCGGCGCCGATGACGTGCTCGCAGTTGTCGAGGAGCAGGAGCAGACCGCGCGGGGCGCAGTACTCGACGAGCAGGGCGACCGGGTCGTCCTGCGGCACGGTCATCTCGCTGGTCATCAGCGCGGTCTCGCGCAGCCCGAGCGCGCTGACGACGGCTCCCGGGACCGCCTCGGGGCGGTCGAGCGGGGCGAGCTCGGCCAGCCATGCCTGCGGATGCCCGGCGGCGGCTTCCTCGGCGAGGCGGGTCTTGCCGGAGCCGCCGGGGCCGGTGAGGGTGACCAGGCGTGCTCGTCTCATGTCGCAACGGATGGCGGCGAGTTCGGGTTCCCGGCCGACGAAGCTGGTCAGACGGGGCCGGAGGTTACCTCCCCGCTCCGGACGCTCCGGCCCTTTGCCGCTTGGCTCCGGACCTTCGCCGCTTGGCTCCGGGACCGCGGCCGGGTCCAGCAACTGGGCGTGCAGGGAGCGGAGTTCAGGCCCGGGGTCCGCGCCGAGGCCGTCGGCGAGCGTGCGGCGCGCGTTCTCGTACGCGGCGAGGGCGTCGGCACCGCGGCCCGTGTCGCGCAGGGCGCGGATCAGGAGGGCGTGCAGCGTCTCGTCGTACGGCTGGGCTGCGGTGAGTTCCTTCAGTTCCGGTACGACGTCGGAGGCGTGGCCCAGGAGCAGGTCCGCCTCGACCCGCGCGCGGGTCGCCTCGGCGAGCAGCGCCTCGGGGCGGGCCGCCGCGCCGCGGTCGGGCAGGTCGGCGAGGGCGGGGCCGCGCCACAGGGTGAGCGCATCGCGCAGTGTACGGGCGGCCGATGCCGGGTCGCGGCGGTCCAGGGCCGCCTTGCCCTCGCGCACGAGGCGTTCGAAGCGGTGCAGGTCGATGTCTTCGGGGGTGGTGGTGAGGCGGTAGCCGCCGGGTTCCGATGCGATGGCGTCCTTGCCGAGGGCGCGGCGGAGGCGGCCGATGAGGGCCTGGAGGGCGGCGGGGGCATCGGTGGGGGGCTCGTCCTGCGCCCATACCTCGGCGATGAGGGTCTCCACGGGGACCGTGCGGTCGGCGCGCAGGGCGAGGGTGGCGAGCAGCGCGCGAAGCCGCCGGCCCCCTAGGGGCAGGGCCGCCCCTTGTTCGTCGTACGCCTCGGTGGCGCCCAGGATTCTGTACCGCACCGGGTCATTCTCGCCGGTGGAGCGGGCCGAGGCGCGAGGGTTTCTCTCCCCGACCCCGCCCCTTCCCGAAAACCCGCTCGGCGCGGGGGCCTACCTGGGGCTCCGCCGCAGACCCCGTACAGGATGTCCTCAAGCGCCGGACGGGCTGCATCCAGCCCGTCCGGCGCTTGAGGACGAACTCGGCGAAGCCGGTGATCAACCGCGCGCGAGGCTCCGGAGCCAGTTACCGCCCCGCCCCCAACGCCCCCCTCTGCGGCACGACGCTCCCCGTAGGGACCGCCCGCTGCCGGGCCGGAGTGCCGGTCCAGCACGTGCCGCGGCGGGAGAGCAGGCGGCGCAGCCACAGCTCCGTGGAGACCAGGTCCGCCAGGCCGTCCAGCGGCAGCGGCTCGCCCTCCGCCGCCGCGCGCAGCGCCTTGCGGACCACGCGGGCCTCCACCAGGCCCGCCTGCGCGAGCAGGGGCGTGTCGAAGAGGGCGAGGAGGTCGTCCACCGCCACACGAAGGCCCGTCCGCGCCGCCGCCGCGGACGACGCGTGGGACGGAGCGCCCCAGCCGGGCGGCAGTTCGGCCACTCCGGCGCCTTCCAGGACCGTACGCAGGATCGCCGCACGCGCGCCTGGCTGGACGCGCAGGGCGACGGGGAGCGCGCGGCAGGCGCGGACCACCTGGTTGTCCAGGAACGGCGCGTGCAGGCGCTGGAAGCGGACCTCGGCGGCCTGTTCCAGGACGCGCAGGTCCGCCGCGTGCCGGGCGAGGGCCGCGCGGGCGCGGAACTCACCGGGGCGCTGGCCGGGTCCGGCGCCGGGGCGCCCGGTGGTGTCCTGGAGGCGAACCGATACTTCAGCGAGGGCCTCGCCCGTCAGCCAGCGCGCGGCGGGCCCCGGTCTCGCCCACGCGAGGGCGGCCATCGATGCCCCCACCGCACCGCCCGGCTCGTCGAAGCGGCGCTGCAGGAGCCGGTCGGCGAGCGAGTCGACGCCCGCGCGGTAGGACATCCGGGAGAGCTTGCGCGCGGCGCCGTACACGCGCGCGGGGACCATGACGGAGCCGGGCGTGCCGTCCGCCTTCGCCAACGCGGCGACGGGGCGCACCAGATGGCGCCGTCTGCGGTCCATGAGGAGGTCGGCGAGGCGGGCCGGGTGCGCGTCGAGGACCTGCCGTGCGCCGTACCCCGTGAAGTGGTCCGCGCTGCCCGAGGAGAGCCGCGCGCGGTGGCGCTGGGCCATGACGAGGGAAGAGCTCGGCTCGTCCGTCAGAGGGCCGTCCAAGTCCGCGTACGGAAGGGCCTCTTCGCCCGCGGCGACCACCACGTGGTGCAGGCGGGGGTTGGCCGCGATGGCGCCCGCCCGCTCCAGCTCGGCCTCGCGG
Source organism: Streptomyces sp. NPDC044044 (assembly GCF_056434405.1). Lineage (NCBI taxonomy): Bacteria > Bacillati > Actinomycetota > Actinomycetes > Kitasatosporales > Streptomycetaceae > Streptomyces > Streptomyces sp. NPDC044044. The sequence goes on along the minus strand of NZ_JBWKFG010000020.1, from coordinate 14,237 downwards.
CCTTTGATCGCGAGGTCGTTGAAGGTGACGGCGAGGAGCCGCTCCCCCGCGCCCGTGCCGTGGCCGAGGACCGTACCGGGCATCCCCGGGAGGCCCGCCGCGAGCAGCGCGAGGGTGCCGGAAGCGGGCCCTCCGGAGAGGTCGGCGCCGATGCCGGGCACCGGCATCCCGCGTGCCGCGCGCCGCTCGGCGGGACCCATGCCGGGCACCGGGCCGGGATCGACCTCCGACGCCCCGGGGACGTGCCGCGGGGCGCCGAGCCGGGCCCGCACGGCCTCCACGAGGGCGTCACGGACGCCGTCCACCGCGGTGGTCGCGTCGGCGGCGGGCGCGGCGACCGCGAGCGATGCCACGTGTTCGTACCCGGCGATCTCCCGTGCGCCCGCGCGCAGGATCAGGGCGTGCCCCGGTGGCACACGGCGCACGCCCTGGTAGGGCGTCGAGTCCTGCAGCGCCTCCGGCACGTCGGGGGCGGCGAGCAGCGCCGCGAGGTGGCCGATGTCCAGGTGGGCCTCGATGAGGTCGGCGAGGGGCAGCGCGGCCGTCGCGAAGGCCGTGCCATCGGCCCAGGGGGTGTAGAAGACGGGGCGCGCGCCCGCGAGGTCGCCGGCGACCATGACGCGGCGGCCTACCTGGACGACCGCCGTATAGCTGCCGGACCAGGCGGTCAGGTGCCGCAGGGCGCCGCCGCGTGCCGCGAACAGACCGACCCTGAGCTCCTCGTCGCTCGCCCCGCAGGTGCCGAGGACCGCGATGCGCGTCTGTTCGTCGGCCGTGACCGTGCGCACCTCGTCGGCGCGCCAGTCCCCCACCGCCCACAGCGGATCCGGGTCGCCCCACAGGAGTTGGGATCCCACGGGATGAACGGTCTCGCCGTTCTCACCGGTGGCCCCGGCCGAGCCCACCACCGAAGGCTTCGCGGCAGTGCTGCTCCACCCCACCAACCACCGCATCGTTGCCTCCACAGGCTGTGGACAACCAGTGCATCGAGAACTGGGGTCCCATGCTGCCACGAAGGAGGCGCGCAGGAGTGGCTACGGAGGTGGTCGCGCTCCCGTTAATCTGCCCCGGGGGAGCGGTACTTGAAGGGCGCAACAACGCCCTTCTCCTTGCGCGGCGGTGCTCTGCACCGGCCTCCGGAGAGGCGATTTTCGGCCAAATCAGCGGATGGCGCTCGCGTGACGGAACCGTAAATGGCAACACACAGTCCGGGAGGCGTTGCCCGCCCCCCGGACCGGTCCGCCGCCCGCGGGGATGGAGGCGGCGGTGTCCCCCAGCCCGCTGACTCCAGCGCAGCGGGCCGACCCACGCACCGTCAATGGAAGCGCTCCCCTTATGGCCGGTGAAGAGCGCACACGTAGGCGCACGGCCACACACCCGGAGCACGCCCCGGCACTCCCCCGCTTCCCTACCGGCAACAATCTCGCCATACGGAACTGCGCCTCTTAACGCTTGGGATTCGGCGAACTACGCTGTGTGTGCTGATGTTTTCGCGGAGGCATATACCTGGGGGCTCGGCCAAATGCTCTTGCGGCCGAGGTTCCGGGCCACGGCGGCTCGTTGTCGCGGACGCCGCCGCCCCCGGGGGAACGCAGCATGCATGCCGCGCGGTCAAGCCATCGCGGCAGCCGTCTGTGTCGAGGGGTGGCGCATGTCCAGGGAGCAACGCGGGCCGAACGAAAAACTCGGCACCGTTCTCGCCCTCGCGGGAATCAGCAATGCGGGACTCGCACGCCGGGTCAACGACCTCGGCGCCCAACGCGGGTTGACGCTTCGATACGACAAGACATCGGTGGCCCGGTGGGTGTCCAAGGGCATGGTGCCGCAGGGCGCCGCCCCGCACCTCATCGCCGCGGCCATCGGACAGAAGCTCGGCCGCCCCGTTCCGCTGCACGAGATCGGGCTCGCGGACGCCGACCCGGCGCCCGAGGTGGGCCTGGCCTTCCCGCGCGACGTGGGCGCCGCGGTGAAGTCGGCGACCGAGCTCTACCGCCTCGACCTGGCGGGCAGGCGCGCGGGCAGCGGCGGCATCTGGCAGTCGCTGGCAGGCTCCTTCGCGGTGAGCGCGTACGCGACGCCGGCCTCGCGCTGGCTGATAACCCCGGCCGACAGCTCGGTCGCCCGCGACGTCGTCCTGGACGAGCCCCGCGAGGTGGGCCACCCGGACGACAGCGCGAACAGCGGGCAGCCGATGAAGGTCGGCCACAGCGACGTGCTGAAACTGCGGGAGGCCGCCGAGGACGCCCGGCGCTGGGACTCCAAGTACGGCGGCGGTGACTGGCGTTCGTCGATGGTCCCCGAGTGCCTGCGGGTCGAGGCGGCACCCCTGCTGCTCGGTTCGTACTCGGACGAGGTGGGCCGCTCGCTCTTCGGGGCGTCGGCCGAACTGACGCGCCTGGCCGGGTGGATGGCCTTCGACACCGGCCAGCAGGAGGCCGCCCAGCGGTACTACATCCAGGCCCTGCGCCTGGCCCGCGCGGCGGCCGACGTGCCCCTGGGCGGGTACGTCCTTGCCTCCATGTCCCTCCAGGCGACCTACCGCGGCTTCGGCGACGAGGGCGTCGACCTCGCGCAGGCGGCCCTGGAGCGCAACCGCGGTCTGGCCACCGCGCGCACGATGAGCTTCTTCCGCCTCGTCGAGGCACGCGCACACGCGCGCGCCAGTGACGCGCAGGCGGCGGGAGCGGCGCTGCGGGCGGCCGAGGGCTGGCTGGAGCGGGCCCGGGACGGCGACAACGACCCCTCGTGGCTCGGTTTCTACGGATACGACCGCTTCGCGGCGGACGCCGCCGAGTGCTACCGCGACCTGAAGGCGCCCCGCCAGGTGCGCCGCTTCACCGAGCAGGCGCTCTCGCGGCCGACGGAGGAGTTCGTGCGCTCGCACGGCTTACGGCTCGTGGTGTCGGCGGTCGCCGAACTGGAGTCGGGGAACCTGGACGCGGCCTGCGAGCAGGGCACACGCGCCCTGGAGGTCGCCGGACGCATCTCGTCCGCGCGGACCACGGAGTACGTGAAGGACCTGCTGCACCGCCTGGAGCCGTACGGCGACGAGCCACGCGTGGTGGAGCTGAGGGAGCGCGCGCGGCCGCTGCTCGTGGCCCCGGCGTAGTTCAGCGGGACTCCTCTCGTGCGATGTCCAGGATTCAGGTTCAGGGCCCGGGGCCGCCCCCCGTGCACCGCCGGAACGGCAACAGCATTTCCGCACCCTGTAACCCTGCGGTCCTCGCCGGGTTTGAGGGCGTTGTCAGTGGCGCAGTGCACTATCGGGGTGGGAGGTGATGCGGGATGGTCCGGGCCGCGGCGTACGACTGCGACGTGCTGGTGATCGGCGGAGGGATCGTCGGTCTGTCGACGGCGTATGCGATCACACGTGCCGCGCCGGGCACGCGGGTCACCGTCCTGGAGAAGGAGCCGGGCCCCGCCCGGCACCAGACGGGACGCAACAGCGGGGTGATCCACAGCGGGATCTATTACCGCCCCGGCTCCCTGAAGGCGCGGTACGCGGTGCGGGGCGCCGCCGAGATGATCAAGTTCTGCGCGGAGTACGGAATCGCGCACGAAGTCACCGGCAAGCTCATCGTCGCCACGGAGCGCTCCGAGCTGCCCCGCCTGCACGCCCTCGTCCAGCGCGGCCGGGAGAACGGCATTCCGGTGCGGGAGCTGGGCCCCGCACAGATCTCGGAGTACGAACCGGAGGTGCGGGGCCTCGCCGCCATCCAGGTCGGGACGACGGGGATCTGTGACTACGGCTCGGTGGCGGCACGCCTCGCGGACGCCTCGGGCGCCGATGTCCGTTACGGCGCGGAGGTCGTCCGCATCGACCGGCGCGCGGAGCTCGGCGTGGCCGTCGCCACGGCCGACGGCTCGGTGGTGCGGGGGAAGGTCCTGGTCAACTGCGCGGGACTGCAGTGCGACCGGGTGGCGATGCTGGCCGGTGACGAGCCCGGGATGCGGATCGTGCCCTTCCGGGGCGAGTACTTCGACCTGGTGCGGCCCGAGCTGGTGCGTGGCCTGGTGTATCCGGTGCCGGACCCGGCTTTCCCCTTCCTCGGGGTGCATCTGACGCGGGGCATCGGGGGCGGGGTCCATGTGGGCCCGAACGCGGTGCCGGCGCTGGCCCGTGAGGGGTACGGATGGGGTGTGGTGCGGCCCCTGGAGGTCGCGGGGACGCTGGGGTGGCCGGGGGCCTGGCGGATGGCCGGGCGGCACTGGCGGTATGGGGCGGGGGAGTTCCGGCGGTCCCTTTCGAAGGGGGCGTTCACCGCGGCGGTGCGGAGGCTGCTGCCTGCGGTGACTCCGGATGATCTCGTGCCTGCGGCGGCGGGGGTGCGGGCGCAGGCCGTCTTGCGTGACGGAACGCTGGTGGATGACTTCCTGATCCGGAGTGGGGTGCGGGCCGTGCATGTACTGAACGCGCCATCGCCTGCGGCCACGGCTTCTCTCCCTATTGGGAGGGAAGTGGCCCGGCGGGTGCTGGCGGTGCTGTAGGAGCGGTGTAGGAGCGGTCCCTCCGCCCCCCCTGGACCCCGGACAAGATGTCGGCCACCAAGGCCCCCGCGCAGCGGGTTTTCGGGAAGGGGCGGGGTTGGGGATTAAAATCGCCCCACTGTGCCTGAGTCGAACACCACCCCCGAGCGCCCCCAAGCCCCCCGCCCCAAGGGCGAGCCCCGCTTCCCGCAGGGCCCCGCGCCCGACCCCGCGGGCTCCCACTTCGAGCGGCGGATCCGCAGCTTCCAGCCCCGGCGCAGCCGCGTCACCACAGGCCAGGCGGACGCGCTCCAGCGGCTCTGGCCCAAGTGGGGCCTGGACATCGACGGGCAGCGCACCCTCGACCTCGCCGAGCTGTTCGGCGGCGAGCGCCCCGTCGTACTCGAGATCGGGTTCGGCATGGGCGAGGCCACCGCCCAGATGGCCGCGGACGACCCGGACACCGGCATCCTCGCGGTCGACGTGCACACCCCGGGCCAGGGAAACCTCCTCGGCCTCGCCGAGCGGAACGAACTCACCAACATCCGCGTAGCGAACGGCGACGCCGTCATCCTGCTCCGCGAAATGCTCCGGCCCGCCTCCCTCGACGGCCTCCGCGTGTACTTCCCCGACCCCTGGCCCAAGGCCCGCCACCACAAGCGCCGCATCATCCAGCCCGACTTCCTCGACCTCGCCGCGCCCCGCCTCAAGCCCGGCGCCGTCCTGCACTGCGCGACCGACTGGGAGCCGTACGCGGAGCAGATGCTGGAGGTGCTCAGCGCGCACCCCGGCTTCGAGAACACCCAGGACGACGGCGGGTACGCGCCCCGGCCCTCCTTCCGTCCCCTCACCCGATTCGAGGGCCAGGGCCTGGACAAGGGACACGTGGTCCATGACCTGCTGTTCCGCCGTACATCCGGCCAGGAGGCCTGAGCCAACCGGCCGCGGGACCTGAGACAACCGGCCGCCGGACCTGAGATACCGGCCACGGGGCCCGAGACACCGTCGCGGCCCACCCCTGTCCCTCGTTAGGGTCAACGGGTGGCCATCCGTTCTCCGCTCCCGCACCCGATGCCCCCCGCTGGGCCCGCCGGGCTGCGGCACGCGCGCTGGTGGCAGCGGCGGGCGATACGCGCGGCCGCCCTGGTCACGCTGCTCGCCCTGTCCGGCCTGGTCATCCTGGCCCTGGTCAGGGAACAGACCGGCACCGAAGGCTTCCTGGTCGGGCTCGGCCTCGCGACACTTCCCGTGCCGCTCCTGGTGGCCGCCTTCCGCTGGCTGCAACGGGTCCAGCCGGGCCCCTGGCGGAACCTCCTCTTCGCCTTCTCCTGGGGTGCCTGCGCGGCCGCCCTCATAGCGATCGTCGCGAACAGCTTCGCGACCCGCTGGATAGCCACCGCCACGGCCGACCCCACCAGCGCGGACACCCTCGGCGCGACGGTCATAGCGCCGATCGTCGAGGAGAGCGCGAAAGCCGCGGCCGTGCTGCTCGTCTTCCTCTTCCGCAGACGCGAGTTCACCGGAATCGTCGACGGCGTGGTGATCGCCGGAGTGACCGCGACCGGCTTCGCGTTCACCGAGAACATCCTCTATCTCGGCAGCGCCTTCGGCACCGACCAGATCAACGGCGGCACCGGGCTCGCGTCCGTGACGGCGGCGACCTTCTTCGTACGCGTCGTGATGTCGCCCTTCGCGCACCCGCTCTTCACCGTGCTCACCGGCATCGGCTTCGGTATCGCCGCGCTCAGCGCGGAGCGCCAGAACTGGCGCCGCGTCCTGCTCCCGGTCGGCGGACTCCTCCTGGCGATGGGCCTGCACGCCCTGTGGAACGGCTCGGCGGCCTTCGGGGACTACGGCTTCTTCGCCGTGTACGCGCTCTTCATGCTGCCCGCCTTCGGCCTGCTCACCTGGCTGGTGATCTGGATCAGACAGCGCGGCCTGCGCATCGTGCGGGCCGAACTGCCCGCGTACGCGCTCGCGGGCTGGCTCACCGCGCCCGAGCCGTACGCCCTCGGCACGATGCGCGCCCGCACCCTCGCCCGCGACTACGCCTCGTACACCCAGGGCAAGGCCGCGGCGCGCACGGTCGCCCAGTACGAGACGTACGCGACGTCTCTCGCGCTCCTTCGCCACCGTGGGCGCAAGGGCCGCGCCGGCGCCGACTTCGTCGTACGGGAGCGGGAGTTGCTGCACGCGCTGTGGGAGCGCCGCGAGGCGGCACGGCCCGCCCTGGCGTACGCGGCACGCGCGACGGCACCGGTGTTCGTCCCGATGCCGCCGCCGTACGGATACCGGCAGCCGTACCCGCAGGCGTATCCACAGTCCTATCCGCACCAGCACCAGCACCAGCCCCCGTACGGATATCCGTACGCACAACCGGCGATGCCCTACCCCGCGTACAACCCCTACAACGGCCAGGGCCTCTAGGCGGAAGCCTTCGTCAGCGCCGACACCTCGGCGTCCGTCAGCTCGAACTCCCCCACCGCGAGCAGCGCGGGCAGCTGCTCGACCGTACGGGCGGAGGCGATCGGCGCCGCCACCGTCGGCTGCGCCGCGAGCCACGCGAGGGCCACGGTCGCGACCTCGGCGCCGCGCTCCTGGGCGACCTGGTCGAGGGCGGCGAGCACCCGCGGGCCGCGCTCCGTCTCCAGGTGCTTGCCCGCGCCCTCGGCCCGCGCGCTGTCGACCTTCGCACCCGGGCGGTACTTGCCGGTCAGGAAGCCGGAGGCGAGCGCGTAGTACGGGACGGCGGCCAGGCCGGAGCGCGAGGCGACCTGTTCAAGGGTGCCCTCGTACGTGTCGCGCGAGACGAGGTTGTAGTGCGGCTGGAGCGCCGAGTAGCGGGCGAGGCCCTCGCGGTCGGAGAAGTCGAGGAACTCCTGGAGCCGGTCGGCGCTCACGTTCGAGGCGGCGATCGCGCGCACCTTGCCGGACGTGACCAGCTCGTCGAGCGCGCCGATGATCTCCTCGACCGGGACGGACGGGTCGTCGTAGTGCGTGTAATAGAGGTCGATGTAGTCGGTGCGCAGGCGGCGCAGCGACTCCTCGGCACCGGACTTGATGGTGTTCGCGGACAGGCCCTTGTAGTCGGGGTGGGCGCCGACCTTGGTGGCGAGTACGACGTCGGAGCGGTTGCCGCGCGCGGCGAGCCAGTTGCCGATGACGGTCTCGGACTCCCCGCCCTTGTTGCCGGGCACCCAGGCCGAGTAGACGTCGGCGGTGTCGATGAAGTTGCCGCCGGCGGCGGTGTAGGCGTCGAGCACGGTGAAGGACTGCGCCTCGTCGGCCGTCCAGCCGAAGACGTTGCCGCCCAGGGCGAGCGGGAAGACCTCGAGGTCGGACGAGCCAAGCTTGCGGAGAGAAGTCATACGGGGATCAACGCCCTTGCGGACCGCGGAATTCCGTCGAGCGACCCGGGCACGGGGAGGAGCGGGCATGCCGAACCGGCAGCCCTGGCGTCGGGGGGTTGTCGCCAGGACCGCCGGGGTTCTGGGGCTTCCTCAGAGGGACTGGCCCTTGCCGCGCAGCCACGCCGCCGGGTCGACCCCGGTGGAGTCGCCGCCCGGGTGGACCTCCAGGTGGAGGTGCGCGCCGGTGACGTTGCCGGTCGCGCCGACGCGGCCGATGGTCTCGCCGGTGGTGACCTTCTGGCCCGCGCTGACGTTCATCGAGGACTGGTGGCAGAACCACAGCTCGGTGCCGTCGTCGAGTTCGAGGATCGTGCGGTAGCCGTACGCCCCCGCCCAGCCGGCCTCCTTGATGGTGCCGGAGTGGATGGCCTTGATGGGCGTGCCCGTCGGAGCGGCGAAGTCCAGGCCGGTGTGGTAGCCGGAGGACCACATGGAGCCGGGCTGACCGAAGGTGCCGGTGAGCGTGTACGAGGCGACGGGGAGGGTGTAGCTCTTCGCGAGCTTGGCCAGGCGCTCCGCCTCGGCCTTGCGCTTGGCCTCCGCCTCGGCCTTCTTCTTCGCGGCGGCCTTCTCGGCGGCGATCTTCTTCTCGGCCGCGGTCTGCTTGGCGGCGGCCTGTTCGGCGGCCTGCTTGACGGCGGCTTCCTCGGCCGCCTTCTGGACCGCGTCGTCCGCCTGGTCCTGCTGGTTCTCGGCCTGCTCCATGATGCGGGCCCGCAGTGCCTCTCCGGCGTCCGTGGTGCCCTGCTCGGCGTCGGCGGTGCTGACCCCGGCGGCGCTCAGGGGCGCGGCGGCGACGATCACGCCGCCGTCCGCGGCGGCGGAGTCGGAGGAGTCGTCGGATATCAAGGACCCCACGCCCGGAAGCGACTTGGCCTCCGGCAGCGAGTCCGTGACGGCCGAGAGGTCCGGCATCTCGATGGAGACCGGGGGCTTGCCGCCCTGCGCGGTGGCGATGCCGCCCGCGCCGACTGCGGCGATGACGCCTACGCCGAGAACTGTGGAGCTGCGGGCGAGCCCGCCACCGCCCCGCTTGTGGACGCGGTGCCTGCCGCGGACGGGGCGAATGGACTCCTCGGTGGGATTCCATTCCTCCCAGGAACTGTCTTCGTACCCACCGAAGTCGTCGTCATTCGGTACGTACGCGCCTTGGGGGGCAGGGCGGTTGGACGCCACTGGGGCGCACTCCTTTCCTTCCTTCTCGCCTACCGGGTTAGCTGACGGGTTCGGAGCAGGAAGGTCTCCTACGAACACCTGGCACGGATGCACAGATGCCCGATTCACCCCAATTAGTGGTTCCCCGGCTCCCTTTCGGGATTAGGCGCGTGCGCGCGGAGCCGACTCGAGTGACGGCTGGGACGACCGCGCTGCGTTATCGAACGTTAATAGACAGCGGGGCCGTATTCCAAGCCGTTCCGACTGATCGTTAACGCCTTTGGCCCGTACTTAACGGGACACGGGGGTGCGGAACGGGGCGAGTTGACGCCACTTCTTCACACACCGGAGCTTCACACTTCCTTGACAGTACGTCAGTTGTTATGCGGAGTGGTGTTCTTCAGTCACGGCCGGTGACATCGATCTCCGCGTCGACCCCGCCCTCGGTCCCCGCATCGCCCGTCACCAACGGCCGCCGCACCGCGAGCAGCGCCATGTCGTCGGTCGTGCCGCCCCCGGTGTGCCTGCGCACCTCTTCGGTGAGCGTGGCGAGGAGGGCGTCCGGGCCGTTGGGTCCGGGGAAGATGCGGCCCCCGAGCCGGGTGGCCGCGTCGTAGAACTCGCCCCGGCTGTCACGCGCCTCGGAGAGCCCGTCGGTGTACAGGAGCAGCATCGCCCCCGGCGGGAACTCCGTCTCGTCCGCACGGTCCGGCCAGGCACCAAGATCGCCCATCCCCAGCGGCAGCGCGGGCTCGGTCGCGGACAGCACGCACAGCCGCCCGTCGCCGCGCAGGAGCAGCGGTCCCGGGTGCCCGCGGTTGATGAGGCGCACGAGACCGTCGCCGTGCGAGATCTCCGCCAGGACGGCGGTGGTGAACCCCTCGAAGGCGTCGAGCCCGTCGCGCCGCGTGCCCTCGCGCGCAAGAGCACGCTCCAGCCGCTGGGCCACCGCCTCCAGCGTGGCCTCCTGCTCGGCGGCCTCCCGGAACGCCCCGATGACGACGGCGACGGCCGCCACCGCGCCCATCCCCTTGCCCCGTACGTCACCGACGATGACGCGCACGCCGTGCGGGGTGTCCTGCACGGCGTACAGATCGCCCCCGATGAACGCGTCGGCCTCAGCGGCCTCGTACCGCGCCGCGACGTCGAGACCGCCGATCCGGGGGTCCGGCTGCGGCAGCACGGCGCGCTGGGCGGCCTCGGCGATGGAGCGGGCGGAGGCGAGCTGTTTGTCGCTGCGGCGCTGGACGCGGTTGATGACGACGGCGAGCACGGCGACGGTCGTCACCGTGATCAGTTCGGTGACGGCTTCGACGTCGGTGGTGGTGTTGGTCTTGAAGTGCAGGGCGAGCACGGCCGCGCAGGAGCCGGCGCCGATGAGGGTGGTGCTGATCAGCGAGTAGAAGGGGGCCGCGATGAGCGGGGCGGCGGTGAAGAGGGGCGCGGCGGTGAAGGCGGGCGGGGTCGCGATGTCGTAGACGACCCCGGCGACGATGAGCAGCAGCGGAAGGGCCCGCACGAGCGCCCGCTCATGCCGGACATCGGGAGCCTCGCCCCCACCACTTCCTCCTCGCAGCCCCACCGGTCTTCTCCTGCCGAATCCCGCGGCCAGGACCAGATCCATGACCACGCTCAACCAGGGTTCCCAAAGCGGCGGCGCGGGGCGACCGGTGTGGGCCGACGGAGTGACGAGGGAGCGACGAGAGAGCAACGAGGGAACGACGGGGAAAACGCCGAAGGCCCGGATCCATTTCTGGATCCGGGCCTTCGGTCTTTAGTAGCGGGGACAGGATTTGAACCTGCGACCTCTGGGTTATGAGCCCAGCGAGCTACCGAGCTGCTCCACCCCGCGCCGTTGAATGCAACTCTACGCCATCAGGGGGAGTGAAAGCGAACCGGTTGAGAACCACCGGCGAACGGAGCCCGCCGCTCACGCGTTCTCGGCGTGCGTCAGCGTCTCCCAGGCCACGAACAGGTCGTCCGTCCCCTCGGGCCGCTGCGCGCGCGTGAACCTCTCCGTCTGCGGAAGCTCCAGCTTCAGCCGGTCCCGCAGGTGATTGAGGCCGACCTCGGTGTCGGGCCCCATGTCGCGCTGCACCTTGCCGCCGCACAGCCAGTCCGGCGCCTGCGCGCCCAGCTGGTACTTGGAATGGAACTCAAGGGCGGCCCGCAGCCGGTCCTTGACCTCGCCGTACAGATCGACGCCCTGATGCCAGGCGGTCTCCGCGATGTGCGCGGTGGCCGCGAGCGAGTAGCTGGCGTGCTTGAAGTTCCGGCAGGTCTCCTGGGAGAGCCCGTCGGCGAAGGTCTTCTGCCCGAACCAGTACTTCTGGAGCTTCGCCGGGGTGTTGATGTCGCTGCCCGCGGGAGAGACGGGCAGCGGGCCGTCCGACTTCAGATAGAAGTAGGCGGGCACCCGGGTCCTGAAGTGCGTCACCGCCTTCTCGAAGGACTCGTGGTCGTCGAGGAAGACCGCCATGCTGATGGTCGCGTCGGCCATCAGGAGGTCCCAGTTGCCGTTGAAGTCGGCGGCTCCGTCGCGCACTTGGGGCAGATAGGCGTTGCGCAGCATCCGCTCGAAACGCAGGAGCTCGCCGTCGGTCCAGCCGTCGTAGGTGTAGCGCACGGCTTCGGCCGCGCGGGCCCACGAGGAGGCGGCCCAGGCCGTCTGGAGGCCCGCGTTGGCCTCGGTGTGCCCGGTGATCACCCGCGACCAGGCGTCCATGATCTGCACGGCCTTCTTGGCGTGCGCGCGGTCGCCGGTGATGTTCCAGAGCAGGGCCTGCGTGTACGCGGCGATGGCGTCCTCGCGCTCCTCGACGCAGCCCTGTCCGGGGCGGGTGTCGGGCGGGCACTCGACGACGGCGTACGGCTTGGCCCGGTAGTCGGCCGCGCCGTACTTGCTGTCCCGCATCTGCTCGAACGCCGTGAGCCAGGGCTGCTCGCGCGCCGCGACGTGGGCGCGCACGCGGTCGAGCTGCGCCTTGCTGACGAGCACTCCGGGGTGTTCGAAGGCCAGCTCGGCGGGGCGGGCACGCTCGGTGGCCTTGTCGGTACCGCTCCCGGACCCGCCGCACCCGGCCGATACGCCGACGAGCAGCGGCACGAGCACCATCACGAGAGCCCGTCGTACGGAACCCATGCTGTACCTCCGGATCGGCCACCTGGCAGGCCCAGCGTCGCCCGCGGGCCGCGGGGGCGCAGGCGAGGAGGGGCCGTTCGGGCTACCGACGCCACAGGCCCAGGTCAGAACGTTCCTGACCTGGGCCTGAGTGGTAGACCGTGTGGGACTCGAACCCACAACCAATGGATTAAAAGTCCACTGCTCTGCCAATTGAGCTAACGGTCCGTGCGGACGCACCCCCCGAGCATAGCCGGACAGGGCATGGCGTCCGATCGGGTATCGCCTCCTTGGCCCGTCGCGCGTCCCGCGGCGGGCCGAGTGCGAGCCCGGACCGTCGTCGGAACGGTCAGGGATCGGAGGGTTCCGGCGCCCCTTTGCGGGCCGCCTCGCGGGCCGCCGTGCGCTCGTGGTCCGGGTTGAGGAACCAGTGCCTGGCCGATGCCAGCCACCAGGTCGTGGCGAAGCCGAGGACGGCGAGGACCGCGATCGGGGCGTAGTTGAAGGTCTCCCAGGTGACCGGTGAGACCTGCGGCAGCATGAACAGGACCGTGATCACGCCCACCCAGGCCACCGCCACGACACCGATCGGACGCGACCAGCGGCCCAAGTGCCAGGGCCCGCGCTCGAATTCCTCGCCCTTGCGCAGCCGGAGCAGGGTCGGGATGACGTACGCGATGTAGAGCCCGATGACGGCGATCGACGTCACCGCCGCGTACGCCGTGACGTTGATCAGGTACGGCAGGCCGAGGACGAGCGCGCCGAGGGCCGCGAGCCATACCGCCGCGACGGGCGTGCGCGTACGTGGGTTGACCGAGTGCCAGACGTGCGAGAACGGCAGTGCTCCGTCCCGCGAGAAGGCGTAGATCATCCGGGAGTTGGCGGTCACGGACGCCATGCCGCAGAAGAGCTGCGCGCCGATCACGACGAGCAGGAGCAGCTTGCCCGTGGTCGCGCCGAGCGCGTCCAGGAGGATCTGGGCGGGCGGCGCCCCCGTCGCCGACTCGCGGGCGCCGTCGTACGACTGGATGGCGAAGGTGAAGCCGAGGAGCAGGACGAAGCCCGCTATCCAGGACGTCCAGATGGACCGGACGATGCCCTTGGGCCCGGCCGTCGACGCGTCGTGCGTCTCCTCGGTCATGTGCGCGGAGGCGTCGTACCCGGTGAAGGTGTACTGGGCCATGAGCAGCCCGATCAGCGCTACATAGAGCCCGCTGCCCCAGCCGGTGTTGTTGACGAACTCGGTGAAGACGAAGGACGCCGACTGGTGCGAGTCCGGGGAGAAGGCGAGGGCGCCGACGATGACGGCGACCCCGAAGACGTGCCACCAGACGCTCACGCTGTTGAGCAGGCCGACGATGCGCACACCGAACGTGTTGAGCAGGCCGTGCAGTACGAGGATCGCGGCGAAGAGCAGGATCGTGCGCTCCTCGGTGACCTGGAAGTCGAACTGCAGATTCAGATAGGCGCCGAGGAACGAGGCCGCCCCGAAGTCGATCCCCGCGGTGACGGCGACCTGGCCGAGCACGTTGAACCAGCCCGTGAACCACGCCCAGGCCGCGGCCGTGCGCGGGGGCGCGAGGCGGTGCGCCCAGAAGTAGAGCCCGGCGGACGTCGGATAGGCGGAACAGATCTCCGCCATGGCCAGGCCCACGAACAGCGTCATCAGGCCGACCCCGACCCATCCCCAGGTGATCAGGGCGGGTCCGCCCGTGTTCATGCCGAACAGGTACATCGTGAGGCAGCCGGACAGGACCGAGATGATCGTGAACGAGACCGCGTAGTTGGAGAACGCGGACATGCGGCGGGCCAGGACCTGGGTGTAGCCGAGCTGGGCCAGACGTTCCTCGTCCGAGCCTGCCGGGGGTACGGGCGGTGGTCCGGCCGGTGGTTCGGGTGGTGGTTCGGTCGGTGGTTTCATGCACGAGCGTTGCCCACGACAGGGACATGACACACGTCACGTTTGGCATACGGCAGCGGGGGGGGGGGGGGGGGGGGGGGGGGGGGGGGGGGGGGGGGGGGGTTGGGGGGGGGGGGGGGGGTTTTTCTCTCTTTTTTTTTTTTCCGCGGTTGCCGCGGCAGAC
>NZ_JBWKFG010000019.1:0-31569 GCF_056434405.1 Streptomyces sp. NPDC044044 | reverse complement strand
CTGATGCCGCTGCGCCTGGCGCGCTTCGGCGTACCGCTCGCGGAGACCGCGCCCGCGGGTCTCGCCGCGGCGGGCATCGAGCCCGCACTGCTTCCGCCGGCGCCGGTTCCCGCGGAACAGCAGCAGCCGCAGCTGGTGGCGCCGACCGCGCCGCAGCTGGAGGCGGAGCCCGTGCCGCGGGGCGAGCAGGGGCAGCAGGCACAGGAACAGGCGCAGGTGCAGGAACAGGCGCAGGCACCTCAGGGGCAACAGCAACAGCAGCAGCCGGAGCCCGAGGTCGCGCAGGTGAGCCCGTGGTTCGCGGCTCAGCAGCCTTCGTACGTCCCCGAAGAGCCGCACGATCAGTGGTACGCGGACCAGCAGGCGTACGCGGAGCAGCAGGCCTACGTCGAGCAGCAGGCCTATCTGGAGCAGCAGCAGGCGTACTTCGACGAGCAGGGCGACCCCGCGGCCGCCGCTCCCGAGTCCGGGTTCCCGGTCCCGGCGGGCCCCGGCCGCACGCGCCCGCTCGGCGGCCAGCATCTGATTCCGGGCCCGCGCGAGGAGCAGGCGCCCGACGTCGACGACGCCCCGCACGAGGAGTCGCCCGAGTCGCCCGAGGTCCTGGAAGCGCTGCCCGACGCGTCCGGTCTCCCGGACGACGTCTCGCGCGAGGACGCGTACTTCGCGGCGTTCCGGAAGTACGTGAGCGAGCTCGGGGACTACCCCAACGCCCGGCAGTTCGGCCTGTACTTGATGGACCTGTACGGCGTCACGGGCCAGGCGGGCGGCCCTCCGGCGGAGAGCACCCTGCGCCCCTACCTGCGTGACTTCCGGGGCCGCTACCAGGAGGAGCTGGACTCCGAGTACAGCGCGTAAGGCATGTCAGGCACGTAAGGCACGCAGGGGTGGCTCAACTCCTGCTGCGGGCGCGCTTCTTGCTGCTCTCGCCCCAGATGGCGAGGGCGGCACCGACGAGGAGCAGGGCGAAGTACGCGGGCGTGGACAGGTCCCACCACTTGTGGAAGAGGCCCCACGGCTCGTCCCCGAACATGCGCCCGGCCGCGCCGAGTGCTCCCTGAATGCCGACGACCCATCCGACGATGGAGATGATTTCCTTCATACGTCCACGATCACCGGCCCCGGGGCGCCGTTCGTCCTGCCGAGGAGGGATCCAGGACTCATCCGAACGATGCAGGGCCGTGCCGCGAGGCGGCGCGTGTCACTTCGCGCCGTTGCCGGATTCCCCGCTGATGGACTCCTGGTAGACGTCCGCGTAGGTGCGTGTGTCCTTGATCAGGTCGTCGCAGAACGCGGCGACGTCCGTGCCGATGAGTTCCAGGACTCCCTTGCCTTCGACGACGCCCCCCTCGAAGAAGTCGACGATCCCGGGGAGCAGGGGCCCGTCAGGCAGGTCGACAGGACCGACCTTGAACAGGTACTTCTGCATCTCCTTGTAGACGATCTGGTAGTCCGGCGGCAGCGCCTTGACCCGGGCCATGTGCGCCCGCCACTGCTTCTTGCCCTCGATGATGTCCTGGATGCTCACGTCAGCCTCCCAGCCGGCTCAGCTTCTTTGCGACGTTCGCGTTCAACTGCTCGCGCCACCGGTCGCGATAGGTCCGGGCTCCTTCTCCACCGGCCAGCGCCGTGCAGAAGCCCTGGATGTCGTCGCCGAACACCTCGTGGACGCTCTGTCCGTCCGCTGCCGACACTTCGAGCAGCCCCAGGGCCGAGTCGAGGATCGGTGTCAGGTTGCGGCCGGTGAAGTCCCCGTAGGGGAAGAGGCGGGTGACGATCTGGTCCCAGGCCTCCCGGTATTCGTCCGGCAGAACCTCGACCCGGGCTCCGAACGCCTCCCAGTCCCTGGTGAGATCGCTGCCTGTGACCTTCTCCCAGAAGTTCATCTCCCGCCCTCCTTGAGCCTGTCGATGCGTGATGAGACGTACTGCCATTTCGCCCAGAACGCCGCGAGTTGCTCGCGTCCGGCGTCGTTGAGCGCGTAGAACTTGCGCGGCGGACCGACCCCGGACGGCCGTTTGGTCACCTGGACGAGTCCGTTGCGCTCCAGCCGCAGCAGGATGGTGTACACCGTCCCCTCTACGACGTCGGCGAAGCCGAGCTCGTTCAGCCGGCGGGTGATGGCGTACCCGTAGGTTTCCTCGCTGCCGATGATCTCCAGCACGCATCCTTCGAGCGTGCCCTTCAGCATCTCCGTCAGGTCGTCCATCGCGCGTCCTCCTCTGCACTGGCGGTACTGCGTGGTACCGAGTACCACTATACGGTATCACCGAGTAGTGGCGGGTGCCAGAGGCCAGGAGCCCTCGACGGCATGCGAAAAGCGAGAGGGGCGCCGCCCGGATGACCGGACGGCGCCCCTCTCACGTACCACCAAGCGCGAACGCTAGGCACCCAGCAGCTTGCGCACCCTCTCCGCGCCCACGGCGAGCAGCAGCGTGGGCAGTCGCGGCCCCGTCTCGCGGGTCACGAGAAGCCGGTACAGGAGCGCGAAGAACGACCGCTGCGCGACCTTGATCTCCGGCGGCAGCTCCTTCGGCGTCGCGTCCGCGGAGAACCCTGCCTGCACCTTCGGCACGCCGTACACGAGGTGCGTGAGCCCGTCGAGGGACCAGTGCGAGTCGAGGCCCTCAAGGAGCAGCCGCAGCGACTCGCGGCCCTCGTCGTCCAGGGACGACAGGAGCTCCGCGTCCGGCTCCGCGCGCACGATCGTGCGCGCGTCGGCCGGGACCTGGGTGGTGATCCAGTTCTCGGCACGGTCGAGGCGCGGGCGCGCCTCGTCCAGGGACGAGATCGGGTCGGACGGGTCCAGGTCCCGCAGGATGCGGAGCGTCTGGTCCTCCGCGCCCGCCGTGATGTCCGCGACGGACGCGAGCGTCCGGTACGGCAGCGGACGCGGCGTCTTCGGCAGCTCACCGGCGGCCGTGCGCACCGCACGCGAGTGCGCGGCGGCGTCGGCGGGCAGCACGGAGCCGTCCGCGACCTTCGCGTCCAGCTTGTCCCACTCGTCGTAGAGCCGCTGGATCTCCTGGTCGAAGGCGATCTTGAACGACTGGTTCGGCCTGCGGCGCGCGTACAGCCAGCGCAGCAGCGGCGCCTCCATGATCTTCAGCGCGTCCGCCGGGGTCGGCACGCCGCCCTTGGAGGACGACATCTTCGCCATGCCCGAGATGCCGACGAAGGCGTACATGGGACCGATCGGCTGCACGCCGTCGAAGATCTCGCGCACGATCTGCCCGCCGACCACGAAGGACGACCCGGGAGACGAGTGGTCCACGCCGCTCGGCTCGAAGATGACGCCCTCGTACGCCCAGCGCATGGGCCAGTCGACCTTCCAGACCAGCTTGCCGCGGTTGAACTCGCTGAGCAGGACCGTCTCGGTGTGCCCGCAGTCCGCGCAGACGTACGCGAGCTCGGTGCTCTCGTCGTCGTACGACGTGACCGTGGTCAGGTCCTTCTCGCACGCGCCGCAGTACGGCTTGTACGGGAAGTACCCGCTGGAGCCGCCGCTGCCGTCGTCCTCGCTCGCGGCGCCGGAGCCCTCGGCGGCCTCCAGCTCGGCCTCGTCGACCGGCTTCTGCGACTGCTTCTTGCCGGGAGCGGCCTTCTTGGTGCGGTACTGGTCGAGGATCGCGTCGATGTCACCGCGGTGCTTCATCGCGTGCAGGACCTGCTCGCGGTAGACGCCCGAGGTGTACTGCTCGGTCTGGCTGATCCCGTCGTACTCCACGCCCAGCTCGTCCAGCGCCTCGGTCATGGCCGCCTTGAAGTGCTCGGCCCAGTTCGCGTACGCGGAACCGGCCGGGGCGGGCACGGAGGTGAGGGGCTTGCCGATGTGCTGGGCCCAGGACTCGTCGATGCCGGGGACGCCGGCCGGGACCTTGCGATACCGGTCGTAGTCGTCCCAGGAGATCAGGTGCCTGACCTCGTGCCCGCGCCGCCGGATCTCGTCCGCGACCAGGTGCGGGGTCATGACCTCGCGGAGGTTGCCCAGGTGGATCGGGCCGGAGGGGGAGAGCCCGGAGGCGACGACGACCGGTTTGCCCGGGGCACGACGCTCCGACTCGGAGATGACCTCGTCCGCGTAGCGGGAGACCCAGTCGGTGGTATCGGTGCTCTGAGCCACGATCGGCACGCCTTTCTTCTTCTACGTGAGTACCGCTTGACGGAGCCATTCTCCCAGCTCCACCCGTAACCGCGAAAACCGCTTTTCCCTGCATGGGATACTGGGCGCGTCTATCTGCACCTCGAGGAGAACGGCATCCACTCCATGGCCTCGGTCACGTCCCTCACCGCCTCCGTCCACCAGCGCCTCGCGGACGCCCTCTCGGCTGCCCTGCCGGAGGCCGGCGCCGCCGACCCGCTGCTGCGACGAAGCGACCGGGCCGACTACCAGGCCAACGGGATCCTGGCCCTCGCCAAGAAGGCGAAGGCGAACCCGCGCGAGCTCGCGACGAAGGTCGTCTCGGAGATCACCGCCCCTGACCTGATCAGCGAGGTCGAGGTCTCCGGCCCCGGCTTCCTGAACATCACGGTCACCGACAAGGCGATCACCGAGAACCTCGCCGCGCGCGCCGCCGACGGCGACCGCCTCGGCGTGCCGTTCGCCGAGAAGGCCGGCACGACGGTGGTCGACTGGGCCCAGCCGAACGTGGCCAAGGAGATGCACGTCGGGCACCTGCGGAACTCGGTCATCGGCAACTCCGTCGTCAAGATCCTCGAGTTCACCGGCGAGAAGATCGTCAGCCGCCACCACATCGGCGACTGGGGCACACAGTTCGGCATGCTCGTGCAGTACCTCATCGAGCACCCGGACGCGCTGGGCCACCAGGCCGCCGACGGCGAGGCGGCGGGCGAGGAGGCGATGTCCAGCCTCAACCGCGTCTACAAGGAGTCGAAGGTGCTCTTCGACTCCGACGAGGAGTTCAAGACGCGGGCCCGGCGCCGGGTGGTGGACCTCCAGGCGGGCGACCCCGAGACCCTCGCGATCTGGCAGCGGTTCGTGGACGAGTCGAAGGTCTACTTCTACTCGGTCTTCAACAAGCTGGACGTGGAGATCCACGACGAGGACATCGTCGGCGAGTCCGGCTACAACGACATGCTGGCGGAGACCTGCCGCATGCTGGAGGAGTCCGGCGTCGCGGTCCGGTCGAACGGCGCGCTGTGCGTCTTCTTCGACGACGTGAAGGGCCCGGACGGCAACCCGTCCCCGCTGATCGTCCAGAAGTCCGACGGCGGCTTCGGGTACGCGGCCACCGACCTCTCCGCGATCCGCGACCGCGTCTTCAACCTCAAGGCGGACACGCTCCTTTACGTCGTGGACGCGCGGCAGTCCCTGCACTTCAAGATGGTCTTCGAGACGGCCCGCAGGGCGGGCTGGCTGACGGAGGACGTCAAGGCGGTGCAGCTCGGCTTCGGCACGGTACTCGGCAAGGACGGCAAGCCGTTCAAGACGCGTGAGGGCGAGACCGTACGCCTCATCGACCTCCTCGACGAGGCGATCGACCGGGCGTCGGCCATCGTCCGCGAGAAGGCCCAGGACCTCTCGGAGGAGGAGATCGCCGAGCGCGGCGCCCAGGTGGGCATCGGCGCGGTGAAGTACGCGGACCTGTCGACGTCGGCGGTGCGCGACTACAAGTTCGACCTGGACCAGATGGTGTCCCTGAACGGCGACACGAGCGTGTACCTCCAGTACGCGTACGCCCGTATCCAGTCGATCCTGCGCAAGGCCGACGACGTCTCCCCCAAGGCGCACCCGGAGCTCGAACTGGCCGACGCGGAGCGGGCGTTGGGCCTGCACCTGGACCAGTTCGCGGAGACGGTCGCGGAGGCCGCCGAGGAGTACGCACCGCACAAGCTGGCCGCGTACCTCTACCAACTGGCCTCGCTGTACACGACGTTCTACGACAAGTGCCCGGTCATCAAGCCGAAGCCGCCGCAGGACATCGCGGAGAACCGCCTGTTCCTCTGCGACATCACGGCCCGCACCCTGCACCAGGGAATGGCACTGCTCGGCATCAGGACGCCCGAGCGCCTCTGACCCCCGTCAGGGGCATCAGAGGCGCGGGGCTGTCACCTGTGCGGCTCCGCCGCGTGGGCGCGGGCTGTCACAAACGGCCCGCGGATGTCACCCCACCAGCGCGCTCCTGAGCCTCCGCAGACCCTCGGCGATCTCGTCGGGGGTCTGCGTGACGAAGCACATCCGCAGGGTGGCGGCATCCGGGGCCCCGGCATGGAACGGCGCCCCGGGAACGTACGCCACGTCATGCTCGACCACCTTCGGCAGCAGCGCGGCGGTGTCGTACCCCTCGGGCAGCGTCGCCCAGACGAACATGCCGCCCTCGGGCCGAATCCAGGTGGACCCCGCAGGGAGCGCGTCGCCGAGCCCGGCGAGCATCGCGTCCCTGCGCTTGCGGTACTCCCCGGCGACGTGCGCGACGTGCGCGTCCAGGTCGTTGTCCGCCAAGTACCGTGCCGCGGCGAGCTGGTTGACGGTGGGCGTATGCAGGTCCGCCGCCTGCTTGGCCACCGCGCACGCCCGCAACAGCGCCTCGGGCCCCCGCAGCCAGCCCAGCCGCAGGCCCGGCGCCATCACCTTCGAGAAGCTGCCGAGGAGTACGGTGCGGTCCTGTGCCCCCGGGTACGTCGCGATCCACGGCACCCGCTCGCCCTCGAACCGCAGCTCCCCGTACGGGTCGTCCTCGACGATCCACAGGCCGCGCCGCGCGGCCACGGCGGCGATCTCCGCGCGCCGCCCGGCGGGCAGCGTACGGCCCGTCGGGTTCTGGAAGGTGGGGACGGTGTAGAGCAGCTTCGGCCGGTGCGCGGCGACGAGTTCGTCGAGCGCGGCCGGATCGATCCCCGCCTCGTCGCACGGCACGGGCACCACGCGGGCGCCCGCGAAGGCGAAGGCCTGAAGTGCCGCCAGGTAGCAGGGACTCTCGACGAGGATGGTGTCCCCGGGCTCGACGAGCGCCGTCGCGAGGAGCGAGAGCGCCTGCTGCGAGCCGGTGGTGACGAGCACGTCGTCCGCGCCGGTGGGCAGCCCGCGCGCCGTGGTCCTCGCGGCGATCGCGGCACGGAGAGCGGGCTCGCCCTCCGTCGTGGAGTACTGCAGCGCCGTGCCGGGCGTCGTCGTCAGGACCGCCTGGAACGCGGCGGCGACGCCCACCGCGTCGAACAGCTCGGGCGCCGGGAGCCCGCCCGCGAAGTTGATGACCTCGGGACGCGCGGTCACCGCGAGGATCTCCCGTACGGGCGAGCCCCCGACGGAGGCCGCACGCGCGGCGAGCGGCGGGGTGGGGGCGGCGATTGCCTCGTCGGCTGTGGCAGTCATCTACGGCTCCTTCGGCGCGGGCGGATGGCTCGATTCGCACCCTAGACACGTAAGTGCCCTCTACACGCGCCATTCCGGAATACGGACCGTGCCGGGGGGACACGCCCTGGCCGCTACGCAGGCGGGTCCGGCACGTCGTCGTTGTCGCGATTCGTCTTGGTCCACTTCTTGCTGTTGAGCGAGAACCCGTAGACCTGACGCCCCTGGTCGCCACTCGTCGCGAACGGCTTGCCCGTGTCGTCGATGCGCACCGTGCCGTGCCGGGCGCCGCTCGACCACCGCAGCTCCAAATACCAGCGCACATAGCGGGTGTTGGCGGTCGCGTTGATGTAGAACGCCTCCGGGTCGCTCGCGCTCACCTTGTAGGGGAAGCCGTCGCCAGCGGACTGGGGATCGAGGCGGGGCACCGACGCGTCCAGGTCGACGTCGAAGGCGTGCTGGGGCACCCTGCCTCCGCAGCCGACGCCGAGGTACCCCATCTTGTAGTTGTTCCACGCGAGCGGCGCGCTGGTTCCGGCGACGCGGATGTTCAGAGCCTCAAGGACGACGGTGTCGTCGCCCGTGCCCTGGACGGTCAGCATCACGGTCTGGTTCCTTGCGGAGACCGCGCCGTTCGCGTCCACCCAGCCGACGGCGTCCTGTTCGTTGGGGGGCGGCGAGAGGTCGCCGGGGCCCTTGTCGACGAGGTAGGGGTGGCCGCAGGGGCTGTCCCAGTACTGGGGCTGGGTGGAGACGGTCATCGGGGCGCCGGCCTTGCCCGTACCGCCGCCCTTGCCGCCGTCCCCGGTGACCGGCGCCCGGGTCCCGCCGCCGGAGCCCTTGCCGTCGCTCCCCGGCCCGGCGGAGCCCTTCGCCCCCTTGCCCGGCTGCTTTCCCTTCTCGGACCCCTTCCCGGACTCCTTCCCGGAGGGCGAGGCGGAACCGGCGCCGTCCGGACTCCGCTCCCGTTCCCCTTCGAAGGCGCTCGGGGAATCGCTGGACACGTGGTCGCGGTCGCCGCCTCCGGATGCTGCCTGTACGGCGACGGCGGTGGCACCGAGCGCGAGCACGACACCGGCGGCGACGAGCACACGCGCCCTGGGCACGCGTCTCCCCTCACGCCGCCCCGCCGCCGTGGGCGCACGGCCGATCACGATGCCGGGTGCGCGGTCGCCGGAGCCACCGTCGCTGTCACCGTCACTGCCGCTGCCGCTGTCACGGGAACGACCGTCGCCGGAGCCTGCGGCAGCCGCCTGGTCGGGGGCCTGGGGGCCGGATGCCGAGGCACCGGGCGCCGGTCCGCCGAGGGACGGGGCCGCCGTGGCATCGGGTGCCGCGACGGCAGGGGGCTCCCCCTGCTGCCCCCGATCCCCCTCCTTGCGGTCGCCTCTCGACGCATCGGCCAGGATCCACCGCCGGTGGACCTCGACCATCTCCTCCCGCGAAGCCCCGCACACCCGGGCGAGCCGCTCCAGCGGAGCGAACTCCGTCGGTACGGCCGACCCGCTCACATAGCGGTGCAGCGTCGACGTCGACATGTGCAACCGCTTGGCCAGCGCCCCGTAACTGAGCCCCGACCTCTCCTTCAGCTCCCGCAGCAACTCCGCGAGATCGCCCGCCCCCACGCTCTCTCCATCCCATCCATCCGTTCCAAGGAACGGAGTTCTCGCAGCTCACAGCCGTCCGAATGTCCCGACGTCCCCAACTGCCGTGCCGCGCCGGCCGCAGGGACGAAACCCCGCGCAAGCTGTGGCCCATACAAACACGCCGCAACCGGGGGCCTCCCGACGCGGCTCACGTCTGCCCCGTCACACCGAAAGAGACCAGCCATGCGACTCACCGCGCGATTCACCACCAAAGCCGCCGCCGCTGCCGCGGCCCTCACCGCCGCTCTCTCGCTCACCGCGCTCGGCGGCGCCGCATCGGCCGCGACCCCGGCGGCCAAGTCGGCGCCGGTCACCTGTACCGCCGCCACCACCAAGGTCACCGTCGAGCAGGTCGACCGCCCCCTCGACCATCTGCTCCTGAAGGCCAAGAACACGGGCACGAAGACGTGTTACGCGTACGGCGCACCGTATCTCCGCTTCGACGGGGCGCAGTCCGCCACCGGGTGGCTCGATGAGAGCACGCCGCAGGCGGTCGTCACGCTGAAGCCCGGCCAGACGGCGTACGCGGCCATCGGCACGTCGTCACCGGAGGGCTCGAACGGCCACCAGGCCCATGAGTTGGGCGTCCACTTCGCCAACCGCGCGATGAACGGCAGCGTGGGCGCCTCGGCTGCCGCGAAGCTTCCGCAGGGCGGCGTCTACGTGGACAGCTCTGCGTTCGTCACGTACTGGCAGACGTCGGCGTCCGACGCCCTGATGTGGTGACGGGCACCGCGCCGGTCTCCCTCTGACACCACGCGACCGCGGGAACGCAAACGCCCCTGGCCTCGCGCGGGGGCGCAACGAGGCCAGGGGCAGCTGGTGGGAGCCGGGCAGGGGGACGAGTCAGGGGGAAGGCCAGGGGGAAGGGCCAGGGGGGGACGGGTCAGTTCGCCCCGCCCTGGCCGGCACTGCCGATGGCGAAGACCTTGACCGGGGAGCCGGAGCCGTCGGTGACGGGCAGGGTGGCGGCGCCCGGCCATTCGAGGGAGTACGACTTCGTCTCGCCGGGCGGGGTGACGACCAGGCCGGTGACCCCGACGCCGGAGCCGCCCGAGTCGTCGACCGGGTAACTGATGCTGAAGGAGACCGACTTGCCGTCCTTGAGGGTCATCGGCTCGGCTCCCTGGCCACTGCGCTCGGCGGACAGTTCCCCCTCGCTGGTCTTCAGGTCGACGCCCGCGAAACCGGACAGGAGGCAGTCACGGCCGCCGCCGTTCTGGAACGTCACCGCCACCGAGCCGTCGGTGTCGCCGTCGATGGTGCTGTCCGACGCGGTGATGTCCAGATCGTCGGTACGGCACTTGCCGACCTCGCCGTTCGCCTCGGAGCCGCTCCCGGCGGCCGTGCCCTGCTCATCACCGGAGCCCCCCGAGCCCGTGTCGGAACCCGAGCCCGTATCGGACGCGGCCGAGGACGAGGACTCCCTCACCCCCGTGCCGTCGTCTTCGTTACACGCGGTGAGCGTGAGCGCGGCGACGAGTGAGAGGCCGGTGAGGATCGAACGGGTCGTGGTTCGCGTGAAGTTCATGGTGCCCCCGTGAGTCGGAAAGACGGTGGTGCGAACGGCGTGCCGCTGCGGCACGGCCAAGAGCGAAACAGCCGCGATCCGACCGGCACAAGGAATCTCGGACGATCTGGCACGCTGGAACGATTTCGCCCGTCTGACCTGCGGAAATACCACACCCTGGAACGCCTCCCTGGAACACCGCCCTGGGACGACGGCCGGACACCGAAACCCCCGCCTCCCCGGCACCCCTCACCAACCTCCAGGTAAGTGCGCACAAAAAAGTGGGTACTTGTCCGCTTCACCGCACATGGGAAGGATCGAAGGCGTCCCCACCCCACGCCTCCGATCGGAGTCCCACAGCCATGCCCGCACAGCCCACCCGGCCCGCACAGTCCCCCGTAACCGTCCTCGGCCTCGGCCTCATGGGCACGGCGCTCGCCTCCGCGCTGCTCAAGGCGGGCCACCCCACCACGGTGTGGAACCGCACCGCCGCCAAGACGGGCCCCCTGGCCGCCCAGGGCGCGAGCCCGGCGGACACCGCGAGAGACGCGATCACCGCGAGCCCGCTCACCATCGTCTGCCTCACCACGAACGAGAACGTCCGCGCCCTGCTCACCCCGCAGGCCGAGGCCCTCGCGGGCCGCACGCTCGTGAACCTCACGAACGGAACGCCCGCCCAGGCAAGGGAGTTGGCGCAGTGGTCCGCGGACCACGGCATCACGTACATCGACGGCGGCATCATGGCCGTACCCCAGATGATCGCGACGCCCGGCGCGTACATCCTCTACAGCGGCAGCGACGAGGCGGCCTTCGCGGCGCACCGCCCCACCCTGGAGGCGCTCGCCGACACCAAGTGGGTCGGCAAGGACCCGGGACTCGCCGCCCTCTACGACCTCTCCCTGCTCACCGGGATGTACGGCATGGCACTCGGCGTCGCCCAGTCCTTCGCGCTGATGGGCAGCGAGGGCATCCCGGCCCGTGAGTTCGCGCCGCTGCTCGGGGACTTCATCGTGGCGATGACGGGAGGGATCGTGCAGGGAACGGCCGAGGCGCTGGACACCGACCAGCACTACACCGACGTGTCCAACCTCGCCATGAACCGCGAGGCGTACCCCAACTTCATCCAGGCGTACGCCGACCAAGGTCTGCGGACCGAGCCGTTCGAGCCGTTCCAGGCCCTCCTCGACCGTGCGGTGGAGGAGGGCCACGGCGCCGACGGCCTCTCCCGCCTGGTGACCCTGCTCAAGCAGGACTGAGGCAGCCGACGCCGCCCATGTCGCCCATGTCGCACGGGCCGCTAGGGAACCAGCACGACCTTCCCCGTGGTCTCCCTGCGCTCCATGGCCGCATGGGCCCGTGCCGCCTCCGCCAGCGGGAACGTCTGCACCGCAGGCTTCAACTCCCCCTTGGCCGCTGCCTCCAGGGCCCGCCTCTGGTGCTCGGGACCGTCCTCGGGCCGCTCGATCAACCCCAGCAGCGCGTTGACGACGGAGATCCCCCGCTCCTCCACGACACCGGCGTCCGGCTCGAACCCTTCCTGCGAGGACCAGCCGATGACCACGTACCGCCCGCCCTCACCGATGAGTCCGAACGCGGCGGCGGACTTCTCGCCGCCCACCCCGTCGAGCACGACACTCACCTGACGCCCGTCGAGCCGCTCACGCACGAGGTCAGCCCAGCCGGGCTCGTTGTAGTCGACGGCGAGATCGGCGTCGAGCCCCCAGACGGCCTCGACCTTGTCGGGCCCGCCGGCGGCACCGATGACGACCGCCCCGAGCGCATGGGCGTACTGCACCACGAGCCGCCCGACGCCACCGGCGGCGGACGTCACAAGGACCACGTCGTCGGAGGTGAGCCGGGCGGCATCCAGAAGCCCCATGGCCGTCGCCCCGGTCATCACCATCGTCACGGCGGTCTCGAACCCGAGCCCGTCCGGCACCTCGTGCAGGGTGGCGAGGTCGGCCACGGCGAGCTCGGCGTACCCACCGGGCTCGCTGCGCGGGGTCACGACGGACCGCCCCAGCCACGTGGTGTCGACGCCGGGCCCGACCGCGTCGACGACCCCGGCGACCTCCCCGCCGAAGACGGAGGGCAGCTCGGGCAGCGGCGGCGCCATGTCACTCGCTTCGCCCCGCCGCATGACGGTCTCGACGAAGTGAACTCCCGCCGCCCGCACGGAGATCCGCACCTGGCCCGGCCCCGCGACGGGGTCGGGCAAGGTCTCGTACGTCAGGTTCTCGGCGGGCCCGAACTCGTGCAGAACAACGGCGTGCATAACGTCCTCCTCAGAACGTCGACGGTCCGTCGTCCGGACGTCGATGCACACCACTCTGTGACCTCAAGCTAGCTTGAGGTCAAGCGGTCGGCCGGGAGATGTCCTCACGGACCACCCCACGGCCCTCACCCCTCAGAGCCGCCGCGCCACCTCGGTGGCCCAGTACGTGAGGATCATGTTCGCGCCCGCGCGCTTGATGCCGGTGAGCGACTCCATGATCGCCTGGTCCCGGTCGATCATGCCGCGCTCGGCGGCGGCCTCGATCATCGCGTACTCACCGGAGATCTGGTACGCGGCGACCGGCACGTCCACGGCGTCGGCGACCCGGGCGAGGACGTCCAGGTAGGGCCCCGCGGGCTTCACCATCACCATGTCGGCGCCCTCTTCGAGGTCGAGCGCCAACTCCCGCAGGGATTCACGGGTGTTGGCCGGGTCCTGCTGGTAGGTCTTGCGGTCGCCCTTGAGGGACGAGCCGACGGCCTCGCGGAAGGGGCCGAAGAAGGCGGACGAGTACTTGACGGTGTAGGCGAGCACGGAGACGTCCTCGTGCCCGACCTGGTCCAACGCGTCCCGGATGACGCCGACCTGACCGTCCATCATGCCGCTCGGACCCACCACATGGGCGCCCGCGTCGGCCTGGACCTGCGCCATCTCGGCGTACCGCTCAAGGGTGGCGTCGTTGTCGACGCGCCCCTGCGAGTCGAGGACACCGCAGTGCCCGTGGTCGGTGAACTCGTCCAGGCACAGGTCGGACATGACGATGAGCTCGTCGCCCACCTCGGCGCGCACGTCGCGCAGGGCGACCTGGAGGATCCCGTCCGGATCGGTGCCAACGGTCCCGGCGGCGTCCTTCTTCGACTCCTCCGGCACACCGAAGAGCATGATCCCGGCGACCCCGGCCTCCATCGCCTCGACGGCGGCCTTCTTCAGACTGTCGCGGGTGTGCTGGACGACGCCGGGCATGGCGCCGATCTCCACGGGCGCGCCGATCCCCTCGCGCACGAACGCGGGCAGGATCAGGTCGGCCGGGTGCAGCCGCGTCTCCGCGACCATGCGGCGCATGGCGGGAGTGGTCCGAAGGCGCCGGGGCCGGGCTCCGGGAAACGATCCGTACTTGGTCACTGTCTCTCTCACCTCACGCGATGTCTGGGTCCCGGCCCCGCCCGCAACCTCAAACGCCGGACAGGCTGGATATCCAGCCTGTCCGGCGTTTGAGGACGAACTCGGCGAAGCCGGTGATTAACGGTACGCCTGAGCCTCAGGGTGCCGTACGCCGCCTACGGGAACCCGGCCGCCGCTCGCTGGGCCGGGTGACGGGATCCCCCGCCTCCAGCGCGGCAAGGCGACGCCGGGTGCCGAACTCGGCAAGCGCCTCGGCCAGCTTGTGGACGGAAGGCTCCGGAGCCATCACGTCCACCCGCAGCCCGTGCTCCTCCGCCGTCTTGGCGGTGGCGGGACCGATGCACGCGATCACGGTCACGTTGTGCGGCTTGCCGGCGATGCCGACCAGGTTGCGCACCGTGCTCGACGACGTGAAGAGCACGGCGTCGAAGCCACCGCCCTTGATCGCCTCACGCGTGTCCGCCGGGGGCGGCGACGCGCGCACCGTCCGGTAGGCGGTGACGTCGTCGACCTCCCACCCGAGGTCGATGAGCCCGGCGACCAGCGTCTCCGTGGCGATGTCGGCCCTGGGCAGGAAGACACGGTCGATCGGGTCGAAGACCGGGTCGTACGGCGGCCAGTCCTCCAGGAGACCCGCGGCCGACTGCTCACCGCTGGGCACCAGGTCGGGCTTCACGCCGAAGGCGACGAGCGCGGCAGCCGTCTGCTCGCCCACCGCCGCGACCTTGATCCCGGCGAAGGCACGGGCGTCGAGCCCGTACTCCTCGAACTTCTCGCGCACCGCCTTGACGGCGTTGACGCTGGTGAAGGCGATCCACTCGTAGCGACCCGTGACGAGCCCCTTGACCGCGCGCTCCATCTGCTGCGGCGTCCGGGGCGGCTCCACGGCGATGGTCGGCACCTCGTGCGGCACCGCGCCGTAGGAGCTCAGCTGGTCGGAGAGCGAAGCCGCCTGCTCCTTCGTACGCGGCACGAGCACCCGCCACCCGAAGAGCGGCTTCGACTCGAACCACGACAGCTGGTCGCGCTGGGCGGCGGCGGACCGCTCACCGACCACGGCTATGACGGGCTGCCCGCCGTCGGGCGAAGGCAGCACCTTCGCCTGCTTGAGGATCTGCGCGATCGTGCCGAGGGTCGCCGTCCATGTGCGCTGACGCGTCGTCGTACCGGCGATCGTCACCGTCATCGGGGTGTCCGGCTTGCGTCCCGACGACACCAGTTCACCGGCGGCCGCGGCCACGGAGTCCAGGGACGTCGACACGACCACGGTCCCGTCGGATGCCCCCACCTCGCTCCAGCAGCGGTCGGACGCGGTGCGCGCGTCGACGAAACGCACGTCCGTGCCCTGCGCGTCGCGCAGCGGAACACCCGCGTAGGCGGGCACACCGACCGCCGCCGCGATGCCGGGCACGACTTCGAAGGAAATGCCCTCGGCGGCGCAGGCGAGCATCTCCTCCGCGGCGTACGTGTCGAGGCCGACGTCGCCGCTGACGGCACGTACGACCCGCTTGCCGCCGCGTGCTGCCTCCATGACAAGATTGGTGGCGGCTCGCACAGAAGACGCTTCGGTGATCGCTGACGCGTCGTCAACTGTCCCTGGCTGAGGTGTGTCCACACCTCCCCTGGCATGCGCGCGAACGACGTCGAGCACATCCGGCTCGGCGATCAGCACGTCCGCTCGGGCCAGCGCCTCCACGGCGCGCAGCGTAAGTAGTCCCGGATCTCCGGGTCCGGCACCCAGGAAGGTGACGTGCCCGTGTGCGGGAAGGCCGGGAAGGTTCGAGGTGGGGCTCAAAGTGCTCGCTCCCCCATCAGACCGGCCGCGCCCTTGGCAAGCATCTCGGCAGCGAGTTCACGGCCGAGCGCCAAGGCTTGGTCATGCGTCTCGGGCACGGGACCGGTGGTGGACAGCTGCACCAGCGTCGAGCCGTCGGTTGCCCCGACGACGCCGCGCAGGCGCATTTCCTTGACAATCTGCCCGTCGGCCAGAAGGTCGGCCAGCGCTCCCACGGGTGCGCTGCAGCCGGCCTCCAGGGCGGCGAGCAGGGACCGCTCGGCGGTCACGGCGGCCCGGGTGTACGGGTCGTCGAGCTCGGCGAGCGCGGCGGTCAGTGACGCGTTGGACGCGGCACATTCGATCGCCAGTGCCCCCTGGCCGGGGGCGGGCAGAACTGTGTCGACCGACAGGAAGTCGGTCACCTCGTCGATCCTGCCGACGCGGTGGAGTCCGGCGGCGGCGAGCACGACGGCGTCGAGCTCCCCCTTGTGCACGAACCCGATGCGGGTGTCGATGTTCCCGCGGATCGGCACGGTCTCTATCGCGAGCCCGTGGTTGCGGGCGTAGGCGTTGAGCTGTGCCATGCGGCGGGGCGAACCGGTGCCGATGCGCGCGCCGCTCGGCAGCTCCGTGAAGGTCATCCCGTCGCGCGCGATGAGCACGTCACGGGGGTCCGCGCGCAGCGGTACGGCGGCCAGGGCCAGGTCGTCCGGCTGTGCGGTCGGCAGGTCCTTCAGCGAGTGGACGGCGAAGTCGACCTCGCCGGCGAGCAGCGCGTCACGCAGGGCGGTGACGAAGACGCCGGTGCCGCCGATCTGCGCCAGGTGCTCACGGGACGTATCGCCGTACGTCGTGATCTCCACGAGCTCTACGGAGCGGCCGGTCAACCGGCTCACTGTCTCGGCCACTTGCCCGGACTGGGCCATGGCCAGCTTGCTGCGCCGTGTCCCGAGCCTTAGTGCCCTCTCGGTCATGCCCGGCCTCGATTCGGATCTGTTTGCGTTGCGTTCTGATCGGTGGATTCATTGATCTTGTCGGCCCTGCTGACGGCGGCGACCGTCTGCGGGTCGAGGTCGAAGAGGGTGCGCAGCGCGTCCGCGTACCCGGCGCCGCCGGGCTCGCTCGCCAGCTGCTTGACCCGCACGGTGGGTGCGTGGAGCAGCTTGTCGACGACGCGGCGGACGGTCTGGGTGATCTCCGCGCGCTCCTTCTCCGGAAGTCCGGGGAGCCGTCCGTCGAGCCGCGCGATCTCGTTCGCGACGACGTCGGCGGCCATGGTGCGCAGGGCGACCACGGTCGGCGTGATGTGCGCGGCCCGCTGCGCGGCGCCGAAGGCCGCGACCTCGTCGGAGACGATCGCGCGGACCTGCTCCACGTCGTCGGCCATCGGGGCGTCGGCGGAGGCGTCGGCGAGCGACTCGATGTCGACGAGGCGTACGCCGTCGATCCGGTGCACGGCGCCGTCGATGTCGCGGGGCATGGCCAGGTCGAGCAGCGCGAGCAGGACGTTGCCCGTCTCGACGAGCGAGGGGCCTCGGCGCTCGGGCACCCGCCCGGTCGCGGTCACCGCCGCGGCGAGCGCGGTGATGGTGTCGGCCTCGCTCTGCAGGTCGTCGCGGCGCACGGCGGGTGCGTTGTCCACCCAGGCCGCGTGCTGTTCGAGGGTCGCGGCGTCCATCCCGGCGACGGCGTCCTCGCCCATGACGGAGAACCCGACCCCGCGGCCGACGGCCCCGTCGCCGGAGAGCCCGAGCGGGCACGCCTCGTCGTTGTCGGCGTCGGAGCCGTGCGGGGTGGAGGCGCCCGCGGACGGGGATCCGGCCGCCGGAACGCGCGCGGCGCCCACGGCGACGGGCGCGCCCGTGCGGTCGGCGACGCCCGCGGCGACGGCATCGGCGGTCAGGACGAGACCGGTCGCCCCGGTGCAGGACACCGCGACATCTGCACGTGTCAGTTCCGTCGCCACCTGGTCCATCGGCACGGCGCGCGCGATGGTGCCGGTGCCGCCCTCGGAGAGGATCTCGGCCAGGCGGTGGGCCCGGTCCAGGGTGCGGTTGGCGACGACGACCTCGTGGACCCCGGCGCGCGCGAGCGTCGCCGCGGCGAGCGAGGACATGGATCCGGCGCCGATGACCAGGGCGCGCTTGCCCTTGGCCCACGCCTCGACGGGCTCGCGCCCGGCGAGCTGTTCGAGGCCGAAGGTCACGAGCGACTGCCCGGCCCGGTCGATGCCGGTCTCCGAGTGCGCGCGCTTGCCGACCCGCAGGGCCTGCTGGAAGAGGTCGTTGAGCAGGCGCCCGGCGGTGTGCAGCTCCTGGGAGCGCGCGAGGGTGTCCTTGATCTGGCCGAGGATCTGCCCCTCGCCGACGACCATCGAGTCCAGGCCGCAGGCCACCGAGAACAGGTGGTGGACGGCTCGGTCCTCGTAGTGGACGTACAGATAAGGGGTGAGCTCGTCGAGGCCCACGCCGCTGTGCTGGGCGAGCAGCGTGGACAGCTCGGCGACGCCCGCGTGGAACTTGTCCACGTCGGCGTAGAGCTCGATGCGGTTGCAGGTGGCGAGCACGGCCGCTTCGGCGGCGGGCTCGGCGGCCAGCGCGTCCTGCAGGAGCTTGGCCTGCGCGTCGGCGGCGAGGGCGGCCCGTTCGAGCACGCTCACCGGGGCGCTGCGGTGACTCAGCCCTACGACGAGGAGACTCATGCCGGCATCACGGCGGGGACGTCCCCGTCGGGTCCTTTCCGCTGCTGCTTGGCGGCGGCGGGCGGCTCGATGCCGTCGGCCGCCGCTTCCTCACCGGCCTTGCGCTGCTCGTGGAAGGCGAGGATCTGCAGCTCGATGGAGAGGTCCACCTTGCGTACGTCGACGCCCTCGGGCACGGAGAGAACGGTGGGCGCGAAGTTCAGGATCGAGGTCACACCGGCGGCGACGAGCCGCTCGCAGACCTGCTGGGCGGCGCCCGCCGGGGTGGAGATGACGCCGATGGAGACGCCGTTGTCGCTGATGATCTTCTCGAGCTCGTCGGTGTGCTGCACCGGCATGCCCGCGACGGGCGTGCCCGCCATGGCCGGGTCGGCGTCGATCAGCGCGGCGACACGGAAGCCGCGCGAGGCGAACCCGCCGTAATTGGCGAGCGCAGCGCCGAGGTTACCGATGCCGACGATCACGACGGGCCAGTCCTGGGTCAGGCCGAGCTCGCGTGAGATCTGGTAGACGAGGTACTCGACGTCGTAGCCCACACCACGCGTCCCGTAGGAGCCGAGGTAGGAGAAGTCCTTGCGCAGCTTCGCGGAGTTGACCCCCGCGGCGGCCGCGAGCTCCTCGGAGGAGACCGTGGGCACCGAGCGCTCCGACAGAGCGGTGAGGGCTCGGAGGTACAGCGGAAGCCTGGCGACGGTGGCCTCGGGAATCCCTCGGCTGCGGGTCGCCGGTCGGTGAGTTCGGCCAGTTGCCACGGTGCTCCTGCGGGTAGAGCGGGGCTGCAGGCGGTCACACGTCCCCAGACCGCCCCGTCGAAAGCAGGCTATGTCTTTGTGAACGCGTGCACAAAGATGGTGTCCGATTTGCCCGGCCAACGTGACCGGGGTCACGCGCCCCCGGCGCACACACCGGGAACCGGCGCACATGAGGCTGCGGTGCTCACTTGATGGGGGCAAAACCGCACACTCTCCTCACGATCATCGCCCCCGAGACCAAACCGCCCACGATCCTAAGGGACCATTCGGGCCGTTTGGACTCGTCGGTCAGTGACGATTCGGACTACGGAGCGAGCTCGCGCCGCAGCCGATCTTCGTTCACCCGCCAGAAGGTGTGCTGTTCACCATCCACGAGGACCACCGGGATCTGTTCCCAGTAGGCCTTGTTGAGCTCTTCGTCCTGCGTGATGTCCTTCTTCTCCCATACGACTCCCAGCTCGCCGCAGACCTTCTCGATCACCAGCTGTGCGTCATCACACAGATGACAGCCGGGCTTGCCGATCAAGGTGACCGTCCGGTCCTGGGGCTTCTTCTTCTCCGTACGGCGAAAAATCGGGCTCATGACACCATTCTCGCCCCACCGACGCGCCGCGCGGCCCGTCTGTTTAACGGTGCGGTCGCGGAGAGTTCACAGCACCGAATCCTGCCGACTCCGGAACGACCGAACGAACTAGCTATGCTCACGACATGGCCGCTCTCGGATGGCTCACCCCCCGTAGGCGCTCCGCCACCGCGCGGAGCGTGTTGGCAGGCGAGGCCTCGGCTGAGGCAGCGCGCAAGACGTCGCAGGAGCTTGAGGCGCTCGACGGCGCCGCGGCACCCGAGGAACCAGCGGAGCCGGAGTTCCCGGTCTTCGGCGACGACAAGGCCGCGGCCTTCTTCGACCTCGACAACACCGTGATGCAGGGCGCCGCGATCTTCCACTTCGGCCGCGGCCTCTACAAGCGGAAGTTCTTCGAGCGCCAGGAGCTCGCCCGATTCGCCTGGCAGCAGGCGTGGTTCCGGCTCGCCGGTGTCGAGGACCCCGAGCACATGCAGGACGCCCGCGACAGCGCCCTGTCCATCGTCAAGGGCCACCGCGTCGCCGAGCTGATGTCCATCGGCGAGGAGATCTACGACGAGTACATGGCCGAGCGCATCTGGCCCGGCACCCGCGCCCTGGCCCAGGCCCACCTCGACGCGGGCCAGAAGGTCTGGCTGGTCACGGCCGCCCCGGTGGAGACGGCGACGATCATCGCCCGCCGCCTGGGCCTGACCGGCGCGCTCGGCACGGTCGCCGAGTCCATGGACGGCGTCTATACGGGAAAGCTCGTCGGCGAACCCCTGCACGGCCCCGCGAAGGCCGAGGCCGTCCGCGCGCTCGCGTCGGCGGAGGGCCTGGACCTGGCCCGCTGCGCCGCGTACAGCGATTCGCACAACGACATCCCGATGCTCTCGCTCGTCGGGCATCCGTACGCGATCAATCCCGACGCGAAACTGCGCAAGTACGCACGCGAGCGGGACTGGCGCCTGCGGGACTACCGCACCGGCCGCAAGGCCGCCAAGGTCGGCATCCCGGCCGCCGCGGGCGTCGGCGCCATCGCGGGCGGCACAGCCGCGGCGATCGCCCTGCACCGCCGCCGCCACTGAACATTCTCTCGGTCCTACCCCACCCGGGCTCCCGCCAGTCACGCCGGTAGCACTCGGCCACAACACGCCCCGTGCTGAGACGGAATGTGGACTCTTTCGATCAACAACCGTTCACTGTCTGCTACTTGAACGGGCATAGACCGGTAACAGAAGCGACGTAACCGGTGATTTGAGCAACTGGGTGTAGTGCCGCCTGTACGAAGCGTTATTCTCCTCAGACGCATTACGGACCCCACACGTCGCTACGACGGGTGAACGGTCTCGCACTGCACGTGATGGAAGCTCTGCCTCTGGGAGTCCCGTGTACCCACACGTCGGGGTTGACGCCTCGGGCCTGGCTACGCTGCGCGCAACGGTCGCCGACCGCTTGCGCGGCTTCGTCCCCACCGCGTACGCCGGCCCCGCCGTCCCCGCATTTGCCGTCCCCACACCCGCCGGGCCCGTCTATGCCCTGGCGGACAGCGGCGCGGCGGTCAGCAGACGGGCTCGTTCCGCCTCTGCCGCCACCTCAACCCCCACCCCCCGCCGTCCCGCCGCGGACAGCGACAGCGCCCGCATGATGGACCTCGTCGAACGCGCCCAGGCGGGCGAGTCCGACGCCTTCGGCCGTCTCTACGACCAGTACAGCGACACGGTCTACCGCTACATCTACTACCGCGTCGGCGGCAAAGCGACCGCCGAAGACCTCACCAGCGAGACCTTTCTGCGCGCCCTGCGCCGCATCAGCACGTTCACCTGGCAGGGCCGTGACTTCGGCGCCTGGCTGGTCACGATCGCTCGCAACCTGGTCGCCGACCACTTCAAATCGAGCCGTTTCCGCCTCGAAGTGACCACCGGCGAAATGCTCGACGCCAACGAGGTCGAGCGCAGCCCCGAGGACTCCGTCCTGGAGTCCCTCTCCAACGCCGCACTGCTCGAAGCCGTGCGCCGCCTCAACCCCCAGCAGCAGGAGTGCGTGACCCTGCGCTTCCTGCAGGGCCTCTCGGTCGCCGAGACCGCTCGGGTGATGGGCAAGAACGAGGGCGCGATCAAGACCCTCCAGTACCGCGCGGTCCGCACACTGGCCCGGCTCCTGCCGGACGACGTGCGCTAGCGCCGCGCGCCGTCAATAGCCCTCTGTAGCCGTGCGGAGCGTTCAACTCACCCTCCGTGGCGGCCAGATGGCCGTCACGGAATTTGGGCGGTCCGATCATCCTCCGTCCGTAACCCAAGTGCCGCGACACTCGTTGTGCGGGATGCAGGCTCCCTGTGGTTGCTCTCTGATCACCTCCGCTCACTCGATCGTGTGGAAGTGCTCAAGTCGTGCAACCCTCAGGACCCCCTGGGGAGTCGACCGTCATGACGAGAGGAGGTGCCGCCAGTGATCGCGAACGTATCGGCACACCGGCGGGCGAACGCCTTCGCCCAGGCCCTGGAGGAGCAATCCGACCAGGGCCCGGCGGCCGAGCAGTCCGAAGGTTCCGTCACACCCGATTCCGTGCCGTCCGAACAGACGGCCCCGGACCGGATGTTGACCCTCGCTACGGACCTCGGCGAGCTGCCGAAGCCGGAGCTGGATCCCGAGGTCAAAGTGGTCCAGCGGGCCCAGCTCGTAGCTGCCATGGAGGCCATGCTCCTTGAGGGCACGGCCGCGGGCGGTGGGACCATCGGCACCTCGGTGCCCGAACAGCGGTCCCGCAAGGGTGCCCACCGGGCCACGGGACTGCGCAAACTGAAGCCGCGCTCCAGGCTTTCGAAGGGCATCGCCGCGGGCGGGCTCACCGTCGGCGTGGCCGCCGGGGCGTTCAGCGGAGTGGCCGCGGCCAGCTCCGACGCGCTGCCGGGCGATTCGCTATACGGCCTGAAGCGCGGCATGGAGGACCTCAAGCTCGGCATGGCCGACGGCGACAGCGACAAGGGCGGGGTCTATCTCGACCACGCGTCGACGCGCCTGAACGAAGCCCGTCGGCTGATGGAGCGTGGCCGCAGCGGCGACCTCGACCACGAATCCCTAGGCGAGGTCAGGCGGGCCCTCTCGGGCATGCGGCACGACGCCACGGAAGGCCACCGCCTGCTCCACCAGGCGTACGAGCGTGACGGCTCGATCGGCCACATCCAGGCGCTGTCCGCCTTCACCGAGTCGCACCGCAGGAGCTGGAGCGACCTGCAGAGCCGGCTGCCCGTCCAGCTAGGGGACGTGGGCGAGCAGGTGAGCTCGGTCTTCGACGCGATGGACCAGGAAGTGGACCCCCTCCGCTCCCTGCTCCCCCGCACCCCGGACACGAGCAGCGCCCCTGGTCAGCCGAGCCAGGGCGGCTCCTCCGGGTCCTCCACCCCGGACCGCCCCTCGTCCCCGGATTCGTCCCCGCGGGACGGTTCGAGCGCCGACAAGGGCGAGCCCCGCCCGTCGGCACCGGACAAGCGCGAGAACGACGGCCTGCTGGGCGGCAACACGGGCGGTCTCCTGGACCCCCCGAAGTCCGACACCACGCCGAGCAGCCCGTCGGACGGCGGCTCGTCCGACAAGGAATCCCCGCAGCCCAAGCCGGACGTCACGGTGCCGCCGATCCTTCCCGGCTTGCTGCCGGGCCTGGGGATCGACGAGGAGGACGCGAAGTAGTACACGGACAAGCAGGACGGGCCGGATCCCTTCGTGGGATCCGGCCCGTCCTGCGTTCACGTCAGAAGAAGACGGACCGCCGCTGCACCAGCAGCTTGTACAGCGTGTGCTGAATCTGCTCCCGGACCTGATCGGTCAGGTTGAACATCAGCATCGGGTCCTCGGCCGCCTCCGGCGGATACCCGTCCGTGGGAATCGGCTCCCCGAACTGAATCGTCCACTTCGTCGGCAGCGGCAACGCCCCCAGCGGCCCGAGCCAGGGGAACGTAGGCGTGATCGGGAAGTACGGGAAGCCCAGCACCCGCGCCAGCGTCTTCGCGTTGCCGATCATCGGGTAGATCTCCTCCGCGCCCACGATCGAGCAGGGAACGATCGGCGTCCCCGCCCGCAACGCGGTGGAGACGAAGCCGCCCCGCCCGAACCGCTGCAGCTTGTAGCGCTCGCTGAACGGCTTCCCGATGCCCTTGAAGCCCTCCGGCATCACCCCGACCAGCTCACCGCGCGCAAGCAGCCGCTCGGCGTCCTCGGCGCACGCCAGCGTGTGCCCCGCCTTGCGCGCCAGTTCGTTGACCACCGGCAGCATGAAGACGAGGTCCGCCGCGAGCAGCCGCAGATGCCGCCCCTCGGGGTGGTTGTCGTGCACGGCGACCTGCATCATCAGGCCGTCCAGCGGCAGCGTCCCGGAGTGGTTGGAGACGATCAGCGCCCCGCCGTCCGACGGGATGTTCTCGATGCCCTTCACCTCGACGCGGAAGTACTTCTCGTACAGCGGCCGCACCAGCGACATCAGGACCTGGTCGGTGAGCTCCTCGTCGTAACCGAAGTCGTCGACCTCGTAGTCACCCGTGAGCCGCCGGCGCAGGAACGCGAGACCACCCGCGACACGGCGCTCCAGGCCACCGCCACCGCCCCGCGGCTCCGGCCTGGCCCCCGCCCCGGTCTCCGGCCGCGCGGGCTCCGGCTCGGCCCTGTCCACCTGCGGCTCCCCGTCCTGCTGCCCCGGCATGGCCGTGACCTCACGCACGGCTGCCGGATCGTTCTTGCGCCGGGCCGTGCCCCTGCGCCGCGCCGGGCGCTGCGCACCCGTGCGCGACCGGTCGTCGTCGAACGGAATGACCTTGGCGTCCGCCATCGTTGACGCTCTCCTCAGTTGGCGCTCTGGTTGCCCGCGAAGGGCAGCGTGGCGATCCGGTCGATGGCCCCCGCGACGGCCTGCGGCGGCAGAAGTCCCGGACCCCGACTGCGTACGAAATCCGCGAAGGTCTCCGCGGTCGTGTACTTGGGCTTGAAGCCCAGTGTCTCGCGCATCTGCCGGGTGGCCACGACCCGGCCGTGGGTGAGCAGCCTGATCTGCTCGGGCGAGAAGTCCGTCATGCCCAGGGTGCGCAGCGCCTGGCCGACCCAGGTGACCGCGGGCATGAACACCGGCAGCGTCGGACGCCCCAGGCGGCGCGAGCACTGCGAGAGCAGCAGCAGTCCGTCGCCCGCGATGTTGAACGTGCCGCTGTTGAGCGTCCCGCGCTCCGGATCGCGCGCCCCGATGCGCAGGACCTCGATCGCGTCGTCCTCGTGCACGAACTGCAGCCGCGGGTCGTAGCCGAAGACGGTCGGCAGCACCGGCAGCGAGAAGTACTCGGCGAGCGGGGAGTCCGCTGCGGGCCCCAGGATGTTCGCGAAGCGCAGCACGCAGACCGCCACGTCCGGGCGGCGGCGCGCGAAGCCGCGTACGTACCCCTCGACCTCGACGGTGTCCTTGGCGAAGCCACCGCTGGGCAGCGACTTCGGCGGCGTCGTCTCGGTGAAGACCGCGGGGTCGCGCGGCGCGGAGCCGTACACATTGGTGCTCGACTTCACCACGAGCCGCTTCACCGTCGGCGACTTCTGGCAGGCGCCGAGCAGCTGCATGGTGCCGATGACGTTGGTTTCCTTGAGCGAGCCGCGATTGCCGCCGGCGAGCGCCGTGCCCGTGACGTCCATGTGCACGACCGTGTCGACGGAGAACTCGGCGAGCACCTTGGCGATCGCGGGCTGCCGGATGTCGGCCTGCACGAAGTCGGCGCCGCCCAGATGGTGCTCAGGGGGGACCGCGTCCACGGCGACCACCCGGTCGACCTCGGGGTCCCTCAGGACGCGTCGGACGAACCGCCCGCCCAGTTGTCGGGCCACCCCGGTCACGAGCACGACCTTGCCCAAGATCAGCGCCTGCCTTCCCCAGCCCTCGAAGTCCTGCCGCGCCCCATCATGTCTCTCCTGGCACACGCTAGCGGGTCGATGTTGCGCTGTGATGACCGCCTGATGCAGGAAGTGACGACAGCCACAGCAAACCGCCCGGACCAGGCCCTACGCCCAGACCAGGACGTACTCCGGATCGGGACGCACATCCTGCCCAGGGCATACGTTCGAAACAAGCCCCCAGGCGGTCCGGCGAAGCCCGAAAACCGGCCGGAAGACGCCCGGCGGGTGCCCGGCGGATATCCGGCGGCCGCCCGACGGATGACCGGCGGGTGCCCAGCGGACGCTCGGCGGGTGCCCCTGAGGCGGCCCGCAAAACGCCGAAGCCCTCCCGCCGGATGACGGGAGGGCTTCGGGACACGCTGTGCAGCTGTCGCTTACTTCTTGTTGCGACGCTGAACGCGAGTGCGCTTCAGCAGCTTGCGGTGCTTCTTCTTGGCCATCCGCTTACGCCGCTTCTTGATAACAGAGCCCACGACTACCCTCGCTCACTTCTCTTCACTCGGTGCGGGGCAGCAGACTGGGCCCACACGACCTACGTCGGCCTAGCCTACCCGCCCCTGGGTGAGGGACGTAATCGAGGGGGATCGACCGGCTCCGGTCAGCCCGCCTCGACCCCTACATAGGACTCGCGGAGGTACTCGTGAACCGCCTGCTCCGGGACCCGGAAGGACCTTCCGACCCGGATGGCGGGCAGATGACCGCTGTGCACCAAGCGGTACACGGTCATCTTGGACACTCGCATCACCGAGGCGACTTCCGCCACGGTCAAGAACTGAACCTCGTTCAGCGGCCTCTGGTCAGCAGCCATGACACCCCACCTGAACCTTCCGCACATGACGGGCACCGGCTTCCCCTTCCGGTGACTCTTCGTCTCTGCGCGCTCACTCCCCAGACTAGGGGCGGATGATGCGAGTGGGGAAGAGGAGTAGCGATCGGCCGCCTACTGTGACAGACACGCTCGATTGAGTACATAGCGAGTAAGCGGTCGGTAGTAATCAGACCGCACAGCGTCATCAAGCGGAACGACGACGGACACCTGCCCCTCGGCCTCTCCGACGAACAGCGCGGGATCATCCGTATCCGCCAGACCGATCGCCTCAAACCCCAGCTGACCAGCCCCGCAGACCCATCCGTGGTCCCCGATGACGAGCCCCGGAAGCGGTCCTTCAGCCTCCGCGGCGGCCGCGAGAGCGGCTCGAACCGGGAGTGGGGAGTGGGTATGTGCGCCGGTCTCACTCCCGGTGGGACGCGCGCCGGGTTCCCGCACCAGCGCGACTCCTTGTACGTAGTCAAGGTTGTACGTGCGTAGGCCGAACCGGGTCGTTATGTCGACACTGTTGCCCTGCGCGGGGGTGAGGACGGTGCACCCGGCCGCCGACAAAGCGTCCGCCAGGGCGGCGTAGAAACCGAGGAGTCGGTGCGGATGCCCCGTCCCGAAGAGCACGGGAAGCCCCCTTCGCGCCGCGTCAGCGAGCCTCTCGGCGAAGGCGTCGAGCGCGGCCAACGTCCGCTCCGGGTCGATGACATCGACCCCCGAGGTGTGCCGGGGGTCGGCGGAGACCCCGCACTTGTCCGCCATCAGCCCCAGCAGGTCACCGTGGCCCCAGCTCCACTCGGGATCGAGCCCGAGCAGTATCCGCGGGTCCCGGGCCGCGAAGAGCCGATAGCTCCGCAGGCTCTCTTCCCGAGTGGTGGCCACGGGCCCGGCCAACCGGGCAGCCAACAGATGCGCACGCAATGCTCCGGTGCTCAACACGCTGCGAGGGTCCCGCAGGAACCCACCCCATACCTCCAAAACCCCGAAAAACCCCCACAGTTGGGCTAACGAGCCGTACTCTCACGACTCCCCGTCGTGGGCAGGCGTTCCGCAGGGCGGAACGGGTGGGCACAACACCGAAGCTCCCGAGTGCCTACGCCAACAACCCCCGCAGCGGAAACGCCGCCCGGCGAGCAGCAAGCACCGCCTGATCAAGCCGATCCGCAGGGTCGTACCCGTCCTCCCACTCCGCCCAGGAGACAGGCCACCGCCCATCACTCATCCGCGCGGGCGCCAACTGCCGAGTCCGCGCGAAGACTTCCTGCCGCCAGGCCTCGGGAGTATCCGCCGATGGCAAGATCTCCCGCCCCGCGGCGATGGCGGTCAGATGCGTCCAGGACCGCGGGACCACATCCACCACGGCGTACCCGCCCCCACCCAGAGCGACCCACCGCCCATCGGCGTACGAATGCGCCAGCTCATGGCAGGCCACCTGCACAGCCCGCTGAGCATCAAGCGAAACCGCGAGGTGAGCGAGCGGATCCTCAAAGTGCGTGTCAGCCCCATGCTGCGAGACAAGGACCTGCGGCCGAAAGTCGGCGAGCAGCTCCGGCACCACCGCGTGAAACGCCCGCAGCCACCCCGCGTCCCCCGTCCCCGCCGGCAGCGCGACATTGACGGCAGACCCCTCCGCCACGGAGTCCGCACCCGTCTCCTCGGGCCACCCGGTCTGCGGGAACAGCGTCCGCGGATGCTCGTGCAGCGAAATCGTCAGAACCCGCGGGTCGTCCCAGAAGGACGCCTGCACCCCGTCCCCGTGGTGCACGTCCACATCCACGTACGCGACCCGCTCGGCGCCCAGCTCGAGCAGCCGCGCGATCGCCAGCGAGGCGTCGTTGTAGATACAGAACCCCGAGGCGGACCCCGGCATCGCATGATGCAGCCCGCCCGCGAAGTTCACGGCATGCAGCGCTTCGCCGCGCCACACCGCCTCGGCCGCGCCCACCGACTGCCCGGCGATCAGCGCCGACACCTCGTGCATCCCCGCGAAGGCGGGATCGTCCGCGGTCCCGAGGCCATAGCTCCCGTCCGCCGACGCCGGATCGACGGAAGCGGCCTTGACCGCCTGCACATAGTCCTCGCGATGCACGAGCCGCAGCGTGGAGTCACCGGCACGCTTGGCCGCGACCACGTCGAGCTCCTGGTCGAGCCCGAAGGCACCGACCAGGCTTCTGGTCAGCGCGAGCCGGACCGGGTCCATGGGGTGCTCAGGACCGAAGTCATAGCCCGTTACTGCCTCGTCCCACATCAGCTGTGCGTGGCCGCTCATGCCCGTCACCGTATCGGTCCGTCTCGGGGGCGAAAGACCGGGCGTACAACAAGGTCACGAGCACCAACACCATGGGAACGAGCATCGCCCCGCGGTAGTTCCACGCATCCCCGAGCGCACCCACCAGCGGCGAACCGATCAGGAACCCCACATAGTTGAAGACATTGAGCCGCGCGACAGCGGCATCCGAAGCACCGGGGAAGAGCCGCCCCGCCGCGGCGAAGGTCTGCGGGACGATCACGCACAGCCCGAGCCCGAGCACCGTGAACCCCAGGATCCCGGTCCACGCACCGGGCGCCACCGCCACGATCGCGAACCCGAGGGCGCCCACCACCGACCCGACCCGCACCACCGCCACGGCCCCGAACCGCCGCACGCCCAGGTCCCCGAGCCCCCGCCCCAGCAGGGTCATGACCATGTAGACGTTGTAGGGGACGGTCGAGACCTCCTCCGAACTCCCCAGGACGTCCTGCAGATACTTCGCGCTCCAGTTGGAGACCGTCGAATCCCCGATGTACGCGAAGGTCATCACCAGGCAGAGAGGCAGGAGCAGCTTGAAGACGACGGGCCCGCCCTTTCCCTCACCTGCGGCAGCCGCATCAGCGCCGGCATCGGCGTCGACGTACCACCGACTCCCCACCAGCGCCGCCGGCAACAGCACGACGACCACCGGCAGATACGACACGAAGAGCGACAGATCCCAGTGCGCCCCCGCCCACGCGGCCGACGCCCCCGCGATCCCGCCCAGGCTGTACGCCGCGTGAAACCCCAGCATGATGCTGCGCCCGTACGCCCGCTGCAGACTCACCCCGAGCATGTTCATGGACGCGTCGAGCGCCCCCACCGAGAGCCCGAACGCCCCCAGTGCCACGGCCACTTGCCACAGGGCGTCACCGGCACCCACCCCGAGCAGCGCCAGGAGCACCACAGGCTGCGCCCATCGCAGCACACGGCTGGGCGGCACTCTCTTGACCAGCCACTCCGTGCCCACGCTCCCGACCCCGGCGAGGATCGGCACGGCGGCAAGGAAGACCGGCAACAGGCCGTCGGATATCCCGTACTGATCCTGAATGGCGGGGATCCGCGTCACCAGCAACGCGAAGGTGACGCCCTG
The DNA here is from genome assembly GCF_056434405.1 of Streptomyces sp. NPDC044044. Classification (NCBI taxonomy): domain Bacteria; kingdom Bacillati; phylum Actinomycetota; class Actinomycetes; order Kitasatosporales; family Streptomycetaceae; genus Streptomyces; species Streptomyces sp. NPDC044044. The sequence continues at coordinate 1,790 of NZ_JBWKFG010000019.1, read as the reverse complement.
CACCAGGAAGCTGAACGCCAAAGAGGCCCTGCCGCGCCGCAGCTCATCTGTCATGGCTGCTGAGCGTAGGACCCCTGACTACCGGTGGGTAGATAGATCACCCACCCAATTCCCCACGGCTCGCCCCCTCGGCCACCTCCCCGGTCACCTCCTCGGTCACCTTCTTCTCCATCGGATCGACGACCAGGGCACCGCTCACCAGGACCGTCGCCGTGATGGTGACCCCGGCGATCACGCCGCCGAGCCACACCATGGTGTCGACGGGCAGCGTGTAGGCACCCACGGCCCGCACCGCGGCCTCACCGAACAGCGCCACACCCCACATCACCGAGAACATCCGCTCCATCCGCGCGAACCGCCCCCGCTCGGCGATCAGCCGCTCCCACGCGGCGGTCCGCACCGGATTCCCCTTGGTGACCCAGGGCTTGAGCCCGACGGTCATCAACGGCCGCCCGGCAGCCACGGACACCAGCACAGCGATCCCGATCGTCGCGGTGATCCCACTGTCCTTGGCGAGCATCAGCCGCGGATCACCGGCCAGCAGACTGAGCAGCAGCCCAACGACGTTGGCGGCCAGGATGAGCGCCGCGAGCCCGTTGACCTGGCGCTCCTTGACCAGACTCCACAGCGTCCGCCCGGCAGGCACCACACTGCTCCAGGCGAGCGCCGCCAGCGTGCTCATTCCAAAACCCTTGCTGAGCAGGTAGTACGAGGCTGTGGGCACAGCCGCGTCAAGGACGAGCGGCTTCAGCGACTCCCAGCGCGACTGCCGACCGGAGCCTTCCACGCCAGCTGTTGTCACTGTGTCCGTGGCTGTGTCCGCGCCTGTGTCCGCGCCTGTGGCTATGTCCGAGGCTGGGGTGGCGAGCTGGCTCATGGCGTCCGGTCCTCCGTCGTCACTGTCACTGGGTGCGTCCGTGCGTTGTGCGTCCCGTTCGTTCTCGACGCACTCAGCTTCGCCGCAACCACCCACCGGCCGACAGAAACGATCGTCCGGACCTCTCCATGACAAATGTCAGCCCGAACCCCCGGCCCGCGTCATACGAGCAGGTCAGCCAACTCCCCCATGTCCCCGAAGAGTTCAGTGGCGCCGGAGAGCCGCTCCGCCGGCGTCATGGCGGTGAACCCGTACACGTCCATCCCCGCCGCCACAGCGGCCCGCACCCCCAACGGACTGTCCTCGACCACCACACACCTCTCGGGCGCCACTCCCATGCGCTCGGCGGCGTAGAGGAAGAGATCCGGCGCCGGCTTCCCCCGCCCCACGTCCTCGGAACTGAAGATCCGCTCATCCCCGAACCACCGATCGAGCCCGGTACGCCGATGCCCGACCCGAATCCGCTCATGACTCCCGGACGAGGCAAGGCAGTAAGGCACCCCACCGGCGACCAGCTTCTCCAGTACGTCGACGGCCCCGGCCACAGGCTCAAGCTCCCGCTCGAAGGCGGCGAAGACACGAGCGTGGAAGGTCACATCAAAATCCTCGGGCAACCGCTGCCCACTGCGCTCAAGAACAAGATCGTGTACGCGATGAACAGCCGCCCCCATGTAGTCGCGGAGGGAGTCCTCGTACGTGGTGGGGTGCCCGAGCTCGGTCAGGTAAGCGGCAAGGATGGTATTGGAAAGCGGCTCACTGTCCACAAGGACGCCGTCATTGTCGAAGATGACCAGGTCGTATCGCATAACTCGACCCTAAACGCAGAAAACCCCCGCACCCAGAGGGTGCGGGGGTTTCCCGTTAATAATAGTTCGGCGGCGTCCTACTCTCCCACAGGGTCCCCCCTGCAGTA
>NZ_JBWKFG010000018.1:0-65746 GCF_056434405.1 Streptomyces sp. NPDC044044 | reverse complement strand
CTGATGCCGCTGCGCCTGGCGCGCTTCGGCGTACCGCTCGCGGAGACCGCGCCCGCGGGTCTCGCCGCGGCGGGCATCGAGCCCGCACTGCTTCCACAGCGGTCACAGACGCAGGTAGACGAGCAGACTGATGTTGAGATGGGGGAGCGTGAGCAGACGACTCCCGACCTGGAATCGCACGCGCAGCTGGGCCTGAGCAAGGACCCGTGGGACCTGTCCGGGACCGATGGCACCGGCGAACTGCTCGCTACCGAAGGGCCACACAGCGTTCCAGGCCCCCGATCCCAGCGAGCGCAGCGCGAGCCCCTGCACGGCGTGCTCGGCGCGGACGCGGACATAGCGGCACAGGCCGCCGGTGATGCCCCTCACGAGGGAGGGAACCGGCACCGGGACGCAAACCCCTGGTTCAGTGCGGGGCAGGACCAGCTCTCGATGGGGGCGCTCGATGAGGAGCAGTACTACGCCGCGTTCTGTGCCTTTGTCACTGAACTGGGCGAATACCCTTCCGCCCGCCAGTTCGGTCTCTTCCTGATGGACGTGTACGGCGTCGTGGACGGTCGCGGCGGCCCGCTGAGCGGGCAGACGATCGATCCCCTTCTGCCGGGTCTGCGGCAGCGCCATCAGCAAGACCTCGACGTGGAATCCGCTGACCTGGAGCCGGAGGAGCATACGGCTCCCGACCCCGGCGAAACCCTGGACGAGACCGCGGGAGTACCCAGCCAGCGCGCGGCACAAGAGGGTGCGGAACAGCCGCCCGCTCCGGCCGGCTCACCGGCCGAACAGCGCGAGCCCCGCCCAGCCGATGATCTCTCCCCGCGCGAACCTGCCTCGCACGAGGCCGTGCAGCCGACCGCAGTGGATCGCTACTACCTTGGGTATGAGTCCTTCCTGCACACCCACGGGCGCGATCCCAACCGGGAAGAGCTGGCCGCACACCTTGCCGAGCAGGGCATCACCAACGCGCACGGCCAGCCGGTGAAAGCCAACGCGGTCGGCCGCTACCAACTGGAGTTCCGCGCCTACGCCGTATGGGCCGAGATGCGCGAGGCGAGGGGAAGGGAACCCGACCTGGTGGAGCTCCTCGAAGAGGTCGACGGACGCGGCATCAACGGCCTCCACAACAAGCCACTCACCAACTCGTGGATGGCCGAACGAGTCGAGGACTTCCGTCGTCGACGCCGGGCGATCGCCCCGGCCGATGTCGATTGGTCATCGGTCATCAGCTAGGGCCAGCGCCTCGCCAGGGGTGGCTGAACAACGCTCCGCCCGCCGATCACGGATCCAGAGTGGCCGCCAGCGGCGTGCGCAGCACTCATCGCTGCGCAGTCCCGGCCAGAGTGTGCGCGCTGCGCACCGGCAGACCAGGGGAGGGGATCGACCGATGACGAGCGCCTTGCGCATCGCCGCGGACGGCGACGTGACCGATGTGGACTTGCCCAGCGATCGGGCTGCGCAGCGCAAGCTCCTGAACGATCAGGTCGGCGGGGACGCGGAGGCTGCCTACTACCACCGTGCGACGGTGCTCCATCTGCACAGCACGGGCGCCCGCCTGGGCCTCCCGCCGAACATCACCGCCTGGACGCTGGCCTGTAGCTGGCGGCGCATGAACCTGGGCTTCGACTACATCCTGCACGGTCCGATCGTCGTCACCGGCGCATGTGGCGACGACGGCACATGGGGCCCGCTGCCCGATGAGTTCGCTGCGCACGTGCGCACGGCCGCAGCGACGGTGCATGAAGCCATCCAGTCCTGGCGGCAGCGATCACCGGTTTCCACCGAGGCAGCCCTCGCGGAAGTTCTCGCCTACGTACGGCGTGACCTGACGATCGCCTGACCGCGCGGCGGGTCGGCAGGCCGCAGAAGCCCGGGGCGGCTGTGCGCAGTGCGCAGCTGTCCACAGCCGTGCGAATGCACACAGCTACCCGGCGTCAATGGCGATGACCGATCCGCGGCTGACGTGGGTGCGCAGCCCGTCTGGGGGCCGGTACTGGCAGCGAAGTCCGTCAGCCTTGCTGTGGGCTCGGTGATGATGCGCTGATCGGACGGTCCTGGTGGTCAGTAGAGCCGCTGCGCGGGCCAAGGCTGGCCGTCGGGCGCCGTGGCAGGGCGCCCGACCAACACGTAGTCGCGGTAGTCGTCTCCGGCCATGGACTGATTGACCCAGCGCTCGCGGGTGGCTCCGGCCCGAGTTTCGGCGATGGCCAAGGCGGCAAGCGGATCGGGCGTCGTTGCCAGCAGGAGACCGAAGTCCTCTTCCTCGCTGTCGAACAGCGCGGGCAGCGAGTTCAGATCTCGGGTGGGTTCACCCTCCAGCGCGGCATGCAGATAGATCGCGAAGGCCCCTTGCGCCAGCCGCATCTCGACCCAGTGGATTCCAGGCCTCCGGGAGGCTTCCCATGGCCCAAGGAACTGCTCGACGGAGCGTCCTCGTGTGAGGGCACCGAGGATGAATGGTTCGGCCAGATAGCGCACGCCAGAAGCGTACGGCTTGTTGCGTAAGGGTCGAGGGGCAGCGGGTGTCGCAGCGCGCGGAGATGCCCATGCCGTGCGCAATGCGCTATGTGTCGCGTCAGCTGTGAGGCGCTGTGCTGGTCTGGTCGAGGAGGGTGTGCATGAGCTGCTCGGTCTCGATCTCCATCGGCAGGCCCAGTGAGCGGTTGACGTGATCCAACCGGGAGATCGCGGCGGTGAGCCCGCTGCGGTTGCCTGCGGCCGCCTCGACCTGGAACCAGTCGCGGTAGAGGAGTTCAGCAGTGTCGTCGACCTCAAGTCCGGTGGCGGTGGCCCGCCGGGCCAGGGTGAGGTCGTGGTGGGCGCCGGGGGCCAGGCGATAGGTGGCGACGGTGTGCGCAATGCTCACGATGCGCATCGCGATTTCCTGCTGCAGCGGCTGGCTCCAGGGCAGCGGCTGCGCGCCGAACGGCCGTCCGTGGACCTGGTCCAGGGCCTTCTCCAGCTGGGCGAGCCCGGCGGGGCCGTGGGGGAGCGCGGCTTCGACGGTGTGCTGGAAGTGGTGCCAGTCGCAGCAGATCTTGTCGGAGAGCGTGTAGGGGTCGGACTTCACGGAGCGGCGGGGCACATAGGAGTTGCCGTCGTCGTCTTGGCCGAGGCTGCGGCGCAGTCCGCCCATACGTGCGTTGAGGGTGTCGGTCGACCAGGGGCTTGCCGGGTCCATGTCTGCGCACAGGGTGTCGGCGCTGCGTCCGGGCTTCAGGTGCAACAGCGCGGCCAGTTGGGCCTCGCGGGTGCCGTGGCGGGAGGCTGCGACTCCGGAGATGGCAACCGGGCCGAGGATCCGGATGACGGGAACGCCTGGGGCGCTGTCCGCGACAGGGGTGCGCGGGGCGATGTGATCGGGGACAGGTCCAGATGTATCGGGTTGCGCGGGGACCGGCAGCCGGGTGAGGGGGTCCAGGGCTGAGGAATCATCCGGGTTGGGTACGGACGGAGCACCGGCTTTCTCGTGTGCAGGCGGCGGGAGCGGCATGCTGACGGCGGCCGGGGACTGCGATGCCGCCAGCAGAGCGGGAAAGACCCCCAGTTCCTCGCCGCCCACTCCAGCGTTGTGTCCGCTTTCGGTGAGAGCGGCCGGCCCCACCGGCGCACTGGAGGTCGCCACCGGGCTGTTCACGGGGTCGGGTGCCGCATCCGGGATCCGGGTGGCGGCCGCAGCGTGGGCCGCGGCCGCGGTCTGGGATTCGCAGGGCACATGCTGCCAGGCCTCGGCGGCAGGATGCGCGTCCTGGCCGGAGACGGCCAGCGCAGCGCTGATCTCCTCCACAGCTTGGCGCTCCAGTCGCTGCAGGGTGACGTCCGCCCCCAGGATGTCGATGCGCTGCGGCCCACTGCTGGCCGCATCGATCACCTCGCTCTGCTCGAACAGCAGCTCCGCGGACGACGCCGGGGCGATCAGCGCCACCTTCATCACGCCGGACGCCTTGTCGAACGTTTCGGCCATCTGCCAGGCACTGTCCGCCGTGAGCTCGGACGCACACAGGATGAGGTAGGGCGCGCGGGCCTCCTCGTTCTCCTGGTGGGCCTCCAGGAGCCGCTCGGCGAAGTCGCGCGCCGCATGGGCGCTTTCGCGCATGTACGCGATCCTGGAGGATGGCAGGAGATGGTGGAGCCCCTCACCGAAGCCGATCACCACGACCTCCACATCGGTGGCCCACGGGCTCATGCCGAGCTCCAAGGCCAGGGAAGTGAGGACCTCTTGGGTCTTTTCCTGTGCGCCGCCCAGGAGGACGACGCCGGCATGCGGAAGATTCAGCAGCACCAGGTGACCGGACTCGTCCGCGCCGATCGTGACCAGCCCCGGGTAGGGGGCGTCCACGTGGGCCGCGTCCTGCTCCTCCAGGAGGTCGGTGGTGTTCTCGCACGTCCACCAGCCGCCTTCCCCGGATGTGAACGGGGCCACGGGGGCGGCCTGGAGGTCCTCGGGCAGGGCCTGGACGCTGGTTTCGGTGATGCGCCCGCCGCGCAGGGCGGGCAGCGACTGGCCCGCGCGGGCGGCTTGGTAGGCCAGGGTGCGCAGGGCCCGGTCCAGCCGAAGCGGACCTGCGGGCTCGGCGGCCTGCGCCATCTGTGCCTCGGCCGGGGAGGTTTCCTCGGGCATGGCGATGCGCTCGCCCGGCTTGGCGCGTCGGCGTTGCAGGATGCGTCGGATGGACAGCGCCAGCGTCACCGCGGCCGCCAGCGACACCAACACCCCAGCCGTGCGGGTATTCAGCACACTCGACGACTCCTCATCACGTGTCGGCGCCGGGCTGGAGGGCACGGGACTGGAGGGTGAACTGGGCGTGGCTGACGGCGTATCGCGGTCACGGTCGGACGGCTTCGACGGCTGGGGTGACCGGTCCGGGGCAGGTGAGGGCGCAGGCTTGGCCGACTCGGCAGGTTTGTTGGGGCGATCCTGTGTGCTTCCCCGATCCTTGTCGCCGCCCGGGTCGTTCTCGCGGTCCTGGCCGTGCCCGGTGTCCTGCTCGTTGCCCGGCGAGTCCTCGGCGGGATCGGTCCTCTCATCGCGTTCCTGGTGCGGGCCTTTGGGGGTGGCGGCCGGGACGGTGACCTGCTGGCCGGGGTAGATCAGGTCGGGGTCGCTCAGGCGGGGCGCACCGCCCGGCTGATCCTTGCCCTTGGTCGCCTCAAAGAGCTGCGGCCACCGCGCGGCATCGCCGGTCTCATCCTCGGCGATGCTCGACAGCGACTCCCCAGGCGCAACGGTGTGCGTCCGCTCGCGCCCCTCACCCTTGCCGTCCTCGACCTCCTTGGCCGCGCTGATGGGCTGCTCCCCACCGGCGAGTTGCATCCGCGGCGCAGACTCCGGGGATGCGTCGACCGGTGAGGCCGGATGCGAAATGCGGGCATCGTCCGGCAACTGGACAGACACCCCGGCGGGCAGCAGAGCGGTCTGGGGCAGAGCGGGATTCAAGTCCCTGATCTCCTGGGAGCGGGTGCCGGAACCCAGATACTCCACCGCCAGGTCCCATACCGTCTCGCCGGTCTCACCCACCACATGCACCGGCCCGTCGACTGCGGCTGCTGCGGCTGGGGCCGGGGAGGAAGCACGGTTGTTGAAGCTGGTGGCCGCGGCGGCGTCGCCAGCGGGTGCGGTGGGCTGGACGGGCGCGGTAGCGGCGATCGCCGGTGCTGGTGAGGCCATCGCGGTACCGGCGGGCAACACCAGCAACCCGCCCAGGAGGAACCCAGCCAGCCGCTGTGGGGCGCCCAGCACACGTCGCCGCCGAGGCGGGCGGCGGCGCAGCACCAAACGCGGGACCTCGGTGACCACGCCCAGGGCGAACCAGCCCCACAGCGCCCACGCGGCCAAGGTCAGGACGGTGAACAGCACGCCACCGTCATCGGGGGACAACAGCGCCTCGGTGATGTCCGAACCGCTGGGGGCACCGCCGGGCAGGGTGCCGGCGCTGACCAGCACCCAGGGCACGCCCACCAAGAGCAGTGCGAGGGCGAAGAGGCTGCCCGCAGCGCGCAGCAAGCGCACGGCGAGGACCGGTTGGCCGGGGGAGGAGCGGGGCATCTCAGTCTCCGGGGTCGGTACGTTCGAGCGTGACGTCGGCGTGCGCGGTGACCTGCAGGCTGGAGTAGCCGAACCCGCCCAGCAGCAGCGTGTGGTAGGTGTCCTGCACGGTGATGTCGATGCTCTGCCCGTCCTCGGCCACCGTCACCGTGCCCTGCACACCGGCATCGGCGAGGAAGCCCTCCGCGGTGGCCACCGCCTTCTGCGGGTCGGCACGGGTGCCCTCACCGGTGATGGCGTCGGCACCGTTGATCTCCTGGCCCGCACTGCGGGCCGCCTCAGCGGCGATGTCCTCCGCGTCAGCCGAAGCCATCAGGAGACGGCCGCCGTCCACGAGGAGCGCCAACAAGCCGATCATGACGATGGCGAAGCCCAGGAAGTACAGGGTCACCGAACCTCGCTCACCCTTCCACCGGACACCGGGCACGCGCTGTCGAAGGCTCACTGGCCGCCCTTCCTCTCGCCCGTGCGACCGACATACCGATCCACGGCACTGTGGCGCGTCGCGGTGAGTGTCTTGGAGCCGGGCAGTGCCGGAACGGCCAGATCCGTCAGCGGGATGGTGCAGTCCACGCGCACACTGACCGTCCCCGCCTGGCCCGGCTGGCTGGGAAAGCCGCTGGTGTCGACGACGATGTCCGAGCTCGCGCAGGTGCGCTGTGCCTGCCCGAGGGACTTCAGCGCGGCCTGCCGTCCGCGGGCTTGTGCCGTGTCGGGGTCATCCGACTCGCTGGCCGCGCGGGCGGCGGCTGCGGCCGCGTTCGCCGCGGTGCTGTCGCCCAGCCCGGCCAGCCCGAATGCGGCGATGATGCCCAGGATCGGCACCAGCACCGTCAGGCACAGCACGGCCTCCAGCGTGTAGGAACCCCGGTCCTCGGCTACATGGCCAGGTGCCGTGCGGGCGCGCGCCGATCCGACGCTGAATGGCCACGTGAGGGGCCTCATCCGTTGGTTCACGCTCACCCGTTTTTCTCCACGGTGTCCTCGGCGCTGCGCTCCACCCGCAGGTCCCACGGCAAGAAGTTCATGACCCGGCCAGTTACCGTCACCCGCACCTGCTCGCCCGTCGATCCCGCGGTGCTGACCTGGGACTGCTGCACCACCCCGACCTGAGCGAGCCAGGACTGGGCGCGCTCGGCCCCCTGGCTGGGGGAGGAGTGGAACTCGGCGCCGGTCTGCGCACCCTTGCGAGCCGCTGTGTGGGCCGCGGTACTGGCCAGGAAGAACACCCCCAACTGCAGGACCAGGCATGAGATGAACAGCAGGATGGGCGCGATGACCAGGAACTCCAGGGTGGCGATGCCGCCATCGTGAAGGCTGCGCCCGTCTTCCAGACGGCTGTGCCACCACTGCCGAATCCGGTGTCTCATGCGCCGACGGCGGCCTTGAACCGGTCAATCAGCGTCGTCGAGGTGGATTTGAAGACGGTGCCGAACGCGACGGCCACCCCCAGCACCACTGCCCCCAGGATCAGCTTTTCCAGGGTCTCCATGCCTGCATCCCGGCGCGCTCCGGACATCTTCTCCACCCGCATCAGCCACGCGGTGTGCAGTCGGATCGCAGCCTGGTCGAGCACGTTGAATCTCATGATCTGTGTCCCCTCGTTTCCGCCACGCACCTCCGCGTCACGGTGGTTGATCGTCAGATGTTGGTCAGGGCGCTGAACGCCGGGTAGGCGAACATCACCAGCACGACGGTGAACAGCACCGTGCCGGGCACCACCAGCCGCTCGGAGGCCGAGTTCGCCTCCGCCTCCCGGTCCGTCAGCAGCCGCTGGCGCAACAGCAGCGCCTGCGTCGCCAGCGTCTTTTGGATGGATGCGCCCGCCCCGGCCAGCGAGAACGACTCAGCGGGCGCCGCCAGTTCGGGAATGTCGAGCTGCTCGCCCAGCTGCTTGAGCGCTTCCCACTGCGGGATCCCGGCCAGTTCAGCGCGCTTGAGGGCGGCGCTGATCCGGGTCAGGATCCAGTGGTCGCCGACCTCGGCGGTGCGCTGAACCGCCGCTTCCGGCCCTACATTTGCGCCCCGCTCCAGCTGGGCGCGCTCGAGGAACGAGGCGATGGCGTAGCGGACCTCCAGGCGGGCCGCCTTCGCCTTGCGCCGCACATTGGCATCAGCGTCGAACCAGATGTACGCAGCGAAGGCCAGCGACGCCAGGAGGGGCGGCGCCCACGACAGGCCGAAGCCCGCCAAGCTCAGCAGCAGACCGCCGACTTGCACCATCCCCATGGCCAGCAGAGACCCCAGGACCTTCGTCCCGACGTGATGGGCCACCGAACGGTTCAGCAGTTCCAGGTCGGCGCGCGGCACGGTCAGGCGGTGCCCGTGGGAGGCCAGGATGCGATCCCCGGCCCGCTCCCACACCGATTCCTCCTGCCGGCGACGTCGTGCCCCCGCCGACGTGGAGGTGTGGCCGTGTCCCGGGGTGGTGTTCTCCAGCCGGTCCAGGACCGCATCCATGTCGGGGCGGGAGGGCAGCAGTTCCCGCACCAGCAGAAACAGTCCACCGCCCACGATCGCGCCGCACGCGAGTGCTCCGGGCGAGATCACAGCAGAGCCCCCTTCACCTTCTGCTTCTTAGGCTTCGCTGTCCCGCCCACGGCACTGGGAGTGCCGTCACTCAGCCCGCCTGCGGCGGGTAGTGGCGCCAGCAGGCGTGGAGCGGGCCGCGACTGGGCGAGCTTGCGCATCCCCATCAGCGCGCCGCCGAACATCGCCCCGAGGACCAGCATCACCAGCTGCCCCTGGGCGGTGCGGTAGATCTCGCCCCAGGAGGGGTTGGTCAGGATGTATACGGCGATCGCCAGCGAGATGATGGATACCCAGCGGGTTCCGGTGCGGACCTGGGCGCGCTTGGCGTCCAGGCTGCGCAGCGAGATGGCTTCCTGCTCGGTGAGGCTGGCCATGGAGTGCAGGGCTCGGCTCAAGCCGGGCCCGTGGTCCTGGGCGTGGGTGAGGAAAAGCATCACCGCGTTGTCGACTGCACCGTCGGCGAACGCGTCAGCGAACTGCCGGTAGGCCATCGAGGGGTTCGCGCCGACGCGTAGGCGGGCGGCCAGCAGCCGCACCTGCGGGCGGATCGTGTGAGGTGCGCGGGTGGCTGAGGCGGTGATCGCGCTGTCCAGCGTTCCACCTGACTCGTGCACCCCGGCCAGCTGTTGCATCCACTCCGCCAGCGCCTCCAGCCGCACGATCTGGCGACTGCTGGTCCCGGCCGGATTCCAAATCCACGGAATCCCCAACACCGCCACTCCTGCCAGCAGTCCATGCACAGGACGGGCCCAGATCAGCCATGCCCCCACCGTGGCCAGGGCCGCGCCGACGACGATGAACCGGTAGCGCTGGGCCCACGCGTCGGGAAGCGAGGCCTGCGCCGCCTGCCACCGCGCCACCCACCACGACGGCGGCCGGTCCGTTGCCACCGCCACCTGGGTGGCGCCGCGCACACTCACGATGAGCCCGCCCACGACCAGCGCGCCGCACAGCGCGGCGAGCAGACTCCACTGATCACTGCTCATGCGGCGCCCTCCGTTCCGCCGACCAGGTCCAGCGGGGTGGGCCAGGCTCCGTACTGGGGCACGGTCAGCCAGCGCCGGTCGAACCCGGCCAGAGCCTCCAACTCGTTGATGCAGGACGGCGCGAGCTGCGGCACCCCGCGCGGATCGGACCCGTTCGGGGCGAAGATCTCCTGGATGGAGGGGTGGCCGCCCTCGCCGGGCTGGACCTCCAGGACATGAGAGATGAAGCGGTGACGCCGCCCGCCCACCCTCGTCTGGTTGATCTGCTTCAGATAGACGACGAAGTTGATGGAGGTGCCCACCAGTTCGTGGACGTCGTCGCGGTGCATGCCCCGGCACAGCGTGACCAGGCGGGGCAGCACCAGAGTGGGGTAGGCGGCGTGCAGGGTGCACAGGGATCCGGCGCCGCCCGCGCTCATCGCCTGCAGCATGGCGATCGCCTCACGGTCGCGGACCTCACCGACGATGACGCGGGTGGAGAGCATGCGCAGCGCGTGCGGGAACATGTCCTCGACGCTGATCTGCCCCACCGGATGCCCGTCGACGACCTCGCCGTTGGACTCGCGGGACTCCATCGCCAGGAACTGGGCTCCGCCCTGGTGCTGATCGAGGAAGAGTTCACGGTCGGACTCGAGGGTGACCACGCGCTCTGCCGCGGGGATTTTCTGGGCGAGGGCGCGCAGCAGGGACGTCTTGCCGGTGCCCATGTCGCCGGCGAACAGGATGTTCTTCTTAGCCAGGACCAGGGAGTGCAAGAACGCGGACAGAGCCGGGGAGAGGGTTCCCCACTCCTGCAGTTGCTCCAGGCTGGAGGCGAGCACCCGGTGGCGGCGCACGCCCAGGAACGGCACCGGGGTCAGCGTGGTGGCCTCGGCGCGTGAACCGTCCGGCAGCCGGAAGCTGACCATCGGCGAGGAGGCCGACAACCGCCGCTCACGATGCCCGGAGTTGGAGGCCAGCCGGTTAATCAGCGCGATGAGTTCGTCGTCGTTCTGCGCGACCGGTGGGACTTTGGCGGTGGGCCGGTTGAAGTAGTCGACCTGGACGTCATCCCCAAGCACGACGACGTTCTCCACATCCGGGTCATCCAGGTACTTTTGCAGCGGCCCGGCGTGGAACAGCGCGTCATAGACGGCCTGCGAGAGCGTCTCGACCTGCGCGGGCGTCAGCGCCTTGTTGTGCCGGGCCTGGTCGACCGCCCACCGTGAGACACGCTCGGCCACCAGAGAGCGCGCCCGTTCGCGGCGCGCGCTCTCGTTGGGCAGCGGATCCTGGTCGTCGGCCGCGACGATGTCGTCACTGACCGCATCCCGCAGATCAGCAATGTCCTGCGGCGAGGCCGGCAGCGCCCCCTGCTCGGTGACCTCCACCGACGACGGAGAGGTCAAGGCCACTGCCGGGCGCAGGGTGTGCGGCGCCGTGCCCGGTGTCGCGGGCCGCAGGGCCTGGCTCAGTACATCCTGCAACCGTGCTGGGGCCGGGTTCGTGCCGTTCATCGCGGGCGGTTCGCCATACCGGTCAGCCATGGGCGCTCGCTCCCAGGCGCGGGTCACGGGGAGGCGCCGGCGGTGCCTGTCGGGTGGAGGAAAGCCGTTGCAGCACCCCGGCCACCACCGGCGAACTCACGGGGGCTGTGGGCATGTCCAGCGCACGACGCCGGGTGTTGACCTCGACCCCGATCGCCTGCATCGCCTTGCGGGCCTGCTTGATCAGACCAAGCTTCATCAGCTTCGGGGGGCGCTGTGAGCCATGCGTGAACAACGTGCCTGCTGTCGTATCCCACGGCAACATGTCCACCACGGGCACGGCGAAGCGCCGCGCGATCGCATCGGTACGTAACCCGCCCGCCGACATGGGCAGTTCCTGGATGACCAGCAGCCGCAGCGCATCCGCGCCGCTGCCACGCTGCTCCAACTCGCCCTGCAGGACACGCGCCACGGGCAGCGTCTGCGCTACGGAAGTGAGGGAGTTGCGCACGACCAGCAGCACTACATCGGCCCGGTGGGCGAGCACCGCGGGGAACAGGCTCGGGTGCAGCCCGCCACCATCCACGACCGCCTGCCCGGCATCCACCACCACGTCGTAACCAGCGTGTTGGTCCATCGCCTGTAGCAGCAACGACAGCGGCTCCCACGTGCCTGCCAAAGCGGATGCCTGGGTCGAGTCGGTCAGCCCCGGCAGCAGCAGCCGATTGCCTTCCGCGTCCAGGGGACGCAGGTGCGCCTCGAAGGCCTCGGCCAGCTGGTTTTGCAGGTGGGCCTGGGCGAGATGCCACAGACCTACCTCCCCGCCCCAGGCTCCCTGCCGGTAGCCGGAGCGGATCGAAGCCTGCTTCGCCGCGGCCTCGACCAGCAGCGAAGGGCGGGCGCTGGAAAGGGCCAGCGCCAGACAGGAAACAGTGACACCGCAGCCGTGGCCGCCGGCCAGCACCATCACGGACATGGCGCCTCAGCCTCCAGTCTTCAGCACGATCGCCACCCGGCCCGCACTCGCATCCGACGCAACGACGCCGCTGTCCGCGTCCGGCACGGCGGCCTGGACAACGACGTCACCGCTGCTGGAGGGCGCACCGACCTTGACGACGCGACCGGCTACCTCGGTGAGCTCGGGCTGCTCCTTGCCGACGACCTCACCCTCCTTAGGGCGGGTCACCAAGCTCACCGTGGCGCCGGGCCGCAGCGCGTCGACCGGAGCCGCGCCCCGCTTCACCTCCACGGCGACCAGCGCCTCACCAGGGCGAAGCCCGCCCTTGCCGGTGAGCTGGCGGGTGGTAAGCAGCGAGCCCTCCGACAGCGCGGCCGGGGCTCGCCGCCCTACGACCGTGTCCTTCTTCGCGGCCGACACCGGCTTGAGCCCGGGGTCATCCGGCAACGCGACCACCCGCAGATCCCCGGCCGTGATCTTCTGCCCGGCGGGCACATCCCGGGCCAGCGCCAGCACATCGGAGCGCTCGCCCGACGCGTTCAGCAGTCCGGCGAATCCGATCGCCCCGGCGAGCACCATCACCGCACCGATCACCATGGAGGAGCGGCGCCGACGCCGCGGCGGCTCCGGATCCATGATGTCCAGGTCCGGGCGCATCACGTCCCCGGCCGGCGGGACGGGCACCGTGACAGCCCTGCTCTTCGCACCGCTCTTCAACACGTGCTTGCCATCCCGCCTAGTCGAGGACTCTCATCTCGCCCACGGACACCTCAAAGTCGCTCTCGCGCACCTCGGTGAACGCTCCCTGCTCCCCGCCGCCCCCGGTGACCTGCCAGTCCACGGCCCAGGTCGCGGTTGCGGTGCCGTTGAACTTGCCGCCCGCCTGCTCCTTGGACGAGGTGCGGTAGAAGTGGCCGCAGTCGGGGGACTCGGCCATGCCGTAGGAGGCCTTGTACTTGGTGCCCGCGCCCTGGCAGTTGACCGTCTTCTCGTCGCCCATGGACCAGCGGATGGCGGACACCTTTGCCGTCGCCGACACCGTCACCCCCGCCAGGGTCGCCGAGGCTGTGTTGGGGCCGAAGGCGGTGGGGGAGGGGTCCACCCACATCCACATCGGCACACCGACCGTGTACCTGCCCGCCGCGCGCGGACTGGCGATCTTCGGGCCGGTCAGCAGCATCTTGTCCACGGCCTCCCGTGCCAGTTGCTCCGGGTCGACGTCCACGGCCGGAGCTTGGGCCGCCCAGAACACTTGCGGCAGTGCGCCCAGAGCGCCAGCACCAAGGGCAGCACCCCCCTGCCCGAGACACACTTTGGTGTAGATGGCGCCGTCTCCCTGGTGGCCCTTCCACACGGGGTCGCTCTTTGGGGGCTGGGGGTCTAATCGTTCCACCGTGCATACCTGAGGACGCGGCTTCCCCTTGCTTCTACTCTTGCCGTTGCCGTCGCCTTGTCCTGTGGGGCGGCCGCTGCTCTGATCCTGGCTGCCTCCTCCACCCGGCACCTGACGACAGGTTGTGACGAACTTGCTCGTACCCGGGCAGTTTCCGCCCACGACGGGTCCTGGATCTGCCTGCGCTGCGCCGGGCAGTGCGACCGAGAGCACGACAGCGACGGTGAGCAACAAGCCAGAGCGCTTCAGCAGACCTTGTTGCCGTGGGGCGTGAGCTTTGTGATCATCCACCGGCTTTTCCCCCATCGCTCTGCGTCGGCTGTGGTCTCGTAGCGCAGTTCCTGCTCGGTCGGGAATGGTTGGACCTTCCCGGTCTTCTTCTTGATCGTCATCCACTTGGAGATGTCCAGGCACTCCGTGATCCGAGCGGTGGGGACCTCCCGGTTGAGGTCCATCGCGGTGACCGTGATGTCCGAGTGAGTCGGCGCGCCCTTAGTGGCCGTGCCGGCCTGCGTCATGCTCAGGAGATCTCCGAGCACTCCGCCAAGGGCCTCCTTGGTGGCGTACTTTTTCAGGTCGGTGCCCGTGTGGTCGCCCTTGGCGTAGGCCTTGACCTGCTCGTCCCACATGCGCTCGTAGACCTCTACGGCTGCCTGCTTGTCCTTGGCCTGGGGGTCAGCACTCGCGGTGGGCTTGTCCTTGGCTGGCTTGCTCGGCGGAGCAGAGGACTTGTTGGCGTCCGCGTTGGAATCGCCGCTGCAGGCAGTGAGAGCTCCTGCAACGCACGCGGCGAGGAGCGCCCCTGTCATCCGAGTCGTTTTCCTGCTGCGAACAACGGAATATGCCTGGTGGATAGCTGCTCGTGTCACTGTGTCTCCCTGTGCGGCGTGATACTGCGCCGGTCAACTCCCAGGTCGTGCAGCAGGGTGAACTGGGGAGCGCGCGGCTGGTTCGAGCTGCTGTTTTGGGTTTGCGTGCCGGTCACACTATGGCGCGGGGCGCCCACCAGCCACCCTCCCCTCTCCTGTCGCGTAATGGAGGTGGCGGGTATTCAGCCACAACGCAGGCGTGGTACAGGCTAGTTGCGGCTCAGTGACGCAGGGAGCTGTTGCAGGTGTGGACATCTGACTCGATGCAAAGGCGAACGTTGGAGAGAAGAGTGAATCCGGAGTTGAGGCGGGGTGCTGGCATCGGCCTGGTGCTCAAGCTCGGCGGGTGCCGTGGGACAACTGCGCAGGCAGGCAATGATCAGCGCCTCGTAGGCGGATTGATCGCCCTGCTCAACGGCCTGGGTGCTACGAAGCGATCTGACGGGGGGAGGGGGAAATGAGGTAGTGCCCTGCAGGGGGGGGCAGAATGCGCCTGTTCAGGGGGCCAGTGGATGGTGGTTGTCGGCGATGAGGGGCATGGCGCGAATCCAACGGTGGCTACTCATGCTTCCTGTCCACGAAGCTCGACAGCGGGGAGCGGGGGTGCTGCTTCCTGCGCCAAGTCGTCGCGGATGGTGCGTTAGAGGCGGGGCGAGCTTGCTCTCGTGGCGGGCAGCAGGCGATTTGTGGTTGAGAAAGCGGAATCTCGCGGTACACCTCTCTGGGGTTTTACGCCTTGTCGCTCGATGGCCGGGGAAGGCTTGTTGTTGCGCCGAGTGGCCCGGTGCCCTTGGGGGTGGTTTCCGCACAGCGATGTGGCGGCTACTGCTCCGAGTTGGACGGGAAAGTTGGCGCAAACCGCTCTTCGGCGACAGAGGCCAACTGCGGGGTGTCCAGCGGGCGGCGAGATCGGCGAAGCTAGCGACTTCTCTGCCATGTGCGGGAGTTGGCTCGACGGCTTGTCAGTGAGGGCGTCGTCGAGCGGATCACGCACCAGCGGATCTCCCAACTCTCGCGGGAGGACGCCGACTTTCCACCGGTCGTGCCGGTCGGCCGGTCGAGCGCGGTTGACTATCGGAAGGCGCGCCCGTACTTCGCCAACAGGAAGTCGCGGCAGGGGCAGCGGACGGACCTCAAGGGGACGGACACGGAGGCGTAGCGGTGGATGATCTCGTGCAGTGGTACGGCGAGCAGCTCGACGAGGATGAGCGAACCGCGCGGGCCGCGGACGCGGAGCTGAGCAACGTCTTCACTCGCATCGCCAGCTTCGACCCCGCGATGGCGGCTGATGAGCGGCACATCATGGCCCACGGTCCGGCGCGGGTGCTGCGCGAGATCGACGCCAGCGGCAACTGCTCGCCGAAATCCTGTCCGAGCCGCACTTCATGAGCGCGGACGACCACTGGAACACGTGCCCGGCGATCATGGACGAGGACGGGGGGCCGGTCTGTTTGGACGAGTCGCGTGCGCCGGGGCCGTGTGATTGTGGTCGCGATGCTCGGGTGGCCCGACGCTTGCGCCTGCTCGTCCTGCCGTACGTGGCCCGACCCGGATGCCGCGAGGACTGGCGACCGTAACCGCACGTATTCGAACCCCCACCTCGCGCCGAGGTGGGGGCATTCTGCTGCTCGCCTAAGATCCGTTCGTGGCTGACATCACCGATGAATTGATCATGCTGGAACGATCCTCCGAGGAGGCGCGCGCCAAGCTCGCGGGCCTCGAAGGTGAGGAGTACGCGGCGCAGTGGCGCCGCTGGGCAGAAGCGGCCGAGGCGTTCCAGGCGGCCGTGACGGTGCACGCCACGGAGACGGGGCAGCCGCGGCATGTGGTCGAGATGGCCGCGAAGAAGGCCGTACAGCACGCGGAGGAGGACCCGGTCGAGTAGCGGTCTGACCTCCCGCCGGAAGAGCGAAACCATCACGATTCCCGAGCGGTCAAGATCCGCCGCGGTATGTATCGCCGCGACCGTCCCGACCTGACTCGTTAGGAGTCGTCCATGCGCACGCTGCTTGGCCGTGCTGTCGCTGTCGCGGCCCTCGCCTCTCTTCCGCTCGCCGGTGTCGCTTCGGCTGCACCGCAACTGCGCCACGCCCCTGTGGCCGATCCGTTCCCGATCGCTGACGAGGCTGGTCTCGTCCAGGTTGATGTGATGGATCAGCAGGCGACCTGCTACGTCGAGGATGGCGAGGTGGCGTGCTACCGCACCAATAGCGATGCCCTTCCCGAGGGCGGCCTCGGTTGACAGTGCGACAGGCGCGACTCGTGCGGGGTGTCGCCGCTCCGATCAGGGCGCGCTGCATTCGAACGCATGGGCGACACGCGAGACGCTGAAGCGGCCCCGGCTCCGGACGGCGGGGCCGGGGTTCACCGCTACGCGCCCGACGAGGTCGTGCGGATCAACCTGCGGATCGAGGGCTCGCCCTACCGCGGCGTGGTACGAGCTCACCGCGACGTCGACGGGCGCCGGGCGTACGACCTCTTCCTCTGGCCGCGCCCCAACCAGGCCCCGCACGGCTGGTACTGGTGGGACCCGGACCGGATGACCCGACGGGATTACCGCAGCTCAGAGACGTAGACTCGAACATGTGAACGATCCCGCTCCGCTTAGCCGCCTCGACCAGCTGCGCTTCGCCCGCCGCGTCGTCGAGCAGCAGGCCACACGCGCCCTCGCGGAGATCGACCGATGGATCGCCGACGAAGAACGCCGCGAAGCCGAACAAGCCCGCCGCGAGGACGCCCGCCCGCCTGACCCGGACTGGATCGTCGGGCGAGGCATCGGCAAGGACAGCCCACCCACCGAGGTGCACCGCGGAGACTGCGGCGCGGCAGGGAAGCGGCGCACGCCGGTCACCCGGGATGAGGCGCGGTGGGAGCTGGCCCGCGGTATCCGCGCCTGCATCCACTGCCGGCCGGACACCGAGCTCGGCGTGCTGGAGTAGCTCGGTGGACCCGAGTGTGATGGCGGCCGTGCGGGTCAGCTGACTGGCCACCCTCGGACATCAGAGGTTCTGAAGGAACGGCTCCGGTCCTATGTTCCATCGGTGTACGCAACGTCCAGCATCACGGGGGAAGCCATGCGTAGCACCATCCGATATGCAGTCGTCGCCGTTCTTGCTGGCGGCTCCATCGCGCTCGCCGCGACCACCGCCACCGCAGGCGACGAGTACTGGCCCAGGGGCGGCGGTGTCACTCCCGCGGGTGACGAGTTCTGGCCCAGGGGCACCGGGGTAGCTCCGGTCACTGACGGCGTTGACCCCGACTACCCGCTCACCGGCACCGTCGGCGTCCTCGGTGACGACTACTGGCCCAAGGGAAGCGGCTGACACTCAAGCTGCACGCTGTGCCCGCGCGCCGCACCCTGGAGGTATGACTCCGGCGCCGATAGTCGTCCACCAGCCGTCGCCCACGGGCGGCCGGCGGGTGACGGTGCGCGGGCAGATCCTGGGCCTCGCGCACTCCGATCGCGACGTGATCGAGTTCCTGCGCCGTGCCGGGCTGCCGGATGCGGAGGGGCTGCTCGATGATCCGGCGTGGGTGAAGTGGCGGGGTGGGCGGGCGCATGAGTACAGGGCGGCATAAAGAGACATCTGGACCTATTGCTCCTGCACGTATGTACGACACTTCTCGGTGATCTCGTCTAAGTGATCTTTGGCCGCCTGGTAAAGCTCCTTCTGCCCTTCAAGCGGGGTGCCAAAATTGATCAGCTCGCGCAACACTCGCAGGTTGAAAATGAAGCCTTGGACCCTAGCGCTTAGGTGCTGAGGAGCTTCGAGCTTCATGCTCTCGGCGGTTCTACCGAGAGCGCTCAGGCATGGCGCGATCTGGCGAATTGCATCACCTACTTCTTCGGCGTCAGCTTTGGTGCCAGATCCTGCACTTCGCCCCTCGACCGCAACCCGAAATGGCCCGTCCAGTATTTCTCGTGCTTCTGAAAGAAATGCAGAGAAAGCTTCGCGGCGGATCTGTCGTAGCCACTGCTCATGGGCGCTCGTAGCTTGCGTGTCCGCCTGGTATCGAGCACCTCTGAAGGCGATGCGTGCAGCTCCCCACGCTCCGCCTGCACCTAGCGCCGAGCCGCCGAGGGCGCCGATGAGTCCCGCAAGTGCAGCGTCCATGAAAGCAGTTCCCCCAGTTTCGAGTTGTCCACAGGCCGATACGAGTTGCTCGCACTCGTCGTACCGTGCTGCTCCTGCGGATCACAAGGGGGCGTTATGCACAGAGTGGATCTTGCGCGTGCGGCTGATAAGGCGCTGTGGGCGATGCCGGATGACGTGCACGAGGAGATGCTCGCGCTCATCGACGAGGTGGCCGACGAGCGCGAGCACGGCGCCGGGCCGATGGCGGCGGCCGACGCCGTGCTGCGAGGGC
Source organism: Streptomyces sp. NPDC044044 (assembly GCF_056434405.1). Taxonomy (NCBI): domain Bacteria; kingdom Bacillati; phylum Actinomycetota; class Actinomycetes; order Kitasatosporales; family Streptomycetaceae; genus Streptomyces; species Streptomyces sp. NPDC044044. The sequence continues at coordinate 47,134 of NZ_JBWKFG010000018.1, read as the reverse complement.
GGTGTTGGTTCGTCTACGCGGCGGTGGGCGGGCTGCTCGTCGTCCTCCAGGCGGGCACTGTGTCGACGTAGCGATAGACCAGCACGACCCCTTCTCCGACTGCGCGCGAGCTCAGGATGTACTGAGCGCGTACGGAGGGGTCGTGGTGCGGCATGATCGAGAGGGCGAGAAGGAACCAAGGGCTGGCAGGCCACTGCCGGACTTCGCCGTCGAACGGGCCACCCTGAAATCGGGCTTCATCTGAGGTCATGGGGTTCCCAACTGTCCAGGCCCCGCGCCTACATACCAAGGTAGGGCACGGCGCTGACACTGTTCCCCTCGCTCATGTCCGCACGGCCACCCACGACACCGTGATGAGAGCCGCGAGGAGTACCACCCACCCCACGAGGCGCGCGGCCAGGCGGCGCCGCTGCCGGGCGTCCTCCTCCCGCAGTATTCGCAGGTACTCGCGCCGCTGCTCGTCGGGCGTCTGCGTCATTGCGCCTCCTGCCGCATCCCGTAGACCTGCCACCGGCCGAGAACGTAGGCGGTGGCGCCGATGGCCACCATGACGGGTGCGCACAGCATCTCGCGCAGAGGGCCCCAGAACATCGTCACGCCGTACGCGGCAGCGCAGACACCCATCGCGGAGGCTGCGTAGCCGAGCGCGAACCCGATGCGGTCCGAGGCCGTCATGCCGCGCTCACCCCGCCCTCTGTCCAGACCTGCCCGCACCCCGTGCAGTGCGCAAGGGGGACGCGCCCTTCCCCGCCGTGAATGTCGATCTTCCCGCCGCACGTCGAGCACGGCCGCTCCAACGTTCGGCGCTGCGCAGCGATGTCGAGGGCCCGCTCCACACGCTCGGCCGCTCCCTCCGCGACGGCGCCGATCCGTCCTCGGTGCACCTCGCTCAGCGCGGTGAACGGCCCTGCCGCGTGCTCGACGCGGGCGAGGAGCCACAGCGCCGCGTACGGAGCGGTGCGGTGGCCGCGGTACTTCCACCGTCGGGGGTCCAACGCGTCTGCGCGGGCGAGCTGGTCGCGGCGTGCGCGGTCGGCGGCCGGCCATCCTCGCGGGGCGTACGGCATCGGGGAACGCTGGACGTCGGCTGCGGTTTGGTCGGCGCAGTCGACGAGGGCGTCCTCGATGGCGCGCATGGTGTCGAGGATGTGAAGGCGGACGGGTACGGGGCGTTCGCCGATTTGGATGGGGTCGCGCTCCAAGCTGCGGAGGTGGGCGGCCTGGTGCTGCTCGTACTCGGCCTGTTCGGCGTCGAGTTGGTCGAGGCGGGCGAGGTAGCCGCGGAGGCCGAGGCCGAATGCGCCGTGTTGGGTGGGGGCGCCTACGGCTTCGTTGAGGTCTGCCCAGTGGAGGGCGATGGTGCGGAGGTGGGTGGCGGTGGTGGTCATCGCTGCTCCTGTGGCGTCTGGGGCGGTACGGTGATCAGCACCTGAGGGGCGTCCTGGTCTGGGGAGACTTTGAGGGCACCCCTTCGTCATGCTCGCGATACTCAGTTCACTGGTCTGGGGGAATCCGACGGCTGCGCGGTGGCGGTTCGGCCTTGGCGGGCGTTGGTGCGGCATGACCCAGACCCAAGACCAAGAGACCGTGACGACCTCTTAGGCTGCGAAATTGCTCGGAGTCCGGGCTGATGCGGTTCACGCGATGAAGGCAGACGGCAAGCTGACCGTCGTCGGCAAAGGCACGAACGGCACGAACCTGTTCGCGGTGGCTGAGGTTGAGGCAATGCGAAAGAGTCGGGAGCGGATACGCCGCTCCATCCCGGGGCAGCAAAAGCTTCCCCATGACGACGTTACGACGTGCCGGGAATGCAGCATGTGGCGGACCCGAGCACTGGCGGCAGAGGACCGGGAGAAGCGGGCGCACGCTGCTTTGCAGGCGTCCTTGCAGGCTTAGTTCCTGGGCTCTCGTCATCGGCGTCTACTCGGTGGCCCGTACAGCGACTGCCAGGCGGGCCGGTCTGGGCGGCGGGTGGGCTTGCCGTCGTCATCGATGAGCCCGGCTTCGCGCATGGTCTGGAACGTTCGGCCGAGCTCTTCGAGGAGCGGTCGGGCGGCCTCTGCGTAGGCGCGCATGAGGGCGGTCATCGCGTCCTGGTACTCGCGGATGCGGTCTGCGGCGGCGCGGGCGATCTCGGGCTCGTCTTAGATCACGATGTTCGTGATGCCGTGGAGGGGTTGCCATTCGTCGTTGTCGTCGAGGAGCTCGATGCGGGTGGGCTTCACTGCGTCCTCCCTGCCACACAGCGGTGGCCGCCACGGTGCATCTCGGAGCACTCGGGCCCGCAGCTCTCCATCAGGGCGGCGGTGTGCACGGCAATGGCGGCGTACTTCTGCTCGGTGGTGTGGCTGTCCCACGTTCGTGTTCCAGTTCACCGCGGACTACTGGATTCGAGGTCGGCACAGTGCGAGTCCTCCGGCGGTGTTGCAGCAGATCGGGGCCAACGTCGTCGGCTGGCTTCTCCCTTGGACCGAGTTGGGCCGCCAGGCGTTATACATGAGGTGCAAGGCATCGCGGACCGCCGGTGCTCCTTGTGCGCTCGCTGCGCTGGGGTAGCGATGGAGTGCGGTGTCACGTGAACGGACCGGTTTTGAGCCCGCTAGATCTCTGCGTCCCGGACGGAGACCAGACCCCCGATGGCGAGGGCGGGGAGGCCAGATGCCCTGCTCGCGGCCATTGCCGAGTGGCCGCCCGGCCACCGGGCTGGTGCCGTGAGCGCCGCGGGTTCCTCGACCAGCTCGCCACCGACGATTGACACGACGACGACCGGGCCCTCGACGAGGCCGCCGTCGGCCGTCCGCCGCCATCGTGCGCGCGCACCCTTCGCCGACAGACCTGCGGGTCAACGATGCCGAGGTCGAGGCGACGTGTTCGACAGATGTGATGCCGTCGCCGAGCGCGTGCAGCTCCCCGCCCGCGACTGCAATGGCCGATGGACTCTCGGCGCCGACCCGAGCGTCCCGCATGTGTGGCACGTGCCCAGGTGCGCCTGCCGCCCAGGTTCGCGCCGAACTGTTCGACGCGGTAGTCAACGTTCAGTTCCACCAGACCACGGAGAGAAGAGCGGCGCTGGGGCGGGCGCTGCGGGGGCCTTCTCGGGCGTGAGCCACGCGAAGAGGCCCTCTCGCAGGGCCTGCCGAAAGCACATCGGCGCCCCCACCGTGTAGGTGGGGGCGCCGTGGAGCCGGTCTCAGTACGTCAGGGTGAGTCGGCTTTCTTGCTTGCCGATCGCATGACCCGATGCGGCTCCGGGCCCGCTCGCGGCGGGGGTGACAGTCAGGTGGGGAATCGCTGTGCGGTCGTTCCCCCACGCGTCGATGTGCGCAATCAGGTCCTTGGCGAGCGAGTCGCCATGCGGGCCGTAAGCGGCCGCGCCGAGCTGGAATGGGCGCTCCGGATCGGCGCCTTCTCGGCGATGGATCAGGTAGGCGAGAGAGTCTCCCTCGACCAGGACGGGGCTGCGGCCGGGGATCGCGGGCCTGCGCACCAGACCTTGCTCGAGGGGCCTGGGGGTGACCTCAAGACGGCATACGCGGTCATCGCTGGCCGTGGCGCGCAACCACACGCCATCGAACGACTCTTCGCCGCCGACCCGTTGGGCGGAGAAGACCTCATGGCAGGGAGCGAAGGCGAGGGTGTCGGTGAGAGCGTCGGCGTGGAGGGCCTGGTCCTCGTCGAAGTGCACGCGGATCGTGTCGTCGGCATTGAGCGGGGCTGTCTTCTCGCCGCTCTGCCCGATGATCGGGACGAATCCGCACAGCTGCATTCCGTCGGAGACGAGGGTGTCGCCGCGGCGGGTCAGGGCTACGGAGCGGGTCTGTCCCCTCCACCGCAGCGGGAGCACCAGGCGCCCGCCTTCCAGGAGTTGGTCCCACCAGGCTTTCGGGATGTCCCAGACGCCGACGGTGGCGATGATCCGGGCGTACGGCGCGTTCTCGGGGGCGCCGCGCAGCCCGTTGCGCTCGATGACCTTGACGCGCTCGTACCCCGCCTTGTTGAGGGTGGTGCGGGCGTGGAGGGCGACATCGGAATCTACGTCGATGGTGGTGATCCGCCCGCCGCGGGCGAGCTCGGCGAGGAGAGCAGCGTTGTAGCCGGTGCCGGCGCCGATCTCGAGAATGCTGTCGCCGGGCTGGGGGTCGAGCTGGGCGAGCATCATGGCGACGACCGAGGGGACCGAGGCGCAGGACAGCGGGAGCGGGCCGCCAGGATTGTCTTTGATGGTCACGGCCTGGTCCGTGTACGCGTTCTTCAGCTCGATGCCAGGAAGGAAGGCCTCGCGGGGAACGGTCCGCATGGCCCGCTCGACGTCGGCGGGCAGTCCCATTCCGCTGAGGATCTCGTCGACGAGCCCGTTTCGGAGTTCGTCGGCCGTGGGTGTCTGGCTCACAGTCACATCATCGCTTTCAGTTGAGGAGGAGGCACGTCTCCCACCCCAGGTCAACGGGGCGAGGGGTGCGGAGGGTGTGCAGCGTGAGGAGGACGCCGGCGTTGCCCGTGAGGAGCCCGGCCTTCTCGGGTATCGCGTGCTGCACGAGGTGCGCGTTCAGGCGCGCTCGCAGGCGGGGTAGTTCGTCGGTGATGTCTGGGGACAGGGCGTCGGAGGCGATCCGGCTTGCGGTCAGGAGCAGTCCGGCCCAGCCGTGGCAGAGCGTGGCGTCGGTGAGGAGTCGGAGTTGCCGGGGATTGGTGATGGCCTCCAGCACCATGCGTTCGGCAAGGTGGCGGGCCGTGTCGTCGCGGGTGGCGATGGCGGCGAGTTGCAGGGCGCGTCCGATGCCGGGCGTGCCGTAGCACCAGGAGGGCCGTCCGGCGGGTGCGTCGGGCCGGGGTCCCTCCGCGTAGGCGGACAGGGGCAGGCTTTCGGGCCAGCCAGTGGCACCGCTGTTGGCGGGCTGCGCCCAGGTGGTGAGGTGTGTGATGCCCTTGGTCAGGGCTTGGGTGTGTCCCTCGATGGTGTATCCGGCGCGGTGGGCCAGGGCGAGGAGGGCGAGCGGACCGGTGCAGCCGTGGGCCATTCCGAAGTTGGCGTGGCCCCAGGCCATCGGACCGGTCTCGGGGGCGTCCCGGAGGCCCGCGGCTGCCCACCATCCGGGCACTTGCTGTCCGTCGACGGTGAGTGGCTCGGTGAACAGCCGCACCAGGTAGCGCAATACCTGCTCGAGGGCGCGGTCGCGGCCGCGGTGCAGGAGATAGGCGCCGAGACCGGTGAGTCCGCTGATCAGGTCGTATTCGCGTATGAGCGGCGGGAGTTTGCTGTCCATGCGGCGCTCAGCGGTGCTGAGGCGGTCCGCGACGATCGCGACTACCGCCGCATCGAGTTCGGCGAGTGCGCGTGCATAGGCGCGATGCCCGGCGATGTGCAGGACGTATGCGACGGCGGGCGCGCCGCGATACAGGCTCGCCGTGTCCGGGTAGGCGGTGATGGGCTGGGTGTTGATGGCTTTCGCCGCGGCGTGCGCCCCCGCCCAGTCGCCCCGGTCGTGCGCGACGACCATCTCGTACAGGGCGGTCCCGGTGAGGCCACCGCCCAAGTCGTCGTGGGTCACTCGGTCTCCCTCAGCAGAAGTGAACGGCAGGCCTGCCGCGCCGCGTGACGGGCGGCAGCTTCGCTGTCCCGGTCGGGCCCCGCGAGCCGGTTGTGGTGCATGTGCAGCAGGGGTTCGAGGATCTGCCCCAGGCCCTGCTCGTCGATCTGGGCTCGGTACGCGGCGAGCGCAGCTCCCCGCAGGGCTATGGCCTGGGCGAGACGCGGTGAGGCGTGCAGGAGTGCTTGGGTGTCCGCGAGTTCGACGGTCTGCCGGGTGGCTTCGGGGCGGCCGTCGCCATGTGCGGGAGTCTCTGCCAGCCAGTACGGGCCCGCGCTGGTACCGAGGAAGCACTCCGCCATGTCGATCATGCTGAGGGCGCAGACGACGTCCGGGGCGAGGGCGGGGAGGTCGGTGAGGGCATAGCGGGCGACGAGAGTGTCGGCGACGAACACCGCCTCGGCCGCGTCCATGGACGCGCCGGTGCCGTAGCGGCCCGTTTCGGGCCGGTAGCCGTCGATGACGAGCTGGGAGGCGAGCCGGTCCGCGGTGAGCTGCTGCGTCCAGGCGGACAAGGCGCGCAGGGTGGCCGCGTAGCGCTTCGTCCCGCCGGTGGGAACGCGGATACGCAGATGGTCGGTCTCCTGTAGTGACCGGTACCGCACGAACCACATCTGGGAGGTGCCGAGTTCCTCGCACAGAAGGGGAAGGCGCTGGCTGATGATCTGGTCCATGGCCGTCGGGTGGGTGAAAACCTTCGCCTGAATCCACCGCTGCTCGGCATCGCCCGGGTGCGCCAGGCTCTGGTTGGTGACCACAGGAGCGCGAGACAGGTCCGGGTGCGGTTCCGGTGGGCTGGTCGAGGCGAGCGGGACGGTGAGCTCGTGCGCGTGTCCGATCCAGCCCAGGTCCTCATCGGTCACGGTCTCGGAGAGAAGTGCGTGCCGGTGGCGGCGCAGGTGCTGGTGGATGAGGCGTGCGTGGAGCGGCTCGGCCAGGTCGACGCTGATGGTGCGGTCGTCGTCCATCAGCTCGAGCCGGGGCGGGCAGCGCCATGTGGTCGCCCATTCACTCAAGGACCGATGCCACGCCGGCCCGAACCGTCCGGGCAGTGTCGCGGCGGACAGCTTCCACCGGGCGGGGGCCAGGATGGCGCGGCGGTAGCGGACACGCGGGAGATAGGGCAGGGCAATCGCCGCCGGTCCCCAGTCGAAGGCGGTCCAGGGCGTGGCGAAACCTCGCCCCAGCATGGCCAGGAACCGGGCCAGGGGCGGGGCCTGCTTCTCAAGGGCAAGGGGGTGCAGCACGCTGGGTTCCACGACGCGTCGCCGGGACATGCTGACCAGGTGCAGACGTCGGCCGGTGGACACCACGGCGAGGTCGTCGATGCTGATCACGTCGTCTGCCGCCCCGCAGGTCTCGCCCAACGAGATGACGTACGGCAGCAGAGCGGGGGTTCGAGCGACGTTCTGGGCGTGGGGAAAGCTGGGCATGAAGGAGAGCTGTGCCGACAGTGCCCCTTGGGTCATGGTGGGCAGTTTCCGGTACTGGTCTGACAGTCGGCTCCCGAGTACGCCAGCGAACCGGCCGGACAGGACGCCGGCGGTCCAGGACGGCCGCACGTCGATCGTGAAATCGCCTCTGGCTACGGCTTCCTGACTGTTGGCTCGGACCCTGAACCCCATCTCCACGTGCGGGGCGGTCGGCTCCTCCGGCTCGTCGGAGGCGAGTTCCTCAATGTCCTGCTCGGTGAGGATGATCTCGTCGTCCCCGGTCATGACCGCTTGCATAGCTTTGGCCGCCAGTTGCTCGTCGCGCGGCAGGACCTTGGGCGGCGCCTCGGTCCACACCGACATCGGGTAATCGGCGGGAAAGCCGATGCCCGCGGCCAGGTCGGCGGCCTCGCGGACGGGCACCAGGACGCCGGCGCCGTAGCGCTCCCAGAAATGTGTCTGGTAAGTGGCCCAGGCGGGCGTTGCCCCGTGCGTACGCGTCAGACGTACAAGCGAGTGCGCGGCGCGCTCCACCTCGTCCAAGACCTCTGGGGGGACACGCACCTGGGCGTTGAGGCGCAGGTCGAGACTGATACGGCTCCGGCAGTCGGCACTGATGACCTGCATCCGCTCATCGGCCACCTCCCGCAGTTTGTCGGCGTCTTCGGGGGCAGCCTGATTGTGGATGGCGAGGGCGATCTGCACGTTGCCGAGGTAGTCGAGTACCTCAAGGGTGGACGGTTCGAGGTCGTCCGCGTGCGGCAGCAGAATGCCCACAATGTGGCCGAGGGGATCGGGCACGGCCATGGGCGCAGCGAGATTGCTGGTCAGGTATCCGTCCACGAGGGCCCTCCCGAGCAGTCTCACGATCTGTTCGGACGTGCCTCCCGCCTCCGCGAGGAGACGCATGAGGTCGCCGCCCGAGATGGGTTCGGCCGCGGCGCCCAGCATGACGGCCATCGGGCGAGTAATCGGCGCACTCGCCAGGCGCCCGCCGGAACGGGGCGCGCCGAGGACGTCACCTCGCTGAAAGGACAGGTTGTTGACCTGCAAGGACAGGTGAGGCAGCACATCGGCCCGGCCCTGCAACTCCCGGCGTAAGTAGTCCACCCACAGGGTGTCAGGACGGGCAACGGGCTGATGGCCGGAGCCGAACGTGGCGGACACGGAGCCGGACTCGGCCAGGGCGACCCCGGCGAACAGGCCGAACGGTGTCGACCTACCCGATGCGCGCAGCACGTATCTGGCCACGGCACAGGTCGCTCGGCGGACCCGCTTCGCCGAAACGTCATTGGCCATGAGGATTCGTTCTACGAAAGTGGCCAGGTTCGGGGACGCGGCACGCAGCGGCGTGACGAACGCGTCGTCGTCCCACATGTGGGCGAGCCACTGGCGGCACTCACCCGGTGAGTATCCGGCGGGCCAGTCAACTGGGCGGGCCTGCACGGGTAGAGCTGCGGCCCGTAGAACCAGCACGTCACCGCGCCTGCGGAAGAAGGGTCGAGTCGCCATCAGTGATTCCTCGCTCGGGTGGGGGTGCTGGTGCGAGCGGGGGAGGCTCTACGCCCGCACCAGCAAGGGCGATCAGCTAGACGCGCAGGAGGAGGCGCACGACGAGGCACATCCGTCGCCAGTGCCGCAGGCCTCGACGATCGGGACCGGCGACTGGGAGATGGTGGTTGTCAGCTCCCACTCGTCCGGCTCCGCCTTCGCTGGGGAGGCGGTCGGCTGCTGTTCGGCTGTTGCATTCGACACGGTTACTCCTTGCTGGTCGGACCGCCCAGGACGGGGCGGGGGAACCCTCAGGGCCCCCGGTGCGCGCTGCCGTTTCCGGTGCAGCCCACACCGCGGGCACTGTGGTGCCCATGTTGGCGTCGCGCCGTTCGGAAGGGCACCTCGGCCACAGGTCACCGACATCCGGTGGCGGGGGACCCGGCGCCCACCCGTGGGCCGCAATTCGCGGATCGGTCCGGCGTACACGAGCCCGCTGACGCGGTGATCACCACGTCCACGGGCGGGATGAGTTCTCCCCTCCATGCGGTCACGAACGGCTCTGTTGGCTTGTGCATGGTGTTCCCCCGTAGCTCGACTACAGGAAGGCGTGTGAGCCCCTGCGACTGGGACCTGGTCCGCCCCAGCCGCAAGGAACTTGCCCGCGCCCAACCGCGTGCGATCGACCCAGCACGCTGCCAGGCGCGGCGTTTCAGGAACCTTTCAGGCCCGGCCGGATCACAGCGCGGACGGTTTTGACATCGGCTTGTGGGGTGACGAACCAGGAGAGCGCTCCGCCGACTTTCGTGACGAGTCCCAGGTCGCCGCCCCCGCCTCTTGGCGACGGCCTTGTCGAAGCCGGGGAAAGTCGGGTTCGGGTCTGTGACGTCGATGAGAAGCTGTGCCACTTCGGTGACGCGGAGGCAGGCGCGCAGGCTCTTACCGGTCTGCCCGGGGGCGAGGCCATGCTTGGCGGCGTTGTCGACGAGGCAGTGCAATACGCGGACGGCCACCGCTTGATCGCCTGGCCAGGACAGCACGGTGAGAGAGGTTCGTGCAGTGATGCGTACGCGGGCCAGGAGTTTCAGGCCCGTCTCACCGGGGAGGTCGAGCCGGATTTCGCGTCGGACCGGCGCGGTGGCTGCCACATGGTGCATCTGCGCGGGCAGGCTGAGGTCGTCCTGGGGCAGAGGGGACGCAGGTGTCATCATGCCGAGCCTCCAGGGGCTTGCGTGTTCTGGTGTGGGCATCTCCCCCCGCCACCGTGTGCCGGTGGCGGGGGGAGTCTCCCGGCCCCGTGGGCCGTGGGCCGTCATTCGCGGATCGGGGACCGGGACCCGCTGCCCTGCCCGCAGCCCGCGACGGGCGACCAGGGGCGGGAGCTTGTGTCAGCTGTCGGTTGGGTAAGGGCCGCGCAGAACCAGGCAGGTGAGGCTGCCGTTGCCCTCCAGGTCATAGCGCGTGGCCTTTTCCCAGCCCGTTTCAAGATCGTCGACGGCTTCCTCTGCCAGGCCACGGCGGCTCATGAAGGGAGGCGAGCGCTCAATGACGTGCGTGGTGATGTGCAGGACGCCGGTCTCTTTCAGCCAGCGCCGCGCGTCGACCAGGAAACGATGACGATCCAGGTACGCGATCGACAGCCTGCACACGATGATGTCGAGCGAACCCGGTCTGAGCCTGCGGTGAATCGGGCCGGCATTGAAGTCGTGTAGATCGAAAGTGACGTTGTCCTGGTCCTTGGAGTCGCGGCGTGCTTCACCAATAGCCGTCGCAGCGAAATCAAGGCCGAGCACATCAAGGCCCCCGGTTCCCAGGTAGACGGCGAACTCCCCCCGCCCGCACCCGGCGTCGAGAGCGACCATGGAGGGTTTAGGGCCGACGTAAATGTTGAACATCTTCCGCTCGAACCCGGTGATGCCGGGAACGTACTTGCCTCCCTCGTAGAGGCTGTTCCAGTACTCGGGGGTGCTGGTCTCGCGCACGATGGTCATTCCGAGGACTCCGGAGCGTTCTGGCCTCGTCGTGCCCGTCGTAAGCGGGCTACCTCGAAGGATGAGACCACCAAGTCCCCGGCACGGACGTTGAACAGGCTCACCTCCGACGGGACGATCTCTTTGGGCGTCCCCTCTGCCAGGGCCTTGCCCGGTGTGCGCTTGGGCAGGTCGTCGCCGGTCATCACAATGTTCCTTTCAGCGGAGCCGACCGGAGGCGGTCAGCAAGATCGGAATGGTGAGCCCGGCGGCGATGAACACGATCAGGAGCTGCAGGCACCACTGCCGCCAGCCCAGCGCGCGCTCGTCTGCCCACCGGAGGGGTGCTCTTCAAGTCGCTGCCTCGGGCACAGCCACCAGCAGCAGCCCGGGGCGCTGCCCGATCCAATGGATCTCTTCCTCGTACTTGTCATCGCTGCGACTGATCGCATTGCGGTCGACGACCGCAATGCCGTCGGCGAACCCGCAATGCAGCAGCCGCCGTGCCTCGACCCAGCCCGGCCGCTGCTGCGGGGCATTCAAGGTCCAGGTCCGGGTGTCGGTCAGCTCGTGCCTGACCGTGTGGCCCTCGCGTTCGATCAGGTCGCGTACGACCGCGAGGCCCTGGTCCGCGCAGTCGCCCGCCTCGTTGATGGCGTAGGCGATGATCCGGCGGGGCCGGGCCGGGTTGGGCACGTGTTCCAGGGCGTTGCCGTTGTAGCCCAGGCGCAGCCGCTTCAAGTACAGGCCACGGTGGACCGCCGGCTTCGGCGGCAGCCGCACCGGCTCGCCGTGGATTAACGGTCTGACTTCGTTGTCACGGTCCATCCAACTGGTGTCCCGCTTTGTGCCTGCTGTGCTGGATGACATGGGGGTGTCTCCGTAGGTCCGGCCAGCTTTCGACGTCATCACGCCCTCTGGAGAAGGGCCGAAGACACATCAGTGGCTACAGCCCTGTGTGCATTTGGACACTCTCCGCGAGGGCTGAGATGAGCGTTGCAACGACATTCGGACGGATCCACCCCCATACCGACCTCGGCTTTGGGAGAGAAGTTGACGCATTTCCTCGGACGTTCCTCGGATTTCCCTCGGACCCGCTAAGTACCTTCTGTAGGGGGAAAGTTGAGGGGGACAGCGCTCTACCGTCGGAGCAGTGACGTGCCAGTCGGATGGCCGGGGAGGCGCCGTGTTGTTCTTTCGAACCACTCTCGAAGCGCACGGTGTGCGTAGCCCTGACGACTTCCTCTCGGAGTACCGGAAGGCAGCATCACGGCTTGGACTGAAGGACGTGGACCCCGCCCCGAAGACCATCGAAGGATGGATCTACGAAGGGCGGAAACCACAGCGAGCGTTCCGCCCGGTCATCGTGGAGATGCTGGGGCACAGCATCGAGCAGCTTTGGTCCGAAGTCCCTGAAGGCGGTGTTGGGCCGTCATTCGTTCCGATGGCCGGCGCATCACTGACTGCACTCCACGCCGAAGCCGGCGTGGACCTGGACGAGATGAAAAGGACGGGCGCTGTGGCAGTACGACGAGCGAAAGACTTCCTTCTGGGGGCAGACCGCGAGCGGGTGGGCGACGACACGCTCGGCCTGCTCGACGACGAGGTGCGGCGCCTGGTCGCCGAGTACCCCCGCGAACCTCTGTCGAAGGTTTGGCCTGACCTCCTGGATACCCAGGACCAGGTCTTCCGCCTTCTGGAGGGTGGCCGGGTGCGGCCATCGCAACTACGCGACCTGAACGTCGCAGGAGCCGTCCTGAGCTTCCTCGTCGCCAAGGGTTTACACGACATGCAAGACCCCCACCAAGCCCTGACGATGACCCGAGTCGCAGCAGCCTGTGCCAGGGACGCCGAGCACCCCGGCCTCATCGCCCTCACTGACGGTCTCAAGTCGCTCATTGCGTACTGGTCGGATAGGCCCGCAGACGCCTATCACTACGCCAGCAAGGGCGCCGAGACTGCGGAGCACCACCAAGGGACGGCAGGTCTGTGGCTGCTCGGCCTCCAAGGACGCGCCGCTGGGGTGCTCGGTGACGTGGAAACGGTGCGCGCCGTGAGCCAACGGGCCGCGGATCGGCGTGAGCACGTCGTCCCGGATGACTTGGATGAGCTAGGCGGGCTGTTCACCTACGCCCGCGAGAAGCAGCTCTACTACACGGTGGAAGCCTCAGCACTCCTGGGCCAAGGCGGGGAGCGGCTCTCCGCACAGGCGGAGGAAGCGGTTCAGGGCTTCAGTGACCCAAGCGCCCCGAACTGGGCGTTCGGCGACCTTGCAGGGGCTCGATGCGACCTCGCCCTCGTACGGCTTTTCGGCGGTGACGTGGAAGGCGCCGCCGAGGCTATGCGGCCGGTACTGGACCTGCCTGCCTCTCACCGCACCAACGGGATCATCGTCTCCGCGATGCGTGTCAGGAATTCCCTGGCCACTGGCCCCACCCGAACGGCCGTCGCTGCGCGAGACCTAGGCGCAGAGATCGAGGCATTCCCAGCTAGCCGACCAGCGCTGCCTCGCAGGTAAGGTCCGGGGCATGCATCCGGTCACTCGATTCAGCGCACGTCTCGGTCTGCGGGAATTCGCCATCGCAGACGTGGAGTCGGTGCTCGCCATCTACGGCAGCTCCGTAGCCACGGAGCATTTGTCTTTCGAGCCGCGTAGTCGCGAGCAGGTCGAGCAGATCGTGGCTCGATCCATCGCAGCGGCCACGGCGACGCCTCGCACAGAGTATGCGCTCGCAGTCGTTGAGCAGGGGGCGGCTGAGCTCATCGGGTTCGGCCGCCTCGCCCTTGACCCCCACCAGCAGCGCGGAGCGACTATGGGCTTTGCGCTGCGTCCGGACGTGTGGGGGCAGGGCTACGGCGTAGAAACCGTGCGGCTGCTGCTCAATTTCGGGCTCCACGACCTTGGGCTCCACCGCATTTGGGGTGCGCGATCCCCGCTCAACGAGGCTTCCGCGAAGGTCATGGCGGCTGCCGGCATGATCGAAGAGGGCACCATCCGCGAGCATGTTCTGAAGGCCGGGCAATGGCGAGACTCAGTTGTCCACGCCATTCTTGAGCGGGAATGGACCGCGCAGACGGCGGACCAGCCCTCGGAGCCGGGTGGAAACTGACCCTCGCCACCACCCCCGTGAGCTGACCTCCAGGCAGGAGCGAAGTGGGCCTCTGCGATGGGTGATTGAGCGATCACAGCGACAGGGAGGGACCACGTGGAAACGCCCCACACGGAGTCTCAGGCCACTAGCCCCGTCCTGACTACACGCCCCCGACGCCCCCACTGTCGAAGAAGCCGCCGTCTCCGCCGTCCCGGGAGATCAGCGTGCCGGTGAGACTGCAGGCCGACCGAGGGCGACGGGTAATGACGAATCGCCAGGGAGCAACGTGGTCCCTCGAGGCCCAGCCCTGGGAGGGGAAGAAGGCGGTCACCGCGAAGCTCACGAGGTGGGGGATGCGACACCCCAAGGGCCTGGATGACGTCGTGCGCTACCTCATCGCCACGGTGGTGGAAGACGGTGGCCGCCATGTGAGCGAGGAGATCACTGGTAGTCCCTGGTCCTGGTGAGGGCGGGGGGCCGCGCGTAGGCGGCGAGGTGGTCGCGGAGGAAAGCAGCCACCCGTTGCAGTTGATCGGCGGCGGATGCGGTGAGCTGGTCGAGAGGGCGGGCCTGGGCGTTGCGGTCGGCGGCCTGCTCCAGGGCGTCCACGCGGTTGGGCTGGTACTGCTGGGCGAACACCTCGTCCAGATGTGGGCCGTGGATGAGCACCGGGCCGACGAGGTGTCCGTCGATGGTGAACGAGCTGTAGTGCTCGTACTGATCGAGGCTGGCGACCTGAGCCGCACTGGGCCGCTCTCCCCACTCCTCGATGACCGGACTAACCGCGGCCCGGGAGCCGCGGGTGGTGGAGAGGGTGGAGGCGTTCTGGACCAGCGACTGGCGGACCGAGGTGGGCAGGCGGGACAGGAGCTGTGTGAGCGCGTGCAGCTGGATCTTGAATTTGCGGAAGTCTTCGAACATCGACGCGATGGAGTCGGCGCCTGAGCTGGAGAGGGTGATGAGCTCATCGAAGTAGCCGCGGAAGAGCGCGCGTTGGTCTTCACGCAGGTCGACGCGGGAGCGGCCGGCGCGCAGCAGGTCGCGGTTGAGGAGTGAGACCAGCAGCCGGTCGGTGGGCCCGTTGCCTGCCGTGCTCACCCACACGATCCACCGGTTGTCCATGGCCCAGCGGATGTTGTAGACGCCCTCCGGCTGGCCCAGGAAGGCGCGGGTGACCGGATTGGCGGCCAACCGGGCCAGCGGGTTGAGAAGCACGTTGAAGGCGTCGGGCGGGAAGGTGGGGAAGGTGCTCTGCCACCAGGCGGCCGATTCGGAGTCCAGGACCGGCTCGGTGGCGGCCAGGGCGCTGCTGCGGAAGTCGGGGTCGGTCAGGAGCGGCCGGATGTGGAAGAGGGTTGCCTGGTCGTGGCCGCGTCCGGCCCGGCAGGCCAGTTCGTTGACGGCTGTGAGCACGGTCAGGGCCTGGGTGAAGATGGCAATCGCCCGCGGGGCGTTCGCGTCGTCCCAGCCGAACGCGGTGGCAAACGCGTCCACGACGTCCTCGACGACCTCGTAGGCGGCCTGTTTGTGGTGGTGCATGCCGATCGGGTTCCAGGCGCTGATCAGAGGGTTGGGGCCGCGGCCTTTGGCCCGCAGGTCGATGCGCGCGATGCGGTCTATGATCGGCTGGTGGGCGAGGAAGGGGGCCACGCGACGCCAGGAGTCGTGATGAGGGTCGACGAACAGCAGCCCTCCGCCCGCGTGCGCGTAGCCGACGGCTTGGGCGGCTGCGCGTTCGGTCTTGCCGCCCCCGGCCTTGCCCACGCCGATCTCAAAGAGTGTCTGCTCGGCGCGGGTGGCCACCAGGCGTCGGCGGCCGTCGGGGGTCCGATACCAGCCCTGCAGCAGCAGATCCGGGTCCCCATGCGCGAAGGTGGGCAGGTCGACGGGCAGCAGCGGCACCCGGCACCAGGTGGTGGGCGGTTTGAGCAGCCCCAGCAGCTCTTCCAACCGGACCCAGTTCGCGGCCGGGGGAAGGCACTGTCCGGTGCGCCAGCGCAGGTCGAAGCGCGTGCGGTGCGGCCACCGGTCGGCGCCCAGCCTCCACGGTCCGACCCTCAGTCCCTTCATCGCCCACCGTGCGGAGCCGCCGAACACATCGAGACCTGCCTGCACCCGGGCCAGACGGGCCTCGGCGCGGCCTTCTATGTCTGAGGCGCAGCGCACCAGGATCTGCACCCGCACCAGATGGGAGTCCTCGGCGAGCTTGCCCAGCGCCTCGGAGCGATCGACACGGATGGGCGGCGCGGACATCACCATGCGCCCGCCACCTGACCGACCGCTTGGGCCGGGGGTGATCAGCTGCCGGAGCTGGCCGATGAGCGAGTCGTCCAGACGGGCTCCGTCACGGTTCATCCACCGCACCGAGCGCGCCGCTTCCCGCTGCTCGCCACGGCGCGCCTTGTTCATCAGCGTCCAGCGGCGGCTGCGCAGCGCCCACTTGGGGGAGCGCTGCAGGTCGACGCAGATCTCTGCGAGGTCCCCCAGATCGGCGCGCAGATCAGCGACGGCATCCACCAGCGGCTGCAGCGGGTCGGGCTGCAGCGGCACCTCCCGCAGTGAGGCGACGGGGTTGCCGCGCAGGATGAACTCCGCGCGGACCTCATGCCGGCGCTCCTTGTCCTTGAGGGGGGCCGCCTTGACCACGTGTACGCCCGGCCCGAACGGCGTCGTGGCCAGGAGACGTTCGGCCCCGGCAGGCCCTTCGAGCCGGTAAGCGAAGGGCGTGGTGTCATCGGAGCGCATCCGGATGCGCACGGTCTTGGTGCGGCGCGGCGCCCACCAGGGCAGCGCGGTACACGCACGGGTCAGCTCCACACCACGCCTAAAGATCTCCTCGTGGCCGGGGTCGAAGTGCGGGGCGGGGGGGAACTCCAGGGCCATCCGCTCCTGGGAGGCCGTGGCGGCCAGATGCCGCACCACGGCTTCGCCCGCCACGTAGGCCACCGCCAGAGCCAGCGCGATCAGATACCAGTGCCCGGCCAGCCACCCCAGCATGTTGATCGCGACTTCGACGATGGTGGGCAGGCCACTGGCTGTGGGGGAGGTCAGGGCCGGGGGCGGGGCAGCGGTGTCCATGCACCGGTTCCTTTCGGTCGGTGAAAAGTGAGGTCGCTGACGCGGCCGTCGGCGTAGGTGCCGCCTCGATCGGCTGCCGCCCACACCAGGTGCACCACCGCCCGTCCGGTCTGCCTGTCTTTGCGGGCGATGGCGGCCTGGATACGGAAGCGGCTGAACGCGGGCGCCACCGCCGTGTCCGGCCGGTCGGCGAATACCTGGGGAAAGCGGTCGCGGCCTGCCCCGGTGGCGTCCGCGCGCAGCAGCAGTGCGCCATCGCGGCGCAGCTGCTGCTCCTGGGCCGCTGGCAGGTCACGCGGCCAGTCCTCTTCGAGGAGCTGTTGGATCTGGCTGTCGGTGACCTGCCGCGGGGCGCGCGGCGGCTGCGTCGCGGCCAGCTCTGACGGTGATGACGATGCTGATGTGCCGGGTCGCGAACTCTGGGCCCCGGGAGCCGCTGCCCGAGGACGGGGCGCCTCCCTCGCGGTGCCCGTCGGGCTGGGCTGTGCTGCAGTCGTGTCGCTGGATCGGGAGTGGGCGGGCGGGGGAGATGCGGTGCTGAGGAGCAGACAGCCACAGGCCGCCAGGGCCAGAGTGCACGTCAGCAGAAGCCACGGCATACGCGGAGCCGAGCGGGGCATGGCAGCAGTCGGTTTCACAGGACCCGGGCCCCTCCCGCATAGCCGGACATCGCATCCAGGGAGTCCAGACGCACTACGGTCCCGGGCCGGGCTGCGTTGATCATCTGCCCGTTCCCGGCGTAGATCCCGACGTGAGTGATGGTGGAGTCCCCTCGGGCGTAGAACACCAAGTCGCCGGGTCGCAGTGCCTTTGTGCCGCGGCTGGCGGGGATGCGCTGGCCCACTGCGGCCTGCGCGGAGGCGACGCGGGGCAGGCTGATCCCGACCTGGGCGAAGGCGTACTGGGTCAACCCCGAGCAGTCGAAGCCTTTGATGCCTGCCCCGCTCTTGCCGCTGGGCGAGCAGCAAAAGCCCGTGCTGGGGCCCTTCGGGCCGCCGCCGCCCCAGGAGTAGCGCACCCCACGCTGAGAGAGCGCCGCCTTGAGTACCTTCTTCGCCCTGCCAGTCACCGGCCCCAGGTCCGCGTCCCCTGATGTCGCAGCGGCCCGGTACTGCTGGATCCAGTTATGGACGTTGCTCACGTACTCCTGGGAGTGGTTGTACTGGAAGATCGCCGCCTTGAGCTGGCTGGTCATGGTCAGATCGCGGCCCCTGCCGCACAGATAGACAGCCGCGCCCAGGGCGGCGTCGAAGGCGTTGTGCGGATCGCGCTCCTTGTCGCCGTTGCCGTCGCGGCCGGTCGACTCCCAGGTGGAGGGCAGGAACTGGAAGGGCCCCACCGCGCGTTCGCTGTGAGCGGTGCCGTCCCACTTCCCGCCGTCGGTATCCGGGAACGAAGTGGTGTTGCCTCCCACGCCGGAGCCGTTGAGGAGCACGCCCAGGATGCGCGGCTTATGGATGTCGCCGTTCTTGGCGATGGTGCGCCCGGCAGCATGCTTGGACTCGACCTTCGCGATGCCCGCCAGGATCGGCCAGGACATCCCTTTGCACTTGGGCACGTGCCGGCCGATCAGCTGGGGGGCCTTCTTGTACGCAGCCAGCATGGTGGGCGGGATGCCCGCGGGGCTGCCGCCCAGGTCGAGCCCGGCGCCGTTCTCCTTGTCTTCCTCGCCTGCGAGTTGGGCGCCGGCTGAGAGCATCCCGGAGAACGGAGCGGCACAGCTGGCAGCAGTCAACAGCAGGATCAGCAGGCAGCCCCACTGCTTCCCCTGTCGTGGCCGCGGCCGGACACGAGGCGGCGTCATCCGCCCTCCCGGCCCGCGTCGGGGTTCGCTCTGTCGCGGCGTTGGTCCTCTTCGCGCGCCTTGCGCTCCTCGGCAAAGCGGCGGCGCAGCTCTTCAGGGCGTCCCTGGCGCTGTTGGGCGAGGCGGCGGCGAAGTTCTTCAGGATCGGTCGGTGCACTGCGACGCATATCCGCCGGATCGACCCGCGGCCTCCACCGTGCGGATTCGTCCGGACCGCGCTCCGCCCGCCGTGGCATGGGTGGCGGCGAGGAGGCGGGGGTCCGGCTGCCCAGGGGGGAGCGCGTGGGCCCTGCGGGTCCCAAATTGCGACCGCTGGCGTGCCGCTCGGGCCCACCGGCAGTGGGCCTGCCCCCGGCCGCGCCTGATGTGTCGGCAGACGGCCGAGGCCCCCACGCGTTCGGCGGGCCACTGGCCAAGCCAGCCCCATCTGGCCGGCTCAGGGACGCGGACGAGCCCGTCGGGACCCCGGATGTGCGGCGCAGGGCACGGCCGGAGGACAGGGCAGCACCTGTGCCGCCGGACTCTCCCCGCCCCCCGCCTGTGGCCGCTTCGTAGACCCCCTTCCACGAACGGCCGTCCGCGCGGACCGTGTTGCCCCACACCGCGAGCTGCTGCTTGGCATCCTGGGTGTGCTCGGAGGCGCCCTGGCGGGCCCGCCGGGTGGTGGTGGGCAGACCGACGGTGGCGCCGTAGGCGACGCGGCCCCCGCGGTGCAAGATGCGGTATCCGCGCAGCCTCACCAGGCGGTTGTGGGCACGGGTGGACAGCAGCGTGCGGTCACTGTTCTGGTCGTGGAGCGTCTCGCCGGTCTTGTGGTCGGCGATCCTGCCATCGTCTTCGCGGTAGCGGTCCGGCGGGCCGTTGCGGCGTGGGACGCGCGACCCGGCCGGCCCCGAAGAACCGTCTGCGCCACCGCCGTCGTACTGCGGGCCGCTGCCCGGGGCATCACCCTCGGCCGTGGGTTTGCGCATCCGCTCCAGCGCCGTGTCGCCGGGATGCTTGCCGACCAACAGGCCCCAAGCGCCGCGGGCGCCGATTCCAGCGCCCGTGGCTGCCAGAGCGAAGGGGGCCAGGCCACGGGAGGCCTCGGCGCCCGCATCCGACAGGAGCCGACCGGTATCGACGGGCATGCCGGCGCCGTCGGTCATCGCGGCCAGGGAACGCATGATGCGCTGACGGGTGCCGAGCCGGCCATACCCGCCCCCCATCGCCCGCAGCCCGAAGCCACCGCCCATTCCCATCCCGCCGCCTGCATGGACCGCCAGGGCGGCGCCGATCTCGGAGGTGTCGCCGGGCAGATGGGTCCCGCCGATCTTCGCGTGGCGCATCCGCACCGACAGGCGCTGTCCCGCCGAGGAGATCCCTGCCAGGAGCCTGCGGTGGAAGGCGAGCGCGGCCAGCGCCAGCGCGTTGAGCGCCAACAGCCGTTCGGCCGGCACGTCGGGTCCGTCGGTGAGGACCACATCGATACCGATGGCATACGAGGGAAGGAACGTGCAGATCGCGAACATGCCTGCCACCGAAATGCCCAGCAGGGCCAGCCATTTCCAGGCGGCCTGGCGGTTGGGGCCCGGCAGCATCGCCCACACCAGCGCCACCCCGCCGACGGCCGCCGCGGCGGCATCGGCGGCTTGCATGCCCAGCAGCACGAACGCGGCGGACAGCGGGATCGCGGAGATGAGCAGCGAGGCGGCGAACAGCATCAGCACGCCCATGGTGCGCCAGCCGGTTGGTTCCTTGGCGTACTCGGCAGCCTCCTTGCCCACCGGCCCGGCCTCCTCCAACTCTTTGAGGAAAGCGGCGAACTGTTGGTCCTGGGAGTTGAGGACCGGGGTGGCGGCGTCCAGCAGTGCCTCGCCGGGGGTGAGCGGGGTCGACTTCAGCGGCGGCTCGTCGGGCGCAGGGTTCTTCAGATTGCCCTTCACGCAGTACTTGTGAGCGGGCCCCTTGATCCTGCTGCATGCGTCGTCGGCCTGCCGACGGTCTGCCTTGCTGGCTGCGGAGGTGGGCTTGTAGCCGCCGGAGACCCATTTGAGGTGCAGGGCGTAGGCCTTGCGATCCGAAGCCTTGCCGGGATCAAGGATCCGCCCGTACTGCACGAGCATGTAGCCCTTGACCACCGTCACGTTGGTCAAGGAGTTCTGAATGGGCTTGGCGATCGCGGATGCGGAATGCTCCTTCTCCTTCTCGGCCTGGTAGCACTTCTCCAGCGCCGGACCGGACAGGCCTCCACCGCAGGGGCCCGCGTCCCCGCTGGCGATCTTGCCGCCCCAGTCGTAGGAGTCGACGGTCATCTGGGCGACCTCGGAGGCGGCCCGCTCGCTCTGGGCCAGCGGGCCGTCTTGGCCCAGCAGGTAGTCGGGGCGCACGAACGCCGAGGCCGCGAACGCGGCGATCACCAAAGTGAGGACGATCTCCCCCAGGCCCTTGCTGGCCTTGCCGCGCACGAGCAGGATCCCACCGAAGATGAACGCCCAGGACAGCAGCAGCCCTTTGATTCCCAGGGTGTCGACGACGATGTCGTTGTAGGTGTCGGAGAGCTTCTGCGCCGGATCGGCCAGCATCTTGATCAGCGGGAAGCGCAGTGCGAACTCGATGGCCCAGCAGGACAGTCCCACCACCAGACGCAGCAGGGTGAACAGCCCGTTCATGATGAACGCATAAGCGTTGGTCTTGACGTCGAAGATGGAGCCGCCCTGGGCCGACAGTTCGTAGCCGTCGATGGGCACGCCCTCGGAACTGCGCACGTTCAGCGGGGCCATCATGTCCCCGCCGCCATCGGCCGCGTAGGCGACCTGCGCGTTGACGACGAGGAACACCACAGCCAGCAGCAGGGCATGGGCGAAGGTGCGCAACCTGCCGTACGCAAAGCGCCACGTGATCACCACAGTTCCGGCCTCCCTGCACGCCGCACGGCCATCAGCGCGAGCAGGGCAGCGGCAGGCGGCACCAGCACCCAGGCGTCCGCGTCCCGCGCTGGCACCTGAGCGGCCGTTGCGGTGGAATTCTGGCGCTGGCAGTAGTCCTTGGCCGGGCCGACGATCAATGCGCAGGCATCGTCGCGCCCGCCGCCGACAGGTGGGCGGGTGTCACCGGCGGGTTCGGACCAGGCGGGTGGCACGGCGGACGCACCGATGAGGGCGGCCAGGAACAGACAGGTCAGGGCGAGGACACCGCGCGCGCGGCGCGCTGCCGCCCGCCGTGATCCGCGCAGACCTGCACGGTCGTTCATGAGGTCTCCTCGCGTGCACCGGCAACTTGCTGCACGGCAGCAGCAGACGCAGGCTTAGTCAGGTCGGCTCCCGCGCCGGGCACACGGGTGCGTGCACGGTGGCCGGGGGTGGTGGTGATGTGGGACGTGATGCGGGCGACCTCAGGGATCACGACCTTGATCCGACCGGTGTTCTGCCGCGGCCCGGTCAGCAGGACCTCGCCAGCACGGTCCTGGTGCCCGACGGGAGAGAGGCCGGAGGTGACCATCCGCACGAGTTCGCTGTCGGTGGAGTCCAGGCCAACGAAGTCCAGGCCGCGGCGGGCCCGCTCGCGCTCGGTGGTGCGGGCCAGCGCCCGGTAGGCCATCAGGCCCCGGTCGGGCCCCAGTTCCTTGGCATCGTGGGCGCCAGCGAAGAGTCCGGCGCCGTGCTTGCGGCCGTCGTGGAGGATTTCGTGGACCAGAGCGGTGCCCTCGGCTGACGAGGTCAGCCAGTACAGCTCGTCCGTGACAACGGCGCAGAACCGCTCGGGGGCGGAGAAGGCGGCCTGGCGGGCCATCGCCGCGATCAGATAAAGCACGGCGCGGCCGATCAGCGCCTCCAGCGGCTGCTGATGCAAGATCTCGGCGTGCTCGAAGGCCTGCTTGGGTGGCAGTTTCAGACCGGTGGTGGTGATGACGATGAAGTCGGAGGCACCGGTGCCGTCCAGGCTCACCGGCGCCAGCACCGGATCGAACACCATGCGTGCCAGCGGGTTCTGCTCCACCAGGCGCAGCAGTCCGGCCAGGGTGGCGGCGGCGTCCTGGCGCTTGCCGCTCTGGCTGGTGGCCATTTCCCGCAGCACGTCCACCACGCCGCTCATCGAGGGCGAGGGCGAGGCGCCCGCCCGCTCGATGGCGTGGTGCAGGACCTCACCGGAGGTGGTCATGGGGCCGATGCCCAACTGCAGGGTGAGGTAGCTGAGCGCGTAGTGGCGGCCCTCCGCCCCGGGAAACAGCCTCAAGGGGTCGATGGAGAGGGCGGCCTGCGCGGCGTCGATGATCTGGCAGCGGCCTGGCGCGGCAGCTTCGGCGAAGCGCGCCCATTCGCGCACCGGCGTCCGGTCGATGCAGATGGCGCGGCCACCGCGGTCCACGACTGATTCGCTGACCAGTTTGAGCAGCACGCTTTTCCCGGCGCCCAGATCACCGACCACTCCCAGGGACGCGGAGGCGTCCTGCTTGGGGGCATCGGCAGGGTTGATCAGGACGGGGCGGGTGGTGCCGCAGTCCAGATCCAGCCCCAGCAGCATCCCGGTGGGGTCACCGACCTCGCTGTGGGTGAAGGCACCCGACAGCGCCCAGTCCTCACTGACCTGGTGCTGGGTGAACTCCTTCAGCCGGTGGCTGCGCACCGCGCCGGGCAGCCCGAGGGCGAACAGATCGCCCTGCAGTCCGGCCGGGCGCACCGCCCGGTAGTCCGCGCCCGCCAGGAGCTTCTCCAAGGCGCGGGCTCGGGCGTCACACAGCCGGGCGCTTGGCCCCCACACGGTCAGAGCGGTGATCGCCTGGACCTCCACCTCCACCGAGGTGCGCGAGAGTCGTGCGTCCAGCTCGCCCAGATCGCGGGCGGCTTCCGGCAGGGAGGCGGGCATGCCGGTGGGCCGAGCGTCATACTGGTCGGCCTGGTCGACCAGTTCGTTCTTCTTGCGTTGCACCTGGGTGCGCGCCTTCTCCGCCGGCACCAGGGTCAGGTCGATGGTGAAGTCGACAGGGAAGTCCAGGATTTCGAGCTGAGCGAAGAGGTCCGCGGCCTCCAAAGAGATGGCAGGAGGGCACTCGGCCAGCGCCAAGTGGGCCTGGTAGCCGGTGCCGTGATTGCTCTCCACCTGCAGCCAGCGCCGCCGCAATGGCGAGGCCGACCGCGCCTTCCACCACCGGGCCGTGCCCCCGGTCCCGCGACGTGCACCGGCGCTCGCTTCCCGGCCGGGGTCCTCCCCGGTGGCTTCGGTGCCGCCCTCCTCGAGGCGGACCTGGCCCAGATCGGCGTAGCTGGGTGAGCGCAGCACCCCCTGGCGGACCTGACCGCCGTACAAATCGCTCATCGCGGACTCACCCAGCAGTGGCTCGGCAAGCCCTCGGTGCACCGCGTGCTGGATCATCCACACGATCTCTGCGGGACGGGCCGGGCGGAACGAGGCACCGCCCGCCAACTGAGCCTCCACCTGCGCTGCCTGCTCGCGGCAGGCGTTCACCTCGGCGCGGGTCACCGGAGCGGCCCGCATGCCCAAGGTGTCGGACACCTCGGCCCACAGCGCGCTCGCCGCCTTCAACCCCTGGTGGTCCGCCTCCAGCGGCACGGCCAGCCACCAGGTGCGCTGGTGCATCTCCTGGCCTTGCAGGAGATCGAGCGCGGCGTCCAGGTGCTCCACCCACGGGCGGGCCTCCGGCATGAGCGCGCCGCCGGTCTCCTCATCCTGAAGGCCGTCGGCCATGCGCCAGACGACCTCGGCGGGATCGACCTGCGCGCACAGCCCGACCAGGCGAGGCGCGCCGGACAGGGACCGCACCAAATGCGTGATCTTGGTCAGGAGTTCGTCGCGGACGGCCGGGGGCACGTAGGTGCCAGGGACGGTCTCCTGGCTGCGGCCCTCGGCGTCCGGTCCGGGGTGCAGCCGGTACACGGCCCACACATGTCCGTGGGCCGACCACAGCAGATGCCCAGCGATGTGACGGATGGGAACGCGCATCAGCGTCCTCCCTTCTGGTTCTGTGCACGGACGCGTGCCTGCGTCCGCAGCGCCGCCACGGTTGAGACCGGGGCACCCGACGCCACGGCAACCGGAGGGAGCGGCGGGGTGCGGCGGGCCCGCGCGGTGGGCGCAGGGCGATTGCCGCGTGCCGCGTGCTCCGGTTGCCGCGGGGCGGGCGTTGGCGTCCCGGGATCGGCTCCGGCGGAGAGAGGGAGGCCCTCGATGGTGAAGCCGCCGCCCAGACGGCGGGCACGCGGATCACGCGCGGAGTGCTGCCCGATGCGGCCCCCGGCGGGCTGTACGAACAGTGCCACCATGCCCATCGCCGCCGCAGCGGGGCTGCGCCCGCCGATCTTGGGCCGCCGCAGCATCCAGATGGCCACCAGCCAGACCGCCACCGGGATGGGCCCCAGCACACTCCATACGGAGATCGTCTTGACCAGGACGAAACCGCCCACCGTGGCCAGAGCGATCTGCGCCGCGTTGTAGGGGCCCAGCGGCAGACGCCAGTCGGCGAGCTTGCCCATCACCCACGGATGACGCCGAGCGGCGGTGTAGAAGCGGGCCATGCGGGGGGCGGCGGCCGCGCTCACGCCCGAGCCTCCAGGCCGCGGGCCCTCACCAAGTCACCGTCACGGAAAGGGCGGTCGAAGGCAGGAGCGCCCTTGGCAGGGTTCTTCACCTCGTCCTCGAACATGTCGGCCAGGTCGTTGCGCGAGCTGTACAGGCCGAGCGCGATCACCATGAGGATCAGGGCACCGATGCCCGCCTTGAGCGAGAACCGCTGAATCATGATCACGACGACGATCACGATCAGTGCCGCCTGCAGCCCCTTGGTGCCCCAGTCCTTCGCCGTGCCGATCCAGGAGTCTCCGAGGTCGGCCAACTCCCCGGCCATCACCATCTGGTTGAGGGTGTTCACCGCTGCCCACCGACCGCCGCGCCAGATTCCAGTGCGGCGATCTCCCAGCGGCCGCCGCGTGCGGAGAGGGTGAGCTCGTAGGCCAACGGCCAGGTACCCGATGCGTCTGCTGCCTCGACCTGGACTAGGACGTGCACCCGGGCGCCGTCGCTCGGCACCTCACCGGCGGCCGCACGCTCCTCACGGGCGGCGATGTCCTGCACCTCCACCGAGGTGGCGGCCGCGGGGGAGACGGACGCCATCTTCACGCCCGGCGCCAGATAGCGGCTCACCTCGCCGCGCCCGGCCAGATACGCGGAGAGGAACTCGCCTGCTGTCGTGGTCAGCGGCCCGTCCTCGACCGTCACCGCGTACGCGGAGTCGGGCACCGCATGGCGGGCCGGGGCGGCCACCAACGCGGGCGCCGCAGTCACCGCGAACGATCCGCCGCCAGCGGCGGCGATCGCGGGCACGGCGAAGTAGCGCACGGCATCCGCGTACTGCGCAGCCACCGTCACCGACCACTGCCCGCCCGCCTTTGGGGCGCTGCGCACCGGCGTCACCCGCCGTGGCGCAGGCGCATCCTCATCGAGCGAGGGCAGTGTGATGCCGGGTGCCATCGACTGCGCACGCCGACCTGCCCCGCTACTCGCGTCGTCGCTGCTGCGCAGCCACGCATCGACGAACTCGACGACGTAGCCCGACGGATCGCTCACCCAGGAGGTCTGCTCGGTGTGCTGCGGCTTGGGCGCGGGCTCGGAGGCGACGGTCGTGGAGGGCTGGCATGCGGCGAAGGCCAAGGCGAGCGGGCCGGCGGCGAGCGCGGCCCAGACACCGGCGCGGCCGAACTGCACGCGCCGCCGCATCTGTGTCAGGGCGACACCGGCAGCCACCGGCCGAGCGCCCGCGCCTGGGGATGCTTTCGATCGGAACATGCATGATCTCCCGGAGAGAGTTCAGTGGGTTGATGCCTTGAGGAAACCCACTGACCCCGACCGGACTACCGACCACCAAGCCCCGACCACGGTGACAAGGTGGTCACAAAAGCGTGGTCGGGGTGGTGGTAGCAGGTACCACCGTGAAGGAGCAGCACCACGGGGGTCGGCGCCGACCGATCCGACGTGCGCAGCGACCACGGCGATGCGCAGGGCACGCGGTGCGTTTTCCTGCGCACCCCAGCCCCGATCGCTGCCGTGATGGGCAGCGAACCCGACGACACCATCGGCGATCGGTGCGCAGGCACCATCGTCGGCGCGGGAAGGAGGGAAGGACACGGAGCGCCGGTTGCGCAGCAGCCGACCCATAGCGGGCCCGGCGGTATGCGCAACAACGGCCAGGAAGGGGCGAGGCCGTCTGCGTAATGCTGTGACCTGGAGTGGTCGGGCCTGGCAGTACGGTCGTCGGGGTGGCATCGACGACGGTGGTCGCCATCTACCACCACTGCTGCACACGCTCGAAGAACGCGAGGGAGCCCTGTGCACCGCCCTCCCGATGGCAGAGTGATGAGAACGCTGCAACTGGCCATGCCATGGGGCAATCGGCGACTGCGCACGCCAGCGATCGGTATCACTCGCTGCGCACGCAGCTGCGCAGACCGCCCCAGCTGCGCACGCCACCTCGCTCGCCGATCATGTACGCCTCGCAGGGGGATGTCCGAGACAACTCCGGCACGCACGATTCGGCTGAAAAGATCGGCAGTATGCCTATACCCACCAACTCCGATGCCCTGAGTCCCGACGCTCGTCCCGTGAACGTGCGTCGGTGGCGATGGAGCAGCTGGGTGCTGCTCGTCGCCGTATGCGTGCTGGTGACCGTGAACGCAGACTCTGTGGCGCTCTGGGCGAGGATCACGATCTACGCGCTGAGTGTCTCTCTGCTCATGGTCACGCTCGGAGCGGGGTGGATTCTGCGCCGCATCAATCGTATTGACCGCTCCTGACTCAGACTCAGAACCCGTCCTCGAACCTCCGGCCTGCACCGAACTCCACCATCTGGAGCCGATAAGCAGGCTTTTCGGGTAGATAGGTGACAGGCCGTGGCGTCCGGGTGACCGTCTGCGCGAATTGGCAGAACGGGCTGTGAAGGTCCTGGATGCTGGAGGAAGAACGTTCCTCCAGTGCGTGGAATTGTTTCTGTCCGGCGAGGCGGCGGTCGTGCCTTATCGAGGGGCCCATGGCCGTCGCACCGCTGAACGCACCGTCGGTCGGCGGAGCCTCCACCGTGGCGCGTGTACGAGATCAACAGGGGTTCAAGGATGGGCTCTCAGTACCCGTGGGTCTGGAGGTCCTGGAAGCTTCCGATCGTCGCCGACCACGCGTGCTCGTCCGGGATACGGCGCCACCCGATCAGCGAGTCGGATGTGACCGTGTCAGGCCAGATCATGTAGCCGAGCATGACGAGCTCGCACCCCGCCGCATGGGCAGCGGCGGGTGGGAACTCCGGCCAGTCCGGCCAGCCGAACAGTTCCTTCTCGGCGAGCGGCGGGGAAACACCGTCACGTATGACCTGTAGCACGTATCCGGTCTGCGCCGCGGCGCAGACGGCGGTGAGATCGCGGCGATCTTCAGTTGACATGCCGGGACACTATCCGACCCGAATCACACGGAAGTTCAGAGACGGCGCCTACCTACCAGCCAGGCACGGTCGTTGAACAGCTGACGCAATCCGTCACCCGGCCGATGGCAGGCGCTGACGGGCTTCCTCCTGCTGACCTTGGTTATCCGCACGCGCGACCAGCAGCGCCCGCCCTGCGGCTGATTACGCCCGCTGCTCTTGCGACCACGGTGTCTGGCGGTCAGTGCAACGTAGCCTTCGTCGCCTCAGGGCTCGCGGAGAGGCTCGCCGATCCTCGGTGGTCGCCCCGACCACTGTGGGAAGAGCGTTCTGTGACCTCTTCGTGATGGTGGTCGGGGCTTTGTGGTCGACGAACCGGTCGGGGCCGACGGGTTTTCTCAAGCCATGGAACACGCACACCCCGCGCTTCCCAACACGCCTTGGCCAGACGCTGCGTCGGCGACCCCCGCCGTCCGTCGCCGCGCACGGGCACGGGGCACCTCGGCCGGAGCGCCGCGATGACCTCCTACGGTGCCGGGATCCGGCGCGGTGAGATGGCAGGCGACCGCTTCACACAGATCGCCAACGCCCTGTTCCGCGACCGCCGTATCTCCTTCAAGGCCAAGGGGATCTTCGGTCTGATCTCGACGCACCGCGACGGGTGGCGGATCACCGTGGCCGAGCTCGCGCGCTGCGGTCCTGACGGCCGCAGCGCAGTGGGCTCAGGCCTTGAGGAACTGGAGCAGTACGGCTACCTCACGCGCGAGCGTGAGCGCCGCGAGGACGGCACCTTGGGCGATGTCATCTACGCCATCACCGACGCCCCGGCTCATCTGTACGACCTGATGGGCGACCAGGCCCCCACCTCGGCCGACATCGCACAAAGCCGCAGGTCAAAACCAGAATCAGGTTTTCCAGCGCTGGATTACCCAGCGCTGGAAGATCGCACTACTAAGAACACCAAGAGCAAGAAGACCAGAGAGCAGAACACCAACTCCGTCCGTCCGTCCGTCCTTAACGCGTGCGCGCGCGAGGTCGACATAACGAGCCGGGCGTACGGGCGACAGAACCAGACACGGAAGCAAGCTCCCGCCACGGCCATCGCCACGCAGTCGACGGCCGGCGAGCAGCTGCTTCTGTCGGTCGGCGCCGAGCACCCCGATCTGCTGCTGACCGGCTCGGTTTTCACCGATCAAGGTCGCGTTGTCCAGGACCTGCTCCAGGCGGGCTGGACACCGCAGCAGGTGCGCCACGTCATCGCCGCCAGGCCCTTGCCGCAGCCGCTGCACCACACAGTCGGCGCGATCATCGCAGCCCGCCTGCGCGCAGCGCAGGCCATCACCGCACCCGACCGCGCAGCCCCGCCCACCGAGCACACGCCCTTGGACGCCGAGGGCCGGACCGTAGCCGATGCCGTCGCCCACCGGGCGCTGGTCGAATGTGCCGGATGCGGCAGCCCCAGCCGCGCCCCAGGCAAAGACCTCTGCCCGGCCTGCCTCAACTGGCCCTTGTGCACGGCATGTACCGGGCCCACACCGCGCCGCGCCCGTCCTGAGGGAGATGGCCGCTGCACGCTCTGCGCCACCTGAGCTCTGCCCAGCCCCATCGCGCAACTGCCCCGACTTCCCGCCGTCGTCCACCGGATCGAGACAACGATGATGCTCCCACCGCCCCACGCCGCATCGACCACCAACGTCCCGCCCGGCAGGAGGCGACTGCCTGCCTGCGAACGCACCGGGTGGGGGTGGCTGCGCTGGAGCCCGGCCACCCCCGACGGCGCACCGCAGCAGCTGCTGCAGATCGGCATCCTCACGCCCGTACCCTCACTGCGCGCATGGTGCGCGCAGCGCTGGCTCACCCGCCGCCCGCCGATCCGCCTCTACCTTGACCACGGCGGATCGGTCACCGCCCTCACGCTCCTAAGTACGCTCGGCGGCCTGATCGGCATGAGCTGGGCCATCGAGCACGGCCTTCCTGTCTCCATCGGCCTACCTGTGGCCATCGGGCTGCCGCTGCTCGTCACCCACCTGCCCGCTCGCCTCGACACACGCGCCCGCGCCTATGCCCGCCACATCGACACCGGACCGGGGCTGGAATACCTGCAGCAGCTGACTGACCAACACGCCCGCCTGGTCTGCGCCCACAGATCCAACCCCGGCCCCGGGCTCGGACACGCGGCTCAGCTCAGCCATCGCGCACTGTGGTCGATCGCCTTGATCATCACCGCGCCCCACCCCGACCGAAGCCCCGTGACGACCAGCAGGTGGCTCGCCCTGGAGAGCCTCATGGACCACCTCGCCCACCGGGCGGACGACATCGACCATGCCCGCAGCGCGTTCGATGCCCCGATCGTCTCGGCCACCGCCAACTCCTCACCGACGCCTCGAGCCCGCCGCTGGCGCAGAGACCACCACCGATAGCCGCACGCCACCCCCCTGCCCTCTACGACACACCCTCAAAGGAGCCATCGTGCACAACGAGATCTACTTCCTGTTCGCCCACGAGCCCTACTACCCGCCGCACGGACTGCGGGAGGTCAACATCACCATCGTCGCCGCCGCGACGCTGCTGCACACCCACGTGCGCCAGCCCGACGGAGCCCGTATGCACCGCTTCCTGCACCAAGGCCGGCGCACGGATGGGGAGATCGTGCCGCTGGCGACCCTGACCCACGAACTCGACGGCGGAGCCGGATGGGAGCAGACTGCCAACTGGGAGAAGGTCGTGGACGACCTCCTGGCCCTGGCGCGCTTCGGCTCCTGCGACTCCGTTGGCCTGGGACTGCCTGCCCTGGAACGGGCGTTGATGTGCAGCGGCCCGCACACCCGGGTAACCAACTTCAACACGGACACCGGACAGCGCGAGACCCACGGCCCACAGCAACGCGCAGCCGTCCTGGCGGCGCTGACGGAGAACTTGAAAGCGACACAGGCCGGTCGTGCTCTATGGCCCGGCGCAAGCCTCCTGCCGGCCCTCCGATAGCCGCCCCAGATCGGGCCCCGCCCGTCCGGCACGCGCCTACCATGCGCTACCGGGGAAGCGAGCCGAACGGCCAGGAAGACCGCCCCCCCCGGGCCCTGGTGGGGGTGTTCCGCTGCCCCGGAGACGCGTAAGGCCGCGGCTGCGTGCTCCCCGCCGACGCGGGGGTGCGGTCGGCAAATCCAACAGATCATCCGCCGCCTGCTGGAGCAGTACCCGCAGCTCGTCACGCAGTTCCGGGTGAGCCCGGAGGAGTTCGCCGCGGCAGACACACGTGGACGGTACGAGCTGACCGAGCAGGGCCGCCGCCCGTTGCCCGACGAGGGCTGACCCGTGGCGCACATGGTCGGCGTACCGTGACAGCGTGGCAAACGACGACCTTGGGCGAACTCTCCGACGTCTCCGCCGCCTGGCCTCCCTCACGCAGGAGGAATTGGCCGAGCGTTCCGACGTGTCCGTTGACGTGATCCGGCAGCTTGAGCAGCGACGGAAGCACTCGGCGCGGTTGCCCACGCTTCACGCCCTGGCGAACGGTCTCGGCGTGGAACTGACGACGCTCCTAGGCGACCCTCCCGCCGTCTCCTCGACAGGAGAGAACGACGGGCCCCGGTTCGTGTCGGTGCGCCGCGCCATCATGCCGGCGCTCTGGGGGCCCGAGCCGAAGCCACCAGAGCCCGGCTTCTCACTGTCCGCACTGCGCGAGCGGATCGCGGACGGCTGGACGCAGTACCACTCCGCCGAGTTCGACACGGTCATGCAGGCCCTGCCGGACATGATCTCGGACGCGCAGACGGCCTCGGTGTCGAGCAACGACGACGACCGGGGCGCCGGATTCGCAGCACTGGGTAAGGCCCTCCAGCTCGCCGGACACGTCGCCGTACGGATGGGCAAGACAGACCTTGCCCTCATCAGTTTGGAGCGCGCCATAGACGCCGCGGGGCGATCCTCCGACCCCCTGCTACGCCCGATGATCGTCAACTCCGTTGCGTGGACGTACCAGCGGCAAGGGCGCCTCGGGGACGCCCTGAGCATCGCCCTGCACGCCGCCGACGACACCAAGGACAGCGGGCACACGGGGACCGCTGACGGGCTGAAAGTCTGGGGTGCGCTCACCATGTCCGCCGCCACGTCGGCCGCGCGCAGCAACGACTACGAGCGGGCCGCCTCGTTGATGGCACACGCCGAGAAGGAAGCCGCCCGCGTGGCCAAGCTGCCGCAGGGCAGCGACAGCCGCATGGTCAGCGTGTTCAGCCCGTCATCGGTGCGTATCGAGCGCGTCCGCTTGGCCGTCCAATACGGGCACCCCGAAGAGGCCCTGAAGCTGGCCAAGGGAATGCGGCTGAGCAAGGACACCCCGCCGTCCTGGCGGACGTGGCTGTTGCTGGACGTGGCCCGAGCCCATACGGACCTCGGGAGCGCGGGAGAGGCTGTGAAGTCTCTTGAGTCGCTGCGTCGTGTGGCTCCGACCTGGATGCAGCACCACACGTTGGCCGTAGCCATCGTGCGTGACCTGTGGTCGCTCCCCAACCACCCTGCGGGCCTGCGGTCGTTGGCCGAGTTCCTGGGGGTCGCCGAATAGCGTCGCAAAAGTAGGACGCCACATCCCTGTCACGCTGTGTAGCGTGCCGATTCCATGAGTCGTACAGCGCCCCGGCGACCGTGTGAACGGTCCCGAGGCATGGCCGACTGAGATGGAGTCGACATGGGCGAGAGTACGGGCCCAAGGGCCGGCGCGGGAAGTGGATCGGGAATCACGCTCGATGCGCCGCAGGTCCACCTGCCCGACCCTGCCGAGCTGTCCGATCAGCAGGTGCGGGGCAGGGCCTGCGTGTGGTGCGCGGTCGCCCTGAACAACTCGACCGCCTACGACCTCGGCGTGCGGGACACAGACGCACACGGATCGCCTGTCCGCTGGTTCCCTCGTTCCTGCCGCCGCTGCGCCGTCGTCGCCGTACACAAGGCGCTCCTCGACCACACCGAGAACTGCTTGCAGTGTTACGACAACCAGGCTCACTGCGCCGACGGCCGAGCCCTGCGGCAGGCGCTGAAGGAGACACGGCGATGAGCGAGGGCCAGTGGTTTTGCGGGCACTGCGACAAGCCGATCACTCAGGGGCAGAAGTTCCGGACCTTCGCGAAGGTCTCCCTTTCGGCCGGCGGGATCACCGTCCGTCTGCACGAAGCCTG
This sequence comes from Streptomyces sp. NPDC044044, assembly GCF_056434405.1. Lineage (NCBI taxonomy): Bacteria > Bacillati > Actinomycetota > Actinomycetes > Kitasatosporales > Streptomycetaceae > Streptomyces > Streptomyces sp. NPDC044044. Next base: position 14,116 of record NZ_JBWKFG010000018.1, on the reverse strand, counting down.
CGCGGACCGCGGGACGTTCGTCCGGCGCCACCCCGTTTAGACCCACCCCTTGCCGTGGCCACGTCGGAGAGCCCACGGTGAGGGACGGAGCGGCCCGCCTGATGGTGTGAGCTCATGAGGGCGGGCCGCTCATCAGACCCCCGCGGCTGGTGCGCTTGCTCGTCACACAGCGCGTACCGGTTGAGGGTGCCCGGCCCGGCCGCACGCTTCCCATCCCAGGTAAGCGGTCGGGCCGGTGCGTGCGTGTGGGTCGTGTTCGCGTGCCCGCGCCTCACCCGTACGAGCGAGAACGGCTCCCAACGCCGGAGGAGCCAGACAGCTCGACGGACGGGCCGGATTCAAACTCCTCCGCAAGATGATCCTGCTTCAGCAACCCCGTGCGACCGCTCCCCAAAGATCGATGCCGGAATCACTACGTGGTGGGGCAAGGCTTACGGGCCGCGCAGGAGTAGCAGAACAGGTAGAGGGTGGTGGGGTCATCCAGGAAGCTGACCCCTTTGCGGGCGGTGGGTTCCTGGCACTGACTGCAGGTCAGCGGATCGGGCTCCATACGCCACGGGTCGCCGCGAGCCAGCAAGGAGGCGTTGGGGTAGGACCTGCCGCAGAAGTGGCAGCGATTGCTGCCCGGCTCGACCACCAGGGCTGCTACGCAGCACTCGGGACAACGTACGGCCCGATTCGCCTGGCCGTTCTCGGTGAGTTCGCCGTGCACCCGCTTGGTCCGCTGTAGGACGAAGGCATCAATGCCGAGGACCCCTTGCCGGACGCGGTCCAAGTCCGGGCCGATCTCGTGCTCTTCGCCGGGATCCAGGCCAGGCCGCAGTTCCTCGTCGAGGAAGCGGACCAAGAAGTCCAGCACGCGGCCTGCGCGCGCTTCGACGGCCGGCGCGGTGAGGCTCAGGCCGTAGTGCTGCAGGGCATTGCGGTCCTTAGCCAGGGCCTTGAGCGCCCTCTGGTCAGCGTCGGATATGGGGACCCCGGCGATGTTGCGCAGCCGCCGCACCGTCTCGTCGGTGCCGCAGGTCTCGAAGTCCCCCTCGCGGAAACGGCGTTCCGAGGCTTGTCCGGGGTCCTTGAAGACCAGACTCCAGTGCTCGCGCAGCAAACGGGTCTTCAAGAGCACTTCGACCGCGGCCTGCAGGTGGAGCACTGCGTACTTGATATCGCGCGGCGTGGGCGCGTCGTCCGCGAACCACGTCACACCCTCTCCATTTAGCAGCTCGACCACACTGCTCAGGTAGTCCACACCGTTACGAACCGGCGGGAAGTCAAATGCGCCGTCACGGTGACCGGTCCGGGGGGTCTCGGCGGCCTCGGCCCACGGGTCGGGCCATGAATCGCGCCTCACAACCGACCCGGCCTCTGGGCCCCGGGGCTGCGCTCCTTGCCCCCGCAGTCTGTGAGGGAAGCCCAGGGCGACATGGGCAGAACGCGGAGCAAACGAAGGAGGGCGGGCATCGCTCTCCTTTCTGGGGCGTGAGCGGCAAGCTGGTCGGGGCTGCCAGGTGGGCTTCGGGCATGAACAACGTAGTGCCAAACGGGACGCGCCTTCACCACCGGCAGGTTTGATCTCGTGCACTGGGCGGTGAGCCTGCGCGTGCGTGACGTCGGCAAGGTCGTCGCCGACAAGCGCGACGGCGCCCGCCCTGTGTGGCTCTATGGGCCGGGTGACAAGTCCTGGGCGTGTGTCTTCTTCCGCGACGGGGTGGAGACCGTGGTGTGGCAGCACGGGCTGCGCCGTTTGTGGGACGAAGTGGAGGCCGCGCTCGTCTGGTGGACCGATCACGATCAGCCCGCGCACGACCGGTTAGGGCTGGCCGTCGCTGCGGACGGCATTCGTGCATGGCTCGACTCTCCGGCCAACTGCTGGCCCCTTTAGCTGTCGGGAGACGGCAGAACGCGTGAGAGCCCGCCAGCCACCTTCACAGTGGCGGGCTCGTCTAAAGGTCAATCCAGGGGCGCGCTTGGGCTTGGCCGGTGAGAGGTGTCCAGAGGGCGGCTGTGGGGCCGTGCTGTTCGAGGTCTTCGAGTGTGGCGGCTCCGAGGGGGGTGTGGCGGGCGAGTTCGGTGACGGCGGGATGCACTTGCGTCATGGAGCGCAGGTCGGTTATCCGGTTGGCCAGGGTGCGGCGGCTGGCGCCGGTGAGGATGAACAGGACGCGCGGGAAAACGGGGTACCAGCGTGTCCAGTGCGGGCCTTCCAGTCCGGGGGTGGGTTTGCGGCGGCCGGTGGGGGCTGGCTGGTACAGCTTGAAGCGGGCGTATTCGATGAGCTTGCTGGCCATGCGTTCGCTGCTCATGGTGGAGCGGTCGATTTCGATGAAGGCCCGCAGTTTGATGCGCTCGTTGTCGGGGCGGGTGAGGGTGTAGTGCATGAGGGCGTCGGCGATGAGGCGCTCGCCGTCGCCGAGGTTGTGGGCGACTTCGGGGGTCCAGTCGAAGGGGCCGTGCTCGTCGCCGCGTCTGCGGGCGTCTGCGGCGAAGGCCAGGTGGGCGCGCACGATGGCGAGCGTGTGGGGGATTTTCAATGACGCGGCCGCGGGTGAGGGGAGGGGGTAGGGCGGCCGTCCCCGCAGTATGGGCAGGTCTCGGGTCAGGCGTGAGCCTTCCTGGGTGAGGTGCCAGGCTTTGGTGCGTGAGCGGTTGGTGTGCGGCAGCCCGAGGCAGGCGACGAATCCCTCGGAACGCAGCCGGTTCAGAACACGGGACAGTAACTGCCGTGTATGGGCGGGCCGGAGCATCTGGCGCAGTTGGCCGGTGGTGGCGATGCGGTGCTGGGCGAGGGCTGCCAGCACTTGGTTGCGCAGGGGTTCAACGGGGCTGGGGGCCAGGCTCGTGGCGGGGGTGTTCGGTGCGGGGCTGGTCACGCAGGTCCCTTCCCTTCTGACCGGTTGGGGGATTTTCGACGTGGGCCCGCGCCTCAGCGCTCTTCATCAGTGCTGCGGGGTGTGTGGCGGGTCTGTTGGTTGCTGATGAGGAAACCAGTGGGGCCCGACCAGATCCCCGACCACAGGGCCCCGACCACGGTCACGACATCGCAACGCCGTGGTGGTAGGGCTGTGGTCGGGGTGAGGCGGCGCAGGACAGTTCGCTGGGGCCTGGCTGGCGCCACGTATCTGCGGACAGGGTCGCCGTGAGTGGTGTGGCGATGACCGGTCCGCCACAAGCGTGATTGCTGCGGTGGCGAGCCGTGCCGCGCCGTGCCGGCCATCGTGGGACGCACGGCCGGCAAGGCGCCAACTCCCACTGTCGGGGGCCGTGTTCGTGGGGCGGTGGGCGGTGGTTCGCTCTGCGCCGGGTGTTACTTCTTGGGTCTTTGGGCTGCCTGTTGGAGGATGCGCCGGCGTGTCCACCGGCGGCGCCCGTTTTGGCGTCCGGCGTTTTCGGCGACTCCGTCGGTGGTCTTCAGTAGCGGGAGGTTGCCTTGGGAGAGGCTGCTGGAGAAGGAGCCGAGGCTCTTGTAGCCCAGCAGGGCGGCCGCCTGGCTGGCCCCCAGCAGTTCCTCGGGATCGCCCTCGAGGGGAACGTCGGGAAGGGGCGGTGCCTGCTTGGTTCCGGCTCGCCGTCCGCGGCCGGGCCGGGTGGCCATCCACGCCTGCAGGGTCTGCACCTTCCAGAGCTGTCGGCGGTAGGGGTTGTCCGCCGTGCCCTTCTCTTCGACCACGTCCGGTTCGGGGAAGTAGCCGGGGTGGTCGCGCACGAAGGTGGTGACCTGGTTGGAGTTCTTATAGCCGAGATACCTCGAGGCTTCCGCCGCGTTGAGCAGCGTCTGCGGGTCGAGGGAGGGCGGTGCGTGTTCAGCGAGCCGTGCCGGCGTCCGGTGGGCGAACCACTCGGTGACCTCCGCGTGGTCCCACAGGCGCGCGCGGCCGCGCTTGCCGGCAGGCTCGGGGAATGTCTTGCCGGCCGCGTTCTGCTCGCGCCCGGTGTAGAGGCCGGTGATTCTGGCGGGTGTGAGGTCCTGTTCGGCCGCGATCTCGGCGGCGTCGGCCAGGCGAGGCTCACGGCGCGAGGCCATGGCAGAACCGTCCGTCCTGTCGGCTGTGAGCCGGCCAGCCCGACCCACAAAGCAAATAATGGCAGGAGTTTCGGTTGGAGGTCCAGCCGGCGGTGCACGTGTCCCCTGGCGGCTCTGCCATCGGCTCGCGGCCTACTCCTCGGGAATCAAGCAGATACCGCGGCGAGCGTTTCTCTGATGAGGGGGGATGCCGGGTGGTGGTCAGCTGCAGTCGCATGCGTCGTACGTTGTGCGGCGGCCGCTGTCGCGGGCCGGCTCTGTTTCTTTGCGTGGCAGGGGTCCTCCGAGGGGGCGGTGGGTGGCGGTGGAGGCGCGCCGTGATTGCTGCTGCTGATGGCGGGCGGTGGCATGTTGCAGGTGGTCGGGTTCTCAGACTCTGGTCGGCTCGGGGTCGGGTTGCTTGGGATAGGGGCGGTGAGCGGGGAGGCTGACCTTGATGTGCTCCCGCTCGCGCCGGTTTCTGCCGAGCCGCTACACATACCGATGTTCTGTGGACATACGCAGTGTTGCCTCATGTCGTGTTGCGGCTGAGGGAGTCAAGTGGCGTACGAATGGCGACCGTTGGAGGTCGACCCGTCCCCGACTGGGAGCCACAACATGGCCGCTCCGTGGAGAACCGGCTGATCAGCCTCCGCCGCCACACCTGATCCGTGTCCGAGTCCAGCGGCGGCGCAGGCTCGACAACAGCCGCCACCGACGCGGCGAGCTCGCCCTGTGGCAGCACCGCCCCGATCAGCTCCAGCATCGCCTCTAACGTGGCCACCTTCGGCGCGGTGATCTCCCCGGTGAAGGTGGCCACCCTTTCGGGGGTCTCCCTCAGCACCACCTACAACGCTGGGGAGGCCGTTGCCGCCGGCCGGTCAAGTTCGTACGCTGTACGGCACGGTCACGCACATCAAGGATGAGGCGGTGCTCGCTGTGGTCATCAACCTCGTTGGCAGCGGCTTTCATCGACAGAGCTTGGCCGCCCTGGTTCTGGGCGTCTAGCTTGGCAAGGTGATCTCCCGCTATTACCTCAAGTGCCCGGGATGTGCAGAGGCGTTCGACGCCCGCCTAGGTGTGGAGCCGACCCGCGGAACGCGCTTCTACCTGCCGTGCCCACATTGCGGACTATCGATCCGGGGCTCGATGTCGGGCACTGAGCTCGAGAACCACCGTATCGCCATCGAGTGCGAGGTGCTGAGCGACTCCGCGCCAGAGTCTCCTGATAGACGCGTCGTGACCATCAATCCGTTCGTGCCGTCGCGCTACGACGCCGACACGTTCACGCCGATGGGGTCCTTCCCGACGATGACGCTCCTCCAGGCCCTCGGCCAGGACGCCTTTGCGAAGTTCCGGTCCGAACGGCATGAGGCGCTCGAAGCAGGCCGCGATCAATGGCCTACGGTCCGCATACTGTTCCAGTACTACCTCCAGGGCAACACTGAGATGTTCGTTCGTATCGCACAGCAGCAGCTTGGCCTCGAATGGGAACCGAGCACGAGCCATGAGCGGACGACCGTCGCCTACCAGGCTATGGGCGCAGTGACGACAGTCATCACAGGGACCACGGGGACCACCAGCGCGAACGTGATCGACCGTTTCTCGCGCAAGCACTTCGCAGCGATGAAACGACACAAGGATCACCTCGCGACCTTCCGGCGTCGCGGACAGTCCTCGGCGGCTCTGGAGCGAGATGTCTTCACCGAGCTCAACCGTTTCGTAGAACATCACGAGTCCTGGGAGATGGGGCTCCTGGGCAGGTTCTTCGGGCCGGGCGGCAAGGATGCCTTCGACGACCTTGTCCTCTACCGCGACGAGTTCTCGATGGTGAGGGACCTTTACCAGCACGGATTCGAGCTCGCTTGCAAGTGCCTGTGGCCGCTTGTTGCAGCACAGAACACGGTGAAGCGCGGAAGCCCGGACGACTTCGGAGCCGTCCACCCCGACCGCGTACCCGAAAAGAAGCGCCCCAGGAACCTCGACAAGTTCGACAAGCTGCCGAATGCCTTCAAGATCGCATACGTGGCACAGGTCCCAGGTTGGGAGCCATTCGAGAGCTTGCTCAACAACCGTCGCCGGAACACGATCGGGCACGCGACAGCACATCACGACCTTCAGACAGGCCGCGTTGTCAGCGACGAGAGCCCCTCCGGGATGACGTATCTCGAGTTCCTCGGCGAGGTCCTCGGTGTCTTCGAAGCGCTCTCGACCCTTGCCCAGGTGCTCAGGGCCAGTCGCGTTGCCTCCTCGCCAGACTTCGGCCCCTTCGAATGACGACGCCGAGATACACGGGCACGTGCCACAGCGGGCCGGGCGCCGTCTCACCACCCTCCCTGGAGGTGTACTGGGTCAAGGCCGTGCGGCGTGGGCATCCCGGTCCGGGCCAGATGAACGTCGGCCCGCTCCCGGCGGGTGCGCCCGAGCTTGAAGGCGTAGCGATGCGTTTCGCGGTGCCGCGTGTTGCGGGCGCCGGTCGAGGCCGGGGGGGGCTTCCGGAGCCACGCGGCCGGTTTGCAGCCGGCCCCGGGTTCGCGGCACCGGTGCTCCAAGGGCGATGAGCGGGGCTTTGGCGTGCTGGTGATTCTGCTCCTGGTGGCGGAAGGTGTGCTCGGAGGCGCGCGGGTTCACGTGTTCCTGATTGTTGGCAGGCCAAGAACCTGTGTGTTGGTTGATGGCTGTAGGAGTTCCTTGCGCGGGTTCATGAGCGGCGATAGTCACGAATTCCGAGTGGCCTCAGTTGCTCCGGCAGACCCATGCAGGCGGTCGGAGAGGGCGGACCACCTCGGGAAGCCGGGTAGGGCGCAAACCCGGTTGGTGAGCCGGTGCCGTGCAGGGTCGGTCGAAGGGGGAGGGGCCGGGGGTCGGCGGGTGGGGTGATCGTGGGCTGGCGTCGCGGAAGGTCTGGGTTGGCTCTGGCGGGAGGTCTGTGTCCGTGCCCACCAGGGGGGTGGGCTGCCCGGTTGCCTGGTGGCTGGACGGGACGCGGCGGTGGGCTGGGGCGTCGGGGGTGCGGTGGCGGGGTGGGCGGTGAGCGGAGTGGGCGTGCTGGTGTCGGTGTGGGTGGTGCGCTGGTGCAGGCTGATGCCGAGGTCGTTGATGGTCAGGTAGATGGTGTTGTTTCTGATCTCGGTGATGTGCCCTGTGGCCAGGACATGGGTTCCCTCGGCGAGTGACGTGGCGGCGTTGTGGGCCAGGTCCCGCCAGGTGGTGCAGATGTAGGGGATGGGGGTTCCGTCGCGCCATTTATGTGTGGTGGTGTCCCACTGGGTGGGGGTCTGGGTGAGGCGGAACCGGCATACGGCGGTGTCGTTTTGGGTGAGGCGGACTTCGACGTCGCCGGTGATGGTGCCGCTCACGTGTATGACGGACGGGGCCACGCGTACACCTCCTAACTGGAATAACTGTGTTTTATGTGAGGGTGGCCCCTCTTGCTGCCGTTCTCTGTTGCTGGGGGTGCGGTGTGGCGGGTGGGGTTCCGGATGCTGGCCCTTATCCGGTTGGCTCTGGCGGGGCCGGTGGTGGGATGAGGTTGTCGAACACGGTGGCGTCTTCGATCTCGACCTGGATGGGAACTGTGCCGTCAGCCCGAACCAGCTGCTCGTGGGTGGTGTCCAGATGTACGGAGATCCGTACCGTGCGGAGGTCGGCGTCCAGGTAGGCGAATACGAGGATGCCCGCGAGCTCGATGCACGGGAGGCCGTCGTCGCCGGGGCGCTCCTGGGGGTGGAAGACCGCCGAGCTGTTCGCCTCGGCACAGGCTTCGGCGTCCCAGAGGCCGAGGCTGAGGGGTGCCTGGGGGTGAGGGGAGAGGTTGGCGGGGTGCGGTGTGTGGTCCTGGTCGGTGCAGCTCTTGTCCGTGCCGGTTTTGGGCAGCGGGTTGTGGGCGCAGAAGACGTAGTGGCGCAGCATGCCGGCGGTGATGTCCACGGCCGCGGGGTCGTGGTTGGTCTGTCGGGTGTATGCCTCGATCTCGTTGTTCCAGGTGAACCCCTGGGCGGCGAGCGCTTGTTCGGTGAGGGGCGTGAGGTCGTTGGAGGACCGTGGAGCGGCGACGAGTCAGTGAGCGGGGTCGGGTAGGACGAGGTACATCGGGCCTTCTTCCGTGTCGGTGGTGTCATGCCGGGCGTTTCGTGGGCGGTGGGCGGCAGTCGGCGCTTTTGGAGGTGAACTGGCGGGCGGTACGCGCAGGCGTGCCGGTTGTAGGGCGCGGGTGGAGCGTTTGGGGCATGGAAACCTTTGAGAACTGGGGGCGGGGGAGGTGGGCCGTCGCTCCTGGCGGGCTGGGTGCCAGGAGCGACGACCCGGGGCGTTCAGTAGTGGTGGCCCGGTGTTGTGGTGTCTGGTCCGAGGTCGGGCGGCGTGCAGTAGTCGACGTCTGATTCCGGGGGGATGGGGTCGCCGGTGTCGGCATCGGAGCAGTAGGCGTCGAAGACCTGTGCGGCTGTGAGGGGTTCGGGGTCTCCCGCGTGCAGTCGCCATCCGTATACGCGGTCTGTGGCGTCTGGGGCGGTGGTCCGCATGACGAGTCCGCCGGGTAGGGCGGCGAGACCGAGGGCGAGAACTGTGGTGAATTCCAGGGCTGCGGCGTCGCCGACGTGGGTGACGCCGTCGGTGTCGGTGTCTGCGTGCAGGACGGATACCAGGGTTTCCGGTGTGGTCGAGACGCTGCATACCAGGTGGTTGTGGCCGGGTTCGGCTGTGTTGAGGATGCGCAGGAGGAGGTTTTGGGCGCGGTCGAGGGCTTCTTGGCCGACGTCTTTTCCGCAGGCGGCGCAGGCGCCGAGGCGGGCCAGGAGTGTGGAGGCGTACTCCCAGGTGGCGTTGCGCAGGGTTTCGTCGATCAGGTCTGGGATGAGGTCGGATAGGGGCGCGCCGTCGTAGGGGATGGTCGGTCCTGTTGTGGCGATCTCGGCGGTGAAGCGGGTGCGACTGGTCGGGCTGTCGGGTTCAAGGCCGTTGTCGGTGCAGAAGTCGGTGTACTCCTCGGGGTCGAAGAGGGCGAGCATGGTGTGCATGCCCTGTGAGGCGCGGGCGCTGAGGAGGTCTTCGACCCCTGTCAGGTAGGTCGCGTGCTCGTTGAAGGGGAAGCTGCGGTAGTGCCGCATGGCGTGGAAGTCGTGCTCATCGGCGAGGAGGCCGATGGTGCCGGTCATTTCCTGGCGCAGGAGGCGGCGCATCGTCTGGTGGTCGGTAGGCGCTGTGCTCGCGTGCGATGGTTCGCCGCCGTGCTCGGGGGGCGGGGGTGTGTGAGTCACCTGTATGCCTTTCTCGTGGGCGAGTTGAGGGGCCTGTTCGCAGCCGCCAGCCGCCAGCCGCCAGCTGGACACGCGGTCTGCGCGCTGGCGTGTCGTCGGGTCCGTTCGACGCCGGCGGACGGCCGTCTCTGCGGGCAAGGCGGCCCCTGCGCCTCGCATATGGGCGGGGCGGTGGGCGTTCGGGGGCAGGCCGTGCGGTGCCTCTGGGCACGACGGGTGTCGTGCTGGCGCGTGGTCGGCTCCTTTGCTGCGTCGCGCTGTGCTGCGCGTGGGCAGGGGCGGCGGGCGGGTGCGTCCTGTGCTCCGTGAGCGGGTGGCAGCGCGTGTTTTGGGCGTGAGGGTGGTGGTGGCCCGTGCGGGCCGGGCTCGGGGAAGTTCCCGGCCCGCACGGGGGCTGTTGGCTGGTGAGGCTGCCGTTCCAGGGAGTCAGCGTGTGTGGAGCTGGAGCAGGCGCCGGTGTGCCTTGCTCTTGATCTCGTCGTCGGCGCCTTCGAGTGCGGCCGTGGCGCGGGCGATTTCCTCGGTCATGGATTGCGGCGGGCGCCTGGGGGTGAGGTGGTCGAGGTAGCCGGTGATGGCGCGCTCGGCTGCGTAGGCGGTCGGTCCGACGCGGTTGCTCTCGGTGCGGAACACGTCGGTGATGGCGTCCAGCCGGGTGGCGTGGTTGGTTCGCTTGCGGCCGGTGGCGTCGTCGTCCAGGGGCCACAGGTCGGCGATCACCTGGTGGAAGTCGGCGATGGCGATGTCGGTGCGGGCGAGTGCGGTCTCTTCCTCGGCGAACTGCTCGAAGTACTGGGACGAGAGCCCCAGGGTGCGGCGGGCTTCCTTGATCTGGCTGGTGGCTCCTGCGGTGTGCCGGACGGCCCAGCGGGTGACTGCGTCACGGACGGCGAACCGTTCGGTGTTGGCGCAGACAGGGCGCCAGGGGGTGACGACGCACTGGAACTGGCCATTGCCGGAGTGGTCGTTCATGACGGCGATGTAGGGGACCACGATGTCGTTGATGCCCTCGGCGTCCACGGTGACGGTCTCTGGGAGGCGGATGGAGATGAACACGCGCTTCCCGCCGCGCAGGAGTCCGGCGGACTCCCACACCACGTCGTAGCGGCTCACCAGTTCCTGAAGGAACACGAACCCCGCCCGGTTCTGAATGGGCGTGTACCGGGAGCCGACTGCGCCGAGGGCGGCGCCGGTGTCGGTGCGAACGGTGTGCTGCTGGTCGGTGTGCTCGCGCGTCTCGCCCTGCCACTCGTAGAGGGCGGGCACGGTGGTGACCTCGAAGTCGAGCCCGGACAGACGCAGGACCTGGTCGATGTCCGTGGTGCCGCCGGGGATGATCTGGCCGAGACCGTGCCAGGCCGGAGACGATGTGTACAGGGAGATGGTGGAGTTGGTCTGCTCGTCGAGCCCGTGGTTGGCGGTGATCTGCTCGATCTGCCCTTCGGTGTTGCGGGAGAGGGTGAACGTCTCGCCCCGGTCCCAGCCGGTGAGTACCTCATAGCGGTCGATGCCGGTCATGCGGATCTCGCCTCGGTCCACACGGGACTGGAAGGCGCGCTCCTGTTCGCGGACGGCCTCGACCTGTGCGGCCTTCTCGGCGGCGAACGCGGTGTTCACGTCGGTGAGAGTCACGATTCCCCTTCGTGTCGGTTTCTGCGGTGCCCGGGGGCGGTGCCACCACCCCCGAACAACGTCAATAATAGTGTGTTTTGGTGAGGGGTGAACCCACCCCTGAACTGGCGGTTTATGTGCGTCGGCACCGATGCCCTCCCGGGAGAGGGGGCGGTGGGCTTGGCCGCCGGCGCAGGCTGGGCAGGGGGCGGTGAGCGCCTGCCCAGCCTGCGCCGGGAATCCTCGCGCCGCTGCGCTCTCGGTTGCCATTACTGGCCCCGCGGCTCGGCTGCACGGCATGCGGTCCGCCGCCCGCCCCGGCGGCAGGGGGGCGGGAGCCGGGACGGGCGAGTCGCCGGAAAGTGCGTCTTCCGACCCGCCGCGCCCCGTCGTGGAGAGAAACAGGACGCGGCGGCTCGGTGCTGCTGTTACCTGGGTCTTGGCGGGTTGTGGCCTGCCTCGGTCACGCTGGGACTGCTCCGCCCTTCGCTGCTGTGGCGCTGCCCGGGCCTGTCAGGACTTCATGGACCAGGGCGTCCAGGGCCTTGTCGAGGCGCCGCATGGCCTTGCTGTCCATGCGGCAGCAGCTGTCTTCGTTGATCCGCTCGAAGACCGCTTTCCTGGCCGGGCTCGGGGGAGTGGCGCCGGAGACGACTCCGGCCTCTATGGCCTGTTGCCTGAAGTCGTCCCAGACGCCGCAAAAATCGTTCGCGTCCGCCAGATCGTCAAGCTCATCGATCGTGGCAGGGAGGGCGGCGAGAATGCACCGAGCCTGTTCCCGGTATGCGACGCTGTTCTCGGCAATCCACTTCACCAGCAGGTCCCCAGAAGCCTTGAGAGCCTCCCACGCGTCTGCCTGGGCCGCTGAGCACGTGTCGTACGCCGTGCCGACCTCCTCCCTGTAGGCGCTGGCCTGGCGCCGCGCGTCCTCGCCGTAGCCGCACCGCTGCGGGTACTTCCCGCCAGCCGCATCCTCGGCGGCGTTCCGAGTCGATATGGCGGATTCGAGGGTCTCGACGTACTTCTTTACCTCCGGCAGCATCTGCCGGGCTCCCTGCTCTGCCATGTGCCGCTTCCCCTTCGACGTTGGTTTCTGTGGGGCCGGGGGCGGGCTGTCACCCCCGAACAACTTCAATAATAGTGTATTTCAGGGGTGGGTAAACCCACCCCTGACCTGCACCTTTAGGCCGACGGTGCGCGGAACTCGGGAAGGGGCGTCACGCTCTGCCGTCGCACGTGCGTGACAGCGGGAACCGGTACACCACCGATCACCTCGCACAGGTCGTAGCGGACGGTGTGAGCCGCCCCCTCCGGGCCGGCCTCCGCCTTGATCGCCCGGACCCAGTAGAGGCCGTGATGCCGTGTCAGGCTTCCGTGATACCTGACCTTCTGCCACAGGACCGGTCCAGCGTCCTGCGGGTCAACGAGCCGAGCCACCGAGAACGAAAGCTGATGTGCCACCCGCGCAGACAGCAGCTCTACGAACGCGCGGTCAACCGTCGCCCGGTCCACCGGAACATCGGTCATAGGGGGCCCGGTGTGGCCGGTGCGCACACCCATGGCCCAACCCAACTCGAAGAACGACCGGACCACGTCCAGTTGTTCGGGAGACACCCTCACCGCCTCCGGGTCCCTATCGCTGCGGGCCAACTCCCGCAGCGCGTAACGGGCCTGCTCTATCTCGGCGTCCGTGAGCGGCGCTCCGGATTCTCGGGCCTGCCCTGCAATCCGCGTGTTCTCCATGGTGTCCCTTCTCCTTTCAGCGATGCCGGGTGGAAGGGGAGCGCCCCAACCGGGGCGCCCCGCGCGGATTACTTCAAAAACCCGCTCGACCGGAGGAACTCAGACGTGATGAGCGCGATTCCGTGCGGCCGGTAGATCTGCGGGAACCGCCGTAACTCGACCTCCATGCGCCCCGCCCCGTCCGGATCGATGAATTCCTGAACCAGACGGTAAGGCTCCTCACCCGTCGGCATTTCCAGCACGACCGGACCGGCAGCTTTGGTCTCGAACCGGATTCCGGTGTAGTTACGGTCCAAGTTGTGAACGATCTTCACCCCTGCTCGCGCGCACTGGAGGGGCAGGAAGTTCGCGATAGTGCGGGCCTGAACTGCACGCCCGGTCATGGGCGCGTCCGCGCCGCGTACCCTGCGCACGATCCCGTCAGTGATCTGAAGTTCCACGTTTTTCCCCTTTGTTGGTCTCGTGCGGTTCCGGGGAGCACCTTCCCCGTGACTTCAAATAATAGTGTCTCCCTTGCTTGGGTGGAACCCCCGCTGCGTTATGGGTTGCACTGGATGTTGCGCCATCGCGTTGCGGTAGAGGTTGCGATATACGTTGCGCTGGCGAACTTCGGGGACCTGCGTTTCCCCAGCTCACCCCACCAAACAGAGCTGGCCCATCCCCTGACATCCCCTCTGCTGCCCCTGCTCCCGTGCCCCGTGGGTGTAGGTGGTGGGGCGGGTGCGGTCGGCGTGGCGGCTTCGGGGATCGGGGGTGGGGTTTGTTCGTGTTGCGCGTCGGGGGCCTCCGCGCTCGGGCCGCTGGGCACGGCGGGGTCGGGGCGGGTTTCTGCGGGGGCCTGCGGCTGGGCTAGGGGCTGGATAGTTCCCGGGGGCGTTGCACGGCGTGAGAGCTTCATGGGCCCGTACAGGGGCATTCGGAAGGCTTCCGCCGAGTCGGGTGAACAAGGCGTTGAGGTGCTGCGCGTCTGCCCTGCGCATCTGCACTTCGATGTCACTGCGGAAGTCATGCGGTGTCACCGCAGTTGAGCAGGATCGATGACGTCCTGATGCGCTGATTCCGGTGTCATGGCGTGACGGATTTTGATGACAGCACAGTGCAGACACTTCGATCATCGGGCGGCGGATCGGGGCGACTCATCCATTCCAGACTCAATCCGTGATGTAGTTTGAAGCAAATCCCAATCCCGCTACCCCACAACCGTCGGGCGAACTGCTCCTTACTGCCGGGCCATCAGGCCCGTTGCGCGGGCCGCGCGGAGCGTGGCCCGCCTGGTGACGCGGAGCGTCACGAGTGGCTGTAGCGCAGCGGAAGCCACTACAGAGGCATAGCCCCCGCAAGCTCCGGGAGCGCAGCGGACGGAGCGTCAACCAGGTTGCGCAGCAACCTGGTTGAGCGGGACGCGCAGCGTCCCGCCTGCGCTCCCGCGGAGCGGGAGCGCAGCACCCTCGCGCAGCGAGGGTGCTCGCTTGCACATCGCGCAGCGATGTGGTACCCGCTCCGCGGG
>NZ_JBWKFG010000017.1:0-97917 GCF_056434405.1 Streptomyces sp. NPDC044044 | reverse complement strand
AAAACTCCACAAAAAAGGCAAGTCGCCCCAAAAAAAGAAAGAAGGATAGCGCTCCCCCCCCCCCCCCCCCCCCCCCCCCCCCCCCCCCCGCTTCCGTCTGTTCCCGAGCCCTCAGAGCCCGCCCTCAGTCCGTCTTCGGCCGCGCGCGCCGCGCGTACGCCCGCGCCGCGCGGGCGCGGTCTCCGCAGCGGGTCGAGCACCAGTGGCGGCGGCCGTGGCGGAGCAGGTAGCGGTTGCAGGGTGGGGAGCCGCAGGCCGTGAGGCGTTCGGCGTCGGGGGCCGTGAGCAGGTCGGCGGCGTCGGCGGCCAGGGCCGCCAGGGCGTGCTCCACGATCTGTGTCGTGGGGTGGGAGGCGGCGCGGTGCAGGCCAAGGGCGGGGTCCCAGTGCAGCAGGGAGGCCGCGGGCGCCCTGGTCAGGGCTTCGTTCAGGGCGGACAGCGCGCCCGCCGGGGGCGCGCAGCCTGCGAGCCTGGCGGCCAGCAGGGAACGGATCTGCTCCCGCAGGGTCCGCAGCTGCGCCGTGCACATCTCCTGGAGACCCGCGTCGGCCGGGGCCAGGTCGCGTTCGGTGAGCCACCGGTTCGCTGCCGCCGGGGTGCCGAGGAGGTCGGTGAACTGGCCGCCGGGCAGGGCGAGCGCACTGTTGGCGAAGTCGAGTGCGACGTACTGCTCCGCGCCCGGCGCTGGCGGTGGCGGCTGCTCGGCGATCACGGTTTCCACGGGCTCCTTCACGTATCTCATGGTACGCCTTGCCTTCATCCGTGAGAAACGGCTACGGTTTATCACGGATGGAGAGTCCGCCATCCGTGAGGTCTCCCATGCGTGAGGTCCTCCATCCGTGAGGTCCCCGATTCGTGAGGTGTGTGTTTCTTTCATGGCTGCTTCCGGCACTACCGGCACGACCGACCAGCAGATCCCCGTACGCGTCTTCGGCGGCCCCACCGCCCTCTTCGAGTACGGCGGTCTGAGATTCCTCACCGACCCCACCTTCGACGCACCCGGCGGCTACCCCGCCGACGGCGGCCCCGGGCTCACCAAGACCGCGCCCGCAGCCGGCTCCCCCGACGACCTCGGCACCGTGGACGTGGTCCTGCTCTCGCACGACGAGCACCCGGACAACCTGGACACCTCGGGCCGGGCCCTGCTCGCCGACATACCGCTCACGCTCACCACCCCCGGCGGCGGGCGCCGTCTGCGCGAGAGCCTGGGCGGAAAGGTGAAGGGACTCGGCGACTGGGAGTCCGTCGAGCTCGACCGGCCCGGCGGCGGACAGGTCACCGTGACGGGCGTGCCCGCCGTGCACGGTCCCGGCAGGCGCGAGGACGTGGAACCCGTCGTCGGTGAGGTCGTCGGCTTCGTCCTGACCGGCGACGGCCTGCCCACGGTCTACGTCAGCGGCGACAACGCCTCACTCGGCGCGGTCGAGGAGACCGCCGCGCGGTTCGGCCCGGTGGACACCGCCGTCCTCTTCGCCGGCGCTCCCCGCTTCCCCGTCCTGTTCGACGGCGCGCCGCTCGTCCTCGACAGCGCCCAGGCCGCCGAGGCCACGAAGATCCTCGGGGCGCGCCGGGTCGTCCCCGTCCACTTCGACAGCTGGGCCCACTTCACCGAGGGGCGGGACGAGCTGGTGTCCGCATTCGCCGCCGCCGGTCTCGCCGACCGTCTCAGCCTGGGCTGAGACGGCCGGACGGGGAACCAAGGCCCGGCGGAGCTAAGTCCCGGCGGAACTCAGCCCGGAGAACTGAGGCCCCGAGGAACTCAGGCCCGGAGGAAGCGGATCGACGGGCGCGGCTCCGGGCCGTCGTCCGCCGTCGTCACCACCGCCCTCACCCCGTACACCTTCGCGATCAGCTCCTCCGTGATCACCTCGCCCGGCGTGCCCGACGCGTACGCCACTCCCTCGCGCAGGACCAGTACGTGGTCGCAGAACATCGCCGCCAGGTTCAGGTCGTGCAGGGCGATGACGCTCGTCAGGGGGAGGTCGGCCACCAGGGAGAGGAGGTCCAGCTGGTGCTGGATGTCCAGGTGGTTGGTCGGTTCGTCCAGGAGGAGTTCCTGGGGCGTCTGGGCCAAGGCCCTTGCTATCTGGACCCGTTGGCGTTCGCCGCCGGAGAGCGTGTGCCAGGACTGGCCCGCCCGGTCGGAGAGACCGGTGCGGGTCAGGGCCTCGCGCACCGCCTCGTCGTCCTGGGGCGTGGAGGGTGACCACGCCCTGCGGTGCGGGATGCGGCCCAGGCGTACGACCTCCTCCACCGACAGCTCGACCTGCGTGGTGGCGTCCTGGTCCACCACCGCCACCCGGCGTGCCACCGTGCGGCGGCCCACGTCCCGCAGCAGTCGGCCGTCCAGGGTGACCACTCCCGATGCCGGGGCCAGGACGCCCGCCAGGATGCGCAGGAGCGTGGACTTGCCCGAGCCGTTCGGGCCGAGGAGGCCGACCGTGGCTCCGGGGGGCGGGGCCAGGGTCACTCCGTCGACGATGAGCCGGCCGCCGGCCTCTCTGGCCACCCGGTCGGCGCGCAGGCCGGGTTCGACGGGTCGGGGCGTGCCGTCCGGGCGTGACGTCATGTCGTCCTCCGGGTGCGGTAGAGGACCAGGACGAACGCCGGGACGCCGATCAGGGACGTCACCACGCCCACCGGCACCTCCTGCGGGTCGAGGACCGTGCGGGCCAGCGTGTCCACCCACACCAGGAACACCGCGCCCGCGAGCGCCGTGACCGGGAGCAGCCTCGCGTGCCCGGGGCCGACCAGGGCGCGGGCCGCGTGCGGCAGGACCAGGCCCACGAAGCCGATGGCGCCCGCGCTGCTGACCAGGGCCGCCGTGAGCAGGGCGGTGACGGAGAGCAGGATCAGCCGGGTGCGGGCGACATGGACGCCCAGCGTCGCCGCCGCGTCCTGGCCGAACACGAACGCGTCCAGGGTGCGGGCGTGCGCCAGGCAGATCGCGAGGGCCACGAAGAGCACCGCCCCGCACATCCACACGTCCGTCCAGCCCACCCCGCTCAACGAGCCGAGCAGCCAGAACAGGACACCCCGCGTAGTCTCCGCGTCGCCCGCCGTGAGGATCACGAACGAGGTGAGCGCGGAGAAGAGCTGCATCGCCGCCACCCCGGAAAGGACCACGCGGTCGACGCTCCCGCCCAGGGTGTGGCTGAGCAGCAGGACCAGGGCGAAGGAGAGGACGGCTCCCACGAAGGCGCCCGCCGAGACCGACACCACTCCCCCGCCGACCCCCAGGACGACGATCACGACCGCGCCCGTGGAGGCCCCCGAGGAGACACCGAGCACGAAGGGGTCGGCGAGCGGGTTGCGCAGCAGGGACTGGAGGACCGTTCCGCAGACCGCGAGGCCCGCGCCGCAGACCGCCGCGAGGAGCGTGCGCGGCATGCGCAGGTTCCAGACGATGCCGTCCCGGATGGGCGTGAGCGTGGCCTCTCCCCAGCCGAGGTGCGCCGCCACCGCCGACCACACGTCCGGTACGGAGATGTCCGCGGGGCCGATGGTGACGGCCACCGCCACGGACAGGGCGAGGACGGCGACGCCCACCGTCCAGAGCAGGGTCTGCCGTATGCCGCCCGTGAGGGCTCGCGTCACTTGGCGAGCCCGAACTCGCGCAAGGCGTCGGCGACTTGCTCCACGCCGTCCACCGTGCGGATCGTCGGGTTCATGGCCTGGCCGCTCAGGAGCACGTACCGCTTCTTCTTCACGGCGGTCAGGTTCTTGGTGACCGGGTTGGACTCCAGGAACTCGATCTTCTTCTTCGCGCTCTCGGCCGTCTGCGACTTGCGTGTGAGGTCGCCGATGACCAGGACGTCCGGGTCGCGGTCGGCCACCGTCTCCCAGTTGATCTGGGGCCACTCCTCGCGGGTGTCGTCGAAGACGTTCTTCACGCCCAGTTCGCGGGTGATGATGCCCGGCGCACCGCAGCAGCCCGCCATGTAGGGGGCGTCGGAGTTGGCGAACCAGTAGAGGAGCGACGTGCCGGACGCGTCAGCCTTCTTGACGGTCTTCGTGGCCTTCGCCACCCGGCCCTTGAGCTCCGTGATCAGGCGTTCGCCGCGCTTCTCGACGCCGAAGGCCTTGGCCAGGTCGCGTATCTCGCCGTACACGGTGTCCATGGTCAGCGTCTTGTCGCGGCGGCCGTCGCCGTCGCCGCTGTTGTCCTTGCCCGCGCAGTCGGAGGGCGAGACATAGGCGGGTACGCCGAGTTCGGCGAACTTGGCGCGGTCGGCGACGCCGCCCTTGCTGACCGTCGCCAGGAAGGACGCGGTGACGAAGTCCGGTTCCTCGGCGAGGACCTTCTCGAAGGAGGGGTAGCTGTCGGCGAGCCGCTCGACCTTGGCGTTGTCCTTCTCCAGGCCCTTGAGGACCGGGTCCGTCCAGGTGCCGGTGCCGGCCATGCGGTCGGCGAGGCCGAGTGAGAGCAGGATCTCGGTGGAGCCCTGGTCGAGGGAGACCGCCCGCCGCGGCGGGGCCTTGATCTCCGCCTTCTTGCCGCAGGAGGTGAGGGTGACCGGGTACCCCTCGGCCTTCTTTCCCGAGGGGCCCGATGAGCCGCCCGACGAGCCGCAGGCGCTCAGGGTGACGGTCAGGGCTGCGGCGAGAATGCCGGATATACGTACACGACGGGCTGTGGAGGACACACGATCCCTTGAGTCTCACGGCTCATACGCGGAGCCTGGCCTGCTTCGTCACCTCCGCCGCTCGGTGCGCGGGCGAAGGTGCCAGCAGGTCTTCGGACTCGGGGATCGGCCGGGCGGGGCGCCTTCCCAGGCGTCCGTGGACGCCCAGTGGCCGTGGCCCCGCCCGTTCCCCCTCACCGCTGCGCGTCAGTTCCGGATTCGCACCGGATTCCCTGGCCCTGGTGTGGGTTGACTGGCGTCCGCAAGCTATCACGCGAGGTCAGGCCGATTTGTCGGGCCTCGGCGCCCCGCGGTACGTGCCGAAGGACCACTTGTTGCCCTCGGGGTCGGCGATCGCGAACTCCCTGCTGCCGTACGGCTGGTCCTCGATCTCACGGATGATCTCGACGCCCGCGGCGCTGAGCCGCTGGTAGAGGTCGTCCACGCGGTCGGTGACGACGTACGCGCCGAAGGTGCCCGGCTTCAGGCACCAGGCCTCGGACTTCTCGTCGTACGAGCCGAGCATGATCGCACCGCCCTCGGGCCAGTCGAGCTCGGCGTGGGCCACGCGGTCGCCGTCCTCGTAGACGGCGGTGCGCAGGAAGCCGACCGTGCCGACCAGGAAGTCGATCAGGGCGGGGGCGTCGTGGGCCTGGAGCGTGGGCCAGACGGCGGGGGCGCGCCCGGCGGAGGTGGACGGGGGCTGCTGCTTCTCGGTGGTGTTCATGGGTCCTACTCTTCGCCCACGCCATAGCTCCCGGCTTGGATATTCCGGCACTCTTCGGCCAGCCAGCCGCTGGGGCTCACCCCGGTGTACTGCCGGAAGTCCCGCACCAGGTGGGAGTGGTCGTAATAGCCGCAGTCGGCGGCGACGCGGGCCAGATCGGGGGCGGCTCCAGCGGCCACGGAGCGTGCGACGGCGCCGCGTGCGCGCTGGAAGCGCATCAGGCGGCCCGCCTGCTTGGGGCTCAGGCCCGTCTCCGCGCGAAAGAGCGTGGTGAGGCGGCGTTCGCTGAGCGCGACATGCCGGGACAGACCGCGCAGGGTGCCCACGCCCTGGTGCCGGGCCAGCCAGGCCCAGGCCTCCGCGACCTCGGGGCGTACGGATCCTGCGGTGTCCTGTGCGGCCACGCGCTGCCTCAAGTAGGCGGACAGGGAGGCGAATCGCTCCTCCCAGCCGCCCTGCTCGCACAGCAGCTCCCGTACGTCGGCGGCGCGGCGCCCCATCACGTCGGCGCCGGACGTCACCAGGTCGTCGGCCAGTTCCGCCGCCGGTACGCCGAACAGTGCGCGGGCGGCGAGCGGGTGCACGGCGAGCTGGATGCCCGCCTCGTGCTCGGGCCGCACCACGTACGCCGGGGACTGGTGCAGGCCGCCGACGACGATGTCGGTGCGGGACGCGTCGGGGCCGCCCGCCTGCTCGGGGCTCTCGCCGGTCACGACGGGGCCGTCCAGGGAGAAGATCAGCGTCAGATACGGGGACGGCAGGCCGCGGTGGAATCCGGGGTGCTCCCCCGCCGTGCGGTAGCCGACGGCGGACACCACCATGCCGTCGAGCCGCGGAGCGGCCCGCACGAACTCCCGGGAGGCGGTCTCCATGCCTTCCAGTATGCGATGGGCGCGACTCGGGAGCAGGCCCGTACGCCTGACGGGCGTCCGATGCGACTACCCGCGGGCGCGCGTCCCATGCCCGCCGCGTCCGGTGATGTCGATCATGGGAATCCGCCGCCCGACCTCATACGATGACCCGCCGCTCCGGACGGGGCGCAGACCGCTCTCAGGGGGCACGAAATCATGGCAGTAAAGGCAATGGGCAAGCTGGCCGTACTCGGCACGGCGGGCGCGCTCACCGCGGCCGTCCTCGCGGGGACGGCGCTGTGGCCCGGCACGGACGCCACGGCGGCGGACGCCTCCGCCAGGACCGCGAAATCCTCGGCGAAGACCGCGACCGAGCTGGCGCACTGGCCCGAGCCGGTCGCGAAGAAGCTGGGCAAGGTCATCGCGAAGAACGAGGACAAGGGCGCGTACGCCGTCTTCGACGCGGACAACACGACCTACCGCAACGACCTGGAGGAGTCCCTCCTGCCCTTCCTGGAGATGAAGGGGGTGCTGACCCGCAAGTCGATGGACCCGTCGCTGAAGATCATTCCCTTCAAGGACACGGCGAAGCACAAGGAGAGCCTCTACAGCTACTACAACCGGCTCTGCGAGGTCGACGACCAGGTCTGCTACCCGTGGGCCGCGCAGATCTTCTCCGGTTTCACGCTGAAGCAGCTCAAGGGGTACGTCGACGAGCTCCTGGCCCACGACAAGCCCATCCCGGCCGAGTACTACGAGGACGGGAAGCTGACGAAGACCGAGGTCAAGACCCCCGAGTTCTTCACCGGCATGCAGGAGCTCTACAAGTCGCTGCGGGCGCACGGCATCGAGGTCTACGTCGTCAGCGCGGCCAGCGAGGACCTGGTCCGGATGGTCCTGTCCGACCCCAAGTACGGCTACGACGTGAAGCCCGAGAACGTCATCGGCGTCGGCCTGCAGCTCAAGGACCGCAAGACCGGCGAGGTCACCAGCTCCCGCAAGGAGATCGCGGAGGGCCGCTTCGACGAGAAGAAGCTCGCGGTGCGTGAGCTGACGCCGAACCTGTGGGCGCCGATGACCTGGTTCCAGGGCAAGCCCGCGGCCATCAACACGTACATCGACGAGTGGAAGAAGCCGGTCCTGGTGGCGGGCGACACCCCGGCGAGCGACGGCCCGATGCTGTTCCACTCGGCGGACGTGGAGCACGGCGGGGCGCGGGTCTGGGTCAACCGCAAGGACGACTACATGAAGCAGCTGGACGGGATGAAGAAGAAGAACGCCGACCGGCAGCGGGAGCTGGGCCAGAAGGTGACCGCCGACAAGCGGTGGCTGACGGTGGTCCCGGACGAGATCCGCTAGCCCTCCGGGCCGGCCGTCCAGTCGTCCCAGGTCCGTCCGAGCCGCTTCCGCCGGGTGCCGCGCGCGCCCGGCGGAAGCGTCGTGCCGGGCGGTACCGGCGCGTCACTCCCGCAGCGCGGCGAAGGCGTCCGCCGTCCCGGTGCGGTCGGCGCCGTCCGCCAGGAGGGCGTGCAGGAGGAGTCTGGCCTTGGGGGCGTCCAGGGGGCCCGCGGAGATCAGGCCGCGCCCGAGCAGGTCGTACTCGGAGCCGGGGCCTCGGTAGGTGTGGCCGAGGATCGGGCCCGCGCCGGTGCGCGATGCGAGGACCACGGGGATGCGGGCGGTGAGGGCGGCCAGGGGTTCGACCAGCCAGGTCGGTACGTGGCCCGCGCCGAAGGCGGCGACGACCAGGCCGTCGAAGCGGTGGTCCACGGCTTCGAGGAGTTCGCCGCGGTCGCCCATGGAGAGCGTGAGGAGGGCGACGCGCCCGGGCGCGCCCAGGCGCAGGGGCCGTTGGACGGTGGGGCGCGTGGGGCGGAGGTGGATGCGGGGCGTGCCTTCGGTGACCGTGCCGAGGGGGCCCGCGCCGGGGGACGCGAACGTCGCCGTGGAGGTGGTGTGCGTCTTGCGTACGTGGCGTGCGGCGTGGACCTCGTCCGCGATGACGGTGAGGACGCCCAGACCGGCGCAGGCCGGGTCGGCGGCGACGGCGATCGCCGCGGCGAGGTTCGCGGGGCCGTCGGCGCCCGGCAGGTCGGGGCGGCGCATGGCGCCGGTCACGGCGATCGGGGCGCGGGGGCGCGCGGTGCAGGTGAGGTCCAGGAGGAACGCGGTCTCCTCCAGGGTGTCGGTGCCCTGGACCACGACCACGCCGTGGCCTGCGGCCGTCGCTTCGTCGATCAGCTCCGCGAGGGCGGCGATGTCCTCGATCGTGAGGGAGGAGCTGGGCAGGCGCCGGAAGTCGCGCACGTCCACGGTGACGTCGGGCGCCATGCCGGGCGACGCTCCGGCGAGGATCGCGGCCCCCGTCAGGCGGGGCGAACTACCGCCGCCCTGGGCCGAGATGGTGCCGCCGAGCGTGAATACGGTCACTGGATTCGCCACGCCCCGATCTTGCCACGGGGGCGGACCAGGCCTTCGGCGAGAGCGGCTCAGGCTGCCCACGGGAGCGGCTCAGGCACCGGCCGCGTCGTCTTCGGGACCTGCGGCGTTCACCACGCCCGATGCGATCGCCTCGGTCAGGGCCGCGTGGTCCTGGGCGTTCTGTGCGGCGTAGCGCAGTGCGAAGTCCGCAAGGGCGCGGTCGAACGTGTCGGACGCGCCCAAGTAGGCGGCTATGGCGATGCGGTCGCCGGAGCGTGCGTGGGCGCGGGCCAGGGCCGTGCCGCAGAGCCCGGCGTAGGAGCGCAGCTCCGTGGCGGACATGGCCTCGACGTCCGCCGAGCCCTTCATGTCGCGCAGCTGACGCCAGTAGAAGGCGCGGCCCTGGGGACCCGTCATCCAACCGAGGAAAATGTCGCTCGCCGCCTGGAGGAGGCGCTGGCCCGCGACCACGCGGTGCCCGGGATGGACGTACAGCCCCGCAGGCAGGTGCTCCTCCAGGACCGAGCGGACCGCCTCCTTGATCTGGAGGAAGAGCGGGTCGTCGGCGTCGCGCCCGGCGAGGAGCACGATGAAGCAGCGGGTGCCGACGCTGCCCACGCCCACCACCTTCCGCGCGGCGTCCACGAAGTGATAGCGGTCGAGGAGGAGCCGGCGCTCCTCGGAGAGCGTGGAGCGGTAGTCGCCGAAGATCTTGCGCACGGCCGCGAGTTCCGTGGCGCCGGCCGGCTGGATGAGCGGCGGGTCGTGGATGATGCGGCGGCCTCCCGCCGCCCCCTCGACCTCTTCCGTCAGTTTGCCGAGCGCCTGCAGGCTGGTGCGGCGGCGGGCCCGGTCCAGGGTGCTCGCCACGCGCTTGCGGTGGCGGGTGGAGCGGACGAGGGGCAACAGGGCCTCCGCGTCCGTCCGTTCGTACCAGACCGCCAGTTCGCCGAGCCCCGCGAGACGCCTCATCGACGTGCGGTACGCCGCCACCGCCGCTTGGCACGCCTCACGTCCCCCGCTCTGCGGGTGACCGTTGTCGCGGGACGCGACGGCGATGCTCGCGGCCAGGCGTTTGACGTCCCACTCGAAGGGGCCGGGGCAGGTCTCGTCGAAGTCGTTGAGGTCGAAGAGCAGGGCGCGTTCCGGGGATGCGTAGAGCCCGAAGTTCAACAGGTGCGCGTCGCCGCAGAGTTGGACGGTGAGCCCGGTGTTCCACTGGACGGCGAGGTCCCCCGCCATGACGGCGGCGGCACCCCGCAGGAAGGAGAACGGGGATGCGGCCATGCGGGAGTACCGGATGGGCAGCAGCTCCTGGACGCGGCCCGCGCCCTGCCGCTCCAGGACGGCCACCGGGTCCGCGCGGTCGGCGGAGGGTATCCACGCCCCGTGCGAGGAGCGGGAGGCGCGCTTGCGTGCGGCCTTGCCCTGCCGGGCACGCTCGTCCGGAGTGGTCATCGCCCCGCTCCCCTCTCCGTCGGCAGCCCCCCGCAACAGCCTCCCGTCAGGAGCAGCCAATGCCGCCACGGGCGCGGACGCATGCCGGGTACGCCGAACGGGTGAACTGCCCCCGCACGCGTGTCGGGACCTCAGCTTCCGCCCGCGACCGCCCATGCCGCCACCTTCTTGGCGAGCGCGCCGCCCGCCCGGGTCCACGCGAAGTGGTCCAGACGGCCGCCCGCCTCCTGGGTGGAGTACCGGGTGCGCGTGACGCGGGCGCCCGGAACCTTCCCGACGAGGTGGTCGAGGGCGGGTGCGGGGGCCCAGGTGTCGCCCTCCACACAGACCGCGAGGACGGGCAGACCGAGGGTGCGCAGGGCCGCCTCGTAGTCGTGCCGGGAGCCGGGGGACGAGTAGCGGCCCGTGCGCCCCTGGCGTGCCCAGTCGCGCATGACGCCCTTGGACTGGTTGCCGCCGAA
This sequence comes from Streptomyces sp. NPDC044044, assembly GCF_056434405.1. Classification (NCBI taxonomy): domain Bacteria; kingdom Bacillati; phylum Actinomycetota; class Actinomycetes; order Kitasatosporales; family Streptomycetaceae; genus Streptomyces; species Streptomyces sp. NPDC044044. The sequence continues at coordinate 87,374 of NZ_JBWKFG010000017.1, read as the reverse complement.
GCCGAGCCTGGTCCCGGGCCACCGGCCGAGCAGGGTCGACGCCGCCGCGGCGAACAGCTCGCCGATGAGCAGCAGGGGCCCGCGCAGGGGGCCGTACGCGCGGAACCAGACGGAGCCCGAGGCGACGAGGGCGACTCCGTCGACTCCGGGACCGATCCCCAACGCGGCATGCACGAGCCCCAATTGGCCGCCCAGGCTGTGGCCGAGGAGGTACAGGGCGGGCTCCGGGCCCAGTTCGGTCCGTATCGCCTCGATGACCGCCACGAGGTCCTGCTCGACGATCGTGCGGTAGCCGTGGTCGACGGCGTCCGCGTCCGTGACCCGCGGGGTGCTCTCCCCCTGCCCCCGCAGGTCCACGGTCAGGGCGGTGAGCCCCTCCGCGTGCAACTGGCGTGCGAACGCGCGGTAGTAGCGGGCCGGGGTGCCCATGGCGGGCAGGATCAGGACGGCCGGCGCGGGGCGGGACGGGGCCTCGCTCCCGCGCAGGCCGCGGACGGGAAACCGTGCCCCGTCCGGGAGTTGGGCGGTGACGAGCAGCGGCAGCTCGCCTGCTGGCTCCTGCTGGGCGGGGGCGGTTTCCGGATGGGTCATGCGGTCAGCATGAACCACGCGTACGGGTGGGGACCCCTGGGTCCCCACCCGTACGCGTCCGTGCGGCAGTTCAGCGGCTGTACCGCATCAGGGCGCGCACCATGTGGCAGGTGATGTCCGACGGCGGGTGGATGCCCACGTCCTCCGCCATGCTCCGGATCCTGGTGTTGTTGGCTTGGTTCGCCAGATAGACGCCCGAGTCGAGCAGGGCTATCGCCAGGCGCATGGCCTTCAGGCGCCGGTTGTGCGTGATGTACCACTCGCGCGGCCGTCCTGCCGGGAGCGGTCGCTTCTCCAGTGGTGCGTACGTCGGGTCGATGAACACGGGCCGGGAAGCGTTGCGCTTCGACTTAGATGTGAGTGCGGCAGCGGGCACAGGCATCCTCCTGTCGCGATCAGGAACCCCCGTCGGGAACCCTCGAACATTGCTTCAATTCTACCGCCGGGCACTGACAATCGCCGCTGGCCAGACGGCCTTTGGGGCGGTGTGACGGGTGGGTCGCGGGTAGCGTGTGCGGCATGGAGATCTGGATCAATCCCGCCTGTTCGAAGTGCCGCAGCGCCCTCACGCTGCTCGACGCGGAGGGCGCCGACTACACCGTCAGGCGCTACCTCGACGACGTCCCCACCGAGGACGAGATCCGCGCCGTCCTGGAACGGCTCGGCCTGGAGCCGTGGGACATCACGCGCACCCAGGAGGACGCCGCCAAGGAGCTGAACCTGAAGGACCGCGCGGCCTGGCCGCGCGACGCCTCGGGCCGGGACCGCTGGATCACGGCGCTCTCCGAGCACCCCAAGCTCATCCAGCGCCCCATCATCACCGCCGACGACGGCACCGCCGTGGTGGGGCGCACGGAGGAGGCGGTACGGGACGCGCTGTCCCGGTAGTCACCGACGGCCGCCGGTGAGCGGCCGGGCGCGGAGCAGATGACTGCCGACCGATGAGTCATCTCCGTCAAACCGTTACATACGCCTCCATAGCGTTGGGCACTCCACACGCCGCCGGCCGGACGACGGATCCGGGGAACGGAGAGGAGCGCACCGTGCGGAACCTGACCGCTGGAGGCGTATACGGCACGATCCTCGCGAGCGCGCTGATCGCGGCGCTGCACTCGGAGGCACAGGCCTACACGCCCTACTACGACGCGGCCTGGATCATGGTGACCGCGGGCACCGCCGCCCTCGCGCACGGATACGCGCACCACATGTCCACGCACCGGCCGGGATCGGGCGGCCTGCACCGGTGGCGGCAACTGGCGTGGGAGCTCATGGACGAGTGGCCGGTGGTGGTCGCCTGCTGGCCCACCGTGGGGCTGCTGCTGCTCGCGGGAACGTTCGGCTGGCCCGAGGCGCCCGTCACCTACACCGCACTCCTCCTGAACGCGGCCCTCCTCCTCGCCTGGGGCACCTTCGCCGCGCTCCGTGCGGGCTACCGGCGGCGCTCGGCCGTGCTGCTCGGCATGGCGGACGCGGCGATCGGCCTGCTCATCGCGGCGGCCAACGCCGTCATCAAGTGACGCCGGAAGTGAAGTGAGCCACACGCACCGCAGGTAACACGGGGTTCACATTCGAGCAATGGACGGGAAATCGCGCGTTGACAGGCTGCCCGCATCACCACGGCACCGCAGCACCCGCACGTTCTGCGCCGTACCGAGCATTTAAAGGATGGCCCCCGTGACCTTCAAGGCTGAGTACATCTGGATCGACGGCACCGAGCCGACCGCCAAGCTCCGTTCGAAGACGAAGATCATGGCGGACGGCGCGGAGCTCCCCAACTGGGGCTTCGACGGATCCAGCACCAACCAGGCCAAGGGTCACGCCTCCGACCGTGTGCTCAAGCCGGTCTTCACCTGCCCCGACCCGATCCGCGGCGGCGACGACGTGCTCGTGCTGTGCGAGGTCCTCAACACGGACATGACGCCGCACGAGACCAACACCCGTGCCGCGCTCGCCGAGCTCGAGGAGCGTTTCGCCTCGCAGGAGCCGATCTTCGGCATCGAGCAGGAGTACACCTTCTTCGAGGGCGACCGCCCGCTCGGCTTCCCCGTCGGCGGCTTCCCTGCCGCGCAGGGCGGCTACTACTGCGGCGTCGGCGCGGACGAGATCTTCGGCCGTGACGTCGTCGAGGCGCACCTGGAGAACTGCCTCAAGGCGGGCCTCGGGATCTCCGGCATCAACGCCGAGGTCATGCCCGGCCAGTGGGAGTTCCAGGTCGGCCCGCTCGCGCCGCTGGAGGTCTCCGACCAGCTGTGGATCGCCCGCTGGCTGCTCTACCGCACCGCCGAGGACTTCAAGGTGTCGGCCACGCTCGACCCGAAGCCGGTGAAGGGCGACTGGAACGGCGCGGGCGCGCACACGAACTTCTCGACGAAGGCGATGCGCGAGGGCTACGCGCCGATCATCACCGCCTGCGAGTCCCTCGGCGAGGGCTCGAAGCCGCTCGACCACGTCAAGAACTACGGCGCAGGCATCGACGACCGCCTGACCGGTCTGCACGAGACCGCCCCGTGGGACGAGTACAAGTACGGCGTCTCCGACCGCGGCGCATCGGTCCGCATCCCGTGGCAGGTCGAGGTGGAGCAGAAGGGCTACATCGAGGACCGCCGCCCGAACGCGAACGTCGACCCGTACGTCGTGACGCGGCTGCTCGTCGACACCTGCTGCACCGCCCTGGAGAAGGCCGGCCAGGTCTGATCCCGCCCGTCCGCGGGATTTCGAAGGGGGCGCCGGCCGAATCGGTGGGCGCCCCCTTCGGCATGCGGGACCGGAGGGGCCAATTCACGCCAAGGGTTGTCCAAGGAGGCGTATCAGCGTGCGAGAGGGAACGACCGCGTCCCCTCCCATCTGCTTCAATGGGGTCATGGGCAGCTACGGGAACACCGCGACGGGTCGTCACCACGACCTCGAGCCGTTCTGGCCTTCCCGTCAGCACCATGACTTCGACCGGGTGTGTTGCCGCGCGAGGAACGCGCAGGCCTTCTAAAGCCGTTCACCCGGCCTTCGCCTGACGCGCACGACGTACGTACGTCCTCGACGACTGACGACTCCTCCGCGCGAAAGAGCTGACCTCCATGGCGAACTCCCGTACTTTCTCGGCGTCCACCGCTTCCACCGCCACCGCCACGCCCCTGACGAGCCCCGGCCGGGGGCGGCTGCGGGCCGTCGCACCGGACGAGGTGGTGCAGATCACCGACTTCCTGCCGCCGGGCGCGACCTGGCTGCCCGCGCCCCAGCACACGCTGCCCACGCTGCCGGGCCAGCCGCCGATGATCGGCTACCTCGTCCTCGTACCGGCCGGGCAGGAGCCCCACGCCGCCGAGGCCGAGCCGCTGCAGCCCGCCGGTCAGGCGCAGGGGCCCGCTTCCGGCGGGCCTGTCCGGATCGACGCCGTGCAGCGCGCGGCGGAGGTCGACGGCCGTCAACTCGACCTCACGTACCTGGAGTTCGAGCTGCTCGCACACCTCGTCGCGCACCCCCACCGGGTGCACACGCGCGACCAGTTGGTGACCACGGTGTGGGGGTACGGGCACGTGGGCGACGGGCGCACCGTCGACGTCCACATCGCGCGGCTGCGGCGCAAGCTGGGCGCCGATCACCGTCAGACGATCCAGACGGTGCGGCGCGTGGGCTACAAGTACGCACCGCCGACGACCCGCTGACCTCGGGCTTCCCGCCCGGGGCCGGGCTCTGCCGCTAGCAGAAACCTGTTCCCCGGGCGGCGCCCGGCGTGCAGAGTCATCGGCATGAGACTTCTGATGCTGGGTGGTACGGAGTTCGTGGGGCGGGCCGTCGTCGAGGCGGCTCTTGCGCGTGGCTGGGAGGTGACGGTCTTCCACCGCGGGCGCCATGAGGCACCCGCCGGTGCGGTGTCGCTGCTCGGTGACCGCACGGCGGAGGGCGGCCTCGACGCCCTCGCCGCCTCCGACGGCCAGTGGGACGTCGTCGTCGACACCTGGTCGGGGGCGCCGCGGGTCGTGCGCGAGTCGGCGCGGCTGCTCGCGGGACGGGCGGGGCGGTACGTGTACGTGTCGAGCGCCTCCGTGTACCAGTGGCCGACAGCGGCGGGTTCCGACGAGAGCCACGCTCTCGTCGAGGGCGATCCCGACGCGGACGCGGTGGCGTACGCCGAGGACAAGCGGGGCGGGGAGCTGGCGGCCGTCGCGGAGTTCGGGCAGGAGCGCACGGTGCTCGCGCGTGCGGGGCTGATCCTCGGTCCGTACGAGAACATCGGACGGCTGCCGTGGTGGCTGAACCGCGTCGCCCGCGGTGGGCCCGTACTGGCCCCGGGGCCAAGGGAGTTGGACCTCCAGTACATCGACGCGCGGGATCTCGCGGAGTGGGTCGTCGACGCGGCCTTCGCGGCTCTGCACGGCCCGTACAACGTCGTCTCCCCCATCGCGCACACGACGACGGAAGAGCTCCTGAAGGCGTGCGTGGCCGTGGCGGGGGCGGACGACGTGGAGCTGCGGTGGACCGACCCCTCGGTGATCGCCGAGCACGGCATCGAGCCATGGATGGAACTGCCGGTGTGGGCGCCACCGGGAGAAATGCACGACTCCATGCACCGCACGTCGACGGAGAAGGCGGTGGCCGCGGGCCTCAGGGCACGGCCGGTCGCGGAGACGGTCGCGGACACGTGGGCCTGGCTCAGGTCGATCGGTGGGGTGGCCCCGCAGCGCCCCGACCGTCCGGTGGTGGGCCTGGCCCCGGAGAAGGAAGCGAAGGCGCTGGGGCTGTAGCAGGGAACGGGGCGGTGGCCGGGCTGGAGTCTCCAGCCCGGCCACCGCCCCGTCAGGGGCGCGGGGAACTGCGCGACAGCCACAGACGGCCCGCAGATCACCGCGCTCCCCACCAGAGCTACACCCTGCCCGACGGAACCGGCAGGGGCTCGGGCTGCCCCGCCGCTGCAGGCGCCTCGCCATGAGAGATCCGCGGAAGCCACGAAAGTCCGCGCGGCGTACGCCAGTTGCGCTCGCCCAGGAGCGTCATCAGGGACGGCAGCAGCACCATCCGTACGACCGTCGCGTCCAGCAGGACCGCCACGCCCAGGCCCACGCCCATCTGCTGCATGTCCTGCATGGACAGGGTGCCGAAGACTCCGAAGACCGCCACCATGATCACGGCCGCGCCCGTCACCGCGCCCGCGGTCCGCGTGATGCCCTCGCGGATCGCCGCGCGGTTGTCCAGGCCCCGGTCGCGCGCCTCGCTGATCCGCGAGACCACGAACACGTGGTAGTCCATCGACAGGCCGAAGAGCACCACGAGGACGAAGAGCGGCATCCAGTTCTCGATCGCACCCACCTGCTCCGAGCCGATCAGCTCCGCACCCCAGCCGTGCTGGAAGACCGCGGTCATCACGCCGTAGGCGGCGCCCACGGAAAGGAGGTTGAGCGCGATGGACGTCACCGCGATCACCACCGAGCGGAAGCTGAAGAGCATGAGCAGGAACGTCACCGCCGCGATGAAGGCGAACACCGGCACGATGCCCTTGCTGAGCTGATCGCTGAAGTCCTCGGACGAGGCGAGGTCCCCGCCGACATAGGCATCCGCGTCCAGGCCGTCGAAGGCCGCGGGGACCACGTCGTCCCTGAGTTCGCCGAGCGCCTTCTTCGACTGCGCGTCACTGCCGTCACCGGGCAGCGGTACGTCGATCTCGGCCACGCCCGCGCTCTTGTGGACGGTGAGTTCGGCACCCTTGCCCGCGTCCCGCACCACCGCGGCCAGCGCCTCACGCATCTCCTTGGACTCGATGTCGTCGGCCTTGACGACGACCTGGGCCGGCGCGGGGCCGCCCGGGAACTCCTGGGTGATCTCCCGGAAGGAGACCGACAGCGGGGCGTCCGAGCCGAACTGCTTCTCCAGGCCCAGCTGTTCGGTCTTCATGCCGAGCGCGGGTGCCGCGAGCGCCAGGAGCAGGGCCGCCGAGCCGATGGCGAAGAACTTCGGCTTGGCGAGGACGGGGCGAAGGAGCTTGCCCGCGATGCCGCCGCTGGCGTGCGCGCCCTTCTTGCCCTTGCGGTTGAGGAACGGGATGCGGCCCGCGTTGATCCGGTCGCCGAGTGCGGAGAGCAGCGCGGGAAGCACCGTCACCGAGCCCAGCATGGCCACGAGCACCACCAGGATCGTGGCGACCGCGAAGCCCTTGAAGAGGAGCAGGCCGGACAGGAACATGCCCGCCATCGCGACCATCACCGTGAGGCCCGAGACCAGCACGGCCCGCCCGCTGGTGGCCGCCGCGATCCGCAGCGCCGTCTCCGCGTCATGCCCCGCCGCCCGCTCGTCCCGCTCGCGCCGCAGGTAGAACAGGCAGTAGTCGACGCCGACCGCGAGCCCCATCAGGAACATCACCGAGTACGTCGTCTCGAACAGGTGCAGCTGATGGCTGGCGAGCGAGAGCAGACCGAAGGCGCCGATGCACGCGGTCAGGGCGAGCCCGACCGGGAGCAGCGCCGCGACCACGGCCCCGAAGGCGACCAGGAGGATGCCGAGCGCGAGAGGAACCGCGGTGAACTCGGCCTTGGTGAGGTCGTCCGAGAGTAGGTCGCCGAGGTGCTTCTCGGAGCTCGCGTCGCCGAACTGGTAGACGGAGATGCCGTTCGCGGCGCCCTTGTCCTTGGCCTTCTGCACCGCGTCGAGCACGGGCTGAACGTGGTCGGCCGCTTCGTCGGACTTGCCCTTCATCTCGAAGCGGAGCAGTCCGTCCTTGCCGTCCTCGGAGGGCAGCGGCGCCTGGATCTCGCGTGTCTCGCCGGTGGCCTTCAAGGCCTTGGAGAGGTCGCTCGCCGCGCCCCGCCAGCCGTCCGCCGTCCTGGCGCTGACCATGACGAGCTCGCCCGCGGGCTCCTCGACGCCCGCGTCCTTGAGGATCGTCGCGGCCCGGCCCGCGTCGCCGACCTCCATCTCGTCGTCGGACGCGGTGACCATGCCCGAGGCCCCGCCGATGGTCGTGGCGAGCACGACGAAGAGCAGCCAGCCGAGGATGGCCGTCTTGCGATGGTGTGCGCTCCACACGCCGAGTCGTGCCGCGAGGTTTGGCCTCATGGCGTTTCGCCCCCATAAGTAAGCTTTGAATAAGCCGGTTGATGACGGGGACAACGCTAGAAATCGGCGGCCCGCCCACCCAGCCGCCGAGCCCCCCACTGTCCGAAGCACAGGGCGAGGTGCGGGGGTGTCGTCAGGTACACCCCCTGCTCGGGTGCCGGACCCAATGACCCGCACCGATCTCTGCGGCGAGAATGTGGCCATGCCGTTCGAGGAGATGGGGATCAGAAAATGACGAGGGTCCGAAAATCCGTGATCGCGGGAGCCAGGGGGCTCTTCCTTTCGGTCATCATGCTCGCCGGTTCGATCACCCTCTTCGTGCTGTCGGTCCTGTCCATCGCCTTCATCACGCTGGGGATCGGCGTCTTCACGACCCCGCTGGTCCTGACCGGCGTACGCAAGTGGGCCGACCTGCGCCGCGCCCAGGCCGGCGCCTGGTCGGACGTCCATATCCCGCGGCCCTACCGCCCCTTCCCCGCGGACCTGCGCAGTGGCGTCACCGGGCAGGTGGAACGCACCTCGCTGCTCCTGAAGGACCCGGCGACCTGGCGTGACCTGCAGTGGCTCCTCGTCGACATGACCGCCGGGTACGTCACGGTGATCTTCGCGCCCGCGCTGCTGCTCTACCCGCTGTACGGCTACGTCCTCGCCCTCGGCGTCTGGAAGCCGATCTACGACGCGGGCGGCGGCGACTGGTACGGCTTCATCCACGTCACCTCGCAGACCGACGCCAACATGGCGGCCCTGCTCGGCACCGCGCTCGGCGTCGTCGGCATCTTCACCAGCCCCGCCATCCTGCGCGCCCACTTCCTCCTGACCCGCTCGCTGCTCGCGCCGACCATCTCCATGCGGGAGCGTGAACTGGCCCAGCGCGTCGACCGGTTGACCGAGACCCGGCACGACGCCGTGGACTCCTCCGCCGCCGAACTGCGCCGCATCGAGCGGGACCTGCACGACGGCGCGCAGGCCCGCCTGGTCGCGATGGGCATGGACCTCGGCACCATCGAGGCGATGATCGAGAAGAACCCGGCCAAGGCCAAGGAACTGATCGCCAAGGCCCGGCAGAACTCCGGCGAGGCGCTGACCGAGCTGCGCGACCTGGTCCGCGGCATCCACCCGCCGGTGCTCGCCGAGCGCGGCCTCGGCGACGCGGTGAAGGCCCTGGCCCTGCGCCTTCCGGTGCGCACGGACGTGGACGTGGAGCTGTTCGGGCGGGCCGAGGAACCGGTGGAGGCGGCCGCGTACTTCGCGGTGAGTGAGGCCCTGACGAACACCATCAAGCACGCGGGCGCGGACCGCGTCTGGGTGGACATCCACCACGCCGCGGGCATGCTGCGCATCGCGGTCACCGACAACGGCAAGGGCGGCGCGTCCATGGGGGCGGGGTCCGGGCTGAGCGGGATCGAACGCCGACTCGGTACATTCGACGGCGTACTGGCCGTCAGCAGTCCCGCGGGCGGCCCGACCATGGTGACCATGGAGATCCCTTGCGAGTTGTCCTAGCCGAAGATCTCTTCCTGCTGCGTGACGGTCTGGTCCGGATGCTGGAAGCATTCGACTTCGAGATCGCCGCCGCTGTCGAGACCGGGCCCGAACTCACCAAGGCCCTGGCCGAGTTGGAGCCGGACGTCGCCGTCGTCGACGTCCGGCTTCCGCCGTCCCACACGGACGAGGGACTGCAGTGCGCGCTCGCCGCGCGGCGGGCGCGGCCGGGTCTTCCCGTGCTCGTGCTCTCCCAGCACGTGGAGCAGCTGTACGCGCGCGAGCTGCTCGCCGACGGGAACGGCGGGGTCGGCTATCTCCTGAAGGACCGGGTCTTCGACGCCGACCAGTTCATCGACGCCGTACGCCGGGTCGCGTCGGGCGGCACCGCGATGGACCCCCAGGTGATCCAGCAGCTCCTGTCGCGGCGGTCGGCGGACCGGCCGCTCGGCAAACTGACGCCGCGCGAGCGCGAGGTGCTCGAACTCATGGCGCAGGGACGGTCGAACGCGGCGATCGCCGGGGAGCTCGTCGTGACGGAGCGGGCGATCGCCAAGCACACGTCCAACATCTTCGGGAAACTGGACCTTTCCGTCTCCGACGACGACAACCGGCGGGTCCTCGCCGTACTCGCCTATCTGGATCAAGGGCGTTGAGAAGATCGCCTGCGAGCTCCCCCGAGGGATTGTCGGGGAATTCCGCGCGTGATTGAACGGGGCCGACTCCTGTTGCGTACGTAGTCCCATGGGACGCACACCACGACGCACATCACGAAAACGATCAAAACTCGCCGGGCGCGCGATCGCCGCCTCGGCGGCTCTCATCCTGGGCGGCGGCGGAATGGTCGCGGTGAATGTCTACGCGAACGCCGGGGAAAGCCCCGATTCGCCGTCCGCCAGGACCCAGTCGGGCGCGCAGGGCGACAACCTGGGCCTCGCGACCATCAGCTGCCCGGACGTCGGCACCCAGCTCTCCGACGTGCCGGACGGCGCCCGCCAGGACGTCGACCGCAGACTCGCGGAGCTGGACACCCAGATCACCGCCGCGTACGAGAAGTTCGCCGACGCTCAGGACACCGAGCAGGCCAAGGCCGTGCTCGAACCCCTTGAGGAGCAGCGGCGGCCGACCATCGAGGGCATCGGCTCCTCGATCGACCAGGCGGGAGGTCAACCGCCCCAGGGGATCGACGGCATGGCCCCGTGCACCATGCGGGCCGACGACTCGGCCGGGCAGCAGCAGCCTCCGCAGGACGGGAACGGCCAGGAGCAGCCTCCGCAGGACGACGGCGAACAGCAGCCCGGCGACGGGGACGACCAGCAGCAGCCCCCGGACGACGGTGCACAGCAGCCTCCGGACCAGCAGAACGGCAACGGACCCGAGGCCGGCGACTTCGTCGACATCAACTCAGTCCAGCCCAATGTCAACCGCCCCGACAAACAGCGCGGCGCGTCGCGCGGCACCTTCACCACGAAATGCGGGACGAACGAGAACGGCAAGTTCAATCCGGACAATGTCATCGCCGCACCCGGCGTGAGCAATGGCGCTCACCATATGCACGATTACATCGGAAATCAGGCCACGGACGCCTTCTCCAGCGATGACGATCTCGCCAACGGCGACACCACATGCCGGAACCAAGGGGACAAGTCGACCTATTACTGGCCGGTCCTGAGGCTGCAGAACGGAGAGGACGAGAACGACGCCCAGGCGGACGGCGGCGGCAAGGACCAGAATGTCGGCAAGATCCAGACACCGTCGTCGGTCACGCTGAAATTCGCCGGGAATCCGACGGGCAAGGTCGTCGCGATGCCGCGCTTCCTGCGCATCATCACCGGTGACGCCAAGGCCCTCACCAATGGTGACGCCAACGCCAACGCCTCCTGGAGCTGCACCGGCTTCGAGGACCGCCAGCTGAAGGACAAGTACCCGATCTGCCCCGAGGGCAGCCAGGTCGTGCGGACCTTCAACTTCCAGAGCTGCTGGGACGGCCAGAACACCGACAGCGCCAACCACCGTACGCATGTGGCCTTCGCCGACGAGCAGAGCGGCGCATGCCCGCAAGGATTCAAGGCCATTCCGCAGCTGGTGCAGCGCATCGTGTACGACGTGCCGCCGGGCCCGGGATTCGCCGTCGACTCGTTCCCCGAGCAGCTGCACAAACCGATCACCGACCACGGTGACTTCATCAACGTCTTCGACGAAGGACTGATGCAGCGCGTGGCCAAGTGCATCAACAGCGGCAAGCGCTGCAACTGAGCCGAGCCGATCGGCTCAGTACGCAGGCTGGCCCCCATACCGCTGCGCGGTCAGCTCGTGTGGTGACCGGAGTGGCCCGAGTGCCCCGGGCTCTTGTCCTCGTGATCCCCACCACCGCTACTCCCCGAGTGGTGCGAGGACTTCTCCACCGTCCCACCGAGCCGGCCGCGCAGCCGCATGACCACTTTCTCCTCGCCGACCGCGATCCACTTCTTGCCGACGAGGTACGTGCCGCCGTAATCGGTCGCCTCGTCGAACCATTCGGCCTGGCCACGGGCATTTGTAAAGGTTACTAGGACGTAGCGGCGGGCACCTTTGTCACAGGTGGCCTGCCGCAGTTCGGCCGCATCCGTCTGGATGTCGGGCTCGCACCGCGCCTTGGCCGCCAGCTGCTCCAGGCTGCCGCTCGCCGTGTCAGGCACCGCGTCGTCGCCGTCCGAGCCGCACGCCACAAGCATCAGCAGCAACCCCGCACCCATGCCCGTACGCATGCGCCTTCGCATGCCCTTGCTCGCGCCCGCAAGCGTCTTTCGCGCTGCCTTCATCGTCCCACCAGTCCCTTCAGGCGAGGTGAACTCGCCATCTCCGTATGCACCGTTGAGCGCGGGACGCCGCACGGATACCGTGCGCCGCACCATTCGACCCAGGGGGTACACATGACCGATCCGTCCCGACGTTCCGTGCTCGGCACAGCCGGGGCCATCGGCCTCGGTGCCGCCGTCGGCGGGGTGGCGGTTCCGGCCCACGCCGCCGAAGGGCCCGTCAAGGGCCCTGCCTTCGCCTTCGATACGGATTCCGCGCGCTCAGCACTCAACAGACTGCTGCCGCATCACGCGGAACAGTTCCGTCTCAGACTCGTCCCCGCGAAGGGCGGCGCGGACCGGTTCCGGGTTTCGGGCACGACGGGGCGCATCGATGTGTCCGGCACGACACCCGCCGTGCTGCTCACCGGGGTCCACTGGTATCTGAAGTACGTCTGCGGGGCCCATGTCGCCTGGAACGGCGACCAGTTGGACCTGCCGCGCAAGCTGCCCGCGCCGCCGCGCCCGCTGGAGCGGTCCACCTCGCTCCCGCACCGGTTCGCCCTGAACGACACGAACGACGGGTACACCGCGCCGCACGCCGACTGGGCGTACTGGGAGCGCATGATCGACGTACTCGCCCTGCACGGCTGCAACGAGGTCCTGGTGATCGCGGGGGCGGAGGCTGTCTACCACCGGGTTCTCCAGGACTTCGGCTACAGCGACGCGGAGGCGCGCGCCTGGCTCCCTGCCCCTTCGCACCAGGCGTGGTGGCTGCTGCAGAACCTGTCCGGTTACGGAGGGCCGCTGTCGCCCGAAGTCATCTCGGACCGTGCCGAGTTGGGGCGCAGGATCGTGGACCGGCTGCGCTCCCTCGGGATGGCGCCGGTGCTTCCCGGCTACTACGGGCACGTCCCGGACGGGTTCGTGGCGCGCAACGGCGGGGACGCGCGGGTGGTGCCCCAGGGGACCTGGCACGGGTTCAAGCGGCCCGACTGGCTCGACCCCAGGACCGCGTCCTTCGGGAAGGTCGCCGCTTCCTTCTACCGGCACCAGGAGCAGCTCTTCGGAGCCGCCGAGCACTTCAAGATGGATCTGCTGCACGAGGGCGGCACCGCGGGGGACGTGCCGGTGCCAGACGCGGCGCGCGGTGTGGAGGCGGCCCTGCGCAAGGCGCGCCCCGGCGCGACGTGGGTGATCCTGGGCTGGGAGGCCAATCCGCTGCCCGCCCTGCTCGACGCGATCGACCGGCGGCGGATGCTGATCGTGGACGGGGTCTCCGACCGGTTCACGAGCGTCACCGACCGCGAGAAGGACTGGGGCGGCACCCCGTACGCCTTCGGCACCATCCCGAACTTCGGCGGCCGTACGACGATCGGCGCCCGCGCGCACATCTGGAACGAGAAGTTCTTCGCGTGGCGGGACAAGGGCGGCAGCGCGCTCGCGGGGACGGCGTTCATGCCGGAGGCGACGGACCGGGATCCGGCCGCCTTCGAGCTCTTCTCCGAACTGGCCTGGACGGAGAAGAAGCTGGACCTTCGGTCCTGGTTCGACGGCTACGCCGACTTCCGCTACGGCGGGCGCGACGCCGACGCGGGGCGCGCGTGGCGGGCGCTGCACGACACCGCCTACCGGCACACCGCCGTCGAGCGGAGCGACCCGCACGACTCGCTGTTCGCGGCCCGCCCCGACCTGGCGGCGAACCGCGCCGCCGAGTACGCGCCGCGTGCCCTGACGTACGACCCCGGCCGCTTCGACGCGGCGCTCACCGGTCTGCTCGGGGTCCGTGGCGCGCTGCGGGGCAGCTCCGCGTACCGGTACGACGTGGTGGACGTGGCGCGGCAGGCCCTCGCGCACCGGAGCCGGCAGTTGCTGCCGCAGCTGCGGGCGGCGTACGGCCGGAAGGACGCGGCCACGTTCCGGACGCTGTCGACGCTGTGGCTGCGCCTGATGCGCCTGTCGGACGAGTTGGTGGGCACGAACCCGGCGTTCCTGCTCGGCCCTTGGGTGGAGTCCGCGCGCCGGATGGGCACGACCGACGCGGAGCGTGCGGAGTTCGAGCGGACCGCCAAGGTGCTGATCACGGTGTGGGGCGACCGGGCGACGTCCGAGGGCGGGAAGCTGCACGAGTACGGGAACCGTGAATGGGCCGGGCTGATGGCCGACTTCTACGTCCCCCGCTGGCAGAGGTGGCTCGACGAACTGGCGGACGCGCTGGACGCCGGGCGCGAGCCCCGCGATGTGGACTGGTTCGCGGTGGAGGAGCCGTGGACCCGGGAGCGCAAGGACTATCCCCTACGGGGAATCGGCGACGCGTACCGGACGGCTTCACGGGTGAGGGACGTGCTGGCACGGGCTCCTTACCAGGGATCACTGGAGGTCGTGGCCGACCCGCCGTCGCTTCCGCCCGGCGGGCAGGCCCGCGTCGAGGCGGTCTTCCGCAACGTCAACGGGCTGCGGGCCACGGGCCGTGTCGACTTCCGGCTGAGCGGCGTCGACGCGGAGCCGTCGGGCCCGGTGTCGCTGCCGCGGGTGGCCCCGGCGGGGTCGGGCAAGGTGGCGTGGCGCGTGAACGCGCCGGACACACCTCTGGACCGTCCGCTGCGGCCGCTTCCGTACGAGATCGCGGTGCGGTACGGGCCTGAGGGTGAGCGGCGGGTCCGTGCCGTCCACGAGGGCGTGCTGTTCGAGGCGGGTCCGGTGGGGCAGGCCTGGCGGAAGTTCACGAACAACGCGGCGGTGTTCGGCGAGCTCGACGGCCGCTACGCGATCAACGGTGCGGGCGCGGACCTGTGGAAGGGCACGACGGAGTTCGGGACGCTGTACCGGGAGGGGGCGCTGCGGGACGGGGTCACGGTGACGGTCCGGGTCGACTCCCAGGCGGTGACGGGGCCTTGGGCGAGAGCGGGCCTGATCGCGCGCAACGCCATGGGGGTGGCGGGCTCACCGGGCTTCGTCGACCTGGCGGTCACGCCGGCGAACGGGGTGGTGCTGTCGTACGACACGAACGGCGACGGAACGCTGGACACCTACAAGCGCATCACGGGGATCAAGGCGCCGGTGCTGCTGCGGCTCGGGCGGCAGGGCAATGTCCTGACGGGGTCGTGCTCGACGGACGGCGGGTCCAGTTGGCGGGTGGTGGCGAGTGTGGAGGTGCCGGGGGTCGCGGCGGCGCAGGATGTGGGGCTGTTCATGAGTGCGACCAATGGAGGCGACGGAGGGCGGGGGACCGTGGAGTTCAGCGAGTGGGGAATCGGCTGACGTACGTGGCTCGGGGTGCCCGGGGGCAGCACAGTTCCCCCGGGCACCCGTTACGTCATGCGAAAGTGTGGCCATGGATATTGCGTGGGAGAAGCGGCTGGACGCGGCGTGGGGCGCTTTCGACGAGTACGGGGAGGACCGTGCCGGGGAGTTCCGGGCCGTCATCGACGCCCTGGTCGACGAGTTGCCCGAGGGGAGTCCCCTGGCCCCCTTCGAGCGGGCCTGCGCGTTCGATTCCACCGGGCACTCCGACCGTGCCGTACCTCTTTACCGGGAGGCCCTTGAGCGCGGGCTCGACGGATACCGGCGGCGGCGCACCCTCATCCAACTCTCCAGTTCGCTGCGGAACATCGGGCGGCCGGAGGAGGGCGTCGCGCTGCTCACTCCCGAACTCGATGCCCCCAGCGACGAGTTGGACGACGCCGTGCGGGCCACGCTCGCCCTCTGTCTCGCCAGCCTTGGCCGCGAGCGCGAAGGCCTCGCACTCGTGCTCGGCGCCCTCGCGCCCCATCTCCCCCGGTATCAAAGGTCCATGGGCAACTACGCGCGAGAGCTCACCCAGAGGTGACCAACTGACGATTCGCTCGTTTTGCTGAACGTGTCGTCGAATGTGAAGTCCCCCGCCCCGTCCCAGGATCTCTCCGGCGTCGTCGATGTCGAGCAGGCCGAGGCCGCCCTCGTCGAGCACTACCCGCGCCTGGTGCGGCTCGCGTACCTGGTCCTTCCGCCCAGCCTCGGGCGCAACCGGCGGGTCCTGACCGCCCACGCGCTGACCCAGCGTGCGCTGCCCCGCAGCCGCAGGCCGGACGACGCGGAGGGCATTCCGGTACAGCGTTCGGGGGACGGACGGGGCGGCGACCCCGGGTACACGTACGTGCGGCTGCGCGTCGTCCGTACCGCGCTTGACGCCGGGCTCCCCCTGCGGCACAAGGCCTGGCCCAAGCGCGCGCAGTTGCCGCCGCTGCTGCCGCAGGTGTGGGGCCTTCGGCTCTTCCCGCGGTCGGGCGGCGCCGACGAACTCGCCCTGGACCAGCGGCTCTCGGCCCTGTCGGGCGCCGCACGGGCCGCGTACGTGCTGCGTGGTCTTGAACGGCTCCCCGACGGCGACGTGCGCAAGGTGCTCGACGCCGCCGGAGTCGACGAACCGGCCGCCGCGCTCGCCGAGGCCGACGGCGTGGAAGCGGCGTACGACCTGCTCAAGTCCCCCGAGTTCGACCCCTGTTCCCTGCAGGCGCGGCCCACCGACCTGATGCGCCGCAGGCAGCACATGAAGGCCGCGGGCGTCGCGCTCGCGGCCGCCCTGGTCTGCGGGGCCCTGCTCGGGCTTCCGGGCGACGGGTGGGGGCCGGACGGCGCCGCCGCGCCCGCGTACGCGAAGAATCCGGCCGGGCAGGCCGCGCTCGACCCGGGGCAGCTGACGAAGGTCGCGGCCGGCACGTGGAAACGTTCCGCGCGGGCGGACTTCTCGGTGTGGCCCGCCAGGGGCGCGCTCACCGGCGACGAGGCCCTGCTGCGGCGGGCCCTGGCGGTCTGGGCGAGGCCCGGCGAGTCGGTGCAGGTCTCCGCGACGCCCGGCACGGCGGCCGGCGCGCCTCCCGGGCCCGCGCAACTCCTCTTCGCCGGCGAGGTGGACGCGGCCCGCGTCGTGCTCCTCTACGACGGCCTGCGCATCGTGCGGTACGCCGAACCGAAGGACGGCACCAGCGGAGCCGCGCTCGACTTCGCCCGCGTGGACGGCGCGACCAGCACCGAGGCGGGAGCCGTGGTGGTGAACCGCGTCGACGGCAACGTGCGGTACCTGACCGCACCCTGGGTGGGCGGTGTCGGCGTACGCGACCTGCTGAAGCCGGACGGGAGCGCCACCCCCCTCGAGCGGGACGGCGAGGGCGTGACCGGGCCCTTCGCCAGTCCGGCGCAGGCCAGCACGTGCACGTCCTGGAACGCACTGCAGCTGCGGGACGACACGGGCACGAACCGCCTCTCCAGCGACCTCGGCGAACTCGTCCCCGCCCATCTCACCGCGGGCCGCCCGCAGGCCCCGCGCGAGGCCTCGGCCGCCGACTGGTCGTCGACCGCCTGCTCGCTCACCGCGGCGCGCTCGAACGGCGTGCGGTCCGTGAACTCGTGGCAGTACGCGCGTCAGGCGCTGCCGGAGGCGAACGGCTCGGCGGCCTGGCTCTGCACCCGGGCCGACACGTGGCGGGGCGACGGAGGCCGGGCCCTCGCGCAGTTCCAGGCGTCGGGCGCGGCGGCCGTCGCGGCGAAGGCCGAGGACTCGGCGGCGTGCGGGGCACGGGAGCCCTCAGTGCTCGCGGGAGTGCGGTGGAAGTCCCGCGGCGGGAACTGGTACCTGCTGGGAGCCGGCAGCAGGGACGTCGTCTCGGTCAGGGCCGCCGGAGGGGCTCCGGCCCGCGGCAACACCCTGGCCGCGCCCCTGGAGCGGGGCGCCCGCGCGGGGCTCACCGGACGGCTCGCGGACGGCACGAAGGTGTCGACGCTGCGTTGAGCGTCGGGCGCCGGACGTCAGGCGCCTGACGTCGGGCGTCAGGCGTCGGGCGTCAGGCGTCGGGCGTCAGGCGTCGGACGGGACCGAAGCGCGCAGATCCTTCTCCAGGAGGGTCACGCCGTACGTGCTCCCGTCCGCCGCCACCTTCCCCGGCAGCTCCCCCACCACCGTGTAACCCGCCGCCTCGTAGTACTCCCGCAGCCGCGGGTTGGTCGACACGCAGTCCAGGCGGCAGCGGTCCCGGCCCGCCTCCGCTATGCGCCGTTCCGCGCGGGCCAGCATCGCGCGGCCCGTTCCCGCCGGGGCGCCGCGTCGCGTCATCAGGCGGTGCACATAGCCCGCGACGGGCGGCTGCTCGCCCCAGGCGGGCTCGTCCGACCACCACACCTCGTACGCCCCGGTGACCATCTCGCCGTCGTACGCGAGCCAGACCTCGTCCGAAGCGATCCGCCCGCGGAAGTGCTCCGCGCCCTTCTCGCCCGGCTTCCACTGGTCGATCCCCCGGTTCCGCATCCAGTGCGCGGCGCCGTCGTAGAGGGCGACGAGGGTGGGGATGTCCTCTTCGCCGGCCAGGCGGTGGGTCAACTGCTCTGCTCCTGCGGGACAAGGCCGACCAGGCGGGTGATCAGCTCGGTGAACGGGCCTTCCGGCGGCTCCTCGGCGAGGATGCGGCGCAGGATCCCCGCCATCTCCTCGTCGTACGCCGCGCTCACCGCGGCGAGCGCGGCGAAGTCGTGCACCAGCTGCAGTTCGAGTTCGGCACGCGGAATGCGGCGTCCGTCGAGCCAGATGAGCGCGGTGGACTCGGCGAGCGAGATCCAGGAGCGGACCACAAGTTCGAGCCTGGCGGGCGGGTCGGTGATGCCCAGGTGCGCCAGGATCTGGATGTACGCCGCCTGCCGCACGGAGTCGATCAGCGCGTTGGTGGTGGACGAGCCGACGGCGGGGCCGCCGCGCATCAGCGCGGAGAATCCGGGGCCGTGGCCGTCGACGAAGTCCAGGAAGCGGCCCATCACACGCAGCAGGCGGGCCCCCAGGGGGCCTTCCATCGGCTCCACGAAACGTTCGGCCAGATCGTCGGCCGCCCGCTGCAACGCCGCTTCGTACAGGCTGAGTTTGCCCGGGAAGTAGTGGTAGACCAGCGGTCGCGAGATGCCCGCGGCCGCCGCTATCTCATCGATGGACACGTCGTCGGGCGAGCGGTGGCTGAACAGGTCGAGCGCGACCCCGATCAACTGCTGCCGCCGCTCCTCGACACCCATTCTGCGGCGCACCCCGGTAGTCATGCGAACACCTTACCGAGCAGATCCGGCCGTCCAAGGGGCCGGTCCGCCCCAACTGTTCACATCTCTCGCCACATGTCTCACATGTCGAGGACGATTCGGTCGCCGCTCGCCCTCGACACACAGATCAGCATCGAGTCGGCGCGCTCGGCGTCCGTGAGCAGTTCGTCCCGGTGGTCGATCTCCCCTTCCAGGACCCGCTGTTGGCAGGTTCCGCAGAAGCCCTGCTCGCAGGAGTACGCGGTGTTGGGCAGCTCCGCGCGCACCGCGGTGAGGACCGTGGTGTCGGCGGCCACGGAGAGGGTCCGGCCGGTGCGGCGCAGCTCCACCTCGAAGGCGGCGTTGCCGTCCGCGGACGTGTGGGGCGTGAAGCGCTCCAGGTGCAGGTCCGCGCCCTCGGGCAGCGTCGCAGCCACGGCCTCCATCAGGCCCTCGGGGCCGCAGACGTGGACCGCGGTGGAGGGTGCCAGGTCGGCGAGGAAGGCGGCGAGGTCCGGGCGGCCCCCCTCGTCCTCCGCGACGACCGTGAGCCGTCCCGGCGTCGTGCCCGCCAGTTTCTCCACGTCCTCCAGGAAGGGCATCGAGGCGCGGGAACGTCCCCCGTACAGCAGCCGCCACTCGCGGCCCGCGGCCTCGACCGCACGCAGCATGGGCAGGATCGGCGTGATGCCGATGCCGCCCGCCACGAAGACGTACGTCTCGGCGTCGGCCAGCGGGAAGCGGTTGCGCGGGCCGCGCACCTCGACCTCCGTGCCCTCCTGGAGCTGCTCGTGCACCTCGCGCGAACCGCCGCGCCCGCCCTGCTCCTCGCCGATCAGCCGGGTCGCGACGGTGTACGAGGAGGTGTCCTCCGGGTCACCGCACAGGGAGTACTGGCGGACGAGGCCCGACGGGAGGACCAGGTCCAGATGGGCGCCCGGCTCCCAGGCGGGCAAGTGGTCGCCCTCCAGGCGCAGTTGTACGACACCTTCGGCGACCGTCTCGTGCCGGGTGACGAGCAGCCGCAGCGCGCGGGAGCGCGGGCGGCCCGAGACCGGCTCCTCCAGGGCGGGCAGCGGCCACAGCGGGGACGCGTCGATGCGGCGCCGCATGGCCCGCTTGGCGAGCAGGGCCGCGCCCGTGACGAGCAGGACGGTGCGGATGCGGGGCATGTCAGTGCGCTCCCTTCGGCAGCGATTCCGTCGCGGCCTCGGCGGCGGTGGCCGCGGGGGACGAGGCGAGATAGGCGACGGCCTGTGCGGTGCTGCCCTCGTGGGAGGGGTGGTAGGCGCGGCTCAGATAGCGGGGGATGGAGCGGATCATGTCCGGGGTCGTGGGCAGCGTGCCCTTCTTGCCGCCCTGGTAGAAGTCCTTGAACGACGCCTTGCCGCCGATGAGCGTCGGGTCGTTCTCCATGAAGAAGCGCGCGCCGCGCTGCCAGAGGAAGACCAGGGCGGTGAAGGCCGTGGCCCAGGTGCGGGCGCGGCGGCGGTAGCTGCCGTCGACGTGCATGAAGAGCTCGAAGGCGACGGAGCGGTGCTCGACCTCCTCCGCGCCGTGCCAGCGCAGCAGGTCCAGCATGGTCGGGTCGGCGCCCCTGCGGTCCAGTTCGTCGGCGTTCAGGACCCAGTTGCCGAGGAAGGCGGTGTAGTGCTCGATGGCCGCGATCATCGCGACGCGCTCCATCAGCCACCACTTGCGGGCCTTGCCGGGCGGCAGCGTCCTGTCGCCGAGCATCTTCTCGAAGAGCCAGTCGACCTGGGCGGTGTAGGGCGAGGGGTCCAGGCCCTGCTCCTTGAGGTGCGGCAGGACCTCGTCGTGGGCCTGTGCGTGCATGGCCTCCTGGCCGATGAAGCCGATCACGTCCTCGCGCAGCCGGTCGTCACGGATGTACGGCAGGACCTGCTTGTACACGTGGACGAACCAGCGTTCGCCCGCCGGGAGAAGCAGGTGCAGCACGTTGATCGTGTGCGTGGCGAAGGGGTCGCCCGGCACCCAGTGCAGCGGGGTGTCCTCCCAGGAGAAGGAGACTTTGCGTGCCTTGAGCGGTATGTGCTCGGACGCGACGGGCCTCGGCTCCCGGCTCTGCGTATTAGACATGGCGTCAATGTACTGACGGGTAGGTGCATGGGTACAGGTGTCTGCGGCGGTTTCTTTCAAGCCTGTCCCGCGCGGCGCCTCAGCCCGTCCTGCGCAGCGCGAGCAGCGCGATGTCGTCCTCCCGCTCGCGCCCGAAGCAGGCCAGGAGCGTGTCGCACAGGTCGGCGACGCCTCGTGGCGCACCCGCGGCGGCGAGGCGCAACTGCTCCATGGACACCGCGAGATCCGTGCCCCGCGTCTCGATGAGCCCGTCCGTGACCATCAGCAGGCGCTCGGTCCGCGCGAGGACCACCTCGCTCGGCGGCGGCCGGTCGAGGCCGAGGCCGAGACCCAGGAGCGGCCCCTTCGCCTCGACATACGCGGCCGTGCCCTCGTCCCGCACCACCAGCGGCGGGATGTGTCCCGCGTTGGCGATCCGGGTGTGCCCGGTGGCCGGATCGACCAGGCTCAGGCACATCGTGGCCGTCACGCCCGGGTGGTAGTGCTGCAGCATCCGGTCCAGGCGCCGCGCGAGCACGCCGGGGTCGGGGTCCTCGACGCAGTACGCGCGCAGCGCGTGCCGGATCTCGACCATCACGGTGGCCGCTTCGAGCGAGTGCCCCACCACGTCACCGATGCCGGTCAGGACACCGGCGGGCGTGGGCAGCGCCGCGTAGAAGTCCCCGCCGATCTCCGCCTGGCGCGACGCCGGTTCATAGCGGACGACGACGTCCGTGCCGGGCAGCTCCGGCAACTGCGAGGGCAGGAAGCTGCGTTGGAGGGTCAGCGCGACATGACGCTCCTCCTCGTACATGAGGAGCGGCTCCGCGGCCAGTGCGGTGGCGTGGGCGAGCCGCTCGACGGGCTGCCCCGTCTCACCGGCCGGATCCTCCTGGTACGCGGGCGTCGCGAGGCACACCAGTGTGCGCCCCTGGCTCAGGCGGGCCAGGGTGAGCCCGGCGTCCTCCGGCGTCCCGTCGCCCCGCTGCCCGATGGATCCCGCCGCACGGAAGAACCCCGGCGGCCACAGCGGAGCCGGCACGACCGAGTGCCGCACGCCCGTACGCCCCGACATGACGCGCCGCATCAGCCGGGCCACCGCCTCGCGCGCCCCGGCGTCCGGCATCGATTCGGCGGCCCTGCGCCGGGAGAACCCCAGGTGGAGCTCTCCGTCCTCGCCGAGCACGAACACCGTCGCGGGACCGCCGGTCAGCCGGGCCGTGCCCACGGCCGCCGCATCGGCCAGCTCACCCAGACAGCGCGCGGACTGCACGTCCAGGATCGTCCCGGCGAGCAACGCGAGGCGCCCGACCCGGAGTTGGGCATCGCTGCGGCAGCGGCCCCCGCGCGCGGCGGCCCGTACGACCGCCTGGATCTCCTCGGGTTCGGCGGGCACCGTCAGATAGGACTCACCCCCGGCGTCGAGCCCCCGGCACCGGTCGGCGGGCGGGCGGGCCGCCGCCGAGAAGTGGACGACGGGCAGCGCCGCTATGGGCGGCAACTGCTTCATGCGGCGGCAGAGTTCATAGCCGCTCATGTCGGGCAGGCCGACGTCGACGAGGGCCACGTCCGGCAGGTCCCCCGCCCGCATCCGCACGTCGAGTTCGATCAGAGCCTCGCCCGCGCTCGCGGCGAGCAGGACACGGTGTCCGTCCCTGCGCAGGACCGCGCTCAGCGCGTACCTGCTGGCGGGCACGTCGTCGACCACCAGGACCGTGCTGACCGTGCTCACTGCCTTGCCCTTGACGCTCACGCGGGACAGCCCCTCACCGCGGGACGGGGCAGGCCGACTGGTGCCTGCCCCAACAAGTTAGCGCCCCGCCGCACCCCCGGGGAGAAGACGGCGACAGCTCGACCCGGAACGGTACAGCTCCTCGAACCAGCCCCGTCCACGGCCCGCTTGACAGTAGAATCTCCGACTTCGGGCCCGTACGGGACCCAGCGCGCACGCGCGGCCCCGCGCCTCCGTGACCTGCTGCTTCCAGACCTCCAGGGGTGGCGTTGAAGACGACGGAGCGAGCGCCGGGCCACCAGGACGAAGGCCCCGGCACCTCCGCGCGTCCCGGCCACGAGCGCAACGGCGTCCGTCGCCCCTCGCCCGCCGTACGGAGGCCGGGGGCGGGCCCGGTCGCACGAATCCTCAGCAGATCGCCGTACGCGGCGCCGTACCCTCGGTCGCCTGCGGGGCGTACGGAGGACGCCCTCGTGACCTTCGCCTTCCGTGCGGCGTTCACCGGAGTGCCGCACACCCCCGTACTCCTGAGGGACTCATGACCCAGCACGTCACCGCCGCCCTTCCCGCCGACGCCTCGTCCGACGACTCCGCGCGCCGCGAGTGGTGGCGCGACGCCGTCATCTACCAGATCTATCCGCGCAGCTTCGCCGACGGCGACGGCGACGGCATGGGCGACCTGCCGGGCGCCACGGCCCGCCTCCCCCACCTGAAGCGGCTCGGCGTGGACGCCGTCTGGCTCTCCCCCTTCTACGCGTCCCCGCAGGCCGACGCCGGGTACGACGTGGCCGACTACCGCGCGGTGGATCCCGTGTTCGGCACCCTGCCGGACGCCGACGATCTCGTACGGGAAGCGCACGCGCTCGGACTGCGGGTGATCGTCGACCTGGTGCCCAACCACTGCTCGGACCAGCACGAGTGGTTCAAGCAGGCACTGCGCGAGGGCAGGGGGTCGGCGCTGCGGGCACGCTTCCACTTCCGGCCGGGCAAGGGCGCGGACGGTGAACTGCCGCCCAACGACTGGGAGTCCGTCTTCGGCGGCCCGGCCTGGACACGGGTGCCGGACGGCGAGTGGTACCTCCACCTCTTCGCGCCCGAGCAGCCCGACTTCAACTGGGAACACCCGGCGGTGCACGACGAGTTCCGCTCGATCCTGCGCTTCTGGCTCGACCTCGGCATCGACGGCTTCCGCATCGACGTGGCCCACGGCCTGGTCAAGGCGGCGGGCCTGCCCGACATCGGCCACGGGGAGCAGGTGAAGCTGCTCGGCAAGCAGGCCGTCCCCTACTTCGACCAGGACGGCGTGCACGAGATCTACCGCAGCTGGCGGCGGATCCTCGACGAGTACCCGGGCGAGCGGATCGCCGTCGCCGAGGCCTGGACGCCGACCGTGGAGCGCAGCGCGCGGTATCTGCGCGGGGACGAGCTGCACCAGGCCTTCAACTTCGAGTATCTGACGACCGGTTGGGACGCCGCCGAGCTGCGCGCCGTCATCGACCGCTCCCTCGACGCGATGAACGCCGTGCAGGCGCCCGCCACCTGGGTGCTCTCCAACCACGACGTGGTGCGCCACTCCACCCGCTTCGCCGACGGCGACGCGGCGCGCGGCCTGCGCCGGGCGAAGGCGGCCACGCTCCTGATGCTGGCGCTGCCCGGCTCGGCGTACATCTACCAGGGCGAGGAGCTCGGTCTGCCCGAGGTGACCGACCTTCCGGACGAGGTGCGCCAGGACCCGGCGTTCTTCCGCAGCACGGGGCAGGACGGGACGCGGGACGGGTGCCGGGTGCCGCTGCCGTGGTCGGGGCGGCGGGCGCCGTTCGGCTTCGGCCCGGCCGAGGGCGGCCCGAGCTGGCTGCCGCAGCCCGCCGACTGGAAGGAGCTCACGGTCGAGGCCCAGGACGGCGACCCCACATCGACCCTGGAGTTCTACCGCGGCGCGCTCGCCGTGCGCCGCGAGCACCCGGCCCTCGGCGCGGGGCGCGACGTGGAGTGGCTCGACGCTCCCCAGGGCGTGCTGTCCTTCCGCCGCACGAGCCCGCGGGGCTCGGTCGTCTGCACGGTGAACATCGGCTCCGCGCCCGTCACGATCCCCACCCCCGGCACCGGCACCGTGCTCCTGTCGAGCGCGGAGACGGCGCCCGGCGCCGAGACGACGATCCTCCCGGCAGATTCAACGGTCTGGTGGGCAGCCTGAGATGTGACCGGTACAGTCCAATCCTGTGACCGCGCGACTGGCCGACATCGCAGCGCAGGCGGGGGTCAGCGAGGCGACGGTCAGCCGGGTGCTCAACGGCAAGCCCGGCGTCGCCGGTGCCACCCGCCAGTCCGTGCTTGCCGCACTCGACGTGCTCGGCTATGAGCGCCCGGTGCGGCTGCGCCGGCGCAGCGCGGGTCTGGTCGGGCTGATCACGCCGGAGCTGGAGAACCCGATATTCCCCGCGCTCGCGCAGGTCATCGGGCAGGCCCTGACCCGCCAGGGGTATACGCCGGTCCTCGCGACGCAGACGCCGGGCGGCTCCACGGAGGACGAGCTGACGGAGATGCTCGTGGACCGCGGGGTCTCCGGCATCATCTTCGTCTCGGGCCTGCACGCGGACACCTCCGCCGACATGCAGCGCTACGAACAGCTGCGCGCGCAAGGCGTGCCGTTCGTCCTGGTCGACGGCTTCTCCCCCAAGGTGCAGGCAACCTTCATCTCGCCGGACGACCGGGCGGCGATGCGCCTCGCGGTGACCCACCTCGTCTCCTTGGGGCATACACGGATCGGACTGGCCCTGGGCCCCAAGCGGTTCGTGCCCGTACAGCGGAAGATCGAGGGCTTCGTACGCACGGTGCAGGACCTGCTCGCCCTGACCCCCGAGGAGATCGAGTCGGATCTCGTCCAGCATTCGCTGTACACACTGGAGGGCGGGCAGGCCGCGGCGTCCGCGCTGATGGACCGCGGCTGCACGGCCGTGGTGTGCGCGAGCGACATGATGGCCCTGGGGGCGATACGGACGGCACGGCAGCGTGGATTCGAGGTCCCCGACGACATTTCGGTGGTGGGATTCGACGACTCCCCCCTCATCGCGTTCACCGATCCACCCCTGACCACCGTGCGCAAGCCCGTACCGTCGATGGGGCAGGCGGCGGTGCGTACACTCCTCGAGGAGATCGGCGGCACGCCCGCCCCGCACAGCGAATTCGTGTTCATGCCGGAGCTGGTGGTTCGGGGTTCAACCGCTTCTTCCCCTCGGGGACGCGCTCGTCCGTAGGGCGTAGAGAATGCGACCTGAACCAGACCTTGGGATGATCGGGCGGAGGGTCGGTATCTGGCAGACTCTGTGCCTATGGGTGAGATGACTGTGACGACACTGGAAGGCCAGCAGCGGCCCACCACATCACCCATCGCGGGCGAGCAAGAAGACCGCAATGGGCGGACATTCCTGCGCCGTCTTCGCACGCCCCGACGCCCTCGGCTCTGGTTCGAGATCCTGCTGATCGCGGTGAGTTACTGGACGTACTCCCTGATCCGCAACGCGGTGCCGGAACAGAAGTCGCAGGCCCTGCGCAACGCCGACTGGATCTGGCGCATGGAGGAGCACCTCGGGATCGCCGTGGAGCAGAGCGTCAACCACGCGGTGAACTCGGTGACATGGCTCATCGTCGGCATGAACTACTACTACGCGACGCTGCACTTCGTGGTGACGCTCGGTGTCCTGGTGTGGCTCTTCCGCAAGCACCCGGGTCGTTATGCGGCGACACGCATGGTGCTCTTCGCGACGACAGCGGTGGCACTCCTCGGCTACTACCTGTATCCCCTGGCACCCCCGCGCCTGATGAACGGCCACGACTTCATCGACACGGTCCTGGTCCACCAGACCTGGGGCTCCATGGCCTCCGGCGACCTCAAGCACATGTCGAACCAGTACGCGGCGATGCCCTCGATGCACATCGGCTGGTCCCTGTGGTGCGGCCTGACGATCTTCGCCCTGGCCTCGGTGCCCTGGGTGAAGGTGCTCGGCCTGCTCTACCCGACGGCGACCCTGATCGTGATCGTGGCCACCGCCAACCACTTCTGGCTCGACGCGGTGGGCGGCATGATCTGCCTGGCGTTCGGGTTCGTGGTGGCGCGCCTGTGGTACGGGGCGATGCCGTACGGGATGCCTCAGGAGGTGGCGGTGCGGGAGGAGCGGGCTCCGCTCCTTTCAGCCCGGTTCAGGTCCCGGTTCAAGGCCCGGTCCAAGGCCTGAGCGGAGCCCTGCCCCACCCGGTCACGGGTGACGGTGCGTGACGCGTCCCCCGGACACGGTCAGCAGGACCGGCGCCTGCGCCACCTCGTCGGCGGGCGCCTGGACGGGGTCGAGCCCGAAGGCCGTGAGATCCGCCCGGAAGCCGGGGGCGATCCGCCCCGCGACCTCCGCCTCGCCCGCCGCGATCGCGGCGTGGGAGGTGGCACCCTCCAGAGCCATGAGTCCGGTGAGACCGGCCGCCGCCGAGGCCGCTCCACGGGGCGCACGCGCGGTCGAGAGCACCTGACGCGCGTCGTAGTGCGCGATGGGCCAGTCGGAGCCCAGGGCGACGACAGCCCCCGCGTCCCGCAGATCCCGGGTCCGCCACGCCCGCGCGGCCCGCTCGTCCCCAAGCCGCTTGGACCACTCGTCGGTGTGGTCGGCGCGCGTGTACGCGGTGTGCGGCGGCTGCATCGAGGCGATCACCCCGAGCTCCGCGAAGCGCGGGACCGTGTCGTCAGGGACGGTCTCGATGTGCTCGATCCGGTGCGTGAGGCGCCCGCCGGGGCCCAGCGACGCGACGGTGTCGAGCACGTGCCGCACGGCGGCGTCCCCGATGGCGTGGGTCGCCGTCCGCACCCCGGCCGCGTGCAGATGCCGTACGGCGTCCGCGTAGGCCCGCGGGTCGGGCCAGAAGGCGTCGGTCCCCTGCCCGTGGCAGTCCGCGTGCTCCAGCCAGGCGGTGCCGCCCTCGACGGTCCCGTCCATGAAGAACTTGGCACCGCCGACGCGCCAGTGCCTGCCGCGCTCGGCCTGCAGTGCGACGAGCTCGTCGAGCCCCTCCTTGTCGACGCCGGGCATGCACCAGGGGGCGAGCCGCAGCCGCAGCGGAAGATCCGTCTCGCCCTCGACCGCCGCGAGCAGTCCGGGTACGTCGCCGCCTCCGAGGTCCATGACATGCGCGCCGGTCAGGCCGGTGGCCGCCATCGCGGAGAGCAGCTCGACCAGGCGGGTGCGGCGCTCGGCGTGGGAGGGGCGGGGCAGGACGTCGTTCAGGAGGTCCATCGCGGCGTGCTCGACGAGGTGGCCGGTGGGGTGCCCGTCCTCGTCGCACACGACGGCCGACCGCTGGGCGAACTCGCGCGGTCCCGTGATCCCCGCCGCGCGCAGGGCCGCGCCGCTGGCCAGGGCGGAATGGCCGTCGTAGAGGCGGATGAAGGCGGGTGCGCCGTCGAGGGCGTCCTCGATGAGGCCGCGGTGGACCGGGCGCCCGCCGAAGGCGTTGTGGTCGAGCCCCCAGGCGATGACCCATCCATCGACGCGGGCCGCTGTGCGCAGGGCGGCGCGGAGCTCTTCGAGATCGGTCACGGCCGAGAGGTCGAGGCCGGTGGCCATCTCCAGACCCCACACCGGGTGGCTGTGGGAGTCGACGAGGCCTGGGGTGAGGGTGGCTCCGCCGAGGTCGATCCGCTCGGTGCGGGGGCCTTTCCAGTCGCGTACGTCCGCCTCGTGGCCCACGGCCGCGATGTGTCCGTCGCGGACGGCGAGGGCGGTGGCGTGGGGGTTGGTGGGGTCGAGGGTGCGGATGTGGGCGCCGGTGAGGATGAGGTCGGCGGGTGTCACGGGGGAACTCCGTTCAGGTGGATGGATGGTTGCGGTCAAGGCGGCCCTGCGGGGCTCTCCCCCATCCCGCCCCTTCCCGAAACTGGGGCTCCGCGCCGGCGGGTTTTCGGGAAGGGGCGGGGTCGGGGAAAGGAAAAGGTCAGCCCGGCGGCTCCGCCGCGAAGCCCTCGTACACCTCCGGACGGCTGCGGCGCAGCCGCATCGCCAGGGCCAGGCCCAGGACGAACACCGCGGGGGCGACCCCGACCAGGACCGTGTTCACGAAGGGGCTCGCCCCCGTGAAGACGTCTATGTGCGTGGCGACCAGGACGAGCGCCGCGCTCAGCAGCACCGTCGCCACCACCGGCGCCACCACCGTCCGCAGCACGCCCTCCTCATGGCTGATCCGTCGGAAGTAGCAGGGAACCGCGATCGCCGCGATCAGCTGGAGCGCCAACAGGCCGATCATCCCGGGGGTGTTGACCCACAGCAGCAGCTGAGCGTAGGGATCCGCGCCCGCCGCGGCGAAGGCGACGACCACCACCGCCCCGAGGACCGTCTGCGCCGCCCCCGCCAGGTAGGGAGACCGATGCCGCCCGTGCACCCGGCCGAGGGCCTTCGGCAGCACCCCCTCCTCCGAGAGCCCGAGCGCGTACCGGTTGATCGCGTTGTGGAAGGCCAGCAGCGACGCCAGCACGCTCGTCACGATCAGCACGTGCATCAAGTCGGCGGCCCAGCCGCCCACATAGGTCGTGATGGCCGAGAAGAAGAGGCCCGCCGGGTCCGAGCCCGCGGCTTTCAGGACCGCCTCGTCGCCGAAGGCCTGGATCACCGTCCAGACGACGAAGGCGTAGAAGAGCCCGAGGAACGCCACCGCGATGTACGTCGCGCGCGGCACCGTCCGGTCCGGATTCCGCGCCTCACGGCGGTAGATGACGGTCGACTCGAATCCGGTGAACGCCGCGAAGGCGAAGGCGAGCACGGCGGCCGTGCCGGGGACGAAGACATGCCCCGGGGTGAAGCCGTCCAGGCTCAGCCCTTCCCCCGCGCCTCCCTTGACCAGGACGCCGCCCGCGAGCAGCACCAGGATCCCGGTCTCGGCGACGAGCAGCACGCCGAGCAGTTTCGCGCCGAAGTCGATCGAGCGGTATCCGGCGTACCAGATCAGGAGCAGTCCGGCGAGGGACACCGGGAGCCAGGGGATGTCGGCGCCGAACAGGGCGTGGGCGGTGTCCTGTGTGGCGGTGCCCAGGAGTCCGTAGACGCCGATCTCCATGCCGTTGTAGCCCAGCATGGCGAGCAGGGCGGCGGCGATGCCGGCGGGGCGGCCGAGGCCGCGCGTGATGTACGCGTAGAAGGCGCCGCCGCTGCGGACGTGGCGGCTCATCGCGGTGAACCCGACGGCGAAGACGGCGAGCGTGATCCCGGCGAGCAGATAGCCGACGGGCGCGCCGATGCCGCCCAGGGAGATGGCGATGGGGGCGACGCCCGCCATGACGGTGAGCGGGGCGGCGGCCGAGATGACGAAGAAGGCGATGTCGGCGGTGCCGAGGGAGCCGCTGCGGAGCGTGGGCCCGGCCTCGGCGGCAGGGCTCCGGGTGGTTGTGGACATGCGGGGAGAAGCCCTTCGACGACAGGCGGGGCAAGGGCTCCGACGGCGGGGACCGGCCGCCGGAAGCCATAAACCTAAAGGCTTTCGGTTTTCGCAATGTAACCTCTCGTTGGGCTCACGGGAAGAGATCGCGAGGAGATCGAAGACATGGGACGGCCGCGCACCCCCCTGCTCGACAGGGACCGCATCACGACGACCGCGCTCGCCCTCATCGACGAGAAGGGCGACTTCAGCGTCCCGCAGATCGCCAAGCGCCTCGGCGCGCAGACCGGCTCCGTCTACCACCACGTGGACGGCCGCGACGGCATCGTGGAGCTGCTCCGCGAGCGGGTGAGCGAGGCGATCGACACCAGCACCCTCGACCCGCGAAGCCCCTGGGACGCTTCCCTGTCCGGCTGGGCCCGCTCCTACCGCGCGGCCTTCGCGGCCCACCCCAGGGTCATCCCGCTCCTCATGACCTCACCGGTGCGCGCCCCGCGGGTACTTGAGCAGTACGAGCGCGCGGTGACGCTGCTGATCGACGCCGGGTTCGCCCTCGCGGACGTCATGCCGGTGATCATCGCCCTGGAGAACCTGGTACTCGGCTCCGCGCTCGACCTGGCAGCGCCGGAGGCCATGTGGGAGCTGCCGGACGAGACGTCGACGCCCGCGCTCGCACGGGCCCTGGACGCGGCGCCCCGGGGGCGCGCCGACCGCGCCTTCGAGCTGGCGCTCACGGGGTTCCTGGCGCACGCGCGGACCATGCTCCAGGGCCACCACCATGCATGCTCTGGAGCCGTTGCGGGGCCGGGGGCGTAGCGGGGCCGGGGCCGTAGCGGGGGCAGGGCCGTAGCGGGGGCCGTCTACGCCCCGTAGAACCGCTCCTCCATCACGGCCCGCGCCCTGCGCGTGACCCGTCGGTAGTCGTCCAGCATGTCGCCGACGTGCCCGGGGTCGTAGCCCAAGTAGCGCCCCACCGCGGCAAGTTCGCGGCCGTCCGACGGGAACGTGTCGCCCGCCCGGCCGCGCACCAGCATCACCGCGTTGCGCACCCGCGCGGCGAGGACCCACGCCTCGTCCAGGATCGCCGCGTCCTCGGTCGGGATCAGCTCGGCCGCGCAGGCCGCCGCGAGAGCCTCCCGGGTGCGGGTGGTGCGCAGGCCCGGTTCGGCCCAGCCGTGGGTCAACTGCATGAGCTGGACGGTCCATTCGACGTCCGAGAGACCGCCGCGGCCCAGCTTGGTGTGGAGGGTGGGGTCGGCGCCGCGCGGCATGCGCTCGGCCTCCATGCGGGCCTTCAGGCGGCGGATCTCGCGGACCGCGTCCTCGCCGAGGCCCTCCGCGGGATAGCGCAGCGGATCGATCAGGTCGATGAAGGCGCGCCCCAACTCGGCGTCACCCGCGACCGGTTCGGCACGGAGCAGCGCCTGGGACTCCCAGACAAGTGACCAGCGGCGGTAGTAGGCCTCGTACGAGGCGAGGGTCCGCACCAGCGGGCCGCTCTTGCCCTCCGGGCGCAGATCCGCGTCGATCAGCAACGGCGGGTCGCTGCTGGGGAGTTGCAGGAGCCTGCGCATCTCCGAGACCACCTGGGACGCCGCCTTCGCCGCTTCATGGTCGCCCACGCCCTCGCGCGGCTCGTGGACGAAGAGGACGTCGGCGTCCGAGCCGTAGCTCAGTTCGTGGCCGCCGAAGCGGCCCATGCCGATCACCGAGAACCGCACCGGCAGCGTGTCGCCCCAGCCCGCGCGGACCACCGCTCGCAGCGTCCCCGCGATCGTCGCCGCCGTGAGGTCGGAGACCGCGTTGCCCACCCGGTCGAGGAGGGCGCCTGGATCCTCCGCGGCGGGGCTCTCCTCCGTGCCGTACGAGCCGA
The DNA here is from genome assembly GCF_056434405.1 of Streptomyces sp. NPDC044044. Taxonomy (NCBI): domain Bacteria; kingdom Bacillati; phylum Actinomycetota; class Actinomycetes; order Kitasatosporales; family Streptomycetaceae; genus Streptomyces; species Streptomyces sp. NPDC044044. The sequence continues at coordinate 55,363 of NZ_JBWKFG010000017.1, read as the reverse complement.
TGATGTCGGCCGCCGTCGTGCGGAACAGCTCGCGGCGGCGGACGCCGCGCGCCGCCGTCACCGCCTTTTCGGCGCCGTCCGCGCGGCCCACCGCGGCCAGGACCTCCTGCTCCAGGTGGGCGTGGTCGCGCTGGTCGAGGCCGCGCTGGTCGCCGAGCAGGGCCACCGCTTCGGGGGCGCGCAGCAGGAGGTCGGGGGCCAGGCGGCCCGCGGACAGGACGCGGGCCAGGTTCTCGGCCGCCGCGCCCTCGTCGCGCAGGAGCCTCAGGTACCAGGGGGTCTTGCCGAGCGCGTCGGACACCTTGCGGAAGTTCAGGAGGCCCGCGTCGGGGTCCGCCGAGTCGGCGAACCAGCCGAGGAGCACGGGCAGCAGGGTGCGCTGGATCGCCGCCTTGCGCGTGACGCCCGACGCGAGTGCCTCCAGGTGGCGCAGGGCGGCCGCGGGGTCGTGATAGCCGAGGGCCACCAGACGTTCGCGGGCCGCATCCGTGCTCAACCTGGTCTCGACCGGGGCGAGTTGGGCCACCGCGTCCAGGAGCGGGCGGTAGAAGAGCTTCTCGTGCAGGCGGCGCACGACCGAGGTGTGCCGCTTCCACGCGCGGTTCAGCTCGGTGATCGGCTCCGTGCGCATGCCCAGGGAGCGGCCGATGCGCCGCAGGTCCGCGTCGTCCTCCGGGATCAGATGGGTGCGCCGCATCTTGAAGAGCTGGATGCGGTGCTCCAGGGAGCGCAGGAAGCGGTAGGCGTCGTCGAGCTGCACGGCGTCCACGCGCCCCACGTAACCACCGGCCGCGAGCGCCTCCAGGGCCACCAGGGTCGAGCCGCTGCGGATCGACGTGTCACCGCGGCCGTGCACCAACTGCAGGAGCTGTACGGCGAATTCGACGTCCCGCAGCCCGCCGGGGCCCAGCTTCAGCTCGCGGTCGACCTCGCCCGCCGGGATGTTCTCCACGACCCGGCGGCGCATCTTCTGCACGTCGGGAACGAAGTTGTCGCGCTCGGCCGCGTGCCAGACGAGGGGCGCGAGCGTGGCGACGTACTCCTCGCCGAGAGCCAGGTCCCCGGCCACCGGGCGGGCCTTGAGCAGCGCCTGGAACTCCCAGGTCTTGGCCCAGCGCTGGTAGTAGGCCAGGTGGCTGCTGAGGGTGCGCACCAGGGGGCCGTTGCGGCCTTCCGGGCGGAGGTTGGCGTCGACCGGCCAGATGGTGCCCTCGACCGTGGTCTCCGAGCAGATCCGCATCATGTGCGAGGCGAGCCGGGTGGCGGCCTGAATGGCCTTGCCCTCGTCGGCGGCGTCCGTGCCGCCCGGTCCCTCCACGGGCTCGGCGACGAAGATGACGTCGACGTCCGAGACGTAATTCAGCTCATGACCACCGCACTTGCCCATCGCGATGACCGCGAGCCTGCACCGCGCGGCGTCGTCGGGGGCCGCGGCCTCGGCCATGGCGAGCGCGGCACGCAGGGTCGCCGTCGCCAGGTCGGCGAGCTCGGCGGCGGCCTCGGCGACGTCCGTCGTGCCGCAGACGTCACGGGCCGCTATGGCAAGCAGGCAGCGGCGGTAGGAGACGCGGAGCGAGACCGGGTCGGTGGCGTCGGCGAGGCCGTGCTCGAACTCCTCGACGCCGGGGTGCAGGTCGGCCAGCTCGTACGTGACCAGGGCCCGCCAGTCGCGGGGATGCCGGGCCAGATGGTCGGCGAGCGCCTCGGAGGCACCGAGCACGCCGAGCAGCCGGTCACGCAGCGGCTTGGCGCTGACCAGGGTGTCGAGCAGCTCCCGGCGGCCGGTGTCGTCGGGCTGTCCCTCGACCAGCCGTACGAGGCCGAGGAGAGCCAGGTCGGGGTCGGCGGCGGCGCCCAGGGCGTCGAGCAGCACCGGGTCGGTCCGCACCGCGGACAGTTCGGGAGCCCCGAGCAGCCGCTCGGCGGCGGACGGATCGGTGAAACCATGCCGCAGCAGCCGCGTGAACGTACTGCTTCTGCGCCCTTGCGGCACCGTCATCCCCGCGCCTCCGTTCGATCATTCCTGGCCCGAGCCTACGGCCTGACCGATGAGTTCTGCCCGCGTGCGGAGTCCGTACTTGGACGGGAGCATTGATGGCAGCAGCAGGAGGCGGAACATGCCGAGCAAGGAACCCCGTACGGAACTGGACAGCCGGTACAGCAGTGCGGGGGCCGCCGCGACCCCCTGGTCCGACGCCGTGCGGCAGCTCAAGGCCGCCGAGCTCTTCTGGATCTCGTCCGTGCGCCCCGACGGGCGCCCGCACGTCACACCGCTGCCCGCGGTCTGGCTGGACGGCGCGCTGCACTTCTGCACGGGCCCCGAGGAGCGCAAGGCACGGAACGTGGCGGCTAACCCCGAGGTCGTGCTGACCACGGGCGTCAACCTCTGGGACAAGGGTTACGACCTGGTCGTCGAGGGCTCCGCGGTGCGGATCACCGACGAGGACAGGCTGCGGCGCCTGGCGGCGGCGTGGGAGGAGAAGTACGGCAGCTTCTGGCACTACGAGGTGCAGGACGGCTGCTTCCACCACGGTCCGGGCCACGCGTACGTCTTCGAGGTGGCCCCGCGTACCGCCTTCGGCTTCGGCAAGGGCGAGCCGTTCAGCCAGACGCGCTGGCGCTTCGCGTGATGAGGGGCTGGCGCTTCGCGTGAGGGGCCTTCGCGTCGCTTGCGACGCGCCGGAGCGGACGCCGCCGTTCACGCTGACAGGGCCCTCACCCCCTGATGTACTCGGCCCATGGAATACACACTCGAGGTGATCCCGCTCCCCGTCAGCGACGTCGACCGGGCCATGGAGTTCTACCGCGACAAGCTCGGCTTCCACGTGGACATCGACCAGGAGGTCATGCCGGGCATGCGCATCGTCCAGCTGACCCCGCCGGGGTCCGGCTGTTCCATCGCCCTGGCCGACACCCTCTGGGACACGATGGACGGCCCCACCCCGGCCCCCGGCTCCTACCAGGGCCTCCAGCTGTGCGTCGCCGACGCGAAGGCCGCACACGCGGAGCTGACCGCGCGCGGCCTGGAGATCTCGGAGCCGGTGGCGCATGCGCCGCAGGACGGCGGCACGTTCATGTACTTCAAGGACCCGGACGGCAATGGCTGGGCGATCCAGGAGTACCGGGTACGGGCCTCGAAGCCTCTGCGAGAGGCGATCGTGGGCGCCCCGTAAGGCGCGCGGGAACTGCGCGCTCGGCGCGCGAAAGGCCGCAGACGCGTTTGCCGAGTTGCTCGGCGGATGCGTCTGCGGCTTTTCTGTGGTTGCTCGCGCAGTTCCCCGCGCCCCTGACGGGGCGCTACTACAGCACCGGCAGGTTCTTCCGCAGCTCGAAGGCCGTGACCTCTGAGCGGTACTCCTCCCACTCCTGCTTCTTGTTCCGGAGGAAGAAGTCGTACACGTGCTCGCCCAGGGTCTCGGCCACGAGTTCGCTGCGCTCCATCAGCGCGATCGCCTCGCCCAGGTTCTGCGGCAGCGGCTCGATGCCCATCGCGCGGCGTTCCGCGTCGCTCAGGGCCCACACGTCGTCGTCGGCGCCCGGCGGGAGTTCGTAGCCCTCCTCGATGCCCTTGAGGCCTGCGGCCAGGAGCACCGCGTACGTCAGGTACGGGTTCGCGCCCGAGTCGATCGAGCGGACCTCGACCCGTGCCGAGCCGGTCTTGCCGGGCTTGTACATCGGGACGCGGATCAGCGCGGAGCGGTTGTTGTGGCCCCAGCAGATGTACGAGGGTGCCTCGCCGCCCGCGCCCGCCGTGCGCTCCGAGCCGCCCCAGATGCGCTTGTAGGAGTTGACCCACTGGTTGGTGACCGCGGAGATCTCGGCGGCGTGCTTCAGGAGGCCGGCGATGAAGGAGCGGCCGACCTTGGAGAGCTGGTACTCGGAGCCCGACTCGTAGAAGGCGTTGCGGTCGCCCTCGAAGAGGGAGAGGTGCGTGTGCATGCCCGAGCCCGGGTGCTCGGAGAACGGCTTCGGCATGAAGGTCGCGTTGACCCCCTGCTCCAGCGCCACCTGCTTCATGACCAGACGGAACGTCATGATGTTGTCGGCCGTGGAGAGCGCGTCCGCGTAACGGAGGTCGATCTCCTGCTGGCCGGGCGCGCCCTCGTGGTGGCTGAACTCGACCGAGATGCCCATGGATTCGAGCATGGTGATGGCTTGGCGGCGGAAGTCCATGCCCACGTTCTGCGGGGTGTGGTCGAAGTAGCCGGAGTTGTCGGCGGGGGTGGGCCGCGAGCCGTCCAGGGGCTTGTCCTTCAGGAGGAAGAACTCGATCTCGGGGTGGGTGTAGAAGGTGAACCCGAGGTCGGAGGTCTTCGCCAGGGCCCGCTTCAGCACGTAGCGCGGGTCCGCGAAGGACGGGGAGCCGTCCGGCATGAGGATGTCGCAGAACATGCGGGCGGTGCCGGGGGCCTCCGCGCGCCAGGGCAGCACCTGGAAGGTCGACGGGTCCGGCTTGGCGATCATGTCCGACTCGTACACCCGGGCGAATCCTTCGATCGCCGAGCCGTCGAAACCGATGCCTTCGTCGAAGGCCTGCTCCAGCTCGGCGGGAGCCACCGCGACTGATTTCAGGAAGCCGAGGACATCCGTGAACCACAGGCGTACGAACCGGATGTCGCGCTCCTCCAGTGTCCGGAGCACGAATTCCTGCTGCTTGTCCATCTTCCGCTTCCACCCATCCTTGCTGGTCAGGCCGTCTGCGTCCGTGCTGCTCTCGAGCCTTGGGACACATCGGGGCACATGAGCATCCCACCACACGGTTTCGAGCGCGTTGCGGGCCATGTGCCGCCCTGTGCCCATAGTGCCTGCTGATCGGCGCGGCCGTAACAGCGGGCGGCTCGGACTGCCCCTACAGCCCGCACGGCTCGCCCATTACGATCAGCGAACCGCTCCACCCTGTTCCGTCACGCGCGTCCCGCCCTTTCCGTCGTTTCGCCGAAGGACACATCATGGGTTCCGCCAAGAACACGAGCACCGCATCCCGCAAGGCCCGGATAGAGGAGATGCGCAAGGCCGAGCGCGCACGCGATCGCCGTGGCCGCATCATCACGATCACCCTGAGCGCGGTGGTGGTCGCCGCGCTCGCCGTGGGCGGTGTCGTGCTCTTCCAGAAGGCCGACGACGACTCCGACAAGGTCGCATCCGACGGGAAGTCCGCACCGAAGTTCAAGACGACCGCGGACGGCGAGAAGGTCTGGGACGCCAAGCAGCTGGGCCGCACGCACGTCACCAAGGACGTCAGCTACGCGATGACCCCGCCGGTCGGCGGCGACCACGACCAGGTGTGGATGAACTGCAACGGCGACGTCTACAAGGACGAGCTCCCGGAGCGCAACGCCGTGCACTCCCTGGAGCACGGCGCGGTCTGGGTGACGTACAACGACAAGGCGAAGGACGCTGACCTGAAGAAGCTGGAGCAGAAGGTCAAGCAGACGCCGTACTCGCTGATGAGCCCGGTCAAGGACCAGAAGGACCCGATCATGCTGTCGGCCTGGGGTCACCAGCGCACGGTGACCGGCGCGTCCGACCCGAAGGTCGGCTCCTTCTTCTCCACGTACGTCCAGGGCAAGCAGACCCCTGAGCCGGGGGCCGCCTGCACGGGTGGCAAGGGCCAGTGAGGCGGGCACCCTCCCGGCGTACCGGCTGGATCGTCGGGGGTGTCGTGGCGGCGGTCGTCGCGGCCGGCGGGATCACGGCCGCCGTCGCCTCGACGGACGGCTCGTCCGGCTCGTCCGGCACGTCCGCCCCGTCCACGAAGTCCGCCGACGCGGGCTTCGCCCGGGACATGGCGACGCATCACCAGCAGGCCGTGGAGATGTCGTACATCGTGCGCGACCGCACGAAGGACGAGGAGATCAGGCGCCTCGCGTACGACATCGCCCAGACCCAGGCCAACCAGCGGGGCATGCTGCTCGGCTGGCTCGACCTGTGGGAGCTGCCGAAGGTGCCGGAGGGTGCTCCGATGGAGTGGATGGGCATGGGCGACATGCCGCCGGGCAAGGACGGTGCGCTGATGCCGGGGATGGCGACCCATACGGAGCTCAAGGATCTCGGGAAGCTGAGTGGGCGGGCTGCCGAGGTGCGGTATCTCCAGCTGATGATCAAGCATCACAAGGGCGGGATCCACATGGCCGACGGGTGTGTGGACCGGTGTGAGGTGAAGGTGGAGCGGCGGCTCGCGCAGGGGATGGTGGACTCGCAGGAGTCGGAGATCGAGCTGATGGTGGGCTTGCTGAAGGCGCGGGGCGCGAAGCCGTAGCCGTGGCGGTCGCCGTGTACGTAGCCGTGTACGTGTACGTGTCCGTAGCCGTAGCTGTGGCCATGTCCGTAGCCGTGGCCCGCCGGACGGGCTGGATCTTCAGCCCGTCCGGCGTTCGCGTTCGAGGACGAACGAGGCGAAGCCGGTGATGACGGCAGCCAAGGCTAGGCCGCCGCGCCAGAACCCCCCTACGCCATCCGAGGCAACTCCTCCCGCAGCAACCGCCCCCGCAGCCCCTCCCCCCGCACGAACCGCTCCACTTCCCCCACCGCGTACTCCCCGAGCCTGCGCACCTCGCTCCCCTGCGCCCCCGCGACATGCGGGGTGACCAGCACATTCGGGAGTACCAGCAAGGGGTGACCGGCCGGCAGCGGCTCGGGGTCCGTCACGTCGAGGAACGCGTCCAGGCGCCCCGCCCCGCACTCGCGGGCCAGCGCCTCCGTGTCGACCAGTGAGCCGCGCGCCGTGTTGATGACGGTGCCCCCGTCCGGGATCAGCTTCAGCATCTCCTCGCTCACCATGCCCCGGGTCTCGGGGAGTTGGGGCGCGTGGACGCTGACGATCGAGCTGCGCCGGCACAGCTCCGACAGGTCGACGAGCTCCACGCCGAGCCCGGCCGCCTCCTCCCCCGTGACGTAGGGATCGGTCAGGAGCACGCGCCATCCCGCGTCGGAGCCCCGCAGCGCCGCGATCACCCCACGGCCGATCCGCGACGCACCGATGATGCCGATGGTGCGGGCGTCCGCGCCCGTCCGCTCGGTGAAGGGCGGCCATCCCGTGGTGTAGCCCGCCGCGGCCGGCAGCGCGCCCTTCGCGGCGAAGGTGATCGCGGCGAGCGTGTAGGCGACGACGGGCCCGGCGTTGGCGTCGGCCGCCGAGGAGACCACCACGTCCCGGTCCCACAGCGCGTCCGTCACCACGGGTTTCACCGATCCGGCGGCGTGCACGAGGGCCCGCAGCCGGGGGGCGCAGGCGAGGACCTCCGCGGTGACCGGCGGGCAGTTCCAGCCGGTGACCAGGATCTCCGTGTCGGCGAGCACCGCCCGCGCCTCGTCCCCGGTGAGCGACCCGGTGAGCAGGGCGGGCGCCAGTTCCACGCTGCGGGCGAGCCGTTCGCGGATGTCGGGGGCGAACACCCGGTCCGCCACGTCCGCGCTCATGGCGAGCGCCGTGATCGGTGGACTGATCGGTGGACCCTTCAACTCTGCCTGGTCTGCCACGCGTGACCATCCCTCGTAGTAACCGGTTACCCAACAGCGCCTGGAGGCTAGGCCGAAGTCGGGACAGTGGTCAAGAGATCGCGGGGCCAAGGGGGTTGACCAGGGTTAGTAACCGCTTTAGATTCCGGTCACCTTGTTCCGACAACGGAGGGGCTGCCGTGTCAGCGGTGACGAAGGAACGGACGGAAACCGAGGCGGTGAAGCCGCCCGGCAAGCGCAGTAACAGGCCAAATGGCAACAAAACCAAGCGTGATGAGCGATGGAAACGGTTTCGCTCCTCGCGAGTCCTGCTGCTGCTCATGGTGCCGGGGGTCGCGTACTTCCTGGTGTTCCACTACGGCGCGTTCATCGGGAACGCCGTCGCCTTCAAGGAGTACGTCCCCTTCGACGGCCTCTGGGCCAGCCCCTGGGTCGGCTTCGAGAACTTCGACCGGATGTTCGGCGACGCGGACTTCTGGCACGCGACCTGGAACACGCTCTTCCTCGCGGTGCTCCAGCTCGTCTTCTTCTTCCCGGTGCCACTGGGCCTCGCCCTGCTCCTGCACAGCCTGACCTCGGACCTGACGCGGCGCTTCGTGCAGTCGGTGGTCTATCTGCCGCACTTCCTGTCGTGGGTCATCGTCGTGGCGCTCTTCCAGCAGGTGCTCGCCGACACCGGCCTTCTCAACTCCGTGCTCGGGCAGGCGGGTCTGCACTCCGTCGACATCATCGGCAACCCGGACGCGTACCCGGCGCTCGTCGTCGCGCAGGTCGTCTGGAAGGACGCGGGCTGGGGCACGATCATCTTCCTCGCCGCGCTGATGCAGGTGGACGAGCAGCAGTACGAGGCCGCCGCCATCGACGGGGCGGGCCCCTGGCGCCGTTTCTGGCACGTGACGCTGCCGTCCATCCGGCCGGTCGTCATCCTGCTCCTGATCATGCGGCTCGGCGACATCCTCTCCGTCGGCTTCGAACAGATGCTGCTGCAGCGGCAGTCGGTGGGACCCGAGGCCGGCGAGGTGCTCGACACCTTCGTCTTCTGGCAGGGCATCGTCGGCGGCGACACCGGATACGCCGCGGCGGCGGGCCTTTTCAAGGGCGTGGTCGGCGCGATTCTCGTCTTCGCGGCCAACAAGGTCGCCCATCGCCTCGGCGAGCAGGGGGTCTACAAGTGAGCACGCGTACGAGCACGAAAACGGCCGCGATACGCCCCGTACGGCCTGCGCGTCGCACACGCCCGGAACGCCCCGCGCGCCCCGCGCGCCCCCCTCGCCCCTCCTGGATGGAGAAGCCGAAGCCGGTCACCCAGGTGGCCAAGGCCCTGGCGATCGTCACCATCCTGGTCATGGTCTTCGTGCCGTTCCTCGTCATCATCTCGACGTCGTTCGCGTCGAACCGCGAGGTCATCGCCAACGGCGGCTGGGTCCTGTGGCCGACGCACCCGACCCTGCGCGCCTACGAGCAGGTCTTCGAGGGCGGCATCGTCACCAAGGCCCTCGGGGTCAGCGCCGCCGTCACGATCATCGGCACCCTCGCCTCGCTCGCGTGCACCACGTTCCTCGCGTACGCGCTGAGCCGCCCCAAGGTGTACGGCGGAAAGCCGATCCTCCTGATCGTCCTGTTCACGTTCCTCTTCCCGCCCGGCATGATCCCCGCTTTCCTGCTGGTCAAGGGGATGGGCATGCTGGAGAGCTACAGCGCCCTGATCGTCCCCGTCCTCATCAACGTCTTCAATCTGGTCGTCCTGCGCGGCTTCTTCCAGGGCGTTCCCGAGGAGCTGTACGAGGCGGCGCGCCTCGACGGCGCGAACGACTGGCAGATCCTGTGGCGGGTCGTGCTCCCGCTCTCCAAGGCGGCCCTCGCGGTGGTCGGCCTCTTCTACGCGGTGAGCTACTGGAACGCCTGGTTCCATGCCTCGATCTATCTGGAGTCCGACCACTGGCCGCTCCAGCAGGTCCTCCGTACGTACGTCATGGGCGGCTCGCAGATCGCGGACACCGGACTGAGCGACGCGTCGAACGTCTCGGCCCCGCAGACGATGCAGATGGCCGTCCTGGTGATCGCCACCGTGCCGATCCTGATCGTCTACCCCTTCCTCCAGAAGTACTTCACCAAGGGCGTGCTCACGGGCGCCATCAAGAGCTGAGCCACCACCTCCCGCACGACTCCGCATGTCCGAAAGGTTGACACTGTGTCCGGTTCCTCGATGTCGCGCCGTACGCTGCTGCGCTCCATAGCCGTCGGCGGGGCCGCGGTCGCGGCCCCCTCCCTGCTCACCGCCTGCTCCACCGAATCGAGCGGCGGCGGTTCGGTCAGCAACGCGAACAAGAAGGCGGCGCCCTGGCCGACGTACACGCCCGCCAAGGGTCCGACGCCGGATCTCGCGCCGACCGCCGATGGCGTGCAGCCCGGGTTCACCAAGTACCCGGAGAAGCTGGTCGCGGCGACGGCCGAGAAGCCGGGCAACGGCAAGCAGAAGATCAAGGTCATGACCATCACCTACGGCACCCCGCCGAAGCCGGTCGGATCGAACAAGTTCTGGCAGGCGATGAACGAGGCCCTCGGTGTCGAGGTCGAGTTCTCGGTGGTGCCGGACGCGGACTTCCGCTCCAAGATGTCCACCCTGATGTCGGGCGACGACCTGCCCGACATGATCAACTTCGGTGGCGGCTACGTCCTGCCGCGCGAGTCGCAGTTCGTGAAGTCGCGGTGCGAGGACCTCTCGGAGCACCTGTCCGGGGACGCGGTCAAGGACTACCCGAACCTCGCCAACATCCCCACGTACGCGTGGGAGGGCATGGGCCGCGTCGCAGGCCGCATCTACGGCCTGCCGATCGAGCGCGCCAAGGTGCAGGGCGCGATGTTCATCAACAAGGAGGCGTTCGCCAAGGCGGGTTACGAGCCGGGCATGGCGGCGGCCGACTTCCAGACGATGGCCAGGGAGGCCTCGCAGAACAAGAAGTACGCGCTCGGCGCCTCGTCGGTGGGCTTCTTCGGCTACCTCTACCACGCGATGTGGCACGGCGCCCCGAACCAGTGGCAGATCAAGAACGGCAAGGTCACCGACATGTTCGGGACCGACGAGTTCAAGGCCGCCCTCGAGTACATGTCCAAGATGCGCAAGGCAGGCTCGTACAACTCCGATGCCACCTCGATCTCCCAGGTCGACCTCAAGACGCAGTTCTACAACGGCACGGTCCGCTCGATGACGGACGGCTGGGGCGCGGTCATCTCCAACGCGCAGGGCATCAAGGACGAGTTCACGCTCGACGCCGCCGTGCCGTACGTGGTCGACGGCGCGACGCCCGTCTACCAGCAGAACCGAGGCTGTTTCGGCTACACCGTCATCAAGAAGGCCTCCAAGGACCGCGTCAAGCTGATGCTGCGGGTCCTGGACTGGCTGGCGTCGCCCTTCGGCTCCAAGGAGTACGAGCTGATGCACTCGGGCGTCGAGGGCACGCACTTCGAGTACGACAAGAACGGCGACCCGATCGCCAACTCGCTCGGCCTGGTGGAGAACCGCACGAACCTCCCCTTCGCCTACCTCATGGACGCACCGCAGCCGCTGTACTTCCCCGGCTACGCCGACCTCACCAAGCGGCTGCACACATGGGAGAAGGCGGTCGTGCCGAACCTCGTCCGCGACGACCACTGGGGCCTGATGTCGGACACGTACAACCGGCAGGGCGCGTCCATGCAGCAGATCATCGAGGACGGTGTGACGGCGATCGTCTCGGGCCGCAAGAAGCTGTCCGACTGGGACGCCGTCTACAAGAAGTGGCAGACGCAGGGCGGCGACAAGGCGCACGCGGAGTTCGCAAAGGAGTACGAGGCCGCGCACTGATCCGGGGCGGGCGCGGGATGATGGTCCGGGGCGGGGTGCCGTGGGGGCAACACCGCCCCGGACCGGGCCACTTGGCCCTGATACTGCTACTCGGCCTGCTACTTGGCCCGGATACGGCTACATGAGGAGACACAGTGGGTGAGCGGGTCACCATCCGCGATGTGGCGGCGCGGGCGGGCGTCTCGGTCGCGACCGTCTCGCGGGTCCTCGCGGGCAACTACCCGACGTCGACGGCGTCGCGCGCGAAGGTGCTGCGGGCCGTCAAGGACCTCGACTACGTCGCCAACGCGCACGCGCGCGCCCTGGCGGGTGCGGGCCGCAAGACGATCGCGGTGCTCATGTTCGAGCTGGTGAGCTCCTTCTACGCCCATGTCGCGCAGGGCGTGGAGATGGAGGCCGCCCAGCGGGGCAGGCTCACCCTGGTCGCGTCGACGAACAGCGATCCGGCCCGCGAGCTGGCGCTGGTGCAGATGATGCGCGAACAGGCCGCCGAGGCGGTGGTCCTGGTGGGCGGCGTCATCGAGGACGACGAGTACCGCGAGCGGATGGCGCGGTACGCGGAGGCGCTGGCCGCGGCGGGCTCCCGCCTCATCCTGTGCGGGCGTCCGGCGCCGGCGCCGGACGTGCCCGCGCTGGTCGTCGAGTACGACAACGAGGCGGGCGCGTACGCGATCACGAGCCACCTCCTCGGCGCGGGCCACCGCAAGATAGCCCTGATCGGCTACCAGCCGGGACACACCACGGGCGAGGACCGTGTCGCCGGCTACCTGCGGGCGCTCGCCGACCACGGGGTGCCGCGCGAGGAGGCGATCCTGCACGGCATCGGCTTCGGGCAGAACCACGGGTACGAGGCGATCATGGACCTCCTCAAGAAGGCGGACGGCAAGCCGGACTTCACGGCGGTGTTCGCGGGCGACGACAGGGTGGCGGCGGCCACGATGATCGCGCTGCGGGAGTACGGGCTGCGGGTGCCGGAGGACATCTCGGTGGTCGGCTACAACGACGACCCCGTGGCGGCGGACATCACCCCCGGCCTGACGACGGTGCACATCCCCGCGGAGGAGATGGGCCGGACGGCGGTCCGCCTCGCTCTGGCGGGGGCGCCTCGGGCGGGCCAGGAGAGGCATCTGCTGGGGACGCACATTGTGATCCGGGAGAGTGTGCGGGGGCTCCGGGAGAGCCGGGGGGCCACTTCCTAGTGGCCCTTCGGTGTCTCTTCGCTTGGGGGGCTTCGGGGGGGCCGCCTCTTGGTGACCCGGGGGGGATCTCTGGAGCGCCGGGCTGCGGCGGAGCTCGGGGGGCGCTGCTTTCCGGCGACCCGGGGGTATTCCTGAACTGCCCGGTTCGGCGAAGCCTGGGGGGACGCCGCTTCCCGGTGGCCCGGGAGTATCCCCTGAACCGCCGCTCCGCGGCGGATGTCTCCCGCCCACCCGCCCGATTGCCCCGCGGCGACTCGGGGGCGGCATGGCGTCCTGCCTCACCTGACGCCCGCCCCAAACCGCCACTCCGCAGCGGATGTCTCCCGCCCGCCCGCCCACCCGAATGCCCTGCGGTACACCCACGCGATCTCCCTGACCATGGCACCGCCGGGCAATCGGGTGGGTGGGCGGGAAAGATCCGCCGCGGAGCGGCGGGCCAGGCGCCGCAGGCGAACCCGAACACTGCCGGGTAACGGGTGGACGGGTGGGAGGCATTCGCCGCGGGGTCATGGCGTGGCCAGCACTGCCTCCGCCACGGTGCCCGGAGCGTCCCGCATCATCAAGTGGCCCGATGGCTCCGCCACGCGGAAGGTCGCGCCGAGCGAGGCGGCTAGGGCCCGCTGCCGGGTGAGCCAGCTCACCGCACCTCCCGAGTACGCGGCGAGCACCGTCGCAGGAAGCCGCTCCCGAAGGGGGAACTCCCGGCGCAGAGTGGTCAGTTCGACCGCCGCGTCGACGTACGTCACGTACTCCAGAAGCGACCCCCGCAGCACACGGCTCGCCCCGTAGACCCGCCTCACCTCATCCACCGACGACGACGCCACGTCCCCCCGCACCGCCACCCTCCGCAGCGCAGGCCCCACCGCCCGCGGCACCCCCACCGCGCTCAGCACCGCCCCGCACACCCGGGCCACCCCCACCCGCACCCCGCGCGGGACCCGCGCCCTCGGCCGCTCCTCGACGCTGGAGTCGACCAGGACCAGGCCCGCCGTACGCGCCGGAAAGAGACGGGCGAACGCCTCGCAGTGGAAGCCCGCGAGCGAGTGTCCGACCACCGTGGCAGGACGACCGCCGAGGCTCACCGCGTCCAGGATCCGCGCGATCCGCTCGGCCTCGCCGCCCAGCGTGGGCGCCACGCGCGCGTGCCCGCTCAGTCCCGAGCCCGGCCGGTCGAAGCGGACGACCGTCCGCCACGGGGCGAGGAGTTCCACCACCGGGTCCCAGTCGAACCACGCGAGCCCGAGCCCCGCGCTCAGCACGCAGACCGGCCCGCTCCCCGTCACCTCCACGTGGTGCGGCACTCCCCCGATCCGTACGAAACTCATCCGCGCCGCACCACCGCACGCGCGAGCAGCCCCAGCCAGAGAGCGATCAGCAGCACCTGAAGCCGCTGCCCCACCCCCAGCGCCCACGTGCCGTGCCCCGCGTCGAAGGCGGCGATGGCGGCCAGGGTCCAGGCGGTGGCCGCCAGTTCGAGGAGCAGAAGGAGGAGGCCGAAGGGGCCCGCGAGGGACGGCAGGACCCCGTGCCCGTACCTCCGCGCCGCGAACGTCAGCGCCACCATCCCCACCAGCGCCCCCGTCATCGCGACACTGCTGCTCACCACGTGCGCCGTGTGCGCCGCGGGTACGAGCCCCGCCCGCTCCCTTGCCACGCACGCCGCGTCGGCGGTCGGCGCGCAGCTCAGCGGCAGCCGGGAGTCGACAGCGGTGGCCGCACCGAACAGCGCGAGCCCCGCCCACCCCACGACGGCGATCCTCCGGCGCGGCAGCCACCGCAGCGCACCGGCCGCGCCCGCGAGGAGCAGCAGCCCGGCGGTCAGGTCGGTCGTGCGGAACAGCGTGCCGAACGGCTGGTCCCGTGCGGCGAGTTCACTGACGTACGAACTCACCGGAGAGAGCCCCGTCCCCAGGAGGGGCTCCAGGAGCCATGCGCTGTAGGCGAGCGCGCCGAGCGCCAGCAGGAGCGAGACGGCGGCGGCTCGGGCGGTGGCGGGGCGGGGCTCCGCGGGCGCGGTCGGCACGACAGGGCGGACGGCGCTAGTGATGGCCCCCGCCTCCGCCTCCATGTCGAACTCCAGGGCGAACTCCAGGGCCAGCGCCATGGCGAACTCCATGACGACATCCGTGGCGAGCTCCCTGGCGAGTCCGCGGCCCTCGCCGTCTGCCGCCACCCTCGGCGGAACCGTTTCGCACCCTCTTGCCCACATTCATCATGGGCTCATGATCAGTGGAGTACCGGGGGCCCGCATGTCGTCGAATACCCGCCGGGGGTAAGGTGCCGCCCATGGCGACCATGAAGAGATCGGCGAACGGCAGGCAGCTCCTGCTGCTCGCCGCGCTGCTCTTCGGCATCGTGACGATGCATACGCTGGGCCACCCGACGGGCCATTCGTCGCCGAGTCATTCGACGAGCCCGTCGGCAAGTCAGTCGGCAAGTCAGTCGACGCGTCACGCAAGCGGGTCCGAACAAGCCGCCGGTCAGCATGAGATGAGCCAGGGCGGCCACGCCGACGCGCGGCCACACCTCATGGCCGCGTCCGCGCCCACGTCCGCGTACGCGCCCGTCGGGATGGACGGCATGGACCCGCTGTCCGTGTGCCTGGCCGTCCTTGCCTCGCTCACCCTCCTCCTGCTGCTCAAGGCAGGCCTGCTGCGCCCCGGCGGCTTCACCGTCCCCGCGCGTCCGCTCGCCCGGCTGCTCGACGGGCTGCGGCCCAATCCGCCGCCGCCCCGCATACTCCTCTCCCGCCTCTCGGTGCTGCGCATTTAGGCCGACGCACCGGCTGCTTCGCGCTGCCCGCGCCCCGGCGGGGTCCTCGATGGGAACCTCCGGGCGTCGAGCGGTGTACCAGAAGCAGCAGATGCGCCCATCTGCACGCACCACTACGACGAGGTGTACTCAGCCATGCGCACTCAACCCCTGCGCACCCCTTCGGCCCGCATCCCTTCGGGCCGCGCCCCATCGCGCCGCGCCCTGCTCGGCGCCGCGACCGCCGTCGCCGGTTCGGGATTCCTGACGGCCTGCTCCGGATCCGGCCCGGACTCCGGTCACGCCGGACACGGCGGCGGCTCCAAGCCTGAGGGCTCTCCCGAGGGCTCCCCCGAAGGATCTCCCGACGGCCGCCCCAAGGGCTATGTCGACCCCTCCGGCGAGGAAGTCGCCGCCGCGGAGAAGAAGCGAGCCGGCGGCGGCACGGTCCGCGAGGTGAAGCTCATGGCCACGACGGCCAAGCTCGACCTCGGCGGCCGCACGGTCAAGACCTGGGCGTACGGCGACCAGCTGCCCGGCAAGGAAGTCCGCGTCACCGCGGGCGACACCCTCGCCCTCACGCTGGCCAACCACCTCCCCGAGGCCACGTCCCTGCACTGGCACGGCCTGGCCCTGCGCAACGACATGGACGGCGTCCCCGGCCTCACCCAGAAGGCCATCAAGCCGGGCGCCGACTTCACCTACCGCTTCGCGGTCCCGCACCCGGGGACGTACTGGTTCCATCCCCACTCGGGCACACAGCAGGACCGCGGTCTGTACGCACCACTGATCGTCGAGGACCCCAAGGAGCCCTTGAAGTACGACAAGGAGTGGGTCGTCGTCCTGGACGACTGGGTCGACGGGGTGGACGGCTCGACACCGGACGCCGTGCTCGCGGAGCTCGGCAAGGGGATGAGCGGCCACGACATGGGCGGCGGCAGCGGCGGCAGCGGTGGCGAGGGAGGCACCACGGGCGGCGGCACGGACCACGGCGGCCACGCCATGTCGAAGATGTCGCTGCGGACCGGACCCTCACAGAAGCCGAGCCCCACCTCAGGCCCCTCAGACCCCTCAGACCCTTCAAGCCCCTCAGACCCCCCAGGCCCTTCCCGGATGATGATGGGCGCCAAGAGCGACCTCCTGGGCGGCGACGCGGGCGACGTGGCATATCCGCATTACTTGATCAACGGCCGCACACCGGACGCCCCTTCCTCCTTCAGGGCCCGCCCCGGCGACCGCATCCGCCTGCGCATCATCAACGCCGGCGGCGACACGGCCTTCCGGGTGGCGCTCGGCGGCCACGAGATGACGGTGACGCACACGGACGGCTTCCCGGTGGAGCACGCGAAGACGGACGCGCTGCTGCTCGGCATGGGCGAGCGCTATGACGTCCTGGTCACCGCCAAGGACGGCGCGTTCCCGCTGACCGCGGCGGCCGAGGGCAAGAAGGCGGCGGCCCTCGCGGTCCTCCGCACGGGCGGCGGCGCCGCGCCCGCCCCCTCGGCCCGCCCCAAGGAGCTGAAGGGCCGCCTCCTGACGGCGGACAAGCTGCGGGCCGCGCGGTCGGTGGCCCTCCCATCCCGCAAGCCGGACCGCACGGTCAGGATCCAACTGACCGGCGGAATGGCGAAGTACGACTGGGCCTTCGACAAGAAGCCCTACTCCCCCGACCAGCGCCACCCGGTCCGCGCGGGCGAACGGGTCCGCCTGGTCTTTTCCAACTCGACGACGATGTGGCACCCGGTCCACCTGCACGGCCACACGTTCTCCCTGGCGAACGTGGCGGGCGGCCCCCGCAAGGACACCGCGGTCATCCTGCCGAACGGCACGCTGACGGTGGACTTCGACGCCGACAACCCGGGCCTGTGGATGATCCACTGCCACAACGTGTACCACTCGGAGGCAGGAATGATGACGGTCATCGGCTACCGCAGCTGACCGGCGGCCAGGGCGGGACGCCCCGCTGGGGCGTCCCGTCAGGGCATCGCGTCGCTCTGACGATTACACTGGGCCCCGTGCCTCAACTACGCCTCGCACTGAATCAGATCGACTCGACCGTCGGCGATCTCGCCGGGAACGTCGAGGCCATCGTCCGCTGGACCCGGCACTCCGCCGAGCAGGGAGCGCACCTCGTCGCGTTCCCCGAGATGGCGCTCACCGGCTATCCGGTCGAGGATCTCGCCCTGCGGTCGTCCTTCGTCGACGCCTCGCGTCAGGCGCTGCGGGCGCTCGCCGTGCGGCTGAACGACGAGGGGTACGGCGAGCTGCCGGTCGTCGTCGGCTATCTCGACCGCACCGAGGAGGCCAAGCCGAAGTACGGCCAGCCCGCGGGCGCGCCGCGTGACGCCGCCGCCGTGCTGCACCGCGGCGAGGCCGTCCTGACGTACTCCAAGCACCACCTGCCGAACTACGGGGTCTTCGACGAGTTCCGCTACTTCGTGCCGGGCGAGACCCTGCCGATCGTGCGCGTGCACGGCGTCGACGTCGCGCTCGCCATCTGCGAGGACCTCTGGCAGGACGGCGGCCGCGTCCCGGCGACGCGCACCGCGGGGGCGGGGCTGCTGCTCTCCATCAACGCGTCGCCGTACGAGCAGAACAAGGACGACGTACGCCTTGAGCTGGTGCGCAAGCGGGCGCAGGAGGCCGGCTGCACCACCGCCTACCTCGCCATGATCGGCGGCCAGGACGAGATCGTCTTCGACGGCGACTCGGTCGTCGTGGACCGGGACGGCGAAGTCATCGCGCGGGCGCCGCAGTTCGCCGAGGGGTGCGTGGTCCTCGATCTGGAGCTGCCCGCCGCCGCGGCCGAGCCGCCGTCGGGCGTCGTGGACGACGGGCTGCGGATCGAGCACGTCACCGTCTCCGATGAGCCCCTGGCCGCGTACGAGCCCGAGCTCACCGGTGGGTACGCCGAGCGGCTCGACGACGACGAGGAGGTGTACTCGGCGCTGGTCGTCGGGCTGCGCGCGTACGCCGCGAAGAACGGATTCAGCAGCGTGCTGATCGGCCTCTCCGGAGGCATCGACTCCGCGCTCACCGCCGCGCTCGCCTGCGACGCGCTCGGCGCACAGAACGTGTACGGCGTCGCCATGCCGTCCCGCTACTCGTCGGACCACTCCCTCGGCGACGCGGAAGACCTGGCCCGGCGCACGGGGCTGAACTTCCGGACCGTGCCGATCGCCCCGATGTTCGACGCGTACATGGAGTCGCTCGGTCTGACCGGGCTCGCCGAGGAGAACCTCCAGTCGCGCCTGCGCGGCACGATGCTGATGGCCATCTCCAACCAGGAGGGCCACATCGTCCTCGCCCCGGGCAACAAGTCCGAGCTGGCGGTGGGGTACTCGACGCTCTACGGCGACTCGGTCGGGGCGTACGGACCGATCAAGGACGTCTACAAGTCCCTGATCTTCCGGCTCGCCGAGTGGCGCAACCGCGCGGCGCTCGACCGTGGCCAGACGCCGCCCATCCCGGAGAACTCCATCAGCAAGCCGCCGAGCGCGGAGCTGCGTCCCGGCCAGGTGGACACGGACTCGCTGCCGGACTATCCCGTACTCGACGCGATCCTGGCGATGTACGTCGACCGCGACCAGGGCGCGGACACGATCGTCGCCGCCGGGTACGACCGGGAGCTCGTCGTCAAGACGCTGCGGATGGTGGACACCGCCGAGTACAAGCGGCGGCAGTATCCGCCGGGCACGAAGATCTCCGCGAAGGGCTTCGGCAAGGACCGGCGGCTGCCGATCACCAACCGGTGGCGGGAGTCCGGCTGAGCCACGCCCGGGTCAGCCGGTGTGGGACGACTCCCGCACCGGCTTGCCCGAAGCCACCAACCGCTCACCGCCCGCCGCGGGCCCGTGCGCCCGCAGGTCCACCAGGTACGCCACTGAGGCCACCCCGAGGCCCAGCACGGCCAGCGCGGCGCCCGTCAGCGCCGGCGACGTGACCCCGAAGCCCGCGGCCAGCGCGAGGCCGCCGACCCACGCGCCGCCCGCGTTGGCGAGGTTGAACGCGGCCTGGTTCGCGGACGAGGCAAGGGACGGGGCCGCGGATGCCTTCTCCATGACCATCAGCTGCAGGGGCGAACCCGTCGTGAACGCCGCCATGCCGAGCAGCGTCACCGCGAGCGCCGCGCTCCACGCCGTCCCCATGAGGACCGGGAACAGGGCAAGGACCACGACGAGCGCCGTGAGTCCGCCGAAGAGCGTGCCCCGCAGGGAGTGGTCGGCGAGCCTGCCGCCGAGGAGATTGCCCGCGGTCGCGCCGACTCCGAAGAGCGCGAGCAGCAGCGTGACGCTGGATTCGGCGTAGCCCGCGGCATCGGTCAGCATCGGCGTCACATAGCTGTACGCGGAGAAGAGCGCCCCGAAGCCCGCGACGGTCGTACCGAGCGCGAGCCACACCGGAACGCTGCCGAGCGCGCGAAGCTCCCCGCGCAGGCCGCCGCTCTCGCCGTGGCCGTGGTCGGCGGGCACGAAGAAGGCAAGCGCGGCGATCGCCGCGAGGCCGATCGCGCTGACCGCGAGGAACGTCGCGCGCCAGCCGAGCTGCTGCCCCATGGCCGTGGCCACGGGGACGCCCACGATGTTGGCGACGGTCAGGCCGAGGAACATCAGCGAGACGGAGCGCGCCTTGCGCTCGGGAGCCACCAGACCGGTGGCGACCACCGCGCCGACACCGAAGAACGCGCCGTGCGGAAGGCCGCTCAGGAAGCGGGCGGCCATCAGCCAGTGGTAGTCGGGGGCCGCCGCCGACAGTGCGTTGCCGGCGACGAAGAGCACCATCAGGCCGATGAGGACCCGGCGGCGCGGCATGCGCGCGGTGACCGCGGCGAGCAGCGGGGCGCCGATGACGACACCCAGGGCGTACGCCGAGACCAGGTGCCCGGCGGAGGGGATGGATATGTCCAGGTCGTCCGCGACGTTGGGCAGCAGGCCCATCATCACGAACTCGGTCGTACCGATGCCGAAGGCGCCCACGGCTAGGGCGAGCAGGGCCAGGGGCATGAAGAACCTTCCGGGGGAGCGCGTGAGGGAGTGGTGTTCCGTAAGTTTACGTACGGAACAAAGTGTCTCAGGCTCAGTATTCCGTGAGGTTAAGAAGGGATGTGCACCACGTGGCAGGTGCGCCCCGAGGACTCCCGAGGACTTCCGAGGACCGAGGACCGAGGACTTCCGAGGTCAGAGCTCGACGCGCGCCGCGATCGGCAGGTGGTCGCTGCCCGTCTCCGGCAGCGTCCACGACGACATCGGCTCGACGCCCTTCACCATGATCTGGTCGATCCGCGCCATCGGGAACGACGCGGGCCAGCTGAAGCCGAAGCCGTCGCCCGCCGCGCCCTGCGTGGAGCGCATCTGCGAGGTGACCGCGTTCAGGGCACGGTCGTTCATCGTGCCGTTCAGGTCGCCGAGCAGCACGACCTTGGAGATCTGCTCGTCGGCGATCGCCTCGCCCAGCGCGTCCGCGCTCGCGTCACGCTGGTTGGCGGTGAAGCCCGCGTCCAGCTTGACCCGCACCGACGGCAGGTGGGCGACGTAGACGGCGACCTCGCCCTTGGGGCTGTTGACCGTCGTCCGCATCGCGCGCGTCCAGCCCAGCTTGATGTCGACGGGCTGGGTGCCGGTCAGCGGGTACTTGCTCCACAGGCCGACCGTGCCCTGCACCGAGTGGTACTTGTAGGTGCCTGCCAGGGCCTTCTCGTACGTCGGGACGGCGTCCGCGGTGAGCTCCTCCAGGGCCACGACGTCGGCGCCGGACGCGGCGACGTCACGGGCGGTGCCCGACGGGTCGGCGTTCTCCGCGTTCACGTTGTGGGTGGCGACGGTCAGGTCGCCGCCGGCGCCGGACTTGTCGGAGATCAGGCCGCCGAAGGAGCTCACCCAGATGACCGCCGGAAGCAGCACGGCGATCAGCGCGGTGGCGGACTTGCGCACGAAGCCGACGACCAGCAGCACCGGCACGAGGATGCCGAGCCAGGGCAGGAACGTCTCGATGAGGCTGCCGAGGTTGCCGACGCCGTTCGGGATCTGCGCATGGAAGAGCATCACCAGAGCGAGCAGCACCGCGACCCCGGCCGTGACCAGCCCGCGCCTCCAGATGCCCCGGTCGCCGCGCCATCCCTCGACCAGGCGCCGGAACCGGGACCCCTGGCGGTCAGGCCCCGAGCCGCCGTTGCCCGTTTCCGTCACATACGCCTGCGCCATACGCTCGTCGCCTCACTGGTGCCGTGCAACCGTCCTCGCCCCTGAAACCCTAGGCGATGATCGGGTGTCCTCCCCGCCGTCCGTGACGGCCGTACGGGACGAGGACGAGCGGGGCGACGCGGCGGGTTCCGCTTCTGTGCGCAGAACGGGCCGCTGTGACGAAACGCGCACATTCACCCCGTGGGCCGCAGCCCCGCGAGCACGGTGTCCACGATCCGCTCGGCGAGGTCCTCGTCGAGCGGCGCGTCGGGGCGCAGGACGGTGCGCACGAGCATGGGTCCGACGAAGAGGTCGTTGGCGAGCACGATGTCGACGTCGGCGCGCAGTTCGCCGCTCTCGACGCCGCGGCGCAGCACGCCGATCATGACGCGGCGCTGCGGTTCGACGACGGTCGCGTGGTACGCCTCCCACAGCCTGGGCAGGCTCTTCATCTGCGCGAAGACGTTGTGCAGGATCGCGGAGGACCTCATGTTCACGCCGCGCCTGCGCAGATGGTCGAGGAGCGTGACGAGATCCCCGCGCATGGACTCCCCCGCCAGTTCGGGAGGGGGGCCTTCCACGCCGCGCAGGATGTCGACGAAGAGCTCTTCCTTGCCGCTCCAGCGACGGTAGATGGTGGCCTTGCCGACACCCGCCGTGCGGGCGATCCGTTCGATGGAGAGGTCGGCGAGGGGCACACCGTCCTCGATCATCTTCAGTACGCCCTCGACGATCGACCGCTCCACGGCCTCGCTGCGGGGACGCCCCCGGACGCCTTTGGCGATGTGGCCCACGTCAACTCCGTCTCTCGTCGTCCGACGCTCTGTCGGGCCGATTGTCCCTGCCCGGCCATGCAGCCCCCTCCGCGCCCCGTGCCCCCTCCGCGCCCCGTGCCCCGTCGGTGCCCTACGCCCCGTCAGTGCCCGGCGCCCACCGGGTCCGCCTCCTGCTGCTCCGCCTCCGGCTCCTGGGGCGTGCGGCCCGGCAGGAACAGGGCGACGACCACGACGCCGATCAGGGCGACGCCCGCGCCGCAGAGCGCCGTGACGTGCATGGCGTGCAGGAAGGAGTCGTGGGCCGCGGTCACCAGCGGTTCGCCGCGCGGGCCGAGCTTGGCTGCGACACCGAGGGTGGCCTCGATGGACTCGCCCGCGGTGTGCCGTACGTCGGCGGGCAGCAGGGTGAGCTTGTCCTCGACTCCGCTGCGGTAGGCCGCGGAGAGCACGGAGCCGAGCACCGCGATGCCCAGGGCGCCGCCGACCTGCCGGAAGGTGTTGCTCAGGGCGGAGGCGGAGCCCGCCTTCTCGCGGGGCAGCGCCTGCATGATGACGACGCTCGCGGGCGTCATGATGTGCGCCATGCCCGTGCCCATCAGGAAGAACATGACCTCCAGGATCCAGATCGGCGTATCGGCCTCCAGGATCGTGAAGGCGGCGAGCATCGCGGCCAGAAGCAGCAGCCCGCCCGAGCACACCGCGCGCACCCCGAAGCGGTCGACGACGAGGCGGGCGCGCGGCGCGAAGATGAGCTGTGCCGCGGCGAGCGGCAGCATCAACAGGCCGGTCTCCAGCGGCGAGTAGCCGCGCACGCTCTGCGTGTAGAAGACCGCGAAGAACGTCACGCCCATCAGCGCGAAGAAGACCAGTGCGAGGGAGCTGATCGCCGCCGAGAAGACGCGGTTCTTGAAGTACGAGATGTCGATGGACGGGTGGTCGCTGCGCTTCTCGTGGAGCACGAACCCGACGAGTACGACGATGCCCGCCACGATGGTCGCGAGGACGGCGGGGTCGGTGAAGTCGGCGAGCTGGCCGCCCTTGATGATGCCGTAGACGAGCAGGACGAGGCCGATGACGGACAGGCCCACGCCCACCAGGTCGATGCGGCCAGGCCTCGGGTCGCGCGATTCGGGGACGAGCCAGATCATCAGGCCGATCGCGACGATCACGATCGGCACGTTCACCAGGAAGACCGAGCCCCACCAGAAGTGGTCGAGCAGTACGCCGCCGGTGATGGGCCCGATCGCGATGGCGAGGCCGACGCCGCCCGCCCAGATGCCGATGGCCTTGGGCTGCTCGTCGCGCTCGAAGACGTTCATCAGGACGGCGAGGGTGGCGGGCATCACGAAGGCGGCGCCGAGGCCCATCACCGCGCGGAACAGGATGAGTTGGACGGGTGAGCCGGACTCGGCGGCGAGCGCGGAGCCGATGCCGAAGACGGCGAGGCCCACGAGCAGCATCCGCTTGCGGCCGAGCCGGTCGCCGAGCAGGCCCGCCGTGAAGAGCAGCCCGGCGAAGACCAGGGTGTAGGAGTTGATGGCCCACTCCAGGTCGCCCTGGGTGGCGCCGAGGCCCGTGGGCTCCGGGGTCGAGATCGTCTTGATGGCGACGTTCAGGATCGAGTTGTCGAGCACCACGATCAGCAGGCTCAGCATCAGGACGCCGAGGATCGCCCAACGGCGCCGGTGGACGGCTTCCGGTATGCGTGGAGTGGTGACGGCGGGAGTAGTCATGGCTCCCACTCTAGAATCATTTCGATACGAGACCGTCTCGTATTGTAAAGACTTTACCGAAGGGTCCACTAGCCGACGGGCGGCACGCGATGCCACCATGGAGGTGATCCGGGGACGCCGTCAGGGCGCCTCGAGATAAGAGAAGGAGCCGTTGCGATGACGCAACTCTCGGCTGCCCAGAACCAGCCTGCGGGGCCCTCCGCGAGCCAGTCCACCGACAGCAGCAAGGCGCTGTACGGAGGCAAGAGCACGCGACGCATCACCGTGCGGGACATCGCCGCCGCCAAGGAGCGGGGCGAGAAGTGGCCCATGCTCACCGCGTACGACGCGATGACCGCGTCCGTGTTCGACGAGGCGGGCATCCCCGTGATGCTGGTCGGCGACTCGGCGGGCAACTGTCACCTCGGGTACGAGACCACCGTGCCCGTCACCCTCGACGAGATGACCATGCTGTCGGCTGCCGTCGTACGGGGCACGTCGCGCGCCCTGATCGTCGGCGACCTGCCCTTCGGGTCGTACCAGGAAGGACCGGTCCAGGCGCTTCGCTCGGCGACGCGCCTGGTGAAGGAGGCCGGGGTCGGCGCGGTGAAGCTGGAGGGCGGCGAACGCTCGCTCGCCCAGACCGAGCTGCTCGTCTCCTCGGGCATCCCCGTCATGTCCCACCTCGGCCTGACGCCGCAGTCCGTGAACACCATGGGCTACCGCGTCCAGGGCCGCGGCGACGAGGCGGCGCACCGCCTGCTGAACGACGCGAAGGCCGCGCAGGACGCGGGCGCGTTCGCGGTGGTCCTCGAACTGGTACCGGCGGAGCTGGCGGCCGAGGTCACCCGGTCCCTCCACATCCCGACGGTCGGCATCGGTGCGGGTGCGGGCTGCGACGCGCAGGTCCTGGTCTGGACGGACATGCTGGGCCTGACCGGCGGCAAGATGCCGCGCTTCGTGAAGCAGTACGCGGATCTGCGGGCCGTGATGGGCGGCGCGGCCAAGGCGTTCGCGGACGACGTGGTGGGCGGGACGTTCCCCGCCGCGGAGCACTCGGTCCACTAGAGCCATAGCGGCACCACCGGCAGCCCGTCGATTTCCCCCGTCGACGGGCTGTCCGCTTTTTTCTCGCCGGGGGGCGTGCTGCTGGGCTCGCTTCTCTCTGGGGTCGGGTGCGGGGCTCGCTTCTCTCTGGGGTCGGGTGCGGGGCTCTGCGTCCGCCGCTGCGCGGCGATGTCTCCCACCCGATCACCCGGCCCTGCCCCGCGCCGCCTCCTGTCCCGCACCGCCTCCTGTCCCGCCGCTTCGCGGCGGATGTTCCCCACCCACCCACCCGATTGCCCCGGGGTAATCGGGTGGGTGGGTGGGAGACATCGCCGCGGAGCGGCGGATGAACAGACCCACCCGCAGGAAACAAACAAGGGCGTGCCCCCACCCACCCCAGGGAGACACCGGGTAATCGGGTGGGTGGGTGGGAGAGATCCGTCGCGGAGCGGCGGGACAAGGGGGCGTCCAGCCGCAGGTGAGGCAACCGCCCGGCCCCGCCCGCAGCGGGCCCCACCCCGGGGCAAGAAGTCACGGCACCGGCCCCACCGGCCAGGTGTAGGCGGCCTGTCGGCGCTTTGTCGGTGGCTGCTGTCATTCTTCCGGCATGAAGCGAATCGACATCACCCCCGGCGGCGCCGGAAGCGCCGTCACCGTGAGGGGACTGGTCAAGCACTACGGCGAGACCAAAGCACTGGACGGCGTGGACCTCGACGTACGCGAGGGCACGGTCCTCGGCGTGCTCGGCCCGAACGGCGCCGGCAAGACCACCCTCGTACGCTGCCTCTCCACCCTCGTCGTCCCGGACTCCGGCTCGGCCTTCGTGGCCGGGTACGACGTCGTCAAGCAGCCCCGCCAGCTCCGCCGCGTCATAGGCCTCACCGGCCAGTACGCAGCCGTCGACGAGAAGCTCTCGGGGCGCGAGAACCTGTACATGATCGGGCGGCTCCTGGACCTCTCCCGCAAGGAGGCCAGGTCGAAGGCGGACGGGCTCCTGGAGCGGTTCTCCCTCACCGAGGCGGCGAGCCGCCCCGCCAAGACGTACTCCGGCGGCATGCGCCGCCGCCTGGACCTCGCGGCGTCGATGATCGGCAGCCCGTCCGTCCTCTACCTGGACGAGCCGACCACCGGCCTGGACCCCCGCACCCGCAACGAGGTGTGGGCCGAGGTCAAGCGCATGGTCACCGACGGTGTCACCGTGCTGCTCACCACCCAGTACATGGAGGAGGCCGAGCAGCTGGCCTCCGAGCTGACCGTCATCGACCGCGGCAAGGTCATCGCCAACGGCGGCATCGACGAGCTGAAGGCGAAGGTCGGCGGCCGCACCCTGCGCATCCGCCCGGCCGACCCGCTGGAGCTGCGCCCGCTGGCCGGCGCCCTCGACGACATGGGCCTGACCGGCCTCGCCACCTCCACCGTGGACGCCGAGTCCGGCACGGTCCTGGTGCCGATCCTCAGCGACGAGCAGCTGACCGCCGTGGTCGGCGCGATCACCGCGCGCGGCATCACGATCGGCTCCATCGCCACCGAACTGCCCAGCCTGGACGAGGTGTTCCTCTCCATCACCGGCCACAAGGCAAGCGCCCCGCAGGACGCCCGCCCCGAACTCGAGGAGGTTGCCGTATGAGCAGCACCACTCTCACGCCGCCCCTCCATCAGGGAGAGGCCGACGCCCGCATCGGGCTGCGCGACCACGTGCGGCACACCAGCGCCCTGGTCCGCCGCAATCTCCTGTGGATCCGCCAGGACCCGGAGTCGATGTTCGACGCGATCATGATGCCGATCGTCTTCACGCTCCTGTTCGTGTACGTCTTCGGCGGCTCCATCGGCCAGGCGCTCGGCGGCGGTCAGGACGCGTACGTGCAGTACGTGGTGCCGGGCATGATGGCGATGATGAGCATGAACATCGCCATGGCCGTCGGCACCGGCTTCAACCAGGACTTCCAGAACGGCATCATGGACCGCTTCCGCACCCTGCCGATCGGCCAGGGTTCGGTGCTCTTCGCCAAGATCGTGGTGGAGCTGATGCGGCTCCTCATCGCGACGACGATCATGATGATCGTCGGCGTCCTGGTGGGCTTCGACATCACGAACTGGGGCGGCCTGCTCGGCGCCGTCGGCCTCTCCGCGCTCTTCGGGATGTCCATCATGTGGATCTTCCTGGTCCTCGGCGTCGCGATGAAGAGCGCCCAGTCCGTGCAGGCGATGGGCTTCCTGGTCCTGATGCCGCTGCAGTTCGGCTCGTCGATCTTCGCGCCGACGCAGTCCATGCCGGGCTGGCTGCAGGCCTTCACCGACTACAACCCGCTGTCCTCGCTCGCGGACTCCGCGCGCGGCCTGATGGTGGGCGGCCCGGTCGCGCACGACATCTGGGTGACGGTCGGCTGGTCGGCGCTGCTCACGCTGGTCATGGCGCCGATCGCGATCCACAAGTTCCGCACGAAGAGCTGAGCGCACAGCTGCTAGCCGATGTGCCTGTCGCAGAGGGCGGCGGCCTCCTCCACGGAGAGTCCGCCGCCTTCCGCGTACGCGGCCTCGTACGCGGCGTCACCCAGTGCCCCGCGCGCCAGCTCCACGGCGGCCGTGTGGATCTCGCGCTCCGCGGCCGGAGCGAAGTGGCCGCGCGGCAGCTCACGGTGGGCGACCGCGATCAGCCGCGCCGCGTCGCGGGCGTGCCGGCCGCCGTCGAGCGCGGCCAGGGCCCGTGCGGCGACGGTGAGATGGACGGAGGTCATCTGCGGCGCCATCAACTTGGTCAGCGGGTCCAGGGAATTGTCGAGCGCGGCTCGCGCCGTGACCAGACCCTCGGCGTGGCGGCCCTCCACGGTGTCGATCCATGCCTCGGCGCCCAGCATGAAACCCTCGAAGATGACGAAGTCGACGGCCTTGAACTCTTCCTTGAGCAGCCGCAGTTGTTCGCGCGCCTCGGCGGTGCGGCCGGTCCGGGCGAGCAGGTCGACGAGGAAGAACCGTGCGGCGGGCAGGGATTCGCTCGAATTGGCGGCGGCGTTGCCGGCATGCTCCATGACCGACCAGAGCAGCTCCTCGCCCCGGGCCAGTTCGCCCGCCTCGGCGAGCACCGCCCCGAGCCGGGCCGTGAGCACGCTGACCTGCGCGGGGGCACCGAGCCGCTCCGCGTGCTCGATGGCGGCGGCGAAGTCCTCGGCGGCCAGGGCGTACCGGCCGCGCCGCTCATGGGCCTCGCCGCGCGAGGAGAGCGCCTCGGCCATGCCCCACACGTCGCCGAGCCTGCTGAAGATCTCCAGGGACTCGTCGGCGTCGCGGCGGGCGTCACCGGCCCAGTCGGCGCGGTTGGCGAGGATGTTGGCGCGCTGCTGCAAGGACGCGGCGAGCTCCCAGTCGTACCCGCGTTCGCGGCAGGTGGCGATGGTCGCGTCGATGATGTCGTACAGCTGGTCGATGTCCCCCTCGAGCAGCACCGCGAAGAACCACAGGCTCCCCGGCGACCAGCAGGTCTGCGGAAGACCCGGCCGGTAGGCCTCGCGGATGCCCGCGAGCTTCTCCATGGCCTCGGGCGTCTGCCAGGCCTCCAGGTTCATGTCCATGCAGGAGAGCTGGATGAGGTGGACTCCGCGCCGCGCCTCCTGGAGCACCTCCGGGCGCATGGGCGGCGGGTTGTCCGTGCAGCGTTCGTAGAGCGGTTCCACCGGGGTGACGGGGCGCGCGAACGGGTCGGGGCCGAGGGCGACGACGTCCCGGGACCAGTTGCGGATCTCCAGGCGCAGGTCGCGGATGGTCCAGTACCAGGAGAGCGAGAGGACAAGGCAGAGCGCTTCCTGCTCGTCCCTGGCGGCGACCGCGTGCCGCAGGGCGGTGCGCAGGTTCTCGTACTCGACCTCGAGCCGCTCGACGGCCTCCCGCTGCCCGCCGCCCCGCAGCCGCGGTTCGGTGAGCCGGGCCAGCTCCCGGAAGTACACGAGGTGGGCCCGTTCGGCGGCGCCGCGGTCACCGGCCTCGTCGAGCCGCTCCCCCGCGTACTCGCCCACGGTCTCCAGGAGCCGGTAGCGCATGCCGCCCTGCGGCGAAGGGGCCGCGACGACAAGGGACTTGTCGACGAGGGAGCCGAGCACGTCCGCGACGTCGAGCGGCCGGATCCCCGCCCCGTCACCGGCCGCGGCGGACTCGGCGGGGGCCCCGCACACCGCCTCGGCGGCGGCCAGGTCGCAGCCGCCGGCGAAGACGGAGAGGCGGCGCAGGACGGTGCGCTCGGGGGTGTCAAGGAGTTCCCAGGACCAGTCGACGACCGCGCGCAGGGTCTGCTGGCGGGGCAGGACCGTGCGGGCGCCGTTCGTCAGGAGGCGGAAGCGGTCGTCGAGGCGGTCGGCGATCTGCCGGGTGGTGAGCATGCGCAGGCGCGCCGCGGCCAGTTCGATGGCCAGCGGCAGGCCGTCCAGGCGGCGGCAGATCTCCGCTGCCGCCGACGGGTCGTCCTCGATGCGGAAGCCCGGCCGGGCCGCCGCGCCGCGGTCCGCGAGCAGCCGCAGCGCGATCGGCTCGGGCAGCGGCTCCACGGGGCGCAGCAACTCCCCCGGTACGCCCAGGGGTTCACGGCTGGTGGCGAGGACCGTGAGGTCGGGGCAGTGCGCGAGCAGCCGGTCGGCGAGGCGGGCCGCGGCGTCGATGACGTGCTCGCAGTTGTCGAGGATCAGGAGCATCCGGCGCGGTGCGCAGTGCTCGGTGAGGCGGACGACGGGGTCGTCGCCGTGCCGCTCCGAGACCGCGCGCAGCTCTTCGGCGCCCGCGCCGCGCAGCACCGTCTCACGGGCGCCGAGCGCGGTGAGGACCGCCTCCGGCACCGCGTCCGGGTCCTCGACCGGCGCGAGCTCGGCCAGCCATACGCCGTCGGGCACGCCGTCCGCGTACGCCTCGGCGGCCTCCTGCGAGAGCCGCGTCTTGCCGGCGCCACCGGGTCCGAGCAGCGTGACGAGGCGGGCCCGCGTCAGGTCGTCCCGGATGGCCTCTATGTCGTCCTCGCGGCCGACGAAGGAGGTGAGCCTGGCGCGCAGGTTGCCCTGCGGTCTCTCCGGCGGGCGGACCCGGGAAGGGGGCGGCTGCGGGGGCCGCGAGGCGTGCGGCGGGGCGTCGTGGTGCAGCAACTCCTCGTGGAGGGCGCGGAGTTCGGGGCCCGGGTCGGCGCCGATGCGGTCCGCGATGAGGCGGCGCACTCCGTCGTACGCGGCGAGCGCCTGTGCCGGGCGGCCCGCGTCGCGCAGCGCCCGCAGCCGCAGGGCCTGGAGCGGCTCGTCGAGGGGGTGGCCGTCGCACAGGGCGGCGAGCTCGGGCAGCACCTGCTCGGCCCGGCCGAGGGCGAGCGCCGCGGCCAGCCCGGCGCGGCGGGCCTCCAGGCGGCGGGCCTCCCACCGGGCGGCCTCCGCCGTGCGGTCCGGGAGGTCGGCGAGCGGGGGGCCCTGCCAGAGGGCCAGCGCGTCGTCGAGGATCGCCGCGGCCTTTGCCGCGTCGCCGTCGGCGAGGGCGTCCGTCCCCTCGCCGACGAGGCGGTCGAAGCGGTACAGGTCGATGTCGTCCGGGGCGGCGCACAGCTGATAGCCGCCGTCGGTCGAGGCGATCGCCCCGGCGCCGATGGCCCGGCGCAGGCGGCCCACCAGTGCCTGCAGCGCGCCGGTCGCGTCGGCGGGCGGGTCACCGCCCCACACCTCGTCGACGAGTGCGGGCGCGGGGACCGGGCGGGGGGCGCGCAGGGCGAGGACCGTCAGGAGTGCGCGCAGCCGTGAGCCGCCGACGGCGATGGTCGTGCCGTCGGCGTGGAATGCCTGGGTGGTGCCGAGAATGCGGTAGCGCACGGGGTCCATTGTCTCCGGTGGAGGTGAGGGGTGGTCTCGGGTGCTGCGCCGGGCGTGGGCGGGCGGGTGGCCACCGGCTGCGCCATCGGCTTCGGCATCGGCTTCGGCATCGGCTTCGGCATCGGCTTCGGCATCGGCTTCGGCATCGGCTTCGGCATCGGCTTCGCCCGAGCGGCCGACGCCACCGGGCCGCGGACCGGCACCGGGCCGCGGATCGGCACCGCCGCCTTCATGGCGCCCGAGCAGGAGGCGGCGGGTCTGACGGTCCCGTCCGGCGGATGCGCCAGGTACACGGCCCCCGTTCCCCCGGCGTTCATCCTCGGCCGCCGGGCGGGCCGCTGTCCAGCCTGTCCGCGGGCGAGGGAAGGCGCCGGTCACCCGCCATCTTCCCGTACGTCGAGGGAGACGAGCACCCCCACCTCCCGCCGGAAGCGGCCCTGCTCCCGGCAGCCCTCCACCGGGTCCGTGAACCACTTCGGGCACTTCTCCACCGGACGGAGCCACTCCTCCCCGGCCGCCTGCTCGAACGTGTCCGTGCCGGCCCGCAGCACGAACTCCCGCGTCACCACCTGGATCGACCGCACCCGCCCCACGGTGACGGGGCCCTCGGCCCCGTGCCGCTCCACGGAGTGCAGCGGCGGACCGCCGCCGAGCTGCCACGCCACCTCGTCCCCGACGGAGAACGGCGTCCCGCAGCATTCCATCTGCCAGTCGGCGTACATCACGTTCCACAGCGCCATGCCCCCACCCTCCCTGGAACTCCCCACCGAGTGCGAGACGTTTTCGACGTACGCCGGGGTACGGTCCCGTACGACAACCGGCCCGCCACCTCCAGGAGCCCCGCCTCATGACCACCGCTCCCACCCGACGCAGCGACCGGCGGATCAGCCCCGTCTTCCTCGGGATCGCCGCCGTCACCGCGGTCTCCGGCTGGGCCGCGTGGACCGGGTTCGCGGACAATCCGGGGCTGGCCGTCTTCCTCTTCGTGACGGCGGCCTGGATCGTCTCGCTCTGTCTGCACGAGTACGCGCACGCCCGCACCGCCCTGCACAGCGGCGACATCTCCATCGGCGCGAAGGGCTATCTGACCCTCAACCCGCTCAAGTACACGCACGCGCTGCTCAGCATCGTGCTTCCGGTGCTCTTCGTGATCATGGGCGGCATCGGTCTGCCGGGTGGCGCCGTCTTCATCGAGCGCGGGCGGATCCAGGGCAAGTGGAAGCACAGTCTGATCTCGGCCGCGGGACCGCTCACGAACGTGCTCTTCGCGATCGTCTGCACCGCGCCGTTCTGGCTCGACGCGCTCTCCGGTGTCCCTGACACCTTCCGTTTCGCGCTCGCCTTCCTCGCCCTGCTCCAGGTGACGGCCGCGATCCTGAACTCGCTGCCCATCCCGGGCCTGGACGGCTACGGCGTCATCGAGCCCTGGCTCTCGCACAAGATCCGCCGCCAGGTGGAGCCGTTCGCGCCGTTCGGCCTGATCGCCGTCTTCGGCATCCTGTGGATCCCCGAGGTGAACGGCGCGTTCTTCGACGCGATCGACGCGATCCTGCGCGGCCTCGGTGTGTACGACCTGGAGACGTACTGCGGCCAGGACTTCTACCGCTTCTGGGACGGCGACCCGAGCCAGTACTGCACGCTCAACCCGTAGCGGCGCGCGCGGCGTCCCGCTGGGCCTTCGCGCGGCGCAGGTAGTACCACGCCATGTTCGACGAGAGTCCCGCGAGCAGCACCCAGACGACGCCGATCCAGTAGCCCTGGACGAAGGAGACCACGGCCGCGACGACGGCGAGGGCGCAGACCGCGAGGGCGTAGAGAGCGAGGCGGGGCATGGGGGTCGGCTCCTGTCGGGGGTCGGATCGGGGAGGTGGTGGGACACCGTGCGGACGACGCACCGAGCGACGTACACAGCGGCGTGCGCAGTGGCGTACCGATCGGCGTCCGCAACCAGTGTCCCCCATGCCCGCTACGTCCTAGACGTCGGTCACGCGCAGCCCCGCGTGCGCCTTGTACCGCCGGTTCACGGAGATCAGGTTGGCCACCAGGGACTCGACCTGGTGCGCGTTGCGCAGCCGCCCCGCGAAGACGCCCCGCATGCCCGGGATCCGCGCGGCGAGCGCCTGCACGATGTCCGTGTCGGCGCGGACCTCGCCGAGGACCATCACGTCGGTGTCGATCTCCTCGACGTCCGCGTCCTGGAGCAGGACCGCCGAGAGGTGGTGGAAGGCGGCCGTGACCCTGGAGTCCGGAAGGAGGGCGGCGGCCTGCTCGGCGGCGCTGCCCTCCTCGGGCTTCAGGGCGTAGGCGCCCTTCTTGTCGAAGCCGAGCGGGTTCACGCAGTCGACGACGAGCTTGCCGCTCAGCTCCTCGCGCAGCGCCTCCAGGGTCTTGCCGTGTCCGTCCCACGGCACGGCGACGATCACGATGTCGCTGCGCCGCGCGCACTCCGCGTTCTCGGCGCCCTCGACGCCGAGGCCGAGCTCGTCGGCGGCTGTCCGTGCCCGCTCGGCCGCGCGGGAGCCGATGATCACCTTCTGGCCCGCGCGGGCCAGGCGGTAGGCGAGGCCGCGGCCCTGGTCACCCGTGCCGCCGAGCACGCCGACGACGAGTCCGGAGACGTCGGGCAGCTCCCAGGGATCCTTGGCGGGGGCCTTCTGCACACTGTCATGAGAGGTCATACGAGCGACCTTACTCACCGCCTGTCCGCGGGCCGGGTCAGGTCAGCGCGCTCACCGGGATCCGCCGGAACGTGATCGTCTCATAGGCGCTGAAGTCACCCGTCTCGTAGAGGAGTCCGACGGTCTCGTCGTCGACGCGGACGAGATCGGAGTACGCGGCGGGCAGCCCGTCCACCGTGTACGCGTGCCGCCACGTGGCGCCGCCGTCGTGGCTCCCGCGCACCGTCATCAGGGCGCGGAAGCCGGGGTCGGCGGGCCCGGAGAACAGCAGCACGTCCGGCGTACGCAGCTGGAGCACGCTGCACTCGACGACGGGACCGACGAGCCCCGCCTGCGGCCGGAAGGGCTTGGCGAGGCTCTGGCCGCCGTCGCCGGAGTGGGCGTCGGCGCGGGTGCCGGGGGACGGTGAGTCGTTGCGGCTGTTGAAGTAGAGCCGCCCGTCGGGGAGTTCCGCGGCGGTGGTCTCGTTCACGTTCACATAGCCGTCGGTGTTGTCGTCGACGTAGCCGATGCGCCAGGTCTGGCCGAGGTCGTCACTGAGGAGACAGTGGCCGCCGTTGTACTTGCCCTCGGTGCCGTTGTCCGTGCCGGTCGGCGGCAGGGAGTGGTTGGCAGGCACGACGACACGGCCGCTCGCGGCGCCGCCGGTCAGCTGGATCGCGTGGCCGGGAGTGGTCGCGTACCACCGCCAGTTCGCCTTCTTCACCTGCCCGGTGATCTCCCGGGCCGCCGACCAGGTCAGCCCGTCGTCGTCGCTGTGCTGCACCCAGATCCGCCGCCCGTTCGCGGCGGAGACCTTGCCGCGGCGGATGGCGTCCTCGGTCGCGGCGGCGGCGTTGCGGACGTGGACGAGGAGGATGCGGCCGGTGTCGAGGACGACGGGGGCGGGGTTGCCCGCGAGGTTGTCGCCGTTCTTGACGACGGCCTGGAGCGGACCCCAGGTACGGCCGCCGTCGCTGGACCGCTTCAGGACCACGTCGATGTTGCCGAAGTCCTCCTGCGAGCCGACCCTCCCTTCGCAGAAGGCCAGCAGGGAGCCGGAGTCGGTGCGGACGACGGCGGGGATCCGGAAGCTCGCGTAGCCCTCGCGTCCGGCGCGGAAGGGAACAGTTGTCTCATCAGCCATCCCGGGTCAGTCCCCACCCCGGGCGAATTCCCGGTGAACTGCGCCTGACGACTGACATGTTGAGGCAGGATGCGGCCCCATGGACGCCGTACGGGTCGCGCTGCTGCGCGAAGTGCTCGCAGGAACCCAGTGGGTGGGCGCGACGCGACGCTTCGCGGGGACGCTGCGGTCCTCCGTGGTGCCGCACGGGGGCGGGCTGCTGCTCGTGGGCACGGAGGAGTACGAGCCGTGGCATCTGGCCGCGCATCTCGTGGACGAGGCGGCGTGGTCCGGAACGCCGGAACTGACGCCGACGCTCGTACGCCACCGGGTGCGGGAGGGCGACCCCGCCCACCTCTCGACCGGGCTCGGCAGGATCGAGGCGGCACGGCGCGGCGAGACACTGCTCGTGGTGGCACCGGACACGCCCGCCGCGTCGCCGGGCGCGGGCCTGCTGGAGCGGGTGCACGACGCCCGTGCGGCGGGGGCCACGGTGCTTTCCCTGGGTTCGGGGCACGGCGATCTGCAGGCCATGGCGCACGAGGCGCTGGCCGTGCCTCAGACGCCCGAGCTCGATCTCGACATGGTCCAGCACCTGGTGAGCGCGGCGGCGGGTGAGAACTCGCTTCCGGCGGCGCGGGGCCGCCGCGGCCTTCGCGACCGGCTCTCCCGCCTGGCCGACCAGCTGACGTCGCCGCCGCCGGCGCGGTGGTAACACCCCGTTCTGGCGGGGGCGCCTGCGCATCACCCTGAGCCGCCGCTTCGCGGCGGATGTCTCCCGCCCACCCACCCGAATACCCCGCAGGGCAATCGGGTGGGCGGGCGGGAAAAACTCGCCGCGAAGCGGCGGCTCCCCCCTGCTGGAGGCGCCCCCGCCCGAAGAAATCAGTTGCCCGGCAACACCATCCGCGCTGACCATGGCTGTTCGTGTCCCTCTCCTCTGTATTGCCCGACCTCTCCCCCTGGCGCTCCACGCGTGACTTCCGGCTGCTCTGGGTCCAGGGGCTCGTCACCACCTTCGGCAGCTTCATGGCCCTGGTCGCGCTGCCGTTGCAGATCAAGGACCTCACCGACTCGCCGCTCGCCGTCGGGGCGATGGGCGCGGTCGAACTGGTGCCGCTGATCGTCTTCGGGCTCTACGGGGGTGCGCTGGCCGACGCGGTGGACCGGCGCAAGGTGATTCTCCTGACCGAGGCGGGGCTCGGCCTGCTGGCGGCGGTGCTCCTGATGAACGCGCTGCTCCCGGAGCCACTGCTGTGGCCGCTGTACGTGGTGGCGGCGGGAGTCTCCGCGCTCGCGGGCCTGCAACGCCCCGCCCTCGACTCCCTGATGGCGCGCATCGTGCCGCACGACCAGCTCACGGCCGCCGCCGCGCTCAACTCGCTGCGCTGGAACGTCGGCGCGATCGCGGCCCCCTCGCTTGCGGGCCTTGTCGTCGCCTACGCCGGGCACGCACCCGCGTACGCGGTGACGGTGGTCTCCTTCGCCGCTTCCGTGACCCTGTGCGCCCGCATCGCACCCGCGCCGCCCGCGCACGACGCCGACAAGCCCTCCCTGCGGGGCCTCGCGGAAGGCGCGCGGTACGCGTGGTCGCGGCCGGTGCTGCTCGGCACGTACGCGATCGACATGGCGGCGATGTTCTTCGCCTTCCCGAACACGATCTTCCCGTTCCTCGCGGAGGATCTCGACGCGGAGTGGTCGCTCGGCCTGATGTACGCGGCCGGCGCGGTCGGCTCGCTGCTGCTCAGCCTGACCAGCGGGTGGACCTCACGGGTGCGGCGGCACGGGCTGCTCGTCGTGTTCGGGGCGGCGGGCTGGGGGCTCGCGATCACGGCCGCGGGTTGGTTCGGCAACGTATGGCTGGTGCTCGTGTGCCTGGCCCTCGCGGGCGCGGGCGACATGCTCAGCGGGCTGGGCCGCTCCACGATCTGGAACCAGACGATCCCGGACGAGCTGCGGGGGCGCCTCGCCGGCATCGAGGTGCTCTCCTACAGCGTCGGCCCGCAGCTCGGCCAGGTCCGCGCGGGGGCGGCCGCCGGCTGGACCGGCACCCGCAGCGCGATCTGGTCGGGCGGCCTCGCCTGCGTCGCCTCGGTCGCCGCCCTGACCGCGGTGCTGCCGAAGCTGCTTTCGTACGACGCGACCACCGACGAGGACGCGCTCCGGCGCCGGGAGGTCTCCGCCGCCGGATGACCGGATGAGCGCCTGACCCGCCGCCGGGCGCCCGGGGGCGGGTCAGGCGTTGGCGGCCCCGCCCCGGTCGTCCTTGTCGTGCCACTTCGGGTCGGTCTCCCACTCGAGGTTCCGCTCCGCGGCGGTCTCCATCGCGCGCTGGGCCTCCTCGCGCGACGCGTAGGGACCGAAGCGGTCCTTGCCGGGGCAGTCGGGGCCCTCCTCGACCTTCTGGTGCTCCAGGCAGTAGTACCACTCGCCCGGTTTTCCGACGGTCCGCTTCTTGAACAGCGCCATGGCCGCCCGCTCCTCTCGGTTCAGTACTGCTGGGTGCTACTGGGTCCCGCTCTCTGAGCCATGCTGCCCCACCACCGCTGGTTAGACTCGCTGGCATGTCTGGCCAGTCACTGCTCGTCCCAGGGGAGCTCTCCCCCATCCGCCCCGTTCCGGGAAACATCAGGCGCCCGGAGTACGTGGGGAAACCCGCGCCCACCCCGTACAAGGGGCCGGAGGTGCAGACCCCCGAAACCGTCGAGCTGATGCGCACGGCGGGCCGTATCGCCGCGCGCGCGATGGCCGAGGCCGCCAAGCACATCGCGCCCGGCGTGACCACCGACGAGCTGGACCGCGTCGCCCACGAGTACATGTGCGACCACGGCGCCTACCCGTCCACGCTCGGCTACCGCGGCTTCCAGAAGTCGCTGTGCACCTCGGTCAACGAGGTCATCTGCCACGGCATCCCGGACTCCACCGTCCTCAACGACGGCGACATCATCAACCTCGACGTGACCGCGTACATCGGCGGGGTGCACGGCGACAACAACGCGACGTACCTCGTCGGGGACGTCGACGAGGAGTCGACGCTGCTCGTGGAGCGGACCCGCGAGTCCCTCGCCCGCGCCATCAAGGCGGTCAAGCCCGGCCGCCAGATCAACATCATCGGCCGCGTCATCGAGTCGTACGCCAAGCGCTTCGGCTACGGCGTCGTCCGTGACTTCACCGGCCACGGCATCAACACGTCCTTCCACTCCGGCCTGATCGTCCCCCACTACGACAGCCCGCACGCGACGACGGTCATCCAGCCCGGCATGACGTTCACGATCGAGCCGATGCTGACGCTCGGCACGTACGAGTACGACATGTGGGAGGACGGCTGGACCGTGGTGACGAAGGACCGCAAGCGGACCGCGCAGTTCGAGCACACGCTCGTCGTGACGGACACCGGGGCGGAGATCCTTACGCTTCCCTGAACTCTGAGTGGGTAGCGTTTTACCGACAGGACGTCGGGAACCAGTTGACTTAGGTAAGCCTAACTTGGATGATCGGTGCAGGCACCGCCGGTTCGCACTGGTTCCCGCCTTTCTTCGGCTTTCTACGCTCTATTCGGCTTCGGAGGTCCCTCATGGATCCGTTCTCCACGGTCATCCGCACCGCGTCGCACGAGCAGCACACGGAGGCGGAGACCTCGACGTTCATGAGCGACCTCCTCGGCGGCAGGCTCGGCGTCGACGCGTACGCGCGCTACACCGAACAACTGTGGTTCGTGTACCGCGCCCTGGAGGAGGGCGCCGCGGCGCTGAAGGACGATCCGGTCGCGGGACCGTTCATCCAGCCCGAGCTGCTGCGCGTCGCGGAGCTGGAGCGGGACCTCTCCCATCTGCGGGGCGCGGGCTGGCAGTCCTCGGCCACGCCGCTGCCCGCCACGGCGGCGTACGCGGCGCGGATCGCGGAGTGCGCCCAGGAGTGGCCCGGCGGCTATGTGGCCCACCACTACACCCGCTACCTCGGGGATCTCTCCGGCGGCCAGATCATCCGCGGCAAGGCGGAGCAGACGTGGGGGTTCGCCCGGAAGGGCGACGGGGTGCGGTTCTACGTCTTCGAGGGAATCTCGAACCCGGCCGCGTTCAAGCGGGGCTATCGCGAACTGCTGGACGGTCTCGGGGAAGTCGTCCCCGATGAGCTGGAGAGGCAGCGGATCGTGGACGAGTGCAAGCGCGCCTTCGCTCTGAACACCGGGGTGTTCCGCGAGCTGGGGGAAGAGTTCCCGCTGTCCGCGTAAGCGGCTTCTTTTCCCCGACCCCGCCCCTTCCCGACAATGTGAGGGGTGGGGTTGGAGGAAGAACCGCCGGAGGCAGACCTCAGCCCCCTGCCAACCGCACCCGTCCCCCTACCTCAACCACCCCACCGGGCCCCGGCGCCGCAAGAATCTGCGAGCCCCGCCCCTGCGTGATGTTCAACGCCCGGCCCAGCTGCGCGCACAACAGCAACGCCGCCGCCCCCGTGGCCTCGTCCTCCCGGATGCCGTCATCGCGCCCCGGAAAGCCCCGGGCACGGACCCGCCCCGCCGCCTCGTCCTCCCAGGCCCACGCGTACACCCACTCCCCCAGTGGAGGCACCGCGAGGGCGTCCACCTCGGCCGCGGTTCCGTACGAACGCAGCGTCCGCTCCGGCGCCCACTCCGGCCGCGCGGCGATCCAGCTGAACTCCCCGTCCTGACGGGCCTCCACCACCCCCGCGGGCGTGAACAGTTCAGGGACGTCGAGCAGCCAGGACGTACCGACGCAAGGGTGCCCGGCGAAGGGAAGCCGCAGCGTGGGGGTGTAGATGTCGATGACCCCGCGCTCGGGGTCATCGACGAACACCGTCTCGCTGAAGCCGAGCTTCCCGGCGATCTCTTGCCGCTCGGCACGCCCGGGAACGCGGGCCCCGTCGCGCACGACACCGAGCTCATTGCCGTGCCGCCCGTCGGGCCCGCAGAAGACTCGCAGGACGTCCAGTCCCTCAAGTAGTTCTGTCACCCGGGCATTCAAACATCCTCAGGAAGTGCGGCGCCGGGCCACGAAGACCGCTCCCGCGCCCGCGGCGACGATCACGCCCGCCGTCCCGAGCAGCGCACCCGTCGGCACCGACGCACCGGTGGACGCCATCGCGCCGCCCGTGCCGCCGCCGACCGAACCGCCGAGGTCGGACGAACCCCCGCCGGTGGAGCCGGAACCGCCCGTGCCGCCCGTGCCACCGCTGCCGCCCGGCAGCTGTGCCCCGTCGGCGACCGCGAGCGCCACCGTCACCGGGTCGATCGCGTCGCCCGCCTTGTAGCCGGACGGCGCGTCCTCGCTCTCGAACTGCTTCGCGCCCGCCGCGGTGAACGCCGCGGGCACCTTGTCGAGCACGACGACATCGTCCTTCGCCGCGTACGACGCCTTGGAGAGGTCGAGCGTCGCGAACTTCACGTCGTTGTTGGTGCCCTTGGGCGTGGTGACGTCCACGGTCAGCGTGCCCTTGGTGCCGCTCGCGGCCACCTTGATGTCGCTGAACTTCATGTCGATGCCGTGCGCCTTGTACTGGAAGCGGACGGCGCCACCGAAGGACGCGTCCAGCTTCTTCGCGTCGCTGTCCACGTCGCCCTTGGCGTACGGGAAGTCGTAGCCGTTGTCGTTCTTCTCGGCACCGCCGGAGAGCGTGGCGCCGCCGCCGGACTCGATGTACCGGCGGAAGCTCTCCTTCACGCCCCAGGCGAGCGAGCCGTCGTGGACCTCGCCCGCGGGCTGCTCGGTGCCGGACGTCGGCTTCGGCGTCGTGGTGGGCTTCTCCGTCGGCTTCGGGGTCTGGGTGGGCTTCGCGGTCGGCTTGGGCGTCTCGGTGGGCTTGTCCGTCGGCTTGGGCGTCTCGGTCGGCTTCTCGGTCGGGGCGCCGCCCTGCTTCACCGAGAGGGTGGCCGGGTCGAGCTTGTCGCCCTCCTTGTACATGCCGTTGAACGCCTTGGCGCCGTCCGCCGTCAGCGTCGCCGGGATGTCCTTGTAGGTCATCGCGCCGCCCTCGCCCGTGCCGGGCCTGATGCCGGTCAGGTCGAGCTTGGCGAGGTCGATGTCGTTCTGGGCGGTGCCGTTGAGGCTGACGTCGGCCTGGATGGCGCCGCTCGTGCCCTTCGTGCGGACCTTCACGTCGGCGACCTTGATGTCGAAGGCGTGGGCCGTGGAGGAGAAGCGGACGCTGCCCTTGAAGGCGACGTCGGTGGCGTGCGTCCCGGTGTCGTACGTCCCCTTGCCGTCGGTGAAGGTGAACACCCCGTTGTCGGCGGCCTGCTTGGCACCGTCCGTGGCCTCGATCTTGCCCGCGGCCATACCCGTGACGTACTTGCGGAAGGACTCCTTGAAGCCCCAGTCCAGCGTGCCGTCCTTGAGTTCCACCTGCGGCGCGGCGGCGTTGCCGCTGTCCGCGGCGAGCGCCGGAAGGGTCAGGGCGGTCGCGCCGAGCGTGACGGCGGTCGCGACGGCTGCCGCGAGGGTTATGGGACGACGGTTGGCGGCCATGGTCAGGCTTCTCCTTGAGAGACGTGTCGGGGAAAGACGTGTCGGGGAAAGACGGGTGAGCAGAGGGTGGGACGACCCGCGAGGGTCAGGAATCCGAGCCGGGGGCGCCGTCCGTCGCCGCACGCTTCTTGCGTACGACGCCGAACGTGACCGCGGCGGCGAGCAGCACCGCCACGCCCGCGCCGATACCGATCGGCAGGGCGGGCGACGAGGAGTCGGAGGCGTCCGAAGCGGTGTTCTCGGTCTTCGGCTCGGCCTTCTTCGCCTGCGGTGTCGGGCTCGCGGACGAGCCGAGGTCCGGCAGCGCGGGCAGTTTCGCGTCGGCGTCGAGGCCGACGGCGAGCGAGAGCGGGTCCATCGCGGAGCCCGCCTTGTACATGCCGCCGAACGCCTTGGCGCCGTCGGCGGTGAGCTTCGACGGCACCTCGGTGAGGGAGACGAGCCCGTCCTTCGGCTTCAACTCCTCGGCCGCGAAGGTGACCAGCGGGGCCTTCTTCAGCGTGACGCCCTTGTCGCCCTTGCTGTCGGAGCCCTTGCTCTCCGAGCCCTTGCTGTCGACGTCCGCGAAGAGCGTGCCCTTGCCGTCCTTCACCTCGACGGCGACCTTGCTCAGCGCGAGGTCAAGGCCGTGCTCGCCGGTGAAGCGCACCGCGCCCGCGAAGTCCGCGTCGAGGGTCTGCTTCTTCTTGTCGTACGTCCCCTCGCCCTGCGGGAAGCGGAAGAGCGCGCCGCCGTCCTGGGCCCCGGCGGACAGTTTCCATTCGCCCTTGGCGATGGAGCCGGTGACGTACTCACGGAAGGTGCGGCGCACGCCCCAGTCGACGGCGGCGTCCTCGATCCGGCCCGCCTTGGCCTTGCCCTTCCCCTCCGCATCCGATGGCTTGGGCGACGGCTTCTTGGAGGGCTTGTCGGAGCCGGATCCGGAGCCGGACTTCGCCGCGAGGTCCGTCGACAGGCTCACCCGGTCGAGCTCGGTGCCTGCCGTGTAGTACCCGGCGAAGGCCTTCGCTCCCTGGGAAGTGAGCGTCGCGGGAAGGTTGTTGAGGGCGATCGGGCCCGCGCCGCCCTTCATGTTGATGCCGGACATGCCGAGGGTCGCGAGCGGCACCTGGGCGCTGGTCGTGACCTTGCCCGTGCCCTTCTCCTTGCTGACCATGTCGGCGTAGAGCGTGCCGGAGCCGCCGGAGATCTTGACGGTGGGGCGGCTGATGGTGAGGTCCAGCTCGTACGAGCCGCCCTTCTTGTGCCCGAGGAAGTGCACTCCGCCGGAGAACGCGGCGCTGAAGGCCCCGCTGTCCGGGTCGTACGAACCCTTCGCCGAGTGGAAGCGGAACTGGCTGCCGCCGACCGTGGCGGCCCCGCCCTGCAGCGTCGAACTCCCCTGGGCGATCGGCCCGGTGACGTAGCTCTGGAAGGAGGATTTGATGCCCCAGTCGAGCCGTCCGCCCTGGACCGTGCGGTCCTGCGCGTGCGCGGTGGCCGCCGGCAGCAGTGCTCCGACGAGTGCGGTGAGCACGGCCACGGCTCCGGCGCGGGCGATGGCTCGCGCCTGTCTTGACGACGACATGGGACCCCTCCAGGTGTGGCTAATGAGGTAAGGCTAACCTAAACTACGATCACTCCGGCTGGAACCCCCATCCCGGCCACCCGGGCAACAAGCGCCCCACAACAGACTCACAACAGACCCACAACAGGCCTTCAACAGCACGACAGGACGGTGGACTTCGGTGCGTATGCCGCGCTCACTCCGTATCGCCGGCGCGTGGACCGCCGTTCTCGCCCTGGCTCTCACGGGCTGTGGATCATCGTCGGACGGCGGTGGCGAGACGTCCCCGAAGGCGAAGGCCGCGGCTTCCGCGCCCGACCGGGTCGAGCCGCTGAAGTCCCGTCCCGCCCCCGCGCTCCCCGCCACCGTCACGTCGGCCGACGGCAAGAAGGTCACCGTCAAGGACACGAGCCGCATCGTGCCGCTGACCGGCAGCCTCAGCGAGATCGTCTTCACGCTCGGGCTCGGCGAGAACGTCGTGGCCCGCGACATCACCGCCACCTTCGAGCAGGCGAAGAAGCTGCCGGTGGTGACACGTGCGCACGACGTATCGGCGGAGAGCGTCCTGTCCCTGAAGCCCACGGTCGTCCTCGCGGACACCTCGACGGGGCCCGCCGAGGCCATCGGCCAGATACGCGACGCGGGCATCCCGCTGGTCGTGTTCGACCCGGCGAAGGGCCTCGACGACGTGGGCCCGCGCATCGACGCGGTGGCCAGGACGCTGGGCGTCGGGAAGTCGGGCGAGGTGCTCAAGTCCCGTACGCAGGACCGCATCGCGAAGGTACGGAAGTCCATCCCCGCCGCCGCCCGCACCGAGAAGCCCCGCGTCGCCTTCCTCTACCTGCGCGGCTCCGCCTCCGTCTATCTGCTCGGCGGCCGCGAGTCCGGGGCGAGTTCACTCCTGGAGGCGGCGAGCGCCGTCGACGCGGGCAAGGAGTCAGGTCTGAAGAAGGACTTCACGGCGATCACCAGCGAGGCACTGGCCAAGGCGGCGCCCGACGCGATCCTGGTCATGTCGAAGGGGCTCGAATCCGTGGACGGCGTGGACGGGCTGCTCAAGATCCCGGGCGTCGCCGAGACCCCCGCGGGGCTCGACCGCCGCATCGTCTCGATCGACGACGGGGTGCTCCTGAACTACGGGCCGCGGACGGACCAGGTCCTGAAGTCGCTGGTGGAGCAGTTGTACGGGAGCGCGAAGTGACCGTCCTCGCCAAGCCGGTGGACGACAGAGCCGCGTCGCGGGAGCCGCACAAGCCCGGCGTCCGCCGCTGGAGCGCCACCGCCGCCCTCACGCTCGGCCTCGTCGCCGCCCTCGTACTCCTCTGCCTCCTCTCCGCCGGCATCGGCGCCTACGACATTCCCCTCGGGGACGTCCTCAGCTCCGTACAGCACCGGATCGGTCTCGGCGGGAGCGTGCTGGACCGGGTCGGCGAGAGCGTCCTGTGGAACGTGCGGCTGCCGCGCGTGACGCTCGCGCTGCTCGTCGGGGCGTCCCTCGGCTGCGCGGGGGCGCTCATGCAGGGCGTGTTCGGCAACCCGCTCGCCGAGCCCGGCGTCATCGGGATCTCGGCGGGCGCGGCCGTCGGCGCGGTGGCGTCGATCGCGCTCGGCCTCAGCTTCTTCGGGAACTGGACGGTGACGGTCTGCGCGTTCGTCGCCGGGCTCGCGACCGTCCTCCTCGTGTACGTCCTCTCGCGCAACGGCGGGCGCACGGAGGTCGTCACGCTCATCCTGACCGGGATCGCGGTGAACGCGTTCGCGGGGGCGCTGATCGGGCTCTGCATCTTCTTCGCGGACAACGCGCAGATCACCCAGATCACCTTCTGGCAGCTCGGCTCGCTCTCCGGTGCGACCTGGCCGAAGGTGCTCGCGGTACTGCCGTGCGCGGTGGCCGGTCTGGCCGTGGCGCCGCTGTACGCACGGAAGTTGGACCTCCTCGCGCTCGGCGAGCGGCCCGCGCGGCATCTCGGTGTCGACGTCGAGCGGCTGCGGCTCGTCCTCGTCCTCGTGGTGGCGCTGCTGACCGCCGCGGCCGTGGCCGTCGCCGGGATCATCACGTTCGTCGGGCTCCTCGTCCCGC
Source organism: Streptomyces sp. NPDC044044 (assembly GCF_056434405.1). Taxonomy (NCBI): domain Bacteria; kingdom Bacillati; phylum Actinomycetota; class Actinomycetes; order Kitasatosporales; family Streptomycetaceae; genus Streptomyces; species Streptomyces sp. NPDC044044. The sequence goes on along the minus strand of NZ_JBWKFG010000017.1, from coordinate 10,684 downwards.
ATCTGCTGCGGATGGCGGCGGGCCCCGGGCACCGCTTCCTCGTGCCGGGCAGCGCGCTGGGCGGGGCGGTCGTCCTGGTCGGCGCGGATCTCGCGGCGCGGACGGTGGCGGCTCCGGCGGAGCTGCCGCTCGGGGTGCTCACCGCGCTCTTCGGGAGCCCGTTCTTCTTCTGGCTGCTGCGCAGGACCCGTCGTAAGCAAGGGGGTTGGGCATGACGGCCAACACGGGCAGGACGGGCACGACGGGCACGACGGGCGTGATCGGGTGGATCGCCCACCGGCTGTTCCCCTCCGGTGGCGGGCGCGCGCTGCCGGGGGGCGTATCGCCCGGCGACGTGCTGGCCGAGGCGTCGGGGCTGCGGGTGCGGCTCGGGGGGCGCGAGGTCCTTGCCGGGGTGTCCCTGACCGCGCGGGCGGGCGAGGTGCTTGCCCTGGTCGGGCCCAACGGGGCGGGGAAGTCGACCCTGCTGGCCGCACTGGCGGCCGACCTTCCGGCCGACGAGGGGGTCGTACGTGTCTGCGGTCGCCCCACCGCTCAGTGGCCCGCCCGTGAACTCGCCCTGCGGCGGGCCGTGTTGCCGCAGGCCGCCGCGCTCTCCTTTCCCTTCGCGGTCGAGGACGTCGTACGGATGGGGCGTGCGCCCTGGTCAGGGACGGCACTGGAGGACGAGGACGACCGTGTCGTGCGCGAGGCGATGGCCGCGACGGAGGTGAGTGAGTTCGCCGCCCGTCCCTTCTCCGCGCTCAGCGGGGGTGAGCGGGCGCGGGTCGCGCTGGCCCGTGTCCTCGCCCAGCGGGCGCCGCTGCTGCTGCTCGACGAACCGACCGCGGCGCTCGATCTGCGCCACCAGGAGCTCGTGTTGCGGATCTGCCGGGAGCGGGCCGCCGCGGGGGATGCGGTGGTGGTGGTGCTGCATGATCTTGGGCTTGCGGCGGCGTACGCGGATCGCGTGGCGGTGCTTCAGGGTGGGGTCGTCGCCGCGGAGGGCCGACCGGCCGAGGTGTTCACCGGGGAGCTCCTGAGCGAGGTGTACCGGCAGCCGGTCGAGGTCTTTCCGCATCCCCGGACGGGGGCTCCGCTGGTGACTCCGGTGCGGGGCTGAAGGCGAACCCTGCGGGGCGAACGCCGGACGGGCCGGAATGGAAAAGCCCCGTCTTGACCTCCGCTTTGCCATCCCATGGAGCCCCCATCACCCCACCGTGACACCCCCGTGAGCACCCCCGACCGTTGAGAGCTGAATCACGGAACGGCTGGGTATCGACCAGGTAAGGGTCAGTTAAGTTAGGTCCGCCTCACCGGCATGCCGGAACCGTCCGTGACCCGTCTTGGAGCCCCTATGCGCCCCGTCCGCCTCCCCGTCGCCACTGCCATCGCCGCAGCGGCAGCGCTCACCGCCGTCACGGGCTGCACCGAGAAGAGCGACGCCAAGAGCGGCGGCAACACCGTCGAGGTGACCGCCACCGACGACAAGTGCGAGGTCTCCAAGACCGAGCTCAGCTCCGGGCATGTCGAGCTCGCCATCGAGAACAAGGGCTCCAAGGTCACCGAGGTCTACCTCCTCTTCCCCGACGACCGCATCGTCAGCGAGCGCGAGAACATCGGCCCCGGCACGAAGCAGAAGCTCACCGCCGAGGTGAAGTCCGGCTCGTACCAGATCGCCTGCAAGCCCGGCATGAAGGGCGACGGCATCCGCCAGAAGGTCACCGTCAGCGGCGGCAAGGCCGTCAAGCGCGACCCGCGCCTGGACAAGGCCGTCGCCGACTACCGCGCCTACGCGCAGGAGCAGGCCGACGCGACGCTGCCCAAGGTGAAGCTGTTCACCGACGCCGTCCGCGAGGGCGACATCGAGGCCGCGAAGAAGACGTACTCCACCTCCCGCATCGGCTGGGAGCGCACCGAGCCGGTCGCCGAGTCCTTCGGTGACATCGACCCGAAGGTGGACGTCCGCGAGGACGGCCTCGAAGAGGGTCAGGACCTGGAGAAGGACTGGACGGGCTGGCACCGTCTGGAGCGGGCCCTGTGGAAGGACAAGAAGATCGGCGAGCGCGAGAAGGAGCTCGCCACTCAGCTGGACAAGGACCTCAAGGACTGGCAGAACCGCGTCGGCAAGGCCGAGATCACCCCGACCTCGATGGCCAACGGCGCCAAGGAGCTCCTCGACGAGGTCGCCACCGGCAAGGTCACCGGCGAGGAGGAGCGCTACTCGCACACCGACCTCGTCGACTTCAAGGCGAACGTCGAGGGCGCCGAGAAGGCCTACGGCCTGCTCAAGGCCGTCGCGTCGGAGAACGACCCGGCGCTCACCAAGGAGCTCGACAAGCAGTTCGCGGCCCTGGACAAGCTGCTCGTCGAGTACCGCAAGGGCGGGGGCAAGGACTCGTACGAGTACACGTCGTACGACAAGGTCGGCAAGGCGGAGCGGAAGGAGCTCCAGGACGGCGTCAACGCGCTCGCGGAGCCGCTGTCGAAGCTGGCCGCCGCCGTCGTCGTCAAGTCCAAGTAGCGGCTGGGGGGAACCGGAACGATGGCTGAGATCACCGGCGACACGGGCACGGGGCCCGTTCCCGACGAGGCGGACGAGGGCGCCGGCTCCGGTTCCCCCTCGCGGCGTTCGCTCCTCGGCTGGGGCGGCGCCGGGCTCGCGCTCGGCGCCGCCGTGACCGGGGGCGCGGTGGCGGTGGCCCGGTCCGGGGACGATGCCGTGCCGGCCGCGTCGGCGGGCGGCGCGGTCGCCTTCCACGGCAAGCACCAGGCGGGCATCGCGACCGCCGTCCAGGACCGGCTGCACTTCGCCGCGTTCGACGTGAAGACGGACGACCGCGAGCAGTTCGTGCAGCTCCTGAAGGACTGGACGGAGGCCGCCGCGCGGATGACCGCGGGGCACCAGGTCGGCGACGGCGCCTTCGGCGGGCTCTCCGAGGCGCCGCCGGACGACACCGGTGAGGCGCTGGGCCTCAAGCCGTCCCGGCTCACCCTCACCATCGGCTTCGGCCCCGGCCTCTTCGACAAGTTCGGGCTCGCGGACCGACGGCCCGATGCGCTCGTCGATCTGCCCAAGTTCCCCGGCGACAACCTCGACAGGTCCCGCAGCGGCGGCGACCTGTGCGTGCAGGCCTGCGCGGACGACCCGCAGGTCGCCGTGCACGCCATCCGCAACCTCGCCCGCATCGGCTTCGGCAAGGTCGCGGTGCGCTGGTCGCAGCTCGGCTTCGGGAAGACCTCGTCGACGACGCCGGGTGCGCAGACGCCCCGTAACCTCTTCGGCTTCAAGGACGGCACGCGCAACGTCTCGGGCGAGGACGCCTCCGCGCTCGCGAAGCACGTGTGGGTCGGCGAGAAGGACGGGCCCGGCTGGATGGCCGGCGGCTCGTACCTCGTCGCGCGCCGCATCCGCATGAACGTCGAGACCTGGGACCGGACTCCGCTCGGCGAGCAGGAGGACATCTTCGGGCGCGACAAGGGCGAGGGCGCCCCGGTCGGCAAGGCCAAGGAGCACGACGAGCCGTTCCTGAAGGCGATGAAGCCCGACTCGCACGTCCGGCTCGCGCACCCGGACACCAACGACGGTGCGACGATCCTGCGCCGCGGCTACTCCTTCACGGACGGCACCGACGGCCTGGGCCGCCTGGACGCGGGGCTCTTCTTCCTCGCGTACCAGCGGGACGTGCGCACGGGGTTCATTCCGGTGCAGCGCACGCTGTCGCGCTCCGACACGCTCAACGAGTACATCCAGCACGTGGGTTCAGCGGTCTTCGCGATCCCGCCGGGCGTCCGCGGCAAGGACGACTGGTGGGGCCGGGCACTGTTCGGCTGAGGGGATCTGACAGACATGTTCGGCAACTACCTGATCGGCCTGCGCGAGGGGCTCGAAGCCAGCCTGGTCGTCTGCATCCTCATCGCCTATCTGGTGAAGACGGAGCGGCGCGACGCGCTGCGGCCCATCTGGATCGGCATCGGCGTCGCGTGCGCGCTGGCGCTCGGCTTCGGCTGCGCGCTCACCTTCGGTTCGCAGGAGCTGACGTTCAAGGCGCAGGAGGCGCTGGGCGGTTCGCTGTCCATCGTCGCCGTGGCCCTGGTGACGTGGATGGTCTTCTGGATGCGGCGTACGGCCCGTCATCTCAAGGCGGAGCTGCACGGCAAGCTGGACGCGGCGCTGCAGATGGGCACGGGCGCCCTGGTCGCCACCGCGTTCCTCGCCGTGGGCCGGGAGGGCCTGGAGACCGCGCTGTTCGTGTGGGCGTCGGTGCGGGCGTCGGGCGACGGTACGCCGGGGCCGCTGATCGGCGTGCTCCTGGGGCTGCTCACCGCGATCGCGCTCGGCTGGCTGTTCTACAAGGGCACGGTCCGCATCAACCTGGCGAAGTTCTTCACCTGGACCGGCGCGATGCTGGTGGTCGTGGCGGCGGGCGTCCTCGCGTACGGCGTGCATGACCTGCAGGAGGCGGAGTTCCTCGGTGGGCTGCAGAACAAGGCGTTCGACATCAGCGCGACGATCCCGCCGGACAGTTGGTACGGCACGCTCCTGAAGGGCGTCTTCAACTTCCAGCCCGATCCGACGGTTGTCCAGGTCACGGTGTGGCTGCTGTACCTGATCCCGACGCTCGCGTTCTTCTTCGCCCCGGTAGGGTTCGGGCCCGGGAAGGGGAAGGTGAACGCAACGCATGAGCAGGCTTCCAAGGCAGCGCACTCCGATGCGGGGCGGACGGTCGCAGCGGACGGTCCGGTACGCGATGGCGGCGTCGACGGCGACCGTACTGACGGTGACGGCGACCGGGTGCGTGACGGTGCACGGGGAGCGGGAGGTCATCCCGTCGGCGACGAAGGCTGAGGCCGACCGCGCTCTGAAGGACTTCCTCACCGCGTACAACAAGGCCGAGAAGGCGTACGACCCGGCCCTGGACGCGGCCCGGGTCACGGGCCCGCTGGGCGCCATCAACCAGGCGGGCCTGAAGTCGCGGGGCGCGCAGAAGCCGGGCGGCAACCCCAAGCAGGTGCCCCTCGAGCTGACGGACGCGAAGTACTCGATCCCCAAGAAGGCCGGCTGGCCCCGGTGGTTCGTCGCGGACACGAAGTCCAACCGCAGGGGCGACCTGCGCTGGGTCCTCGTCTTCACGAAGGGCAGCAAGGACCAGCTGTGGGAGGCGTCCTACCTGAACCTCGTGGCGCCCGACAAGATGCCCGAGCTGAAGAAGGACAAGGACGGCTGGGCCGAGCCGGTCGCGGTGAACTCGTCGGCTCTGGCCGTGGCGCCGAAGAACCTCGGCAAGGAGTACACGACGTATCTGAAGTCGGGCGGCGACACCTTCGCGCCGGGCGATCACACGTCGACGTGGAAGGCGTTCCGCGACAAGAACACCAAGCGCCGCGGCATCGCCGTCCAGTACATCGACGAGCCGAAGAACGACGGAGCGTTCGCGCCGGTGGGTCTGCGCACCCAGGACGGCGGCGCGATGGTCTTCTTCTCGACGCACCACTACGAGAAGCAGACCGCCGCGAAGGGCGTGAACCTCACCGTCGAACCCGACGTGAAGCCTCTCCTGACGGGCGAGGTCAAGCAGTCGGTGATGCTGGAGCGCGTCTCCAACCAGGTCGTCGTGGACCCGGCGGGGACGGGCAAGGTGACGTTCCTGAGCCGCATCCAGGGCCTGACGGGCGCGAAGGGCGAGTAACCCGTCCTTCGCGCGCGGGCGTCAGCCCCTCAGCGGCCAGGCGGCGACGTCGTGCTGGGGCTCGCCCGCGACGCGGGCGCACTCGTCGGTGAGCGTCTCCAGGAGCGTCAGCGGGTCCGGGAGCTCGTGCTCGGGTCCGCGGATCCAGCTGACGGCCAGATCGTCCGGCAGCCGGGCGGGCGGCACGAGGACGTACGAACCGCGGCAGTGCCAGCGGAAGCCCGGGTGTTCGTTCGTCGTCTCGGGGTGGCAGTCCAGCTCACAGGGCCACCACTCGTCCTCGTCCTCGGGGGTGCCGCGGGTGAGCGTGAAGAAGAGCATCCGCCCCTCGTCCATGGCGCCCTCGGACTCGGCGACGGGACCCACGTCGATGCCGTCGGCGAGCAGCCTGGCGAGCGCCTCGCGCCCGGCGGCGAGCGGCACGTCCAGGACGTCGTTGACCATGCCCGTCGCGGTGATGAAGTTGGCCTGCGGCTGGTGCCTGGCCCAGCGCTCGATCTGCCCGCGGTCGGTCGTGGACTGCGTCTGCCAGGCGAAGGAGATGGGGTGCCTGGCGGGGGTGGGACAGCCGATGCGGTCACAGGAACATCGGTACGCGGAGGGGTGCGCGGCCGGTGAGAGCGGCAGACCCGCTGCCGCCGCGGCGACGAGGAGGGCCTCACGGCTCGCCTCTTCACCTGCCGTGTCCTCCGGTCGGGGACGTCGGCGAAGCCACTGGGAAATCCTGCTCTGTCCGCCGGACCGGCGGCCGAACTCCGCGCCCATCTATCCCCTCACCTCGCATTTGTGCCGAGAAGCATGTCCCATGGTCGCACCATCCTGCTCCTCGGGGGGCCAGAGCCCACATCCGGGGTAGCTGGGGTGATGCAAGGCGCAGGGTGTCATCGCGCGTCATTGCGTACTAACAGGGGATATGCCCCCCTACCGTGTTCGCCATGGTCACAAGGACTGTGCTCTCGGGAGTCTCGGGGCTCATGAGCCTCACCACACTGACCCTCGCACCCCCCGCCGGCCCCCTCAACCCGCTCGAATGGCGGGGCGGCGGCCCCCTGACGGTGGAGGCCCTCCCCAGGGTCACGTACACAGCGCACCGGGGCGGCGCCCTGGAGGTGCCGGAGAACAGCATGTCCGGCCTGATGGCGGCCTACGCGCGCGGCACGGCCCAGGTCATCGACGTCGATACGCGGATGCTGCGCGACGGCACGCTCGTGGCCATGCACGACGCGACCCTGGACCGTACGACGACCTCCAAGGGCCCGGTGCGCTCGCTCACCCTGCGCGAGTGGCGCCAGGTGAGGCTGCGGCCGAGCGCGGGACTGCCCGGCGCCTGGCGCTCCGAGCGCCCGCCGACGGTCGCCGAGGTCCTCGACCGCTTCGGCGGGCGGATCGTGCTGATGCTGGAGGCGAAGGATCCGCGCAGCCTGCGGACGCTCGGCTCGCTGATCCGCGCACGCGGCCTGACCCGCTCGGTGTTCGTGAACTCGAACGAGCCCGACGTCGCATCCCGCGCCCACCGGATGGGCCTGCTCGCGCAGCTGTGGCGCTCCAAGGCGCAGATGCGCACGGACCGGCCCGCGCGGTGGGCCGGGTTCGTGGACGTCCTGGACGTGGACCACAGGGCCCGTGACGTGGACCTCCTGCGCGCGGTCGACTCCGGGATCCCCCGGGTGTGGGCGCACACGGTGACGACTCCGGGTCAGCGCGACCGGGCGCTGCGGCTCGGCGTCAACGGCGTCATCACGGACACGCCGGGGCTGCTCGCGCGGACGCCGGTGAAGGCCGCGAAGGGCGTGAGCACCGCCGGCCTGCGGGAGCGGTGGCCGACCGACCCCTCGTGATCAGCGCGGGGCGATGCCGTGGAGTGCGTACTCGACGAGCTTGTCGCCGTACTCGTGCGTGAGCGGTCCCGTCCGCTGCAGCCAGCGCTGGGCGAGCGGGCCCGTCCACAGCTCCAGGGCGATACGGGGATCCACTTCGGGAGCGACCTGGCCTGCCTCCTGGGCTTTGCGCAGGCGGTTCACGTAGAGCTGGAGCCCGGGTTCGAGGAGCTTCTCCACGTACTCGGCGCCGATCTCGTCGTTGAGCATGCCCTCGGCGGCGAGCGCCCGGTAAGGGGCGTCGTACTTGGGGTTCTTGAGCTCGTCGATGGTGGCCCGCACGACGTACTTGAGGTCGGCCTCCACGTCTCCGGAGTCCGGGAGCTCGTGCTCGAGTTCGCGGCCGCCTCCGGCGCTCGCCTCCAGGCTCGCCTGTTTGCCGAGATCCAGGAAGGCGTCGAGCAGGACGGCCCCCTTCGAGGGCCACCAGCGGTAGATCGTCTGCTTGCCCACGCCCGCACGGGAGGCGATGGCCTCGATCGTGAGCTTGGCGTAGCCGACCTCGGAGACGAGTTCGAGGGCGGCGTCATAGATCGCGTGGCGCGACCGCTCGCTGCGGCGCTTGGAGTCAGGGGCGGTTTTCTGGACCATGCCGTCGAATGTAGCAGCGAACGAGCCGAGACGTACCGTCTCATAACCTCTTGACAAGACGAACCGTCTCGTTCACAGTAATCGAGAACGCGAGACGAGACGTCTCGCGGGAACTCTCGATCCGGAGGTACGCACATGTCACGAGGCGGAGCAGGAAACATGCTGGGCGTGGGCGGTACGCGCACCAACCTCTCCCGCAAGGCCATGCGCGGCGGGGGCCGCGGCGGCCAGGTCGGCGGCGGGCTCAGCCCGCAGGCGCAGAAGCGTGAGCTGCTGCGCAAGCTGCAGGAAGGACGCTCGGCGCACGGCGCGTCATGAGAAGGGGACGTGGATGGCGTCCTGACCATCCGCCGACCCGGGTGGACCACTCGCTGAACCACCCGTTCGGATCACAGCGCGAGGGCTCCTCAGACCGCACCATGGGCAGCAACTGCCCCACTATGGGCAGTAACTGACCACCGCGGTACGTGAGGAGCCCTCGTTGAGTCGTTTTCCTCGTCGCGCCACACCCCGGCGCTATCTGATGTGCTCACCCGCACACTTCAAGGTCACGTACTCCATCAATCCCTGGATGGACCCCTCGAAACCGGTCGACGTCCCGCTGGCCGTCGCCCAGTGGGAGGACCTGCGCGACCGCTACCGCTCGCTCGGCCACACCGTCGAGGAGCTCACCCCCCGTCCCGGCCTGCCGGACATGGTCTTCGCCGCGAACGGCGCGACCGTCATCGGGGGCCGCGTGCTCGGCGCGCGGTTCGCCCATCCCGAGCGCGGTGACGAAGCGGTCGCCCACCTGGAGTGGTTCCGGGAGCACGGCTTCACGGACCTCCACGAACCCACGCACGTCAACGAAGGCGAGGGCGACTTCGCCGTCACGTCCTCGTACGTCCTGGCCGGACGCGGCTTCCGGGCCAGCCCTCTGTCGCACGGGGAGGCGCAGGAGTTCTTCGGCCGCCCGGTGCTCGGACTCGACCTGGTCGATCCCCGCTACTACCACCTGGACACGGCGCTCGCGGTGCTCGACGACGCGACCGACGACGTCATGTACTACCCGCCCGCGTTCTCGCCGGGCAGCCGGGCGGTCCTGCGGCGCCTCTTCCCCGACGCGCTGATCGCCGACGAGCCGGACGCGGTGGCCCTGGGGCTCAACGCGGTCTCCGACGGCCTGCATGTGCTGCTCCCGCAGGCCGCGGTCGGCCTCTTCGCGCCACTGCGGGAGCGTGGCTACGAACCCGTCGGCATGGACCTGGGCGAGCTGCTCAAGGGCGGCGGCAGCGTGAAGTGCTGCACACAGGAGCTGCGCGGCTAGGGCCTGGGCGCTAGCTCTCCTGGTGGGGCGGCCAGGCGTCGCCCCACTCCGCGTCGCGGGCCGCGCGGTACAGCGGTCCGTGGCGCTTGGTCACCGTCTCGCGGTGCAGCGTCTCGTCCGCTGCGCACAGGTCGAGCAGGACCTGGCCCTTGCGGATCTGCGGCTTGCGCACGACGCGCTCGCGCGCCGGATCGGCGTCGAAGCGGACCGCCGCCACATAGCTGAACTTCTCGTCCTCGTACGCCAATGAGCCGCCCTTGACCTTCCGGTGCAGGGACGAACGGCTGACGCGGGCGGAGAAGTGGCACCAGTCCTCGCCCGGCACGATCGGGCAGGCGGAGCTGTGCGGGCAGGGGGCGGCGATCCGGAAGCCGGCGGCGATCAGGCGGTCCCGCGCCTCCATGATGCGCGTGTAGCCGTCGGGGGTGCCCGGCTCGACGATGACGACGGCCTGGGTGGCCGCTGCCGCCGCCGCGTCCACGAGGGAACGCCGGTCGTCCTCCGTCAGCTCCTTGAGGACGTACGACACCGTGACGAGATCGGTGCTCTCGATGCTGAGCGCCGATCCGATACGAGAGCGCTGCCACTGCACGGCCTTCAACACCGGGTTCGCAGCGGCCAGTTCACGACCCAGCGCGAGGGCCGGCTCCGCCCAGTCGAGGACCGTGACGGGCCGCTCGCCGTCCCAGATGGCGCTCACCGCCCAGGTCGCCGCGCCGGTCCCGCCGCCGACGTCCACATGACTGCCGGGCGCCCACCCCGCGGGCGCCGCGTCCGCGAGAGCGCCGAGCGCGGAACGCACCGCCTCGAAGGTGGCGGGCATGCGGTACGCGGCGTACGCGGCGACATCCGCGCGGTCGCGCAGGATCGGGGCGTCGGTCGGGGTGAGGCCCCGGTAGTTGGCGATCAGCCGGTCGACGGCTTGAGCGGCCTGCTTGGGCGGAAGCCCGTCGAGGAGCCCCGCGAGGGCGGTACGCAGGGTCTCGGCCGGGGAGGCCGGGGATGCCGGGGAAATCGGGGCGTTCACCCCGTGATTCTACGGGGCCCCGTCAGGGGCGCGGCGACCTGCGCGACCAGCCCCCACCGGCCCGCGGGTGAGCAACCGCCCATTCCAGCGGAGGAGGGGGGAGGGGGGGGGGAAGGGGGGGGGGGGGGGGGAGGGGGGGGGGGGGGGGGGGGGGGGGGCGGGGGGGGGGGGGAACACCCCCCCCACACCCCGCCCTCAGGTCAGGTCCTGTGCC
>NZ_JBWKFG010000016.1:0-106208 GCF_056434405.1 Streptomyces sp. NPDC044044 | reverse complement strand
CCTCGACGAGTTCTGGAGGACCTGGAGCTTCCTCACGGAACGACTGCAACAGCTCCACGAAGGGAGCAAGTGACCATGTCCCAGGACGAGAAGAGTGGCTTCATCGCCAAGATGATCGGGCCCAAGAAGCACTGGCGGGCCTACAAGGCCCGCGTGAAGGACCTGCCCGAGGGCTACCGCACGGCGGCCGAGGCGATCGAGCGGTACCTGATGCACTTCGTGCCCACCGACGCCGACGCCACCACCTCGATGTTCGACGACCTCGCCGACCTCTTCGAGCAGGCCGCGGCCGACGCCACCCCCATCCGCGGGATCGTCGGCGACGACCCCGCCGAGTTCGTCGACGCGTTCGCCCAGAACTACTCACAGGGCGGCTACGTCCCCGACCGCGCCCGCAAACAGCTCACCGACGCCATCACCCAAGCCGCGAACGAGGACGACGGAGAAGACAAGACGGGCCGGTAACGCCACAGCACCAACGCTCGCCGCACGCAAGGAGATTCGCGATGGGAACAGGCAGCAACGGATTATCCACATCAGGACTGCGTCGACTGCGCGAGGTGCTGATACGGCATGTGGAGTCCAAGAGGATTCCCGGGCTCGTCGCCCTGGTCAGCCGGGGCGAGGAGACACACGTCGAGACGATCGGGACGATGCGCCCTGACGGCGACTCCCCGATGCGCCGGGACACCATCTGCCGGATGGCCTCGACGACCAAGCCGGTCGCGGTGGCGGCGGGGATGGTCCTGCTGGACGAGTGCCGACTGCGGCTGGACGACCCGGTGGACCGTTGGCTGCCCGAGCTGGCCGACCGGCGTGTCCTCCGGCGGCCCGACGGCCCGCTGGACGACACCGTGCCGGCGCGGCGTCCGATCACCGTGCGGGACCTGCTCACCTCCACGTTCGGACTCGGCCTCGACATGACGGCGCCGCACTCTCCGATGATGGGCGCGTTCTTCGAGCAGGGGGTCTACGGGCAGGAATGGCTGTTGCCCGCGGTGGAGCCGGATGAGTGGATGCGTCGCCTGGGCACCCTCCCCCTGATGCACCAGCCCGGAGAGCGGTGGCTGTACAACATCAGTGACGACGTGCTCGGCGTGCTCGTCGCCAGGGTCACCGGCCAGCCGTTCGAGACGTTCCTGCGCGAACGCGTCCTCGATCCCCTGGGCATGAAGGACACCGGTTTCCACGTGTCCGCCGACAAGATCGACCGGCTTCCTCCGCTGTACGCCCCCGACCCGCAGACCGGGGAGTTCACGGTGGCGGACGAGGTCGAAGGGGGACACCACAGCCGGCCCCCGGCGTTCCCCTCGGGCGGCGGCGGACTGGACTCGACCGTCGACGACTACCACGCCTACTTCCGGATGCTCCTGAACCACGGGATGCACGGCACCCAACGAGTCCTGTCCCGGCAGTCCGTCGAGCTGATGACCACCAACCGCCTCACGCCCGAGCAGTTGGCCGCCCGAGAAGCCTGGGCCCGCGACGTCGTCCATCTGTCGCACGGCCAGGGGCAGCACGGCGGGTGGGGCTTCGGGATGGCGGTGCGCACCTACCGCGGTGACTTCGCGCCCGTCGGCCAGTTCGGCTGGGACGGCGGAGCCGGCACCTCGACGTACGCCGACCCGGACAACCAGGTCGTCGGCATCCTGCTCACCCAGACCGGGATGTCCACCCCGGATTCGGCGCGGGCCATCCACGACTTCTGGACCACCCTCTACCAGGCAATCGACGATTGACCTGCCACCGGTCCAGGACGGCCCGGCGCGCGTCACGTCTCCCCCGGCCGTGACTGGCGCACCTGACCGTCCTTCGGCGCGGAGTGGGCCCCGGGATCACCCCCGGAGCCCACTCCGCGTAACCCTGCGGCCCCCGCGAAAGCACCCGCACAACCTCTGCGATCACCTCCGGCGAAGGACCTAGCGCCCCAGCACCTCGCGGGCCCGGTGGTGCCGGCCCCACTCATCGGCGCCGGCAGCGGGCCGGACGAGTTCGGGGCCGATGTCGGCGAGCTCGCGCAGGCCTGCGAGCCCCATGGCGTCGGTCAGTTCACCGAGCAGGATGTTCAGCACATCCGTCACCCCCTGGTCTCCGTCGACGGCGAGGCCGTGCAGGATCGGGCGGCCGACGAGCACCGCGTCGGCGCCGAGCGCGAGCGCGGCGAGCACGTCCCGGCCACGGCGCACTCCCCCGTCGAGCAGGACGGGAACACGCCCGTCCACCGCCGTCACGATCTCCGGCAGGGCATCGAGAGTCGCGGGAACACCGTCGAGCTGCCTCCCGCCGTGGTTGGACACGATGATGCCGTCCGCCCCGGCCTCGACGGCGCGCGCCGCATCGGCGTCGGTGAGGATCCCCTTGAGCAGGACCGGCAGCGGGCTGATCGAGCGCAGCCACTCCACCACCGACCAGTCCAGAGGTGCGAACTCGGCTTTGGCGTGCGCGGCGGGCACCGTGAAGTCGTGCCCCTCGAGGTTGGCCGGGACGATGCCCGCCGGAAGCCGGAAGCCGTTGCGCAGGTCCCTCAGCCTGCGGCCCATGTGGGGCGTGTCGACGGTGAGGACGAGCGCCTCGAAACCCGCGCCCTGCGCACGCTCGATGAGGCGCCGTGTCATCGCCCGGTCGCGCAGGCAGTAGACCTGCAGCCAGAGCGGGCCGCCGCCGGCGGTGGCGAGTTCCTCGATGGAGCGCCCGGCGAAGGTGCTGATCACGACGGGCACACGGGCGGCCGCCGCCGTCCCGCGCACCGTGGCGAGCTCACCCAGCGGGTGGGCCAGCGTGTGGTAACCCAGCGGTGCGACCGCCACCGGCGCGTCCCAGGAGCGGCCGAGGATCGTGACCGCCGTCTCGGGACGAACGGCGCCACGCAGGACCTGCGGCCGCAGCCACAGCCGGTCGAACGCCCCGGAGTTGGCCGCGAGCGTCCGTTCCTCGCCCGCGCCGCCCGCGAAGAAGTCCCAGACGGCGGGGGCGAGTCGGGACCTGGCCGATCTCTCGAAATCGCCGAGCGTGAGTCTCATCGCCCGTCCTCCATGGTGTTCGTGGTGGTGCCGTACGGGGGCCTTGCGCCGGAAGGGTCCGGCGCAGTTGAACCGATGCCTTCCTCGTCAGTCCGCCAGCTTGGTGGCGATGACCTTCATGATGTGTTCCGCGGATTTCGGCATGTGCAGGTCGTGGTGTGTGGCGTCCACGTCGTGCTCCTCGATCGAACCGAGGATGAACGGCCGCCAATCAGGCCCGTACGACTTGTCCTTGTCCTGCGTCGCGTGGAAGAACAGCAGATCGCCGCGGTAGACCGGCGACTGGAACAGGGCCATCTTCTTCAGGTTGTTGGAACCCACCCTCGCCATGCTTTCGAGGAAGGAGTTCATGCTCTTGGTGTTCATGAACTGGCCGAAGACCTCCTCGACGTCCTGGCGGTACCCCTCCTCCGACCTGCTGGCCACTTCCGGCAGCCTGAACCCGCTGCCTTCACACGCCGGTTGGGAGTCCAGGACGGCCAGCAGGGCGATCTCGTGGCCGCGCCGGTCGAGCACATCCGCGATGGCTTGCGCCAACGGGCCGCCGAAGGACCAGCCGACCAGGTTGTAGGGACCTTCCGGCTGAACCTTGAGTATCTGGGCGAGATAGTCGTCGACCATCTCCTCCACCGATCCCGCCACCGGCTCCGTGCCGTTGGAGCCTCGGGCCTGCAGGCAGTAGGCCTGCCGGTCCAGGTAGGGGGCGAAACTGAAGTGTGCCCAGCCGAGGCCGCCCCCTCCGTGGAAGAACCACACCGGCGCCTTCCCCGTTCCGGGATCCCTGTTCAGCGGCAGCACGACCTCGAACGAGTCGGCGTGGTTGCCGGGCGCGACGCCGCTGAGCACCAGCGCGGCCAGCTCGGCCACCGTGGGGAACTGGACGACCGTCCGCAGGGGCATGTCGATGTCGAACTGCTTGCGGATCTTGGCACTGAGCCGGGTGGCCAGCAGCGAGTGCCCGCCGAGCGCGAAGAAGTCGTCCTCGACACCGACCCGCTCCAGGCCGAGCAGCTCGCAGAAGAAGGAGCAGATCTTCTCCTCGTGGGAGTTGCGGGGCCCTCCGCCCCGCGCGGTGGTCGCACGGTCCGACGGCAGCGCTCGCCGGTCGAGCTTGCCGGCCGTGTTCAGCGGAAGCTCCGAGAGCGGGACGACCACGGCCGGGACCATGTAGTCCGGCAGACGCCCCCTCAGATACTCGGGCAGCTCGGCCAGGAGCGGACCGATCGCCGTGGCCAGCGCGGGCGCGTTCACCAGGGCCCGCCCCGTCTCCTCGCCGGGAACGAACCCTCCGGAGACGGTCCGCTGCCCCTCCTCCCGCTCGGGCAGGACGATCGCGTCGAAGGCGTGGGCGGCCTGGCCCGACCAGGTGAGGATCGCGCCGCGGCCCTGCCGGCGCGCCCACGCGGCAAGGTCTTCCGGGTCAAGTGGCCTGCCGGGGAGGGCGGCCGCGGTCAGGACACCGGTGGAGGTCGCCATGGCCGCCTCGTTCGTCAGGCGTGCGTTGGGTATCCCGGTCACGCGGACGGCGCCGCCCGCCCGGTCGACGCGGCCTTCCAGGCCGGCCAGGTCGGACACCTCACGGCCCCACGGCACCGCGGGCACGCCGGACAGGTCGAGGGCGTCGGCCGGTTGCTTGTGCAGGACGACCTCGTAGCGGTGCCGGGTCAGTTCGTTGTGCGCCTGGCCCGGCTTCAGCCGGATGTCGACCGCGAGGGAACGCTCCGCCGCCCACTGGGTGAACCACCCCGGGGCGACCACCAGCTCCCGCTCGGCGAGCAGCGCCTGCTCGACCAGCGCGCGCAGTTCGTCACGCGAGGCGTGGGGGTGCGCCGCACGCTGCACGGCGGTCGTCATCAGCCGCAGGGTGGTGGCGTTGCGGACGTCACCGACGATGACGCGCCCGCCCGGCGCGAGGAGCTCCACGGCCTGGCGCAGCACCTGGTCCAGGTACTCGGCATCGGGGAAGTACTGCACCACCGAGTTGAGCAGAACGGTGTCGAACGCGCCGAGGGGCAGCCCGGAGACGTCCTCGGCCCCCTGCGCGCTGAGCCGGACCCGCTCGCCGTGGCCGGCCTGCTCGGCCTGGGCCCGGAGCCGGTCCACGACCGTGGCGGAGATGTCGGTGCCCCAGTACTCGTCGACCGCGTCGACGATCTTGGCGAGCAGCAGGCCGGAGCCCACGCCGATCTCAAGGACACGCCGCGGTGCGAACCGCAGCACCTGGGCCACCGCCTCGTCCCGCCACTCGTCCATCTGCTCACGCGGGAGCGGCTCGCCGTCGTACACCGACCTCCACAGCTCGAAGTCCTCACCCAGTTCCGTGTCGCTGGATTCGGCGTACGTCTCGTCGTAGACCTGGCGCCACTCATCCAGCTGATCGCCGGTGTCCGCCACCGCGGCGTCCGGATCGGGCACCACGTACCCGACGATGCGCTTGTCGCCCTGCTGGTTCTCCCGCACCAGGACCGCCGCCTGCGCCACTCCCGGGTGCCCGGCCAGCGCGTTCTCGATCTCGCCGAGCTCGATGCGGAAACCGCGGACCTTCACCTGGAAGTCCGCCCGTCCGAGGTACTCGACCTGGCTGTCCTTGTTCCACCGCACGACATCCCCGGTGCGGTACATGCGGGTGCCGGGCGCACCGAAGGGGCAGGCGACGAACCGGTGCGCGGTCAGCGCGCTCTGCCCCAGATAGCCCCTGGCGAGTCCGGCACCGGCCAGGTACAGCTCGCCGGCGACCCCCGGCGCGACCGGACGCAGCGCCGCGTCCAGGACGTACACCTGGGTGTTCCACACCGGTGCGCCGATCGGGACCCGGTCCGCGTCCGGCACGTGCTGCCATGCCGTGACCTCCACCGACGCCTCGGTGGGGCCGTACAGGTTGTGCACACCGCACCCGGGCAGCACGTCGGCGACCTTCTTGGCGAGTGCCGGCGGGAACGCCTCACCCGCGACCTCGATCCACCGCAGGCTGGTGCACTCCTTCGCCGCGGGCTCGGCGGCGAACACCTCCAGGAGGGAGGGCACGAAGTCGGCGCCGGTCACCTGCTCCTGCCGGATCAGCTCGGCCAGATAGGCGGGATCCTTGCGGGCGTCCGGACGCGAGATCACCACGGCCGCACCCACCTGCAAGGGTCCGAACAGTTCCGGCACCGACACGTCGAAACTCGCCGACGTGCTCAGCAGCACCCGGTCCTCGGTACCCACATCGAAGTGCGCGAGACCCCAGGCAAGGCGGTTCATGATCGACCGGTGCGAGACCTGCACGCCCTTGGGGCCGCCGGTGGATCCGGAGGTGAAGATGACGTAGGCGGCGTTGTCCGGCGACAGCTCACGCCGCGGGTTGTCCTGCGGGTATCCGGACACGTCCGGGAGCGTCTCGTCGAGCACCAGCAGCGGATCCGCGCCCCGCACCACCTGCTGCACCCGGTCCTCGGGAAGGTCGGTGTCGATCGGCAGATAGGCGGCGCCCGCCTTGACCACGGCGTACAGCGCCACCATCAGGTCCACCGAACGCGGTATGCGCACCGCCACGAGCCGCTCGGGTCCCGCGCCCTGCTCCACCAGCCAATGTGCCAGCTGGTTGGCCCGCCGGTTGAACTCTCCGTAGCTCAGTCGCGTCGTCTCGCCGATCAGCGCGACGCGGTCGGGATCACGCTCCACCTGGGCCTCGAACGCATCGGGCAGTGTGCCGGGCTCCACCGGCTGTCCGGTGTCGTTGACGCCTCGGACCAGCCAGTCGCGCTCTCCCGGCGACAGCACCTCGACGGTGCTGATCGGGGCCGTCGGGTCGGAGGCCACCTGTTCCAGGACCCGCATGAACCGGGCGGCGACGGCCTCGACCGTGTCGCGGTCGAACAGCTGGGTCGCGTACTGGAGGTCGCAGCGCAGGCCGCCCGAGTCGTCCACGGCCATGTTGAAGAACAGGTCGAACATGGCCGTCGAGGTGACGTGCTGCTCGAACTCCACCTCGAGACCGGGGAGTTCGAACTCCCCTCGGTCCCAGTTGTGCCAGGCGAGCATCACCTGGAACAGCGGCTGGTACGCCGTGCTGCGGTCCGGGTTGATCAACTCGATCAGTGTCTCGAACGGCACGTCCTGGCGCTCGTAGGCCGCCAGCGTCTTCTCGCGCACCTGCGTCAGGAGCGCGTCGAACGTCGGGTCACCGGAGAGGTCCACCCGCAGCACCTGGGTGTTGACGAAGAACCCGACCAGATCGGCCAGTGCTTCGTCGGTGCGCCCGGCGATCGGGCTTCCGATGGTCACGTCGTCGCCGCCGCCCAGCTTGCCGAGCAGCACGCCCAGCGCGGCTTCCATGACCATCGACACGGTCATCCCGCGCTCGTCGGCCAGCTTCTGCAGCCCGGTCCCCACCTCTGATTCCGCGACGAAGGTGACCTTGTCTCCCTGTGAACTGCGCTGCGCGGACCGCGGGCGGTCGAGCGGCAGGTTCAACGGCTGGGGGACTCCGGCCAGTTCCTCGCGCCAGTACTCGGCCTGCGCGGCAGCAAGGCTGCCCGGGTCGCTCACGTCACCGAGCAGCTCACGCTGCCACAGCGCGTAGTCCTTGTACTGCACGGGCAGCGGCTCCCACTGCGGTGCCCTGCCCTCCAGGCGCGCGGCGTACCCCGCGGACAGGTCCCGCACCAGCGGCGCCACCGAGGCGCCGTCCGAGGCGATGTGATGGATGACCAGGACCAGGACATGCTCCTGGGGGCCGCAGCGGAAGAGGGTCGCCCGGAAGGGCAGCTCGGCCGCCAGGTCGAACCGGTGGGCGATGAACTCATCGACCACGCCCCGCAGTTCGTCGGCGGGTATGTCGACCACCGGCACCTGCACCGAGGCCTCCGCCGACGACAGGATCCGCTGGAACGGCTCGCCCTGCTCGTCCGTGACGTACATGGTGCGCAGCGGCTCGTGCCGCTCGACCAGGTCACGGATCGCGGCGATGAGGGCAGCCTGGTCCAGGGCCCCGGTCAGCCGGAACGCCGGGGAGATGTTGTAGGTCTCCGCGCCGCCCTCCATTTGGTGCGTCAGCCACATGCGGCGCTGTGCGAAAGAAAGCGGAATCACTGGTCTGCTCCTCTGTGGTCATCCTGCGGAGGTGGGGGGGCGACGCGGGGCCGTCACCGGTGCGGGCAGGTCTCAGGCCTCAGGCCTGGCCGGTCGGGTTGCTCGTCTGCTGGCGGTCCACGGCTTCGTAGAGGGCCTTGATGTTGTTGCTGCCGAACGTGCTGGCACCCCGGCGGTCGATCAGTTCGTAGAAGAGGGTGCCCCTCGTGTGCCGCGACTCGGTGAAGATCTGCAGCATGACCCCTGCCGGGTCGCGGTCGGCGAGGACGCTGAGCTCGCGCAGCGCCTCCACGGGGACGCCGATCGGGCCGAGCCGCGATCCCAGCGCCTCGTAGTAGCTCTGCGGTGTGGTGAGGAAACGCACGCCCCGCTCGGCGCTCTTGGGCACGGCGGTCAGGATGTCCTCGGTGAGGAAGGCGATGTGCTGGACGCCGGCGCCGTCGTGGGCCTCGATGAACCGGTCGATCTGGCCCGGGGCGCGGGTGACGTCCGGCTCGATGATGGTCAGGGTCAGCCGTCCGGATCCGTTCTGGACGACCTTCGAGTCCATGGCCTGGGACCCGACGATGATCTGCTCCTCGAAGGTCTGCCGAAGGCCGAATATCTCCTCGTAGGCGTGCACCGTCTCCTTGAGCGTGCCCGCGGGCACGCACACCGCGAGGTGGTCGATCTCCGTGAACAGTCCCTCGCCGGAACGGTCCCAGCCGGTCTCCTCGATCAGCGGGGCGAACGGGCCGTCGGGCCGGCCGCGGGAGACGAAGCGGTGCTCCACGTCGCCGAACCCGCTCACCGAGGCGAAGACGACCTGGGCTCCTTCGGGGCCGACTCTCTCGGGCGGGGCGACGGGAAGGGCCCCCCGCTCGACCGCTTCGGCGAACGCGGCCTGGGCGTCGTCGACACGCAGCCCGATCACGCCGACGCCCTGGCCGTGCCGCTCGACGTATTCGGCGGCACGGTGATCGGGGCTGGTGGCCGAGGTCACCAGCAGGGTGATGTTGTGCTGGCGCAACAGCACCGACTCGCATCCGCGCAGACCCGTACGGGCGCCACCCCGACCGGCGACGGCGAAGCCGAACTGGTCGCGCAGCTCGAGGGCCGCCTCCTCGGCGTCATCAACGAAAAGCTCTATGTGATCGATCGACTGGATATCCACACGCCACCTCCAGGGGTGAACACTTGACCGGACTCAGCAGCCGCGGCGCTGTGCCGCGGCAACTTCGGACTCGATGAAATCGGCCAGCCGTCGGAGCCCCTCCTCCACGTCGGCGTGGGTCAGGTAGCTGGTCGACAGCCGGATGGTGTGATCACCCCCGCCGTCCGGATGGAAGTAGGACATCGGCGTCCAGATGACCCCGAAGTCCTGCGCGGATCGGCCGAGCGCGGCGTCGTCGGCGCGGAAGGCGACCTGCAGTGTCAGGAAGAAACCCCCGCTGGGCGCGTTCCAGCTCACGCCGAGCCGGGACCTGCGCTCGGCGGGGAACTCACGTTCCAGGCCCCGCAGGGCGACCTGCATGGTGTCCCCGTAGTGGGCGGCCGCCTTCTCGTTCAGCTCGGCGACCCGGCCGCGGGAGGCCAGCAGGGCACCCGCCACGGCCGCCTGGCTCAGCGGCGAGGTGTTCACGGTGATCATGCTCTTGATCTTGGCGAGCTCGTCGGCGAGCAGCCCCGTGGTCCCGTCCGCCCTCAACACCTTCTGGTCGGCGACGGCATAGCCCACGCGCGCGCCCGGGAAGAGCGACTTGGCGTACGAGCCCAGGTGGATCACGCGCCGGCCCTGGTCGAGCGACTTCAGCGTGGGCACCTGTACGCCGGGGCTGACCAGCCGGTAGGGGCTGTCCTCCAGGATGTACAGGTCGAACCGGTCGGCCAGGGCCAGCAGTTCGTGCCTGGTCTCCAGCGGCATCGTGACGCCGGACGGGTTGGAATGGTCGGGGATCACGTACAGCGCGCGGGGCCTGCGCCCGCGCAGGCGTTCGGCCAGGACCGCGGCCTCCACGTCGGCGCACGACAGGCCGCCCGCCCGCTCCTCGACGGCGACCACCTCGGCATCCAGGAGCCGCGCCGCGCCGGTGATCCCCACATAGCAGGGGCTGGAGACCAGCAGCGTGTCGTCGGGACCGGACATCAGCGCGCGCAGGGCCAGGAACATCGCCTCCTGGCAGCCCACCGTGACCACGATCGACTCCGCCGGTACGTCGATGCCCTCGTCCACGCGGAGCGAATCGGCGACGAGTTCGCGGATCAGCCCGGCGGACGGCCCGTACTGGAACATCGCGCTGCGCACCTCGGCCGGTGTGCGCCCCTGGGCGGCCAGGTGGTCCAGAAAGCGGCGCAGATGGGCGAAGATCTGCTCGGTGTCGAAGAAGTCCTCGTGCGGCCTGCCCGGACCGAAGGAGATGGCCTGCGGGTAATTCAGGGTGACTTCGTTGAGGAAGTTCATCGTGTCCATCACGGGATCCGCGACGCCGGGGTGCAGATCCTCCATGCGCAGCACCGCTGCGCCGCCCGGCATGGGCGGCGGGACACGATCGCCACCGATGTCTTTCGTCACGCCGTACGTCTCGCTCATCGCGATCGCCTTCCAAGGGTCCGGCCCGGTGCACCGCTCACCAGCGCACCGGGAACGCTGAGAGCGGCCTGGCACCGCCGGCCACGGGCTCGTGGTAACTCAGGCGGCCGTCGATCTTCAGACCGTCACGCTGGATCAGCAGGTGATCGAGGGCCACCTCGCCCTCGATGTAGGCGAGCATCGCGCCGAGGCAGTAGTGCGGGCCCGCGCCGAAGGCGACGTGGCTCTCCTTGCGCTTCAAGACCCGTTCCACATCGCACCGTTCGGGCTCGCTGAAGAGGCTCGGGTCGTAATTGGCCGATTGCAGGGAGCCCGTCAGGGCGTCGCCCTTGCAGACCGGGACCCCGGCGAACTCCATGTCCTCGGTCGCGTACCGGGGACCGGCGAGCGGGACGGGGTTCGCGACCCGCATCAACTCGTACATGGCGTGCGGCAGGGCTTCCGGCTTGGCGCGCAGCAGGGCCAGCTGATCCGGGTTGTCGAGGAGCGTGACGATCGCGTTCGGAATGAAGTGGGCCGTGGAGTGGTGCCCGTTGTTCACCACGACGAGCACCAGCGAGACGATCTCGGCCTCGGTGAGCCGGTCACCGTTCTCCTCGCTCTTGCGGAGCAGGAAGGAGATCATGTCGTCCGCGGGCTCGGCCCGGCGCCGCGCGATGAGCTCCTTGACGTAATCGGCCAGGCCGCGGATGCTCGCGGCGACATCGGCGCCGGCGTCGGCGTAGTCGTTCATCCACTTGCGCACCTGCGGCTGATCGGGCTCGTCAACGCCGATGAGTTCGCAGATGACGGTGCCGGTCAGCGGTGAGGAGTACTCGTCGATGAGGTCCCCTGATCCCTTCCTGACCAGGGCGTCGATGAGCCGGGCGGAGATCTCCTCGATGCGCGGCCGCATCGCCTTCATCCGCTTGGCGCTGAACGCGGGCGTCACGAGCCGGCGCAGCCGGGAGTGGTACGCGCCGTCCACGAGCATCAAGTTGGCCGCCAGATACTCCCGGAACTCGTCCGGCAGATCGAGTGCCGCGACCGCCTGATCGGCCAGGCTGGGCCCATGATGACCCGGCACGTTCTGATGGTCCACGACGAGCCGCGGGTCGCTCAGCGCCGACGAGACGTCTTCGCTCCGCGTGATCAGCCAGACCGGCGGCCCGCCGGGAAACCCGATGCGAACGAGCGGAGACGCCTCCCTCAGTCGCGCGTAGGAACCGATGGGGTCATCGGTGAATTCAGGAGCCAGCAGGCTCACGAACGGCTCAGGCATGGTCTGCGTCTCCTTGACGTCCTCGTCGAACGGTGGTGGCAGTCGAACGGTGGTGGCACATGAGAGGGGGGTCCTGCGCCGGACGGATCCGGCGCAGGACATCAGCGCGCACGGGCGGATTCCGCCTCGATCAGGTCCAGGATCTGACGGCCTTGATCCACCAAGTACATGTGGTCGCCCGGGAATTCGGCATATCTGAATTCACCCGTGGTCGCCTTCTGCCACTCCTGTGCCTGCTCCGCGCTGACCAGGCCATCGGAAGCGCCACGCAGCGAGCAGATCGGCACCGAAATCGGTTCATCGGTGCTCGGCACGTAGTTCTCGTGCATTTCGCAGTCGGCCTGCAGCACGGGGAGAATCAGGTCACGCATCTCCGGGTGGTCCAGAGCCTCGTGCCTGAATCCCGCGAACTCCTCGACCCGGGCGAGGAATTCCTCGTCGGGCAGCCCGGTCGCCCGCCGCTCCCGCTGCGTCCACGGCCCCGGCGAACCACTGACGAACAGCCCTTCGACGCGCACACCGCGCGCGCTCAGCAGATGCACCAGTTCGTAGGCGAGCACCGCGCCCAGGCTGTGCCCGAACACCACGGTCCGTGCCCTGCCGCCGAGGTCCGCGACGATGTCGTCGACCGAGGCCTTGGCTGCTTCGAACACATTCCGGTACGGCGTCTCCATGATCCGCCGCTCCCTGCCGGGCAGCTCGACCGACGTCACATGCCACCGGTCGGCGGACAGCGCCCGCCACGGGTGGAAGAACGAAGGTCCTGCTCCGGCGAACGGCACGCACAACAGCGCGCTCCGCTGCCGGTCTTCCTCACGCACGCCGCCTTCTGTCACCCCGGCCGGTCCCATCAGTCACCCAGCTTCTGGGCGATGATCCGCATGACCTGGCCCGCTGGTTGTGGCATGTGCAGATCGTTGTGCGTGGCGTCCACCGAGTGCTCCTCGATCGAGCCGCGGACGAACGGGCGCCAGTCGGGCGCGTACGAATGGTCCTTGTCCTTCGTCGCGTTGAAGAACAGCAGGTCACCGCGGAAGACCGGGGATTCGAACTCGGCCATCCGGTTCAGGTTGTTGGAACCCACCCTCGACATGTTGTCCAGCAGGGAGTCCATGTTCTTGGTGTTCATGAACTGGCCGAAGACTTCCTCGAGGTCTCCCCTGTACAGCTCCGCCGTCCTGCCGGCGATGGCCTTGAAGCCGCTCCCCGCGTCGGAGCTCGCGGGCTGGGCGTCCAGGATGGCCAGGAGAGCGACCTCGTGCCCGTTGCGGTCCAGCGCCTCCGCGAGGGCATGCGCCATCGGGCCGCCGAAGGACCAGCCGATCAGGTGGTAGGGCCCCTCCGGCTGGACCTTCACTATCTGGCCGAGGTAGTCCTCGACCATTTCCTCCACCGACGCCGCCAGCGGCTCCACGCCGTTGGAGCCGCGGGACTGCAGGGCGTAGGCAGCACGGTCCACGTACGGCGCGAAGGTGAAGTACGCCCAGCCGAGGCCGCCCCCTCCGTGGAGGAACCACACCGGCGGTTTGCCCGTCTCGGGATCCTTGTTCAGCGGCAGCACGACATCGAACGCCTCGTCGTGGTTGCCGGGGATCCGGCCGGTGAGCACCAGCGCGCTCAGCTCGGCCACCGTGGGGTGCTGGATGATCGTCCGCAGGGGCATGTCCAGGCCGAACTCCTTGCGGATGCTGGCGCTGAGCCGGGTGGCCAGGAACGAGTGCCCGCCGAGCGCGAAGAAGTCGTCATCGATACCGATCTGCTCCACGCCGAGCAACTCGCTGAAGTAGGAGCACAGCTTCTCCTCGTGGGAGTTGCGCGGCCCTCCACCTCGCGCGGCCGTGGTGTGCTCCGACGGCAGCGCTCGCCGGTCGACCTTGCCGGCCGGGTTCAGCGGAAGTTCCCAGAGCGGCACCACCACGGCCGGGACCATGTAGTCCGGAAGGCGCCCGCGCAGGTACTCGGGCAGCTCAGCGAGGAGCGGCTCGATCGAGGTGGCCAGAGCGGGGGTGTTCGCGCGAGCCTGTCCGTTCCCTGAGCCGGGAACGAACCCTCCGCAGACGGCTTGCTGCGCGGTCGGCTGTCCGGGCAGGAGGATCGCGTCGAAGGCGTGGACGGCCTGGCCGGACCACGTGATGACCGCGTCCAGGCCCTGTTGCCGCGCCCATGCGGCGAGGTCCGCCGGGTCAAGTGACGTACCGGAAGGGGCTTCCGTACGCACCACCCCGTTGGCGATCGCCGCGGCGGCCTCCGCCACCAGGCGTGCGTTGGGTATCCCGGTCACGCGGACCGGGCCGCCCGCCCGCTCCACACGGCCGTCCAGGGCGCCCAGGTCGGACACCTCCCGGCCCCACGGCACCGTGGGCACTGCGGTCAGGTCGAGCACGTCGGCCGGGTCCTTGTGCAGGACGACCTCGTAGCGGTGGCGGGTCAGCGCGTTGTGCGCCCGCCCCGCCTTCAGCCGGATGTCGGCCCCGACGGATCGGTCCGCTGCCCATTGGGCGAACCACTGCGGGGCGACCACCAGCTCCCGCTCGGCCAGGAGCGCCTGCTCCACCAGCGCCCGCAGATCCTCATGAGAGGCGTACGGCTGCGCCGCACGCTTCTGCGCGGTCAGCAGAAGGCGCAGGGTGGTCGCGTTGCGGACGTCGCCGACGATCAGGCGGCCACCCGGGGCGAGGAGTTCGAGGGCCTGGTCCAGTACCTGGTCCAGGTATTCGACGCTGGGGAAGTACTGCACCACGGAGTTGAGGACGACGGTGTCGAATCCGCCCTTGGGCAGTCCGGAGACGTCGTGGGCGGCCTGGACGCTCAGCTTGACCCGGTCGCCGTAGCCGGCCTCTTCGGCCTGGGCGCGGACCCGGTCCACGACGGTGGCGGAGATGTCGGTGGCCCAGTACGCGTCGACCTCGCCGACGATCTCGGCGAGGAGCAGGCCGGACCCCGCACCGATCTCAAGGACCCGTCGCGGTGCGAACCGCAGCACCTGCGCCACCGCCGCGTCCCGCCACTGGACCAGCTGAGGGCTGGGAACCGGCTCGCCGTCGTACACCGACGTCCACAGCTGGAAGTCCTCGCCCCATGCCTCTTCGTCGGAATCGGCGTAACTCGCGTCGTGGACGCGGCGCCACTCCTCGACCTGGGCCTCGGGATCGGCCACCGCGGCGTCCGCGTCGGGCACCACATATCCCACCAGACGCTTCTCGCCCGGCTGGTCCTCGCGGACCACGACCGCTGCCTGTGCGACGGCGGGGTGTGAGGCCAGTGCGTGCTCGATGTCGCCCAGCTCGATGCGGTAGCCGCGGACCTTGACCTGGAAGTCGCTGCGGCCGATGTACTCGATCTGGCCGCCCTTGTTCCACCGCACCAGGTCCCCGGTGCGGTACATCCGGGTCCCTGAGGCGCCGAAGGGGCAGGCGACGAACCGGTGCGCGGTCAGCGCGCTCTGCCCGAGGTAGCCGCGGGCCAGGCCGGCACCGGCGATGTACAGCTCGCCGGCGACCCCCGGTGCGACCGGGCGCAGTGCCGCGTCCAGTACGTACACCTGGACGTTCCACAGCGGCACACCGATCGGCAGCCGGTCAGCGCCCGGCTCGTGCTGCCAGGCGGTGGCTTCCACCGCTGCCTCGGTGGGGCCGTAGTGGTTGTGCGCGGTGCAGCCGGGCAGCAGCTCGACGAGCTTGTTGGCCAGGGCGGGCGGGAACGCCTCGCCGCCGGACTCGATCCAGCGCAGGCTGGTGCACTCCTTGGCCGCGGGTTCGGCGACGAACGCGGCCAGCAGGGATGGCACGAAGAACGCGCTGGTCACCCGCTCGCGCTGGATCAGCTCGGCGAGGTAGGCCGGATCCTTGCGGCCGTCCGGGCGGGCGACGACCACGGCACCGCCGGCCTGCAGGCTGGCGAACATCTCCTGGATCGAGGCGTCGAAGCTCGCCAAGGTGGCGAACAGCATCCGGTCCTCGGCCGTGACACCGAAGTGTTCAAGGCCCCACTGCATCCGATTCATGATCGACCGGTGCGACACCGGCACGCCCTTGGGACCGCCGGTGGAACCGGAGGTGAAGATGACGTACGCGACATGATCCGCCAGCAGCGCCCGGCGAGCGGGGTTCGTCTCCCGGTAGCCGGAGACGTCAGGCAGCGCGTCGTCGAGGACCAGCAGCGGCTGGGCGCCCTCGAGCATGTGCCGCACCCGGTCCTCGGGCAGCTCGGGGTCGATCGGCACATACGCAGCACCCGACTTGACCACCGCGTAGATCGCCGTCAGCAGATCCACGGAATGCGGAATGGAGACGGCAACCAGCTGGTCGGGACCCGCGCCCTGCTCGACCAGCCAGTGCGCCAGCTGATTGGCGCGCCGGTTGAACTCCCGGTAGGTCAGGGTCTCCTGCTCGCCGATCACCGCGACATGCTCAGGGGTGCGCTCCGCCTGGGCCTCGAACGCGCCCGGCAGAGTCTCCTCGGCCACGGGATGCTCCGTGTCGTTGACACTCCGCAGCAACCGGTCCCGCTCCTCCTCCAGCAGGATCTCGGTCGAGCTGACCGGCGCCTGCGGGTCAGCGACCATCTGCTGCAGAACCAGCAGATACCGGGCGGCGATGGCCTCGACCGTGTCCCGGTCGAACAGCGCGGTCGCGTACTGGAGCTCGCCCCGCAGCTCCCCCGAGTCGTTCACGTCGAAGAACATGGTGAGGTCGACGAGGGAGGTCTGCGTGACGTGCTGCTCGAACTCCGCCTGGAGTCCGGGGAGTTCGAAGTCCTGCTTCTCGAAGTTCTGCCAGGCGAGCATCACCTGGAACAGCGGCTGGTAGGCCGTGTTGCGCTCGGGGTTGATCAACTCGATCAGTGTCTCGAACGGCACGTCCTGGCGCTCGTAGGCCGCCAGCGTCTTCTCGCGCACCTGCGTCAGGAGCGCGTCGAACGTCGGGTCACCGGAGAGATTCACCCGCAGCACCTGGGTGTTGACGAAGAACCCGACCAGGTCGGCCAGCGCTTCGTCGTTCCGCCCGGCCATCGGACCGCCGATGGTCACGTCGTCGCCGCCGCCCAGCTTGCCGAGCAGCACGCCCAGCGCGGCCTGCATGACCATCGACATGGTCATCCCGCGCTCGTCGGCCAGCTTCTGCAGCCCCTTGCCCAGCGCCTGCTCCCCCACGAAGGCGACGTTGCCGCCCTGGTGGTCCCTTTCCGTGGAGCGCGGGCGGTCGAGCGGCAGGTTCAACGGCTGGGGGACTCCGGCCAGTTCCTCGCGCCAGTACTCGGCCTGCGCGGCAGCAAGGCTGCCCGGGTCGCTCACATCACCGAGCAGCTCGCGCTGCCACAGCGCGTAGTCCTTGTACTGCACGGGCAGCGGCTCCCACTGAGGCGCCTTGCCCTCCACGCGGGCGGCGTAGGCGATGCCCATGTCCCGTGCCATCAGGCCGCCGGAGACGCCGTCCGATGCGATGTGGTGGACGAGCAGGACCAGCAGGTGGTCCTCGGGGCCGCAGCGGAAAAGGGTCGCCCGGAAGGGGATCTCGGCCGCCAGGTCGAACCGGTGGGTGATGAACTCATCGACCACATCGGACACGGCGTCGGGCGCCACGTCGACCACCGGCACCTGCACCGAGGCCTCCGCCGACGACAGGATCCGCTGGAAGGGCTCGTCCTGGTCGTCCGTCACGTACATGGTGCGCAGCGGCTCGTGCCGCTCGACCAGGTCACGGATCGCTGCGATGAGGGCAGCCTGGTCCAGGGCCCCGGTCAGCCGGAACGCCGGGGAGATGTTGTAGGTCTCCGCGCCGCCCTCCATTTGGTGCGTCAGCCACATGCGGCGCTGTGCGAAAGAAAGCGGAATCACTGGTCTCGCTCCTCGGTGATCATCCTGCGGAGACTGGGGCGAAGGGGTACGGCGGATGCCTCCGTCCACGCGGCGAGCGCGGATACCGTCGGCAGGTCGAAGATCTTGCGGATCGGTATCTCGATCCCCAGGTCGACACGGACCCGGTTGATCAGCCTGGTGGCGAGCAGGGAGTGCCCGCCGAGGTCGAAGAAGCCGTCGTCGATGCCGACCTTCTCCAGGTCCAGCACCTCGCCGAAGAGCTTGGCCAGCACCTCCTCGCGGGCGGTGCGCGGTGCCCGGAAGGACGTGGTGGGCGTGACTTCGGCGGCGGGCAGTGCCTTGAGGTCGAGCTTGCCGTTGGGGGACAGGGGAAGCCGGTCGAGCGGGACGTAGGCCGCGGGAACCATGTACTCGGGCAGCCGCTCGGCCAAGTGGTCGCGCAGGTCCTCCAGGGGAGGAGTGGCTCCGCCGGGATCAGGGACGAGGTAGGCGATCAGGTCGGGTGTGCGGTCGCCGTTGTGCTGGACCACGACGGCGGCCTGGGCGATGTGGGCATGGGTCGTCAGGGCGGCCTCGATCTCGCCCGGTTCGACGCGGAAGCCACGGATCTTGACCTGGGTGTCGACGCGGCCCAGGTGCTGCAGCTCTCCGTCCGGGGTGAGGCGGGCGATGTCACCGGTGCGGTACATCCGGGCGCCGGCGGCGCCATAGGGGTCGGGGACGAAGCGGTCGGCGGTCATGGCGGGCTGGCGGTGGTAGCCGCGGCCCGCGCCGGCCAGATAGAGCTCGCCCGGTGCGCCCGGCGGCAGCAGGTTCAGGCGCGGACCGAGGATGTAGGCGCGCACTCCGGGGAAGGGTCGGCCGATGGGCACGCCGTCGGCGTAAGGCTGCCCGGAGTCCAGGAGGTGCGCGGTGGCGTAGAAGGTCTCGCTGGGGCCGTAGCTGTTGATGACCCGTGCCTGCGGCCACAGTCCGCGCACCCGCTGTGCCAGGGCCGGGGTCAGCACCTCCCCGGAGATGTTCAGCGCCGTGGGGCTGATGCGCTCGCCGAGCTGGTCGACGAGTTCCGCGAAGGCCGACGGCACCGAGCAGATGACGTCGACGTCCCAGGTGTCGCGTTCGGTCAGTGCCAGCACGTCCCGGACGATCTCGACGCTGCCGCCCCTGGTGAGTGCGGCGAACAGCTCGAAGGTGGCGACGTCGAAGCCGAACGAGGCGGCGAGCAGCACCCGTCGGCCGGACTCCATCCCGGCCTGCGTGGCCATGGTGTCCACGGCGTTGACGACGGTGGTGTGGGTGACGCTGACGCCCTTGGGCACGCCGGTGGAACCGGAGGTGTAGACGACGTAGACGAGGTTTTCCGGCCGGGGCTTTCGCCGCGCCGCCGCCTTCGCGGCCTCCGCGGGGGCCGCCAGGTCGATGTCCTCGATGAGGACGACGGGCGTGTCCGTGGCCGGGACGACCGCCCGGGTACCGGCGTCGGTCAGCAGCAGGTGGGGCCGGGCGCCGGGGAGAATGTGCGGGAGCCGGGCCGCGGCGTAGGCGGGATCGACGGGCAGATAGGCTCCGCCCGCCTTGAGCACGCCCAGGAGGGCCACCGCCATGGTCGCCGTGCGCGGCAGGACGATGCTCACCACGCTCTCCGGGCCCACCCCGCGCTCCACCAGCGCGAGCGCCAGCCGCTCGGCGCGGGCGTCCAGTTCGGCGTACGTGAGCGACTCGCCCTCGGCGACCACGGCCACCGCCTGCGGGGTCCGGGCCACCTGCGCCTCGAACAGCTCGGTGAGCGTGACCTCACGGGCCGGGCCCGACGTGTCGTTCAACACGGCAAGCACCCGGTCGCGTTCGGCCGGCTCCAGGGAGTCGACCTGCGCGATCCTCCGCTCGGGGTCGGCGGCCAGTTGCCGCAGGACGCGGACGAGCCGGGCCGCGTACGTCTCGACCGTGTCCTGGTCGAAGGCGCCCAGCGCGTACTGGATGATGCAGTCGAGGTGCGGGGCGGCCGCCGCCATCAGGCACAGCGGGTAGTGGTTGCCCGCGGACGGGCTGAAGCCGTCGTAGGCGATGCCGCCCTCGGCGTCGGAGGCGGCGCTGAGACCGTCCTCGTCGACGGGGAACGACTCGAAGACGAACAGCGAGTCGAAGAGCGACTGCAGGCCGGTGGCCCGCTGGATCTCCGCGAGCCCGTAGTAGTGGTGGTCCGCCAGGCCGCTCTGCCGGCTCTGCAGCCGGGTGAGGAACTCGGCGAAGGTGTCGCCGGGCGCGTAGGTGACCCGCACGGGAACGGTGTTGATGAGCATCCCGACCATCGACTCGACGCCGGTCACCGCGGGCGGACGCCCGGACACGGTGGTGCCGAACACCACGTCCTTGCGGCCGGTGAGGTCGCCGATGACCAGTGCCCAGGCCCCCTGGACCAGGGTGTTCATGGTGATGCCCAGATCGGAGGCGACCCGGTCGAGTTCCTGCGCCACATCGCGCGGAATCGTGATGTCGACCTGGCCGCGGCCCTTGTCCTCCGCGGCCTCGAAGCCCGGGGCGAGCAGGGTCGGCTCCTCGAACCCTTCGAGTTCCGCCGCCCACACCCGTGCGGACTCCTCCCGGTCCTGCCCGGTCATCCACGCGAGGAAGTCGCCGTAGTCACGGGGCGCGGGCAGGCCGGACGCGTCGCCGTCGGCGGCGTAGAGCAGCAGGAGGTCCTGCAGGAGCAGCGGTGTGGACCAGCCGTCGTAGAGCACGTGGTGGGCGGTCAGCACCAGTTCGGGGCGCCCCGGTTCGAGGACGGCGAGTGCGAGCCGGATCAGCGGTGTGCCGTCCGTGTCGAAGTACGTGGTGCGGTCCTGCTCGAGGAACCGCTCGAACGCCTCGGTCCGTTCGGCCTCGGTGGCCGCCGTGAGGTCGAGGTGCTGCCACGGCAGGGACACCGTCTCGGGCACCACCTGCACCACGTCGCCGTCCTCCCGGTCGACGAACGCCGCGCGAAGGACGGGGTAGCGGTCGAGGAGTGCCTGACCTGCCCGGCGCATCCGCTCCGGGTCGACCTCGTCGGTGAGGTGGAAGACAAGCTGGATGTGGTACGGGTCGAACGACCCGCCGGCCAGCTTCGCCTGGAAGAGGATCCCGGACTGGGCCGGTGTCGCCGGCCACACCTCGGCCAGCTTGCCGAAGCGGTCCTCCCAGGCGTCGATCTCGCCCTGGCCCACCTCGACCAGCGGGGCGTCGCTCGGGGTCAGCCCGCCGGCCTCGGGACTGGTGGCGTGCCGGGCGAGGGCGGTCAGCGCCTGGACCCACAGCCCGGCCAGTTCGCTCACCTCCTCACGGGAGAGCACACCGGTGGGGAAGCCGAAGTAGGCGGTCAGCTCGTGGCCGTCCTGCGTGTCGGCGGCCACCGCGCTGATCTCCAGGGCCGAGAGGACCGGCATGTCCGCGTCCGGTGCGGCGATCAGGTCCTGGTGCGTGGTGTCCAGGCCCCAGCCGAGGCCGCGCAGTTCCGCGGGGATGTCCGCGCCGGAGGACTTGCCGAGGTAGTTGAACCCGATCCGCGGCTCCCGGGCCTTGGCCAGCGTGCCGGCGGTCCTGGTGTTCAGGTGGCGCAGCAGGCCGTAGCCCATGCCGTTGTCCGGCACCGCCCGCAGCTGCTCCTTGACGGCCTTGATCGCCTTCCCGGCGGCCCGGCCGCCGGCGAACGCGTCCGCCACGTCGACGCCGGTCACGTCCAGGCGTACCGGGTACATCGCGGTGAACCATCCGACCGTGCCGGACAGGTCGGCGCCGGGCACGAGGTGCTCTTCGCGGCCGTGTCCTTCGAGCCGGACGAGCGCCGAGTCCCCGAGCACGCCCCTCGTCCGGCGCCAGCGGGCCAGCGCCAGCGCGAGGCCGGCCAGGAGTCCGTCGTCGACGCCGCCGTGGAACACCGCGGGCAGCGTGTTCAGGAGGGTCTCGGTGACCTCGGCGGGCACCTGGATGCGGACGGTGTCCACGGTGGCCGCGACGTCACGCGCCGGGTCGAGCTCGCGCCGGCCGAGCAACGGGTCGTCCCCCGCGAGGAGTTCGGTCCACAGGGGCAGTTCCGCCTCCCGCTCCGGCGTGGCCGCCTCGTCGGCCAGGGCGTGCATCCACCGTCGCAGCGAGGTCCCGGTCTCCGGGGGCTGTGCGGTGTGGCCGTCCCGGACCCGCTGCCAGGCCGAGGCCAGCTCCGGGAGCAGGATGCGCCACGACACCCCGTCGACGACCAGGTGGTGCAGCACGATGAGCAGCCGGCCCGCTTCCGCGGGCGTGTCGGAGGTGAACCACACGAACTGCGCCATCACGCCCGTGGCCGGGTCGAGACGGTCGGCGGCCGCGTCCAGCTCGGCCTTCACATCGGCGTCGCCGTAGGGGACCTGCCGCACCAGCGCACCGGCGTTCACGCTGCCGGCCGGTCCTGTGCGCAGTCCCGGGTTGGTCAGGACGAGGTGGGAGCGCAGCACGTCGTGGCGGTCGAGGACCGCCTGCAAGGTGGCGACCAGTCCCGCACGGTCGATGTCCGTGGGCAGGGTCAGCATCGCCGACATGCACAGCCGGTTGATGCCGCCGCCGAGGCCGAGCATGTGCGCCGCCGTGGGCGGCAGCGGAGCCCAGCCGACACCGCCACCGGGCAGTTCGGGCAGGGTCACCCGCTCCTCTTCGGCCCGTCCCTCGACCAGCTCCGCGAGCCGGACGACCGTACGGTGCTCGAAGATCTCCCGGGTGCTGACCACGACGCCGCGCGTCTTGGCGCGCGCGACCACCTGGATGGAACGGATGCTGTCTCCGCCGCTGGCGAAGAAGTCGTCGTCGATGCCCACGTGTTCGGTGCTGAGGACATCGGCGAACACCTCGGCCAGCACCCGCTCCGCCGTGCTGCGCGGCGCCCGGTACGTGGCCCCCGCGAACTCCGGCTCGGGCAGTGCGCCCCGGTCCAGCTTTCCGCTCGCGGTGAGCGGCAGCTGGTCGAGCACCATCAGCTGGGCGGGCACCATGTAGTCCGGCAGCCGCTTGGCCACGAACCGCCGCAGCTCCGCCACCGAGATGTCGGTGTCCGGGGCGGCGTCGCCCTCCGCGGCGCCCACCGGCGCCACGTAGCCGACGAGCCGCAGTGTGCCGACGCGGTCCTCACACACCGTCACCGCGGCCTGGCTGACGGCGGGATGCTGGGCGAGGGCCGTCTCGATCTCGGTCGGCTCGACCCGGATGCCGTTCACCTTGACCTGGGCGTCGGCTCGCCCGGCGTACCTCAGCCGGCCGTTGTCGTCCCACTCGGCCAGGTCACCGGTGCGGTACATGCGCGTGCCCGCGGGACCGAAGGGGCAGGCCACGAACCGCTCCGCGGTCGCTGCGCCGCTCTGGTGGTAGCCGCGGGCGAGCAAGCCCGCGACGTACAGTTCGCCGGTCACGCCGGGCGGAACGGGAGCCAGTTCCGGCCCCAGGACATAGGCGCGCATGTTGGCGAGCGGCTGCCCGACCGGTATCGCGCCCGTGTCCGTCCACTGCTGCGGCAGCGTGAACGTGGAGGCGTAGAAGCTTTCGGTCTGTCCGTAGGCGTTGACGACCCGGACTCCGGGCAGGGCGTTGTGCACCTTGCCGACCAGGTCGGACGAGAGCGCCTCACCGGCGAAGACGACGGTTTCCACGTCGAGCTCGAGGCCGTCGGGGCCCTCGTTGCCGATCTTGTCGAGCAGGGTGGCGAACACTGCGGGCACGGCGCTGATGGTGGTGCCCGACCAGCTGCCGCGCTCGCCGAGTTCGAGTACGTCACGGACGATCTCGACGCTCGCTCCGGTGGTCAGCGCGGTGAATATCTCGAACACCGATACGTCGAAGTTCACGGAGGTGGCGGCCAGCATCCGGGAGCCGGCCTCGACGTGAACCACCTGACGCAGGTCCCGTACACCGTTGACCACGCTGGCGTGGGTGATGCCGACGCCCTTGGGAGTCCCGGTCGAGCCGGACGTGAACATCACATAGGCCAGATTGTCCGGCGCGAGTGACGTCTTGGGGGCGTCAGGTCCCGGAGCGTCCAGGTCCAGGTCGTCGAGGTGCAGTACCGGCGTCCGGCTCGTGGCCACCGTCTTCGCCGTGGCGCGGTCGGTGAGGACCAGCAGCGGCTTTGCCGTGTCGAGCAGGAGGTCGACGCGCGCGGCCGGGAAGTTCGGGTCGATCGGCAGGTAGGCGCCGCCGGACTTGAGTACGCCGAGGAGGGCGACCGCCAGGTCCGCCGACCGCGGCAGCGCCACGGCCACCAGGGCTTCCGGCCCGACCCCGCGCTCGCGCAGGACGGCGGCCAGCCGGTCGGCCCGGCCGTCCAGCTGCGCGTACGACAGGGAGGTCTCCCCGGACACCACCGCTGTCGCGTCCGGTGTCCGTGCCGCCTGAGCGGCGACCAGCTCCGGTACGGTCGCCTCCGGCGCCGGTGCGGTCGTGTCGTTCAGCTGCGTCAGCCGGTCCCGTTCGGCGCCGGTGAGCACGTCCACCGCGCCGAGCCGCGTTCCCGGGTCGGCGACGACCTGGCGCAGCACGCGTATGTAGCGGTCGATGAGGCGTTCGGCCGTGGCGTGGTCGAACAGTTCCGTGGCGTACTCGAGCCGTCCGTGAGCGCCACCGGACGCGTCCGGGACGAAGTTGAAGAACAGGTCGAACTTCGCGGTGCCGGTGCCCACCGGAAGGGGAGTCACCCGCAGATCCGGGATCTCGATCTCCGACCACGGGAACTGCCAGGCCAGCATGACCTGGAACAGCGGCTGGTAGGAGGTGACGCGCTCCGGTGCGAGCAGCTCCACCAGGCGCTCGAACGGAAGGTCCTGGTTGTCGTAGGCGGCAAGGGCCCGGGTCCGCACCTGCTCCACCAGATCACCGAACGACGGGTTCCCCGACAGGTCGACGCGCAGCACCCAGGTGTTGACGAAGAACCCGACGAGGTCGTCGAGTTGCTCATCGGCGCGCCCCTCGATCGGGCTGCCCATCGTCAGGTCGTTGCCGGCGCCGAAGTGGTGCAGGAGCACCGCGAGCACGGCCTGGGCGACCATCGGCGCCGTGGCGCCGCGGTCAGCGGCGAGCTTCCCGATCCCGGCGAACAGCTCCGGTTCCAGCTCGAAGTCGACGTATCCGCCCCGGTGTTCGTTCACCGTGGGGCGCGGCCGGTCCAGCGGCAGTTGCACCGGCTGTGGCGCTCCGGCCAGTTCCTTGCGCCAGTACTCCAGTTGGGCCGAGGTGACACTGCCCGGGTCCGTCTCATCGCCCAGGAGCTGCCGCTGCCAGAGCGTGTAGTCCTTGTACTGCACCGGAAGCGGCGTCCACCGGGGCTCGCCCCCCTGGCGGCGGGCCGTGTACGCCGACACCAGATCGCGCAGGAACGGCGCCATCGACGCCCCGTCGGCGGCGATGTGATGGAACACGAACACCAGCACGTGCTCCTGGGGGGCGACCCGCAGGACGGTCGCCCGCAGCGGGAGCTCCGTGCCGAGGTCGAAGGTCTCGCACGCGACCTCGTGCAGCGCGGCGTCCACCGCGTCCGCGGCCACGTCGACCACACGGACCGGGACGGCGGCCTCCTCGGGCGGCAGCACCCGCTGCTCCGGCGTGCCGTCCTCGTTCTCCGCGACGACCGTACGCAGACTCTCGTGCCGGGTGACGACATCCCGTACCGCCGCGGTCAGGGCCGCGGTGTCCAGGGTGCCCTCGAGGCGCAGCACGAACGGGCCGTTGTAGGTGGCGGAGGGACCTTCCAGGTGGTGGAGGAACCACATGCGACTCTGGGCAAAGGACAACGGGATCATCGACGCTTCTCCTAAACGGTCATCTGACGCAGCTGGGGCCGGTTCGACGTGGCCAGTTCATCGAGCCGATCTGCCAGTTGGGCGACAGTCGGATTGGCGAAGACCATCGTGACCTTCACGTCGATGTTGAGTTCGTTGCGTATGCGGCCGATCAACCGCGTGGCCAGCAGCGAGTGCCCGCCGAGGTCGAAGAAGCCGGCGTCGATGCCGACCTCCTCCACACCGAGCAGCTCGGCGAACAGCCGGCACAGGACTTCCTCTTTGTGGTTGCGCGGTCCGCGGCCGGCCGCGGCTTCGGCGTAGTCGGGTGCGGGGAGCGCGGCCCGGTCGAGCTTCCCGCTCAGGGTCTTGGGGAGCTCGGCCAGCGGCACGATCGCCGAGGGGACCATGTACTCCGGCAGTTGCTCCTGGAGCAGGGCCGTCAGGGCCTCGGTGTCCAGTTCGGCGGGGTCCGCCTTGCCGCCCGGCACCACGTACGCGAGCAGCCGCTGGTCACCGGCGCTCTCCTCGCGCACGACGGCCACCGCGTTGCTGACGTCCGGGTGCGCGGTCAGCACCGACTCGATCTCGCCCAGCTCGATGCGACGGCCACGGATCTTGACCTGGAAGTCGCTCCGGTCGACGTATTCGAGCCCGCCGTCCCTGGTCCAGCGCACCACGTCGCCGGTGCGGTACATCCGCGCGCCGGGTGCGCCGTAGGGGCTGGCGACGAACCGGTTCGCGGTCAGCACGGGCTGCCCGAGGTAGCCCCTCGCCAGCGCGGTGCCTTCGATGTACAGCTCCCCGGCGACTCCCGGCGCGACCGGGCGCAGGGCCGCGTCAAGGACGTAGACCCGGGTGTTCCAGATCGGCGCGCCGATCGGCAGCCGGTCAGCACCGGGCTCGTGCCGCCATGTCGTCACCTCCACCGATGCCTCGGTGGGGCCGTAGAGGTTGTGCGCGACGCAGCCGGGCAGCAGCTCGACGAACCGGTTGGCCAGCTCGGCCGGGAACGGCTCGGCCCCGACCTCGACCCAGCGCAGGCTGGTGCAGGCGCGTGCCGTGGGTTCTTCCACGAACGCCGCGAGGAGGGAGGAGACGAAGACCGCGCCGGTCACGCGCTCGCGCTGGATCAGCTCGGCCAGGTAGGCCGGGTCCCGGCGCCCGTCCGGGCGTGCGATCACCACGGCGGCGCCCACCTGCAGGGGTGCGAACATCTCCGGCATCGACGCGTCGAAGCTCGGGGCCGTGCTGAACAGCACCCGGTCCTCGGCCGTGACGGTGAAGTGCTCCAGGCCCCACTCGAGCCGGTTCATGATCGACCGGTGTGACACCTGGACGCCCTTGGGGCCGCCCGTGGAGCCGGAGGTGAAGATGACGTAGGCGACGTGGTCCGGCAGCAGCGCACGCTCCGGGTTCGTCTGCGGATATCCGGAGACGTCCGGCAGGTCTTCTTCGATGACCAGCAGAGGCTTGGCGCTGTCGAGCATGTGCCGCACCCGGTCCTCGGGCAGCTCGGGGTCCACCGGCACGTACGCCGCGCCCGCCTTGACCACCGCGCAGGCCGCCACCATCAGGTCGACGGATCGCGGGATGCGCACGGCGACGGGCTGATCAGGGCCCGCGCCCTGTTCCACCAGCCAGTGGGCCAGCTGATTGGCACGCCGGTTGAACTCCCCGTACGTGAGCGTCTCCTGCTCACCGACCACGGCGACGCGGTCCGGGGTGCGCTCCGCCTGGGCCTCGAACGCGCCCGGCAGGGTGTCCCCCGACACCGGATGCGCCGTGTCGTTGACCTCCTCCAGCAGCCGCTCCCGCTCCTCCTGCGACAGCACCTCGATCGCGCTGACCGGTGCGTGCGGGTCCGCGAGTATCTGCTCCAGGACCCGGACCAGGCGGGCGCCGACGGCCTCGGCCTCGGCGAGGGTGTAGAGGTCCTTCTGGTAGTCGAGGGAGAGCCGCAGATAGGGGTCGGCTGCGGCGAGGGCGAGCGCGTAGTGGGCGCCCGCGATCGGCCGGATGGCATCGATGGCCAGTCCCGCCGAGGTGTTCGCGTCGACCATGCCCTCGCGGTCCATCGGGTAGTTCTCGAACCCGATGAACGTGTCGAACAGGGCGGGCAGTCCGCTCTCGCGCTGGATGTCGGCGAGGCCGTAGTAGTGGTGGTCGAGCAGTGTCATCTGCCGGTTCTGCAGCTGGGTGACGATGTCGGCCACGCTGTCGTTCAGCTGCCAGAACACCCTGATCGGGAGGGTGTTGATGAACAGGCCGACCATTTCGTCGGAGCCGATCAGGTCCGGCGGGCGGCCGTTGACGGCCGCGCCGAAGACCACGTCCTGCCGTCCGGTCAGTTTCGACAGCAGGATCGCCCACGCGCCCTGCACGAGCGTGTTGAGCGTGACGCCGAGTTCCGCGGCACGCCCGGCGAGTTCGCGTCCCTTGTCGATCGACAGGGGTACCTCGATCTTGCCGATGGCGGACGCGCCGTCCTGGACGGAGGCGTCCGGAGCCACGAGGGTCGGCTGGTCGAATCCGTCGAGCTCGGCCTTCCACCGGGCGGCCGACGCCTCACGGTCGTGGGTGGACAGCCAGGTCAGGTAGTCGCCGTAGCTGCGGACCGGGGGAAGGTCGCCGGTGCCGGCGTACAGCCGGATGACATCCTTGATCACCAGCGGCGACGACCAGCCGTCGAAGACGGTGTGGTGTGCCGTGATGACCAGCTTGGCCTGCTGCGGTCCGCAGGTGATGAGCCCCAGGCGGAACAGCGGTGGCCGGGCGGGGTCGAGCCGGTCGGCCCGGTCCTCGGCGAGGAAGGCGTCCAGCGCCGCGTCCTGCTCGGCCTCGCTCTGACCGGTCACGTCGATGTGCCGCCACGGCAGGGCCACGTGTTCCGGCAGGACCTGCACCGGGTCGCCGTCGGCCGTGCTGCCGAACGCGGCGCGCAGGTTGGGGTACCGCTCCAGCATCGCCTGTCCGGCCGCCCGCATGCGTGCCGCGTCCACCTGTCCGGACAGGTGCAGCACCAGCTGCATGTGGTAGACGTCGTAGGAGTCCTCGGCCATCGCCGCCTGGAACTGGATGCCGGACTGTCCGGGGGACTGCGGCCATACGTCGGTCAGCCGGCCGTAGCGCGTCTCCCATGCCTCGATCTCGTCCTGCTTCACCACCACCAGCGGGGCGTCGGAGGGCGTGAGCCCGCCGGTCCGCGGATGGGTGGCGTGCGCGGCCAAGCCGTGCAGCACTTCGACCCACAGCTCCGCCAGCTCCTGGACCTGCTCACGGGAGAGCACGCCGGTGGGGAACATGAAGGCGGTCTGCAGCCGCGGGCCGTCGGCGCTGCCCGTGGCGAGCGAGTTGACCTCGAGGGCGGACAGCGCGGGCTGGTCCTCGTCGAGTGCCGGGATCAGGTCGGCGGACCAGGACGCGGGACCCCAGCCCTGCGCGCGCAGGTGCTCGGGCACGTCCGTGTCGGAGATCCGGCCCAGGTAGTTGAACCCGATCTGCGGCGCCCGGTACTCGGCGAGCTGCTCGGCGGTCTCCGGGTTCAGGTGACGCAGCAGTGCGTAGCCCACGCCCTTGTCCGGGATCTGGCGCAGCTGCTCCTTGACCTGTTTGATCGCCGTTCCGGCCGCGGGGCCGCCCGCCAGCACGTCGGCCAGGTCCGCCCCGCCCACGTCGACGCGGGCCGGGTACATGCTGGTGAACCATCCGATGGTCCGGGAGAGGTCGGCGCCGGGGACGATGTCCTCCTCGCGGCCGTGGCCTTCCATGCGGACCAGGGTCGAACTCTGCGTACCGCGCCAGCGGTTCACCGCCAGGGCGAGGGCGGCGAGCAGCACGTCGGTCCCGGTGCTCTTGAACGCCGCGGGCAGCTTGGTCAGCACCGCCTCGGTGACGTCGGCGGGCAGCTGCACCCGCACGGTGTCGACCGTGGACATCACATCGACCGCCGGGTCGAACGCCCGGCTGCCCAGCGGGGAGTTGGGGGACTCGAGCACGTCCTGCCAGTACGCCAGCTCCGCTTCCCGCTCCGGGGTGAGTGCCTCGTCCTGGAGCGCAAGGGCCCAGCGGCGGGCGGAGGTGCCGACCGAGGGCAGCTCGGGCGTCCTTCCGGCGTGGACCTGCTGCCATGCCTCGGCGAGGTCCGACATGAGGATCCGCCAGGAGACGCCGTCCACCACCAGGTGGTGCAGCACCACGAGCAGTCGGCCCGCACCCGAGCCGGTGGCGAACCAGACGAACTGGGCCATCGTCCCGGCCTCCGGGTCGAGTCGCCCGGCCGCCTCGTCCAGCTCCTCCTTCGCCGACCGCAGCGAGGACGGCTCCTCCCAACGGCCGTCGCAGGCAACCCTGCGGGTCAGGTCCACCGCCCGCACGGCGCCCGGCGGACGGACATCCAGGAAGGGGTCGTCGCCGCGCACCAGCCGGGCGCGCAGCAGATCGTGCCGGTCGAGCACGGCGTCCAGCGTCGCGGCGAGGCCGTCCTCGTCGATGCCCGCGGGAAGCTCCAGCGCCATCGCCATGGCGAACCGGTTCATCCCGCCGCCGTGCTCGAACACCTGCCGTGCCACCGGCTGCAGGGGCATCGTGCCGACGCCGCCGCCGGCCTCCTCGGCGAGCGTGGGCACCTCGTCCTGACGGTCGGATGCCACCTCGGCGAGACGGGCCGCCGTGCGGCACTCGAAGATCTCCCGCGTGGTCAGCTTCAGGCCGCGGGCCCGGGCCCGTGCCACCACCTGGATCGACCGCAGGCTGTCGCCGCCCGCCGCGAAGAAGTCGTCGTCGATGCCGACGCGCTCCACGCCGAGCACGTCCGTGTACACCGCGACGATGATCGCCTCGGTCTCCGTGCGGGGCTTGCGGTAGACCTCGCCCACGAACTCGGGCTCCGGCAGCGCCGAGCGGTCCAGCTTGCCGGTGGGCCCCAGCGGCATCCGGCCGACGGTCACGAAGGCCGACGGCACCATGTAGTCGGGGAGCCGCGCCGCCACGAACCTGCGCAGCTCGGCGGCCGAGGCACCGGCCAGCACGTCCGCGTCGCCGACGCCGCCGGCTCCGTTGTCGGGGACGGCGCCGTCGCCTTCGTGCACGACGTACGCGACGAGCTGACGCCCCCCGGAGGGCACCTCACGGCTGATCACCACCGACTCGCGGATGCCGGGGTAGAGCTCGCACACCGCCTCGATCTCGGAGGGCTCGATGCGGAAGCCGCGCACCTTCACCTGGCCGTCGCTCCTGCCCAGGCACTCCAGCTGGCCGTGCGCGTTCCAGCGGGCCAGGTCGCCGGTGCGGTACATCCGTTCGCCCGCCGGGCCGAACGGGTTCGCGACGAAGCGCTCGGCGGTCATGCCCGGGTGGCCGTGGTAGCCGCGGCCCACGCACGTCCCGACCACGTACAGCTCACCGATCACGCCCTGTGGCACGGGGGCGAGGCCGGGGCCCAGCACGTAGGCGCGCATGTTCCCCAGCGGTGTGCCGATGGGCGCGACCTCGCCGTCCGTCCACTCCTCGGATGCCGCGAGGGAGAAGGTGGTGGCGTAGAAACTCTCGCTCTGCCCGTAGGAGTTGACGATCTGCACGCCGGGGAGGGCCTCACGCACCTGCCGCACCAGCCGGGCCGGGAGCACATCGCCCGCGAAGACGACCGTGCGCACGTCGGTGGTCTTCTCCAGGTGCTCCACCAGTTCCCCGAGCACCGAGGGGACCGCGCTGATCACCTGGCCGTCCCAGCCGTCCCGCTCGCCGAGCACCAGCGCGGAGGACACGATCTCGGCCGTGCCGCCGGTGGACAGGGTGGTCAGGAGCTCGAAGACCGAGACGTCGAAGTTGACCGAGGTGCCCGCCAGCATCCGCGACCCGGGCGGCGCGTCCAGGACGCGCACCAGTTCCCGCACGCCGTTGACGACACTGCGATGGGTGATCGCGGCGCCCTTCGGCTTGCCCGTGGAGCCGGAGGTGTACATGACGTAGGCCAGGTTGTCCGGCGCCAGGGGCGAGACCCGGTGGGCGTTGTCCAGGACTCCCTCCGGTGCCTCCCACTGCGCGCGCAGGTCCACGTTGAGGCACGACATGTCGTTGTCCGGCAGGTCCTGCCACGTCGCGGTGTCGGTGACCACGAACCGCGGAGCCGCTTCGGACAGCACGCTCTGTGCCCGCCCACTGAGGTACTGCGGGTCCATCGGCACATACCCGGCACCGGACTTGAGGATCCCGAGCAGGCCGACCGCCAGGTCCTGCGTGCGCGGCAGCGCGAGCACCACCAGGTCTTCCGGTCCGGCACCGCGCCGGACCAGCTCCCAGGCGACGGCGTTCGCCCGGTCGTCGAGCTCCCGGTAGGTCAGCGTGCGGTCGTCGCACGCGATCGCCGTGGCGTCCGGGGTCCTCGCCACCTGCTGTTCGAACAGCTCGGGGACCGTCAGCTCGGACACCGCCGTGGCGGTGTCGTTGAACTCGGTGAGCAG
Source organism: Streptomyces sp. NPDC044044 (assembly GCF_056434405.1). Lineage (NCBI taxonomy): Bacteria > Bacillati > Actinomycetota > Actinomycetes > Kitasatosporales > Streptomycetaceae > Streptomyces > Streptomyces sp. NPDC044044. Next base: position 74,237 of record NZ_JBWKFG010000016.1, on the reverse strand, counting down.
CCGCTCCCGCTCGGCCGCGTCGAGCACGTCGACGCCGCCGATCGGGCGCTCGGAGTCGGCCACGAGCTGGCCAAGGACGCGGACGAACCGGTTCGCGAGGTCTTCGACCGTGCTCCTGTCGAAGAGGTCGGTGCGGTACTCAAGCCGGCAACCCGCCCCGCCCGTGTCGTTCGGGACCAGGTCGAAGAACAGGTCGAACTTGGCTGTGCCGGTCTCGAGCTTCGCGACCTGGAGGTCGAGGCCGGGGAACTGCATCGCCGGCACTTGTTCCTGCCAGGCGAGCATCACCTGGAAGAGAGGGTTGTACGCGGTGGACCGGTCCGGGTTGAGGAGCTCGACCAGCCGCTCGAAGGGCAGGTCCTGGTTGTCGTACGCGGCCAGCGCCCGCTCCCGCACCCGCTGGAGCAGCTGCGCGAAGGTCGGGTTCCCGGACAGTTCGACGCGCAGCACCCACGTGTTGACGAAGAACCCGACGAGGTCCCGCAGTTCCTCATCGACGCGACCCGCGATCGGTGCCCCGATGGGCACGTCGTCACCGCAGCCGACGTGGTGCAGAAGGACCCCCAGCGCGGAGTGCATGACCATCGACACCGTGGTGTCCGCCTCGGCGGCCAGCTTCTCGACCGACCGCAGCAGGTCGGCATCGATCGAGAACGGGACCATGTCGCCGCGATGGCTCATCGCCTTGGGACGCGGGCGGTCCGTGGGCATCGCCAGCGGCTGGGACAGGTCGGCCAGCGTCTGCCGCCAGTACTCCAGCTGCCTGGCTCCCAGGCTCTCCGGATCGGACTCGTCGCCGAGCACGTCCCGTTGCCACAGCGTGTAGTCCGCGTACTGCACCGGCAGCGGCTCCCACACCGGGGCGCTTGCCTCCGTGCGGGCCACGTAGGCCGTGTTGATGTCACGGAACAGCGGGCCGAACGACTCCCCGTCCACGGCGATGTGGTGCATCACCATCACCAGGGAGTGCTCGCGCGGTCCGCTCCGCACCAGCCTGGCGCGGATCGGTATGTCGGCGGCCAGGTCGAAGGTCCGGGTGGCGAACTCGTCGACAGCGGCCGCCCGCTCGGCTTCCCCGGCGACCTCGACCACCGGCAGGCCGAACGGATCCTGCCCGGATGACAGCACCTGCTGGTGCGGGACCCCGTCACCGTCCTCGACGATGACCGTACGGAGGATCTCGTGCCTCTCGATGACGTCGCGCAGCGCCAACTCCAGGGCACTGACGTTCAGTTCACCGGTCAGCCGCAGGGCGAAGGCCCCGTTGTAGGTCGGCGACGGGCCTTCGAACCGGTCCACGAACCACAGTCGGCGCTGCGCGAACGACAACGGAATCATTGAGTCTCCAAGTGGGCGGGGTCTGTCGGGGAACAATCCGCCGGTCAGCCCTGATCGAGTACTGTCAGGAGTTCGTTGCTGTAGAAGTCGTCGAAGGAATAGGCACCCGACACCGTCGAGAAGTAGCGGTCGATCAGGTCCTGGTTGCCGACCAGCTTCTGCACCATCTCCGTGTGCCGCTCGGGCTTGAGCTCGGCGACGTTGAGCGCGCCCTGGTAGAAGCTGTAGAACTTGTCGTCCAGATCACGCTCGTAGCGCCTCAACGCCGCCGTGAGCGCCTCTTCGTCGTGCAACTGATCCCCGATGTGGCCGGTCAGCGACTGGACCTGGAGGAAGGCGTCGGTGATACCGCGAGCGGTGATGGAGTCCTTGTGGTGCACGGCGTCGCCGAGCAGTACCCACCCGGGCCCGTAGGCCTTGCGGAAGTAGTTCTCCTGGGCGCCCGTGCCGTACATCTGCTCCACGCGCTTGCCCTCGGACATCCGCCCGTACAGCTCGGGAGCCGTCGTACGGACAGCTTCGAGGTAGGAGGTCTCCACCCCCACGGAGCGGACCTGCGAGAACTCGCTCTGCGGGAAGTAGGTCATGATCAGCGTGAGGCCGTCATTGGTGGGGGCGAGGGCGATCCAGCGGCCCGGCCGCTCGTACAGCTCGAAGTTGGCCGGGACTCCCTCCCAGTAGCTGTAGTAGGCGCAGGTCATCCGCGGGCGCTCGACGACCTTCGGCGCACCGACCTTGCGGGCCACCAGCGAGCGCATGCCGTCCGCACCGACGACCAGTCGCGCACGCTCCGTCGCCTCGGCGCCGCCGGGCGTCGTGTACCGCACGCCGACGACCCGGTCACCCTCGTAGAGCAGGTCGTTGACGGCACACGACTCGCGGAACTCCACGCCGGCGGCCACGGCCCCGCGCGCGAGGATCGGGTCGAGCACGAAGCGCCTGGGCGCGTACGTGGTCCGATGGCCGTCGACCGGCAGGGAGAACCCTTCCAGCCGGACACCGAGCGCCTCATAGCTCTGGTGGTTGATCGGCCGGCACCCCGCGTCGCGGAGTTCGTCGAGCAGCCCCCATCGATCGAGCAACGCCACACCCGGCTGGTGGATGTAGTGCGAGGACAGCGTGTCCTGCGGGAACTTCGCTTTCTCGAGCAGCAAGACGCGATATCCCTGCCGAGCGAACAGCATGGCCGCCGGCGAACCCGCACAGCGGGCACCGATGACAATTACGTCGTACATGGCGGCACCTCTCGTACCAGATTGGATTCAAAGATCCCAACGGCCGTAGCCGAGAGAGTAAATGCGGTGGAGCACGGTCGACGCAGCGAGTCGGCAGCGGGTCGACGGAAGAGAATGCGGAACCAATCCGGCCTCGAGTTACAGCACAACCGAATCCATGGATTCGATGTACGCAGATATCGAAGCAACCGTCGGGTTGAGGTACATCCGGTCCATGGCGACCTCGACTCCCAGCTCGTCGATGAAGGCGATCTGAATCTTCGACATGATCACGGACTGGCCTCCGACGGCGAAGAAATCGTCATCGAAAGAAATGTCGTCACGCTGGAGTTCCCGGCACCATATGGCGCGCACCCTATCGGCAATCATCACAGTCCTCTCGGTTGTCATCAAGGCCGTCGGCTATGCCGCCGTGCCGCTGTTGGCGTACAGGTTCCGGCATGTTTCGACCAGCGCCGCGCGGTCGACTTTTCCGTGCGGGCTCAGGGGAATTCGCAGGACATTCATGAATCTGGCAGGAACCATGTTCCGCGGCAGCGTCCTCAGGAGGCGGGCGCGCAGATCGTCCTCAGTGAGCTCGTTCGCCGACGGGACGACGAACGCGATCAGCTCGGCCTCGCCGGAGGCGTTGTGGGCGACGACCACGGCGGCCTCGCGGACCCCGGCCAGCCTGCCGAGCGCACGCTCGATGTCGGTGGGGTCGATGCGCATGCCTCGCACCTTCACCTGTGCGTCCATCCGGCCTGCGACGACGAGTTCACCGGCCTCGGTCACGTGCCCGCGATCACCCGTCCGGTACAGCCTGCACGGCGCACCGTCGACCTCGATGGTCGTGAACTTCTCGTTCTCGGGACCGGTGCCGTTGAGGTAACCCGCTCCGATGCCGGCCCCGGAGATGCAGATCTCGCCGTGCTCCCCCGGCCCGACAGGGCGCAACTGCTCGTCGAGGAGGTGGATGCCGGTGTTGTAGGCCGGCTTTCCGACCGGCGGGATGTCCTGGTCGCCGGGCCGGTACGCGGCAAGGTCGTACGACGTCGCGACATCCGTGCACTCGGCGACGCCGTACTGGTGCAGGAGGGTGCACGTATTGCCCTCGCGGTGCGCCCAGTTGGCGATCCGTTCGACCTTCAGCGGCTCCCCGCCGAACAGCATGTAGTCGAGCCTGGAGAGCACCTCACCACCGCGTGCGGTCTCCCAGTCCACCAGCAGGTACAGCGTGCTGGAGGCGCAGTGCACCGTGCGTATCTCGTGGTCGGTCAGCATGCGGTAGGCCATCAGGGCGTCGAAGTTCCGGCTCGCCATGAGGTATTGGGTGGCGCCGCAGAACAGCGGCGTCATCAGACTGCGCTGGGAGAGGTCGAACCCGAACGCGCTGACGACCAGGTTGTTCGACCCGCTGTGCAGGCCGTACTCGATCTGCAGCCAGTTCATCAGGTTGAACCAGCCCTCGTGCCGCACCGCGGTCAGTTTCGGTGTGCCGGTCGATCCGGACGTGAAGACCGCGTAGCACACGTCGTCGCCGGTGACGCGGACGCCGGGACCGGTCGGCGGGAGGCCTTCCAGCTGATCGGAGAGCTGCTCCAGATCGACGACCTCGGTATCCGTGGACCCGACCAGTCCGGCCGTCTCCGGAGAGGCCACGATCAGGGCGAGAGAGGGCACCTGGCCCAGCAGCAGCTGGAGTCTCGCCGCGGGGTAGGCCGGGTCGAACGGTACGTAGGCCGCGCCTGCCTTCAGCGTGCCGAGGATGGCGACGAGCATGTCGATCGAATAGTCGAGACAGACACCGACCTTCGCCCCCCGGCCGTGTCCGCGCGCCATCAAGAAGTGCGCGAACCGGTTCGCCTTCGCGTCCAGCTCCGCGTACGTCACCTGCCGACCGGCGCAGAAGACGGCCACGGCGTCGGGGGTGGCCTTCGCGTGCGCCTCGAACTGCTGGTGGACGACGGGCTCCGGGGGCAGGGCAACTCGCCTTCCCTGAAGGTTCATTGACTGACTCCAAACGTGTGAGAGGTGCCGGTCCGGAGCGGGCCGGTCTGCGTGTCGAGCACCTGGGCCGCCCCCTTGTCGAGGGGCAGACCGTGCAGGGCAGCCGATGTGCGGGTAGCGCTCCGGTGGGCGGACCGGCAGCTCGATGGCCGACGTGGTGACCTTGCCGGGCGCGTTTCAGCAGCTGCGGACGTGGCCGGCCGAGGATTCAGCCGCGGCAGGCGGGGCGGAGCAGCGCGTCGGCGTCGTCGGTGACGCGCAGGTCCAACGGCCCGGCCGCATCAACTCGGCAGAGATGCGGGTGGTGTTCAGTCCGTGGCCATGGCCTCGCGCAGGCTCCTGGGACGCAGGTCGGTCCAGTTCTGCTCGACGTACTCAAGGCACTCGGCCCTGGCCGCCTCACCGAACACCACCCGCCAGCCGACGGGCACCTCGGTGAACACCGGCCACAGGGAGTGCTGCTCCTCGTCATTGACCACGACGTAGAAGCGGCCGTCCTCGTCATCAAACGGGTTCGCGCTCAACTGGCACCGTCCTTAACCGTCACAGAGCTACTGGGAAACAGGCATCGCCGGGCCGGATGCCAAAAGGCACCGGGCGCGGGTCACCCGTCGGTGCTGTCCGGTCGACGGGACATCCGACACAAGAGGCGACCCCGGCACTGCGACGTCACCGTAAGGACGCCGCCACCGCAGCTACAAGAGCGACCAGCTCCGCCACCAACCAGCCACCCACCCCAGCCCACACCCACCCCGAACTCCTGTACCCCACCGCCTTCATGTGCCACGATGCCCGGCCGCACCCCACCCGCACCCCGGACGCAGCCCGGACGCAGCCCACCGGGCGGCCCGAGCACCAACCCCCAGCACCGCCGGCCCTCCGAGAACCACTCAAGAGCCGCTCCAGCAGCAGCGGAACTCCCCTCGCGCCCACGCCCCGCCCCACCAACGCCCCTCTAAGGTCGATACGCGGCTGGTCCGATCCAAGGGGGAACGACGGACCACTCACACGGCTGCTCGACGGCCTCGGCGGCCTCGGCGGCCTCGGCGGCCTCGATGGCCGACTGCCGGACTTCGACAACGCCTCCGCGTTCACGGCCAAGGCGGTGGCGGGCGCCGCCGCTGCCTGACCGGCATCGAGACACAACGACGACAGGACCTCCCGGTGTCCGACCGACATGAGTCGGCGGGACACCGGGAGGTCCTGTCGTCGGCCCGCTCAGACGACCGCGCCCTCCTTCGTCCTCCTGCGCAGGGCCGGCCTGCTGGACCGGGCGAGGTCCTTCCACATGTCCGAAAGACCGCTGATGGTGCGCGCCGCGAACACCCGGCGGATCGACACCTCCTGGTTCAGCTCCGACCGGATCAGACCGACCAGCCTGATCGCCCGCAGCGAGTTGCCGCCGAGGTCGAAGAAGTCCTCGTCGATGCCCACCCGGTCCAGTTCGAGCACCTCGGCGAAGGCCGCGGCCAGGATGCGCTCGGTCTCGTTGCGCGGTGCGCGGTATTTCCCGTCGTCGAGCACGGGCTTCGGCAGCGACGCCCGGTCCACCCTCCCGTCGGCGGTCACCGGCAGGCTTTCGACGACCGTGAACACCGACGGCACCATCGTCTCGGGCAACCGCCCCGCGGCGAACCGGCGCAGTTCCTCGGCCTCGACGGTTCGGCCGCCCGCCGGGACCACATAGGCCACGAGCCGCTGCTGCCCGGCGTCGTCCTGCCGGACGGCCACCACCGCCCGGGCGAGGCCCGTGTGCTCGGAGAGCGCCTCCTCGACCTCGGCCAGCTCCACCCGGACACCGCGTACATCGGTCCGCGTACCGGCGCCGCCCACGTACTCGAGCCGTCCGTCGGCGGCCCACCGCACCCGCTGTCCGGTCCGGTGCATCAGCCCGCCCGCCGGACCGAACGGGCAGGGCACGAAGTCCGCCGCGGTCCGACCGGGGCGCCCGGGATATCCGCGCACCACGCCGGGTCCTGCCACGTACAGCTCCCCGGTGACACCGACGGGGACGGGGGCGAGTCCCGGGCCCAGGACGTAGCGGGCGGACGCGGCGAAGCCGGTCTCTCCCGCCGGGCCGTGGGCGTCGACGACCGTCAGCTCGGGGCAGGCCTCGCGCACCCGGCGCAGCGCGGCAGCGGACACGCGGTCACCGCCGGTCCACACCTCGCGCAACCCGGCGAGGAGTTCGGGGCGCTGCGCCGCGATCGCCGAGAAGAGGCCCGCGGGCAGCCACACCGATGAGATCTCGTGCGCCGCCCGCGCCTCGGCCAGCGCGTCGGTGTCCAGCTCCCCTGCAGGAGCCACGGCCACCCGGCCGCCGTTCAGCAAAGGCGCCCACACTTCGATGGCGAGTACGTCGGCGCTGTGCGGCGCATGCCACAGCACCGTACGGTCGCCGGTCTCCCGCAGGCGGTGGTCCAGGACGAACCGGCGCAGGTTGCCGTGCGTCACGGCGACCGGGGTGGTCTCGCCGTTCGCCGCGTATCCGTACGACACGGCCAGCAGGCTGTCGCGATGCGACGGGGCGGGTGTCTCCCCCGCGCCGCCGCTGTCGTCACCGGAGGTGTCCGCGGCGACGTCCTGGAAGGCGATCGCCGGAACTCCCAGGTCGGAGGGGAGCCGTTCGGCCGTCTTTGTGTCGGTGAGCAGTGCGCTCGCCGACGCGTCCTTGACCGCTGACCTGAGCCGCTCGGCCGGGAGCGCCGGGTCGAGCAGCAGGTAGGCCCCGCCCGCCTTCACCACGCCCAGCAGGGCGACGACCAGGTCCGCCGACCGAGCCATGGCCACCGCCACGACCGTCTCGGGCCCGACGTCCCTGCGTCGCAGCGAGCGGGCCAGGTGGCTGGAGCGCTCGTCCAGCTCGCGGTACGCGACGGCCGAGTCCCCGGACACCACCGCGACGGCATCGGGGTCCCGCTCCACCTGACGGGCGAACAGCTCCGCGACCGTCGTCCCGGGCACCCGCGCGTCCGTGTCGTCCGGCGCCGTCAGGAGCCGGTCGCGCTCGGCGCCGCTCACCACGTCCAGCGCGCCGACCGGCTGCTCGTCGGCGGCCACCGCGGCACGGACGTGGGCGAGGAAATCCTCGCCGATGAAGCGCAGCTCCGCGCGGGAGTACAGGCTCGCAGGGGCGTCGAGCCGGATGAACAGGTCGCTGTCGGCGGTCCCGTCGTTGTAGACGGCGATGGAGAGTTCGTCGAAGACACCGGTCGTCCCGCCGAGGTAACGCGCCGGGCTGTCCGCGAAGTGGAGCTGCTCCACGAAGTCGACGACGTTGATGACGGCACCGAAGCTGCCGCGCGCGTCCAGGACGGTGCCGATCGCGCGCTGGATCTCCGAGTAGTGGCATGCGGTGTGATCGAAGATGTCGTACGTCTCGTCGCCGATCGCGTCGGCGATCTCGGTGAAGGTCGCGCCGAGCGGAGCCTTCACCCGCACCGGCACCACGTTCACCGCGAGGCCCGGCGTCCTGCTCGCCACGCCGACCCGGTTGCCCACGGCCAGCGAGAGCAGGAACTCCGGACGGTCGCAGCGGTGCCGGAAGTACACCGCGGCGGCCGCGGTCAGCAGCGACGACGTCCATACGCCCATGGACGTCGCGGTCTCGGCCCACGCGTCCGCCTCGGCGCGCCCGACGCTCAGTGTGCGGCTCACCATGCCGAGGGGTTCGGTCAGCTCACCCCAGCGGTCGGCGCTGCCCGTCGGTTCGTCGAGTGCGGTGCGCTGCGCGTCGGACAGGGCGACGCGCGGTACCTGGGCGGGCGCGGGCGCGTCCTTCAGGTAGTCGCGCCAGAACTCCGTGTCCTCGGTGGCCTGGGGGGAGGCGAGGTACTGCGTCGCCTCGGTCGCGAACGACTCGGCGTCCCACGGGTGCGCCGGCTCCGGTGCCTTCTCGCCCCGCGCCAGCGCCGTGTACACCTCGGCCAGGCGCCGCGAGAGCAGACCGCCCGAGCCGAACCCGTCCGATATGAGGTGGTGGTAGGCGATCACCAGGAGGGAGCGGCTCGCCCCGAGCTTGACCGCGCCGAGCCGGAACAGCAGGTCCCGCTCCAGGTCGAAGGGCCTGCGCACCAGGTCGGCCAGTGCCTCGCGCGCCGCCTGCTCGGGGTCGGCCTCGGCGCTCAGGTCCAGGAAGAACGGCCGCCAGTCCCCCAACTCCCTCGGCACGAGGCGCAGTCCGCTGTCGCCGTCGACGAAATTGACGCGCAGCACCTCCGCCTCGTTCATCACGTGCAGGAACGTGGATTCCATGACCGCCGTGTCCAGTTCACCGTCCACGTCCCACATGGTCAGCGCATGGTTCAGCATGTCGGGAAACATTTCCTGCGCCCGCCACATCCCAATATGCGCAGACGACGCACCGAACGAACGCACAGAAATCAACCCCTCAAAGCAAATAGGACCGGGAATCGGAGAATTCCACGGATCACTCCCACCTTCCGGGAAGTGATCCAGCCGTTCAAGACAAGTCGGTGCCCGGCGGGACACTCCGCTCCCGGCCTTGCGGTGTCCCGCCGGCGGGACGGTCGGTTCACCGCGGTCCCCGCTTGGCGATCGTGGTCGTGACGTGCTCGGCGACCAGTCGCGGTGACGGGTGCCGCAGCACCGTGTTCGCGCGCAGCTTGAGTCCGGTCGACGCGCTCAGGCGCTTGCTCAGCTCCACCGACAGCAGTGAGTCGAATCCGAGCTCCTTGAACTGCTGGTCGGGGTCGACGGATTCACCGGAGGAGTGTCCGAGCACGACGGCGACCTTCTCGAGTACGTGGTCCAGGACGAGTGCCCTGGCGTCGTCGTCGGCGAGGGCGGCGATCCTGTCCGCCAGGGAGACGACGTGGTCGTCGGCCTCGGGCGGCAGCTCCGTCGAGGACGCCTCCACCGCCGTGTGCGATGAGCTGAGCCAGTACCGCTGCCGCTGGAACGCGTACGTCGGCAGATCGACCCGCCGACGCGTCCCGAGCAGGGAGTCCCAGTCCACGGACCCGCCCCGCACGTGCAGTTGGGCCAGCGAGCCGATCACGGACTCCACCTCGTCCCGCTCCCGCCGCGACGAGGAGAGGACCAGCGCGTCGTCCACGTCCTCGACGGTCTCCTGCACCGGGACGGTCAGGACGGGGTGCGGGCTCATCTCGATGAACACCCGGAAGCCGTCGTCGGCCAACTGCCGCACGGAGGGCTCGAAGAGGACCTTCTCGCGCAGGTTGTTGTACCAGTAGTCGGCGTTCAGCCGGGCGGTGTCGATGGTCTCGCCGTACAGCGTCGAGCAGAAGGGAAGCGTCGACGTCGTGGGGCTCACGTCGGACAGCGCGTCGATCACCTGGTCCCGGACCCGGGCCACATGGTGGGAATGGGAGGCGTAGTCGACCGCTATCCGCCGGGCCTGGACGCCGTCGGCCTTCATCTTCTCGACGAACTCGTCCAGCGCGTCCGGCTCTCCGGACACCACCACCGAGCGGGGTCCGTTGACCACGGCGACGCTCACCTGGTCGCTCCACGGAGCCAGGCGCTGCGCCACGACGTCCGCGGACTCCGCGACCGATGCCATGCCGCCGTGCCCGATCACGTCCAGGAGGGCCTTGCTGCGCAGCGCCACGACCTTGGTGGCGTCCCGCAAGGACAGCGCACCGCACACGTGGGCGGCGGCTATCTCGCCCTGGCTGTGTCCCACCACCGCGGCCGGTTCCACACCCCAGGACCGCCACAGTGCGGCCATGGACACCATCACGGAGAACAGCGCCGGCTGGACGACGTCCACCCGCTCCAGGGTCGGCGCGCCCTCCACGCCGTGCACCACGTCCAGCAGCGACCAGTCGACCCACTCGGACAGCGCTGCCGCGCACGCGTCGAGGGACCGCGCGAAGACGGGGAAGTTCGCGTACAGCTGCCGGCCCATGCCGGCCCACTGCGATCCCTGGCCGGGGAACATGAAGGCGACGCCGCCGAGTTTCCCGGCGACACCCCGCACCACCGCTGCGGACTCGGCGCCCTCGCTCAGCGCCACCGAGCCGCTCAGGAGCTCGTCACGACCGCGGCCGAGGACCACCGCGCGGTGCTCGAAGCGCGACCGGCCCGACACCAGCGACCCGCCGATGTCGGCGACATCGGCGCCCGGATCCGCGGCGACGAACTCGCTCAGCCTGCCCGCCTGCCGCTCCAGGGCCGCCGCGCTCTTGCCCGACACCACCCACGGCACGAGGCCGCCGACGACGCCCGGGTCCGCCGCGCGCTCCTGTGCAAGATCCGGTGAGGGATCCTGCGGGGACTCCAGCGGCGGCTCCTCCTCCAGGATCACGTGCGCGTTGGTGCCGCTGACCCCGAACGACGACACACCGGCCCGCCGCGGCCCGTCCGTCCGGGGCCACTCACGCCCCTCCGCCAGGATTTCCACGTCGCCGGACGACCAGTCCACGTGCTGTGAGGGCGCGTCCACGTGCAAGGTCTTGGGCAGGTACCCGTGGCGCAGGGCCAGCACGGACTTGATGACCCCGCCGACGCCCGCGGCGGCGATGGAGTGACCGATGTTCGACTTCAGGGAGCCCAGCCACAGCGGCCTGCCCTCCGCCCGGCCCTGTCCGTAGGTCGCAAGGACCGCACCCGCCTCGATGGGGTCACCCAGCTTGGTCCCGGTGCCGTGGGCCTCGACCAGATCCACTTCGGAGGCCGACACCCCCGCGTTCGCCAGTGCCTTGCGGATCACCTTCTCCTGGGCGCGGCCGTTGGGTGCGGTCAGTCCGTTGCTGGCGCCGTCCTGGTTCACGGCGGAACCGCGCAGGACGGCGAGCACCGGGTGGCCGTTGCGGCGGGCGTCGGACAGCCGCTCAAGGAGCAGTACGCCCACGCCCTCGGCCCAGCCGGTTCCGTCGGCGGCGTCCGAGAAGGCCTTGCACCGGCCGTCGGCCGACAGGGCGCGCTGCCGGGCGAACTCCACGAAGAACGAGGGCGTCGCCATCACCGTCGCCCCGCCCGCGAGCGCGAGCGAGCACTCCCCCGAACGCAGGGACTGCGCCGCCATGTGCAGGGCCACCAGCGACGACGAGCACGCGGTGTCCACCGACACCGCCGGTCCGGTCAGGCCCAGTTCGTAGGCCACCCGGCCGGAGGCGACGCTCAGCGCGCTGCCGTACAGGAGGTAGCCCTCCAGGTCCTTCTGGCCGCCCTCCAGGAAGCGCCACCCGTACTCGGACGAACTCACCCCGGAGAAGACACCGACCTCGGATCCGCGCACGTCGGCGGGGACGATGCCGGCCCGTTCGAGGACCTCCCACGACGTCTCCAGGAGCAGGCGGTGGTGCGGGTCGATCGCCAGCGCCTCACGCGGGCTGATGCCGAAGAAGCCCGCGTCGAAGCCGGCCGCGTCGCTCAGGAAGCCTCCCCGACGCGCGTACGTGCTGCCGACGGCGTCGGGGTCCGCGTCGTACACGTCCCGCCACCCGCGGTCCTTGGGGAACTCCTCCACGACGTCACGGCCCTCGCGGAGCAGGTCCCACAGTTCCTCGGGCGTCGACACGCCTCCCGGGTAGCGGCACGCCATGGACACCACGGCGATGGGTTCGCCGCGGCCGGCCCGCAGGGCGTCGTTCTCCTGCCGGAGGCGGTCGCGCTCCTCGAGCAGCGTGCGGAGCGCACGCTGGACCCGGTCCGCGCCGTCCGCCGTACGATCCGCGGAGTTGGTCATGTCACTTACCTCTTCTCATCCAGAGCCAGACCGACCAGTGCTTCCAGGTCCAGGTCGGACAGTTCGTCCGCACCCAGCGCTTCCTTGACCTCCGCGTCATCGGCGTCGCTCGTGTCCGGTTCCGGACGCAGCAGGCCGGACAGGTGCTCGCCCAGTTCGCGCGGCGTCGGGTAGCTGAAGACGAGGGTGGAGGGCAGGCGCAGTCCGGTCGCGGAAGCCAGGCGGTTGCAGAGTTCGACCGACGTCAGTGAGTCGAATCCGAGCTGGTTGAACGCCTGGTCGACGTCGACGGCCGCGCCGGACGGGTGCCCGAGCACGACGGCGACCTGGTCGCGGACCCAGTCGAGTACGGCTGCCTTCGCCTCGTCCGCAGGCAGGGCGACCAGCCTGGCGGCCAGGCCGGGAGCGCCGCCGTCCTTCGCAGCACTCGACCTGTTGCGGCGCGGACGGCCGCCGTCGACGAGGTCGCGCAGGAGGAGCGGGAGCTCCTGACCCGTCTTGTTCCGCAGCGCGGCGACGTCCACCCGGGCCGGGATCAGGACCGGCCGGTCGAGCGCGCAGGCCGCGTCGAACAGGGCCAGCGCCTCGTCGGTCGGCATCGGGGCGATGCCCATCCGCCGCAGCCGTGACAGGTCGGCCTGGTCCAGGCCGCCGGTCATGCCGCTGCTCTGCTCCCACCAGCCCCAGCACAGCGAGGTGCCGACCAGGCCGGATGCCCTGCGCCACGCCGCCAGTCCGTCCAGGAACACGTTCGCCGCCGCGTAGTTCGCCTGCCCTCCGGTGCCGAGCGTCCCGGCGACGGTGGAGAACTGGATGAACGCCGACAGGGTGTGCCGCTCGGTCAGTTCGTGCAGGTTGACCGCGCCGCCGACCTTGGCGCGCAGAACGTGGTCGAAGCTCTCGGCGGTCATCGACTCGACCGTGCCGTCCGCCAGTGCGCCCGCCGCGTGCACGACCGCCGTCAGCGGGTACTTCCGGGGCATGTCCGCGAGCAGGTCCGCCACGGCGGCCCGGTCCGCGACATCGCATGCCACGACCCTGACCGCGGCGCCCGCGCCCTCCAGGTCCGCGACCAGCTCGCCCACCCCGTCGGCCGCCGGGCCGCGACGGCTCGCGAGCACCAGGCTGCGTACGCCGCGTTCGGCGACGAGGTGGCGCGCCACCAGGGAACCGACGCCGCCGGTACCGCCCGTGACCAGCACGGTGCCGCCGCCGAAGCCGTCGGCCACCTCGAAGACCAGCTTGCCGATGTGGCGGCCCTGGCTCATCTCGCGGAATGTCCTGCGTGCGTCGCGGATGTTCCGTACGGAGATCGGGTTCAGCTGGATCCGCCCGTCGGCGAAGAGTTCCATGACGGCCCGGAACATCTCGTGGATGGTGTCGGGGCCCGCGTCGTAGAGCTCGAAGGCCTCGTAGTCGACTCCGGGGTGATCGGCCGCCACCTGGCGCGGGTCACGGATGTCCGTCTTGCCCATCTCGACGAAGTCGCCGCCGCGGGTGAGCAGCGTCAGTGAGGCGTCGACGAAGCGGTGCGCGAGGGAGTTCAGTACGAAGTCCACCCCCCGGCCGCCCGTGGAGTGCAGGAACTTCTCCGCGAACTCCAGGTCGCGCGACGACGCCAGGTGCTCGTCGTCGAGGCCCAGGGCGCGCAGGGCGGGCCACTTGGCCGGGCTCGCGGTCGCGTAGATCTCGGCGCCGACGTGCTTGGCCAGTTGGACGGCGGCCATCCCGACGCCGCCGGCCGCGGCGTGGATGAGGATGCGCTGGCCCTTCTTGAGCTTGCGCAGACGAAAGAGCGCGTAGTAGGCGGTGAGGAAGGTGGTCGGTATGGACGCCGCCTCGGCGTAGCTCCATCCGTCGGGGACGGGCGTGAGCATCCGGCTGTCCGCCACCGCGACGCGGCCGAAGGCGCCGTTGAAGACGCCGGTCACCCGGTCGCCCGGCGAAAGACGTGTCACGTCGTCCGCCACCTCGGTGACCACTCCGGCGCCCTCAAGGCCGATGGGGGCATCGGCGACCGTGCTGTTCACCAGGCCCAGGGCGATCGTGACGTCCTTGAAGTTGAGCCCCGCGGCCCGGACGGCGATGCGTACCTGCCCGCTCGTCAGGGGCGCCTCCACCTCGGGGCACGCAACCCACGTCAGGTTCTCCAGCGTGCCCCTGCTCGGGATGCCGAGCCGGTGGGCGCCGTCGGCCGGCGGCTCGATCTGGTGGTCGGCGGGCGCGGCCGGCGCCATGCGGGGAACGAGGTACGTGCCCTCGCGCAGCGCCAGTTGGTCCTCACCGGTGGCCGGCGCGTCCAGCACGCGTGCCCAGGAGGTCTCCTGGTCGTCGATGTCCACCAGCCGGAACCTGCCGGGGTGTTCCGTCTGCGCGGACCGGATCAGGCCCCACACGGAGGCGCCGGGGAGGCTTTCGACGCGCTCCCCCGCACCGGTGTCGAGGGCGAGGCGGGTGAGGACCACCAGCGTGGATCCGGCGTGGGTCCGCGCGGCGACGAACCGCTGGATCCAGTCCAGGACGCGCTTGCCCGCGCCGCCGACCGCGGCGAGCAGATCGGGGTCGTGGGCCACGAAGTCGTCCAGGCACAGGACGATGTGCTCGGGTGCCTCTCCCGCGAGGACGTCGTCCATGGACTCGTAGAACGCGACGTTCTCGTCGCCCGCCGCGAAGAGCCGGGAGGCCAGGCCGTCCTTCGCGCCGAGTACGCCCCACGGTCCGCGGCGGGTCTCCTGCTTGCCCTGCGTGAGCGGCCGCCACCGCAGTTCGTAGAGCGAGCGCTCCTGCCCGCCGCGCGCGGCGCGCACCTGCTCGGCGCTCGCCGGGCGGAACGTCAGCGCGTCGATGTGAGCGATCGGGTTCGCGTGCTCGTCGGCGACCGTCAGGGACACGACGCCCTCGTCGGCCGGGGAGAGCCGGACCCGCACGGTCGGGCCGCACTCCCCGATCAGGTCGACACCGGACCACGAGAAGGGCAACCAGCCCTGGTCGCCCGTCACCTCGACGACACCGCCGGCGAAGACCGCGTGCAGCACGCTGTCGATCAGCGCCGGATGCAGGGCGAACCCGCCCCCGGCCCGGTCGTCGGCGCTCTCCGGCAGCGTGGCGAGGGCATAGAGGTCGTCACCCTGCCTCCAGACCTCCCGCAGTCCGCGGAACGCCGGGCCGTAGTCGAAGCCCGCGTCCACGAGCGTGTCGTGGAGACCGTCGATGTCGAGCTTCTGCGCCCCGGCCGGCGGCCACACGGCGAGCGGTCGCGTGTCGTCGGTCCACGCGGTCGTACGCGAGGTGTCCGGTGTCAGGTTCCCCATCGCGTGGCGGGTCCAGCCGCCCACGGTCCGGCCGTCCTCGCCGGGACGCGAGTACACGTCCAGGGAGCGGCGTCCGGCCTCGTCGGGTGCGCCGACGACGACGCGTACCTGCACGTCGCCCGAGTCGGGGAGGATCAGGGGGACTTCCAGGGAGAGTTCCTCGAGCGCGGCGCAGCCGACGAAGTCGCCCGCCGACAGCGCCAGGTCCATGTAGGCGGTCGCGGGGACGACGGCCGCGCCGAACACGGCGTGGTCGGCCAGCCACTCGTGGGTCCGCAGGGACCATCGGGCGGTGAACACCACCTCGTCGGTGCCGGGGTGGTCCACCACGGCGCCGAGCAGCGGGTGGCCCGGCGCGAAGAGGCCTGCGGAGGCGATGTCCGCCGACCTCGTCCCGGCGGGGGCGTCCATCCAGTAGCGCTGCCGCTGGAAGGCGTACGTGGGAAGGTCCACCTGCCGGCGCGTGCCGAACAGGGTGTCCCAGTCCACGGGCACGCCCCGCACGTGCAGTTGGGCCAGCGCGTCGGCCAGTGCGGCTGCTCCCGGACGGTCCCGCCGTGCCGCGGACAGGACCAGTGCGCCGCTCACGCCCTCGCCGGCGAAGGCCTCCTTGGTGATGCTCGCGAGCGTCGCTCCGGGCCCCACTTCGAGGAAGACGTCCGCGCCGGCCGCGCGGGCGCACTCCACCGCGTCGTAGAAGCGCACGGGTTCGCGGACGTGGGCCACCCAGTACGCGACGGACGTCAGCTCCTGGAGCGTGGCCTCGCGGCCCAGCCTGGTCGAGACGATCGGAATCGACATCTCGCCCGGGGGGAGCTCGCCGAGGGATCGTGCGAACTCCTCCAGGACCGGGTCCATCAGCGGGGAGTGGAACGCGTGGTCGACGTCGAGGAGTTTGGCCGACGTGCCGCCTTCGATCAGCCGGTCACGCAGGGCGTGGACCTCGTCGCGAAGGCCCGAGACCACCACCGATTCCGGGCCGTTGACGGCGGCGACGCCGACGCGCTCAAAGGGGCCCAGCAGAGCGCTCACGTCGGTTTCCGAGGCGCGTACGGCCAGCATCGCGCCGCGCTCGACGACCGCCTGCATGACCCGTCCGCGAGCGGCGACGAGTCGGGTCGCCACGTCCAGGCCGAAGACTCCGGACACGTGGGCGGCGGCGATCTCACCGACGGAGTGACCGATCAGCCGGTCCGGCGGTGGGCAGTACCCGGCCAGGAGCCGGTACAGGCTGACCTGCAGGGCGAACAGCGCGGCCTGCGTGATGTCGGTGCGCTCACGGCCGGCGGGCTCGTCCGCCAGGAGCAGGGGCTTCAGAGCGAAGGGCAGATGCTCGTCGAAGCGTTCGCAGACCTCGTCGAGGCTCCGCGCGAAGACGGGGAAGGTGTCGTACAACTGCCGTGCCGCACCGGCCCATTGCGATCCCTGTCCCGGGAACATGAAGACGCGCTCACCGAGTTCCGCGGCGACGCCTCGCACCACCGCGGCGGACTCCGTGCCCTGGCTCAGCGCCGCGAGGCCGCTCAGCAGCTCGTCACGGCCGCGCCCCAGCGCCACCGCACGGTGCTCCAGACCGGCCCGGCTCGACGCCAACGACCAGCCCACGTCGGTGATGTCGGCGTCCGGATCGGCGGTGACGAACGCGTGCAGCTTCTCCGCCTGTGCCCGCAGCGCCTGCTCCGAGTGCGCGGACAGGGCCCATGGCACGAGCCCGCCCACAGAGCCCTGTGCCCGCTCGGCGGTGTCGGGCGTCTGCTCGGCGGCATCCGGTTCCTGGTCCTGGTCCTGCTGCTGCTGCTCCTGCGTCGGTGCCTGTTCGAGGAGCAGGTGCGCGTTCGTGCCGCTGATGCCGAAGGACGACACACCCGCGCGCCGGGGCCGTCCCGGCGTGCTGGTCCACTCCCTTGCCTCGGTCAGCAGCTGGACCGTCCCTGCCGACCAGTCCACGTGCGTCGACGGACGGTCCACGTGCAGCGTCCGGGGCATCACCCCGTGCCGCATCGCCATGATCATCTTGATGATTCCGCCGACGCCCGCGGCCGCCTGTGCGTGGCCGATGTTCGACTTCAGCGACCCGAGCCACAGCGGGCTCCCGGGGTCGCGGTCCTGTCCGTAGGCGGCCAGCAGCGCCTCCACCTCGATGGGGTCGCCCAGGGACGTGCCGGTCCCATGGGCCTCCACCACGTCCACGTCGTTCGCCTGCATCCGGGCGTCCGCCAACGCCGCCCGGATCACCCGCTGCTGGGCCAGTTCGTTCGGCGCGGTCAGTCCGTTGGACGCCCCGTCCTGGTTGACGGCCGCACCCCGGATCACCGCCCAGATCCGGCGCCCGTTGCGGCGCGCGTCCGACAGCCGCTCCAGGACCAGTACGCCCGTGCCCTCGGAGAAGCCGGTGCCGTCCGCCGCGTCCGCGAACGCCTTGCACCGTCCGTCCAGCGACAGGCCCCGCTGCCGGGCGAACTCCACGAGCAGCCCCGGGGTCGACAGCGTCGACACCCCGCCGGCCAGCGCCAAGGTGCACTCCCCGGAACGCAGGGAGCGCATGGCCTGGTGGACGGCGACGAGCGACGACGAGCACGCGGTGTCGGTCGACACCGCCGGACCCTCCAGGCCCAGGGCGTACGCCACCCGGCCCGAGGCCACGCTGGTGTAGGTCCCCGCGAGCGCGTACCCCTCCACTTCGCCGGCTGCCTCGTCGCCCATCCGCGGGCCGTAGTCGACGGCGTAGAGCCCGGTGAACACCCCGGTCGCCGAGCCCCGTATCCCGACCGGGTCGATGCCCGCGCGCTCGAGCGCCTCCCACGACGTCTCCAGCATCAGCCGCTGCTGCGGGTCCATCGCCAGCGCCTCGCGCGGGCTGATGCCGAAGAACTCCGCGTCGAAGTCCGCGAGATCGGTCAGGAATCCGCCCGTGCGCGCGTACGTCTTCCCGCGTGCCTCGGGATCCGGGTCGTACAGCGCGTCCACGTCCCACCCGCGGTCCGGCGGGAAGTCACCTATCGCGTCCACACCGTCGGACACGACGGTCCACAGCCCTTCGGGGGAGGTCACCCCGCCCGGGAAGCGACACCCCACGCCCACGATCGCGATGGGCTCGTGACCGGACTCCTCCAGCTCCCGCACGCGCTCGCGCAGCTCCTGCGCGTCGCCGACGGCACGTCGCAAGTACGACCGGAGCTTGTCGACATCCTCCACCAGGGACTCCCTTAACGGTTGCTCGGACGAACAGGTGCGGCTACGCGTATCCGCGCTCGATCAATGCGTACAAATCGTCGTCACTGCGGCTTTCCGGGCTCGTCTCCTCCACCGTTTGCGGGCTCGTCTCCCCCACCGTTTGCGGGACTTCGGGTGTCTGGGGCTCCGGGACTTCGGGCGTCCGGGGCTCCAGGAGGGAGAAGATGTGCAGACCGAGCTTGCGCACCGTGGGGTAGGTGAACGCGACCGTGGCCGGGAGCCGTACACCGGCCGCCGCGGTGAGCCGGTTGCGCAGCCGCACGGCCATCGAGGAGTCGAATCCCAGGGCCTTGAAGGTCTCGGCCGACCGCGCCGTGAGTTCGGCCTCCGTCAGACCCACTCCGTTCGCGCCCAGCAGCGCCGCCGTTTCGGCGCGCACCAGCGTGAGGACCGCCGACTGCGAGCCCAGGTCC
The DNA here is from genome assembly GCF_056434405.1 of Streptomyces sp. NPDC044044. Taxonomy (NCBI): domain Bacteria; kingdom Bacillati; phylum Actinomycetota; class Actinomycetes; order Kitasatosporales; family Streptomycetaceae; genus Streptomyces; species Streptomyces sp. NPDC044044. The sequence goes on along the minus strand of NZ_JBWKFG010000016.1, from coordinate 55,042 downwards.
GCAGGCGCGGCACCCGCTCGTGCGGAGGGACCGTTCGTGGTGTCGGTGTCGGTGTCGCCGGACGCCGAGAGCCAGTACCGCTGCCGCTGGAACGCGTACGTCGGCAGGGCGACCCGGCGCGGCCGGCCAGCGGCGAAGGCCGCCTTCCAGTTCACCGGCAGACCGCGCACGTGCAGCTCGGCCAGCGACGCCAGGACCTTGCCCGCACTCCCGTCCTGCTTGTGCAGGGTGCTCACGACGGTCGGCGGGGCCGCCAGCGCGTCGGCGGCCTCCTCCATCGCGACCTGGAGCACGGGATGCGGACTGACTTCCACGAACACGCCGCCGCGCTCACGCATCAGGCCTTCGACGACCTCGCCGAAGCGCACCATCGAGCGCAGGTTGTCGTACCAGTACGAGCCGTCGAGCACGCGGGTGTCGAGCAGGCCGCCGGTCACCGTGGAGTGGAACTTCACCGCCGATTCCCTCGGCGATACAGCCGCGGTGTCCGCGAGCAGACGCTCACGGATGCGTTCGACATGGTGGGAGTGCGACGCGTAGTCCACCCTGACCCGTCGCACCCGGACGTCGTCACCGGCCGCCATCTCGGCGAACTGGTCGAGCGCCTCGTCGTCACCGGAGACCACCACCGACGCGGGCCCGTTGACCGCGGCCACGGAGAGCCGTCCCGACCACCGCTCCAACCGGCCCCGGACCCATTCGACGGGCGCGGCTACCGCGCTCATCCCGCCCAGTCCTGCCAGATCGGTCAGGGCCCGGCTGCGCAGGGCGACGATCCGCGCCGCGTCGTCGAGCGAGAGCGCGCCCGACACGCACGCCGCGGCGATCTCGCCCTGCGAGTGCCCCACCACTGCCTCGGGGACCACGCCCAGCGACCGCCACACCTGCGCAAGCGACACCATCATCGCGAAGAGCACCGGCTGGACCACGTCCACCCGGTCCAGCGACGCGGCCGACTCCTCGCCGCGCACCACGTCCACCAACGACCAGTCCACATGGGGCGCCAAAGCCCGCTCGCACGCGTCGATCGACCGCGCGAAGGCCTCCGACTCCGCGTACAGCTGCCGCCCCATGGCCAGCCACTGCGAGCCCTGGCCGGGGAACACGAAGACGACCGGACCCGCCTGGTCCGTGGCCGTCCCGCGCACCGCCCGCTCCGAGCCGCCGCCCGCCGCCACCAGGTCCAGGCCCGCGAGCGCCTCCTCACGGCCGCCGCTCAGGACCACCGCCCGGTGCGCGAACGACGACCGCTGCGACACCAGCGCATGCCCCACGTCGACGGCCGAAAGCGACGCGTCCGCGGCCACGAGCTCCCGCAGCCGGGCCGCCTGCTCCCGCAGCGCCGGTTCCGAGCGCGCCGACAGCACCCACGGCACAGCCTCCGGCGACGCCCCGGAAGATGCCGGAGAAGATGCCTCGGAGGCCAAGTCCTCATCGGAGGCGGGCAGTTCCGCCCTATCGCCGGGTGCCTGTTCGAGGATCACGTGTGCGTTGGTGCCGCCGAGTCCGAACGCCGACACCCCCGCCCGGCGCGGTCGGCCGGGCGCGTCGGGCCAGGGCCGCGCGGCCCGCAGGACCTCGAAGTCCTCGTGGAAGTCGGCGATGGCGGGGTTCGCGGAGCGGAAGTTGAGACTCGGGACCAGGTGCCCACGGTCCACGCAGAGCGCCGCCTTCACGAAGCCGACGATTCCGGCGGCCGGCTCCAGGTGCCCGACGTTCGTCTTCACCGAGCCGATCGCCAGCGGCCTGCTGCGGCCCGTCTCCCTGAAGACCTCGCGCAGACCGGCGATCTCGGCCGGGTCACCGACGCGGGTGCCGGTGCCGTGGGCCTCGACGTAGTCGACACCGTCGAACGGGACAGCCGCGCGTTCCAGGGCCGCGAGCACGGCCGCCGCCTGCCCCTCGGAGCTGGGATCGGGCATCCGGCTCGACGCTCCACCGCTGCCGACGCCCCAGCCGCGTACCACCGCATAGATGTGATCGCCGTCGGCGACGGCGAGGTCGAGCCGCTTCAGGAGGACGAAGGCACCGCCCTCGCCCCGGGCGAAACCGCTGGCCCGTCCGTCGAAGGTGAAGCAGCGGCCGTCGGGCGAGAGGGCGCCCAGATTCGCCAGGCCCGCTCCGGCCTCCGGGTCGGTGATCAGGTGTACGCCGCCCGCGATGGCCATGTCGACCGCGCCGCCCCGTATGCGGTCGCACGCCAGGGACAACGACACGAGCGAGGAGGACTGGCCCGAGTCCGCGCAGTAGCTCATGCCGCGGACGTCGAAGAGGCCAGAGATCCGGTTCGCGATCAGCGCTCCGCTGGAGCCGAGCGCGGCGTAGTGGTCGTCCTGGTCGCTGCCGGACAGCTTGCGCAGCAGTTCGTACCCGGAGGGCGCGGCGCCGACGACGACGTCGATCGCGCGGCCCGTGAGCGAGGCCGCCGGGACACCGGCGTCCTCGACGGCCTCCCAGGCGAGTTCGAGCCCGAGGCGCTGCACGGGGTCCATGGCGGCCGCCTCCGCGGCACTCGCCCCGAAGAACCCGGCGTCGAACCCGTCGATGGAGTCGAAGAACGAACCCGCGTGGAGGGTGTCGCCGTCCGGATGGGACATGTACGTCGACTTCGCGTCGGCCGCCCGGTGTCCGGGGAACGTTCCGACGGTCGATTTCCCCTCGACCAGCAGGCGCCAGAAATCGCTCGGGCCGTGCACGCCGGGAAAGCGGCACGACATCCCGATGACGGCAATACCGGTGGCTGCGCCACTCATGCGAATCCCTTCCGGTTCCCTGTGACGGTGGCGGTGGCGGTGGCAGTGCCGGTGCCGGATGTCATGGCGCCAGTCGTTTCTCGGCGACGATGGGGAGGTGGGTCATCCCGGCGATGAAGTACGACCGCAGGTGCTGCGGTTCGCCGGCGAGGTCGATGGAGCCGAACCGCTGGAGCAGCTCCTCGAAGAAGACGCGCAGGGTCAGCCGGGTCAGCGGCGCCCCGATGCAGAAGTGCGGCCCGTATCCGAAGGCGACCTGGCGCTTGGCGTTGCTCCGCGTGATGTCGAAGTCGTGCGGGTCGGTGAACTGGGACGCGTCCCGGTTGGCCGACCCGATCCAGGCGACGACCGCTCCGCGGGCCGGGATCGTGCCTCCGGCGATCTGGACGTCGTCGACGGCGTACCGCATGAAGTTGCAGGCGGCCGATGTCCAGCGAAGGCCTTCCTCGACCAGGTTCGGGATCAGCGTCGGGTCGGCCTGTGCCTTGGCGAACTGCTCGGGCCGCTCGATGAGTGCCTGCACGGTGCCGGAAACGGTGTGCGGGGTCGTGACGTTGGCACCCAGCAGGATGCTGTAGCCGTCGAGCGCGATCTCCTCGTCGCTGAGCGCCTCGCCTCCCGGCCGGACGCTCATGAGGTGCTGGAGCAGGCTGTCGTCCTCGCCTCCGGACGCCCTGCGCTCCTTGACCCAGTCCTTGACGTAGGTGACCAGCTCGTGGTGGGAGATGGCCAGGGTCGCGGCCTCGCTGCCCTGCAGGAAGTTCGGGTCCGAGGGAGCCGTCACCATCGCGGTCAACTGGACGAGCTCTTCCCAGTCCTTGGCGGGGATCCCGAGGAGGGGTCCGGTGACCATCGCGGGGAGCAGCAGCGCCTTCTCGGCCAGGTCGAAGGTCTCACCTTCGAGCGCCGGCTGCAGGAAGCGCACGACCGTCGCGCGGATGCTGTCCTCCCAGGACTTCACCGCCCGAGCGGTGAGCTTGGAGCCGAGCGGCCTGCGGACCTCGGTGTGCCGCGGCGGGTCGGTGGACGTGAGGAGCACTCCGGCGGCGACGTCGTCCGTCCCGAGGTGGGTGGGTACGGTGCCGCGCTCGGAGGTGAACTCGCGGTGGTCGCCGAGCACCCGGCAGACGTCCTCGTAACGCGTGACGGACCAGAACTCCCTTCCGTCGGGCAGGACTTGGTGGTGCAGCGGCGCCTTCTCCCGCATCGCGTCCCAGATGGGGTGCGGGTCGCCCGACGTATAGAGGTCCAGGTCGAACAGGTCGACGCTGTCGAGGTCCATGTCGATGTCGCGCCCGGCACCAGGCGTCAACCTCACGCCACTGCCCTCCCCTGCTCGATCAGCTCGGCGACGCGGGCCGGCGTCTGAGCCAGGTAGAAGTCGCGCACGGACAGCTGGACTCCGTAGTCCTGCGCCACCTGGTCGATGATCTTGATACCGGTCAGCGAATTGCCGCCGAGCGCGAAGAAGTCGTCGTCCACCCCGACTTCGGCGCCATCGAGGTGCCGCGCCCACAGCTCCGCGATGTCCCGCGCCAGCGCCGCCGGAGTGCTCGACGGTGCGGCTTTTCCTTCTGACGTCTCGTCCTGTCCGCCCAACGGGTGGACAACCTGCGGCGACGAATTCATTGCCGCTTTCCTTCCTCCGGGGCCCTTTGCGCTGTCCCGCCGGCGAGACAAATTCCTTGGATGATCGAATGGAGTGTCGCGTGCATTCCCCTCCGCCCACACCGTGTCGGCGGCCCCCCGGCCCCGCGCCGGCCGGTGGGGTTGAGAACCGGCGGGCCCGCGTGCTGACGCCCCCGAGGACCGTCCCGCCGGCGGGACCGGGCAAGTCCGACAGCGCCCCGCACCGCACCGGCGCCGGTGTCCGTTGACCGTCCCGCTCGCGTTCCGTGAACGTAAGAGCGGTTCAACGACGTCAGCGACGCAGGGGAATGGGGAACGACGTGGGACACACCGGCGAGGTGGGACACGCGGACGGCGACGTGGGACACGCGGACATGGACGCGGACGTGGTGATTGCGGGCGCCGGGCCGACGGGCCTGATGCTCGCCTGCGAGCTGCGGCTCGCGGGCGTCGACGTGGTGGTGGTCGAGCGGCTCGCGGAGCGTACGGGCGAGTCACGGGCCGGTGGAATCCACTCCCGCACCCTGGAGGTCCTCGACCAGCGCGGAATCCTGGACCGCTTCCTCGCGGTCGGCGAACCGCAGCCGGTGGGCCACTTCTCCGCCCTCTACCTGGACTTCGACGAGACCGAGTCCCGGCACCCCTACCCGCTGATGATCCTGCAGTCGGCCATCGAGCAGCTTCTGGAGGAGCGGGCCGCCGAGCTCGGCGTGCGGGTGCGCAGGTCCTGTGAGGTGACCGGGATCGGCCAGGACGAGGCCGGCGTGACGGTCGAGATCGCCACGCCCGCCGCGGAGGCGGAATCCGCGACGCTGCGCGCCCGCTATCTCGTGGGCTGCGACGGCGGGCGCAGTGCGGTGCGCAAGCTGGCGGGCATCGGCTTCCCCGGCACTCCGGCGACGATGACCGCGCTGATCGGCGACGTCGAACTCCCGGATCTGCCCGAGGACTACGTGTGGGTGCGGCGCTGCGCGGGCGGCGACTACTCTGCGATCGCCTTCGAGCCGGGCTGGTACCGGGTGATCGCATCCGAGTACGACCGCGTCGCGGACCGCGACGAGGCCCCCACGTTCGAGCAGCTGAGGGAGTCGCTGGTCAGGATCGCGGGCACCGACTTCGGGATGCGGGCGCCGCGCTGGGTCTCGCGGTTCAACGATGCCGCGCGGCAGGCCGACCGTTACCGCGCGGGCCGCGTGCTGCTCGCGGGCGACGCGGCGCACATCCACTTCCCGGCCGGTGGGCAGGGGCTGAACATGGGCGTGCAGGACGCGGTCAACCTCGGCTGGAAGCTCGCCTCGGTGGTACGTGGCCGGGCGCCGGAGAGCCTGCTGGACAGCTATCACACCGAGCGCCACCCCGTCGCGGAGCGCGTTCTGCACAACACCCGGGCACAGTCGGCCCTGCTCCGCCCCGGCGCCCAGACGGACGCGCTGCGCGAGGTGTTCGGCGCGCTCATGGTGTTCGACGACGTCAACCGGTACCTGCGCCACATGCTGACCGCGCTGGACATCCGCTACGCGGTCGACGGCGACCACCCGCTGGCGGGCCGCAGGGTCCCCGACGCCGACCTCAAGACGCCGGACGGCACCATCGGCGTCTACGACTTGCTGCACACCGGCCGCCCCGTACTGCTCGACCTGGGCGGCAGCGCCGAGTTGGCGGTGGTGGCCAAGGGCTGGGCCGATCGCGTCGAGCTGGTCGACGCACGGAGCGAGGACGACTTCTGGCCCGTGCCGGCGATCGGCGAGATCCCCGCTCCCGCCGCGCTCCTCATCCGCCCCGACGGCCATGTCGCCTGGGGGGCCACCGACGACGAAGCGCCCGACGTCACCGCGCTCCGGGCCGCACTCACCACCTGGTTCGGTCCGCCGCTGCGGGGGTGAGACACCGCGTGGCGTCACATGACACCTGGCGGCACCACTCGATGCCGTGGGGCACAGTCACGCGCCACCCGCATGCGACACCATCCGGACGCGCACCTGGCGTCGGAGAACCGCCGTACTGACGACATACATGGGTCGCCCCCGGCTTCGACACCCTCCACCGTGAGATCGCGGTGGCCGCCGAAGCCGGTGGGGAGGACGCCCGCGAGCCAGCCGAGCGACTCACCGCTCCGCTGGAGTCGGCGCCCCACTAACGCTGCTCAGCATGCGGTCGACGCCGGGGAAGGTCGACTGCAGCGCCGCTGACTTCATCGATCCGCGTGCGGTCTCAGCCCCCGGACGCCCCACTGCTCACGATGGCCAGTGGGAGACACTCGGCTTCGACCCGAACCGGATCACCCGCGCCAAGTTCGAGGAGTACATGGACGCCTACGACCAGGCCGCGAGCGCTGGCCCGGTGCCTCCGGTTGAGTAGCCCACCGCATGACGAACGCCCCGCCCGGAATCACGAGGCGAGGCCTCTCCACGAAGACAGCAACGCTAGTCGCCGAGACTTTCCACCATCTTGAGCTTGTCGAACTGGCCGTCCTTGTCCGTCCAACCCAGACCATCGATCGCCTTGGCCGTCAGCAGCGCGGTGTAGTCGTCCTTCGAGAGCGGCTCGCACGCCTCCGGCCGGTCCTTCCCACCCTCCTTGGTCTTCTTCATCGCCGTGTCGAACGCGTCCTTGGCCACGCCCTCGTACCCGGACCGGACCATGTCCGCGAGTGTCTTGTCGAGCGCGTCGTTCCGCTCCTCGGCTTCCTTGACAGTCGGAGTGTCCGCGGAGTCGCCTCCGATCCGCTCGGTGAGCGCAGCAGCGCAGTCCTTGGCGTTCTCGTCATCGGACTTCGAGCAGCCGACCGCGGCCCCGGCGAGCAGCAGGCAGGCGGCGAGCAGTGCTGTGGTGCGGCGCATGGTTCCCCCAGGCGTGAGCGAAGGCCCGGAGCGTAGCGACGGGGGGTGCCGGCGGGGGCGGGAACGGCGAAGCCCCACCACATCGAGGGATGCGCGGGAGCCCGTGTGGTGCGGGTCAGGCAGCGCGCGCGGCTACTTGCTGGTCAGCGACATCACCTACCTGTCCCACCGGTCGGCAACGCCGCCGCGCAGAGCCTCGCGGGGACTTCAGTGCTGGGCGATGTGTCGTGCTGGGCGATGTGCCGGGCCATACGTCATGCCGGGCCATGCGTCGTGCCGGGCGATGCGCCTCTACGCGGTCTGCCGGTCGGCCGTTTCGAGCATCTGCGTCACCCATTTGTCGACGGACAGACCGTGCGCGGCCGCGACCTTCGAGTAGTGGTCCAGCTGGCCGGCGGAGAGCTCTATCGTGAGCGTGGTGACCTTCTGCTGGCGCCTTTCGGCGGCCGCCGACGTGTCGATGCGCGGCACTTCCTGCTGCTCGTCGCCACTGTTCGGGGAGAGCTCGGCGGTGTCGCTCTGCACGGCGAGACTGGCGCGGACCGCCCTGCGAAGTTCGTTGCGCGACCACTTCTGCTGTTCGGCCTTGCGCAGCCAGTAGTCCTGCTCCGGCGGCGACAGGCGGGTCACTTCGGCATGGTGGGCGAAGCTGAGGCTCTCCCGCCTGCGCTGGTGCTCGAACCGCCTGGCCACCCACGCGTAGTTGCGCAGGGTCTGGTAGTCGAGCCCCGTGCGCTCTATGGCTTCCTTGTACCGACGCCACCCGTAGGTGGCCTCCCCGTAGAGCAGCCAGTCGGCCAGCCACCACGCCGAGGAGTTCACGAGCTCGCGCAGGTTGGTGCCGATGCGCTCCCAGGACTGCTCCGGCATGTTCTGCGGGAAGGTCATCCCCGTCTTCTGCACCTTGGCCTGTGCACCCAGGAAGGACAGGACCACGTCGCGCTGCGCCAGGTCATCGCTGCTGTCCACCGGCTTCGTCTTGTGCCTGCTCGCGGTTCTCACAGCGCCCGTCACAACCCTCAACTCCCCGCTCGATGTGTCTTCCTGGTCGTTCACCGATCACTTGCCGATGTGGCTTCTCGGCGGGCCGACATCGGATCCGGGTGGTGTTCAGTCCGTGGCCATGGCCTCGCGCAGGCTCCTGGTACGCAAGTCGGTCCAGTTCTGCTCGACGTACTCAAGGCACTCGGCCCTGGCCGCCTCACCGAACACCACCCGCCAGCCGACGGGCACCTCGGTGAACACCGGCCACAGGGAGTGCTGCTCCTCGTCATTGACCACGACGTAGAAGCGGCCGTCCTCGTCATCAAACGGGTTCGCGCTCAACTGGCACCGTCCTTAACCGTCACAGAGCTACTGGGAAACAGGCATCGCCGGACCGGATGCCAAAAGGCACCGGGCACGGGCCACCCATCGGTGCTGTCCGGTCGACGGGACATCCGACACAAGAGCGACCCCGGCACTGCGACGTCACCGTAAGGACGCCGCCACCGCAGCTACAAGAGCGACCAGCTCCCCCGCCAACCAGCCACCCACCCCAGCCCACACCCACCCCGAACTCCTGTACCCCACCGCGTTCATGTGCCACGATGCCCGGCCGCACCCCGCCCGCACCCCACCGGTGAGCCGAAGCAGCGCCCCACCGCACCGCCGGCCGTCCGAGAACCACTCAAGAGCCGCTCCAGCAGCAGCGGAACTCCCCTCGCGCCCACGCCCCGCCCCACCACACCCGCTTTATGGTCGAACACGCGTGGCCCGATCCAAGGGGGAACGATGGACCACTCACCACCAGACTTGCGCGTATTCGTCCTGCATCACGCGGGGGGCTCACACCTGCTCTACCGCAACTGGCCGACCGAACTACCGGACACGTGGGACGTACGGCTGCTCGACGCCCCTGGCCACGGCCACCTGCTCGACCTGCCGCTGATCACAGACATCGGCCGGCTCGCCGACTACCTCCTGCGCCGGATCGTGCCCGAAGTGACCGGCCCCTACGCCCTCTTCGGGCACAGCATGGGCGCCGCCCTGACCTACGAGATCACCCGACGGATCGTCGACCAGGGCCTGCCATCGCCGGTATGGGTCGGCATCTCCGCACAACCGGCACCGCAGTCGGCACAGCGGGCGAGCGGAGACGGTGAAGAACTGTCCGACGCCGAACTGCGGACCCGTCTGCGGCAGATGGGGGGCACGCCCGACGAGGTGCTCGACGATCCCGACCTGTGGTCCATGCTCGCACCGATCATCCGGGCCGACCTGGGCATGGCGGCCCACTGGCGTCCTGCCACCGACACCGGTCCTCTGCCCGTGGCGCTTTCGGCCTACGCCGGCGGCGATGACCACTCTGCCTCTCCCCTGCTGATGAAGGGCTGGGAGGAGCACACCGAGCACTTCTTGGGTCTGCGGGTCTTCGACGGCGGCCACTTCTACTTCGCGGACGATCCCGGGCCACTGCTGCGCCAGATCACACAGGACGCGACCACGGCGCTCGCCGCGGTGGACACGACGCGCTCCGGCTGAACCTGGGACTGCCCACGCCGGCCGTCCGGCACCCGACGGTACGACCGACCCTCGCCGGACGGCCTGCCCGGACGACGCACGTCACCGGACGATCGGCGCCACACAACACAAGGTTGACCGCGCAAATATTCGAGCACCGCTCCGGCACCGCTTCAGCCCGTCCCGCGAGACTGCTGGCCGGTTGTGTGCACCTAACTCAAGGAGGCGTGATGGCGCAGCAGGCCAGTGCAACCCTGGGGTCGCAGAGCGGCCCGACAACCTCCCTCCCGCAGCCCCCGCCACGGCAGTCACCCACCGCGGGAGCCGGACCGGGCCGGGGCCAGGTGCTGACGACCAAGGTGGGTCTGCAGATGCCGACCGGGATGGCCTACGACGAGTGGGAGCGGTCCGGGCGCCAACTCGCGGGCCTCATCGACTCGTCATCCTGGTGGCTGGGTGACTGGCTCGTCTACGGCAAGGACCACTACACCGACCGGTACGAGCGCGGAATACGCGCCATAGGCCTTTCGTACCAGACCCTGCGCAACTACGCGTGGGTCTCACGACGCTTCGACCTCAGTCGCCGCCGGGCCGCCTTGAGTTTCCAGCACCACGCCGAGCTGGCTTCCATGCCGGTCGAGGAACAGGACTCGTGGCTCGACCGCGCCGAGCAGCAGCAGTGGACCACCAAGCAGCTGCGCGGCGCCCTGCGCGCCGCACGCCAGAGCGTGCAGCAGCCGCGCACCCCCACTGAGCCGAGCCACCGCCTGGAGGTTCCCGGCAATCGCCTTCAGTCGTGGCAGAAGGCGGCGGAGCAGCTGGGCGTCGACTTCGAGCAGTGGGTCACGGCCACGCTGGACACCGCGGCCGCGAGCGCCCTGGAGGACCTCGATGGGCCGGAGGAGCGGACGGAGATCTCCGGGCGCAAGGGCATCACGGGCGTGGCCGCGTTGGGCGTGGGGGTTTCCCAGGAGAACGCACGGCCCACGATCTTCGAGCAGGTTCCGCCGGTGGCCACTGCCACCTGAATCACCGCTGATCTTGAGCCGGAAGGCCCCCGGAGAGCGCGAGTTGAGGCTTCAGACATCTCGCTCGACCGCCCGAGGGCCTTCTCTGCTGTCTCCGCTGTCTCTGTTGTCGGCCCGCACCTCGTCACACGGTCCCACCGTGCCGTGCGGAGATTTCGAGCAGCCGTTTCCACCATGTCTCCGTCCCGTCAACAGGACAACGCTGGTGAATGTCGAGCAGCTCTTCAGAAGCTCTCGAAGGGCCTTCATGTGGCTTTGTAGTTGCCATTGAGGCGCTCCCCGAACCACACTGCAGACGAATGCTCGGCTCTCTTTGGCCGGGTATTCCTGGTGTATTCGGGAGAAACTGCAGTGGGCACGTCCCGCTGTCACTCGCGGTCGCCCACGTTCGGCTGGACCGGAACATGCTGCTGCCGTCGACGGCCATGCAGGATCGAGGTCCGGGGCAGCGACGAGACGCTACTCAACAAGCCACTATCCCAAGAGTTCGCATGGCGACCAAGTTTTCTCGTCCCGAACTCAAGCGTATGTCCACCGGCCCTCGGGACCCTGCTGCGGTAGCCGGAGTCCCCCATAAAAGGAGTCGTGCCTGTGAGCGCCAATTGCCCGGTCGGCGGACTCGCCCGTCGGCGTGCGAGGTTCTCATGACCGTCAACACGCACCCCGACCTGGCCAAGGCCCAGGCCATCGACGAAGCCCTGCCGTGGCTGGCCCGCCACCAGGGCCGGACGGTCGTCATCAAGCTGGGCGGCCACGCCATGGTCGACAAGGACCTCACCGCGGCCTTCGCCCGCGACATCGTCTTCCTGCGCTACGCCGGGCTGCGGCCCGTGGTCGTACACGGAGGAGGCCCCCAGATAGACGCCGAACTCGCGCGGCGCGGCCTGAAACGCGAGTTCAAGGCCGGGCTCCGCGTCACCTCGCCGGAGGCGATGGACGTGGTGCGCATGGTCCTCGCCGGCCAGGTGCAGCGCGAACTGGTCGGACTCATCAACCGCTTGGGCGCTCTCGCCGTCGGCATGACGGGCGAGGACGCCAACACCCTCACCGCGAGGCAGTGCGTGCCATGGATCGACGGGGAACCGGTGGACGTCGGCAGGGTCGGCGAGATCACCGGCATCGACACCAGCGCCCTGGACCGGCTCCTGGACGACGGCCGGATCCCGGTGGTCTCACCCCTCGCCCGCAGCGCCGAGGACGGCCTGGTCTGCAACGTCAACGCCGACACCGTGGCGTCGGCCCTCGCGACGGCACTGCGCGCCGAGACGCTCGTCATGCTGACGGACGTCGCGGGACTGTACGCGGGCTGGCCGCACAGTGAGGAAGTCATCCCGCGGCTCACGGCCAAGGAGCTCGAGAAACTCCTGCCGGAGCTGAGCGACGGCATGGTGCCCAAGATGACCGGATGCCTGCACGCCGTACGCAACGGCGTGGGCGCGGCCCGGGTGATCGACGGACGGACCCCGCACTCGGTCCTCCTGGAGATGTTCGGCAACGACAACATAGGCACGCTGATCGTGCCCGACCCGAACGAGACGGAGGTCACGCCGTGAACGAGCAGGAGCAGCACCGGCGACGGCGACGGCAGCATCGGACCAACGGCTCGGCAGGGCGCCACAGCGGCCGCTCCCCGCTCACCACATCACGGCTCTCCACATCACGGCTCACTGCATCCCGCCTCATCGCGACCCGGTACCTTGCGACCCGGCTCGCCGGCACCCGGACGACGACGCTGGAGCGCGAGCGAGGGCAGTGCACATGACACACATGCCTCCGACTCCTCCCCCGGCCGACGGCGCGGTGGATCTCACTTCCCAGGTGACGGCCCTCGGCCACGAGCTCGCCGCCGCAGCCGGAACAGACAGGGAGGCGGCCCGCGCACTGGCCCGCCGTCTCGCCGCATCCCTCTCCCCCCAAGCCCGGCTCGTCCTGCTGAGCGCACTGACCGGGGCAGAGCCCGAGCCCAGCCATCCCGAGCTCCGGCCGCTGCCCCGTACTGATCCGCCCGACGCTCTCATCCGCCTGCGGTTCGCCGACGCGCGCGCGCTCGAAGGTGCTGCCGCCGCCTTCGGCGCCGCATCGGGCCACGGCTTCGGCGAGGCGTGGAGCGACCCCACGGCACTCACTCTCCAGATCCCCGGCGACGCGGGTGCCGAGACCCTGCGGGCCGTGCTCGCGGTCCTCGACGCGGCATCGGTCACCGCCGACTCGCTCACCGTGCACACACACCGACTCGACGACGTCTTCGCCGCGTTCACCGGTCTGCCCGGAGTGCCTGTTCGATGATCGCCTGAGGGTGAACTCCATCCCCTGGACGGGCAGTTGGAGCGGGTACGCCAGTACGCCGAGCCAGTGCGCCGCGCCCGTAGTCAAGTGCCTTGCCATGGCGTGGTTCCGACCGGCAGATCTGCGCCCAGCACAGCGAAGTCCGGCGAAGGGACGAACCGTTGAACGAGGACCCTCAGGAGCGCGACCAGCCACTGCGCCACGCGCACCTCCACAGCTTCATCGGCCTCATGGAGCGGACCGACGCCCCCGCGCCGCGGCTCGCCCGGACCGACGACGCGGCCCTCTCCACGCGCGGGGGCGGCACACGACCGCTCGCCCGGCTGCGGGCGCCCGCCGATCCGCTGGTGCCTCTCACCCTGACGGCCGGCGCGTTCCTGCTCCGTCCCCCCAGCGTGGAGGAGCACAGGGAGGTTCTCGCGCTCGGCGTCGACCCGGACGTCCGGATGTGGACCCCTCGCTGCCAGATCACCGACGAGGCATCGGCCATCAGGGACTGCCTCGCCGGAGCGGACTGGTCCAGCGGCACGCACGCCACCTTCTCGATCATCCACCGCGGCAGCGGGCGCTACGCCGGCAACATCGCCGTGCACAGCATCGACCGCGCGAACTCGCAGGCCAAAGTGGGCTACCGCATCGCCCCGTGGACACGCGGTCAGGGAGTGGCCACGGCCGCGGTGCGCAGTGTCATCGGCTGGGCCCTGGGCGATCTGGGGCTCGCCCGGCTCCTGCTGACCCACGGCGTGGAGAACATCGCTTCCTGCCGAGTGGCCCAGAAGGCGGGATTCGACCTGGAGGGCACCATGCCCCTGGCCAAGCGGTTCGGCGACGACCAGCTCCACGACGAGCACCTCCATGTCCTGCTCGCCGGGCCCCGCCACGCCGACTGAGGAACGCTCAAGAGCCGCCACACCAGCGGCGGAGCCCCCCTGGTGCCCGCGCCCCGTCGGCCGACCGCCGTTCTATGGTCCGAGGGTGCGCGGCCCGATGCGAGGGGGAGCGATGGACAGCACACGACCCCGCGTTGCGCCTGTTCGTCCTGCACCACGCCGGGGGCACCACGCCGGGGGCACACACCTTCCGTACGGTCACCGGCCGGCCGCCTCGCGGACTTCCTGCCGCGGGACATCGAGCCCGGACCGACCGGCCCCCACGCCCTGTGCGGGCACGGCATGGGCGCCCCCGTGGCGTACGAGATCACCAGGCGGGCCGTCGGCCAGGGCCTGCCTCCGACGCCGCTCCCCTGCCCGTGGCGCTGTCCGCCTGCGCGGGCCGCGAGGACCGCTCGACCCCACCGTCACAGCCGCGAACGCCATGGAGGACAGGGCCCGGAGCACATGAGGACCACATGTCTGCCAAAAGGGAGGGTTCATGACAGTGCTAGCAGCCGTGGCGGGAGCGAGCGGGTACGCGGGGGGTGAGCTCCTACGCCTGCTTCTGGCCCACCCCGACGTGGAGATCGGTGCTGTGACCGGGCATTCCACCGCGGGTCAGCGGCTCGGCGCGCTGCAGCCGCACCTGGCTCCGCTGGCCGAGCGTGAGGTGCTCCCCACCACCGCCGACACCCTCAAGGGGCACGACGTCGTCTTCCTCGCCCTGCCGCACGGCCAGTCGGCCGCCGTGGCCGCGCAGTTGGGCGATCAGACGCTGGTCGTCGACTGCGGCGCGGACTTCCGCCTCGCGGACGCGGCCGACTGGGAGAGGTTCTACGGCTCGCCGCACGCGGGCACCTGGCCCTACGGTCTGCCCGAACTGCCGGGCGCCCGCGCCGCGTTGGCGGGCACCCGGCGCATCGCGGTGCCGGGTTGCTACCCGACCGCGGTCCTGCTGGCCCTGTTTCCCGCGTACGCGGCAGGACTCGCCGAACCAGAGGCTGTGGTCGTCGCGGCGTCCGGCACGTCCGGCGCCGGCAAGGCACCCAAGGCGAACCTGCTCGGCAGCGAGGTCATGGGCTCCATGCGGCCGTACGGCGTGGGCGGCGGCCACCGGCACACCCCGGAGATGAGCCAGCACCTCGGCGCCGTGGCGGGCCGAAGTGTCGCCGTCTCCTTCACCCCGACCCTGGCCCCCATGCCCCGCGGCATCCTCGCCACCTGCTCCGCCCCGGCGCGGCCCGGGGTCGGCGCACACGACGTACGGGCCGCGTACGAGAAGGCGTTCGGCGACGAGCCGTTCGTCCGGCTGCTGCCCGAGGGGCAGTGGCCGAGCACCGCGGCCGTGTACGGGTCGAACGCCGCGCAGGTCCAGGTCGCCGTCGACCCGGAGGTCGGCCGGATCATCGCGATCAGCGCCATCGACAACCTCACCAAGGGCACCGCGGGCGGCGCCCTCCAGAACATGAACGTCGCCCTCGGCCTCCCCGAGGGTCTGGGGCTTTCCACGATCGGAGTCGCACCGTGAGCGTCACCGCAGCACGAGGCTTCACGGCGGCGGGCATCGCCGCCGGAATCAAGCAGAACGGCAACCCGGATCTGGCGCTCGTCGTCAACACCGGACCGCTTCGGGCCGCGGCCGGTGTCTTCACCTCCAACCGGGTGAAGGCCGCGCCCGTGCTCTGGTCCGAGCAGGTCGTCAAGGGCGGCGTGGTCTCCGCCGTGGTCCTCAACTCCGGTGGCGCCAACGCCTGCACCGGCCCTGCCGGCTTCCAGGACACCCACGCCACGGCCGAGAAGGCCGCCGAGGTGATCGGCGTCGGCTCCGGTGAGGTCGCCGTCGCCTCGACCGGCCTCATCGGTGTGAACCTGCCGATGGACAAGCTCCTTCCGGGCGTCGCCGAGGCCGCGGCCCAGCTGTCCCGGAGCGGCGGCGAACGGGCCGCCGTCGCCATCAAGACCACCGACACCGTGCACAAGACGGCCGCCGTCACCTACCGGTCCTCACCCACGGAGTCCGGGGGAAGCTGGACGGTGGGCGGCATGGCCAAGGGCGCGGGCATGCTCGCCCCGGGCCTGGCCACCATGCTCGTCGTGCTCACCACGGACGCCGCGCTCGACGCCGGCGTCCTCGACACGGCGCTGCGCGAGGCCACCCGGGTCACCTTCGACCGCGTCGACTCCGACGGCTGCATGTCCACCAATGACACCGTGCTCCTGCTCGCCTCCGGCGCGGCCCACGTCGAGCCCGGACACGCGGAGTTCGCCGACGCCGTACGCGAGGTCTGCGCCGATCTGGCCCGGCAGCTCATCGGGGACGCCGAGGGCGCGAGCAAGGACATCCGCATCGAGGTCGTGGGCGCCGCGAGCGAGGACGACGCCGTCGAGGTCGGCCGGTCGGTCGCCCGCAACAACCTCCTCAAGTGCGCCCTGCACGGCGAGGACCCCAACTGGGGCCGCGTCCTGTCCGCCATCGGCACCACCGGCTCCGTCTTCCACCCCGACGAGCTCAACGTCGCCATCAACGGCGTGTGGGTCTGCAAGAACGGATCGGTGGGCGAGGACCGCGCCCTGGTGGACATGTCCGGGCGTGAGGTCCGGCTCACCGTGGACCTCGCCGCGGGCACGGAATCCGCCGTCATCTGGACCAACGACCTCACCGCCGAGTACGTCCACGAGAACAGCGCGTACGCCTCTTGACCACCCCCCGCGCCGACGTGCGGGCTTTCCACGAAGGAGACACGATGAGCGAAGGCGCGGACATCATCGGGGCGGGCAACACGGCGCTGACCCACCGCTGGCAGGGCGTCATGATGGACAACTTCGGCACGCCCCGGCTGCCCCTGGTCCGCGGCCGTGGCACCCGGGTCTGGGATGCGGAGGGCAACGCGTACCTCGACTTCGTCGGCGGTATCGCGGTCAACTCACTCGGCCACGCCCACCCCGCGGTCGTACGGGCCGTCGCCGAGCAGATCGGCTCGCTCGGCCACGTGTCGAATCTGTTCATCGCCGAACCGACCGTGCGTCTCGCCGAGCGCCTGCTGCAGCTCGCCGGGCGCGAGGGCCGGGTGTACTTCTCCAACTCGGGGGCCGAGGCCAACGAGGCGGCCTTCAAGATCGGCAGGCTCACCGGCCGGACCCACATGGTGGCCGCCACCGGCGGCTTTCACGGCCGGACCATGGGGGCTCTCGCCCTCACCGGCCAGCCCGACAAGCAGCGCCCCTTCCACCCGCTGCCGGGCGATGTCAGCCACGTACCGTACGGCGATGCGGAGGCCCTGCGTGCCGCCGTCACGCCGCGGACCGCGCTGCTGATCCTGGAGCCGGTGCAGGGTGAGAGCGGCGTGGTCGTGCCCCCGTCCGGCTACCTCCGAGCAGCGCGCGAGATCACCTCGGCGACCGGCACCCTCCTCGTCCTCGACGAGATCCAGACCGGCATCGGGCGCACGGGCCGCTGGTTCGCGGCGCAGGCGGAAGGCGTCGAGGCGGACGTGGTCACCCTGGCCAAGGGCCTGGGCGGCGGTCTGCCCATCGGGGCGACGCTCGCCTTCGGCCCGGCGGCGCGACTGCTCACCCCCGGCACCCATGGCTCCACCTTCAGCGGAAACCCCGTGGTGTGCGCGGCCGCGCTCGCCGTACTGGACACCATCGAGCGGGCGGGCCTCCTGGACCACGTGACCCATGCGGGGCAGCGGCTGCGGCGCGGCCTGGAGAACCTGGGCCACCCACTGGTGCGCGAAGTCCGCGGCGCCGGGCTGCTGTTGGGGGTGGTGCTCAACGAGAAGGTCGCGGCGCGCGTGCAGCAGGCGGCCCAGGACAACGGTCTCCTGGTGAACGCGGTGGCACCGGACGTCATCCGGCTCGCCCCGCCGCTGACCGTGTCGGACCACGAGGCGGACACCTTCGTCGACGGTTTCCGGGCAGTCCTGTCCGAGGTGTCCGGCGAAGTGTTCACGGCGGTCTGAACACCACCGCTCATGTGCGCCCTTCCCCGCGGAGCCGAACCGCCGGCACGTCACGGCAGCCGGCTCATCAGACCCGCCGTCTCACGCTTGTACGTGCACGCGCTCTCCCCGAAGGACTTGCGCACCCGGTCGCGCACCTCGCCCGGCTGCTCCTGGCTGAGCTTGAACATGCCCTCGGCGCCGGTCACCTTGAGCCGGAAGGCCCCCACGGCGGGCGCGATCTTGCGGAAGTAGCCGAGGGATTCGCTCATGTCCCAGCCGTCGCCGAAGGAACCCTCGAAGGCGCGCACCGTGGACTGCACCACCTCCAGCGTCTCCTCCAGCTCGTCTATCTTCTCCACCACGCCCCGGACATGCACCGCCGTGAAGTTCCAGGTCGGTGCGGCCGGAGTCACCTCGTACACCGTGGGCGACACATAGGAATGCGGGCCGGTGAACGTCAGCAGCAGCACACTGCCCGTCTCGAGGGCCGCCCAGTGCGGGTTCGCCCGGTTCATGTGCCCGAGCAGCGTGGCGCCGGGCAGCTCGCCGGTCCAGTCGGCGGATGTCTCGGGGTCGAAGATGACCGGCAGGTGTGTGGCGAAGGGGCCGTTCTTGGGGCATCCGTTGGCCACCGCGAGCGCCAGGGGATTACCTCGGATCAGGTCCACCATCCACGAACTGTCCGATTCTCGATAGAAGCTCGGCACGAACATCCTGAATCACCTTTCGGCAGTCGGAAAATCCGCGCCGAGCATACTTCCGCCTCCCTGGACAGCACCTCGAGAAGCTCTCGAACGGTCTTCATGCCGTATTCGAGCTGTCTTTAAGCGGTCTTGGACAGAATCCGGAGCAACACTGCAGAACGGTCTCTCGGAACAACAGCCGAGTTTTCCAGACGCAAGCGGGAGAAACTTCAATGGGTATAACGGGTAGCAGCGAAGAGATCTACGACGTGGTCGGTATCGGGTTCGGCCCGTCCAACCTGTCACTCGCGATCGCCTTGGAGGAGCACGGGGCGAGCGATCCGCAGAATCCGGTCAGGTCCCACTTCTTCGAGCGGCAGCCCACGTTCGGCTGGCACCGGAACATGCTGCTGCCGTCGACGACCATGCAGATCTCGTTCCTCAAGGACCTGGCCACCTACCGGGACCCGATGTCCCGGTTCAGCTTCGTCTCGTATCTGCACGCCTCGAACCGGCTGGTGCAGTTCGTGAACAACCAGGACTTCTTCCCGACCCGGCAGGAATTCCACCAGTACCTGGAATGGGCGGCCTCCGGCCTCAGCGACCGGGTCAGCTACGGCACCGAGGTCACCTCGATCCGGCCCGTCACCGACCGGTCCGATGCCCAGGTACCCGACCTCCTGGAGATCGAGGTCCGCGGCAGCGACGGCACCACCCGCACGGTCACCACACGCAACGTGGTCATCTCCACAGGCCTGGTGCCGCGCCTGCCGGAAGGCGTCACCTCCGACGAACGGGTATGGCACAGCTCGGAGTTCCTGAGCAAGTTCAACGCACGCTCCCCGCAGGACCTCAAGAACGTGGCCGTGGTGGGCGCCGGCCAGAGCGCCGCCGAGATCACCCGGTTCTTCTACGATTCGCTGCCGCACGCCCACGTCTCCGCGGTCATCCCCTCCTACGGCTACTCCATCGCCGACGACACACCCTTCGCCAACCAGATCTTCGACCCCGACGCGGTCGACGACTACTACTTCGGCTCCCAGCAGGCGAAGGACGCGTTCTGGCGCTACCACCGCAACACCAACTACGGGGTCGTCGACTCCGACGTCATCCGGGCCCTGCACCAGCGCTCCTACGACGAACAGGTCCAAGGCCACCAGCGCCTGCACTTCCGCAACCTCACCCGAGTCGCCAAAGTCAAGAACGCCGCCGACGGGACACAGGTGGTCCTGCGCTCAGTCCTCGACGACTCGACGGAGGAACTGACCCTCGACGCCCTGGTCTTCGCCACCGGCTACGACAGCCTCGACCCCGCCCACCTCCTGGGCGACTTCGACCAGCACTTCCAGCGCGACACGACCGGAAAACACCAGGTGGAACGCGACTACCGCCTCGTCTCCGCATCGGAACTCAACTGCGGCGTCTATCTCCAGGGCGGCACCGAGCACACCCACGGCCTGACGTCCGCCCTGCTGTCGAACATCGCCATACGCGGCGGCGAAATCGCCGACTCCATCATGATGCGTCGCGCCGAACGGGAGCTGGACCGTGCCTCCTCCGCGGGAGTCGCCCACTGAGGGCTTTCCCGCTCACCGCCCCCTCCACAGAAGGAGTCGTGACTATGAGCGCCAACTGCCCGGTCGGCGGCTTGGTCCACCGTCGTGCGAGGTTCTCATGACGGACGACGTGCCCCCGGTGCCTGACAACGTGCTCGCGGCCCTCGCCAGGGCCGAGGCCGTCGACGAAGCCCTGCCGTGGCCGGACCGCCACCAGGGCCGGACGGTCGTCGTCAAGCTGGGCGGGCACGCCATGGTCGACGATGACCTGACGGCGGCGTTCGCCCGGGACATCGTTCTCCTGCGCCAGGCCGGGCTGCGGCCCGTGGTCGTGCACGGAGGAGGCCCTCAGATAGACGCCGAGCTCGCGCGGCGCGGTCTGGAGCGCGAGTTCAGGGGCGGGCTGCGCGTCACCTCTCCGGAGGCGATGGACGTGGTGCGCATGGTCCTCGCCGGCCAGGTGCAGCGCGAACTGGTCGGACTCATCAACCGCTACAGCCCGCTCGCCGTCGGCATGACCGGTGAGGACGCCAACACCCTCACCGCGAGGCGGTGCGTGCCGTGGATCGACGGGGAGCCGGTGGACATCGGCCGGGTCGGTGAGATCACCGGCGTCAGCACCGGTGCCTTGGACAGTCTCCTCGCGGACGGCCGGATCCCGGTGGTCTCGCCGCTGGCCCGCAGCGCCGAGGACGGCCTGGTCCACAACGTCAACGCCGACACCGTGGCGGCGGCGCTCGCGACGGCGCTGCGCGCCGAGACGCTCGTCATGATGACGGACGTCGCGGGCCTGTACGCGGGCTGGCCGCACAGCCAGGAGGTCATCCCCCGGCTCACGGCCGGCGAGCTGGAGAAGCTGCTGCCGGAGCTGAGCGACGGCATGGTGCCCAAGATGACCGGATGCCTGCACGCCGTGCGGAGCGGCGTGGGCGCGGCCCGGGTGATCGACGGACGGATCCCGCACTCGGTCCTCCTGGAGATGTTCACCGACGAGGGAGTCGGCACGGTGATCGTGCCGGACCCGGATGAGAGGGAGTCAACATCCTTGTCTTTCAGGGGAGTTGAGCCATGTCAGGCAGCGGAGACCAGCCGCGCGTTCGCGGCGGTCGAGACGTAGGGAGCCGTGTTGTGGAGGGCCGGGACCTGGAGCGTGGGTGTGGAGGTCTTCAGGATTGCCTGCTGCAGGCGGCTCAGCTCCGGTGAGGGCTCGAGTCCCAGGTCGCGTACGAGTGCCTGACGCAGCCGCTGATACACACTCAGCGCCTCACCGCGACGGCCCGAGCGGTAGAGGGCCAGCATGAACTGGCCGTGCAGGTTCTCATGCGTGCGATGCCGGCTCACCAACACCGTCAGCTCACCCAGCAGCTCACGGTGGCGGCCAAGCCGCAGGTCCGCCTCGATGCGCTGATTCAACGCACACAACCGCGTCTCCTCCAGCCGGCGCACCTCCACCTCCAACTGCACACCCGCCCGCACGTCCGCCAGCGCCGAACCACTCCACAGCGCCAGGGCCTCACCCAGCAACCGGGCCGCCCCCGCGAAGTCCTCGCCGTCCATCGCCCGATA
Source organism: Streptomyces sp. NPDC044044 (assembly GCF_056434405.1). NCBI lineage: Bacteria > Bacillati > Actinomycetota > Actinomycetes > Kitasatosporales > Streptomycetaceae > Streptomyces > Streptomyces sp. NPDC044044. Next base: position 33,380 of record NZ_JBWKFG010000016.1, on the reverse strand, counting down.
GCCCATCCCCGCGAGCCGCTCGAACTCCACCACGTCACTCTTGCCGCCACCACCCCGCAGCACATACCCGCCCGGAGCCGTCGCCAGCACGTCCTTCGCCGACACACTCCCGCCCTGCTCCAGCGCCGCACCGATCAACTCACGCAACTGCAGGATGTACGTCTGCAACGTCGTCCGCGCCGACCGCGGCGGACGCTCCCCCCACAACTCCTCGACCAGCAACCCCACCGGCACCACACGATCCACATGCAACGCCAGCAGCGCCAGCACCTTCCGGGGCTTGGGCGCCGTAGGCATCACAGCAGCCCCGCCCACCCGCACACCCAACGGACCCAGAACTTCAATATCCATCACGCTCATCACGCCAATCCCCTGTTCGTCAGGCCGCGAGAACCAAACCAGACTCCCTGTTTTGAAAGACTGCCACGCCGACCTCAAGCGCTCCTAGAGAGATTCAGGAGCCCTTAGCGAGGGTGTATAGACCCTCAAATCACCACAACTCAGGCGGACTTCATTCGACAACCACCAGACCGAGTACCCCGTTTATCGCGCACCGACGTCACTCGCACCCCCGTGCAGGCCGCACCGAAAGATCGACCCACTCCAACGCCGCCAAAAACCGGCATCAAGGTCTGTAGTCCAAGGAGAGACAGGAAGAGGACACGTCAACGCGCCCGCCTGGTCGGGGAGGACGTCAGGCGGGCGCGGACGGGAGGTGGATGTGCACGGTCGACGCTAGGCGTGCAGCTGCCCCACGTCCCGTACGTCGTGCGGAACTTCGAGTTCAGGTGCAGCGGTGTTCGACTGCGCGGCGTACACCGCGACGAAGGCGGCAAGCCCCAGCACACCGCCGTCGGGGCCGAGGGCCGTGAGCGGCACGCTCCGGCCGAGCCCGCGTGACAGCGCCCGGTGCACCTTCAGCGAAGCGGCCAGCAGTTCGCCCGGCGGCCGGTGGGCGTGGTCCGCGTCCCCGCACGCCATCGCGAGCGCCTCGGCCCAGGCACGGGAGGCGATTTCGTCCCTGTGCTGGTACTGCGGTTCCGGCTTCGGTTCGCAGTTCGGCATGGCTGCCTCCTCGGCGTCTCGCTGCTCGAACGTGACGTGACGTGTCTACGTGCTCGTGGTGGTGTCCTGCTCGTACGTCGGTTCAGTGCCTGCGTGCGACGGCCGACGCGAGCCTGTGGGCCAGGTCGTCCGGTCCGGTGCCGGTCGCGTCGAGGACGACGGCGAGCGGCCGGTGGCCGTCCGCCGCCGCGAGGCGGGCGATGGCACAGGCGGCGGCGCCGTCACCGGAGAATCCGGCGAAGGCAAGGCCGCCGCGGGACGGGATGCGGGAGCCGAGCGCGTCGTACACGGCGTGTGCGGCCGCATCGGCCCGGGTGCCACCCGCCGGGACGGAAGCGAGCAGGAGCAGTCCCTCGGGCCCCGGGTAGGCGTGGGCGAGCTGGTCGTAGAAGGCGCGGGAGATGCCCGGTGCCTGCAGCAGGCCGACGGCGCCCGCGTCCGCGTGGGCCGGTTGGCGCAGCACGGCCGGCAGGGGGCCGCTCTGCGCGGGTTCGGCCTGCACCGGACCGACGGCGCCCTCGCCCATGTGGGTCAGCAGGGCGAGGACCTGGCCGAGGGTGGTGTGCTGCCCGGATCCGCGCGGCAGTTCGCGCAGCAACAGCGCGGCATGGGCGAGGAGTTCGGTGATCTCCTGAAGCCGCATCTGGTCGTAGGAGGCGGTGAGGACCAGGCAGCCGCTCCTGTCGTGGTGGGCGATCAGTGTGACGGGGAAGGCGGTGCGGGCGCCCAGGGTCTGCGGCGGCTCCACCTGAACACCGGCCGCGGCGAGGTCGGCCTCCAGCTCGGGCATGACACGCGGCGGTGCCTCGAAGGTGAGCAGGGTGTCGGCGGGCGGGCGCGGGCCGCCGGTCCAGGCGTGGATCTGGCTCGCCGAAACCCATTCGTACGCCGCCTGGTTGAGGCAGCGGTCGCGCAGGTCGGCGATCAGCTGGGGCACCGTGGCATCGGGGTCGACGAGCACGCACTGCGGCAGCGGCCCGGCCAGGGCGCCGGGGGTGCGCTCCACCCCCTCGAAGAGGACGCTCCGGCCGGCGGCCGTGGTGGCGTAGCGCACCTGTGCGGGCCCCACGGCCCGCCCGGCGCGGTACAGCAGCAGCGCCCACACGGCCTGCAGGGCGATGGACTCGCCGCCGCCCCAGGTGGCGGCCCAGTTGGCGAGCGCCGTGGTCTCCTCCTTGGTCAGGCGGAGCCTCGAGCGGCCCTCGGCGCGGCTGCCGGTGTCGGTGAAGAGCGGCGGTACGGGTGCAGCGTCACCGGTGTCGGCGCTGGTGAAGAAGTCCTGGGCGGCCGCGGTGTCCTGCGCCGCGAGCCAGGTCACGTAGTCGGTCATGTCGGGCCTTCGCTCCCCGCCGGGCAGTGCCCCGTCGGCGAGATAGGCACGGTAGAACTCGCGGACCAGGAGCCGGACGGACCAGCTGTCGAGCAGCGCGTGGTGGTAGGTGAGCAGCACACGGGCGGGCGTCGAGGGAGCGGAGCTCGCCTGCCCGCCGCCGAGCAGGGTGATGCGCAGCGGGGCCGGGCGGCGCGGGTCGATGCCGCGGCGCCGGTCGGCCTCGACGAGGGAGTGCCACTCGGCGGTGCCGCACGGCAACCGTACGACCTCCGGTTCGGCCTGGTCGTGCACGACCAGGCCGGGCTCCGGCTGGTCGTCGAACGTGGTGCGCAGCACGGACTCGTTGGCGAACACCGAGTTCCAGGCGGCCGTGAACCGCGCCACGTCGAGGGGCCCGTGCCAGTCCCAGGCCGCCTGTTCGACCTGGCGGCCCGGATCGGGGTGGGTGTCGGCGTCCGCCAGGAGGTCGCGCTGCAGCGGCGTCGCGGGCAGGCAGCGGCTCATGAAGGAGCCGCGGCCTGCGTGGGTGAGCAGGTCGGCGAAGGCGCCCAGGGGGAATGCGCACTGCTCGTCGTCCGCGCCGTCGGTGAAGCGCAGGGTGTGCTGACCGGGACCCCGGCTCTCCAGGTCGGCGGTCCAGGCGGGTGCGTCCGGATAGCAGGTGGCGATGCTGTCGAGCGCGGCCTCGATGTGGGTGCTCTCGATCGGCCCGTGCAGTTCGAGTACGGGCAGCGCACTGTGGCCGAGCTCCACGACGACGGTGATCGGCTCACCCTGCGGCAGACGTGCGAAGCGGCTAGTGGTCATCGGCAGTCGGGGCACGCGCCGACGAAGCCCCCTCCCCCCTCCTCAAGAGGCGCTGTCCAAGCATGCAGGGGCCAGCGACAAACCACTGACACGGTCCTGACATACGGCTCGACCTGCCCGCACGTCCGGGCGAAGGGCGCTCTGCGGCCGGTGCCTTGCGGCGGTGCGGGGTGGTGCCGGAGGCCCGGGGGGCCCCGGGCCGCTCCAGGAAATCCACACTCGGTACGGACCGTCTCTGAAGCCGGATTCAAGCGACCTTCGAATACTCCTCGACCACTCCCACCGACGGTGGAGACCAGCCCAGCCGATCCGTCCTCGATTGCCCAAGGAGACTGCGATGTCTGAGACATCCGAGATGTCCGGTGAGCGTGTGCACCGCCTGCGGCACTCGGTCGAGGTGGCCGCGCCGCCCGGAGCGGTCTTCGCCCTGCTCTCGGACACCGCGCGCAGGACGCTGTACAGCCCGCACACCCTGCACGTCGAGCGCCTCGACTTCGACGGGGTCCGCGAGCGCCTGCGCGTATGGGAGAGCGTGGGCGGCCGGATCAGGTCCTCGATCCAGACGCGGGTGCGGCATCCGCACGAGCGGCGTATCGAGTTCGTACAGCTGGGGCACGCGGCGCCTATCGCGTCGATGAGCGGCGAATGGACCGTCGAGGACCGCGTGGGCGGGGGCAGTGTGGTGACGGTGCGGCACGCGTTCACCGTCGTGGGCGACCGGGACGACGACGCGGCCGCGGAGGGCCTGGCCACCGGGGACAACGCCAGGGCGGAGCTGGAGAGCCTGCGCCGGGTCGCCGAGAGCCGGGCCGGCGTCGACGACCTGGTGCTGTCCTTCGAGGATTCGGTACGGGTGAACGGGCCCGGGGAGCTGCTCTACGACTTCCTGTACCGGGCCGCGGACTGGCCCGGCCTCCTGCCGCACATGCCGCGCCTCCAGCTCACCGAGCCCTCTCCCGGGGTACAGATCCTGGACTACGACGTCCTGCTGCCCGCAGGAGCGGTGCGCACGGCGGGTTCGGTCCGGCTGTGTTTCCCGCACGCGGGGCGGATCGTCTTCACGCAGACCGCTCCGTCCGCGCCGGTGGCCGCGCACACCGGGGAGTGGTCGGTGCTGCCCGACGAGTTCGGGGTGCGCGTGAGCGTCCAGCACTCGGTGCTGCTCGACGAGACCGCGGTGAGGGCTCTTGCCGCATCGGAGCAGTCGTCCACGGGGCCGGCATCCCGCGCGCCGTCCGCGATGGAGCTGGCCCGCCACCGGGTGCGGCAGGCCATCGGGCGTACGTCGCTCGCGACCCTCCAACTGGCCAAGGAGCACGCGGAGTCGGGGGTGGTGACACTGCCGCGGCGGGCCGTGGCGCCCGCGGCCTCGCTGCCGTAGCCGGAAAGCAGGCGCGGGCCTGATTGGCTCAGGTGCCGGCGAGTTCCTCGATCACCGGGGCGAAGACGTCCATCACGCCGTCCAGGACCACGATGTAGGAGATGCCGAACCGCTCCCGCTGCTCGCGCAGCTGCTCGGCGATCTGCTTGACGGTGCCGAAGAGCATCACCGGCAGGGTCAGGCGGTCCTCCTGCGACACCTCGGGGTGAATCTTGGGCAGCCGGCGGGCCGTCGCGTGCCGGTCGTCGGTGACCTCCACGAAGTGCACAAGGAGGTTGCGCTCGGCGGGCACGGCCCGGTGGGCAGCGAACCCTTCGTAGGCGGCCACACGCTCGTCGAGCTGACCGGGCGTCAGGGCCCGCAGGATTCCGTTCTCGTAACCGGCGGTCGCGGTGAACGCCGCGATGTCGGCGTGCTCGGCCATCAGACGCAGCAGCCGGTCGCCGTTGCCGCCGATCAGCAGCGGCGGCCGTGGGCCTTGCCGCGCCTGCGGCGTATGCGCCGGATCGGTCAGCAGCCGCTCCAGTTCATCCACCGTGTGCCGCAGTACACGGACCCGGCCGCCGGGCGAGGGGAACTCCAGCCGCGCCCGCTTGTGTTCCGCCTCCGCGTAGCCGGCGCCCAGGCCGAGTTCCACGCGGCCGCCGGTGAGCTCGTCGGTGGTGGCCACCTCGCGCGCAAGGAGCGCCGGATTCCAGAAACCGGCGTTCAGGACGAAGGTGCCGATCCGGGGCCGCTCGGTGACGGCCGCCGCCGCGACCATCGCCGGGAAGGGCGCGGCCATTCCCAGATGGTCGGGGACCAGGATGACGTCGTAACCGAGTCGCTCGGCCCGGCGGCACTTGTCCCGCCACTCCGCGCCACCCGCCAGCTTCATCATGTTCACGCCGAATCGAAACGGCCTGGTCATGCCCTTCCCCCCTGCCTGCCTGCCGAAAGACACGCGACGGCCGTGCCGCCGCGGCGACTCTACCCCGCGGCCGCACGCGTCAACGGGCCCTGGCCGGCGCCATCTTGGGCGGGCAGAGGCTTGGCCGCCGGGATGTCAGGCGGCGTAGCGGTCGAAGGTCGAGGTGCGCCGCGCACCCGCCACCACGTCGAGCTCGGGGTCGACGGTGAGCATCATCTGGTGCACACGCTGGAGTTGCGGCGAAGGCTCCACGCCGAGCTCGTCGATGAGCCGCGCGCGCAGCCTGCGGTACACGTCCAGTGCCGTCGCCTGCCGTCCGGAGCGGTACAGGGCGACCATCGCCTGCGAGTGCAGCCCCTCGTGCTGCGGGTGCCGCGCGATCAGGTCGGTCAGCTCGGCGATGAGTTCGCTGTGCCGGCCCAGGCGCAGGTCGGCGTCGATGCGCCGTTCGACGGTGACCAGGCGGGACTCGTTGAGCCGCATGATCTCTATGGAGAGGATCGAGCCCGCTCGTACGTCGACCAGGGCCGCCCCGTTCCACATGTCGAGGGCACCTCTGAGCAGCGTGGAGGCCTGAACGTCCTCGCCCTCCTCGAAGGCCCGCCGGCCGTCCGCGACGAGCTGCTCGTAGCGGTGCAGGTCGACGGAGTCGGCCGGGATCTGCAGGACGTATCCGCCGTGCCGGGTGGCGAGGATCTCCTTGGCGTTGCCGGGAGAGTCGGGCCCCATGGCGGTTCCGAGTCGGCGCCGGAGCTGAAGGACGTACGTCTGCAGCGTGGTCAGGGCGCTCTGCGGCATCTCGGTGCCCCACAGCTCCTCCATGAGCGTGGCCACCGGAATGATGCGGCTCGGGTAGAACGCGAAGAGGGCTAGGAGCTGACGTGGCTTGCTCGCGGTGGGCACGATCGAGACACCGTTGACGTCGGCGCTCAGTGGCCCCAAAACCTGAATCTTCACGGTTTCCTCCCGTACGCCATCGAGTGACGGCCGTGCCGTTGACCCATCGAGTGGCGGTCTTGGTCCCTGGCACGCTAGACCTGGTTTCGGCCGTCCCCCACATTGCTGGACCCGCCCTCAAGCAGCGCTGTACAGGCGGCGGGCGGGAGGGTGTACGGCGCGCCTTGAGAGTGTGTGCAGCGCGGTTCGAAGCCCACTCGCGCCCAGGCCCGCGCAGCCGGGAGGCGACTATCGTCCGAACTCCCTGTCCCCGTGCCCGGGATCCTGGTCATCGGGCCGGACGCCGGAGTGCCTCGTCGATGGAGTCGCCATGCAGAAGGCGAAAGAGCCGGAGCTGCGCCTGTTCGTGTTCCACCACTCCGGTGGTTCGCATCTGATGTACCGCGACTGGCCACCCTGCTTCCCGGCCGACTGGGAGGTGCAGACCCCCGACGCGCCGGGCCGCGGCCCGAGCGACCGGCGTATCCCGCTGAACGACGCGGGGGCGCTGGTCGAGCACTTCCTGCACGAGCTCGGCCCCCGGCTCGTCGGCCGCTTCGCGTTCTTCGGGCACAGCATGGGCGGACTGATCGCGTACGAACTGACCCGCCGGCTCGTCGAGGCGGGCCGCACACCGCCGGTCTGGCTCGGTGTGTCCGCGCACGATGCGTTGCGCCCCGACGGCAACGGTAAGGGCCGGCATCTGCTGTCCGACGCGGAACTGCGCCGGGAACTCGCCGAAATGGGCGGCACCTCGTCCTCGGTCCTCGCCCACGAGGAGCTGTGGGAGCTGTTCGCGCCGGTCATCCGCGCGGACCTGCGCATCAGCGAGACCTGGCGCACGAAGCCACTGACCGCGCCGCTGCCGGTTCCGCTCTCCGTCTACGGCGGCACCCGGGACGAGGTGGCGCCACCGCCCAGCCTGGAGGACTGGCGCACCACCTCCGCGCACTTCATGGGCACGCGTCTGTTCGACGGCGACCACTTCTACTTCCGGGACCGGCTCCCGGAGGTCGCCGGGCGGATCCAGGACGACGTGCACCGCGCCCTGCTCCTGGCCCGGGAGCCGTCCACGGTGTCGCGATGACCGTGCTCGACCTCGCCGCACCGGCGCCGGTGCGCGGCGGGGCGACCGAGTTCCGGCTGCTGGGACCGCTGGCCGTGCATGACGGGGTGGGCGGGGCGGGCATCGTGCCCTCCGGGCCCAAGCAGCGGGCTCTGCTCGCCACCCTGGTCATCCACGCGGGCGAACTCATGCCCGTGGACCGGCTGGTGGAGGAGCTGTGGGGCGACCGGCCCCCGTCCAACGCGCCCAATGCCCTTCAGGCCCATGTCGCCAGGCTGCGCAGGCTGCTGCCGTTTCCAGGCCATGAATGGATCAGGACGCTGCCCGCCGGATACCTGCTGAGGCTGGGCCAGGCCTCGACCGACGTGGCCCGCTTCACCCGGCTGTCCGGGCAGGGCAGGGCCGCGGTCCCGGACGATCCCCGCTACGCGACCGAACTCCTGGGCCGGGCCCTGGCGTTGTGGCAGGGCCCGGCCCTGCAGGACAGCCGCCACGGGCCCCTCTGCTCGGCCGAGGCGGACCGTCTGGAGGAGCAGCGCCTCACCACCCTGGAGGCCCTGTACGAGGCGAGCCTGGGGTGCGGCAGATATACGGGGATCACCTCGGACCTGGAGCGTCTGACGGCCGACCATCCCCTGCGTGAGCGCTTCTACGATCTGCTGATGGTCGCCCTGTACCGGGGCGGCCGGCAGGCGGAGGCACTCAGCGTCTACGAACGGGCGCGCCGCAATCTGGTCACCACCCTCGGCATAGAACCGGGCCCGCCCCTGCGTGCCCGCATGGAGGCGATCCTCAATCACTCCCCCGCGCTGGCGGGGTCGCGGCCCCGGACGGCGGACCTGTCGGCGGAGGTGGCGCGGCTGCGGGCGCGGGTCGAGCAACTGGTGCTGGACCAGGAGGACTTGCTGCGAAGAGTTCAGGGAGAGCGGGCGAGCCGGTAACCGGGCGGCGCCTGGCCCTGCCGCGGGCTGCACGCATGGCGCGCCCGTAGCCGCGCAGCAAGGCGCCCCACCCACCCGAAGCCTGCGTCAGGCCGTTCGGGAACGGGCGGGGCGGTTACTGCTCGAAGGGAGCGGCCGCGTTGAAGGGAGCGGCCGCGGAACGCGGCCACTATCCGGCTCGGACGAGACGATCCCGTGCACCACTGCTGACGGCCTCGGGCCGTGCGGTGTGAGGGGCGGGCTCGGAGGACTTCAGGATGGCCCCCTGCAGGCGGCGGAGTTCGGTGGAGGGCTCAAGCCCCTGCTCGCCGACCAGTACCTGACGCAGCCGCTGATACACGCTCAACGCCTCGCCGCGGCGGCCCGAGCGGTAGAGGGCCAGCATGAACTGGCCGTGCAGGTTCTCGTGCGTGCGGTACCGGCTCACCAACACCGTCAGCTCACCCAGGAGTTCACGGTGCCGGCCCAGGCGCAGATCCGCCTCGATCCGCTGATAGAGCGCACACAGCCGGGTCTCCTCCAGCCGCCGGACCTCCATCTCCAGCTGCGTACCCGCCGTCACATCCGCCAGCGCCGGCCCACCCCACAGGGCAAGGCCCTCCCGCAGATACCGGGCAGCACCCGCGAAGTCCTCCGCGTCCATCGCCCGATAGCCCAGGCCCGCGAGACGCTCGAACTCACGCACGTCACTGGCACCACCGCCGCCCCGCAGCAGATAGCCCCCGGGAGCCGTCACGAGCACGTCCTTCGCCGACAGCGGCGCACCACCGTCCGCCGACGACGCATGACCGCCGCGTTCGAGAGCCGCACCGATCAACTCACGCAGCTGCAGGATGTACGTCTGCAACGTCGTCCGCGCCGACCGCGGCGGACGCTCCCCCCACAGTTCCTCCACCAGCACCGCGACCGGCACCACCCGGTCCACGTGCAGAGCCAGCAACGCCAGGACCTTCCGCGGCTTCGGAGCTGTAGGCATCACAGCAAACCCGTCCACCTTCACACCCAACGGACCCAGAACATCGATATCCACGCCGTCTCCCCAGTTCGTGTGTGGCCTGTATCCCGGGCTGTCCGGTGCCACCAGTAAAAAACCAGCAACCCGGTTTGTCAATACCAGACCGGTCGCGCTGTTTTCATAACCTCCCCCCTGTTCCTTGAGCGCACCTACAGCCTTGATGGACTGAGCCACGAACGGCGCAAACCCCCTCGTCACAGACGTACGAGAGGGTTTGCGTAGTGAGTCCACGGCTGCCGTCCGGCAGTCCTCAAGGGGGTCAATAGCGCCTGCAGCGCCCAGAAACAGCCAACAGAGTCTGTTTGATCGGAGGCTTTCAGACCGCTTCGCCGGTCAATCGCGGCAGGACCAGCTCCCAGAACGCGTCGATGTGCTGCCCCGTCAGCCATCCGCTGTCCGTGCCGCCCAGCACTTCGAAACCCACGGTGACCGCGACGATGGAGGGGGCCACCCCTGCGGGCGTCATGCCTTCCGCGAGGCGGCCCTCGCGCTCCGCGCGCACGAGCATGTCCTCGACCCACGACTGCCAGTAGCGCCGCACGCCCGCCTTCGCCCCCAGCGCGGGCTCGCCCCCGAGCTCGAAGCCCGCCCGTACGACGACATCCTCCGCGAGGCCGACCATCAGGCCGTGCGTCGCGTCGATCAGCCCCTCCAACGCGTCCCCCCGAACGCCGCCGGCCGCCGGAACATCCCCGGTGATCGCCCGCACCCTGCGCGCCGCCTCGTCCTCCACCGCGCGGGCCAGCTCCCGCTTCGCCTCGAAGTGGAAGTGGAGCGCACCGTTACTGACCCCGGCCCGCCGGCTGATGTGGGAGAGCGAGGCCGACACGTACCCCTCGCGCGCGAACACCTCTGCGGCGCACTGGATCAAAGACTCGCGGGTCCGGACCGCTCGCTCCTGCTTGGCCATCGCTCACCTCTCCAACACGGCCTGCCTCTGACACAGCCGGGCCGGCATCGCGGACTCATGACGCCGCCGGGCACCCTGCGACGCGCGGCCGAGGCAGGCACTGCAAAGAGCATGTCGTACTTTCCGTCGCATACAACAAAACAAAACGGGGGGTTGGTTTTGTCGAGTCTTTAACGGCCGGAGGTGTGATGGGTGCAGGGGGCAACGTACCGTAGCCGCCGGGGGTCGGGGGACCTCGGGGCAGCAACCGGCACCACCCGCATCTCCTTTGCCCAAGGTGGAGCCGGTTTTCGGTCGATACTCGGCCCGTCGGCCGGACCCCGTGAATCGTGATCGACACAGAAGACGCGGAAGCGCCATACCCGTCTGAGCGTCCAGCACAAATCGGCCAGAATCTTCACATGCAGCAAAGAAACCGGCATGCTGGTTTCATACTGGGGGATCGCGCAGCAGCCGTCCCCGGAGGAGATCCCCGCATGAAGCAGCAACGTGCCGTACGCACCCGTGACGCGCTCATCCGCTCGGCGGCCGAGACGTTCGAACGCTGCGGATACGTCCAGGCCAAGCTTGCGGAGATCAGTTCCAGCGCCGGCGTGAGCGCCGGGGCCCTGCACTTCCACTTCGCGAACAAGGCCGCGGTGGCCTCCGCCGTCGAGACCGCCGCCGCCCTTGCCCTGCGGGGCGCGGTGCGCGCGGTCCAGGCCCCGGGCATGAACGCCCTGCAGCGGCTGACCGCCGCTTCGCATGCCCTCGCCGAAGAGCTGCGGCGCAATGTCGTGGCCCGGGCCGGGCTCCATCTCAGCTGCCGCACGCCGGGGCGCACGGGCCCGGACCTGCGCCTGGAGTGGCACGCCTGTGTCCGCCGGCTGCTGGCCGCGGCCGAGGCGGAGGGTCTGCTCGCCGATCATGTGCGTCCCGAGGACGTCAGCGTCTCGATCACGGCGGCCATCACCGGCCTCGAGGTGCTCGGCGGTGCCGATCCCTGTTGGTTCACGCCCGGCGCGCTGGCCCGCTTCTGGCACTTCATCCTGCCGTGCCTGGCCAAGCCCGAGGTGCTCGCCGCCCTGGATCCGGCCGGCGGTACAGAGCTGTCCCGGCCCCGCACCACGTGACGGACGCCGACCCGGCGTCAGCGCACCGCCGCGGAGCCGGCCGCCGTCAGGTTCCCGCGCTCCGGGGCCAGGCGATCGTCGCCGTCCGTACTGGAGCACTGGTCGAGCCCGCCCATCGGGCAACTACAGCGCGCCGCACACATATCCGGGCATTCTCGCGTGACTGAATTCCCTCAGGTCCCGTGCGGCATACGGTCCTCGCGCCAAGGCGGTCGCGGCGCATCCGGGGCCGCCCGGAGTCCCCAGCGGGGAGTTCGAGCAAATAAGCGAGCTCAGGGGCATCTTCCGGTCACCCTGCGGTAAATTGAGTGATCGCTTATCGCCTGTTCTGACCCGAGAGGTCGGAACCGGAACCTCCATTTCCCGCCACTCAATAGACGGCACAAGTCTGTAGTAAATAAACCGGGTGGTCTGTATGTTGAGATCTGCGGGGGCGCCCCTCTCGGCGCTCTCTCCAGTCACGACTCTGGGGGAACTACATGTCCACGAACACGTTCAGCCCCGCGGAAAAACCATTGCAGCGGATACCCGCCGGCCCGACGCCGCAGGATCCGTGGCCCGCAGACCGTCCGCCGGTCCGGCTCACCACCACGGTGCCCAAGGAGTTCGTCCATCGTGCGGCCGTCGCTGAGGTGCTGCTCACCGGCCAACGGCGGCTCGACGACATGCAGTTCGCCGTCACGGCGCAGTGGCCCCGCTGCCACAGCTTCTACTCGCCCCTCCAGGGGACCTACCACGACCCGCTGCTGGCCGCGGAGACGATCCGACAGGTCGGTTTCCTTCTGCCGCACACGGAGCTCGGTGTCCCGGTCGGCCACCAGTTCCTCATGCACACCTTCGCGATGTCGGTGCGGCCGGAGCAGCTTCACGTCGGCAGCACCCCGGCGGACCTCGACATCGAGGTGACGTTCAGCGACGTGCGCGAGCGCCGGGACACGCACACCGGGGCCCGCTACGACGCGGTGATCCGCCGAGACGGACAGACCGTCGCCACCGGCCGCATCACGTACACGTGCATCGCGCCGCGGGCCTACCGCCGGCTGCGCGGCAACCAGGGACATCTGCAGATCCCGCTCACCGCGCCGGTTCCGCCGCAGAGCGTGGGCCGCCTGTCGCCGACCGATGTGGTGCTCTCCCCCATCGGCGCCGACCACCGGTGGCAACTGCGGGTGGACACCCGTCATCCCGTGCTCTTCGACCACCCCGTCGACCATGTGCCCGGGATGCTCCTGACCGAGGCCGCGCGACAGGCGGCGACGGCGGTCCTCCCCGACGCCGCCCGCCTGGTGCCCGTGGAGGTCGATTCCGAGTACCTGCGCTACGTCGAGCTCGACGCGCCGTGCTTCATCGAGGCCGTACGACTGCCCGACGGCCCCCGGGGCGACCGGGTTCAGGTCATCGGCGAGCAGGGCGGCGAGGAGATGTTCCGTACCACCGTCACCGCCGTCCGGCTGTAGAGCGCTCCGCGCTCCGGCCATCCCCGCACAACTCCGACATTCGGCCCGGTCTCGATCACGTCCTGGGCTCTGACGGCATGCACCGAGAGGGGCTAAGATACGAACTTGACGGTTTTTTTTATATGGGCCTCCCCAGGTTCCATGATCTCGGAGGCGGTGGAAACATGCCAAAACAAGACCGTGCGATCCGCACACGACGGGCGATTCTGGTCGCTGCAGCCTCAGTATTCGAGGAGCACGGCTTCCAGGCAGCCACCATCACGGACATCCTCAGCGCCGCTGGTGTGACCAAGGGCGCGCTGTACTTCCACTTCCAGTCCAAAGAGGACCTGGCCTATGGGGTGATGGCGGCGCAGGGACGTCACATGGGAATCGTCCCGCCTCGCGCCTGCAAGGCGCAGGAGGTCATCGACACGGTCCTCCTGCAGACGTACCGGCTGCAGGAGGACCCGATGGTGCGGGCCGGGGTCCGTCTGGCCATGGACCAGCACGCGGCGGAGCTCGACCGCGGGACGTCCTTCCAGGACTGGGGCAAGGGGATGACCACCCTCCTGGAAGTGGCCAAGGAGCAGGGTGAGTTGCTGCCCCACGTCGTGCCCTGTGACACGGCCGACCTCGTGGTGGGCGCCTACGCCGGCGTGCAGTCGATGTCCCAGGCCGTCAGCAACTACGCGGATCTCAATCACCGGACGTCGGTGCTGCTGCGCCACATCATGCCCAACGTCGTGCAGTCCTCCGTGCTCACCACGATCGACCTCTCGCCCGAGCGCGGCGCCGCGATCTACGCCGAGGTTCAGGCGCTCGTGGACACGGCCGAGCTGGCCGGCGCCTCGGCCTGAGCCCCGCCCGCCGGCGCCAGCCACCGGGCGAGCGGCATGTCGAGGTCGTCGGCGGTGTCCGACGCCCAGGCCACGTGGCCATCGGGCCGCAGGAGCAGCGCGGCGCGGGGCCAGCCGGCCACCGGCGCCGCGTGGACCTCGCGCAGGGCGTGCCGCAGTCCATGCGGTACGCCGGACACGCGAGCCGACCCCAGGGACCCGAAGCGCAGCACAAGCATGCGCCCGTCCCGCAGCAGCCGGATGACATCGGTCGGTCCGTCGTCCGTTCTCAGTTCGCGGTTGGTGAGGAACCGGCCCTCCCACACGGACGGTTGAGCCGACCGTGACGGCAGCACGGTGTCCTGGCCACTGACCATGAGCCCGATCCGCTCGAGCTCCGCGTCGGCGTCGTCCGCACCCAGCACGGCGGTCAGTTCCTCCAGTGAGCCGGGTGTCCTGCCTGGGCGCATCAAGTCCGCCTGCGTACGGATCTGGTCCAGGAGACGCGCGGCCGCGGGCCTTCGCTCGGCGTCGTAGGAGTCGAGCAGGCCCGGGGCGGCTGAGCCCCGGACGGTGAAGGCGAGCTTCCAGCCCAGGTTCAGGGCGTCGAGCAGACCCGTGCTCAACCCCTGGGCGCCGATGGGGAAATGCAGATGGGCGGCGTCCCCGACCAGGAGGATCCGCCCCGAGCGGTAGGTGCGGGCGAGGCGGGAGAAGTCGCTGAAGCGGCTCAGCCAGCGTGGTTCGTCCATGGCGATCTCCCGGCCCATGATCCGCGACATCTCCCGGCGGAACTCCTCGATTCCGAGCGGCAGCGTGTGGTCCGGATGCGCCCGCAGGCAATCGACCGCCCGCAGGTGCAACCGGCCATCGGCCGTGCGCTTGGCCACCACCCAGCCGCGCGGCGTGCGATGCCAGCCCGGCTCCGGTGCCTGCGCCCCCTCGCACCGCACGACCCCGACCATGGCCGCCATCGTCGGCGAGGTCGCGTCGGAGGGTATGGCGGCAAGGGTCCGCACCGTGCTGCGGGCGCCGTCGGCCCCGACGACGTAGGCGGCCTCGAAACGGGTGTGCCCGCCGGGGTGCTCCGCACTCACCGTCACACCGGTCTCCTGCAGGTCGAGGCCGGTGACGCGGTGGCGGCGCAGCACCTGTGCGCCCGCGGCCAGCGCCCGCGCCTCGAAGAGCCGCTCGAGGTCGGCCTGCGGCTGTTTGAACAGCGGCTCCGGCTCGCTCGCGGGTGCGGTGAGGTCCAGGCCCCACACACCGGCGAAGTGGAAGGGCGTACTGACGGTCCCTTCGCCCAGCGGCAGTGAGGGAGCGCGCAGATGGCCCCTGCGCGCGAGGATCTGTGCGGTGCGGGCGTGCAGCGTGGTGGCCCTGGGATGTTCGGACACCTCGGCACGTTCCTCGACGACCACCGTGCGCACGCCGTAGCCGGCGAGTTCGGCGGCGAGCAGCAGGCCGACCGGGCCCCCGCCCACGATCACCACATCTGTGCGGGCGTACCCCATCGCGGTCGCTCCCCCTCCGGCCGGACCACAGGGAAGTTCCTGTCCGGCCACCCGAAAATATACCGGTTGCCTGGTTGTTTATTCAGGGCGTGCCGTAGACCGCTTTCGGCCAATCGGAGCGCGGGTGCTTCCGTAGTGGGTTTGGGGGTTGAAGACAAAACCGGTGGGTCCGTATCTTACGTACACGTGCTCGATCACATGGGCGTTCTTCCGGGGGGAGAAGTCTGATGAGCTTGATGACTCCAAACACTGCGGCGCGGACCGAGGACTGCTCGGTCGAGGAAGGAAACCTGGTTTCCGGCCCCGATGCGCCGTTCCTGCTGACCACGACGGTGCCGTGCGAGTACGTACGCCACTCGTCCATGGCCGAAGTCTTCTTGACCAGCTGCCGGCGGTCGGGCGCCACGCGCTTCACCCTCACCGGCCAGTGGCCGCGGGCCCACGCCTTCTTCAACGGGCCCGACGGACGGCATGACCCACTGCAGGCAGCAGAAACGATCCGGCAGGTCGCGCTGTATCTCGCGCACGCCGAGCTGGGGGTACCGCTCGGCCATCACTTCATGCCGTGCGATCTGTCGTTCACCGCCGACCCGGACGAACTCGCCATCGGCGTGGTCCCCAGTGACCTCACCATCGACGCGAACTGCACCGACCTCGAGCGCAAGGGCAGGCGACTCGTGGAGTTCGGCCTGGACGTCACCATCCGGCGCGCCGGCCGCGCGCTGGCCACCGGCGCCGTGCGCTTCGTCTGTGCTTCTCCCGGCGCCTATCAGCGGCTGCGCGGCACGGTCCCGGAGCCCCTGCCGGCCCACCGCCCCTCGGAGGTGGCCCCGTCCGCCTTCGGCCGGGGTCTGCCGCGGGACGTGGTCCTCGCCTCGAGTGAACATCCCGGCCGCTGGCGGCTGAGCCCGGACCCGGACCACCCGGTGCTGTTCGACGTCGGCGACGACCACATCCCGCCGATGGTGCTCATGGAGGCCGCCCGCCAGGCCACGCTCGGCCTGCTCGTCCCCGACTGCACGCTGACGCTGACGGCCATGACCACGGAGTTCCTCAGCTACGCCGAGTTCGACCGGCCGTGCTGGATCGAGGCCGCCCCCCTGGTCGTTCAGCAGGCCGACAGCATGAGCGTCCTGGTGACCGGCCGTCAGGACGGTCGCCGCGTCTTCAACGCGCAGGTCAGCGGGACCGTGACCCGCGGCTAGGCCGCCCCGGCGGCGTCACAGCGGCAGCGTGATCCCCATTTCCCGCATGGCCCGCGAGGGCGGCCCGCCCTCCGAGCGCTCCGTCTTGTAGCCCTTGCTGCCCGGGGCCAGGGTCCGCGGGTCGATGGCCTCGGCCGGGGCCGAACTCGCGTACAGCCCTGCCGGATCGGAGTCCCGGTCGTGCGGCAGCAGCCAGAACACCCTGCGGCGGAAGGTCCCCGAGGAACGGGATGCCTTGGCCTGCGAGCCGAGCAGCGCATAGCCGACCATGCGTCCGTCACGGTGGTAGGCGGGTTTGCCGCGCCGCGTGGGCAGCCGGTCCAGGCTCTGGCGTACGTAGTCCAGGGCATCGATGTCCTCGAGCCACACCAGCTCGGCTTCGTGGGAGATCTCCTCCCCCTCGATGAGGGCGCTCATTCTGTCTCCTCGTCGGCGAGCTTCGTGAGCAATCCGATGCCCGGGTAGTACTTGCGCTGGTTGGAGAGAATCATCTCTCTCGGCGACTCCAGTCCCACGACTTCGCGGATGCGGGCCGCGAACGCCCTGGACGAGAGGGCGGGAGCGCCCTCATTGTGGCACCATGCCCGGTACGCGGCATACAACTGTGCTTGTTCCGCCCTCAGTTCGGGGTCGAGCACGCAGGACTCACCGATGAAGCGTCCGGTGTGGTCCTCGGTCTCCGCGTACGCCGTCGTGGCGATGCGTACCCTCTCGGGTCCGGTGAGGTCCTTCTCGCCCCGCAGATAGCGACGGGCCCCCTCGATCAGCCAGTTGAGGATGCCGGGTCCCTCCTCGGTGACGAGGATGTCGGCAAGGTTGTCGACCTTGCGTTCGTCGGACACGACCCGCTCGAACGGCACGAGCCGCATCCGCCGCCAGAACGCGAAACCGCCGCTGCCCACTTCGGGACGGTGGTTGCCGAGCAGCCAGAGCTTGTGGGTGGGCTCGAAGGAGAAGAAGTCCTGCCGCATCCGCCGTGCCTTGATCCGGTCACCGCCCGTGAGCAGCTTGACCCGGGCCTCGTCGAACTTGTCGCCCGGCTTGACCTCGCTGCACACGATGACCCGACGGCCGTGGAGTTCGGCGAGATCAGTGGGGTGGCCCTCGTAGGGGCGAGCCATCAGGAAGCCCGGCGGCGCGGCGTCGGCGTAGTCGCCCAGGAGCTTCATGAGGACGTCCAGGAGCACCGACTTGCCGTTCTTGCCGGAGCCGAACAGGAACGGCATGACCTGCCCGCCGACGTCACCGGTGACCGAGTAGCCCAGCAGCAGGTGCAGGAAGTCGATCATCTCGGCCCCCTCCGCTCCGTCCCCGAAGGTATCGGCGAGGAACCGCATCCAGCGCGGGGTGGGCGTGGGCTGGGGCGGCAACGAGGTGGAGCGGGAGTGGAAGTCCTTGCCCGGCTCCGCCCTGCGCAGGATGCCGGTCCGCAGGTCGACGATGCCCGCAGGGGTGCACAGGGTGTACGGATCGGCGTCCAGGAGCGCGGCGTTGAGGACCATGCCGGGGGCCGATCGCGCCTGGGTGAGCATCGCGTTCATGCCGCTGGTGGACAGGGCCCGGCGGCGGTGCTGGAGCAGGGCGGCCGTGGACTGGATGCCGCGCGGATCGTCGGTGGCGATGGCCTCGGCGAGGTCACCCGCGGCCCACAGCACGGTGTCGTCCTCGTCGAGCTGCCAGCGGGTGCCGTCCCAGCGGTACCAGCCCAGGCCCGGCACATGCCGGTAGTCGTCCGCGTACAGCTTCACGAACAGCTTGGCGTTGCCGCGGTCGGTGAGCGTGTCGGGCAACAGGCCCTGGGGGAAAGCGTTGTCGGCGGGATCCGCGCCGCGCTGCTGCGGCATCTGCGGCGTCGGCTGTGCGGGCTCTGCCTCCGCCAGGATCTGGACAGCCACGGTCTCGGCGTCGAAGTCGAACAGGGCGTTGTCGTCATGAGTGGTCATGTCCGGCCCCCGAGAGCGAGGGGACGGCGTTCACCGGCGCGCAGGCCGCTGCGGATGATGGCTTCGCAGCGCCGTTCCTGCCCGGGGCGCACGTCGGCGGCGAGCTCGGTGAGGGTCTGCTCGGCCTCGGCCCTGGACAGGTGCCCCGCCGCTGCGAGTCCGCCGGCGGTGTAGGCGGCCCGGTTGAGCTTCTCCGAGAACGCGGCGCCCTCCGACAGAGCCGCGCAGGACGCCACTTCGGACAGCACCTTCTCCAGGGCTTTCGAGGCGGCGCTGTGCCCGCCTCCGGCAGCCGCGACGGCGAGCCGGGCCCTGGGGGGCGGCACAGAGCCGCACAGGGGTGCCCGGCGGGCCGGGGCGAGGTGCCCGGTGCGCTCCAGCTCGGCGGCCAGCCAGTCGGGAAGCAGAGCGGGGACACGGGCTGCGCCGAGGGGCGTGTAACTGCCGTGCGGGGTACGGGTGCCGGGAGCGACGATGTAGCCGCCGTGGGCCCGGATGTCGACCTGCCAGGCCAGGGCACGGCCACTGCTGGAACCTGCCGAGGACTGCCAGCGGTGTCCGGGGTGGGCCCGGTACCAGACATGCAGGCCGCCGGAGGGAGTGCGCACGCGCAGGGTGCCGGCGTCCGTGGCCGGGTGCGCAGCGCCCCGCAGGGCAGCCAGCACTCCCAGGGTGTGAAAACCGTTGGCGAGCCCGGCCAGATCGACCGACTGGGCGATGGGGATGCCCGGCAGGAGACGCGAGCGGTCGGGCAGCGACTGAGCGTGCGCGTCGACATCGACGACGACCAGTCCGGCGGGGCCGCAGGAGACACCCACTCCCAGGCCGTCACCACCGCCGGTCCCCCACCAGCGCTCGATGCGGCCCGGATCGAGCGTGGCCGCACGGAACCCGTGACACCAACGCCCCTCCCGTAGACACGTACAGCCGTCATACGTGTGTCCCGGAGCCCGGCACGCCTCGCAGTTGCCCGCGGGGGTCTTGCGCCCGGCGGCCAGGGGATGAACCGGCCAGCCCCTGCCCGCGCACCACCTGGCCGTCGCCAACGCCCTCCCGCTGAGCGACTGTTCGCTGCGTGAAACCCGCAGCTCAGCAGCCATGTGTTTCCCCCGTTAGCGACTGAAGCGACTCAATGACAGAAACAGGTTAGCGAAACGGGTATGAAAATTCGTGCAGTTGGGGAGCGTGGGACGAATAGAGGTCCCTGAGACTCAAGCCCGGACTCAGTGACTGAACTCCTCTTCGGTCGCTGCCTGCTCCGCCGAGAGAAACCGCAGTTCAGAGGGGGTACGCACCAGAGAACAGCGACTGAAGCGACTCAAGCTCCCTATATATGAAGCGCACGCGCATACACGCACACACGAATGTCTTCATATACCTGGACCTTCAGTCGCTTCAGTCGCTGTTTCCCCTGGATCAAGCCTCTGACCAGCAGGTTTCTCAAGGATCGAGGAAGCGACCCAGAGGGGCGTCGGTCGCTCGGCTTCGGTCGCTGCCCGACGCATCCGCCTTGAGCGGGCCTTGAGCGCCCATGGAGTGCCGTTGGGGCCACGCCGGTCGAGGCCGACGGGCCGGTTCCGAAGATGGGTCGCTTGAGTCGCTGCTGATCCGGTCCGGCGAAGCACAGATTCCGGATGCACAGATTCCGTTCGATTCGTTCGATTCTTCTTCAGAAACGATCCTGCGGACGGGACTCGTTCCCGTCGGGCACGGTCACTGGCGTGAGAGCCGGCGGCTGACGGCCCCGCTACCCCGCTCCCCCGCCGAGCGGCAGGACTGCAAAGCTGTCATGTCGGAGCGTCAGTCAGCGTCTTCGGTCGCTTCGGTCGCTGATATGAACTCTGCATGTCAGCTGACCTGCAGGTGTCCGGGAGCGACTGAGCGGTGTACCTGCGGCTGCCCCTGACCGGGCCCGTCTAGCCGCGGTAGGGCGCAGCTTCGGCCAAGGAGGCCCGGCGGACGGCGTGCACACAAAGGCGCGTGCCGTAGAGGTCGAGCGCGTCGTCGGGGTCCTCGGCGTAGTGGTCGGCCACTTCGGACCACCGGTCCCAGCTGTACAAGCGGGCCAGACGACGATCCGTATCCGTGCGGGGCGGCGTCTCGATGGTGGCCTGTGCAAGCCATTCCTGCCAGGCGGCGTTCGACCGCGGATCGCTGGCAGCAGCCTGTGCGGAGGCCCTGTCAGCGGCTTCGCGGGCTTCGCGTCGGAGGTGGGCCTGGATGTAGGCAGCGGGCCGGGCAGGGCGCCAGGTGAGGCACAGCGCGATCAGTTCGGCGGCGATCTCCTGCGCGTTCAGTCCGCGGTCGAAGTAGGACCGAAGTGAGAAGGCCAGCCTCCGAAGAGGCTCCCCCTGAGTCCAGTTGACCAAGGCGCGGACCATGCGGGTCTCCCGGATCTCCCGAGCCACCGCGGCCGGGGAGCGGGAAGCCGTCGTTGTGTTGTCGGCCGGTGCCTGGGGAGAGGACTTGTGGTGTTCGCCGCGGCTCGCGCGTGGGCGCGAGGTGTAGTTAAAACCACCCCTCATCTGAACCTTTCCCTCTTTCTTGACCAAGGTGAGGGAAGGGGGCGCACCAAGCTCGGAACAGGAGCCGTCCACAGGGGAGTTGTCCACAGCCTGAGCCGGGTCCTGCTGGTGCTGAGCCGGGTTCTGCTGGTGGACGACAATCCGTGCGTCGTATCCGCAGCCCACGATCTGGTGCCCCATCGCGTGGTCGTAGGAGGGGGGGATGACGGCTGCGTACACGGTCGCGGTGCCTGCGTAGCCGCCCAGTCCTCGGGTGCGTCGGATGTTCGTCCTGGTGCCGTGTACGACCCAGACGAGCGCCCCGAGTTCGCGCAGTACGGCGGCGTGGCGCTTGACGGTGGCCCGGGAGAGGTCGAGGCGGGACGAGATGCCGTCGAGGCAGTACAGGACGTGGCCGGTGCTGTAGTCCATCCGCGTGGCGAGGTCTTCGGCGATGCGCAAGGTGGTGGCGTTGGCCCGGGGGTGGATGCCCGCTGAGACCAGCCATCGGGTGGCCCTCAGCCAACGGCGTGGGCCACTGTGCCGGGAAGCGGTGTGCGCGAGCTCCTGGGCTGCCCGGTGGGTGATCGGGGCGGCGTCGGGTGCCGGACGTGGTGGGTTGTGTGTGGGTTGCGGGTGAGGGTGCGGGGCTGTTTTGGGCACTACGAAACCAGCCCTCGTCGCGGTAGTGATGGTGGGCTCCTGGACGAGGAGGGAGATGAGGCAGAACGGAACCGCAACTCGGCGGTGTGCAGCGGGGCTTGCCGAGCCGGGTGTGGATGTTCAGTTGGGGAGGTGGCTGGTGCGGGTCCCTTCGTTCAGGCGGATGCGTGAGGCGTGAGGCAGGAGTGGTCGAGGGTCGGCGGTCTCCGGCGTTGTCGCTGTCGCTGTGGCGTTGGTGCGGTGGTCAGCAGAGGCGATCCACTCCCCCGGCAGGCGGCGCTTGCTGGCTACCTGGCATCTCGGCTCGGGTGTCCAGCAGCGCCGCCTATGCGGCGGGCGGGGAGGGCTGGCGCCGTCGTCGCGCCTTGAGTTGAGCTATGGCGTCGGGAAGCTCGGTCACCCATTGCCCGATGGGCACGCGAATGGCGACGCGTCCGCCGAGGTGTTTGAGGTCGAAGGCCGCGCGTTCCGCGGGGGTGGTGACCAGGTACACGGAGTCTTCGAGGACCCACAGGGAGGTCTCGGGGGTGGTGTCGGCGTCGGAGACCGCCTGGCGTGCTGCTTCGACTGCCATGGACTGCCAGAGCTCGAGGTCTTGGCGGGCGCTGCGAGGGCGGCGTGTGCCGGGCCAGACGATCTGGGAGACGAAGGCGTATACGCGAAGGGCCACGACCGCGTCTTCGAAGTGGGGCTCGGTGAGGACGCCTTGGTCGCGGGCTCTCCAGGCCCAGGATTCGCTCAGGCCGGCGGCTGTGGCGACTGCGCTGGTGCTGAGTTGTTCGCTGGTCAGTGACATTGCTCTGACTCTTCCGCTAAGTGTGCTGATCGTTCTCGCACCTTAGCGCAGAAAGTCCCCACGTTTCTCCCGTCACTAGAAGCCCGGCGAGTCCCCAGATCGGACATTTGCCTACGTAGGCCCGAATTTGAGAGGCAGTCAAGTGTTCGAGCCGTCTCAACTGCCAAGGATTGTTCTAGTGTCACAGGGATTGTTAGATGGTTGGTTAGTTCGTAAGTTTGATCGTTAGAGCGTTGGTTTCAGCGTTGCAGCACATGTAGGAGCAGTCGTTGCATCAGTTGTTGCACTCAGCGTTGCAGGCTGGCCGCGGCAGAGGCAGGAGCAGGCAAAACGGCGGTGGGGCCGACACGCACTGAGCGTGTCGGCCCCACCGCCGTCTTCGTCAAAGCTCCATGAAGCTCCATCACGAGCCCCCTTAGGGGGACTTGGGTGACCGCCTCGCGGGCCGCTGCAGCGGCCCCTCGGACTCGAGCGCAGCAAGATAACGCTCCACGATTGCCGAGATGACCTGACTGCCCTTGCGGGCGAAACCCGCCTCCTGCAATGCGAGGTTGAGGGTCGAGACCCACTCGTAGGCATCGGGGCCCACACGGTAGGAGGACGGCTGCGTCTTCTCGGTGTCCCAGATCCGCTCCATCGCGAAAGCGTTGGACATGTCGACGAGCTCGGCGACCTCCCCCGGTACCTCCTGCAGAGCCGCATCCAGATAGTGCCCGATCGCCAGGTGAGGGTTTCCGCTCGTTCGGCGGTCCGCGTTCACACGTTCCTTGAGCAGCGCGATGACATCGGGCGCGACACGAAACCCGTAGGACCGCCACGTGTTGGCATGCATCTTGGCGTCGGTGAAGCTTTTCTGAACGGCTCCATGTGCCCCGCCCGGCGCCTCCCACTGTCGGCGGGGACGTGCCACCGTGGCCGACTGCTCACGAGAAGCGCGCTGACCACCGGGCTCTGCCGCGGGGACCCGCTCCCCCGCCCCGTCGTCCGAGGAGGTGCCCGTCCGAGGGGCCGCCGGCGCCTTCGCCGGGGATGCCTTCTTTGCCCGAGGCCCCGATGAGGTGGCCTGGGGCGCGGCTGGGCCAGCGGCTGGAGTGGCGGCTGGAGTGTCGCGCTCCTTGGCTGGCGCGGGGACCGGATCCGCAACAGACACCGCGGCGTGCGGTGTTACGTCTTCGCCGCCACGTGGCTGCGGGGCACGCGGCGGCGAAGACGGCTGCGCTTCATCAGCGTCCCGGACGGCGGGAGCAGCATCCTGGCCGGCATCGGGAGTGCCCTGTCCCCCACCGATCCACGAACGGTTGGCGACATCGTCGGCCCCGGCAAGCAGCCCCTGCACCAACTGGGCCCCGGCAGGCTTGAACTGCTTCTTCTTCGGTCGCCCCTTGGACTCAGCCACCGGAGGCCTCCAAGTCGATGCGCTCCGGCATCTCCCACTTCTCCGCGGGCTGCCCCATGCGCTCCACGAGCTGGCCCATGAGCTCGCTGTACATCTTGCCGGGGGTATGACTCGCAAAGCGGATCACCGAAGGCACCCCGTAGGCAAAGGAGTCACTGATCCGGTTGTCCTGGCGGATGTCCGTGCAGAACGGCGCCAGGTCCGCATCCAGCATCCCGTTGCGGATGTTGACTTCCTGAGCCTTCCACCGCGAGGGAGGGTTCGAACGGTTCAGCACCGCCCCCAGGTACTGCGGCTCGCACTCGCCGCCCGTGCGGTCCTTGACGTACCGCACGGTGCCCCGGGTAGCTGCCGCGCCCTTGAGAGCGGGGTACTCCGGGACGCACACC
This sequence comes from Streptomyces sp. NPDC044044, assembly GCF_056434405.1. Taxonomy (NCBI): domain Bacteria; kingdom Bacillati; phylum Actinomycetota; class Actinomycetes; order Kitasatosporales; family Streptomycetaceae; genus Streptomyces; species Streptomyces sp. NPDC044044. The sequence continues at coordinate 9,219 of NZ_JBWKFG010000016.1, read as the reverse complement.
GTAATGACGAAGTCCGCGGCCGCCAGGGCCGTGGCGGAGAGGGAGGAGACGGCAGGAGGGGTGTCCACGACGACGAAGTCGAAGGAGTCGGCGACTTCCATGAGCATCCTGCGCAGGATCGGCGTCGACTGGAACCCCTTCTTATGGATGAGGTCCTGAGCGGCCGTCATGGTCGACTCCTCGCACGCCAGCAGATGCAGCGTGCCGGCGTCTTCCCACTCCTCCAGGAGCTCGCTCCGGTCGAACCACAGGCTGGACAGGTCCATGCGCATGCCCTGCATCCGGGCCTGAAGCACCCAGCCCAGCGAACGGGCCAACTGCTCCTCCCCCGCAAGGTTGACGCCCACGGCCGTCCCCGCCTGGGCCTGAGGGTCCAGGTCGACCGTCAGCACACGCGCACCCGCCAAGGCCAAGCCTGCAGCGAGATTGACCGTGGTGCTGGTCTTGCCCACCCCTCCCTTCTGTGTCGCCACGGCGATGACCTTCATCGCGTGCCCGCCTCTCTCTGGTGCGTCCGTTGATTCGTCAGCCCACATGTGTCACACGGAAGTTAGAGTTCCGGAACTCGTCTGTCTCGGGAGAATGAGCAGCCGTTTTGACCGATTCACCCGGGATTACGAGTTGCCTGCTCGCCCTGTTTCTCTAGTGACACGGGATATCAGGCTTGACGATAACAGGACCGGATCTCCGAGGTGTGTGTGACGCGCGCGTTGGTTGCGAACCGATCCACGCCGGTGCTACCGCGCACGCACCCAAGCACCCGGCCGTCCGTCGTCTGCCCTTCGGAACGGGGGCTGCGGGCCTCGCAGGTGGGCGACGGCGAGGCCGAGGGAAACCGCGTTGGTCGGCCAGAACCAACGAATGAGTGATCGACGGTATGCGGGATTGATCGTTAGCCCTATGGACCGCTCGACGGTTCGTTCGTGTGCCTGAGCGATCGCAAGATCGTTGGTTGGGATGCTCGTGCGTTCCATCGCTTGCTGGTTAGTTCCATCGACGGCGTCATGGCGTGTTCGCTCGTTAGTTAGATCGTCTGCGTGTGCGTTCCATCGTTTGTTGCATGGTGCGTAAGCAAGACAGTTGCATACATACATCGTTGGCATGTTGGAAACATCGTTAGTTAGTTTGCTCGCCCTAGCGTAGGTAAGCGTGTCAGATCTAGAGAAGCAAACAGTGTAAGTAAGAGCGCTTGCCACAGGGAAGGTTGCTTTGTTGGCTCGATGCAAGCAGACAGCACAAGTTCTATCGTTGGTTGCAGCGTTGCAGCCAACGTAACTTTTATCCGTGCATGCTACGTCGCAGCTATCGATATAGAGCATGTAGCAGAACTAGTAGCACTACAGGTCACACTGAACGTCGCATCTGAGAGTGCGAGTCCAGTTGCACTAATGAGTGCAGCCGTAGTTCTAGCTATCGTTTGATCTATAACGACATGCATCGTTGCAGCGAGCGTTGCAGTTATCGTTGCACCCACAGGTCAACAACATAGGAGTCGCAGAAAGATCTCCCGGATCAGGTAGCGAACCATGCTGCCTGCCACTTCCGCCTGAGAGTCTGAGAGTCGAAGAGCCGCTCTGTAGGCCCTGGACTCCACTGCTCCCGATCCACGACGGCGACCGGGAATCGACCTGGCCAGAGGACCGATGCGGATTTACCTTGCGCCTATGAGTGAGTTGCGAACACGCAAGTACGAGCGGTGGTTCCGCGCCGCGGACGTCGATGGCGACGGCGTGATAACGCGGCAGGACGTCATCATCATGGGCGAACGCTACGTCCAGGCCAGGCGCATGCTCCCTGACTCCCCGTCGGCGCGGCACATGTACGAGACGATGCACCGGTTCTGGGATTCGGTGATCGCCCCTCTCGACACCGACAAGAACGACCGGGTGACCTCGGCGGAGCTCATCCGGGCGTTCGCCACCACCTTCACCGATCGTGCTCGCTACCCCGAGGAGCTCGCGCCGGTCGCCGATCGCTTCTTCGACCTGGCCGACGGCGATGGTGATGGCGCGATCAGCCTCACGGAGTTCACGCATATCTTCGGAAGCACGGGACGGGCCGCCGACGACGAGTGCGCCGAGGTGTTCAACGCGCTCGACCTCGACGCCTCTGGATCCTTGTCGCGGGCTGAATACCACAAGGCCGCGTCAGAGTTCTTCTACGGAGACGATCCCGACTCGCCGGCCAACCACATCTTCGGCCGCCTCGAGTAGGGGAGCGGACCCGCCTCTCACACATCCCCTCACACACCTCGATGCCTGGAACCGGACGGACGGGCTGCCACAGTCGGCATCGACCTCGTTCAACTGACAGGGCGGTGACAGGGCGGTGCCTCAGGAGCCGTCTTGCCGCTGACAGCCCCTCAGGCTGCGCAACATCGAAAGGGTCTACGCAAAGATGGATCGTTCGATCTCTTTCGATTCTTCTCTCAGATCGATCCTAAGCGCGGGCGCTGTTCACAGGCAGAAGGGGTCTCAGCTCCAGGACAGGCGGCGAGAGTTGAAGCAGGGCCGCCCTGGAGGCCGATCCTCAGCATCTGGCGCCGGTTTACCGCGGTAAACCGGCGCAGGGACCCGGCTCGTGTGGGCAAAACCCGGTGTCCCTGTGAGAGAAGCTTCGCCCGTCTGGAATGATGCTCAATGCCCGAAGTACCGGAACCCACGGGAAGCATACGGAGCATCAGATGACTGCTGCTGTCTACGTTGTGTCCATCGACCCCCAGGCCTCTACGGTCTGGTGGGCGAACAGAATCACCGACCTGCCCTTCGACTTCTCTCAGGAGCATGAGACTCCCGAGAACCTGAAGGTCCTCAAGGACACAGGCGCCAAGGTCCACGTCATCGCCAACCAGAAGGGCGGCGTCGGCAAGACCACCACCACACTCAACCTCGGCGCTGTCGCGGCGGACGTCCTCAAGGACTCCGACCAGCTGCTGCACGTCTTCATCGACACCCCCGGCAGCTTGCAGGACGAGAACCTCCTCCTGGAAGCCTTGAAGTACGCGCACGACGTGATCGTGCCGATGCCGCCTGAGGGTCTCGCCTTCGACCCCACCGCTCGCACCATCCAGAAGGTGATCGAGCCGAGCGGCCTCCCGTACAAGGTCGTCATCAACAACTGGGACCCCCGTGACGGAACCGCCGACTTGGAGGACACCCAGGCGTACATCGATGCGCAGGGCTGGCCCCGGGCCAAGACCGTCATCCGCCGCTACAAAGTCCACACTCGAGCCTCCGTCGAAGGCAAGGTCGTGACGCAGTACGCGAAGAACCGCGTGGCCATGGAGGCCCGTGAAGACTTCTTCCGACTTGCCCTCGAGCTGGGATACGGCGGTGGGGCCTGATGGCTGCCGGACGCCGCACCAGCCTCGCCTCACTGGCTGGCAGCAAGGTCGACGATGTTCCCGGCAAGAGCGATCCGCTCCTGCTCACTTTGCCGCTGGAGAGGCTGGTCCCAACCCGCTTCAACCCGCGCCGTAACTTCGGCACCGACGAGGCTCTGAAGGAGTTCGGCCTCGTCCTCAAGCACCGGCAGCTTCAACCTGCCGTCGTCGTCTCCCGTTCCGGATATCTCAAGCTGTGGCCGGAGGAAGAGGCCAACGTCGGCGACAAGCCGTACGTCATCGCCAATGGAGAGCGTCGCTACCGAGCATCCTTGGCCATCGGCCTGACCACACTGAATGTCGTCCATGACGAGAACGTCGCCTCCAGCCGGGCCGACTTCCTGGACGCGGTCCTCTCGGAGAACAACGACCGTGAAGATCTCGACCCCATCGAGCGGGCGCTGGGCATCGAAACGATGGTCATCGAGCTCAAAGGGGCGGACCAAGTGGCTGCCCACTACGGGAAGACCAAGGGCTGGGTCAGCCAGCAGCGCAAGCTGCTGAAGCTCACGCCGGAGCTTCAGGTACTGGTCAGTTCAGGCGAGCTACCTGTACGCGTCGGCCGTGACATCGCGGGCCTGCCCAAGACTGAGCAGGTGGCGGCATGGGAAGCCGAACTGGCCCGCCGTGCCGAGGCCAAGGCGTCACCTCGGCAGCGCGTCGCGCAGCCGGTGGAAAGGGAACCTGCTGAGGTCGGCCAGAACTCTGAGAACCACGATGAGCGGTTTACCGCGGTAAACCAGTCTGCGTCGCCGGCACCCGAGTCGGGTGGTTCCGCTGAGTCGGCGGAGCGGTTTACCGCGGTAAACCAGTCTGCGTCGCCGGCACCCGAGCCGGGTGGCTCTGCTGAGTCGGCGGAGCGGTTTACCGCGGTAAACAATGCCGCCGTGGTCGCCGCTGCTGCCGAGACAGCAACACCTGGGACAGAGGCCGCTGCGACGACCTCGGCCAGAAGTACTGCCCCCGCGCTGGTGCCTCATCAGTCTGGAGCCGCTGCTCCGGACTTGCTGCCGTGGGATGAACCCCTCTGGTTCGACCAGCAGCTGCGCAAGCGCATGTCGAAGGACAACCGCGACAGGCTGGTCTGGCTGCTCCAAGCATCCGACGACGACTGATCGCTTGGCCGGTTGGCCCGGTTAGCGCGGCACCCTCCCGACTTGAGGGCTCCCGAACCACATAAGGCGGCCCCGCCGCCCGGATAGAGTTCCGGGCGGCGGGGCCGCCTTATGTAAGTCCCTGGGCTGCAGGGTCTTGCATGTAGTCATCGACGACCTAGTTGGGGGTTGCGCTGCATCCGCCACCGCCCAGCACGCATCATCCGAATGGGTTAAATGCTTGGGTTAAATTGAACCTAAGGCAAGGGTTAAAGCGTGCTAGCTTTCCAGGGTGGAGGTAGAGACGTATGGCATCTGAGGAAGAGCTGTTCGCATCGGTCGACGCCCTGCTGGAGGAGGAGCCGCAGCTCCCGCACCCGGCGGAGCGCGCCCGGCTGCGTGAGGCCGCCGGGATCACCCAGGCCCGCCTCGCGGCGGCGCTGAAGTCGACGACCCAGACGGTGAAGAACTGGGAGAACGGCCGGAGCGAGCCCAAGCCGCCACGCCTGGAGGCATATCAGCGGCTGCTGAACGGATGGGCCGCGAGATTCCCCGCACCCGTACACGGCTCCGCACCCGTACACGGCTCGGTACCCGCGCCTGCCCCCGCCCCCGCACCCGCACCCGCCCCCGCGGCCGCACCCGCCCCCGCGGCCGCACCCGCCCCCGCCCCGCAGCGAGCTCCGGAAGCCCTCGCCGGAGAGGCCGCTCCCGAAGCCGTGGCACCCCCCACCTCCCCGGCGGAGCCCCCTGCTGCCCAGCCCGCCACCAAGCCCAAGAGCCCCGCCCCGTCGACGGCACGCCGCCCGGCCAAGCGGCGTGCCGCGCAGCCCGCACACGACCCGCGCTTCCCCCACGGCCCGCTCGCGGTCCTCGACGGCGACGGCTCCGCGTACGGCATCGACGGCATCGTGCTCGACTGCCCCGCCGCCACGGTCCCCGACCTGGTGGAGTGGACCCTGGCGGAGTCCGGTCTCGGCGCTGCGAAGCTCAACCGCTATGGCAAGGACAGTGATCCGCTGATCGTGCTCACGGCGGCGGCCGCGGTGAAGCTCGGGCTGCCGGAGCGCCTGGAGGGCCACGAACAACGCCGCTCGCTGCGCCTGCCCCAGGACCACCCGGTCGTCAAGCAGGTAGCGAAGGCGAAATGGAAGCTCACGCAGCGGGGGTTCGGCCCGTGGGCGCGCATCTACCGCAAGGCGCAGGGACGCGAGCGGCAATGTGTACAGCTGGCGATCCTGTCCTGGGACGCCCTCGACGAACGGTCCTGGCCGGGCGTCGCGGAGATGGAGCCGGCCGACGTCGCCCGCGTCCTTGGGGTGTACGCCACGCGGGTCATCACCCCGCGCGGATCGACGGCCGTCTCCGGACTGGAGCTGATGACGGCGCTGCGCCCGCCCACGAAGGCCGTACAGGACCCGCAGACCGGGAACTGGGTCTCCGGCCACAACCAGGGCTCACTGGGGACCGAGCCGATGGACCCGGCGCCCCCGGAGGCCACCGCCGAACACCCCGTCGTCGTCAACTCCGGCTGGACCGGCGGGTTCCTCGACGAAGAGGCGTACCAATGGGTGCGGTCGGTGGACTCGCTCAGCGATGAGGAGTGCACACTGCCCTACGCGGTCGGCCTGGACCTCAACACCGCCTTCCTCGCCGCCGCTTCCCGCCTGGTCGTCGGCCTCTCCGCCCCCGACCACTTCCACACCCCGACGTTCAACCCCAAGATCCCCGGCTCCTGGCTGGTCGACCTCTCCCACATCGAGCTGGACCCGCGCCTGCCCTCACCGTTCACCCCGGACGGCACCCGCCCGACCGGCCCGGCCTGGTACCAGACGCACACCGTCGCTTACGCCCAGGAGCTCGGCCACGACGTACACCCGATCGAGGCGTACCTACGCCGCGAGACCGGCGCCTACCTGGACCCGTGGCACGACCGCCTCAGGACGGCATACGTCGACACCCTCGCCGACCTCGGCGTCACCAAGGACCTGGACGACCACCAGTTCCTCGCCGCGATGGAGCGGTACAAGCAGACCGACCCGGCGATGGCCGCCGTGCTCTCCGCCATCAAGGCCACGGTGAAGGGCGGCGTCGGCAAGCTCCGCGAGCGCCCGCAGGGCAAGTCCTACAAGCAGGGCGAGCGTTGGCCGGCCCTGGAGCGGCCGACGTGGCGCCCCGACATCCGCGCGACGGTCATCAGCAAGGCGCGGGTGAACATGCACCGCAAGCTCAACAACATGGTCAAGATGACGGGCCTGTACCCGCTGGCCGTGCTGTCCGACTGCGTCGTCTACCCCTCGCCGGGCGACAGCCCGCTGGACTTCCTGCCGTACGCGGCGTCCGGCAAGCCGCAGCCGGGCGGGTTCCGCCTCGGGCCCCCGCCGGGCCTGGCGAAGCTGGAGGGCGTCCAGTCGATGCTGTGGGCGGTCGACCTGATGGAGAAGGGCCTCAACCCGGCCCGCCACATCAAGGGCGGCGACGCCGTCCTGGACGAGGGAGAGTAGCCGGTGAGAGAGATCGACGAAGCGATCGAGCGGGCCGACCGGGAGAGCTTCACCCGCCAGCCGCCGAAGACCCTCAAGGCCCAGATCAGCTACCTGCTGAAGCAGTTCGGCAGCGCGAAGGCCGTCGCACGAGAGATCGGAGTCACCGCCGACTCCGTCAACCGCTACCGGCGCGGCGCCCGCAAGCACGCCCGCGCCGACGTCGCCGTGAAGATCGACGACGCGGTACGAGCCCGATGGCAGCCCCAGGTCCGCAAGCGCCGCCAGAAGCAGGCCGCCACCTCCGGCGGAATCACGGTCGAGACCCGCGCCCGTTTCGGCTACACGGCGCCGGTCGGCACGACCGACGACGGACGGTTCCGGCGACTCACCGTGCACCTCCCCCCGGCGTACGCGCAGCGCCTGTTCGACGCCCGCGACGCGGGCGCCAGCGACCGCGATTTGCGAGGGATCATCGCGGAAGGATTCAAGGACGTCTATTTCCAGGACGGCGGGAGCCGAGCCATGGGGCTGTCAGACGTCGAAATCAACGACATCGACTACTTGGACCTGGACTACTAAGAGCGGGAATGCACGACCACGAGTTCAGCCCCCCCCGGGGCCCTCAGGCCCGTGGCGAAGGCCGCAGCCCTAGGCCTCAAGATCGGCAGCCTCCGCAATCAGAAGCCGTACGAGCAGGACGGGTTCCCGGCAACGATCAGCCCACCGGAGGCGAAGTCGAAGCTGTGGGACGCCGAGCAGACTGCGGCGCACCTCCCGGCGAACCCGTGCCCGCGCTGCCACAGACGGAAGATGACGAGGACCTGCTGGAGCGCACCGAGGCCGCCGCCCTCGACGTCACGCCCAAGACCTGGGACTCCTACAAGAAGGACCCACGGATCGCGCCGCACCTGGTGAAGGTCAAGGGCGTGGAGCACTGCCCGCGCGGCGCCCTGCGCACCTTCCACGACCCGATGCCCGCCCAGGACCGCGCGCCGGCACACCGCCCGAAGGGCAGCGGAGACATGGTGCCGCGCGGCGAACTCGAGCCCCGGGTCGCTGAACTCCTGGACGCCGACCCAGGCCTGACGCTCGCCACCGTGCAGGAGCAGCTGGGCATCGCCTATTCGACCGCGGCCCGGGTGCTGCCCCGCCTGCGCGGGCAGCACATCGCCGACCAGCTCGCCGCCGAGCCGAACCTGACACCGGAGCAGGCAGCGCAACGCCTCGGCTACCCGGCCGCGGTGCACCGTGCGGCGATCGCCCACGCGCGAACCGAGCTGCGCGGCCGCGAGGCCCGGCCGTACGTACAGGACGTGGCCGACAAGCTCGCGGCCGACGGCCTGGCGCAGAAGCAGGACGTCGCCATGGTGCACGTGGTCGACGACGCGGTGGCCGCAGTCGTGGTGCTGTCCGTCGACGCACCGGCGCGGCGCTGGTGTGGAACGAGCGCTACGGATGGCGCACGGCGACAAGCCGCCGCCATCCCATGGGCAGAGAAGCGGATAAGCCCCCCGAGGGAGAGGGAATTCGCTACTTGGGACCGGCCCGGAGGCCGCCCGCTGAGGACGTACTGGCGTCCGTCCGCGACGGCCGGCGCGGACGCGCCGCCCGACGGGGAGCCACCCGGCAGGAGCAGGGCTGCAACCGTGCCCCGGCACATAGATGCCCCGATCGGCTGACACAGACTCAGGCGGCGACCACGATGGTGCCTTCAAGACGGCCGCCAGGGCCTGGCGATGGGACCCGGAACTCACCGAGGCAGCCGACATGTTCCGCGACGCCGGGCTGCCTGATGACACGTGACGTGGAGGACCGTCCGTAGGACCTGGGTGGGCCGTGGCCGGGGCCGACTGAGCAAGACGAGTCGCAGCAAATCCCGTTGCGCTATCCCGGCAGCAGCCTGACTGTGCTGCTACGGCTGCAGCCCCAGCCTGAACGGTCGTTGGCCTATCGAAGAGGACCTCATGTCAGCCGTTGTTGTTGTCGGTGCGGGAATCGTCGGCTCCTCAGTGGCCGACGGGTCCATCTCCGATCCGTGGTAGGCGCCCCGCTTCTGACTATCCACGCGATCACCTCGCCCGCCCGCTGTCAGGGGTGCAGCCGCCCGAGCAGGTAGCCGGCCGCGAGTGCGATGACTGCTGTGGTGACGATGCCCGTCACACCCATCGCATGCCGATCTGGGAGAGCTGTTCCATCCGTTCCGGTGTCAGGGTGGTGGCCCGGCTGCGCTGGTTCCCGATCCATGCCCCGAGCCGGA
>NZ_JBWKFG010000015.1:0-115180 GCF_056434405.1 Streptomyces sp. NPDC044044 | reverse complement strand
GACCCGCCTGACCCGCCAACGCACGCCGGGACCTCGCCGACAACACCAACGCCACCGACCCACCACCCCCACCCGACACCACAGAGAACTCCGCCTGGGCCCCCGAAGCTGACTCCGGCGTCCCTTCTGTTCCGACTCCGGTGGTGGGGGCTTGTTGGAGGATGACGTGGGCGTTGGTGCCACCCACGCCGAAGGCGGAGACGGCGGCGTTGCGGGGCCGGTCGTGCTCGGGCCAGGGGGTGGCCTCGGTGAGGAGGTTGATGTGTCCGGTGGTCCAGTCGATGTGGGGGGAGGGTTTGTCGGCGTGCAGGGTGGGGGGCAGGTGGTCGTGGTTGAGGGCTTGGACCATTTTGATGATGCCGCCGATGCCTGCGGCGGCTTGGGCATGTCCGATGTTGGATTTCAACGATCCGAGTAGTAGGGGGTGTTGGGGGGTGTGGTGTTGTCCGTAGGTGTTGAGCAGGGCGTGGGCTTCGATGGGGTCGCCCAGGGTGGTGCCGGTGCCGTGGGCTTCGACGGCGTCGATCTGGTCGGCGGTCAGGCGGGCATTGGTGAGGGCTTGTTGGATGACGCGTTCTTGTGCGGGGCCGTTGGGTGCGGTGAGTCCGTTGCTGGCGCCGTCTTGGTTGATGGCGGAGCCGGGGATGACGGCGAGGATGTGGCGGTTTTGTGTGGTGGCGTCGCTGAGGCGTTGCAGGACGATGACTCCGGCGCCTTCGGCCCAGCCGGTGCCGTCGGCGTCGGCGCCGAAAGCTTTGCAGCGTCCGTCTTCGGCAAGCCCCCGCTGGCGGCTGAACTCGATGAAGATCTCCGGGGTGGCCATGACGGTGGCGCCGCCGGCCAGGGCCATGTCGCATTCGCTGTTGCGCAGGGCCTGGCAGGCCAGGTGGACGGCGACCAGAGAGGACGAGCAGGCCGTGTCCACGCTCAACGCCGGACCGTGCAGACCGAGCGTGAAGGCGATGCGACCTGACGCCACCGCTGGAGTCGTGCCGGTCAGGAGGTAGCCCTCCAGCTCCGGTGTGTACGCAGCCCCGTAGTGGTTGGGGGAGAGGCCGGTGAAGACTCCGGTCTGGGTGCCGGTGAGGGTGGTGGGGTCGATGCCCGCGTCCTCCAGGGCTTCCCAGGCTGTTTCCAGGAGGAGGCGTTGTTGGGGGTCGATGGCTTTGGCCTCGCGCGGCGAGATGTTGAAGAAGCCGGCGTCGAACTGATCGGCGTCGTGCAGGAAACCGCCGTGGCGCACGGTGGAGGTTCCGGGTCGGTCGGTGTCGGTGTCGGTGTCGAAGAGGCGTGTCAGGTCCCAGCCGCGGTCGGTGGGGAAGGGCCCGACGGCGTCCCGGCCCTGGGCCACCAACTCCCACAACTGCTCAGGCGAGTTGATGCCTCCGGGATAGCGACATCCCATCCCCACCACGGCGATCGGCTCGTGCGCACGGTCCACCATCTCCCGCAACTGTCCACGGGCCTGGTGGAGCTCGCCGCTGACGCGCTTGAGGAAGTAGCGCAGCTTCTCGGGGTCTTCTTCTCCCACGTTCGCCTCCTCGATTGCCGGAATCGATCACGCTTCACGGCAGGCGGAGGTAGGAATGTGGAGTCTGCGGCCGCTACCCCCGTCGGCACCGCAAGATTGCTTTGGGCTCTGATGGACTGTCACCGCCGAAATTGCTCACTGGTCACGGCCGTGAGCGATCCCTCGAGCGCTATGCGGCCTGCTCAGGCGAGAGGTCGAGGGGGTCCATGTCCATCAGGGCCGACAGGATGGGGGGTCTGCTCCAGTCGAACGGACGGAGTGCCATGTTGACGTGGATGTCCATGTTCTGGGTGACGCAGAGGGGGCCCGCCATGCCGACGAGCCGCGTGGCGGCGTCGTAGGGCGGGACGGTCGTGAGGCCGGGAACGGCCGTCAGGCCCGGGCCGGTTCCAGCCGCAGGGGCGAGCGCATGCAGGTACCACTCGCCGACGGGGATCCCGGAGAGGTGGAACCGACCGGGGGCGCGGACCGTGGTCGAGGTGACCGGACGGCCCTGCAGTATCGGGCTGTTGAAGAGACCGATGAACGCGGCGGGCAGAGCGCCTCCCTCGACGGTGATCAACCCGTGGACGGTGCTGGACTGCCGGTGCTGCGGCGGAGCGTGGACTTCCGCGGCTGCCCGCTCTCGTGGGGCCTGCCGGAGCGGTAGGAGCGCCGTGGTGGTGCGGGTGGCTCCGGAAACGTCGGGGCGGCCGAGGGGCTTGGGGATGCCAGCCGTGTCCGGCTGGCCGGTACACCGCTCGTAGGCCAGGTGCCGGTACCTGGTAGGGGATATCCCCACCGATTCGCTGAAGCGTCGTGAGAAGGTCCCGGTGCTGCTGTAGCCGACCTGCGCGGATATGTCCGCCACGTTGAGCGAGGTGGTGCGCAGCAGTCGCTTGGCCTCGTGGAGGCGGACGGCGCTGAGGAAGCGTCCGGGGGTGACGCCGGTCACGCGCGTGAACACGCGCAGGAAGTGGAACTTGCTGACCATGGCCGAGCGTGCGAGGTCGTCGAGCGTCAGCGGCTCGTGGTAGCTGCGGTACATGGTGGTGATCGATCGGCGGACCAGGTGTTCCATCGGAGCCTCCGGGGTGACATGGCGAACCAGGGGCGGGGCGGGTCCGTGCCGCATGGGTGTGCGCAGACTCGCGGGAGCTGTGCTGATGGGCATGCTGGGAGTGGCGCCGGGCGGGCGGCGCCGGGTGAAGGGGGAGCGGGTTGGAGCGACCTCTCCTCAGGTCACCGGGACGGCTCTCGGTGCGTCACTCGTCGTGACGGTGGGAGGTCGCAACGCACCGGACGGCCACGGGAGTTCTTGATGGGGCCGTGGAGCGACGGAACGGGGGAGTCCGCGGAACGTGCACTGGTGGGGTGGTGTGGCTCCGTCACGCGTCTCAATTCCGTACCCGGGCAATCTCGCCTCTTCTTCTTCGATATGTGGTCAAAGAGCGGGTGCGCCTACGCAGTTCCATGCCCAGATAGAGGAAACGCGTACGAAGGCATGGTTCGGAGCGCTGACGCGGCGCCGTCGATCGGCCGAAGGTTCTGCCGCCGATGCGCTTGTCTGCTGGCTGATAATCGATCATGCAGGGCGAACGGGGCGCTGTCTTCTTCATGCTTGCTGAATCAACGACCCAAGCGAGGTGAGCAACCTCGGCGATGACGGAAGGCCACGTCGGAGGCAACGCTCGATACCGATACGGCCTTGGGGTATGGAGGTGGACAGTGGCGAACGGGGGGCCAATGCGGCTGGAGCTTCTGGGCAATGTCGGCGCTTGGCGGCATGGACAGAAGGTGGCAGTCGGGCCGCCGAAGCAGCGGGCCGTTCTCGGGTTCCTCGCGGGGCATCTCAACCGGGCGGTCAGCGTCGAGGAGACGCTCAACGCCGTCTGGGGGAGTGAGCCTCCGCGGACTGCGGACAGCGCGCTGCATACCTATGTCGCCGGACTGCGCCGCGCCCTCGACCTCCCGCGCGAGGACACGGAGGGTGGCTGTGCGCTGATGTCGACCGGGGGCGGATATGCGCTGCGCATGAATCCCGAGAACGTCGACGCGCGTAGCTTCGAGCTCCGTCACGCCGAGGCGCGCAGGCTGCAGGACTGCGGGGAGCGCGAGGAGGCCCTAGGCCTCCTGGAGTCGGCTCTCGGCCTGTGGCACGGCTCGGCCTACACCGCGGTGCCCGGACCCTACGCGGGCGTTGAGCGCATCCGGCTGCAGGAGCTGCGCTTCACGGCGGTCGAGGAGTGGGCTTCCGAGATGCTGGCGACGGACCGGCATGCGGAGACGGTCGCGCCATTGCGCGACCTGGCTGCCAGGGAGCCGCTGCGTGAGCGGCTGAGGGGCCTGCTCATGGTGGCGCTTGAGTCCGGCGGGCGGCGGGCGGAAGCGCTCGCCGTGTACCGCGAGACCCACGAGATGCTGCGTCGGGAACTCGGCGTCGGACCCGGGCCCGAGCTACAGCTCCTGCACGACCGGATCCGCGAGGACCGGCCCGCGCCGAACGGGCCGCAGAGCTCCCGCATTCCGGGGCAGCGCACCCCCAGGCCCGCCCAACTGCCGCCCACAGCACGCGGATTCATCGGACGCTCTTCTCAACTGCGGGAGCTCGCGGACTTCCTGGTAGAGGAGCCGGCCGCGCAGGGGGCTCCTCGGATCGCTGTGATCGACGGTGAACCGGGCGTCGGCAAGAGCGCGCTCGCCCTCCATCTGGCCCATGAGACGGCGCACTGCTTTCCGGATGGCCAGCTCTTCGTGGACCTGTGCGGAAGCAGCCCGCTGCGCGGCCCCTTGGGCGCCCTCGAAGCACTCGGCCTCGTGCTGGGCAGCCTCGGGGTCCGGGCGTCGGATCTCCCCGTCGATCTGTCCGGACGGACGCGGCTCTTTCGCGAACTGCTCTGCGGCAAGCGGACTCTACTGTTCCTGGACGATGCCTGCGACCTGTCGGAACTGGGCCCGCTGATGGCCGCGGGACCGTCGGCCGTCGTGGTCACCAGTCGATGGCGACAGGCCGGTCGGTTGCCTCAGGGGCGAGTGCACCGGGTCGAGCTGTCCGCCCTCGCGTCGGAGGAGGCCGTGCGGCTGCTCTCCTATCTGGCGGGTGCCCAGCGCATCGCGGGGGCACGTCACGACGTCGTCCGGCTCGCCCGACTGTGCGGACGCCTGCCCCTGGCGTTGCGGATCACCGCCGAAGTTCTTGCCGAGCATCCCGGTCTCTCGGTCAGGGAGCTGGCGGACGCCGTGGAGAACGGCCGCCTCGACGAGCTCACCGTCCTCGGGGCGGCCCTTGCGGGGCTGCGGGTGGCGAAGAAGCCCCGTCACGTGCTGCCCCGCCGGGCCACGCGCAGACTGCGTCTGCTGGGGCCGCGCGAGGAGCAGGAGGACGAGATCACCGTGTCCGTGGCGCCCGCGCCGACCGGAACCGTCCGATGTACGGCCGGGCCGGCGAGGGCGCGGGTGAGCAACCCGTACTGAGCCACGCGGGAACGCGCCCCGGGTGCTGGTGCGGGGCGCGAGCAATCAGGCAACGAGAGAGATGCGCGCCCGCCCGGGCTCAGGCAAGAGTTGGCGACGGTACGGACCGCCCGTACCCCCTCAGCACAGCGAAGCAGACGAACGGGGAGAGCACATGGTGGAGTTGACCACGACGGCGAAGGCCTGGGTGCGGCGGTTTCATCCGTCCCCCGACGCCAGTCGGCGCCTTGCGTGCTTTCCGCACGCGGGCGGCGCCGCGAGCACCTTCCATCCGCTGTCGGCGCGCCTCGCTCCGGTTGTCGAAGGGCTCTCCTTGCAGTACCCGGGCCGTCATGACCGGCGTGCCGAGCCGTTTCTCACGGACGTCCGGTCCATGGCCGACATGGCGTACGAGGCGCTGCGGCCCTGGGCGCGGCCGGGTGGCGCGAACGCGCCCGCCCTGTTCGGGCACAGCATGGGGGCGATCGTCGCCTTCGAGGTGGCGCTGCGTATGGAGGCCGCCGGCACGCCGGCGGCGCACCTCTTCGTATCCGGACGCAGGGCGCCTTCCACCTACCGGGACGAACGCGTCCATCTGCGGGACGACGCGGGTCTCGTGGAGGAGATCCTGGCGCTGGGGGGAACGGAGCCCGAGGCCCTTGCCGACGCGTCCTTGCTCCAGTTGATCCTGCCGCCCGTCCGTAACGACTACACGGCCATCGAGACCTACCGCTGCCCGCCAGGCGCCGCCTTGACGCGCACGCCGATCACCGCGCTGGCGGGGGACGCCGACCCCAAGGTCACGCCGGACGAGGCTCAGGCCTGGGCCGGCCACACCTGTGCCGGATTCGAGCTCCAGATCTTCGAAGGCGGCGGGCACTTCTATCTCGCCGAGCGTCAGGACGAGGTGGTGTCGGCCGTAACGAGGCAGCTGGGCGTGTCGTCGGTGGTCGCCGCGGGCTGAGCGCCGGCGCGGATGACCTGAACTCCACGCCGCCGACCGTCTGTTGACCGTCGGTCCTGACCTCGCGCGGCATTCTTCCGCCCGATATGGGCAGTTCGTCCCCAGGAGGCTTCGGTGAGCGTAGTACCCCCGATCATGGCCGAGACCCCACGGACGGTCGGCCCTCCGGGGCGCGGCTCTCCCGGTGGCAGCCGACTGGCGGGCGCCGTCACGCTCGATGGCCTGTTCAGCAGGACCGCAGCTCGCCGACCGGACGGCACGGCAGTGAAGGACGGCTGGCGCAGTGTCACCTACGACGGGGCGGAGAAGCGTTCGGGGCAACTCGCGTCTGCTTTGCTGCGTTACGGCGTCCAGCTGGGCGACCCCGTCATCGTGCACACCTCGGATCATGTGCAGTCACTGGTGGCGCAGTTGGCGGTCCTGAAGGCCGGCGGGGTGTGCACGCCGGTGTCCGGCGAGGCCGACCGCCGCTCGATCGCCCGGGCCGCCGCGGTGAGCGGCGCGCAGCTTGTGCTGTGCAGTTCCGCGAACCGGGCGAGCTGGCAGCTTCCCGCGCTCGTCCTGGACGACAGCGGGACCCTGGCGCGCCTCTCTGCACTGCGCATGGATCGCTCGCTGCCCCGCTCGGGGCCGACCGACGCCGCGTATCTGCTGGTCGAACAGGATCCGGTGGGCCGCGCGACCGGTCACCTCATCGACCACAAGGCGTGGCTTCTGGCCCTCGCGGACCGCGTGCGCAGAGCCGGCCGCGCGGAACGGGGCGTGCTCTGTTTTCAGGCGCCCGGCGGATCCTCGACGCTGACCGCGCTGTGGTGGGCGGTATCGGGCGGAGGCACGCTGTACCGCAGGCAGCCGGCAGTGGGCGGCGGCGAGTCGGCCGCCCTCGCTCTGCCGTCGGACGGTGCCCGGTTCGATGCCGCGGTGTTCGGCCCCGCGGCGTACGCGCAGGCGCTGGCCGGGATGGAACGCGCGCCGTCGACGCACCTGAGGAAGGTGGTACTCATCGGCGAGCCGTGTTCGCGTGACATCGTCGAGCGGCATTTCCAACTACTGCCCATTACACCCCTGTTGGCGGAATTCTCCCCCCTGGGCGGTGCTCTCCCGTGGGCGGCGGCGGAGCACCTGTCCGACGACGGCCGTGGGGTGCGGGAGGGCATGGTCGTGGGCCGGGCGGCGCCGCACGTGCGGATCACCATCCGTGACACCGACGGTCAGGCAGTGCCCGCGGGAGACACGGGTGAGATCTGGGCCGCGGGTTCGGCGCTTCCGTTCGACCATCTGGGCGAGTTCGGCGCGGGCGCCGCGCCGGTCCGTCGTGCTTCGTTCGCCGTCTCCGGCCACCTGGGCCGCTGGAACGAGGACGGCCTCCTGGAAGTGACGGGACGCCGCGCCACCGAGCCGCTCCGCCCCGTCGCCGCACTGGGAGACCGCTGGACATGACCGTGCCCGACATCCGCGTGGAGAAGGGGAACGCCCGCGCCGAGGAGATCGCCGCCATCACCGCGGTCCTCCTCGCCCGTGCCGCAGGCCGCTCGGCCCCTCGCCCACCCGCATCGCTCGGCCGCGACAGAGCCCGCTGGCACCGCTTGGACCGTGCTCCCCGCTACCGTGCCCCGCACAGCTGGCAGGAGTAGCGAGCGGTCCGGTGCCGCCGGCCCGAAGGCGGCGGCACCAGGGCTGCCTCAGCCCCCGACCGGCTGCGGGCGGGCCAGGCGGCCCGTCCGGTACAGGCCGTGCAGGGCCGCCGCACTCCCGAGGCCGAGAGCGAGCAGCGCGAGCCAGGGGAGGGCGGAAAGACCGGCCGCGCGGGCCGCGTCCAGACTCGCACCGGTGAGCAGATTGCCGACGGTGATACCGATGCCGCAGACCGTGTTGTAGAGGCCGTAGTGGGTGGCGACGAGGCGGTCGTCCGCGAGCCGGACGACGGTGTCCATCTCGAAGGGGTACGCGATCATCGTGCCCACGGCCAGCAACAGCGCGGCGAGGAGGGGCGGCAGCGCAGCGAGCAGCCAGCGCTCGACGCTGCCCGCGGCGGGCACCGGCAGGGCACTCGCCGCGACCAGTGGCACGAACGCGCCGCCCATGAAGAGCAGGCCGCGCACCAACGACTGGCCGGGCGTGAGGTGCTGTTTGCACCAAGCGGTGATCCTGGTCTGTCCGAGGATCGTGGCGAGACCGGACACGGCGAAGAGCAGGGCCACGGCGACGGTGCCGGCTTCCCCCGCGCCGCCGACCCTTCGCACCTCCAGGGGAAGGGACAGATAGACCTGGAAGGACAGGACGTACGCGCCGGTCATGGCGGTGGCGAAGAGCAGGAAGGCCCGGTTGGCGAGGACCGTGCGCCACTGACCGATGACACCCGCGGCGACGGTCCGCTCTCCGCGGCGGGTGGGCAGTGCGCGGATCTGCACGATGCTGAGCAGGCCGAAGACGGCGGCCGACACCAGGCAGGTGAGCCGGAAGTCGATGCCGGTCAGGAGCATGCCCACGAGCGGGCCGAGCAGAATGCCTGCCTGGTAGAAGACGTTGAACAGGGCGAAGGCCTCGACACGGCGTTCCCCCGCGTCGGCCGCCAGGTACGCGCGTACCGCCGGATTGAACAGGGCGCCCGCGAATCCGGTGGCCGCCGATGCCGCGAGCAGTGCCGCGACGGAGTCCACGAGGCCGAGCGTCGCGAAGCCCGCGGTGCGCAGCAGACACCCGGCGACGATCAGGGGTTTGTACCCGAAGCGGTCGGCGAGAGTGCCGCCGATGAAGAACATGCCCTGCTGGCTGAAGTTCCTGACGCCGAGCACCAGGCCGACGAGCCAGCCCGCGAGGCCCAGCGTCCCGGACAGGTGCTGGGCCAGGTACGGCATCAGCATGTAGAAGCCGAGGTTGATCGTGAACTGGTTCGCGAGCAGGAGCTGCACGCTGCGGTCGTAGCTGCGCACCTGGGCCAAGGTGGTCTTCATAGGGCCGCTTCACCGTCCCGGACGTCGACCTCGGCGGACAGCGGATCGGTGATGCTCGTGCAGCGCGTCCAGCAGGTGATCTCCTGCTCGGCGGAGCTGGAGACGACCTGGGGATCGGACGCGGGTGTCACGTCGAGCAGTCCGTGCGCGGCGCAGTACGCGTCGTCGTAGACCGTGTCCAGATAGCGCTGCGGGCCGTCGGGGAAGATGGCCACGACCCGGGCCGAGGCGGGCAACGTGCGGGCCAGCCAGCCGGCCACGAGGGCGACCGCGCCGACGCTCCAGCCGCCGGTCGCGTAGTGCAGGGTCGCCAACTGCCGACAGGCCCAGACCGCTTCGGCCGGTGCCACCCAGTGGACCTCGGAGAACGCGTCGTACGCGACGTTGCGCGGGTGGATGCTGGAGCCGAGGCCACGCATCAGACGGGGACGGGCGGGCTGGCCGAAGATGGTCGAGCCGATGGTGTCCACGCCGACCAGGCGCAGCCCCGGGCGCAGCCGACGGAGCACGCGGGAGATGCCGGCGGAGTGGCCGCCGGTGCCGACGCTGCACACGAGGACATCGATCTGTTCGAGACCGTCGGCGAGTTCGAGGGCGAGCGGGGCGTAGGCGGCCACGTTGTCGGGGTTGTTGTACTGATCGGGGCACCATGCGCCGGGCATCTCCCGCAGGAGTTCGTCGACGCGCGCACGGCGTGACTGTTGCCAGCCACCGACGGGATGCGGCTCGGTGACGGTGTCGACGCGTGCGCCGTATGCCATGAGCAGGCGGGTCATGGACGGTTCGAGCCCCGGGTCGGTGACGAGCGTGACGGGGTGGCCGTACACGGTGCCCGCGAGGGCGAGGCCCAGGCCGAGGGTGCCACTTGTGGACTCGACGATCGGCCGGCCCGGCAGCAGCTCGCCGCGGGCGCGGGCCCGTTCGACCATGTACAGGGCGGCGCGGTCCTTTATGCCACCGGGGTTGAAGCCTTCGAGCTTGGCCCAGAATCCGCGCTGGGGCGGGGTGAACGGCTCGGACACCTGCAGGACGGGGGTGTTGCCGACGAGCGCGGACAGGGTGGAGCCACGAGCGGTGGCAGGGGACATGGGTTGTGTTCCCAATCGCTGGTTCGGTCGCTGGCTGCGTGGCACGGTCCCTACGGCTGTTTGCGCGCTCCTTGCCGGAGCGCCGGTGAGCGGCGGGATGCGATGAGGGAGCGCACGACCGTCCCG
The DNA here is from genome assembly GCF_056434405.1 of Streptomyces sp. NPDC044044. Lineage (NCBI taxonomy): Bacteria > Bacillati > Actinomycetota > Actinomycetes > Kitasatosporales > Streptomycetaceae > Streptomyces > Streptomyces sp. NPDC044044. The sequence goes on along the minus strand of NZ_JBWKFG010000015.1, from coordinate 105,085 downwards.
GGCTTCATCACCGAGGACGGCGAGGCGAGCAGGTGCTGCACGTCGAGCATGACGCGATGGGAGTACGTGGAAACGTGGCTGGCCAGCATCACGCGCCTGATGTAGGCGTTGACCAGACCGATGCCGGGCGGGCGCCGCCCCTGTGTCTCCGGATAGACGAAGTCGCTGCTGGTCGCCATCTGCCACGGCGTATCGATGATCTTTCCCGCGGCGCGGTAGAAGGACCGCGCCATCCGCGCGGACGGGCTGCCGAACTCGTCAAGACGGCACCCCAGTTCGAGCGCCTCCAAGGCGGCGACGGTCATGCCCTGGCCGTAGAGCGGATTGAAGCTGCATATGGCGTCACCGAGCGCCACATAGCCGCCGGGCAGGTGGCGCAGCCGTTCGTAATAGCACCGCCGGGCCTCCGGATAGGTGAACTTCCGGGCGTCCTTGTCGTCCAACGGCTCTGCACGCGCGAGCAGTTCCGCCATCTCCGGGGCCTCAAGCGCGGCCGCGAACTCCTTGAAGCCCTCGCGGTCCACCGGAGCGTGGGCGCGGTGCCAGCCGCCGAGCGTCACCATCCAGCGATCTCCCTCCACGGCGAACGCGGCGGCGGCCCGTTTGTCGTGCGGTGGTACGGCGCCCATCAGATAGAGCAGGCCGTCGCCATGCAGATCTCCGGGCCTGCGCTTCAGGAGCAGCGTGGTGTACCCCACGTCGATCTTCACGGTGTCGACCTCAGGCGCCGGATAGCCGAACCGCTGGAGCGACTGCGCGGCGCCGCCGCCACCGCGCCCCGTGGCATCGACGATCAGATCCGCCCAGATCCGCTCGCCGCCCGTCAGTTCCACGCCGGTGATCCGGCCGCCGCCCGCGACGAAGCTGCGCACCAGTGTCTGGTCGCGGACGGCCACATTCTTGAGGTCACACACCCGGGCCCGCACGTTGTACTCCAGAAACGCGCGGCTGAGGCTGACGCCGAGCCGCCCGCTGGCAAAACGGGTGCGCAGAGCGCCCATTTGATGGAAGAGCAGATCATGACCGGGGTCGAAGAGAATCGCGCCACCGTCCACGAGTTCATCGGTAAGCCCCGGAAATAGTTCTTCCAGTGCCAGACGACCGCTGATGAGCAGCGCGTGAGCGTGACTGCCGTGAGGTACCGCGCGGCGATTCTCGGGCCGTTCCGGAAGGGTGTCACGGTCGATAACCGTGACCTGGCGAAATCGCGACGCCAGGGCCTTTGCGGCGACGAGCCCTCCCATGGAGCCGCCCACCACCACCGCGTGCTCACCGATCACGCCCATACATCCTCCACGGATAGGTCGACAGGAAATTCAAGAATGAGATCGCCGACAGCGTGCGGCCCGGCGGGCCACAAGTATCTTGTGCCGCCCTCGTCGGTGTCTTCTTCTTGATTGCTCACCTGTCTGTGTTCCATGGCTCTTTGGAGAAGTGTGGCGATACAGTCCCGATGGCCGAATCCCTTCTCAAGACAAGGGAAGAATTCCTCATGTCCAAGAAGCCCAGCAGACCGAATGCGCTGAACTCCAGCTCCGCCGAGGCATCCGTCGCGCAATGGACCGAGGCGCGGATGCCGGACCAGTCGGGCCGCTTGGTCGTGGTGACGGGCGGCAACAGCGGCATCGGCTATGTCACCGCACGCGAGCTCGCCCGACGTGGCGCCCACACGGTCCTGGCGTGCCGGGACCGGACCCGCGGAGAGGCCGCGGTGCTGCGGATGCGTACGGAAGTGCCACAGGCCCGGGTGGAGCTGAGGCTGCTGGACCTCGCCGACCTCAAGTCGGTCCAGGGCTTCGCGGAGAACTGGGACCACGAGCGGATCGATGTACTCATCAACAACGCGGCCGTGGTGATGCCGCCCCTCATCCGCACCGTCGACGGATTCGAGTCGCAGTTCGGCGTCAACCACCTGGGGGCGTACGCGCTCACGGGCCGGCTCCTGCCGCATCTGCTGCGGGCACCTGAGCCACGTGTGGTCACGGTGAGCAGCGAGGGGCAGCTCACCGCCCGGTTCAGCCTGGACAACCTCAACGCCGAACAGCGCTACAACCCCAGCCTCGCCTATGCCCAGTCGAAGCGGGCCAACGTCTACTTCTCGGCGCAGTTGCACCGCCTGGCCACTGCGGAAGGGCTGCCCCTGCGCAGCATGATCGCGATTCCCGGCCTGAGCGATACCGGCGTCATCACCAAGAACTCCGTGCACGGTCCGCTGTGGAGAGCCGTGGCCCCCCGCTTCATCCGGCTGCTCGCCAAGCCGGTCATCCAGGGAGCGAGGCAGTCGCTGTACGCGGCCACGGTCCCCGGCCTGCGGGGAGGCTCGTACATCGCGCCGAAGGGACGCCTGCAGATGCGGGGCGCGCCCACGCCGAGGCAAGGCCGCCGCACCTCGTACGACGAGGAGACGGCGGTAGCGCTCTGGGACCTGTCGGAGCGCCTGACCGGGGTGCGCTACGGACACTGAGCACGCACGGCGCCGCCCCCGCCTGATCGGCGGGGGCGGCGCCCATGGGGTCGAGCGGTGGCCGGCGGCCAATCACCACCCGCTCTTGCGCCGGCGCCGTGCCCCGGCCAGGCCGCGCAGTCTGCGCACCTGGGTGTCGGCGATGTCGACCAGAGTGGCCACCGAAGCGAGCGTGAGCAGCGCGGTCCCGGAGACGGCCATGTGCACGGGCCGATGCTCGTCGCCCTTGACCTGCAGGAACTCCGGCTCGCTCGTGGGGGCGGGCAGGGTGATGTCGACGTGCTCCGAACGCTGCTTCAGCGGCAGCTTCCAGATGCCCGGCACCGCCCCGTGGGCCCGCAACCCGGCCTTGACGGCGGGCAGTCTGACGTTGCTTTCCAGGCGCCAGATGGCGCGCCGCTCCAGGCTGCGGTGCCAGCGCTCCACGGCGCCCGCGACCACGTGGGGGTCGAGCCGGTGCCAGGGTGCGGACTGGGAGAGGAACAGCCGGCGGCTCAGGCCCTCCCGCAGCTCCGCATGCTCGGTGTTCTCCGCCGACGTGCGGCCACCGGTCTCGATCAGCCAGCGCGCGGAGCGGAAGCGGCCCAGCATCGCCGCTCCGAAGATCGTCAGGTCGAGCAGGTGGTCGAGGATGAAGAAGCGGCTGTCGGCGATGGCAGGGCTGTACTTGGAGCGGACCATCGAGCGCATGATCCGCCAGTCCGCGGTGGCGGCCCTGTTGACGTGGTTGAGGTAGTCCAGATCGAGCGTCTCCAACTGGATGTCCCGCTGCGCGATGTTCGCGATGTGCCAGGAGACCGTCATGGACAGCGAGATGCCCTGGCTGTAGTACGCGTCGATGATCGACGACGCGTCGCCCACCATGGCGTACCGGCGGGGCGAGATGAAGGTGTCGGTGCAGTGCTGTACGTCGCGGTACGCGCTGAACTCAAGGACGTTCTCCTCCTTGAGCCAGTCCAGCATCGGATAGCGGCGCAGTACCTTCCAGAACACCTCGCGCGCATTGCCGTCCTCCGGCGGCCGTCCCCGGTCGTACGACACACCGATGCTGACCCGGTCGCCGGCCAGTCGGATCACCCAGATCCAGTAACCCTGCCCCCACAGGTGCAGGGTGTTGCGGTCCCGGCGCGCCACGTCCCCGTCGGGGAACTCATAGGCCCAGCGCTCGTCGAAGAGGTCGTCGGTGCAGTGTGAGAACTGTGCCCACGCGGCGGTGGTCCGGAACTCCTCGTCCAGGGGCAGATCGTGGTCGTACTTGCGGGCGAGCAGCCGGGCTCGGCCGGAGCAGTCGACCATCCAGCGCGCGGATATCTGGCCGGTCTTCTTCTTGTTGCGAGAGACCCAGGTGATCAGGTGGTCGGCGTCGTCGTCACCCAGCTCGATGTCACGGACCAGACCCGTGTCGTCGAGGAGGGTGACGTTCTCCATCTTCCTTGCGCGCTCGCGGAGTTCGGCCTCGATCTCCGGTCGCACGATCTGCGAGTCCTGGAACATCACACGAGGGAAGAGAGCGTTGTTGAACTTGTCGTACCAGCGCTCGGGCAGCTTGCTCTGGAAGCCCCATTCGGTGACCGAGCCGTCGAACTCCTTGCGTCCCTCCAGACCGTGAGCCATCCAGAAGCCGGCCTTCTGGAACGACTGGTTGAGCGGGGCGTCCAGGTCGCCGAGCGTGCGCAGGAACGCGTTGGAGAAGATCAGCAAAGACTCACCGACCTTGTAGCTCTGCTGCTGCTTGTCGGTGGGCTGGTCGATGCAGACGACGGTCAGGCCCCTCTTGGCGAGCGCCATCGTGTTGATCAGTCCGACAATGCCGGACCCGATCACACACACATCGGCTCGGACGCGCTCCGTGGAATCGGCCGCGGCTGCGTCCCGGCTGCTTGCGGGCACAACGTCTCCTCTGCTGGGCAGGGCACGCCGGGGCGTGCGGCGAATGGGGCGAAACTGTTTGCCCTCGTCCTGCTAGGAAGCGTAGGAACCGGTCTGCGGCATCGCGACTTCCAGGTTGCTCAACTCGTTCGGGGCCTTCAGTTGATGAAGTCGAGACAGGGGTCGGTATCGGCCACGGCCTGTGGCCAGGTCGCGTACCGGCGCAGTCCGTACAACAGCGGCAGCTCCGCCTGGAGTTGGCGGATCCGCTCCACTCGGCCCATGATCACGACATGATCGCCGACGTCGCTCGCTTCGCTGACGCGGCAGTCGGCGATGGTGTGTGCCGAGTTCTCGAGATGTGGACCGCACGCATCCTCGCCCATCCGCCAGCCGACCCGATCGAAGCGATCCGCCGCTCCGGAGGCGAAGAGTTCCGCCGACGACTGGGCCTCGTCGTGCAGAAGGTTGATGGCGAAGCCGCGGCTGGCCAGGACCGCGGCGAGGGTCGGACTGCCGCGGCGCAGGCAGACGAGGAGCGTGGGCGGCTCCAGGGCGACACTGCACAGAGACGTGCAGGTCATGCCCCAAGGGACTCCGTCGTTCAGGGAGGTCACGATGCACACGCCGGTGGGGAAGCCGGCCATGAGCCGGCGCATGTCCACCTGTTGCTCGGTGTCGGTGGCTTTCTGGATCATGCTGGTCGCCTCCTGTGGGCGTCGGCGGTCGTGGGGTCGGACACGGACAGGGCGGAGCGGACCTCGCGCACCACGGCCCGCCCGAGCCGGCCGAAGCCGTCGTCCAGGAAGTGGAAGTGCCCGCCGTCGAAGGTGTGCTGATGGAACGCTCCGGTGGTCTCGGCCGCCCATGCGTGCAGGGTGGCCACGGGCGCCAGGTCGTCGTCCGTGGCACCGAACGCGGTGAGAGGCGCGTCGAGTCCGCGGCGTGCGAGGGCCGGGCGAAAGGCGCCCAGGGCGTGCAGATCGCCACGGACCAGGCGCAGGAAACGCTTCCGGAACTCGGGCACCTCGTCGAGCCGTTGCGGGATTCCGCCCATGCTGCTCAGCGCCGTCAGGAGCGCCTCGTCAGACAGCCCGGGATCGAGCGGGTCGGCGCGCTTCTGCGTCATGGGTGCCACCCGCCCGGAGACGCCCACCCAGGCGGGCCGCACCCCGCGCTCCATGAGCCGGTGCGCGCTCTCCAGGGCCACGACGGCGCCCATGCTGTGTCCGAACAGGGCAAGGGGTGGTCCGGTCCACGGCAGCACGGCCGCCGTCACGTGGGCGGCCATCTCGTCGATGTCTCGCAACGGCGTGGCCCGGTGCAATGTCCCCCGCCCCGGCAGGTCGACCAGCAGTACGTCCCAGTCGTCGGGGAGCTGACGGCTCAACGGAAAGTAGACGCTGCCGGATCCCCCCGCGTGGTGACAGACCACGAGTCGCACGGCCGGGTCGTTGTGGCGCAGCGGCCGGATGATGGCACTCACGCACAACGCTCCTGTGCATCGGATCCGCGCGCGTCGGCGGAGGTGGTGGCGCGGCCTGCGATGTCCGCCGTCAGTCGGCCGATCAGCGTCTCCAGGGACAGGTCGAGCGGCAGATCCTCGGGGGTGAGGCCGACCTCGAACCGCTCCTCGATCTTGGTGATGAACAGCGTGGAGATGAACGAGTCCCCGCCGGCGTCCAGGAACGAGCGCTCCATGTCGAGTTCGCCGGGCGCGTCGAGTGCGTCCCTGAGCACGCCTTCCAGGAACGTTCGGATGCCCTCCGGGCCCAGGGGGCCGGGCCTGGTGCCCAGGGCGTCGCCGTCCTCGTCGGGCGCGCGGCCTTCCTCGCCGAGGTGTGGCTCGGCCACCCAGTAGCGGTTGCGCCGGAAGGGGTAGGTCGGCAGGTCCCCGAGCCGCTGCGTGCCGGGCGGACACAGGGCGTCCAGGCGCAGTTCGGCCCCGGCCTCGAAGAGCCGGCCGAGGAGGTCGAGGAGAGCGTCGACGGGTGCCGCCGCGGCACTTTCCCCGTCCAGGCCATGGGCTGCCTCGTCGCCGCTCGCGTCGTGGTACACCCCCACCTGTATCCCGAATGCCCCGAGGACAGCGCCCAGTTGCTCCGACGGGTCGGGCTGGGTGGAGGTGCCGGGCGTCGGGGCGGCCAGCCATGGATAGGCATCGGCGAGCGCGTCGGCCAGGTTCCTCAGTTTCCTCGCGTCGGATGGCGGCCGCACCACGACCCGGCGTAACGGGGACAGCGGCCGGGATGGTGCCCCGTGCGCCGCGCGGGTCAGCGCGTCGGCCAGTTCGGCCGCGGAAGCCCCGGTGACCGCGACGCGGTAGGGCAGCGGTGCCCGCCCGCCGCGCAGGGTGTGGCACAGCGCGGGCAGCAGGTCCGGTTCGGTCTTGCGCAGCCGGTCGGCGACTGCCGCCGCGAGGTCGGCGAGCGCGCCCGGATCCTTGGCGGAGAGGGTGAGCAGCTCTGGGCTCCCTGCACGGGGCGTGGGCGTGGCCGCGTCGCCCTGCCCGGTGTATGCCTCGAGCACGACGTGTACGTTCGTGCCGCTCATGCCGAAGGAGTTGACCCCGGCCACCCTGCGTCGCAGCGCCCTGGGCCAGGACTGGTTCTCGCGCGGCACGGTGAAGGAGATCCGGTCCCAGTCGATGTGGGGGTTGAGCTTGCCGTCGTCGGGGGTGGCCGCCGCGGGGATCTCGCCGTGCTGGAGCATGAGAACCGTCTTGATGAGGGCGGCCATGCCGGAGGCCGCCTCAAGGTGGCCGATCCGGGACTTGACGCTCCCGATGGCCAGCGGAACCCCGCGTTCCCGCACCGCTTGGCCGACCACACCGTCCAGGGCGCCCACTTCGATGGGGTCGCCGAGGACGGTTCCGGTGCCGTGCGCCTCGATCCAGCCCAGTTCGCCCGCCGCCACGCGCGCATCGGCGAGCGCGGCGCGGATGACCTCTTCCTGGGCGGGGCCATTGGGGGCGGTCAGCCCGGAGGCCGCGCCGTCGTGATTGACGGCCGAGCCGCGGATCACGGCGAGGATCGGGTGGCCGTCGCGTTCGGCGTCGGCGAGGCGCATCAGAGCGACGGCGCCGACGCCCTCACCGCGCCCGTAGCCGTCCGCGGAGGCGAGGAAGGACTTGGAGCGGCCGTCGGGCGAGAGCGCCTTGGTCTGGCAGAGGGAGACCATGAGGTTCGCGGAGAGCAGCAGGTTGGAGCCGCAGGCGAGGGCGTAGCGGCACTCTCCGGCGCGCAGCCCCTTGATCGCGAGATGGAGCGCCGTCAGGGAGGACGAACACGCGGTGTCCACGCTCGCCACCGGACCGCTGAAGCCCATCGCGTAGCTGATCCGTCCGGCGCCGAAGCAGAGACCGCCTCCGGTGGTGTAGTAGGGATCGATCCGCGTCATGTCGGCGCGGTCCTCCAGCCGTTCGCTGTACTCGGAGGCCATCATCCCCAGGTAGACGCCGACGGGGAGCCGGTCCGTGCGGCGAACACCGATGCCACCGCGCTCCAGGGCCTCCCAGGCCGTCTCCAGGAGCATCCGCTGCTGCGGGTCGAGCAGCTTCGCCTCGCGCTGCGAGATGCCGAAGAAGTCGGCGTCGAAGTGCGCGATGTCGCCGAGGAACCCGGCCCGGCCGACGTAGGACCGTCCGGGCCTCGGCGGGCCCGGCTTGTACACGGCCCGCAGGCCGGGGCGGTCCTCGGGGATGGCGGAGCAGGCCGTCGTGTCGCCGCGCAGAAAGTCCCAGTACGCCTCTGGGGAGGTGAGCCCGCCGGGCAGTCTGAGGCCCATGCCGATGACGGCGACCGGGCCGTGCCGCTCGTCCTCGAGTTGCCGGATCCGCTCCTGTTGACGGAGGGAGAGCCGTAGCTGATCCTCCATCAGTTTCCTTATTTCGGCGGGCTCCATGGTGTCGATCCTCACTTCTCTTCTGCCAGGTCTGCGACGTCTGCCTGGACGGCTCGCACGAGTTCGTCGAAGGACAGCGCCGCGGGGTCGGTGTCGCGCCGGGGGGCAGGGGCGGTGGTGCCGCCGGGGTCGGTCCGGTGCGGGGCGGCGTCGGCGGCGGGCTGCCGCATGCCGCGCAGGTCCGCGATGTACGCGGAGAGCAGGGTGACGGTGGGGTGGTCCAGGGCGACCGTCGCCGACAGCTCCAGAGCGAGCGCGTGCGAGAGGCGGGTACGCAGGTCGATGACCATGATGGAGTCGAGCCCGAGCTCGCCGAAGCCGAGGTCGTCGTCGATCGGACCGCGCTCGCCCAGCGCCTCGGCGAGAAACTCCCTTACGGAAGCCCGCAGTTGATCCAGTGCCCGCTCGTCGTCCAAGCCGTTGAGCAGCTCGCTCAGCTGACCCCGACGCGGTCGGCCCGTGGGTGCGGAGCCGGGCTGCGGTGCTGCCTCGCCCAGCAGGGCGGCCCGGGGGTGCCCCGCGGTGCGGGCCGTGTAGCGGTCCGCGTCCACGGCGACGGCGACCAGGCGCGCGTCCCTGGCGGTGAGCTCCGGTTCGGTGAGGCAGAGCTGGAGCAGGTCCTTGGCCTGCTCGTCGTCGAGCGGTGTGATGCCGAGCCTGTCGATGGCCTGCGCCGTTGCCGCGGACCCGGCGAGGCCCGCCTTCGCGCGCGGGATCCAGGGGCCCCAGGCCACGCTCGTGGCCGGGATGCCCTTGCCCCGCAGTGCTCGTGCCAGACCGTCCAGAAAGCCATTGGCGGCCGCGTAGTTGACCTGGCCGGCGTTGCCGAGCACGCCTGCCACGGAGGAGAAGAGGACCAGTGCCGCCAGGTCGTCGCCGCTGTCCTCCAAGGCCGCCGTCAGGTGGGCGGCGCCGGTCGCCTTCGCGGCGAAGACCCGCTCGAAGGCCTCGTCGTCAAGGTGCTCGAAGGCGCGGTCGTCGGACGTTCCTGCCAGGTGGAGCACGATCTTCAGGGGTGCGTCCCGGCCTGCCTCGGCGACGGCGCGGCGGCAGTCAGCGGGGTCGGTGACATCGCCCTGGACGATGCGCACGCGGGTGCCGCCCGCGGCGAGGGCGGAGATGATCCGCCGTCCCTCGTCGTCCGGCGCGGAGCGCCCCATGAGCGTGACGGCGGGCACTCCCCACGCGGCCAGCGCGGTGGCCGTGCTCAGTCCGAGGGCGCCGAGCCCACCGGTGATGAGCGCGGCCCCGTCGGCGGCGAAGGCAGGGGGGCCATCCGGCCGAGGCTCGTCGCGTGGCACGAGGCGCACCGCGCGCACTCCGCCGGCGTCGACCTCCAGGCGGGTCTCGGGAATCGAGGTGTTGAGCGCGCCGGTGAGGGCGCGTGCCACGCGCTCGGCGGCATCCGTCCGGTCCGCCGTCGGGGCCACGGCCACCCGGAGCAGTCTGCGCTCGGTCTGTTCGGCCTCGAGCGCGGTGAGCATGGACCACAGGGCCTCGCGGCGCGGACCCTGAGGATCGGGCCTGCCCTGCTCCGGAGCCGCGCACAGCAGCGTGTAGGGCAGGTGCCGCGGGGTCGCGCGCAGGTCGTCGGCGAGTGTCCGTACGGAGGCGAGAACTTCCGCCGGTGAGCAGGGTTCCGTCGCGTCGTCCTGGTGGATGGTCTCCGGGACGACGGTGAGGAAGCGGGTGTCGACGACCAGGTCAGGATCCAGTGCGGTGAGTTGGGCCACGGTCGCCGCGGTCACGCGGTGGCCCAGCTCTTCGAGGGCGCTCGTCAGCTCCTTGGCTTCCGGGTGCTCCGGCGTGCCCAGGACGGCCACGTGGAGCGGACGGGCCGCCGCCTCGGGGGCGTCCGCCGCGAGGTACTCGCCACGCAGCGCGTACGCGTGCCGGACGCGTTCGCGCAGCGAGCGCTCCAGCAGCGAACGGGGTGCGCTGCGGAACCGGAAGCGGTCGACGTCGAGCACCGTCGCGCCCGTGCCGTCGAAGAGGCGCAGATCGGCCGATTCGATCGCGAGGAAGTCCGCGGATCCGTCCGGGTGCTGCTGATCCCTCACCACTGTGACGTGGGCCCACAATTCACGCCGACGCGTGGGACGCCCGCGGAGCGTGACACCGGCGGCCGCGAACGGAATGGCGAGGGCCGCCTCCTCCGTGACGGAACCGGGTCGCGCGGCGGCGACCGCGAAGGCCACCGTGCTCTGCAGGCAGGAGTCGAGCAGGCCGGGGTGGATCTCGTAGCCGTCCGGGTCCTCGTTCATCCCGTCCGGCTCGGCGAACCGGACCAGCGCCTCGTCGCCGTTGATCCACACATCACGGATCCAGCGGAAAGACGGTCCCAAGTGGTAGCCGACGGTGTGCAGATGGGCGTAGAAGGAGTCGCCGTCCAGGTGTCGGTCGGCGCCCGCGATGAAGGCCTCCCTCGGGAAGACGACGGTCGGCGGCTCCGGGGTCGGCGCCACGACACGCGCCGCCAGGTGCTCCTGCCACTGGCCGTGCTCGGGGTCCACGAGACTCTGCACGCTCACGGTGCGGGTGCCGTGCTCCTGCACCTCCTCGATGACCTGAAGGTCGTAGAGCTCCCCGTCCCGGAGCACCAGGGCACGGGGGAAGTGCAGGTCCTCCAGGGTGACATGGGCGCCGTCGCCGCCCAGCGCCGACAGTGCCGTGGCGGTCTGGGAGGCACCTGGGACCGAGACGACGCCGAAGAGCCGGTGGTCGGTCAGGTGCGGGGGGTAGACCGTGCTGCGCTGCGTGGCGAACACCCGGCCGCCACGCAGCGCCGGGGAGCGCAGCTCGGTGCCCCAGGCCGGGGCGCCGTCCCGGACGGAGAGCGTGACGGGCCGATCGACGGCCCGCGGCACCTGCCCGTCACGGTCCGTGGCCCCGACCCAGTGGCGTGTGGGTGCGAAGGGATACCGCGGAGCGTCGACCCGGCGCCCGTGGGTGATGTGCTCGGCGCGGTCGATGCGCTGCCAGTCCAGGTCCTGGCCGAGTTCGTAGAGCTTGCCCGCGGCGGTGCGCAGGGTGTCACGGCCCGCCGCTCCACGGCGCAGGGAGTGGGCGACACCGCCATGAGGGGCGGCGCCCGCCCCCTGGACCAGGCTGACCAGCGTGCGGCCGGGACCGATCTCCAGGCAGACGTCCACGTCCAGTTCGTCCAGTCGGCGGACGCCGTCGAGGAACCGGACCGGGCGGCGGGCGTGTTCGCGCCAGTACGCGGCGTCGTACTCGTCGTGCGACACGAGCCGCCCCGTCACATTGGACACGACCGGCACACCGGGCGGCCGGAACTCCAACGCTGCGACAGCGGTGGTGAATTCGTCCAGAGCGGGGTCCAGGAGCCGGGAGTGGAAGGCGTGCGAGACAGTGAGCCTGCGGTGCCGCACACCGAGCCCGTTGAGTCGCTCCTCCAGCTTGGCGACGGCCCCGGGGGAGCCCGAAAGGACCGTGGCGTTGGGGCCGTTGACGGCGGCGAGGTCGAGGCCCGCCGCCTCGGCCCAGGCGACCGCGTCCTCCTCGGGGGCCGACACCGCGAGCATGGCCCCGCGCTCCGTGGCCTGCATCAGCCGGGCGCGCTCGGCTATCAGGCCGAGGCCTGCTCCCAGGTCCATCGCGCCGGCGCAGAGTGCCGCGCCGATCTCGCCGACGCTGTGGCCCATCACCACGGAGGGGGTCACACCCCAGGACTTCCACAGCTCGGTGAGTGCGAACTCCAGGGATACCAGTGCGGGTTGAGTGATCCGGGTTTCGTTGAGCGTGTCCGGGTCCGCCGGATAGAGGACCAGGTCGGTCAGGGATGCGCCGAGTACCGGTGCGAGGTGACGGTCACAGGCGTCGTACGCGGCGCGGAACACCGGCTCGGTTTCGTAGAGATCGCGGCCCATCCCCGCGTACTGGCTGCCTTGCCCGGAGAAGAGGAAGGCGATCCTCGGCGCCGCCCCGGTGCGCGGGGCGGCACTGTGCGAATCGACACCGTCCAACGCCGTGAGCAGCTGCTCACGGCCCTTGCCGAGGAGCGCGCGGCGGTAGGGGAAGTGGGCACGGCCCGCGCCCGCCGTGGCCGTGAGGGCGGCGACCTCGCCCGCGTTCGCGTCGGTGAGGCGCTGACGCCAGGCCGCGGAGAGCCGTGCCAGACCCTCCGGATCGGGGGCGGAGAGCGGGAGGAGGTGCAGGACGTCGTCCGGCGCCCGAACCGGCTGTTGCGCTTCGGGCACGGGACCGGCGGCGGGGGCCGGCTCAGGCGCCTGCGCGAGAACGATGTGCGCGTTGGTGCCGGTGAAGCCGAAGCCGGAGACCCCCGCAACGAGAGGGCCGCCTGTGGCCCGCCACGGTGTCGTGGACTCCACCACCTGGACATTCATCGATTCCCAGTCGATGTGCGGATTGGGCCGGGAGAAGTGCAGGTTGCCCGGCAGTACTCCGTGCCGCAGGGCGAGCACCGTCTTGATGATGGAAGCCATGCCCGCGGCGGACTCGCAGTGGCCGATGTTGCTCTTCACCGAACCGACCCGCAGAGGCATTCCCGCCCTGCGGTCCGGACCCAGTACCCGCCAGGCCGCGCCCAGTTCGATGGGGTCGCCGAGCGAAGTGCCGGTGCCGTGCGCCTCGAGGTACGACACCGTGTGGCCTTCGGTGGCGGCATCGGCGAGCGCGGCCCCGATCATCGCCTCCTGGGCCGTGCCGTTGGGTGCGGTGAGCCCCGAGGAAGCACCGTCCTGGTTGACGGCGCTGCCGCGGATCACGGCGAGGATCTGATCGCCGTCCCGCCGGGCGTCGCTCAGCCGCTTCAGTACGAGGACGCCGCAGCCCTCGGCCCGTGCGAACCCGTTGGCGTCGGCGGAGAAGGTACGGCACCGCCCGTCCGGGGAGAGCATGTGGGCGCGGCTGACGGCGACGGACGCCGCCGGGTCCAGGATCACGTTCACGCCGCCGGCGAGCACCGCGTCCGTCTCGCCGGAGCGCAGGGAGCGCAGGCCCAGATGGAGAGCGACGAGCGAGGAGGAGCAGGCGGTGTCGACGGCGACGGCGGGCCCGTTCAGGCCCAGTGTGTAGGCGATGCGGCCCGCGGCGGCGTTCAGGGCGGTGCCGGTGCTGTAGTACGCGTCGAGCCCCGCGGGGCCGCCCTGCGCTAGCAGCCGCGCGTAGTCGCCGTAGCTGATGCCGACGAACACACCGGTCCGGCTGCCCTTCAGACTGGTGGGATCGATGCACCCGTCCTCGAGTGCGTGCCAGGCGGATTCCAGGAGAAGCCGCTGCTGCGGATCGAGGTTCTGTGCCTCGCGGGCGGGGATGCCGAAGAAATCGGCGTCGAACCGGTCGATGCCGCGCAGGAACCCGCCCTGGTCGCTGGCGATGCTGCCGAGCTCGTCGGCGTCATGGCCCGAGGCCGCGTAGGCGGCGGCGTCCCAGCGGTCCGCCGGTACGGTCCCGACGCCGTCCCGGCCCGTGCGCAGCAGGTCCCAGAACGCGTCGATGTCGTCCGCGCCGGGGAAGCGCCCTGCCATCCCGACGATGGCGACGGGCTCGTGGCCGCGGGAACCGGAGGAGGGGGAGGCGGCGGGCACGGCGGGTTCCCGCGCGGGAGCGGTACTTCGCGGTGCGAGCGTCGGCACCGGGCGGACCGGCGGCCGGGCGGACGCGCCCGCGCGGGGCGCCCCGGCGGACGCGGCCAGCAGATGTGAGGCCAGGTCATTGACGGTGGGGTGGTCGAACGCGTCGGCCACGGTGAGCGGTGCGTCGAACGCGGCGGCGAGCCCCGCCACCAGGTCGACGGCGGCGATCGAGTCGAGGCCCAGGTCGAAGAAGCCGGTGTCCCGGCGCACGGCGCTCGGGTCGTCGTGGCCAAGGACGGCCGCGAGGATGCGCGCGACATGGTCGCGGGCGGCCTTCGGCCGGGCGCTCTCGGGTAGCGCGGTGATCTCGCCGACGACGCAGGGCTCCGGAGCCGAATCCGCCGCGGCGGCCCGCCCCGGGGCGGCGCCCTCTGCCGAGTCCTCTGCCGCCCCCGTACCGAGCCCGGCGAGCAGTCCGCGCTGCCGCAGCCCCGCCATGACATGGCCGAAGCGGTGCGGGTCGAGAGGACACGCCACGATGTGTCCCGCGTGGCCGGGCGCACGGGCGGTGAGTTTGCCGCAGCCCGCCGCGGAGTCGAGAGGCCCGACGCCCAGGCGCGCGTACCGCTCCCGGGAGGCGGCGTCCGCCATGCCCCGGCCGTCGAGGTCCCAAGGCCCGTACGCGACGCTCACGGCGGGCAGCCCCTGGGACAGCCGCTGTGCGACCAGTCCGTCGAGCGCGCCATTCGCGGCCGCGTACGCGGCGCAGTGCTCCGTACCCCACACGGCGGACACCGAGGAGATCATCAGGAAGAAGTCCAAATCCCAGTCCCTGGCGGCCTGGTGGAGCCACCAGGCGCCAGCGGCCTTGTCGCGCAGCGCGGCCGTGAACTCGGGGACCCCGGTGGAGGCCGCCGGTGTCCGCTCGACGCTCCCCGCCGCGTGGATCACGCCGCGCACGGGTGGCATTCCGTCGAGCGGTGCGCACGCGGCGGCCAAGGCCTCGGCGGTATCGCAGCCTCCGCTCCGATAGACGACCTGCTCGGCCCCTTCCCGGAGCCGGGCAAGGACCTCCGTCGCGTCCGTGTCGAGTCGGGTCTCGGCCCGGCGCCCGATGACCAGCAGATGCCGGGCTCCTCTGCGCACCAGATCACCGCTCAACTGCCCGCCCACCGCCCCAAGTCCACCGGTCACGACATACGTGCCGTCGGCGTGCACGGGCAGAGGGGCGGGCTCGGCCTCCACGGGCCGCAGCCGCGCGACGAGCACGCGGCCCTCGCGTACGGCGGCAAGGTCCTCCAGGGGCCGACCGCCCCCGGCGGACACGAGGCCGACCAGCGCGCCCAGGTCGTGCGCGGTCGGTTCGCCCGGCAGGTCCACGATGCCGCCCCAGGCGGCGGACAGTTCGAGCCCAAGGACGGGGGCGAGCCCGTGCAGGGCGGCGTGCCCGGTGGCCGCCGCGACGTCGTCGGGGCCGGTGCGGCGGGCGGCCCGGGTGACGGCGACTGCCTGCCGCCCGGCGCCGGGCGTTGCGGCGAGCGCCGCGACGGCCGTTGTGACGGCGGAGCACAAGGCGGCGGCGGACCGGGTGCCACCGTCGTCCGACGCGGTCGCCCGCCAGGCCAGGACAAGGCGTGCCGGGGTGTCGCCGGGACAGCCGTCCCAGAACTCCCGCCACGCTTCCGGGGTGTCGGGCAGTGCCCGCGTCCGCCAGCCGTCGGCCGCTGTCACGGCGGCCTTCGGCGGCACGAGCAGAGTGCCGCCGAAGCCGCGCACGGCGGCCGCACCGGCGAGACCTGCCAGCAGTTCGGTGTCGTCGCCCGCGAGGACGAGCGTGGGGCGGCCGCCCTCCGGGGCGGAAGCCACCGCTGGGGTCTCGTGCCAGGTGACCTCGTAGTCGCTCAGTAGTGCGGCCGTGCGCGTCGCGTCGGCCTTCTCGTCGTCGGCCGGCCCTTGGACCGGTCCCTCCGGGGCGTACCGTTGCCGCTGCCACGGGTATCCGGGCAACTCGATGACACGGCGCGGGAGCTCACTGCCAAGCTGCTCGCCACTGGTGCCGTCGGCCGAGTCCGTCACGACCGCGCCGGGGACCTCGTCCCCGGCGGCGACGGCACGCAGTGACGCGGCCGCGGCGGCAGGGGTCGCGGCGGTGATCCGTGCCCGTGACCGCAGGCGAGCCCGGCCCGCGGTCACCGTGTGCGCGAACGCCGGGTAGTCCGCGGGGGACAGGGTGCCGAGCCGTTCGGCGTGGGCGGCGGCGAGCTCCCGGAGCGCCTCGGGTGTGCTCGCCGACAGCTCGAACCCGGTGACGGGACGGGCCTCCGGCGCATCGGCCGGGGCGCCGTGCGCCAACTCGTCCGGTGTCGGCAGGCCGAGGATCACCTGGGCGTTGGTGCCACTCATGCCGAAGGAGCTGACCGCGGCGTGGTCGCCGCTGTCCGGGGACCAGTCCGTCAAGGCGGTCGGGACGGTCATCCCGGTGCCGGACAGGTCGATGCGCGGGTTGAGGGTCTCGAAGTGCACGACGGGCGGTACTTGCCGGTGCCGCAGGCACAGGATGGCCTTGACGAGTCCGGCCGCGCCGGCCGCCGACTCCAGGTGCCCAAAGTTCGTCTTGACCGCGCCGACCGGCAGCGGCGCGCCGCCGTTGCGACGGCCGAGCGCGGAGGCGAGCGCCTCCATCTCGATCGGGTCGCCCAGCGAGGTACCGGTGCCGTGCGCCTCGACATAGCCGATGTCGGCCGGCTCCAGGCGTGCGGAGGCGAGCGCCGATTCGATGAGGGAGATCTGCGAGAGCACATTGGGCGCGGTGAACCCGCCCGAGCGGCCGTCCTGATTGACCGCCGAGCCGCGGATCACGGCATGCACCTTGTCTCCGTCACGCACCGCGTGGTCGAGCCGCTTGAGCACGACGGCGCCGCACCCCTCGCCCCGGGTGAAGCCGGCGGCCCTGGCGTCGAACGTGCGGCACAGACCGTCCGGCGACAGCGAACGTGTCTCCTGCACGAGGCGCATGGACCGCGGCGACATGATCAGGTTGGCGCCCGCCGCGAAGGCTGTCTCGCACTCACCGCGCTGCAGAGCCTGCACCGCGAGGTGCACCGCCACGAGCGACGAGGAGCACGCCGTGTCGACGGAGAGCGCGGGCCCGTTCAGGCCGAGCGCGTACGCGATGCGCCCCGCCGCGAAGTTGTGCCCGTTGCCCGTGGTCCAGTACGCGTCCGGCTCACCGCTCAGCCAGTCCCGGTAGTCCTGCCACATGATGCCGAGGTAGAGCCCCGCGCGGGAGCCCGAGAGCCGGTCGGCGGGCAGCGCCGCGTTCTCCAGGGCCTCCCACGTCACCTCCAGGAGCATCCGGTGCTGCGGGTCGAGATGGCGGGCCTCGCGCGGGCTGATGCCGAAGAAGCCGGCGTCGAAGTCGAGGACTTCGTCCAGGAACCCGCCGCGCTGAGGCAGCCCCTCCCACTCCTTGGCGAACGGTCCTTTGCGGGCCTCAGGCATCGGCCGCACCAGGTCATGGCCCGCGGCCAGCGCCGTCCAGTAGCCGTCGAGGTCGTTGATGCCGCCGGGCAGCCGCAGGCCGACACCGATCACGGCGATGGGCTGGTCGCCCTGCTGCTCGTCCAGGCGTTGCTGCAGCCTGCGGACGGCGGCCAGCGCACGGGTGAGCGGTGTCTGCTTCGTCGCCCCGGGTCGTGGGGCCCGGGCTGTCCCGGGCTCCGCGCTGGTGTTCTGGTCCGTGTTCGGGGCATCCATGTCCGGGCTCTTCATGTACGGAGTTCCTCGCAGTGGGGAGATGACGGCCGGCGACGGGTTCGGTGAGGACGTCAGTCCGCTCCGGGCGACTCGGACAGCTGGCCGACGAGCGCCGTGGCCAGTGCCGTCGTGCTGCCGTAGGACCACAGGAGCGTGGGCGACAGCTTCATGTCGAGCGCGGCCTCGAGGCGGTTGCGCAGTTCGAGGCTCATCAGGGAGTCGAGGCCCAGCGCCTTGAAGGGGGTGTCCCCCTCCATGGCCATGGGCTCGATCCGCAGGACACGGCCGGCCAATGCCCGCACGGTGTCCTCCACGAGCCGGACCCGTTCGTCCGGTAGCGCTGCCGCGATGCGTGCCCGGAGCTCGGCTCCGGACGCCCCGCCACCGCTGCCGTCCCGGGCCGCGGCGCGCAGCAGCTCCCAGCTCTTGAGGGCCGCGGTGTCGGGATAGGCGTCGAACCACTGGCGCAGGTCGATGGGGACGTAACCGACGACGGGTTCGTCCTGGCCGAGCAGCCGCATCAGCGCGGGCCAGGCCTCACCCACGCCGATGCCGCCCATGCCGCGATCGGCGAGCCGCGCGCCGCGTCGGCTGTCGTCGGCGGCGAGTCCCACGTCGGTGACGGGGCCCCACTGGACGCTGAGCGCGGGCCGCCCACGGTGCCTGCGGGCCTCGGCGAGAGCGTCGAGGAAGGCGTTGCCCGCGGCGTAGACCGCCTGGCCGGGGTTGCCGACGAGGGCTGTCGCCGACGAGAACAGGACGAAGAAGTCCAGCGGGTCGTGGTCCGTCGCCACGTCCAGGTTCCGCGCCCCGTCGGTCTTCGGGGCGAGCACGGAGGCCAGTTGTCCGGACGTCACATTGACGACCGTGGCGTCGTCGAGGAGTCCCGCCGCGTGCACCACGCCACGCAGCGGCGGCAGTTGGGCACGCAGCCCGTCCAGTGCCGTGTCGAGGGCGGCCTGGTCACCCACATCGCACTGCACGGTGTGCACCCGGATCCCGTCGGCCCGCAGCGCGGCGACCCGCCGCTCCGCCTCGGGGCGCACCGCGGATCTGCCGAGCAGGGCCAGGTGCCCGGCACCGTTGCCGGCGAGGAACTCGGCCAGTGAAAGCCCCAGGGCGCCGAGGCCGCCCGTGATCAGATACGTGCCGTCGGCGCGCAGCCGTCCCCCGGGCAGCGGCACCGCCGCCACTCCGTCGACGTCCCGCAGACCGGTGACGACGACACGCTCGGGACTGGTCAACTCAAGGAGCTTCGGGGTGACTTCGGCGTGGTTGATGCGGCGAACGGGCAGGGGTTCGAGCTTTCCGGCGGCGACCAGATCCCACACCGATGCGAGTGCTCGGGTGAATCGCTCGGGGCGCGCCGAGAGAAGCCCTGCTGGGTCGATGGTGGCCAGGCTGATACCGCCGTGCAGAGCGTCGAGGTCGACCGAACGGCCGCCGCCCCCGGCGATGGTGCCGGTGTCGAGGAACCGCCCGCCGGGGGCGAGCAGTTCGAGTCCGGAGCGTACGGCGGTCCCGGTGAACGGGCCGAATGCGATGTCCACGCCGCGCCCCGATGTGGCGGTCCTGACCCGCTCGTGCCAAAACGGGTCGTCGGTGTCGAAGACAGCGTCGGCGCCGAGTTCGGCCAGCAGCCTTTGCCCCTCCTTGTCGCGGTCGGCGCCGAGCACCCGGGCGCCGAGCAGCCGGGCCGCCTGGACGGCGGCGAGACCGAGACCGCCCGCCGCCGAGTGGACGAGGACGGTGTCGTCGGGCGCGAGTCGGCCGATGTCGGCCAGTGCGTACCCGGCGACGGCCATGGCCATCGGCAACGCGGCCGCCTCGGCGTCGGGCAGCCCGTCGGGAGCCGTGAGGACGTGATCGGCGTGCACCGTCACATGACTGGCGAGCGAGTCGGCCGCGCACGCCACCACACGGTCGCCGACCGCGAAGCCCTCGACGTCCATGCCGACGTCGATGACGACCCCGGCGCAGGAGGCGCCGAGCAGTCCCTCCAACGCTGTTGCGGTCACCTCGAGTTCGACCTCGCCGGGGCCGGGAGGGCGCCGGTCGAGGGGGACGAGGTCGACGGTGTCGCGGCGCGTGGCTCCGACGGAGGCGCGGAACGGCTGCCGGGGGGTGCGGGCAGGGGGGAGCGCGGTGGCGGAGTCGTCCACCGCGGCGCCGCGGACGATCCGGGCGGCGAGACGACGCGGGCCGCGCAGCGCGACCTGGTCCTCCGACGTGGCGCCGACAAGCTCTGCCGCGCAGGCGATGGCCCATTCCTCGTCGGAGGGGAGCACATCGATGAGCCGCGTCTCGAACTCGCCGTGCTCGCGCCGCAGCGCCCGAGTGAAGCCCCAGTACTGTGCCGCTCCCGGATCGGGGCTGTGGTCGCCTGCCGTCTGGGCGCCGGCCGTGACGACCGCGAGCCGCGGCGGCACGGGCAGGGCCGTGCCGGCACGGACGACCTCGACGAGGTCGTGGAGCCCTGCCCGCTGAGCGGTGGCCCCGGCTGTGGCGGGCGGGGCCACGAAGACCACGCCGTCCGTAGCGGCGTCCCCAGGAGTGTCGGTGCGGGACACCGGTGCTCCCAACTGCTTCAGAGCAGCCGCGAGTTGATCGGCGAGATCGCCCGCACCGGCGGACACCACGGTCCAGTGCGTCACGTCACGCCCGGCCTTCTCTGCCGGTGCGTCCGTGACATCGGTCCACCGCACCCGGTGCCACCGCTCCGGGTCCGACGGGGCGTCCGCGCCCCCCGGCAGCGGTTCGAGGCGGAGCGCCTCCATCATGAGCAGCGGCTTGCGCTCGTCGTCGAAGACGGTCACATCAACGGCACCGTCGCCCCGGCGCCTGGCGTGCGACCAGGCGTGGGTGACGGGCTCTCGGGCGTCGTCGACGAGGTGCACGGACCGGACCGACGTAGGGACGAGCGCGCTGTCCTTGCCGCCGTCCAGCGCGAGGGAAACCTGCAGGGCGCCGTCCCACAGCGCGGGGTGGAGGGCACCTGCGCGGTTGGCGGCCCGCAGTCGCTCGCCGAGGACCAGTTCGCCCACGGCCTCGTCGCCCGAAGCGGACACCCGCACGGACCGCACGCCCTGGAAGGCGGGGCCGTACTCCAGGCCGCGTGCTGCGCAGGCGAGGTAGAAGTCCGCACCGGCGATCTCGGCGGGCCCGGCCGGGGCCTCCTGGGCCGCTTCCGAGGGGGACGCCTCGTACCAGTCAGGGAAGTCCGGCATGGAGCAGCCCGGTGCGGAGCGGCTGATCCGTGCTGTCGCGTTCACCGTCCACCGCGTGTCGTCCGGAGCAAGCGAGAGCAGCCGGAAGGCACCGTGTGCCGCGTCGTCCTCGTGCCATTCGGCGGTGAGGCGCACCGGGGCGTCGCCGAGCGCGATCTCCTTGCGGAAGGCGACGTCGTCGATCCGCATGCGGCCCGAGCCCAGGCCCGCCCGAGCGGTGTGCACGGCCAGCGTGAGCATGCCGGCCCCCGGCAGCACCGCGGCGCCGTACACCCGGTGATCGCCCAGCCACGGCAGATCCGGCAGCGCCAGCTCCAGCTCCGCGAGGTGCACGTCAGGACGTCCCGGTGCCGGGCTAAAGCGTGGAGCGAAGCCCCGCACCGCACCGGAACCCTGCTGTCGTACGGGAGTCCAGTGACGCTCGCCGCGCAACGGATAGCCGGGCACGGGCACGAGGGCCCGGCGTGGCAGCGCGCCGAAGGGTTCGAGGCCGCTCACATAGCCTGCGGCGAGGGACTGGGCGAAGTCGTCGACCCCGCCGTGGTGACGGCGCAGCGTGGTGAGCACGGCAGGCGGCTGCGCCCGCTCGGCGGCCAGCTGTTCGACGGCAGGGGCGAGGACGGGGTGCGGGCTGATCTCCACGACATGGGTGACACCGTCGTCGAGCAGCGCCTGCATCGCGTCGGCGAACTGGACGGGGTTGCGCAGGTTCTCCACCCAGTACGCGGCGTCCATCTCGGGGCCGTCGAGCACACGACAGCGCACGGTGGACATCAGCGCGATGGACCCGTCACGGGGCTCGGCGGGGGCGAGGGCTGTCAGGAGGTCCGCTTCGAGGGGGTCCATCTGAGGGCTGTGCGACGCGTAGTCGACATTGACCAGCCTGCAGTACGTGCCTTCGGCCTCCAGGAGCTCCTTCAGTACGAGGACGGAGTCCTCCTCGCCGGACAGCACACAGGAGTTGGGTCCGTTGTGCACGGCCAGGGACACACTGTCCTCGAACCCTTCGAGGGCGGCGGTCGCGGCCTCCCGGTCCAGGTCGACGGCGAGCATCCTGCCCTGCCCCGATGTGCGCCGGGCGATCGCGCTGCGCCGGGCCATCACCAGGGCGGCATCCTCGTAGCTGAGGACGCCCGCGAGGGTGGCCGCGGTGATCTCGCCCTGGCTGTGGCCGAGCACGACATCGGGGCGCACGCCCGAGGCCTGCCAGAGTTCGGCGAGGCCGAGCGACATGGCCCACAGCGTGGGTTGGAGCATGTCGATGCGCGACATCCACTCATCGCCAGCCGTGCCGGCGAAGATGTCGAGGAGATCCCAGTCAACGTGCGGGGCAAGGGCCGCGCGACAGCGGCGCACGACATCGGCGAACAGCGGGCTGTCCCGGTAGAGGGCACAGCCCATGTCGCTCCACTGGGAGCCCTGGCCCGGGAAGACGAAGGCGGTGCGCCCCCGCGGGAGGGCGCGCCCGTCCACGACACCGGGCGGCACGACGTCCGGGGTCGCGGCGAACGCCGCGAGGCGGGTGCGCAGTTCTTCGGTGTCCGAGGCCAGGAAGGCCACGCGGGCCGGGAAGTGGTCGCGGCGCAGTGCGAGGGTGCCGGCGAGGTCGGTGAGCGTCGCGCTGGTGTCACTCAGCGCGGCACCGAGTTCCGTCGCGCGCTCCGCGAGCAGCTGCGGCTGCCGGGCCGACAGCGGCACCAGGGCGGGAAGCCCGGTCTCCGGCGTCCTCCCCCGCGGCTCGGCGGCCGGCTCGGGCGGGCTCATCGCGACGACGTGGGCGTTGGTGCCGCCCCAGCCGAAGGAGTTGACCCCCATGTAGAGCGGTTCGTCGCCGGACAGCGCGAGCGGCTCGCGCACGACGTGCAGGTTGAGGTCGTCGAAGGGGATGTCGGGGTTGAGCTCCGCCGAGTGGAGGCTCGGCGGGACGGTGCGGTGGCGAAGGCAGAGCAGGACCTTGAAGAGGCCCGCCATCCCGGCGGCTGCCTCCAGGTGCCCGATGTTGGTCTTGATCGAGCCGACGGCCAGTGGCCCCCGCGTGCGGTGCCGGGCCACGGCTCGGCCGATCTCGGTGACCTCGATGGGGTCGCCACGGCCGGTGCCGGTGCCGTGTGCCTCGATGTAGGCGACCGCACCGGGCGGCACGAGTCCGTCCCCGTACGCACGGGTGAGCAGGTCACGCTGACCGTCCGGGCTCGGTGTCACCAGACTCGCGCCGCCACCGTCGTTGTTGACGACGGTGCGGGGGATGACGGCGTGGATGCGGTCACCGTCCGCCAGAGCACGCTCCAACGTCTTCACGTAGAGGGCGGCGACACCCTCGCCTCGCACGAATCCATTGGCGTGCGCGGAGAAGGTCGCGCACCTTCCGTCGGGTGACAAGGCACCGAAGTGCGTGAGTCCCACGGTCACATGGGGGTCGAGCATGAGATTGACGCCACCGACGACGGCCGACTCGATCTCACCCTGGCGCAGTGCCTGGGCGGCCAGGTGAAGGGCCACCAGCGAGGACGAGCAGCCTGTCTCCACGGTGAGACTGGGGCCGCGCAGTCCGAAGACATAGGAGAGCCGGGCTGCTATCACGTCCAGGGCGTTGCCCACCAGGCTGTGCGAGGTGGGTGCGGCGCCCCGCTCCTTGCGCAGGAGTTCGTAGTCGTGCCACGACGCGCCCACGTACACGCCGGTGCGCGTGCCGGACAGACCGGACACCTGCTGTCCGGCGTCCTCCAAGGCCCGCCAGGCCTCCTTGAGCAGGAGCCGCTGCTGCGGGTCGATGGCGGCGGCCTCACGCGGGGAGACCCCGAAGAAGGCGGCGTCGAAGCGGTCGACGTCGTCGAGGAAACCTCCGACAGCCTGGATCTTCCGCTCGGGGTCCAACTGTGCCGACGCGTCCCACCGTTCGGCCGGTACGGGCCGGATGGCATTGCCCCGGTCCATCAGGAGCCGCCACAGCCCCTCGACGTCCGAGGCTCCCGGGAAACGGCCCGCCATGCCGACGACGGCAATGAAGTCCTTGTCCGTGCTGTGCGGCGTGTCGCTCGCCGTGCCGTACGTGACGTCTTGCGTGGTGCTCGCTTCCATTGGCTGCCCTTCACGCTGCGCTTCGGCGTGCGGTTTCTCTGAATTCGGCCTCTGCCATCTCCGCCCATACGCCATGTCAGCAGCCTATGACGCACGCTTTAACGCCCAACACCCCTTTTTCTTGGGAGCCTTGCGGCTACAAACCCCTATTCAGCCGATAGGGGTTTGCAGCCGTAGCCGACCGGCTTCAGCCGCGCAATCGCATCCGGACCAGTCCCTTGCTCGCATTGATCATGCGGGGGCCGATCTCGGGGGGTGCTTCCCTGCGGCACCACACGGCGTTCGTCGCCATCTTTCCCGGCGACATGTTGAAGCACTGCGTATCACGCTCACCGAACTTGAACGACGGCGCGATGAAGTCTGCCCCGCGAATATGCTCCAGAATGCGTGCGGCCGCGGCCTTCGGTGCGGTCTGACCTGTCTCCACGGATTCGCACAACTCCCGAGTGAGGATCCCCATCCTGTTGAAACCCTCACTCACCGGGAGCGGCGAACCGGGGCGTTCACTCTCCTCGAGCTCGCGGAGAATCTTGTCGTCACCGGTGCGCGCGTAGCGATAGTAGGCGTCCTCCAGCATCACGTTTCCGAGCATGGTGCCGAGCATCCACGTCCGGTTGACCGCGTTCCACAGCTCGTAGTCGCGGAAGCCCACGAAGGAGCTGTAGACCAGGTCGTCGTGGAAGTCGAAGAGACCCTGCTGGAGCGTTTCGAGGTGACCGAAGCGCTCCTGCGACCAGTCGCCGTCACGGGAGGCCGCGATCAGCCGCCACCCCAGTGCGTTGACCAGCTCCAGGGTGTTGGTCAGGCCCCGCGAATACAGTGCGTCGATGAAACCCGCCGCGTGCGAGGTCAGGCAGAAGCGCTCGCCGACGACCTGCTTGGCGGAGTACTGGAGACGTCCGGTGGACACCCAGGGCCGTACCGCCTTGGCGTTCTTGAACTGCCAGGCGATCTCCGGGAACCGGTCGAGGAAGGCGTCGAACTCCTGCTGACCTGGCGTCTCGTCCTTGGGATGGACCCGGGGGTCGAGCGTGAGGCCGACGCTGCACAGCGGGTTGATGGATTCGGGGTGGTTGTCGAAGGGGATCACCCACAGCCAGCCGCCGTCGAAGACGTGGTGCAGCGTGCCGTTGTGCCAGGGGTTGGGCTGCTTGTGCTTGCGGCCCGCCGGTGCCTTGTCGAACGGCTCCACGCCGATCATGTGCGTGAAGAGGGTGCGCGAGTGGGTACGGGCGCGGGTCGGGGTCTCGCGCAGTGCGAACTTCTCCGCGAGCGGTGAGCGGAAACCGCTGCCGTCGACGACATAGCTGGCGCGGAACTCCTCACCGCGGTCCGTGCGCAGCACGGCGCCCGTGGAGGGGTCGATCTCGATGTCGGAGATGCGGGTGGCGAGGCGGGGCGTCGCGCCGTACTTGACCGCGACATTGAAGAGATACGAGTCGATGTCCTGGCGGAAGAGATGAGTCTCCGTCCTGATCGCGGACGGCACCACGAGCTGATTGATCTTCTCGGGGTCCTGCAGCTTTCCCTCTTCGTGGTACACAAACCCGAAGTTCTGTTTCTGCCCGCAGTACTTGGAAACCTGCTTGCTGATTCCCTTGTGGCTGGACAGCGGCATGATTTCCGGGACGTTGTAGCGATCTGCGACGAGCCGAGTCATCCCGGAGGTGTAAGGAATCGTCGATTCGCCGACCGCGAACCGCGGGTGGGTTCCGGCGTCAAGGAGAAGCACCTTCACGCCGTTGCGTGCCAGGATCGCTCCAAGCATTCCACCGGCCATTCCGGCTCCGAGTATCGCAACGTCGTATTCATTGGTGCTCGGGATGGTAGCGGTCATAAGGGGTCTCTCCCTCGCTCTCAGATCATGCATGGATGCGCCCATACGTTCCTCGCCCGCCTGCTTCACTCCGCGGCGTGCAGCCCGGTTTCCGCGGGGAGTTCCCTGCGCGCCCTGACATCGAGTTTTCGGAAAACGCGGGTGAGATGCTGTTCCACCGTGCTCACGGTGATGAACAGCCTTTCCGAGATCTCCTTGTTGGTGTGGCCATGGGCGGCGAGCGCGGCGACACGCCGTTCGGCGCTGCTCAGCAGCTCGAGCGCGGCCACCCGCTCGGCGGGGTCGGATGCCGGCGGTGCGCACCGTGACCGGGCCTGGGCCAGGTCATCGGCGACGGCGGTGGCCAGCGGCCTGGCCCTGCTCCCGTCGGCGAGGTGTGCCGCCGCCTCCAGGACCGGCTGGGCCCGGTCGGGCTGCCCCGCCTCAAGGTGGGCGCGGCCCAGGTCGGCCAGGGCTCCGGCGGTCTGCAGCCGGTCGCCGGCGGCCTGCAGTGTCTCGGCCGCCTCGGTGAGCAGACCTACTCGTGCCCATGCGTCGCCGGTCGAGGCCAGAGCGCGCAGGGCGAAGCCCCGGGCGCGGAACCGGCCGCTGCCGAGCAGCGTGAGCTCTTCGCGGGCCAGAGCGTGCGCCTTGTCCCGGTCGCCCAGGGCGAGGTGAGCGCGGGCCGCCTCGGAGCGCCAGGGGACCAGGGAGGGCTGGTCGAATCCCCAGTCACGCATGCGGCTCGCGCAGGCCATGAAGTCGTCGAGCGCCGCGTACGGACGTCCCGTCTCCAGGTGGAAGCGTCCGCGGGCATGCAGGAAGTACAGCCCGAAGCGGGTTGAGAACATTCCGTCAAGGACCGGGACCTCGAGATAGTCCTCCGCCGCCTCGTAGTCGCCCATCTCGGTGGCCGCCTGGACCAGATTGGCCAGTGGACCGCCAAGACACACGCCCCAGCTCTTCGCCGGCACACGGGCCAGTGCCCGCTCCGCGAAGCTCCGGGCACCGGCCGGATCGCCCTGCCGGAGCAGGATGGAGGCCCGAAGCGAGGCGAACTCCGCCTCCCACAGCGGGACTCGGCGTTCGCGCGCCTCGGAGAGCCAGTGGTCGCACCAGCTGCCCGCGGCCTCCAGACGCTCCCCGAAGAGCAGCGCCGCGACGGCGCACATGATCCATTCCTGGGTGTTCTTGCCGAGGCGCATGACCCGCATCGCGGCTTCCGCGTCGTCGGCGGCGGTGGTCCCCGGACCCTGGGAGAGGACCCGCGTGAGCGCGGCGGCGCCGTGCACACGGGAGTACCCGTCGTCTGTCGGACGGGGTCGTGGCGTGGGTGCGTCCTGGACGGAGAGCACCGCGGAGCTCAGCAGCGGCGGGTAAGTCGCGGACAGGAGCTCCCGGGTTGCGCTGATGTCCGAGGCACCCGCCGGATCGAGCCCGGAGCGCGTCCCGCGCCGGTCCATCCGTTCGATGGCCTCCACGGCTTCTTCGAACCGGCCGTGCCACAACAGGTGCTTGGCCAGGGGCAGGGCGTGCTGGTCGGGCAGCAGGCCGTCGCGCAACGCGGCGGCCAGTTCGCCGAGGTGCCGGGCGCTGATCGACGGATTGAGCAGCCACGCGGTGCCGGCGAGCTGGGCCTTCAGGGAGACACGGTCGCCGTCGTCCCGGCACATGGCGAGCGCCGCGTCCAGACAAGCGTGGGCGTCATCCACGCGGTTGCCCGAGAGGTAGCGGTCCGCAGCCTCCCGCAGCACCGCAAGCCCCCAGGAGGGGCCGCCGGGTTCGGCTGCCAGCAGGTGCGGGGCGATCCGCACGGCGCTGGCCCCGTCCTGGTACAGGAGCTCCGCCGCACGGCGGTGCAGGTCGCGGCGCGCGGGTGAGGAGAGGTTCTGCAGCACCGCGTCCCGTGCGACCGGGTGCCGGAAGCGGCCGGCCGCGATGAGGCCGACCGCTTCCAGAGCGATGCGGCACTGTTCGACCGCGGTCGCCTCCTCGTCCAGGAGCCGGACCGGGCGGCCCGAACCGGTGTCGGGTTCGTCGAGGACCGCCAGTGCTTGCGCCAGCCGCAGCGCGGGGGTGCGGCCTCGGTGCAGACAGCTGAGCACGGTGTCGGCGTAGGCGTCGCCGACCACGAGCTCGGGCTTCAGGTCGGGCAGCACCGCGGTGTGCCGCTGGTCCTCCACCAAGGCGCGTACGAGAAGCGGGTTGCCGCCGCTGACGCGATGGCAGTCCGCCGCCAGCGCGTCGGCCCGACGCGGATCCATGTGCGCGCCGAGCACCGCGCCGACTCCGGCCTCGGACAGGGCACGCAGATCCAGGCGCCGGTAGTTGGGCTGGCGCAGCAGTTCCGTGTGCAGATGCGGATGGGCGGACTTCGAGAGGGTGCACTCGGCGACCACCAGAGCGATGCGTGAGGAACGCAGAGCGTGCACCAGCTGCAGAATCCAGTGCAGGGACAGCGAGTCGGCGAACTGGATGTCATCGACGCACAGCAGTACCGGTGCCTGCACAGAGATCCGCATGATCTCCGTGGACAGCTGATGCAGGGCGGCCGCGGTGGCGGCATCCAGCGGGCACCGCTCGGGTGTGCAGCCGTCCGCGTCCGCGCGGATGGCGCCCAGGCGGGCGAGCACCTGTGAGACGGCGCCGCTGTGATCCGGTGTCGTATCGGCATACCTGGGCAGTTGTTCGAGGACACTGCCCGGCGAGAGCCGCTCCGCCCAGGAAGCGGTCGCCTGCAGCGCGACGAACCCGGCATCGGTGGCAAGTCCGCGCACCAGGCTGAGGAGTTCGGTCTTTCCGCTGCCTGTGCCGCCACTGACCACGGCGATGCCGCCGTGTCCCTGCTCGGTCTGGCGGAGTATGTCGGTGAGCGCGCCGACCTCACTATCCCGCTCAACCAACCGCATGGTTGTCTCTCCCTCCTGTTCCCGCTTGATCTGTCGCGGCGGTCTTGTCGGCCAGGCCCTTCGGCACGTGCTCGTCGCCGATACCGCCTGCCTTGGTCCGGCGGTCGATCAGGTGGAGCAGGGGCCCGGTCATGGCTGTGGTCACGAGCGCCATGACGACCATGAGTGAGTACAACCGGCCGTCCAGCAGCCCCAGTTGGAGGCCCACACCGAGAATGACCAGCTCAGTAAGGCCACGAGTGTTCATGAGGGCCGCGAGTGTCGCCGATCCCTGGGCCGGCAGCCCCTGGGTGCGGGCGCCGAGGTAGGTGCCGACGGTCTTGCCACCGATGGCGACGAGCAGGATGACCCCGAGTTCGGCGAGTCCGCTGAGGCCCACTCCGCTCAGGTCCACCTTGAGCCCGGCCACCACGAAGTAGACCGGCAGCAGCAGCGTGGTGATCTGCCCGGTGCGTTCGCACAGTTCGTCGCGCACCGCTCCGATGCCCTCGCGCGGCATCATCACGCCGAACAGGAAGGCGCCGAAGATGTAGTGCATGCCCATGGCCTCGGTGGCCGCGCCGGACAGCAGCGCACCGATCAGGGCGACGGCGATCCCTGAGGAGGAGAGCTGTCGATCGGGGCCCTTGGGCTCGAACACCCGGCGCAGCAGCGGTCGCAGGAGGAGCAGCACCGCCGTGAACGGGATCAGTAGTGCCACTCGCCAGTAGTCGTCGGCACCGCCGACCACCGCCTGCACTGCGGCGAGCGCCGACCAGGCCACGACATCGACGAGCGCGGCCGTGGCCAGGGCGAGGCTGCCGATGTGGGTGCGGGACAGACCGCGGTCGGCGAGGATCCTGGCGAGCACCGGGAACGCGGTGACCGACACCGACAGTCCGATGAACACCAGGAACGCGGCCCGCTGGCCGGTCTCGTGATCCCGCAGCAGGAACAGGGCGAGGCCGAGTCCGAGGACGAAGGGCACCAGGGTCGAACCGAGGGCGGCTCCCGCCGTGACCCTGGTCCGCCCGCGCAGCGCCCGGTGTTCCAGTTCCAGTCCCACGACGAACATGAACAGCGCCACACCGATCTGGGCGAGCGCGGTGAGGAACGGGCGTACGTCACCCGGAAAGAGATGGTCGGTGATCGCTCCGTCGAACAGTGTCGGGCCGAGCATGATGCCGGCCAGGATCTCGCCCACGACGGGAGGCTGCCCGATGCGTGCGGCCAGTGCCCCGAGTCCGCGGGCGAGGAGCAGGATGAGTGCGAGATCCAGAAAGAGCAGCTGTATTTGGTGGCTCGTCATGGGCGGCGGAGACCTCAATCAGCACGCGGGGCACGAGAAGGGAGGCATGGTGTGGCGCGCTCACGCGGCCGACTCGTCCTTGTCCTCGGGCTCGTCCTCGTCGTCGCTGCCCGGGACGAGGTCGTCCAGCGAGATGTTGAACATCGGGTGACGACCGCTGAGACCGGAGATCAGCTTGACGAAGTCCGCGGACGGCTCGTTCTTCTTCTCCGGGTCGATCATTTCCTGGGCGAGGCTGAAGTAGAACTCCTTGTACTTGGTGCGGTCGTAGAAGCGCTCGACGAACTCGCGGATCTCGTCGAAGAACCCCGAGTAGGCGGTGGCGTACCGGTCGAGCGCCTTCTCCTCGATCTCCGGGTGCTTGATCACCTGGTCGACGATCTTGGCCAGCACGCTGCCGGCCAGCGTGGCGAGCGCTACACCGGTGGAGAACAGCGGGTCGACGAAGGCGGCCGTGTCGCCCACGAGCACCCAGCCGTCGCCGTAGAAGCGGTTGCTGTGGTACGACCAGTCGCGGGCGGTGCGGAATCCCGCGGAGCGGCGCCCGGGCGCCAGCATCTTCTTCAGCTTGGTGGACTTCTCCAGTTCGGCGGCGAAGTGCTCCTGGAGCGACTGGTCGGACTCGCCCACCGTGGCGGAGCGCGTCACGTAGCCGACGCTGATGGTGCCCTTGTCGATCGGGATGGCCCAGAACCAGCCGTCGTCGAGCCCCTCGATCAGGATGTTGGTGTATTCGTCGCCGGGCAGCCGCTCGCAGTTGTCGAAGTAGGTCCACACCGCGACGTTGCGCAGTTCGTCGTGCCAGCGCAGATCGGTGAAGCGGCGGCTGAGCACGCGGGCCTGCCCCGAGGCGTCGATCACCAGGCCTGCCGTCGCCTCCTTGATGTCCTCCTCGCCGCGCACGGCGAAGCGGACGCCGGTGACCCGGCCGTCCTCGTTCTGGATCGGCTCCTTCACCGTGGCGTCCTCGATGATGTACGCGCCCAGCTCTCTGGCGCGGTCGAGGATCAGCGAGTCCAGGTCGGCGCGGCGCGTGTGGTAGGCGTACGCGTGGGCCCCGCCCTTGACGAAGGAGAAGTTCCAGGGCACCTGCTCGTTGCCCCACACCAGCGAGCCGCCGTACTTCCGCTCGAAGCCGCGGGCGTCCATCCTTTCGGGCAGCCCGAGCTCTTCCATCGGGCGCATGAACGCGGGTATGAGCGATTCGCCCACGTGGTAGCGGGGGAACCGCTCGCGGTCCAGGACGAGCACGCGGTGGCCACGCTTCGCCAGGAGACCGGCAGTGGTCGCCCCGGCGGGCCCCCCGCCGATCACGATGGCGTCGAAGTGCTCGGGGATGCCGTAGAGAGTGGATGACATGCGTTGACCTTCCCTTTGCCGACCTTGGGACGGCCCGCGGAACGCGGGCATCGTTCGCTTGTGCACGGTGCATGTTCAGTCTGTGCCGCTGGGGCTGCAGAGCCTCTGGACACCCTCTGGATGCTGTCGGCAGACGGGCCTACGGGTGGTCAGCAGTCGCTGGAGGCCAGGTCACGCCTGCTGAGGAGGCTTTCGCCGTGCCTCGGTGAGTGGTTGTGGCCGACATACAGCCGCAGTGCGCGGGCGAGTGCCTGGCTCCTGCTCGGCACCGGCTCGTCCTCCGCGCACTCGTTCGCGTAGGCCCCGATGAGTTCCTGGAAGCGGTAGGTGCCCTCACCGGTCTCCATCAGCAGGTGCGCCTCGGCGAGGGACTGCAGCAGGCGGCGGGAGTGCCCGATGTCCGTGCCCGCGAGGGTGGCCGCGGCTTCGGCGGTGATGGTGATCCCCTCGCACAGACCCAGCAATCGGAACATGCGTGCCACTTCGGGCCGCAGCGTGCGGTAGGACCGGGAGAAGGAGCTCCGCAGGCTGGCCGCCGCGTCGCGCACCACGTCGAGCCGGTCCATCCGGCGGTCGGCGACGGCCTTCACGAACTCGTGCGCCGACACGTGGGGCATCGTGGCGAGCATCTCCGCGATGATGCGCAGGGCCAGCGGGAGGTGTCCGCAGAGCCGGGTGAGGGCCGCGATGTCGTCGGCCTCCGTCTTCAGCCGCTCCGTGAGGGTCAGACAGGTGAGGAGATTCATCGACTCCTCGGGGGTGAGCGGATCGAGCTCCACGCGGTAGGCGCCGTCCCGCGCCACGAGGCCGCTGTGCCGCCAGCGACTGGTGATCAGGACGTAGGCGGGCCCTTGCGGAATGAGCGGCCGCAACTGGTCCGCTGCGTACGCGTCGTCCAGGACGAGCAGCGTCCGTTTGCCGTAGAGCATGCTTCGGTACAGGGCGGTTCGCCCGGCCAGGTCCCCGGGAATGAGCGTCTCGTCGATGCCGAGGCTGCGCAGCACCTGGGCGAGCGCCTCCGTCGCGGTGAGCGGTGCGCGGTGCGCGTTCGTGCCGCACAGGTCGACGTACAACTGCCCGTCCGTGAACTGATCGGCCAGCTCGTAGGCGACGCGCAGCGCCAGCGCACTCTTGCCCACGCCTGGCAGGCCGGTCACCACTGCCATGGTGGTGCGGCCCGAGGGGGTGCCGTCGGTCTCCGCGGCGAGCCGGGTCAACTGGGCCATTTCCACCGAGCGCCCGACAAACCCACGTGCGATGGGGGGGAGTTGGGCAGGGCGCACCGTGCTCCACATGGCGGGCCCGCCGCTGTCGGACGGCGCGGGGGCGAAGGCCGTGACGCTGCCGCGTCCCTCTTCCTGTGTGTCGGTGCTGAGGTCGGGGTGGTCGGACAGCATCCGCTGGTGCAGGAGACTCAGATCCCGCCCCGGTTCTATGCCCAGTTCATTGCGGAGCAGGATGCGGGTCTCGTGGTAGAGCTTGAGTGCGTCCGCGCGGCGGCCACAGCGGTAGAGGCTCAGCATGAGCAGCCAGCGCAGCTTCTCGCGCAACGGCTCCTTCGCCACCAAGGCGGTGAGGGCCGAGCAGACTTCGGAGTCCCGCCCCAGCGTGAGTAGTGCGTACGCCCACTCCTCGGTGGCCGACAGGCGCAGTTCCTGCAGCCGGGTGCGCTCCATGTCGGCGAAGGGGCCGGGCAGGCCGGCGAACGCTTCGCCGTGCCACAAGGGAAGTGCCTTCTCCAGCACGTCGATGGTGCTCGTCAGGTCGCCCTCGGCCTTCAACTGACGTGCCTGGGCGTAGCGGTGGGCGAAGACGTGGGCGTCCACCTCCTCCGTCGCCAGACGCAGGAAGTAGCCACCACTGGACGAGACGAGCAGGCCGCCGGACTCCCGGCTGCCGCGCTCCGGCTCCAGGGCGCGACGCAGCCCGCCCACGTAGGTGTGCACTCCGTTGACGGCCGTACGAGGGACGTCGCTGCCCCATACGGCATCGATGATCTCCTCGATGTGCACGACCTCGTTCGCGCGGGTGGCCAGCAGTCCCACGACCGCCAACTGTTTCGGAGGGCCGAGCGCCAGTTCGGTGTTATCGTGCCACGCTCTGACTGGGCCCAGCAGTTGTAGCCGCATGAAGTTCCCCCGTTTCTAGGACATGCCAAGGGATTCAGTCACCCGTTGTCTCGGCATTCCGTCGGCCTATTTAAGCTTGCGGTTTCCGCCAACTCACTGTCATCGCTTAGATTGCTCGCGGCCTGGTCCGACTTCTGCCCGCTTTGCCGCATTGGGGTGCCTCCGTCTGGTCGCGCGGTCTTGACTCGGCAGGATGTGACTGTGGTTGTGCATATGCGTCCGGGAAGTCACTCGCGATTTTCGGTCAGGCATCCTCTGATTTCGGCCATACTCCGCCCCTTGGCCCCCACGCCCCCTCCTTCCCCTGCGGTGTGTGTCGGCCATCAGTGCCGAATCCTTTCGTTCGTGCGGCCGTGGCTGCTCAGGGTTCGTCCATGGCCTGGCCTGATCGCCTCGTCGGCCCGTGCGTGTGTCCTGCCGCTCCCGCTCCGTCGCTGTCGAGGAACTGTCGACCGCGACCACCGACTCGGTCGCCCACCGTCCATGGCCGGACGGATTCACCGGTGACCAGCCGATGCTGATGGGGGCGCATCCCGGCCGCAATCGGCAGAGCGGGAATCGATGCACAGCTGATCAAGGAAATGTGGGTGCCGCGGCAGTCCGTGGGCTTGATCAGCGACGCGGACTGGTCTTGACAACTTTTGGTTACCCTTGGTTCACTACCGCGATTGCTTCTTTTTTACTTGTTTGTCGGCTGCGGTGTCAAAGATTTGCACCGAAACACGGGGGTGCCGAATGAGAGTGGAAATAGAGCGTGTTGTCCAAGGAATTCGAGAGAGGTATGAGGAGCCGCTTTCCCTGAGTGACCTCGGGGAGATCGCGAGGCTCACTCCCTTTCATATGGCCCGGCTTTTCAGGGCGGAAACTGGATTGCCGCCGGCGCAATTTCTCACTGCTGTGCGCCTGGAGGAGGCCAAGCGAAAGCTCCTCAATACCGACACGAGTGTCGCCGACATTTCGAACCAGGTCGGCTATGCGAGTCAGGGGTCCTTCACCACGCGCTTCAGCAGGACCTTCGGGGTGTCGCCAGGGCAGTACCGCAAGATGACGTGCCTCGGTCCTGACGCGCTCCAGGTCGCGGGCGGGCGCGATGACGCGTCCTTCGCCTATGGCACTGTCAAGGGTCGTCTTCGCAGGTCGGACGGGTTGGACGACGCTGCCGCCTTCGTCGCGGCCTTCCGCGCGGGGCCCGCCGGGGGCGTACCCGCCCGCTGCTATCGCATGCAGCGGTCCACGGACACCTGGAGCATTTCTCACGTGCCCGCGGGTGTGTGGAAGATCGAGGCCGTTTCGCTCACGTCCGCGTCCGGCCGCAACGCCGTCGTGGCGGGCAGCGTCGGGCCGATCACGGTGACCCCCGGATCGGTTCTCGAAGTGGACGTTACGCTTCAGTCGGCGCACAACGCCGACGTGGAGGGCGACCGCTGTTCCTTCGCCTTTGCGTTGCCGGAACTCTACGACTCCTGAGGGGGCGCCCCTACCCCTGATCCCGGATCAGGAGAAAGAGGGGTGGGGCTCGGAGCTTTCCCTGATCGGGCCTGATTCGGCCCGATCAGGGTGCCCCAGGAGCGGAGGCGCAAAATCCGTATCGCCCGCAGGGGAGGCGGAATTCTGGATTCCGTCTCGACCGGCCGAGTTCGTGTCATTCGCTTTCGCCAACGATGCGTTCCGAGTGGAAAGGGGCGCCCGAACACGGCAGGGATGGAAATTCCTCGCCAGTGCCTGGAAACGACGTCACCCGCGCGGATTTTCGTGGATCTTGCGCCAAGAGGAAGTGGAACGGTGGCCGGCCGCGTCACTCGGTGATCACTCGGCGCCGAAGATCTTTTGTCGGGTGAAGGCCAACCACCCTTCGGGCGTTGACGTGAGGCTCAAATTCGATCTTTCATGACGGCTCGCCGATTCAGCCGGCGTTGAGGAAACTGCCGTGGGGGATGTGGGCATGCACGGCCCGGGTGAGGGCGTTGAAGAATGCTTCGGGCCGGTCCTTGGCGAAGAAATGGCCACCGGGCAGTACATCGGCCCGGAAGGACTCCGAAGTGTGCTCCTGCCAGGCGAGGATTCCGTCGATGTCGACGAGGGGATCCTCGTTTCCGGCAAGCACGTGCAGCGGAATGGGCAGCCTGCGCGGCGGCGTCGGACGGTGATCGCCGCAGACCGCGAGATCGTCACGGATCACCGGTAGCAGCGCGGTCAACCATTCGGGCTGGTCGGCCAGTTCGGCGGGTAGTCCACCCATCCCGATCAGCAGCTCGGTGAGCTCGGTGTCGGGCATGTCAGGGGGCAGGCTCAGGGCATGCCCCAGGTGAGGGGCGGGGAAGCCGCCGACGACGAGCGCTTCAGGCAACCGCGTCCCGAGGGCGGCCCGCTCGGCGAGCGCGTACGCGAGCAGGGCACCCATGCTGTGCCCGTAGAACGCGTACGGCCGGTCCAAGTGGCCCGCCAGAGCCCCCTCGACCTCGGTGACGAGCGGCGTGAGCCGGGTGAAGCGCGGCTCACGGATCCGGCTCTCGCGGCCGGGCAACTGCACCGGTACGACATCGACGCGCGTGCCCAGAACATCCCCCCAGCCGCGGAACGCGGCGGCGCTGCCCCCGGCGTGGTGGAAACAGAACAGCGTCAGATCCGCCTCGGCCGCCGGGGGATGCGGCAGATAGCGAGTCATCGAGCGCCGTCCCCGCCCTGCAGCGCACCGACACTGGGGACCCCTTCGCCGGCCGCCCCCGCCCCGGTCATGCGGGCGACGGCCCTGGCCATCCACGCGCGGGTCTCCTCGACGTGGGACGGCGAGCCGTGCACGTCGTCGAAGGAGATCAGGTCGAGGTCGCGGATGTGCCGCGTCAGCAGGTCCGCGTCGGCGCCCGGGATGATCTCGTCACGACGACTGCGCGCGTACGCGACCGGGATGTCGAGGGAGGCCAGTTCGGTGTCCGTCAGCCCCCAGTCCTGGAGGTGGGCGCGCAGGCGTTCGTGCGGGACTCCGCTGTGATGGGCGATCGTGTGCGTGGTGAGCGCCGGTACGCGTGGCCACCACTGCCCGTCGGTGAAGAATTCCCGCACGGGCGCGCCGACCGTGATCACGCCGCGGATCCGAGCGTCGGTGACGGCCTGACGCAGTGCGAGATGACCGCTGAAGCTGAGGGCGACAAGAACGGCGCGCGTGGTGTCGGCGCGGTCCGCGAGCGCGTCCAGGACCGCCCCGTACATCCGGTGGCTCTCGCGCCCGTAGGGCAGGGTGTTCTCGCCGACGCCCGGCATCTCCGTGACGACCGCGGCCACGCCCAACTGCCGCGCCAGGAGCAGGAATGGCGCCCACTGCTCCTTCACGCTCACGATGCCTCCGGTGACGACGACGACCGGCTTCAGGACCTGACCGTCGAGGCCGGTGGCCCAGCAGCGCACGGTCGCGTCACCGATGGACACGTCGAGGCGGTGAACATCCGGAAGGGTGCGCCGCCAGCGGTCGAAGGCGCTCAGGGCACGGCCGCGGGCGGTGCGCCGCGCCGCGCTGTCGGGGTAGGGAAAGCTCGCCAGGATGGCGCCGCAGACGGCGCCGGGGAGATCGCCTGCAGCCTCGGACAGATCGATCCGGGAGCTCCACTCTCCCGTCCAGGAGCCGGGCCCGTCACGGCCGTCGTCGTGCCGGACGCGGTCGAGCACGGCGGCGGCATCGCTCGGGTCGAGCCCGAGGGCCCTGGCGTGCAGCATGACGAAGTTCTTGAGTTCCGCGAGGTCGTGCACGGGTCTCAGCCTCTCTGTCGATCTGGTGAGGGTGGCGTGGTGCGGCCCGGTCCGGCGCTCCATCAGGCGGTCCCTGAGGCGCTCGTGAGCCAGGAGGTCAGGACGGCGTTGAACAGGGCGTCCGCCGCGGGGCCGTCCAGCGAGCCGCTCGCCGTGTCCTGGATGACGGCGCCGACGCGATAGCCCTCTGCGAGGACGAAGGTGCGAGCGGTCCACTCGCCGCCGGTGTCGCCCTGTCCGTCGGGGCGCAGCACGCACCCTTCCTCATGGCCGACGCCGAATCCGAGCTCGGTGAACCGGAGGCGCAGGCCTTCCCCGACGGCCTTGCTGTAGGCCTCCTTCAGCGTCCACAACCGGACGAGCTCGGCGTTGCGACGCTCTGCGGGAAGCCGGTCCAGGTGACGGGCTTCGTGCGGAGTGCAGATCTTCCTCGCCAGCCCGTCCATCGGCCGCTGGGTGTGCTCCACGTCCACGCCGATGAGGCCGCGGGTGGTGACACCGACGAGCAGCACGTCGGCGGTGTGGCTCAGGCTGATGTCGATTCCGTCGAAGCCGGGCAGATACGGGCGTCCGCCGCGCTCGTACGCCAGCTCGACGCTCGCGGCGGGCACACGCAGGACGGTTCCGGCCGCCTCCTTCAGCAGGGCGCGGGACGCGGCGAACCGACGGCGCTGTCCGGGGCCCAAGGACTCGTGGCGGTCGAAGTCCTTGCCCAGGAGGCGGCGCAGGCCGGCTCTGTCGGAGGGCGTGGCGGGGCAGTCGTCAAGGGTCGCGTACAGGAGGGCGGTGCCTCGGCGGTCGGCCGCCTCCCGCACGTCACTCCAGGACCTGGGGGAGAGGATCCGCACCGGCTCTGGAAGGGACGACGACCGCAGTGGCCGGTGCTGGTCCGTCGGCATGGAAGCCCTCCAGGGCGCTCTTGATCTCGCCGAGGACGTCGGCGGCCGGCGCGCCGTCGATGACCCGGTGGTCGAAGGTGAGGTTGACCCGCATGACAGGAGCCACGGTCACCTCGCCGTCCCGCACCCATGCGCGGTCCCTCATCTGACCCACGTTGAGGGTCACGGCGGTGCCGCCCGCACCGGAGAAGGCGTCGACGGGACGATGCCCGAGGGAACTGACGGAGAAGGTGCCCAGAACTGCGGCGCGTGCGGCGGGCCTGCCCATGAGGCGGCGGAACACCATCGAGCCGACAGGAGCGGGCAGCCGGTTGACCTTGCGGACCCCGGCGAACTCGGGGGCGTGCTCCGGATCCGCGTCGCGGTAGCGGTCCATCACGTCCTGAATCTCGTCGAGCGTGGCCCGTTCCGCCTCCGGCACCAGCGCCGAGAGCACCACGCGCCGCCCCTGAAAGGTGCGGTCGAGGGCGACCTTCGCGGTGGCCGTCGGGTGCCGTACGAGCCGGGGAGCGAGTCGGCCGGTCAGCGAGGAGTTGACCTCCGGGCGAGCGGCGACGGCGCGGGCCCCCGCCCACACGACGTAACTGACGAGCCCGTATCGCCGGCCCTTCGCGCGGGCGTCCCGCCGGTGCGCGACGACAGCCGTCATGTCGACCTCGGTGTCGATGGAGACGCTGCGTTGCCGCGCGAAGGCGTGCTCGAGGAAGTACAGGGTGTGGCGTCGCTGGCGCTCGGACACGATGTCAGGCCGGGCCGCGGGGCTCATCCGGTCACCGCCATGCCGAAGATCTCGTTCAGCGTCCGGGCTTCGAGGACACGGGTGACCGGCAGGCGTACCTGCGTCTCCCGCTCGATGACGGTGACCAGTTTCAGGAGGTGCACGGAGTCCCAGTCGTTCAACTGGTCGAAGGGCGTGTCGAGTTCCTGCGGTGCGACAGGGAATCCCA
Source organism: Streptomyces sp. NPDC044044 (assembly GCF_056434405.1). NCBI lineage: Bacteria > Bacillati > Actinomycetota > Actinomycetes > Kitasatosporales > Streptomycetaceae > Streptomyces > Streptomyces sp. NPDC044044. The sequence continues at coordinate 66,142 of NZ_JBWKFG010000015.1, read as the reverse complement.
CGAGGTCGCGCAGGATGCCGAGATAGTCGTCGAGTGTGGCGAGTGTGGCCATGGTGGTGGTCCTCAGCAGTGGTGGATCAGTGGTGGGCGCGGGCGGCTGCCCCGGTGAGCGCGGTCAGGTCGGCGTCCAGGGCCACATGGGCCGGCGGCGGCTTGACGACGTCCAAGGCGTGGGTGAAGCGCGACTCCCGCTCGTCGCCGCTTCTGAGGAAGCCGGTGTCGGGGTAGAACGCGCGCATGCGGTGGTTCTTCTTGGTCGGCAGGTACGTCCCGTGCACCGCGGGGATGCCCGCTTCACGCGCGGTGAGCAGAAGCTCGGCCAGGCAGGCCTGTTCGATGCCCCGGGCGAAGACGCGGCAGCTGAGGAGGAAGTTGTCGAGGTGTAGGCCGTCATCGCCGAGGTGCGCGAAGACCGCTCCGACCAGACCGTTGTCGCCGAACCGGTCGGCGGAGCGGATGGCGAGGACGAGCTGAGCGGGGTCGTCGAGCGCGGCGCGCACGTCGTCGGGCTGAAGACGCCGGGTCGTCAGGTTGAACTGGTTCGTGCGCTGGGTGAGTTGGGCGATCCGGGCCACCTCTAGCGGGCTCGGCGGCGAGAAGCGCACGGTGACGCCCAGGCCCGCGAGATAGTCGTCCATGGACCCGGCGTTCTCCCGCAACTCCTGGCGTGCCGCCTCTGTGCGGTAACGGGCACCGCGGGCCCGGTCCTCGTCGGTGACCTTCCACACGTCGAACCAGCCGTCGGCGAGCAACTTGTCAATGTGCAGGGCGGGTTCGTCGTCGAGCCGAATGACGGCGGCGCCCGGCACGCCCGCCTCGACCAGCCCGCATTCGAAGGCGCTGTCGTCGGCGAAGACGAAGCTGTCCGCGCCCAGGTTGATGCGGTCGGCCAGCGCCAGCAGATTGCCGTCCTTGGGCTGCCAGTTGGCCGTGACGTTCACGAAGTCGTCCTCGCGCAGCACCATGTCCGGGTGGTCCCGCAGCACCGCGAGGAGGGGGTCACGGTCGTTCTTGCTGCACACGGCGAGGAGCACGCCCTGCGCGCCGATCTGCTTGATCACCTGCTGGAAGGCGCCGAAGGCCTCACCGCGGAAGCTGCCCGCTGCGGCGATACCCTCGGGGCCGTCGTCGCCCAGGATGCCGTCCCACAGGGTGCCGTCGGCGTCGAGCGCCAGGCACTTCTTGGTGCGTCCGGTCAGAGCGCCGACCAGATGGCCGATCTCGGCGGCGTACGCGGCAAGTGTCTCGTCGCCGAGCCGGGCCTTGGCGTAGGCGCTCAGGCGCGGGTCCGCGACAGGGCCGCCGGCGGCGACCAGCGGGTCGAGGTCGAGCACGAGGACGTTGGCGTGCAGCTCGGTGAGGCGCAGCAGCTGGGCGTTGAACGTCCGCCAGGCGGCGCCGAGCCGGGCCCGCGACGCCCAGTCGACCAGCTGACGGGTGAACCGGGGCAGCAGCGGCAGCGTGTTCAGGACCAGGGTGCCGCCGCCCGATGCCGCGTATGTCCCGGCGAGCGTGGAGAGTTGCGCGAGGCGGGCCGTCAGCGCGGCCTCGGCATCCTCCACCCGCCAGGGCACGGGCAGCTCGTCGAACACGGACTCCGCGTCCAGGACACAAAGCACCAGGTCGGTGCCCTCGCGGTAAAGGTCGCTGCGCGGGTCGGCCAGGTCGCGCAGGTAACTGTCGTAGTCACAGAGCCGGTGCCGCAACAGCATCCCGTGGCGCGCGACTTCACCGGTCAGTGGTGCGGTCAGGCCCACCAGGGTCGAGTGCCCTGTGACCGCGACCGTGAAAACCGGGGTGTCCGGGTGGCGGCGAAGCACGTCCTCGGTGTCGAGCCGGGAGAGCAGCTGACCGATGGAGGCGCGCGCGGGAAGGTCGAGGCCGGGCAGCAGCGCGAGTGCCTGCGGAAAGTGCTCGACGAGCGTCGCCTCGGCATTCCAGGCGCGGATCTGGGCCAGTGGTCCGGGAGCCGGCGGCGATGCGGCTGCCGCTCCGGCGGTCACGTCGTCGTATGTCGTCATGGGCGTGGTCTTCCTCGTCTCCTTGTTTGCCCGTGGTCCTGTGGCCGCTCAGACCTTCTCCAGCGCGAAACCCGCCTTGATCCACTTGCTGGACTCGACGGCGATACCGATGGCCTTCTGCCCCGGTTCGATATGGTCGAGGAGGCGGGACATCTGCATGAACGGCAGGGCGTTGCTGGTGTTGCCGGTGTCGGCGACGCAGGAGATCTCCGTGGCAGTCGGCATGTCCATCTCCGTCACGATCCGCTCGGTCATCCGGGCCGACAGCTGCGGAGGCAGCAGATAGGTCAAGTCACCCTCGCTCCACCCCTGTTCGTCGAGGAGCTCCCAGAGGATCTCGGTGGCCATCACCGGCACCGTGGACTCGATGGCCTTGTAGTCCTCACTGAGGGCCTGCCGTCCGGATTCCCGGTCGGCGATGCCGAACCACTCGACGGTCTGGCCCGGTTCACGGCCCAGACCGATGAGCCGGTTGAGGACCCGCAGCAGGGAGAGCCGGGCGCCGACGGGCTCGGAGGTCAGCACGGCGGCGCCCGCGCCGTCGCCGAAGAGTACGAAGTTGACCAGCTCGGAAGGCTGCAGTCCCGCGAAGTCCTGGCCCAGCGGCAGGTGTTTGGTGCAGACGTCGCCGCCGAGGACGAGACCGGCCTTGTGCGTTCCGGAGGTGATCAGGGTGCGTCCCAGATCGAGGGCCTGGAGCGCCCCGGCACAGCCCGACTGGAGCTGATAGGTGGGCAGATGATCGAGACCGAGCTGGTCCGCGACGAGGTTGACGGTGGCGGGCATCAGCGCGTCCGGGGTCGCGGTGCCCATCACGATGAAGCCGATGTCGTCCGGCGAGACGCCGGAAGCGGCAAGGGCGCGGCTGCCTGCCCGGGCGGCGAGGTCGGCGAGGGTGTACCGGATCTCGCCGTCGTCGAGGTTCACGGCGAAGTGCCGGGTACGGGTGCCGATGAACACCTCTATCCAGTCGGCGTCGATCCCGAAGCGTTTGCCGAGCTCCTCGTTGCCGATGGGGTCGCCGGGCAGGGCGGTGCCTATGGACGCGATGTACGCCGGCTGATGTGTCATGACGCGCGGCCTTCCTTGACTGAGATGCCCCGTACGGTTCCGGCGGCGTGGATGGTGTGCTCGCGCAGGAAGTCGATCAGCTCACCCACCGACGCGAGATGCGGCAGGAGCTGCTGGACGGATAGCTCCGCGAGTCCGGGCAGCGCGGCCTCCACCTTGGTCTTCAGCTGCATGATGGTGACCGAGTCGAAGCCGAGGTCCTCGTAGAAGCGGGCCCGCAGCGCGATCTTGCCCGGCGCGTATCCGCCGGTCTCGGTGATGGCGCCGAGGACGGCGTCGGTGACGTGGTCGCCGGAGGAGAGCACGGCGGTGGGAGCCACGGGGTCGGCAGGGTCGGCGGGGGCCGACTCCCTTGCCGTGAGCCCGCTCCCGGTCTGTTCCCCCGGGGTCATCGCCACCCCGTGCCAGTAGCGGTGCCGGGCGTTGAACTCGTAGGGCCGCAGCCGCTGGAGCCTGCGGTCGTCGGTGTCGTACAGCGCCTCCCACCGAGGGGTGACGCCGGACCTGAACAGTGCCGCGACGGCCGCGGCGAGGTCCTGCCCGTCGGCCGTCTCACTGTTGCCGGGGGCCAGCAACACCAGGTCGTCGGCGGCGTGGAGCCTGCGCACGAGAGGGGTGAGAACGCGCCGCGGGCCGATCTCCACGAGCAGTCGGGGGCCGTCCTTGATCAGATCGGTGACGGCGTCCGCGAAGTGCACGGGGCTCTGGACGTGGTCGGTCCAGTAGCCGCCGTCGAGCGGCTCGCCGTCCAGGACGTGGCCGCGCACGGTCGAGTAGAACGGAACCTGGGGTGGCCCGGGGCGGCAGGCCGCGGCGACTCGCCCGAACTCGGCGAGCATGGGACGCATCAGCGGCGAATGGAAGGCGTGCGAGACGCGCAGAGTCGTCGGTTCGACACCGCGCTCGCGCAGGGTGCGGGCGATCCGTTCGAGGGCATTGATGTCACCGGAAAGGACAGTGGCCTGGGGCCCGTTGTGGACGGCGATGTCCACGAGAGGTTCGGCGGCGACGAGTTCGGCCAGGTCGCCGGGCGAGGCCGGGACGGAGATCATCCCACCGCCGTCCGGAAGCTGTTGCATGAGGCGGCCGCGTGCGGCGATCAGCCGGGCGGCGTCGTCCAGGGAGAGCGCGTCGGCCGTGACGGCCGCGGCGAACTCGCCGACGCTGTGGCCGAGTACGGCGGTGGGCTCGATGCCGAGGTCGACCAGGGTGCGCGCCATGGCGTGGCCGACGGCGAACAGCGCGGGTTGCGCGTTGTCGGTCCGACGGACGTCCTCGTCGCCGGAGAGGATCAGGTCGCGTACCGAACGTCCGAGGTGGGGCCGGAGCGCGTCGTCGGCGTCGCCGAGGTGACGCCGGTAGGCAGCGCAGTCCTCGTACAGCGACTTGGTCATGCCGGCGAACTGGGCACCCTGCCCGGTGAAGAGGAAGGCCACCTGCTCAAGGCCGTCGGGGTGGCCGGTCAGTGCGGCGAACTCCTCGGCGTCGGCGACCGCCGCCTTGAGGCGGCGAACCAGCTCGGAGGTGGTGCGAGCGGCGACGGCGAAGCGGTGCGGCAAGGCCGTCTTGACCCGGTTGCTGGTCCAGGCGAGCGGGGCGAGCGGTTCCTGTCCGCGTCGGGACAGTGCGACCGCCTGGGACTCGAGGTTGCGGCGCAGGCCCTCGGGGTTGTTGGCGCTGAGGGTGAACACGGCCGGTGGGGAGGTGTCGTCGGCGACGGGCCTGCGGTCGCGCACCGGGGACGTCTCCATGACGGCGTGGGCGTTGGTGCCGCCCATGCCGAAGCTGGACAGTCCGGCCAGCTGCGGGCCCGAGGGCAGGCGTAGTGGTGACTTGATGAGCTTCAGACCTTGGTCGGCAAGGCCGAGTCTGCGGTTCTCGCGGGTCGCGAAGGGGCTCACGGGAACGAGCCGGTGATGCAGCGCGAGAGCCACCTTGATGAGCCCGGCGATCCCGGCGGCGGCCTCGGTGTGGCCGATGTTGCCCTTGACCGAGCCGATGGCACAGGGCTTGGTCCGTCCGCTGCCGTAGACGTGCCCGAGGGCGCGGGCCTCGATCATGTCGCCGAGCACGGTGCCGGTCCCGTGCGCCTCCACGAAGGCGACCTGCGCCGGGTCGGCGTCGGCCCGGCGCAGCGCTGCGGCGAGCACCTCTTGCTGGGCCCAGCGGCTGGGCGCCGTCAGGCCGTTGCTGCGACCGTCCTGGTTGACGGCGGTGCCCCGGATGACGGCGTAGATCTGCTGGCCGTCGGCGAGTGCGTCGTCGAGGCGGCGCAGCACCACCACACCCACCCCGTCGCCCCGGCCGATGCCGTCGGCCTCCGCGCTGAACGGCTTGCAGCGGCCGTCGGGCGCGGAGAGGCCCGCCGCGGAGTAGAAGATGCCGAGCGCGGGGGTCAGTTGGAGGTTGACGCCGCCCGCCACGGCATGGTCGACCTCACCGGAGAGCAGCGCGTTCACGGCGAGGTGGACGGCGACCAGGGACGAGGAGCAGGCGGTGTCCACCGCGAGGCTCGGGCCCTTGAGGTTGAGGTGGTAGGAGATGCGGTTGGGCACCATGCAGTAGCCGTTGCCGGCACCGGTGTGCGCGGTGACCTCCTCGTACCGGGAGAGGTGCAGCTGCCCCCACTCAGAGGCCATGATCCCCGCGTAGACGCCGGTGGTCGAGTCGGTCAGCCCTTGCGGCGGCATGCCCGCGTCCTCCAGGGCGCGCCACACGGTCTGCAGGAACAGGCGCTGCTGGGGGTCCATGGCGCCGGCCTCGCGGGGCGAAAGCGCGAAGAACTCATGGTCGAAGGCGTCCGGTTCGTCGATGAACCCGCCCCGAGTGGTGTTGGTGCGTCCCGGCACGCCGCCCGGGCCGTGGAAGGCGGCGGCGTCCCAGCGCTGGGAGGGCACTTCGCCTCCGCCGTCCGCGGCCCGCATGAGCAGGTCCCAGTAGGCGGCGGGGTCAGGGGCCCCGGGGAAGCGGCAGTCGAGGCCGACGATGGCGACGGCGTTCATGAGCGGGCGCTTTCCGCGAGAGTGGCGGCGAGATGGCGGGCGAGTTCGAGGACCGTCGGGTAGTCGTAGACGACGGTGGGTTCGAGCTCGATGCCGTACTCGTCCTCCGCGTCGCCGCACAGGCTCAGCGCGAGCACGGAGTCGAGTCCGTAGGTGGCCAGCGGCACTTCAAGGCCTATCGCGTCCGGCGACTGGCGCAGGTAGAGCGCCAGGTGCTCGGCGAGCCACTGACACAGTTCGGCGACGACGCGGTCGTGGGCCGCAGTGGTCATGACGGTGACTCCTCGGGAGGGGGAGAGGGAGGGGGCGCGGGGCCATGTCGGAAGGGCTCGGCGGGCCCTGTCCGGCAGCCGGACACCGGCACGCCGTCGGCCAGGGTCGGACGGCGTGCCGGTTCGGGTCGGCCGCGGCATCAGACAGGGGAGAGCCCGCTCACCTTGCGGTCGAGCAGTCCGGCGACTTCGGGAGTGAGCAGCTCCTGGAGGGTGGTGAGCTCATCGGCCAGAAAGAGTTCGCGCATCAGGGAGCGCTGGATCTTTCCGCTGGTGGTTTTGCGCACGGTGCCAGGCCGGGCGAGCAGAACGCCGCCCACGGCGATGTCGAACTCGCGGGAAACACCCCACTGAACCGTCTGGGCGAGCTCTTCCAGGCCGACGGCGCCCAGGCCGCGCGGGCGCACCTCCTGCACCACGACGGCGACGTCACGCCCAGCCGTCTCGACCATGAAGACGGCACCGGGGCTCTGGGCAAGTGCGGGCAGCAGCGACTGGACGCTCTGCTCGATGTCCTGCGGATAGAGATTACGGCCCTGGAAGATGAGCAGTTCCTTGCGCCGCCCCGTGACGTAGAGCTCGTCGTCGGAGAGGACTCCGAGATCGCCGGTGCGCAGATACGGGCCACGGCCGTCGGCGGTCCGGGCGGCGAAGAGCTCCTGGTTGGCCTCGTCGCGCTTCCAGTAGCCGCGTGCCACGCTCTCCCCGGCGAGCCAGATCTCGCCGACCGCCCTCTCGGGGAGCACCACGCGGCTCTCCGGCTCGACGATGAGCACCTCGAATCCGTGGGGGCGGCCGCAGCTGACGACCTCGCGGACCGGCTCGCCCGGCTCGGCGTCCATGAGCAGGTCCTGCTCCAACTGCCGCGCCGACGCGGCCCGGACGACCGGTTCCACGCCCACGCCGGTGCCGGTGACGGCGAGGGTGGCCTCGGCCATTCCGTAGCCGGGGTGGGCGGCGCCGGGCCGGAAGCCGACGGCGGCGAATCGGCGCACGAAGTCGCGCATGGAGGAGGCGCGGATCGGTTCCGAACCGTTGACGGCCGACTTCCACCCGGACAGGTCCAGGGTGGCGAGCTGAGCATCGGTGACGCGGCGGGTGCAGAGGTCGTACGCGAAGTTGGGCCCGCCGCACACGGCGATTCCGTAGTCGGTGATCATCTGGAGCCAGCGGTGCGGGCGCTTGAGGAAGGAGATCGGCGCCATCTGTACCAGGGTGCAGCCGGTGTACTGGGCATGCAGGATGAAGCCGATCAGGCCCATGTCATGGAAGTACGGCAGCCAGGACCCCAGGACGTCGCCTTCCGTGGTGCCGAGCACGGAGACCAGGACCTCTTCATTGGCGAGCAGATTGCGGTGCGAGACCATGACGCCCTTGGGCTCACTGGTCGAACCGGACGTGTACTGAAGGAACGCGAGATCGTCGGGGCGGATCGTGGGGGGCTGCCAGCGCTCCGGTTCTCCATAGCCGTCCTGGTCGGTGGCGAGTACCTCGACACCGGTGAGCTCCTCGCTCTCCAGCCATTCCGTGACCTCGCCGAGGCTGGCGGAGTCGGTGAGGACGACTCGGACACCGGCGTCCTTGACGATGCCGGTGACACGGGAGGACGACTGGCCATGACCGCCGGGCGGCGGCGAGGGTACGGCGACCGCGCCGGCGTACAGGCAGCCGGTGAACGCTTTGGTGAAGGCGAGTCCGTGGTCGTAGAGCATCAGGACGCGCTCGCCCTGCAGTTCCCGTTCCTGAAGCCAGGAAGCCAGGCGCCGGGCTGCCGCGTCGAGGCCGCCGAAGGTGAGGTGCTCGCGATCGTTCACGGTTCCGCCGTCGTGCAGGAAGACGTACGCGTCCTGGTCGGCGCGGCGAGTGCACTGGTCGAGGACCAGGTCGGTGAAGTTCCGGTGGGCGGGCAAGGCGGATCCTCTCGTCTGCGGAGAGCGGAGAGCGGAGAGCGGAGTGCGGTGGGCGGCCAGTGCGGGTGCGGGAGGACTCGGCGGAGCTGATGGTGGCCGCCGCCGGCCAAAGGAACCCTGCAGGCCTTCGAAAGGTGCAGTTCGCGGGGGTGCGGCCGTCAAGGGTGGTGCCTGGAGGGGCGGCGGCTCGTGATCACGTGGCGTGTGGTGGTCACGACGTACGACTGAGGCCGGGCCTCGGGTCGAGTTTGCTCACGCCGTGAACGAACCAGTCCACATCTCCGCGAGGTCTCAACTAGGGAAAGACTGCTGGCGGAAGCTGCATTCGATCTTGCTCTGCTGCCGATGAGTGGACTATACCTATCGGCACCCTGAGTGGCGGGTGCGAGCCCTTGCCATGTAGTTGTCGCACGTAACGCACCACCAAAGCTTCAACTGACCCGCGGTGTCGGGCCCTTCGCCTTCGGCGAGCTGTCGGGAGCCCCGTACGCCGCCTGAGTCCTGGAAGGCGAGGACTTGAGCATGGGATCCACCAGCATCAACCGTCGTGACGTGATGAAGAGGGCGGCGGCCACCAGCCTTCTGGCAGTACCGGCCGTGGGCGCCCTGAGTTCCTGCGCGAGCGGTGGCGGCGAGGAGAACAAGGCGGAGAAGGGCGAGAAGTCCAAGAAGAATCCGCTCGGCGTGAAGGAGGACGCCGGGCTCGCCGTGGTCGTCTTCAACGGCGGTTACGGCGACAAGTACGCCCAGTTCGTGACCGACATGTACAAGAAGCGGTACCCGGACTCGGACGCCGGCCAGAAGTCGACGACGAAGATCGCCACTCAGGTGCAGCCGAAGATCGTCCGCGGCAAGCCGACGGCCGACGTCATCAACAACTCCGGCGCCGACCAGATGAACCCCGGCAAGCTGGTCTCCAACAAGCAGGTGGCGGACCTCACCGAGCTGCTCGACGCGCCGTCGTGGGACGACCCGAGCGTCAAGGTGCGCGACATCCTCGTCCCGGCCGTCGCGGACAGCGGCAATTTCGGTGGCTCGGGCACCTTCCAGGCCGGCATCTCGCTGACGGTCTACGGCACCTTCTACTCCAAGAAGCTCCTTGAGGAGGGCCTGGATTCCGCGTACCCGAAGACGTGGGACGAGATGCTGGCCGTCTGCAAGAAGGCCAAGGCCAAGGGCATCCACGGCTGGAGCTACCCGGGCGGCCACCCCCGGTACATGTTCTTCAGCATCTACACGATGTTCGCGCAGCGGGGCGGGCGCGAGATCACCACGGCCATGGACCACCTGGAGCCGGGCGCCTGGAAGAACGACGCGGTCAAGGACGTCTTCGAGGCGTGGGAGGAACTGGTCGCCAAGAAGTACGTGCTGACCGGCTTCGACGGCACCGAGGCGCACACCGAGATGCAGACCGCCTGGACCAAGGGCGGCAAGTGCGTCTTCGTGCCCAACGGCTCCTGGGTGGAGAACGAGGCCAAGGACACCACCCCGAAGGACTTCGGGATGTCGTTCGGCCCGAGCCCGTCACTGGACTCGGGCGACAAGATGCCGTTCGGCACGATCAACGCGCCGGCCGGTGAGTTCTACGTCGTCCCCGAGAAGGCGCAGAACCGGCAGGGCGGCCTGGAGTGGCTGCGGGCGATGTACAGCAAGGAGGCCGCCCTGAACAACTTCAAGCAGCTCTCCGCCCTCCCGGTGGTCAAGGGAGCCATCGACGGCCAGAAGCTGCCGTCGGGTGTGGCCAGTGTGCAGAAGGCGATCGAGGCCGCCGGCGACAACGTCGTCATCGCCAAGCACATGGACTGGTACAACGAGCTGTTCCGCGAGGACTTCAACAACATGATCGCCAAGTTCATGCTGGGCCAGATCGGTACCAAGCAGGCCATGGACATCATGGAGAAGGCCGGGGCCCGGATCCTCAAGGACCCTGACGTCGTCAAGATCAAGAAGTCCTGATCAGACGCGGATCGACCGAGAACGCGGGCACGTGAACGAGGCGGGGCGGAGTGGCGTGAAGACTGACACCCGGGTGGACGAATCCCCACCCCCGAAGAAGGCACCGGACCCGGCAGGACGGCCCAAGCCGCCGAACGGGCTGCTGTTCCTTCTGGCAGTGCTGCTGCCGCCCCGCTTCACCCCGCAGAGCGTGCGCTACGACCGGCGCTACCGGACGCTGGACAAGTACCGCTTCATCGCGGGCTTCCTGGCACTGCCGCTCGCGTTCTACGCCCTGTTCGTGATCTCGCCCTTCGTTCAGGCGATCTATTACTCGTTCACGGACTGGTCCGGCGGACCGGTGGCGAACTTCATCGGCTTCGACAACTTCACGAAGATGTGGAACGACGAGCGCTTCTGGGAATCCCTGGAGGTGAGCATCACCCTGGCGGTCGTCGCCCCGGTGATCACGCTCGTGCTCGGCATGTTCTTCGCCTACATGATCACGTCCGGCGGCAGGCACCGTAAGGGCCAGGCCATCGCCGGTGTCGCCGGCTCGTCCCTCTACAAGGTCGTCTACTTCTTCCCCCAGGTCCTGTCCGTCGCGATCATCGCCGTGGTCTGGGGCCGCGTCTTCAACACCAACAGCGGCCTGATCAACGGCGGGCTCGACAAGGTGGGCATCGACGGCCCCGCCTGGCTGGGCGGCGATCGCTCGCTGGCCCTCATCGCGGTGATGGTCGTGCTCTCCTGGAGCTTCGTCGGCTTCTACGTGGTGCTGTTCTCCGCCGCGATGGGCGCGGTCCCCAAGGACATCTACGAAGCCGCGCTGCTCGACGGCGCGGGCCGCGGGCGGACCTTCTTCAGCGTGACGCTCCCGCTGATCTGGGACACCGTGCGGACCGGCTGGATCTACATGGGGATCCAGGCGCTCGACTCGTTCGCGATCGTCCTGGTCATGGTCCCCGAACACGTCCTGAAGGTCACCCCGGTCTTCCTCTACGAACGGTTCCGGGACGGTCAATACGGCTATGCCACGTCCATCGGCGTCGTCCTCCTCGTCCTCAGCATGGCGTTCTCGCTGATCGTCATGAGGATCGGGAATCGCGACCGGATCGAATACTAAAGACCGCGGGAGCACTGCATCATGACCACGACCACCGCGCCCCGCGCCGAATCCGCCGACACGACCCGCCGAGAGGGCGAATCGGCGGGCGGTGCGACCCTGAACGTCTTCTCGCACGCCTTCCTGGTCCTGTGGGTGGTCCTCGCGGCGGGCCCCCTGATCTGGGTCGCCCTCACCGCTTTCCGCCCGTCGGTGGAGATCCTCAGCGATCCGATGGGCTGGCCGACCTCCTTCCACTGGGAGAACTTCACCAACGCGTGGACCGACGCGAACATCGGCCAGTACGCCATCAACTCCGTGATCATCCTGGCGGGTTCGCTGACCGGCACCATGCTGCTCGGCTCGATGGCGGCCTATGTGATCGCCCGCTTCACCTTCCCGGGCAACCGGTTCATCTTCATGCTCTTCGCGGGCGGCATGATGTTCCCCGTCATCCTCGCCCTCGTTCCGCTCTTCGCGGTGATGGAGAACTTCGGCCTCCTGGACACCCGTCCCGGCCTGATGATCGCCTACATCGCGTACTCGCTGCCCTTCACCACCTTCTTCCTGACGTCCTTCTTCCGTACGCTGCCGACCGGCGTGCAGGAGGCGGCGATGGTCGACGGGGCCTCGCACACGCGGACGTTCTTCCAGATCATGCTGCCGATGGCCAAGCCGGGCCTGGTCAGCATCGGCATCTTCAACTTCCTCGGCCAGTGGAACCAGTACCTGCTTCCGCTGCTGCTCAACAACGAGGAGGAGAGCAGGTACGTGCTGCCGCAGGGACTCGCCACCCTGGCGGTCTCACAGGGGTACCGGGGCGACTGGGGAGCGCTCTTCGCGGGCCTGACGATCGCGATGCTTCCGGTGCTCGTCGTGTACGCCGTGTTCCAGCGTCAGGTGCAGGCCGGGCTCACCGCGGGGGCTCTCAAGTGACCCTGACCGCCGGTGATTTCAGCTTGGCCACGAAAGTGGTCTAGGCCTGTCGCGCCAATTCCGGCCGTGAGTAATGTCGGCCCCACGGCGCCGCGGGGGGAACCTTTTGCCCGCGTTCAAGTCGACACCGATGTCGAAGGGTTGAACAGCATGAGGAATCGAGTAATCGCCACCGGTGCGGCAACGCTCGCGATGGCAATGGGACTTACCGCGTGCGGCGGTGACAGCGACAGCGGTGACGGCAAGACGATCAAGATCGTCGCCGCCGACTACGGCGACAAGGCCTCCAACGCCTCCAAGAAGTACTGGGACGGCGTGAAGAAGGACTTCGAGGCGGAGAACAAGGACTACAAGGTCGACGTCCAGGTCATCAACTGGAACGAGATCGACAAGCAGGTCAAGAACATGATCCAGGCGGGCAACCAGCCCGACCTGCTCCAGACCGGCGGCTACGCCGACAAGGTCGCCGACGACCTGCTCTACAAGGCCGACGAGGTCCTCTCGCCCAAGACGCAGGAGAACCTCATCCCCACCTTCGCCAAGGCGGGCGAGGTCGACGGCACCCAGTACGGCATCCCGTGGGTGTCCTCGAGCCGCGTGATGTTCTACAACAAGGCCGTCCTGAAGAAGGCGGGCGTCAAGACGCCGCCCAAGACCTGGGACGAACTCGCCGCCGCCGCAAAGAAGATCAAATCCTCCAAGGCCGCCGACACCCCCTACGCGCTGCCGCTCGGCCCCGAGGAGACCCAGGGCGAGACGATGATGTGGGAGCTCGGCAACGGCGGTGGCTACACCGACGCGAGCGGCAAGTACACGCTCGACAGCGCCAAGAACGTCGAGACCTTCGACTGGCTGCAGAAGAACCTGGTCAAGCCCGGCCTCACGTACTCCAACCCGGCCTCCACCGACCGCAAGACGGCCTTCGCGGACTTCGCGGCCGGCAAGGTCGGCATGCTGAACGGCCACCCGAGCCTGATCCAGATGGCCAAGGACGGCAAGGTCGACTACGGCGTCGCGCCGATCCCCGGCAAGACGGGCCCGCTGGAGTCCACCCTCGGCGTGGCCGACTGGATGATGGCCTTCAAGGACGGCGGCGCGGAGAAGGAAGGCGTCAAGAAGTTCCTGGACTTCACGTACTCCAAGAAGATGCTGGAGTTCGACGAGATGTACAACCTGATGCCCGTCACCCAGGACACGCTCAAGACGATGCAGACCAACGGCAAGCACAAGGACCTGGAGCCGTTCTTCGAGGTCCTGCCGAACGCCAAGTTCTACCCCCTGGGCGACACCTCGTGGGACGTCATCTCCGCGGAGATGAAGAAGACCGGTGGCAAGGCCGCGAGCGACGACCCGAAGTCGGTCCTCGGTGACCTGCAGAAGAAGGCGGAGGACGCGGCTGCCGCGAGCAAGTAGCGCTCAGGCGGCTCCCCCTTCGTCCCGTACCTCTCGTACGTCCCGTTCGCTAGGAGACCTTGTGTCACTGAAGGCCCCTCCGCCCCCGGCCGACACCGGCCGGGGACGGAGCGGGCGCGCACCCAGGCCGGTGAGCCGTCGCAGCGGCATCGCCCGGCTCGGCCCGCTGCCCTGGATAGCGCCCGTCATCCTGCTGATCCTCGCCGTGGTCATCTGGCCGGTCGTCGAGCTGATCCGCACCTCGTTCCTCAACATCTCCATCGCCGGCATCGTGCGCGGCAGCGCGGGGACCGACAAGTACAAGAAGCTCTTCGACGAGACCGACTTCGGGGCGGTCCTGCTCTGGACGGTCGTGTGGACCGTCGTCGTCGTGACCGTGACGATGCTGCTCTCGCTGGCCCTCGCCCAGCTGTTCAACCAGAAGTTCCCCGGCCGCACCGTCACCCGCTGGGCGCTCATCGCGCCCTGGGCCGCGTCCGTCCTGATGACCGCCATCGGCTTCAAGTGGATGCTCAACCAGACCGCGGGCGTGCTCAACACGCTGATGCTGGACCTCGGCCTGATCGACAAGTCCAAGGACTGGCTGGGCAAGCCGGAGACGGCCTGGCCGTGGATGATGGCCGTCGCGATCTTCGTCTCGCTGCCCTTCACCACGTACACGCTGCTCGCCGGTCTGCAGACCATCCCGGCCGAGGTCTACGAGGCGTCGCGGATCGACGGGGCGAGCCCCTGGCAGACGTACCGGCACATCACGGTGCCGATGCTGCGGCCCGCGTTCCTCGTCGGCGTGGTCATCAACCTCATCAACGTCTTCAACTCCTTCCCGATCATCTGGGCCATGACGCAGGGCGGTCCCGGCTATGACACCTCCACGACCATGGTGTTCATGTACAAGCTGAAGGAGACCGACATCGGCGAATCCGCCGCCATGTCCGTGGTCAACTTCGCGATGGTCGTCGTGCTCGTGCTGATCTTCCTGAAGGTCAGCCGGTGGAACGAGGAGGACTGATGGCCACCGCGACGGCTCCCCGGGCGGGGACCCCGAAGGGCCCCGCGCCCCAGCACAAGCCCAAGCGCACGTTCCGGCCGCGCACCCTGGTCATCACCGTGGTCGCCTGGGCGCTCGCGGCGATCTTCCTGGCTCCGTACCTGGAGATGGTGATCACCGCGCTCCGCCCCAAGAGCGAGCTGCGCGACCGGACGTACCTTCCGCAGGACCTGGAGTGGTCGAACTTCATCGAGGTCTGGAAGGAGTCGGAGCTCGGCCAGAACCTCCAGGTGACCCTGTTGGTCGCGGGCGGGGCGACGCTCCTGGTGCTCCTGGTCTCGCTGCCCGCCGCGTACTACACGGCGCGCATGCGCTACCGCGGGCGCAAGGCCTTCCTGCTCCTCGTCCTGATCACCCAGATGTTCCAGCCCACCGCCCTCCTGGTCGGTCTCTACCGCGAGTTCCACCAGCTGGACATGCTCAACTCGGTCTGGACGCTGATCATCACCAACGCGGCGTTCAACCTCGCGTTCGCGGTGTGGATCCTGACGGCCTACATCAGCTCCATCCCGCCGGAGCTGGAGGAGGCGGCCATGGTGGACGGCACGAGCCGCTTCGGCGCGATGGTGAAGGTGACCCTGCCGCTCGCGCTGCCGGGTGTCGTCACCGCGGTGATCTTCACTTTCATCACCTCGTGGAACGAGTTCGTGATGGGCCTCACGCTCACCACCGAGCCCGACAAGCAGCCGCTGACCGTCGGCATCAACAACTTCATCGGCGCCTACACCGTGGAGTGGAACTACCTCTTCGCGGCCTCCGTGGTGGCGATCGTGCCGGTCATCGTGCTGTTCGCCTTCATCGAGCGGCACGTGGTCTCGGGTCTCACCGCGGGATCGGTCAAGTAACGGATCGGCCCTCTCAGGCCGGGTCTGGGCGGTTTGGGGTGCATCCTCGCCGCTTGGACCCGGCCTGTCCGCTGTTCAGGAGCGCCGATTTACGTCAAGGACTTGACTGCGCCAACCCGTTCAGCAGAGCTTGGAGTTCACAACTTGTACGGGCGGCGACGTAGCTGCCACTTCATTAACGTCATACGGAATAAGGGTGGCTGAGTCAATGGAGACTCCGGGGTCGCAGTCGTCGCTGCACCGGGCCAATCTCGAGCGGGTCGTACGTGCCGTACGGCTCGCCGGGTCGCTCACTCAGGCGGAGATCGCCAGGACGACGGGTCTGTCCGCGGCCACGGTCTCCAACATCGTCCGGGAGCTCAAGGACGGCGGAACGGTCGAGGTCACGCCCACCTCGGCAGGCGGCCGCAGGGCCCGCAGCGTCTCGCTCAGCGGCGACGCGGGCATCGTCATCGGCGTCGACTTCGGCCACACGCACCTGCGCGTGGCCGTGGGGAACCTCGCCCACCAGGTGCTCGCCGAGGAGGCCGAGCCGCTGGACGTGGACGCGTCGGCCGCGCAGGGCTTCGACCGCGCCGAGCAGCTGGTCAGCAGGCTGATCGCGGTGACCGGCGTGGACCGTACGAAGATCGCGGGCATCGGCCTCGGCGTGCCGGGCCCCATCGACGTGGAGTCGGGGACGCTCGGCTCGACCTCGATCCTGCCGGGCTGGACCGGCACCAAGCCCGCAGAGGAGCTCAAGGACCGCCTCGGCGTCCCCGTGCACGTCGACAACGACGCCAACCTCGGCGCGCTCGGCGAACTGGTCTGGGGGAGCGGCCGCGGGGTCAAGGACCTCGCGTACATCAAGGTCGCGAGCGGTGTCGGCGCCGGTCTGGTGATCAGCGGGCGGATCTACCGCGGCCCCGGCGGCACCGCCGGCGAGATCGGGCACATCACCCTGGACGAGTCGGGCCCGGTCTGCCGCTGCGGCAACCGCGGCTGCCTGGAGACCTTCACCGCGGCCCGCTACGTGCTGCCCCTGCTCCAGTCGAGCCACGGCACCGAGCTGACCATGGAGCGCGTGGTCGCGCTCGCGCGTGAGGGCGACCCGGGGTGCCGCCGGGTGATCGCGGACGTCGGCCGGCACATCGGCAGCGGCGTCGCGAACCTCTGCAACCTCCTGAACCCCAGCCGTGTCGTCCTCGGCGGTGACCTCGCGGAGGCCGGTGAGCTGGTCCTGGGGCCCATCAGGGAGTCCGTGGGGCGCTATGCGATCCCCAGCGCGGCGCGTCAGCTGTCCGTGCTTCCAGGGGCGCTGGGGGGCCGCGCCGAAGTCCTCGGCGCACTGGCTCTCGCACTCAGCGAAATGGGCGATTCAACCCTTTTGGATGGCTCGCTGCCCGCGACCGCACCTGCCTTCACTTAGATAACGCATGGCACCGTTGTCATCTCGTTAAGGATTTACTCCTTGACGCTGGTGTGGCGGCCGAGTTGACTTCGAGCCACCTCGGCCGCAACGACGCGGCCACGTCAGGGAGGTTGGACAGTGAACACCCATCTGCGTCGTGCCGCGATAGCCATGACCGCTACCGCGATGGCCGTTTCCCTTGCCGCTTGTGGCGAGGCTGGTGGCGGTGACAAGGGAGACGGGGACAACAAGACCATCGGTCTGTTGCTGCCCGAGAGCAAGACCACGCGTTACGAGTCCTTCGACTACCCGCTGATCAAGGCGAAGGTCCAGGATCTCTGCTCCGACTGCAAGATCAATTACAAGAACGCGTCCGAGAACGTCTCGACCCAGAAGCAGCAGTTCGACGACCTCGTCGACTCCGGCGTCAAGGTCATCATTCTGGACGCGGTCGACTCCGGTGCCACCAAGGCGTGGGTGCAGGAGGCGAAGAAGAAGGACATCAAGGTCGTCGCGTACGACCGCCTCGCCGAGGGTCCGGTCTCCGCGTATGTCTCCTTCGACAACGAGAAGATCGGCAAGCTCCAGGGCCAGGGCATCATCAACGCCCTGGGGGACAAGGCCAAGGACTCCAATGTCGTCATGATCAACGGCAAGGAGTCCGACCCGAACGCCGCCCTCTTCAAGAAGGGCGCGCACTCCGTCCTCGACGGCAAGGTCAAGAAGGTCGTCTACGAGCAGACCGGTGAGTGGGACCCGAAGATCGCGGGCGAGAAGATGGGCACCGCCATCACCTCCCTCGGCAAGGACGGCTTCGACGCCGTCTACTCGGCCAACGACGGCATGGCGGGCGGCATCGTCGCGGCGCTGCAGTCGGCCAAGGTCAAGGGGATCCCGGTCGGCGGCCAGGACGCCGAACTCGCGGGCATCCAGCGGATCCTGAAGGGCACGCAGGCCTTCACGATCTACAAGCCCTACAAGCCCGAGGCCGAGAAGACCGCCGAGGTCGCGGTCAAGCTCCTCAAGGGCGAGAAGATCGACTCGCTGGTGACGGCCAAGCTCGACAGCCCCAGCGACAAGGCCATCCCGTCGGCCCTCGTCCAGGCCTTCGTCGTCACCAAGGACGACATCAAGGACACCGTGGTCAAGGACAAGTTCTACAAGACGAGCGAGATCTGCACCCCGGACTTCGCCAAGGCCTGCGCGGACGCCGGCATCAAGTAGCCGCGTTGCAGGCAACGGACTCGTACGGCGTCTCGGTCCCCGTCACGCTTGCCCCGCTGTCGGGGGCCAAGGCGCCGTACGTCTGCTCGCCTTCCTGCCTCATCCCCCCTTAGTCCACACATCACATCCCGCCGTACGCCATGTCCGTACGGCCTCCGCCGCACCCCTCGGCGGACGAAGGAGATGGTTTGCATGTCCGCTCCGCCCGTGCTGGCGTTGCGCGGAGTCTCCAAGCGCTTCGGTGCCGTTCAGGCGCTCACCGATGTCGAACTGGAAGTACACGCAGGTCAAGTGGTCGCCCTGGTCGGCGACAACGGAGCCGGTAAGTCGACCCTGGTCAAGACGATCGCCGGGGTCCATCCGATCGACGAGGGCACCATCGAGTGGGACGGCAAGCCCGTCTCCATCTCGCGCCCGCACGACGCCCAGGGACTTGGTGTCGCGACCGTCTACCAGGACCTCGCACTCTGCGACAACCTGGACGTCGTGGCCAACCTGTTCCTCGGCCGTGAGCTCGGCCGCGCCAAGGTCCTCGACGAGGTGGCGATGGAGAAGCGTGCCAAGGAGCTCCTTGACACCCTCTCCATCCGCATCCCGAGCGTGCGCATCCCGATCGCCTCGCTCTCCGGCGGTCAGCGCCAGGTCGTCGCGATCGCGCGCGCCCTGGTCGGCAACCCCAAGCTGGTGATCCTCGACGAGCCCACCGCCGCGCTCGGCGTCGAGCAGACCGCACAGGTCCTCGACCTGGTCGAGCGGCTGCGGGAGCGCGGCCTCGCGGTGCTCCTCATCAGCCACAACATGGCCGACGTCAAGGCTGTCGCCGACGACGTGGCCGTCCTGCGCCTCGGCCGCAACAACGGTGTCTTCAGCGTCAAGGACACCAGCAACGAAGAGATCATCGCCGCGATCACCGGAGCCACGGAGAACGCCGTCACCCGGCGCAAGGCGCGCAACGCGGAGGTCGCGAAGTGAGTGAGACCGTGAACACCTCGAAGACGGTGGACGCCGAGGCCCCGGCCGCCGCCGCCATCCCGGTCGTCGACCCGCGTCTGCTCGTCCGCGAGCAGGGCTTCGCCGGCTACCTCACCGAGTTCAAGCGGAAGATCAAGGGCGGCGAGCTCGGTTCCATACCGGTCGTCACCGGCCTGATCGTGATCTGGGCGATCTTCGAGATAACGACGGGCCGCTTCCTCGACCCGTCCAACCTCAGCAACATCGCGCAGTACATCGTCGGCCCCGGCCTCATCGCGACGGGCATCGTCTTCGTCCTGCTGCTCGGCGAGATCGACCTGTCGGTCGGCTCGGTCGCCGGTCTCACCGCCGCGGTCAGCTCGGTCCTCGCGATCAAGCAGGACGTGAACGAAGGCCTCGCCGTCATCATCGGCCTGGCCGCCGCCGGCGCGATCGGCGCACTGCACGGCTTCTTCTTCGCCAAGATCGGGGTCCCGGCGTTCGTCGTGACGCTGGCGGGCTTCCTGGGGTGGAGCGGACTGCAGCTGTACGTCCTCGGCAACACCCTGAGCCTGAACAACCTCTCCGACGGCATCATCTACAACCTGAACAACTACTACTTCAGCGATGTCGCCGCCGCCTACGGCCTGGCGACCGTCGCGGTGCTCGCGTACGGCTACTCCCAGTGGAGCCAGCGTCTGCGCCGCAAGGCCGCCGACCTGCCGCACCGCCCGGTCAGCGAGCTGGCCCTGCGCACCGGCGTCGTCGCGGTCCTCGCCTATGTCGTGGCCTTCGTCCTGAACCAGGAGGACGGCCTGCCGCTCGGTCTGACCGTCTTCGTCGCCGTGGTGGTCCTCGCCAGCTTCGTGCTGCGCCGCACCAACTACGGCCGCCAGGTCTTCGCGGTCGGCGGCGGCGTCGAGGCGGCCCGCAGGGCCGGCATCAACGTCGTATGGATCCGGATCTCCGTGTTCACGATCTCCGGCTTCCTCGGCGGCCTTGGCGGCCTCTTCATCGCCTCCCAGTCCGGCGTCGCCGACTCGAACCTGGGCGGCGGTGACACGCTGATGCTGGCGATCGCCGCGGCGGTCATCGGCGGCACCAGCCTCTTCGGCGGCCGGGGCACGCCCTGGTCGGCCCTGCTCGGCATCCTGGTCATCCAGTCGATCATGACCGGCCTGTACATGTCGGGCAGTTCCAGCAAGGCGGTGCAGTCGATGATCACGGGTGCCGTACTCCTTGCCGCTGTTGTGCTCGACTCCGTTTCCCGCAGGAGCCAGAAGGCGGCAGGACGCGCCTGACCTGGAAGAACCCGGAGCAGAGCTGCCCGGCACCGCAAGGGAGCGGTGCCGGGCAGCTCTCTGTCCGCCTCCGATGTACGCCCGTTCGCGTGACACGGAACATCCGGCCCGGACGCCGTCCTCAGCGACGGAACATTAGACTCAACAGGCCCGGCAACAATCCGGTCAACGCTTGAACAGCTCTACTGCACGCTCTACTGCAAGGAGGCACGGGTGCCGCTGCTGACCCGCATCAGGGGACCGCGCGATCTGGACCGGCTCAGCCCGGAGGAGCTGAACCAGCTGGCCGGCGAGATCCGCGCCTTCCTCGTCGACGCAGTGTCCAAGACAGGCGGCCACCTCGGCCCCAACCTCGGCGTGGTCGAGCTCACGATCGCCATGCACCGCGTCTTCGAGTCCCCGCAGGACAAGGTGCTCTTCGACACCGGCCACCAGAGCTACGTGCACAAGCTGCTCACCGGCCGCCAGGACTTCGGCAAGCTGCGCACCAAGGGCGGCCTCTCCGGCTACCCCGCGCGCGCCGAGTCCGAGCACGACGTGATCGAGAACTCCCACGCATCGACGGTCCTCGGCTGGGCCGACGGCCTCGCCAAGGCCAACGAGGTGCAGGGCAAGGACGACCACGTCGTCGCCGTCATCGGTGACGGCGCGCTCACCGGCGGCATGGCCTGGGAGGCGCTGAACAACATCGCCGCCGCCAAGGACCGCCCCCTGGTGATCGTCGTCAACGACAACGAGCGTTCGTACGCCCCGACCATCGGCGGCCTCGCGAACCACCTGGCGACCCTGCGCACCACGGACGGCTACGAGCGCTTCCTGGCCCGCGGCAAGGACCTCCTGGAGCGCACCCCGGTCGTCGGCAAGCCCCTCTACGAGACGCTGCACGGGGCGAAGAAGGGCCTGAAGGACTTCATCGCCCCGCAGGGCATGTTCGAGGACCTCGGCCTGAAGTACGTCGGCCCGATCGACGGCCACGACATCGAGGCCCTGGAGTCCGCCCTGGTGCGCGCCAAGCGCTTCGGCGGCCCGGTCATCGTCCACTGCATCACCGAGAAGGGCCGCGGCTACAAGCCCGCCCTTGAGGACGAGGCCGACCACTTCCACGCCGTCGGCGTCATCCACCCCGACACGGGCCTGCCCATCGCAGCCTCCGGCATGGACTGGACGTCCGTCTTCGGCGAGGAGATGGTCAAGCTCGGCCGGGAGCGCGAGGACATCGTCGCGATCACCGCCGCGATGCTCCAGCCGGTGGGCCTGAAGAAGTTCGCCGAGGAGTTCCCCGACCGGGTCTACGACGTGGGCATCGCCGAGCAGCACGCGGCCGTGTCGGCGGCGGGCCTGGCCACCGGCGGCCTGCACCCCGTCTTCGCGGTGTACGCGACGTTCCTCAACCGCGCCTTCGACCAGCTCCTGATGGACGTGGCCCTGCACAAGTGCGGCGTCACCTTCGTCCTGGACCGTGCGGGCGTCACCGGCACGGACGGCGCATCGCACAACGGCATGTGGGACATGTCGATCCTGCAGTGCGTGCCGACCCTGCGGATCGCCGCCCCGCGCGACGCCGACCAGGTCCGCCTGCAGCTGCGCGAGGCCGTCGAGGTCACGGACGCCCCGACCGTCGTCCGCTACTCGAAGGGCGCGGTCGGCCCGGCGGTCAAGGCCGTCGGCAAGGTCGGCGGCATGGACGTCCTGCGCGAGGCGGGCACGAACCGCCCCGACGTGCTCCTGGTCTCCGTGGGCGCGCTCGCGCCGATGTGCCTGGAGATCGCGGACCTCCTGAACAAGCAGGGCATCACGACGACGGTCGTCGACCCCCGCTGGGTCAAGCCCGTCGACGAGGCGCTCGCCCCGCTCGCCGAGCAGCACCGCGTGGTCGTCACCGTCGAGGACAACTCCCGCGCGGGCGGCGTCGGCTCGGCCATCGCCCAGGCCCTGCGCGACGCGGGCGTCGACGTGCCGCTGCGTGACTTCGGCATTCCGCCGCGCTTCCTTGACCACGCGTCGCGCAAGGAGATCATGGCCGAGATCGGCCTGACCGCCCCGGACATCGCCCGCCAGGTCACCGGCCTGGTCGCCAAGCTCGACGGCCGGTTCGAGCGCACGGCGGCCGTGGACTCCGTCGAGGCGGGGGAGCCCGCGCGCGACTGAGTCAACACGCACCGCCGATGGGCCGGTTTCAGCACCCTGTACGGGTGGTGGAACCGGCCCATTCGCGTGAATAGGCTCGCGCCGGAGCCTATGGGGTACTCGCCCTCTCGATCATGTCGAGGACGACAAGCGTGGAGGTACGTCCGTGGCAAGCAGCCTTTTCAGAACGAAGAGCATCGAGCAGTCCATCCAGGACACCGAGGAGCCGGAGCACGCGCTCAAGAAGTCGCTGTCCGCCCTCGATCTCACGGTCTTCGGCGTCGGCGTCGTCATCGGCACCGGCATCTTCGTGCTGACCGGAGCGGTGGCCAAGGAGACCGCGGGGCCCGCCACCGCGATCGCCTTCGCCGTCGCCGGCGTCGTCTGCGCCCTCGCGGCGCTCTGCTACGCGGAGTTCGCCTCCACCGTGCCGGTGGCCGGATCGGCGTACACCTTCTCGTACGCCTCGCTCGGCGAGCTGCCCGCCTGGACCATCGGCTGGGACCTGGTCCTGGAATTCGCCCTGGGCACGGCGGTGGTCGCCGTCGGCTGGTCCGGCTACGTCCGTTCGCTGATGGACAACGCGGGCTGGCATCTGCCCGAATCGCTCTCCGGGCCCGATGCCGCGGAGGGCTTCAGCTTCGACATCCTCGCGACGGCCCTGGTGCTGGTCCTCACGGTCGTCCTCGTCCTGGGCATGAAGCTCTCGGCCCGCGTCACCACGGTCATCGTCGCCATCAAGGTGGCCGTCGTCCTCATCGTCATCATCGCGGGCGCCTTCTTCATCGACGCCGACAACTACAAGCCGTTCATCCCGAAGGCGGAGGAGGTGACCGCGGGCAACAGCATCGATTCCCCGCTCATCCAGCTGATGTTCGGGTACGCGCCCACCAACTTCGGCGTCCTCGGCATCTTCACCGCCGCCTCCATCGTCTTCTTCGCCTTCATCGGCTTCGACATCGTGGCCACCGCAGCCGAGGAGACCAAGATGCCGCAGCGGGACATGCCGCGCGGCATCCTCGGCTCGCTCCTCATCTGCACGGTCCTGTACGTCGCCGTGTCGATCGTGGTCACGGGCATGCAGCACTACAGCGAGCTGTCCGTGGACGCCCCGCTGGCCGACGCCTTCAAGGCCACCGGGCATCCCTTCTACGGGGGCGTGATCAGCTTCGGAGCCGCCGTCGGCCTCACCACCGTCTGCATGATCCTGCTGCTCGGCCAGACCCGCGTCTTCTTCGCGATGAGCCGCGACGGACTGCTGCCCCGGTTCTTCTCCCACGTCCACCCGAAGTACCGGACGCCGCACCGCCCGACCATCCTGCTCGGCGTCCTCATCGCGATCCTCGCGGGCTTCACCAGCCTCGACGAACTCGCCGAGCTGGTGAACATCGGCACGCTCTTCGCCTTCGTCGTGGTCGCCCTGAGCGTCATCATCCTGCGCCGCACCCGCCCGGACCTGCCGCGCGCCTTCCGCACCCCGCTGGTGCCCCTGGTGCCCATCCTGTCGGTGGCGGCCTCGGTGTGGCTGATGCTGAACCTGCCCGCCGAGACCTGGCTGCGGTTCGGGATCTGGATGGCCCTCGGATTCGTCGTCTACTTCGTCTACGGGCGCTCGCACAGCCTGCTGGGCCGGCGGGGGAAGCAGACCTCGGCCGGTGACGTCCAGTAGTCAATGCTCGCCGAGCCCTCTGCCGCACCACGCTCCGTACGGGGGCTGCCACGCCCGCGTACGGAGCAGGCCCCGGCGCCCTCCGCGCGGTACTGGCCGCGCCTGCTCCCCCTCCTCGCGGCCCTGGCCTGCATCACCCGGATTCCCTCCTTCCGGTGGCCGCTGTGGAGCCCGGACGAGGGCTATCTCGCCGTCCAGGCAGGGATACTGGCGGACGGCGGAGAGCTCTACGAAACGGTCGTCGACCGCAAGCCGCCGCTCGTCCCCTGGCTGTACGAGGGGGCGTTCGCGCTCTTCGGCGACGCGACGCTGCTCCCGCTGAAGGTGCTCGCGGTGGCGGCCCAGCTCCTGACCGCCGTCCTCCTCGCCCGCGTCGCCCGGCGCCGCTGGGGCGACGGCGCGGGCCGTACCGCGGGCGTGCTCCACCTCCTCGTCTCGGTCGGCCTGAACCCCGAGGACGCCCAGGCGGCCACCTTCGAGGTCTTCATGCTGCCCTGCACGGCAGCCGCCCTGTGGTGCGCGGACCGGCGCCGCTGGGGCGCCGCGGGCGCCGCGGTGGCCTGCGCCTTCCTGGCCAAGCAGACCGGGGGAGCGGTCCTGGTGCCGGTGGCGTGGCTGCTGTGGCAGGCGGGCGGCGCCCGAAGGGACCTGCTGCGCCTGGGAGTCGGTCTCTGCGGGCCGGTCGTCGCGGCGGCCGCGGTCACGAATCCGGCGGGGTTCCTGTTCTGGACGGTGACGGGATCGGGCGCGTACGCCTCCTTCACCGGGTCCGAACTCCACGTGCTCCTGCGGGGGTCGACCAACGCGGCGATCCTCGCGGCTGCCTGCGCGGGGATCATCCCGCCGGTCGTACGGGTCCTGCGCATCGCCCGCACCGGTTGCACGGACCTGTGGCTCTGGCTCGCCTCGTCGGCGGGCGCGGTCCTCGTCGGCTTCCACTTCTTCGGGCACTACTACCTCCAACTGACGCCGCCCCTGGCCCTGCTGGGAGCCGCCGCGCTGCAGATCCTGCCCAGGGAGCGCACCCTGACGGCCGTGTCGATCTCGGCCGGGGCGTGCGCGCTGTTCCTGGCCTGGGGGATGCTCGCGCCGCGCCCCGAGCTTGCGCACGCGGAGCGGATCGCGGGGGAGGTCCGGGCGCGCACGTCACCCGGGGACCGCGTGCTGGTGTGGGGCATACACCCCGAGACGTACTGGCTCGCCGGCCGAGCCCCCGCGAGCCGCTTCCTCACGGCGGGTCTCCTGACCAACTACAGCGGGGGCCGCGACGGGCCCCAGGTGGGGGAGAAGTACGCGGTGGACGGCGCCTGGCCGGTCTTCCGCGGCGAGCTCGCGGCCGGTCCGCCCGCGCTGATCGTGGACGACTCCCGGGGCAAGCCCTTCGCGCCCCAGCGGGTCCCCTCGCTCCGGCGGATCCTCGCGGCGGGGTACCAGCCGGTGGGCACGGTGGAGGGCGCGGTGATCTACTCGCGCTCGGCCCCGGGCTGACGCACGGAGCGCGGACCCAGGCACTCGGCGTCCAACTCGCCGACACGGCGGCGCAGTTCACGGTCGGCGGTGACGACGACGCACGGCTGCGGCGCGGCATCGGCGACCAGCTCCACGATGCGGTCGTCCCCGCTGCCGGGCGCGGAGACCACGCGTACCCCTTCGACGGACTCCACGCCGCGGGCCGCGCCCTCGACCACGAGGGTGACGTCGAGCGGCCCCGGATGACCCGGGAGCCCTTCTTCGGCGTACGGGACGAGCCGGTCCCGCAGCCGTTCGGCCGCCCCGTGCCGGTCGCGCCACCAGCCGTCAGGGACCGAACCGACGACATTGGCGGCGTCGACGACGAGCAGAGTTCTCATGGCGTCACCCTGGCACACCGGGGCCGAGCCCCGGACGGGAGAGGTGTGCGCCAAACGTAGACTTGGTGGGCCGGAGAAGACGCACGCTCGTAGGAAGGTCGGCGCAGAGTCATGCCGCTGAGGTCCGCCCCCAGGCCCGAGCGGGAGCCCTCCCGCCCGACGGCCGCCACCGCCGGCCACGTCGCGACCGGCACCCTCGCCACCGGCCGCTGGCTGCTGCGCGGCAAGGACGACAGGCTCACCGCGTACGCCCGCTCGGCGGACGGCCTGCTGCGCTGGACGGAGACCCGCCCCGGCGGCCCGGACTGGACGGGCCCGGAGCTCTTCGAGGCGCCGCACCTGACCCACCTGACCCTGGCCCAGGGTGCCGACGGGTACGTCCACTTCGTCGCCCTGCGGAAGCTCCCCAAGGAGGGCGGCGGCGCGGAGGTCGACGTCGTGCACGCCGTCCAGTACCAGTCGGGCAGGCCGCTCATGGACTGGCGCTCGCTCGGCAATCCGCACACCAAGCTCGTCGAGCGCGCCCCGCACCTGGGCGCGCCGACCGCCGCGGTGGACGCCGCGGGGACGGTCCACGTCTTCGTACGGGACGCGGTGAACAGTGTCCGGCTGCGGCGCGAGGGCAAGGGCGGCAAGTGGGAGGGGTGGAAGGACTTCAAGGTCCGTGAGGTCCTCGACGGCATCACGGCGGTCGCCACCTCCACGGGCCGCATCGAGATCTTCGGTCCGGCGGAGAACAAGACGCTGCACTGGACCCAGGACGAGCAGGGCGCCGAGTTCCAGCGCACGGACGACATCGCGCTGCCCCCGGCCACCGGCTCGGGCACGGTCCTGGAGACGGCCCCTGACCGCCTCACGTACTACGCCGCCGACGCCCGCGGCAAGGGAGTCCTGGCTCACCGCTGCGACGACGAGGACATGCGCCCCCTCGGCGGAACCCCCGAGCAGGGCCCCACGGCCGCCCTGCGCGCGACGATAGAGGGCCACGACTGCACGGTCCTCGCCCACCGGGGCGAGGACGGGCGCCCGGTGATAGCGGCCTACCCCACGGAGGACGAGAAGGCGGGCGTCTGGTGGGCCGGGACGGGCGATGCCTGCCTTGGCTCACCGGCGTTGGCACTGGACGCGCAGGGCCGCATGGTCATGGCGACGATCGGCCTCGACGGGACGCTGCGGCTCGCACGCCAGAAGGCGGAGTCGGGCCTCGCCCTTGGCGCGTGGACGCGGGTGTAGCGGGTGGAGGCGGCAAGCGTGCGAAACGGGCGATGCCCGGCCGGCCAGGAGGCCGGCCGGGCATCGCCCGTATGCGGAGGTGCTACGCGGGAACGCTGGCCACGCCCGGCGCCAGGAACCGCTTGCCGTTGACGCGCTCGCTGACACCGGCACGGTCCAGGTACGGCGTGACGCCGCCCAGGTGGAAGGGCCAGCCGGCGCCCGTGATCAGGCACAGGTCGATGTCCTGCGCCTCGGCGACGACGCCCTCGTCGAGCATCAGGCCGATCTCCTGCGCCACCGCGTCGAGGACGCGGTCGCGGGTCTGCTCCTCGGTCAGGACGGTGTCGCCCTGCTTGAGGAGCGCGGCGACCTCGGGGTCCAGCTCCGGCTTGCCGGAGTCGTAGACGTAGAAGCCGCGCTTGCCGGCCTTGACGACGGCGGCGAGGTTCGGCGACACCGTGAAGCGCTCCGGGAAGGCGCGGTTCAGGGTCTCCGACACATGCAGGCCGATGGCAGGACCGACGAGCTCGAGGAGCACCAGCGGCGACATCGGCAGGCCCAGCGGCTCGACGGCCTTCTCGGCCACCTCGACCGGGGTGCCCTCGTCGATGACGTTCTGGATCTCGCCCATGAAGCGGGTGAGGATGCGGTTCACGACGAACGCCGGGGCGTCCTTCACCAGGACCGCGGTCTTCTTCAGCTTCTTGGCGACACCGAAGGCCGTGGCCAGCGAGGCGTCGTCCGTCTGCTCGCCGCGCACGATCTCCAGGAGCGGCAGGATCGCGACGGGGTTGAAGAAGTGGAAGCCGACGACCCGCTCGGGGTGCTTCAGCTTCGACGCCATCTCGGAGACCGAGAGCGAGGAGGTGTTCGTGGCGAAGATCGCGTGCGCCGGAGCGACGGCCTCGACCTCGGCGAACACCTGCTGCTTGACGCCGATCTCCTCGAAGACGGCCTCGATGATGAAGTCGGCGTCGGAGAAGCCCTCGGCCTTGTCCAGGACACCGGAGACCAGGCCCTTGAGGCGGTTCGCCTTGTCCTGGTTGACGCGGCCCTTGAGGAGGAGCTTGTCGATCTCCTCGTGGACGTAGCCCACACCCTTGTCGACGCGCGCCTGGTCGATGTCCGTGAGGACGACCGGCACCTCAAGACGGCGCAGGAAGAGCAGCGCGAGCTGCGAGGCCATCAGACCGGCGCCGACGACGCCGACCTTGGTGACCGGGCGCGCCAGGTTCTTGTCCGGGGCACCCGCAGGGCGCTTGGCGCGCTTCTGGACGAGGTTGAACGCGTAGATGCCGCTGCGCAGTTCGCCGCCCATGATGAGGTCGGCGAGCGCCGTGTCCTCGGCGTCGAAGCCCTGCTGCAGGTCGCCGTCCTTGGCGGCCGCGATGATCTCCAGGGCGCGGTAGGCGGCCGGGGCGGCGCCGTGCACCTTGGAGTCCGCGATGCCACGGCCACGCGCCACGGCGGCGTCCCAGGCCTCGCCGCGGTCGATCTCGGGGCGCTCGACCGTGAGCGAGCCGTTCAGGACGGAAGCCGTCCAGATCAGCGACTGCTCAAGGAAGTCCGCACCCTCGAAGAGCGCGTCGGCGATGCCGAGCTCGAAGACCTGCTTGCCCTTGAGCTGGCGGTTCTGGTTGAGCGAGTTCTCGATGATGACCGAGACGGCCTTGTCGGCACCGATCAGGTTCGGGAGCAGCGCGCAGCCGCCCCAGCCCGGTACGAGACCGAGGAAGACCTCGGGCAGCGAGAAGGCCGGAAGCGCCTTGGAGACGGTGCGGTACGAGCAGTGCAGACCGACCTCGACACCGCCGCCCATGGCAGCGCCGTTGTAGTACGCGAAGGTCGGCACGGCGAGCCCGGAGAGCCGCTTGAAGACCTCGTGGCCGCCCTTGCCGATGGCGAGAGCGTCCTCATGCCGCTTCAGGATCTCGACGCCCTTGAGGTCGGCGCCGACGGCGAAGATGAACGGCTTGCCGGTGACACCGACACCGACGATCGTGCCCTCGGCCGCCTCCTTCTCGACCTGGTCGATCGCGGCGTTCAGGTTCGCGAGCGAGCCGGGGCCGAAGGTGGTCGGCTTGGTGTGGTCGAAGCCGTTGTCGAGCGTGATGAGCGCGAAGCGCCCGGCGCCCGCGGGCAGGTCGAGGTGGCGTACGTGCGCCTGCGTGACGACCTCGTCGGGAAACAGCTCGGCTGCACCCTTCAGAAGCTCGGTGGTGGAGCTGGTGGAGCTGCTCACTTGTCGCCTCCGGCGTCCTTGTGGTTCGGGTTCTCCCAGATGACGGTGGCGCCCATGCCGAAGCCGACGCACATCGTCGTCAGGCCGTAGCGGACGTCCGGCTGCTCCTCGAACTGCCGCGCAAGCTGCGTCATCAGACGCACGCCGGAGGAGGCGAGGGGGTGGCCGTAGGCGATGGCGCCGCCGTACTGGTTCACGCGGGTGTCGTCGTCCGCGATGCCGTAGTGCTCCAGGAAGGCGAGCACCTGCACGGCGAAGGCCTCATTGATCTCGAAGAGACCGATGTCGGAGATGGACAGGCCCGCCTGGGCGAGCGCCTTCTCCGTGGCGGGGATGGGACCGTAGCCCATGACCTCGGGCTCGACACCGGCGAACGAGTAGGACACGAGCCGCATCTTGACGGGCAGGTCGTGCTCGCGGGCGAAGTCCTCGGAGGCGATGATCGACGCCGTGGCGCCGTCGTTGAGGCCCGCGGCGTTGCCTGCGGTGACGCGGCCGTGCGTACGGAACGGCGTCTTGAGCCCGGCGAGGCTCTCCAGGGTGGTGCCGGGCCGCATCGGCTCGTCGGCGGTGGCGAGGCCCCACCCGGTCTCACCGGCTTCCTCGTTCGTCCGCCGTACGGAGACGGGCACGAGGTCCTGCTGGATCTTGCCGTTGGCGTACGCCTTGGCGGCCTTCTCCTGCGAGCGCACGGCGTACGCGTCGGCACGCTGCTTGGTGATCGTGGGGTACCGGTCGTGCAGGTTCTCGGCGGTCATGCCCATGAAGAGGGCGGACTCGTCGACGAGCTTCTCGCTCACGAACCGCGGGTTCGGGTCGACGCCCTCGCCCATGGGGTGGCGGCCCATGTGCTCGACGCCACCGGCGATGACGGCGTCGTACGCGCCGAACGCGATGGAGCCCGCGGTCGCCGTCACGGCGGTCAGGGCGCCCGCACACATGCGGTCGATGGAGTACCCGGGAACGGACTGGGGCAGGCCCGCCAGGATCCCGGCGGTGCGGCCCAGCGTCAGGCCCTGGTCGCCGATCTGCGTGGTCGCGGCGATGGCGACCTCGTCGATCTTGGCGGGGTCGAGGGCCGGGTTGCGGCGGAGCAGCTCCCGGATGGCCTTCACGATGAGGTCATCCGCACGGGTCTCGTGGTAGATGCCCTTCGGGCCCGCCTTGCCGAACGGGGTGCGGACGCCATCAACGAAGACGACGTCCCTGACGGTACGAGGCACGATGGCTCTCCTCCAGGGTGCGGGTGCGCCTGCCGGCGCGCTTCCGGGTTCCATGCTACTTGCCGGTAACTATGCTGCCCAGTCCCGGCTCGGGGAGGCGAAGGTCACATTGTTCGGGCGGGGGCGCCTGGGGCGGGGCGGCGCTGCGCCGCTGCGCGGCGGATGCCTCCCGATCACCCGGCGTCGACCAGAGGGCATGGGGCTGGAGCTGGAGGTGGTGCGTGTGTCTCCGTCGGCCGGTGGGGCGTCTCCTGTCCCGCCGCTGCGCGGCGGATGCCTCCCACCCACCCGCCCGATTGCCCGGCATCCGCCCGGGATCGGAGGACTGGAATCCCGCCGGCCGGTGGGGCGGTGCCTGTCCCGCCGCTGCGCGGCGGATGTTCCCCACCCACCCGCCCATGACCCGGGGTAATCGGGTGGGTGGGCGGGAAAGATCCGCCGCGCAGCGGCGGGACAGGAGACGCCCCCCGGCCGCAACGGGCAGTGGCGGTGCGCGGTAGGGCCGGTCCCGCCCTCGACGCGCAAGGGCAAAGCAGGGCAGGGCAGGTCAGGCGCCCGCAACGCGAACCACCCACCCGGTGCTGCGGGGTAATCGGGTGGGTGGGTGGGAGAGATCCGTCGCGCAGCGGCGGGACAGGTTTCCGTCCCACTGGCCTGCAGAGTGAATCACCCACCCACCCACCCGCTCGCCCCGTGCTGCGGGTAATCGAGTGGATGGGGGAGGGAAGCATCCGCCGCGGAGCGGCGGGACAAGGGGCCCACCTGACCCGCAGCCGATGGGCCGCCCCGGCGTCAGGCGACGTCAGGCGGGGGCGGCTACGCGGAAGTGGTGGTGAGGGCCGTTACCAGGGCCGGGGTCACCTGGGAGATCTGCCACTGCCGCGCACCGTGCGCAGCAAGCGCTCCCGCCACGGAATCCACGCCCACCTGAGCCGGCGGCTCCCAGCACACCCTTCGTACCGTGTCCGGAGTGATCAGGTTCTCCTGAGGCATGTTCAGCTCCTCGGCCAGCGCCGAGACAGCCGCCCGCGCCGCGGAGAGGCGCGCCGCGGCGGCCGGGTCGCGGTCCGCCCAGGAGCGGGGCGGCGGGGGCCCCGACACGGCCGCCCCCGGCTGCGGAAGCTCGGAGTCGGGCAGGGCCTTGGCCCGATCCACCGCGGCCTGCCACTGCTCAAGCTGACGGCGGCCCATGCGATGCCCGAAGCCGGTGAGCCCGGCGAGCGCGTGCACGTTGGGGGGCAGGCTCAGCGCCGCCTCCACGATCGCGCCGTCACTGAGGACCTTGCCCGGCGACACGTCACGCCGCTGGGCGACCTTGTCGCGGGCGGTCCACAGCTCACGTACGACCGCCATCTGACGACGGCGCCGCACCTTGTGCATGCCGGACGTGCGCCGCCAGGGGTCCTTGCGCGGCGGAGCCGGCGGAGCGGAGGAGATCGCGTCGAACTCCTCGCGGGCCCACTCCAGCTTGCCCTGCCGGTCGAGCTCCTTCTCCAGGGCGTCCCGCAGGTCCACGAGCAGCTCGACGTCGAGCGCCGCGTACCGCAGCCACGGATCGGGCAGCGGCCGCGTCGACCAGTCGACCGCCGAGTGGCCCTTCTCCAGGACGAAGCCGAGTACGCCCTCGACCATCGCGCCGAGGCCGACCCGGGGGAAACCGGCGAGGCGCCCGGCGAGTTCCGTGTCGAAGATGCTGGTGGGGATCATGCCTATTTCGCGGAGGCAGGGCAGGTCCTGCGTGGCGGCGTGCAGCACCCACTCCGCGCCGGAGATCGCCTCGCCGAGCCCCGACAGGTCGGGGCAGGCCACGGGGTCGATCAAGGTGCTGCCTGCACCTTCACGGCGCAGCTGCACGAGGTAGGCACGCTGGCCGTACCGATAGCCGGACGCACGTTCGGCGTCCACGGCCACGGGGCCACTGCCTGCCGCGAAAGCGGCGATCACCTCTGCGAGGGCGGTCTCGTCGGCGACCACCGGAGGAATTCCATCACGCGGCTCGTCCAAAGGGATCGGCGCCGTTTCGACGTCGTCCGGAGGGCCGCCTCCGGTGGTTCGCAGTGAACTGTCTGCTGCGGTCTCTTGGGCGTCGGTCACCTGTCAAGGGTATCTGTGTATGCACAGCGCCCGTCGACGGAACGTTCCGTCGACGGGCGCACGAGGGGTGTAAATGAGTCAGTGGATGATTCCGGTGCGCAGAGCCACCGCCACCATCCCGGCCCGGTCACCCGTGCCGAGCTTGCGTGCGATCCGGGCGAGGTGGCTCTTCACGGTCAGTGCCGAGAGCCCCATCGAGACGCCGATGGCCTTGTTCGACTGGCCCTCCGCGACCAGGCGGAGAACCTCCACCTCACGTCCGGACAGCTCGCGGTAGCCACCGGGGTGGCTCGGGGCGCCGGGCGGGCGGCGGTGCATTCGGGCGGCGGCCGAGCCGATGGGCGCGGCGCCGGGACGGGTGGGGAGACCGACATTGTTGCGGGTGCCGGTGACGACGTAGCCCTTGACGCCGCCCGCGAGGGCGTTGCGTACGGCGCCGATGTCATCGGCCGCGGAGAGGGCGAGGCCGTTCGGCCAGCCCGCCGCGCGGGTTTCTGAGAGGAGCGTCAGGCCGGAGCCGTCGGGGAGGTGGACGTCTGCGACGCAGATGTCACGGGGGTTGCCGATGCGGGGACGAGCCTCCGCGATCGACGAGGCCTCGATCACGTCGCGTACACCGAGGGCCCACAGGTGGCGGGTGACGGTGGAGCGTACGCGGGGGTCGGCCACGACGACCATGGCGGTCGGCTTGTTCGGGCGGTAGGCGACCAGGCTTGCGGGCTGCTCGAGGAGAACGGACACCTAGGCCTCCTGGGGTGCGGGACTGAACCGGCTCGGGGATGAAGCCGGGACGAACCGTGCTTTCAAGGTCACCAACCTCTTCGGCACCAAACCCGCCCGCCTTTAGAGAATGATCACGATTTGGTGAGTAATAATTCGGACCATTCGGACATGTGATCGATCATCCGAAGATCGACCCGAATCGGAGTCGTT
The DNA here is from genome assembly GCF_056434405.1 of Streptomyces sp. NPDC044044. Lineage (NCBI taxonomy): Bacteria > Bacillati > Actinomycetota > Actinomycetes > Kitasatosporales > Streptomycetaceae > Streptomyces > Streptomyces sp. NPDC044044. The sequence continues at coordinate 32,365 of NZ_JBWKFG010000015.1, read as the reverse complement.
CAGAATCGCTCATCCGCATGACCGTTCGGTCCCGTCAACGCTCCGTCAACGCCCCGTCCGGTCCCGTCCGGTCCTGTCCGGTCCCGCCCGTCGGTCACGGCGTCTGCGGCCCCCGTCGCTGCGGGAGCGACACCACGGACCCGGATCCGGCTCCGTCGCCGTGCCCCTGGTTCACCGGCGGCAGCCCCGCCACCTGGCAGAGCAGATCGCACCACGCCGCGAGATGCGCCGCCGTGTCCGGCACCCCGCCGCGCCCCTCGCGCGGCGTCCACGACGCCCGGATCTCGATCTGTGACGCGGGCGGCCGCTCGGAGAGCCCGCCGAAGTAGTGCGAACCCGCGCGCGTGACGGTGCCGCTCGGCTCCCCGCAGGTCAGGCCGCGCGCCTGCAGGGCGCCCGTCAGCCAGGACCAGCAGACCTCCGGAAGCAGCGGGTCCGCCGCCATCTCCGCCTCGAGCTCGGCGCGGACGAGCGTGACGAGGCGGAAGGTGCCCTGCCACGCGTCGTGCCCGTCCGGATCGTGCAGCAGGACCAGGCGCCCGTCCGCGAGGTCCTCGTCGCCGTCGACCACCGCAGCTTCCAACGCGTACGCATAAGGGGCCAGCCGCTGCGGAGCCCGCGTCGGGTCGATCTCGATCTCGGGCCGAAGCCGTGCCCCGCGCAGCGCGTCGACCGCCGCCCGAAAGGGCAACGGAGTCGATTCCGCCACCTTCCCCTCCGTACTTTCCATCTCGCCAGCGCCGTCCGACCGTTGTCCTTGAGCCGCAGCCATGCGGGGAAGATTAAGGGGAACGGCGGCTTCGCGCAGGGAGAGACACCCGTGAGAGGGGCCCCGGTCAAGGCAGGGTGTCCCTCGCGACAGGGGGCACACGGGCCCGTGCGAGACTTTCCGCGTGAGTGCCAACAACAGCCCCGCGGGCCAGCAGAACGCAGCGACGTACGACTCCGCTTTCATGAAGGCCTGCAGGCGCGAGCCCGTGCCGCACACGCCGGTCTGGTTCATGCGGCAGGCGGGGCGCTCACTGCCCGAGTACCGCAAGGTGCGCGAGGGCACGGCCATGCTGGAGTCCTGCATGATGCCCGAGCTGGTCACGGAGATCACGCTGCAGCCCGTGCGCCGCCACAAGGTCGACGCCGCGATCTACTTCAGCGACATCGTCGTCCCCCTCAAGGCCATCGGCATCGACCTCGACATCAAGCCCGGCATCGGCCCGGTCGTCGCCAACCCCATCCGCTCGCGCGCCGACCTCGCCCAGCTGCGGGATCTGACGCCGGACGACGTGAGCTACGTGACGCAGGCGATCGGCATGCTGACGGCCGAGCTGGGGTCGACCCCGCTCATCGGATTCGCCGGTGCGCCTTTCACTCTCGCGAGTTACCTGGTCGAGGGCGGTCCGAGCCGTAATCACGAGCACACCAAGGCGCTCATGTACGGCGACCCGCAGCTGTGGGCGGATCTGCTCGACCGGCTCGCGGAGATCACCGGCGCCTTCCTCAAGGTGCAGATCGAGGCGGGCGCCAGCGCCGTGCAGCTCTTCGACTCGTGGGTGGGCGCGCTGGCTCCCGCCGACTACCGGCGCTCCGTGATGCCCGCGTCGCAGAAGGTCTTCGACGCCGTCGCCTCGTACGGAGTGCCGCGCATCCACTTCGGTGTCGGCACGGGCGAACTGCTCGGTCTGATGGGCGAGGCGGGCGCCGACGTGATGGGCGTCGACTGGCGTGTCCCGATGGACGAGGCGGTCCGCCGTGTCGGTCCCGGCAAGGCGCTGCAGGGGAACCTCGACCCGGCCGTCCTCTTCTCCACGCGGGAGGCGATCGAGGCCAAGACGGACGAGGTCCTGGACGCCGCTGCCGGGCTCGAAGGGCACATCTTCAACCTCGGTCACGGTGTCCTGCCGTCCACGGATCCCGAGGCGCTGACGCGTCTCGTGGAGCACGTCCACACGCGGACCGCGCGCTGACCATGCCGGTTCGCAACCGGCTCGTAGTTGGCTGAAAATCTCGCCTGAATGTGACGGGTGAGGCAGGGCGCGCTCCGTTCGGAGGGAGTGCCGAAGCTTTCGGAGGCGCCCTCGGGCACCTAGCCCGCCGACCGCACCGCCGCGACCGCCTTGCGCGCCGCCACCAGAACCGGGTCCCACACCGGTGAGAACGGCGGTGCGTAGCCGAGGTCGAGCGCGGTCATCTGGTCCACCGTCATCCGGGCCGTCAGGGCCACGGCCGCGATGTCGACGCGCTTGGCCGCGCCCTCGCGGCCGACGATCTGCACGCCGAGCAGCCGTCCCGTGAGGCGCTCGGCGAGCATCTTCACGGTCATCAGGGCCGCGCCGGGGTAGTAGCCGGCGCGGCTCGTCGACTCGATGGTCACCGTCGCGTACTGCAGTCCCGCCGCCCGTGCCTCCTTCTCGCGCAGGCCCGTGCGGGCGATCTCCAGGTCGCAGACCTTGCTGACGGCCGTGCCGACGACACCGGGGAAGGTCGCGTAACTCCCGCCCACGTTCGAGCCGATGACCTGGCCGTGCTTGTTGGCGTGGGTGCCGAGCGCGATGTGGCGCTCGCGGCCCGAGACCAGGTCGAGGACCTCGACGCAGTCACCGCCCGCCCAGATGTTCTCGTGCCCGCGCACCCGCATCGCGAGATCCGTGAGCAGCCCGCCGTGGTGGCCGAGTGGCAGTCCCGCGGCCTCCGCGAGGCCTGTCTCGGGACGCACGCCGATGCCGAGCACCACCACGTCCGCCGGATACTCCGCGTCCTCGGTGGCCACCGCCCTGACCCGGCCGTCGTCACCGGTGAGGATCTTGGTGACCTCGGCGCCGTTGACCATCTCGATGCCCATGCCGGACATCGCGTCATGGACGAGGCGGCCCATGTCCGGGTCGAGCGTCGACATCGGCTCCGTGCCGCGGTTGACCACCGTGACCTCGTAGCGGCGCTGGATCAGCGCCTCGGCCATCTCGACGCCGATGTAGCCCGCGCCGATGACGACCGCCCTGCGGCCCGGCGTGCGGGCCAGCGTGTCCAGGAGCGCCTGGCCGTCGTCCAGGGTCTGCACGCCGTGCACGCCCGGGGCGTCGATGCCGGGCAACGACGGGCGGACCGGCCGGGCGCCGGTGCCGATCACGAGCTTGTCGTACGACGTCCAGTCCTCGGCCCCCGACTCCAGGTCCCGCGTGCGGACCCGGCCGCCCTCGACGTCGATCTCCTCGACCTCCGTACGCATCCGGAGGTCGATGTCGCGCTCCCGGTGCTCCTCGGGCGTACGCGCGATCAGCTCGTCCCGCGAAGGGACGTCGCCACCGACCCAGTAGGGGATGCCGCACGCCGAGTACGAGGTGAAGTGGCCGCGTTCGAACGCGACGATCTCCAGCTCGTCCGGGCCCTTGAGCCTGCGTGCCTGCGACGCGGCGGACATGCCCGCCGCGTCACCCCCGATGACCACCAGTCGCTCTCTCGCGCTACTCATACGGACACGCTACGACGCGGCGGCAGTTGACGGACCGCTAGTCGTCGTCGCCCTCGCGTGCCGGTGCCGCCGCCACCGAGGGGCGACGCGGCAGCCGGGGCCGCACCAGGCGCTGCCACAGCAGGAACAGCAGCACCGCCACCGCCGCGAACGGCAGGATCGCGCCGACGGCGACCGCGAGCCACCGCAGCATCGTCACGAACGCGCTCCAGCCGCCGGACAGCGCGTCCACGAACGTCGGGTCGTCGTCCGCGTCCGCCTTCTTCACGGCCGTCTCGCTGAGCGAGAGCGTGATCGTCGACATGCTCGTACGGTCCTTGAGCGAGGACTGCTGCGCGAGCAGCGCCTCCAGTTCGGACTGACGGCTGCTCAACTCCCCTTCCAGGGTGACGACATCGCTCAGTTTCGTCGCCTTGTCCATCAGCTCCCGCACCCGCGCCACGCTCGCCCGCTGCGACTTGACGCGGCTCTCCACGTCGACGACCTGCTCGGTGACGTCCTGCGCCTTGGCCTTGCGCTCGATCAGCTTGCCCGTGCCCTCCAGGGACGTGAGGACCTCGTCGTACCGGTCCTGCGGGACGCGCAGCACGATGCGGGAGCGCTCGTGGCCCCGTCCGTCGCGGTCCGTGGTCTCGTCGCCGACGACACCGCCCGCGTCGGTGGCCGCCGCGCGCGCCTCGTCCAGGGCCTTCGGCACGTCCTTGACGCGGACGGTCAGGGTGGCGGTGCGGATGATGTGCGTGCCCGTGAGCTCGGGGGGCTTCTTCTCGCCGGACTGATCGGCCCGGCCGCCGCCCATCCCCTTGTCCTCCTTGCTGCCGGCCGCGGCCTTGTCGCTGTCGCCGCCGCTGTCGGCGCTGTCGCCGCCCGCGCTGCACCCGGTGAGCGCGAGGGCGACCGCGAGCAGGACGGCCGAGAGTGCCTGGACGGTGCGGTGCCTGGACGTGCTGGACGCGTGCATGTCGACGTACCCCCGAGTGCCGTGGCGACTGACTGATGCTCCTTTGACGCCGGGGAGGGGCGAAACGATGGTTGCCGACCGGTCCCGATGGGGTCACGGTCGGGACTCGCCCGGCTCGAAGTGGCCGCCTCGTAGAGTGGAGGCATGCGCGAAACGGACACACGTACGGGTCATGTAGTCGTCATCGGTGGCGGGATCGCCGGACTGGCCGCCGCCCACCGATTGCTCGACACCGGAGCCCGCGTGACCGTCCTGGAGGCCTCCGACCGGCTCGGCGGCAAGCTGCTCCCCGGCGCGATCGAAGGTGTACGCGTCGACCTCGGCGCCGAGTCGATGCTGGCCCGCCGCCCGGAGGCCGTCGCCCTCGCCCGCGAGGTGGGCCTCGCCGGGCGGCTGCAGCCGCCCGCCACGGCGACCGCCGCGATCTGGACCCGCGGGGCCCTGCGGCCGATGCCCAAGGGGCACGTCATGGGCGTACCCGGCGACGCGTCGGCCCTCTCCGGAGTGCTCTCCGACGAGGGGCTCCGCCGCATCGAGCAGGACCGTGAACTGCCGCGCACCGAGGTCGGGGACGATGTCGCGGTCGGTGAGTACGTAGCGGCGCGCCTGGGCCGCGAGGTCGTCGACCGCCTCGTGGAGCCGCTCCTGGGCGGGGTGTACGCGGGGGACGCCTACCGCATCTCGATGCGCTCGGCGGTCCCGCAGCTCTTCGAGGCCGCCCGCGCTTACGACTCGCTCACCGAGGGCGTCCGCGCCATCCAGGCCCGCGCCGCGCAGAACCAGCAGACCGGGCCCGTCTTCATGGGCATCGAGGGCGGTGTCGGCCAACTGCCGCTCGCCGTCGCGGAGTCGGTGCGGGCGCGGGGCGGTGAGATCCGCACCGGGACACCGGTCACCGAACTGCGGCGCACCCCGGAGGGCTGGCAGGTGAGCACCGCGGAGCAGACCATCGACGCCGAAGCCGTGGTCGTCGCCGTGCCCGCGTACGCCGCAGCCGCTCTGCTCGGCGTCGAGGCACCCGCCGCAGCGGCCGAGCTCGCAGGCGTCGAGTACGCCTCCATGGCCCTGATGACCCTCGCCTACCGCCGCGGCGAGACCGACCTCCCCGAAGGCAGCGGTTTTCTCGTGCCGCCCGTCGACGGGCACACCATCAAGGCCTCCACCTTCGCCTCGCGCAAGTGGGGCTGGATCGCCGAGGAGAACCCTGACCTGCTGGTCCTGCGCACTTCGGTGGGGCGCTACGGCGAAAGCGCGATCCTGGAGCGCGACGACGCCGACCTCGTCGCCCTCTCCCGGCGCGACCTGCGCGCGGCCACCGGCCTCGACGCCGAGCCCGTCGCCACCCGCGTCACCCGCTGGCACGACGGCCTGCCGCAGTACCCCGTCGGCCACCACACGCGCGTGGCCCGCGTCCGCGACCACGTGAGCAAGCTGCCCGGCCTCGCCGTGTGCGGAGCGGCGTACGACGGCGTGGGCATCCCCGCGTGCATCGCGAGCGCCTACGCCGCCGTCGACCAGCTGGGCGGCGACCTGGCCGGTGTGCAGGAGCTCACCGCCAACCCGGTGCAGAGCCTGCACGGCGGCGGAGGAGAATAGGGCCATGAGTGACGACGCCCCCGCCAAGAGCCCGAACGCGGGCAAGAAGGCCAAGGACCTCAACGAGGTCATCCGCTACACGCTGTGGTCCGTCTTCAAGCTGCGCGACCTGCTCCCCGAGGACCGCGCAGGCTACGCCGACGAGGTCCAGGAGCTGTTCGACCAGCTCGCCGCCAAGGACATCACCGTCCGCGGCACGTACGACGTGTCGGGGCTGCGCGCCGACGCCGACGTCATGATCTGGTGGCACGCCGAGACCGCCGACGAGCTGCAGGAGGCCTACAACCTCTTCCGCCGCACCAAGCTGGGCCGCGCCCTTGAGCCGGTCTGGTCGAACATGGCGCTGCACCGCCCCGCCGAGTTCAACAAGTCGCACATCCCGGCCTTCCTGGCCGACGAGACGCCGCGCAACTACGTCAGCGTCTACCCCTTCGTGCGCTCCTACGACTGGTACCTGCTGCCCGACGAGGACCGTCGCCGCATGCTCAAGGACCACGGCATGATGGCCCGCGGCTACCCCGACGTGCGCGCCAACACGGTCGCCTCGTTCTCGCTCGGCGACTACGAGTGGCTCCTTGCCTTCGAGGCGGACGAGCTCTACCGCATCGTCGACCTCATGCGGCACCTGCGCGCCTCCGAGGCCCGCATGCACGTCCGCGAAGAGGTGCCGTTCTACACCGGCCGCCGCAAGTCCGTGGCCGACCTCGTGGCGGGCCTCGCCTAGATAAATCGCTTGCCGTGCCTGTCCGGTGCGGGTTTCATCGAGAGGTCGAAGCCAAGGACAGAGAGACGGTGAATGTATGCCCAGGGCCCTGCGGAACTGCTCGGAGTCATCCCCTTCCGCAACGCTCAGGAGTCATCCTCACCATGTCCCGCAACACCTCTCGGCGGGCCCGCACTGAAGCGCGCGCCCAGTCCTTCCGCTGCCTCCAGTGCGGTCTCGACGTCTCGATGACCGCCCCGGGCACCGACCACCGCAACCACTGTCCCAACTGCCTGTGGAGCCGTCACCTGGACGACACCCCGGGCGACCGGGCCGCGGAGTGCGGAGCCCGGATGGAACCCCTCGCCATCTCCGTACGCGGAGACGGCGAGTGGGTCCTGGTCCATCGCTGCACCCACTGCGGCGTCCTGCACGCCAACCGCACGGCGGGCGACGACAACGCCCTGCCGCTGACCCGGCTCGCGGTGCGCCCGCTGGCCCAGCCGCCGTTCCCGCTGGAGCGGCTGTCCGCCCTGTAGCTAGTGCTCCTCGGGAAGAGCCGCCGCCCGCTCGCCGGACAGCGGCTCGGGCTCCTTGTGCGGTGCACACGCCGCGCGCCGCACGGGGAGCCTGCCCTCCAGGAGGTAGGCCTCCATGTGTCCGTTGACGCACTTGTTGGGGCCGCCGCCGATGCCGTGCGTGCCCGCGTCCCGCTCGGTCACCAGGACCGAGTCGCCCAGCCTCCGGTGCAGTTCCTTGGCGCCCGTGTACGGGGTCGCCGCGTCCCGCTCGGCGGCCAGGATCAGCGTCGGGGGCAGCTCGCCCTTGCCGGTGCCGACGTCGAAGGGACGCTGCCGGGGCGCGGGCCAGTAGGCGCACGGCAGGTTCATCCAGGCGTTGTCCCAGGTCTCGAAGGGAGCGGTGCGCGCGAGGAGCGAGTTGTCGCGGTTCCAGGTGCCGAAGTCGGTCGGCCAGGGCGCATCGTTGCACTCCACCGCCGTGTAGACCGCGTTGCCGTTCTCCTGCTCCTTGGCCGCCTTCGGCTCGGGCGCCGCCTGCTCGATCAGCGGCTTCGGGTTGCCCTTCAGGTACGCGGAGAGCGCCGAGGCACGCGTCGGCCAGTAGTCGTCGTAGTACCCGGCCTGGAGGTACGCCGACTGCAGCTGGCCGGGGCCGACCTTGCCGCCCGCGGGCTTGGCCGCCAGCTTGTCGCGCACCTTCTCGTAGCTGCGCAGGACCGCTTCGGGTGTCCTGCCCAGGTGGTACGTCTTGTCGTGCTTGGCCACCCACGTGCGGAAGTCGCCCCAGCGGTGCTCGAAGGCCGCGGACTGGTCGAGGTTGTTGCGGTACCAGATCTGCGCGGGGTCGGGGTTGACCGCCGAGTCGAACACCATGCGGCGCACGTGGGAGGGGAAGAGCGAGGCGTACACGGCGCCGAAGTAGGTGCCGTACGAAGCGCCCATGAAGGTCAGCTTCTTCTCGCCGAGCGCCGCCCGCAGCACATCCAGGTCACGGGCGTTGTTCAAGGTCGAGTAGTGCTGCACGGCCTTCCCGGAGCGCTCGACGCAGCCCTCCGCGTACGCCTTCGCCTGCTTGATGCGCTTCAGCTTGTACGCGGCGTCGGGGTGGGTCGGCGACTGCGTGGGCGCCTTGGCGAACTTCTTGGGGTCCTGGCAGGAGATCGGGGCCGAGCGGCCGACACCGCGCGGGGCGTAGCCCACGAGGTCGTACGCCGCCGCGATGCGCTTCCACTCGGGGAGCATGCCGACCATCGGGAAGTACATGCCGGACCCGCCGGGACCGCCCGGGTTGAACACGAGGGCGCCCTGCCGCTTGACGGCCTTGCCCCGCCGCGGTTCTGCCTTCTGCGTGGCCTTGGTGCGGCTGACGGTCAGCTTGATCTGCTTGCCGTCCGGACGTGCGTAGTCGAGCGGCACCGATACGGTGCCGCACTTGATCGAGGGAGGCAGGTTCTCCGCGGCGGGGCAGGCGCCGAAGCGGACACCGGCCGCCGTGGCGCGCTGGGCGGCGACGAGCGTGCCGTGCGCCTCCGGGTAGGGGGAGGTGTCGGCCGCGGACGCGCTTCCCGTGGGGGCGGCGACGAGTGCGGTCAGGACCAGGGATCCGGCGGTTCCGTAGAGGGCGGCTGCTGCTCTCATCGCTGTTCATCCTTCATTCGGCCGTGCATTGCTCGAATAAAAGGGATGATTCGTTCGGTAAATGGCGAAGTAAAGCACCGCCCTGCCGGTGTCGGGCGTGTCGGTCTCAATGACCCCGATGCGCCCCACCCCGATGCGCCCCACCCCGGTGCGCCTCACCCCGATGCGCGAAAGCCGCCCGCAGCTCCGGGTCGGCGAGCGCGCGCGTGCCGCGTACGGCCACGGCGGTGAGGTCGGAGCCGCCGCGCGCCGGGAGCGCGCTCAGGAGGAGCTGGCCCGCGGGCGACGCCCAGCGGGGGTAGGGGTGGATCTCGAAGCGGGCGACGGCGAGGCAGCTCACGTTCAGGACCAGGGGCAGCGCGAACCAGAGCGCCACGGGCACCTCTCCCGGCGGCTCCTGGACGGGCATCAGCAGGGCGACGGCCCCCAGCGCGACCACCGCCACCGCGGCGGCCCGCACCTGCCGGACCGCTCCCGCGACGCCCGACCAGACGCCGTCCGGCAGGGCCAGGCCCGCGGCGACGAGGCGGTCCGCGAGGGCGCGCATCGCGTCGGTGCCCGCCGCAGCCCGGCGCACCGGCGCTATCGGCGACTGTCCGTCAGGGCCTATCGCGCCGAGCACGGAGCGCTCCATGTCGTCGCCGCCCACCGGATCGACGACGGTCGCCCAGCCGGTGTGCGCGAGCAGCAGCCGCCGGGTGCGGGCCATCGACACCAGGGTGAGGTCGGTGACGCGCGCGGGGCCGCCGGAGAGGAACGCGGCTTCGTAGAGCGTCAGTTCATGGCGGTGCCCTGGGGCCGCGCCGTGCGGTGCGGTGCGGTACGCCGTGAGGCACAGCCGCGCGCAGGAAAGGCCCGTCGCGACCCAGGCCACGAGAAGGAGGGGAAGCCAGAACATGCCGGTGTTGTATGCGAGGGAGCGGGGGCGGCGCCATGGGTTATTCAGCATGCGGACGGGGGATCGCGGGTAGGTAACGTTCCGCTTTGCTGCGGGGCTTGTCCTTGTCCGCGTCCTTGTCCGCGTCCTTGTCCGCGTCCTTCTCCTCGTCCTTGTCCTTGCCCTCGTCCTTTTCCTCCTTCTCCTCCCTGGGCTTCGCCGACTCCGTCGGCTTGGGGCGGGACGCCGGCGGGGGCAGCGAGAACGTGGGGGAGGGGGAGACCGGGGTCGCCGGATCCGGGGACGCGGCCGGGCCCGGCGGTGCGGGGGAGCGGGTCACCGGGTCGGGGGCCGCCGACGCCGCGTCGCGCGCCAGGTCGTCGAAGTCGACGAGGCCCGTGCCTTCGAGGACCGTGATGTGGTCGAGGACCGTCGTGTTCGCGTCGTCGGCGAGCGCGCGCACCAGCGAGTTGCGGGTGGTCGCGCGGACCTCGGCGACCACGGAGAAGACCTTGCCGTGGGCGACGCGCAGGATGTTGGCGAACTTCTCGTCGTACGCGTCGCCGTGCGCGTCGCTCATCTCGTCGAGCCAGTCCCGCTGCTGCGAGGTCGGCTGATTGGGCAGCTCCAGATTGAGCTGCGTCGCCACTTCACGTACTCGCGCGTCCAGGAACGTATGGCCCTCGACGAGATGCTCGCCCGCGGTCTGGACGGCCTTGGTGGTGCCGCGCGCCTCGGCCTGCTGTCCGGCCGGGAGCTCCCAGAGGCCCGCGAGCCGCACCTTGGTGATGAAGTCGCGGTCGAGCGCGGAGAGCGGGCCGTACTCCGTCGACACGGTCTCCGCGTCGAGTCTGTCCAGGGCGGTGCCCGACCTGTCCTCGTACGACCAGAGAGGGAAGAGCAGCGCGGCCAGTGTCGCGACGAGCCCCGCGACGATGAGGCCGGTGCCGTTGATGGATCGCATGACGCCTCCTGTTGCACCGCCGCACGTTAGTGCGCGGCGGGGAGGCGTCCGCGGGTTACCGCCCGCATTACGTCAACTGCCGTACCGGTAAGGGGCACTGGAGGCGGGCGGGCGCTGTTCGCACGGCGGGGCGCTGTACGTGAGGCGGAGTGCTGTTCGCGCGGCGGGGCGCTGTTCGCGCGGCGGGGCGCTGCTCGCGCGGCGGAGCGTCAGGAGCTTCCGCCTCCGCCTCCGCCGCCCCCGCAGCCGCCTCCCCCTCCGCCTCCGCCGCAGGAAGTGGAGCCACCGCCCCCGCAGCCGGAACTCCCGCAGCTGGAGCCGCCGCACGCCGAACCGCCTCCGCCGCCGCTCCCGCACCACACGGGCGTGCCCGCGCCGGAGCTCGCGAAGGGTGCGGCCGTCCCCGTCGTACGCCCCGGCCGGATGCGGTGCGCTGCCGCGAGCTGGTCGCGCAGCTCGGGGTCGAGCACGCCGACCAGGCCCTCCACCGCCACGCGGTGCGCCGCGCCGAACACGTGCGCGCCGGCGGCGCGGTACTCCGCGAGGGCGGTCCTGCCCGTGGCGGTCACTCGGCTGCGGGTGGCGCGGCTGCAGAGCCCGCCGGTCAGGGCGCCGGTCGACCAGGCCACGATCAGGGCGATGGTCGGCACGCTCACGGGGTCCCACCCCGGGCCGTCGCCGTCCTCGACGGCGATGACGCCGATGACGAGGAAGAACCCGGCGATGCTCACGGCGTTGTGCCGGATCTTCCGGCGCCGCAGGCGCTCAAGGGCCTCGGGCCGCACCATCAGACCGCGCCGGGCCAGCGTGTCGCCGAGTGCCTGGACGGCCGGGCTGCGCATCACGCCGACGCGCAGCCAGTGCAGGGCGCCGCTCGGCGCGGCGGCGTGGGCCTGGAGCACCGCGCCCTCCATCGGGTTGCGGACCTCGGCCGACCGGATCTCGACGATGCCGGGGTAGGCGACCACCAGGCGCCCGTCCTCGTGCAGGGCCGCGATCGCGGCGTCGGCCACCCGGCCGGGGCCACCGGCGAGGAAGGCGGCCTCCAGGGGGTCGAACACGGCCCCGCGCTGTGCGTCGGGCTGTGCGGGCGGGGCCTGCCGGATGCGGGAGACGCCGACGAGGAGACCCGCCGACGAGAGGAGGGTCAGCAGGGCGAAGCCGATGGACACGATCCCCATGGCCGCCCCCTCAACCCCGCCGTAGCGCGAAGCGCGCCGCCCGCAGCCACCGCGTGACCGGCCGCGCGTCCAGCGGCGCGGGCCCGGAACGCTCCAGCCACCACTGGGTCAGCCTGCCGCGCGCCTGTGCGTTCTCGGGCTGCCCGGCGAGCAGCAGCCGCTCGGCGAAGTCCAGCGCGTCACGCCGGTATCCGCCGGCCATCGGCCGCCCCTGGGCATAGGCGGAGAACTCGGCGCGATAGGCCTTGCCGAGAATCTCCGGCAGCTCGGGCGCCACCTTCGCCACGACATCCGCCCGCTTGCCGGTCAACGCCCGGCTCTGCACGGTCAGCCGGGCCCGGTCGAACCCTTCGGGCGCGGGCGTCCCCGCGACGAGCGCGGAGAGGAGCGCGGTCTGGGCGAGGGCCAGACGCTGGCGGGTGGGGGCAGGGACGTCCGCGGGACGCGCGGCCGGTGCCGTGCCGGTCGCGCACTCACCGGAGGCCGGCGCCCGGGTCCGCACGGTCTCCCGTATCGCGTCCAGCTCCCGTTCGAGCTCCCGCGGCGCCGGGAAGTTCTCGTCCCGCTCAAGGAGGACGCCCGGCGGGCTCACGCGTGACGCCAGGTCCGCCAGGATCGCGAGGACCGGCTCGGGGACCGGGTGGGCGTGGCTGTCGTGCCAGACGCCGTCCCGCTCGAAGCCGCCCGCCACATGGACGTACGCGATGGCCTCGACGGGCAGCTCGTCCAGGGCCTTGGCCGGGTCCTCGCCGCGGTTGACGTGGTTCGTGTGGAGGTTGGCGACGTCGATGAGGAGGCGTACGCCCGTGCGCTCGACGAGCTCGTACAGGAACTGCCCCTCCGTCATCTCCTCGCCGGGCCAGGAGATCAGCGCCGCGATGTTCTCCACCGCGAGCGGCACCGGCAGAGCGTCCTGCGCGATGCGTACGTTCTCGCACAGCACGTCGAGGGCGTCGCGGGTGCGCGGCACCGGGAGCAGATGGCCCGCCTCCAGCGGCTGCGAAGCGGTCAGCGGGCCCCCGGCACGTACGAACGCGATGTGCTCCGTGACGAGCGGAGAGCCGAGGGCCTGAGCGCGCTCGGCGAGCGCGCTCAGACGGGTCTCGTCGGGGTGGTCGGCGCCGCCGAGGCCGAGCGAGACGCCGTGCGGCACCACCGTGACACCGCGCTCGCGCAGCCGTAGGAGGGAGTCGGGGATGTGTCCCGGGCACAGGTTCTCCGCGACGGCCTCGACCCAGTCGATGCCGGGCATCTTCTCCACGGCGTCCGCGATCTCCGGACGCCACCCGATTCCGGTCCCCAGATGTTTCATGTTCCCCCTCCTCCGCCAAGACCCCGCGTCGTGCCCGTGTCTTGTGAACGTGTGCAGTGGTCATGGCCCCCGCACACGCCGACGAACCCCTGAGGAGGGACGTTCAGAGCTACATTTGAGGTTCCGGCCGGTCCGTGTTGACCTCTCCGGGCGGGGCCGGCGAAGGCCGTGACGTCGTGGACACATCGCCCGTCGGCCCGGCGGGAGGCGGCTCAGGGGGAGCGACGCCGGAGGGCGGCGGAGGCCCGGTGGGGCTGGTCGTGGCGGTGGCGGCGCCGCCGTTCGCGATGTCGTCGAAGTCGACGAGTCCGGTCGCCTCCAGCATCGTGATGTGGTCGAGGACCGTCTGGTTGGAGTCGCTGGCGAGCTGCCGTATCAGCGTGTTGCGGGTGCTGTCCCGCACCTGCGCGATCACGCTGAACACCTTGCCGTGCGCGACGCGCAGCAGATTCACGAACTTCCGCTGATACGTCTCGCCGCTCGCCTCGGTCAACTCCTGCAGCCAGCCCTGCTGTTGGGCGGTGGGCTGGTTCGGGAGCTCGACGCCGAGCTGCGCCGCGACCGAACGGGCCCGCTTGTCGAGGTCCGTGTGGCCGACGATCAAGTGGTCACCCGCCTCCTTGATCGCCTCGGTCGGCGCGCGTTCGACGGCCTGCTGGCCCGCGGGCAGCTCCCACAGTCCTGCGAGCCGCACCTTCACCAGCAGGTCGCGGTCGGCCGCCGAGAGCGGACCCCACTGTGTGGCCACTGACCCGGCGGCCAGATTGGCGGGCCCCGTGCCCGAACGGTCGGCGTAGGACCACATGGGGAACGCGAGTGCGCCCAGTGTGACCACGAGTGCCGCGATGATCAGAGCCGTGCCGTTGATGCGCCGCAATGTGCCGTGCCTCCCTGCCCGTGAACCTGCCGTGGAGGCAAGCTACTTCCTGGTACCGGGAGATACGGAAGAGGCGTGCGTGATGTTCAACGCTTCGCCTCACCGGTGTGAGGATGCGGGCTCCCGTCCCAGGAGAGCCAGCATCTCCTCCAGTGGGGACGCGTCCTGCGGCGTGGGCAGGACCGGTGCGAACGCGGCGCCGGGGCCACGGCGTTCGGGGTCCTTCGGCACCCGGCGTGCGATGTCGAGTGCGGCATCGACGACCGGCAGGGGGAGGTCGATGGCGATGCCCAGGGTCGTCGCCACGTCCCAGGAGTGCACCACGTAGTCCAGGAAGTGGAAGCCGATGGCGATCCTTCCCGTGAACGTCCCGCCGATCTCGGGAAGGGTGAACCCCCTTTCCACGACGCCCTCTTCGGCGAACGCGGCAAGGACATGGCGCACCGACTCGTCGTAGATCCTGAACGGGTCGCGGCCGAGGTCCTGCTCGATCCAGTACGTACGGTCGGCGCCCGAGCCGCGTGCCGCCGCCGCGAATCCGTGGTGCTGCGCGGTCATGTGCGCCACGAGGTCGCGCAGCGTCCAGCCGGCGCAGGGCGACGGCCGTTCCCAGTCGGCGGCGCGAGCGGCGCGCAGGACGCGGAGCGATTCCTGGACGGCGGTGCGGTCGAGCGCGATGAGGTCGGTCATGGGGTCCTCACGGTCCTTCCGAGATGTGAATGGCCTTGTCCGGCCAGGGAGTCGGGTCAGAGATCAGGGCGTGCGCGGCGGTCCAGGAGGCATCCGGGTCGAGCCGGTCCGCCGTCCAGGTGGTGGCGCGTGCGGTGCCCCGGTCCCGGTACGCGCGGACGATCCGCAGGTGGTCGGGGCGCCCGACGAACGCGTACAGCGATCGCTCGTCGGTCCAGACCGAGACGGAACCCGAGCGCTTGCGCCACGGGTCGAGCCAGAGCCACATGCCGACCGCGCCGGGCGTCGTCGGCCAGCTCCGGCGCAGCCGCAGCCCCGACAGGGCGATCGGGACGGTCCGGCCGTGGCTCCCGGCGGTGAACTCCGTGACGCTCACCAGGACCGGGCCCGGCGTGTGCGCATCGGGGCCCGGTTGCCATGGCGCACGCAGAATCGATGGAAGCATGCGACGAGCGTAAATCTAAACGAACGGTCGTGCTACTTGTTTGCCGAAGTCGGTGCCACCGCCGAACCGGACGGACGGTCGAGGCCGGGGGTCAGGCGGGGTCAGGCGGGGGCAGGCCGGACGTCAGGCCGGGGATCAGGCCGGGGACCAGGCCGGACGGTCAGGGGAGTTGAGGCACCAGGGACGGGTCCGTCGCCGCCGCGCGCAGCCGGGACGTGATGGCGATGCCCGCCCTGCGGTAGGCGTCCGGTGCGTCGTGCAGGACCGAGTGCGCGTTCGCCGTCTCCATGAGGGCGATGAACTCGAAGGCGAGCTGCGGGACATCGGTGTCCGGGCGCAGTTCGCCGGTGTCGCGGGCCTCGGTGAGGCAGCGCTCCACCTGGCCGGTCCAGTCGTGGTTGGCGCGCACCAGCGCGTCGTGCACGGCCCCCTCGCGGGCGTCGAACTCGGCGATCACCCCGTAGAAGAAGCAGCCGCCGGGGAAGATCCGCTGCTCCGAGTAGTCGAGCCAGCGCGCGCACAGCTGCCACACGCGGCCGAGGCCGGGCGGGGACTGGTGGGCCGGTTCCACGACGTTGTCCAGGAAGATGCGCCCCGCCGCGCGGACGGTCGCGAGCTGCAGCTCCTCCTTGGAGCCGAAGAGCGCGAAGACCCCGCTCTTGCTGAGCTTCAGCTCGGTGGCGATCCGGCCGACCGACAGCGCGTCAAGGCCCTCGACCGAGGCGATGTCGACCGTGCGGCGCAGGACCAGACGCCGGGTCTGGTTGCCGCGCTCGACGCGGCCGTCGAGCTTGGTGTCGACCGTGCCGTCGGCTCTGGTGCCCATCTCGGTCTCCTCGGCGCGGGGGCGGGGTGGTCGGCGGCCACGGTGCGGGAACCGGGCGCGACCCCATGCGACCACAGAATATGCGGTGCTCGGGGGCGTCGAGCAGAGGTGGTCACGGCGGCAGCGGTGGTCGGGCGGCAGAGGTGGCCACGGCGGCAGCGGTGGTCAGGCGGCAGACGTGGTCAGGAAGCCGGGCCTCCGGGTGCGCGCAGTGTCCGGCGGACGGCGTCGCGGAGCCAGTGGTGCCCCGCGTCGGCCGCGTGGCGCGGGTGCCATGCCATGCCGATGGTCAGGGGCGGCAGGGGCACGGGGATGTCGAGGACGCGCAGGCCGAGGGCGGTGGCGGGGTCGGTCAGGGGAGAGGGGGCGGCGCCGGGGAGCGCGGCGGGGACGAGGCAGACGGCATCGCTGCGGGCGGCGAGGGTCATCGCGGCCAGGTGGCTGGGCAGGACGACGGCGACCCGCCGCCGCAGGTTCTGCTCGGCCAGTGCGGCGTCCAGGGGGCCGGTGAACCGACCGCGGCGGCTCACCACGACGTGCTCGGCCGCGGCGAGCCGATCCGGGGTCAGGGGCCCGTCGGTGAGGGGGTGGCCGGGCCGGACGGCCGCCGCCATCCGGAGGGTGACCAGTTCCTCGACCCGGGTCTCGGGGTCGATGTGGTCGATGGATCCGACCTCCAGGTCGATCCGGCCCTCGCGCAGGGCGGGACCGGCCTCCAGCTCCTCGGCCCGGACCCGCAGGGAGACCCCCGGCGCCTCCTGCCCGGCCAGCTGGAGCAGTCCGGGCGCCAGCGCCGCGCCGACCAGGTCGGCCGCCTGGAGGGTGAACGTCCGCCGCAGGTCGGCGGGGTCGACGCCGGTGCCGGGAGCGAGCAGCGCCCCGAGGCGGTGCACCACCGCGGCGACCTCGTCGCGCAGGGCCTCGGCGCGCGGGGTGGGGACCATCGTCTGACCGGCCCGGACCAGGAGCGGGTCCTGGAGGACCCGCCGGAGGCGGGCGAGCGTGCGGCTCATGGCGGCGGGGGACGTGCGCAGGCGCGCGGCGGCGCGGGTGACGCTCTGCTCGGTGAGCAGGGCGTCCAGCGCGACGGCGAGATTGGCGTCGACAACGGGCTCTGGACTGCAGGTCATGGGGATAATTCCATTTCAGGCAATGATTCCGTGCTGAAGTTCCCATTGTGGCAATATCCCGGGCCTCCGCAGGATGAGGGACGTACCGATCCGGCACGACCCACGAGGTTTTCATGATCGTCATCACTGCTCCCACCGGGAACATCGGCCGCCACCTGCTGCCGCTGCTCCTGGAGTCCGCCCCCGCCCGCGACGAGGAACTGCGCGTGATCGTGCGCGATCCCGCACGGCTCCCCGACGCGGTGCGCGAACGCGCCGAGGTGATCACCGGCTCGCACGGCGACGCCGAGGTCGTCGACCGGGCCTTCGACGGCGCGGACGCCGTGTTCTGGCTCGTCCCGCCGGACGCATCCCTGACCCCCGAGGACGCCTACTCCGGCTTCTCGGGACCCGCCGTGAAGGCTCTCGTCGCGCACGGCGTCGGCCACGTCGTCGGTGTCTCGGCGCTGGGCCGCGGCACGCCGGTCGCCGACCGCGCGGGACTCGTCACCGCTTCGCTCGCCCTGGACGACCTCATCGCAGGCACCGGCGTGGCGTACCGGGCCCTGGCCAACCCGTCCTTCTTCGAGAACCTCCTGGAGGAGGCCGAGTCAATCCGTGAGAAGGGCGTCTTCACCGATGCCGTCGACGCCGACCGCAGGGCTCCGCTCGTCTCCGTCGCCGACATCGCGGCCGTCGCCGCGGGCCTGCTCCTCGACCGCTCGTGGACCGGCAGCGACAGCGTCCCGGTGCTCGGGCCGCAGGACCTGTCCCCCGACGAGCTGGCCCGCATCATGACCGAGCAGCTCGGCCGACCCGTCCGCTACGAACGGCAGCCGCTCGACGAGCTGCGAGCCACCCTCGTCGGCTACGGCCTCAACGAGGCGTTCGTGCAGGGCATCGTCGACATGAAGCGGGCCAAGAACGAGGGCCTCGACGCGGGCGTAGCTCGCGTCCCGGGAGCGGCATCCCCCGCCACCACCTTTGAGGAGTGGTGCGCCAAGACCCTCAGGCCCGCCGTCATCTCCTGAGACATCTCTTGAACCCTGCGACATCTCCTGAAACGACCCGCTCATACCGCCACTACGGAGGCACCCGTCATGACCACTGAGGAAACCGCACCGCCGGTCACCGCGTTCATGCTCATCAAGACCAGGCCCGAGTGGCTCGCCATGACCCCGCAGGAGCGGGTGAACGCCTTCACCACCCAGGTGATCCCCGCGATCAAGGCCAAGACCACCGGCGTCCGGTCACGCTTCTACGACACGGAGTTCTACTCCACGCGCGTCACCGACGTCTGGGTCTGGGAGGCCGACGACCACGAGGCCTACCAGCTCCTCATCGACGCCCTGCGCGAAACCCCGTTCTGGGACCGCTACTTCGAGGTCGTCGACCTCCTCGTCGGCGCCGAGAACGGCTACGCCCGTACGTACGGCCTCGAACCCGTGGCGACCATCAGCACCTGAGCGCGGGGAGGGGAGGGGAAGAGAGAGGAGGAGGGGGGAGGAGAGGAGAGGAGAGGAGAGGGGATGGGCGGGTCGCGGCAGGCTCAGCGCAAGGCCGGGTGGTCGGCGACCACCGTGCAGGAACCGGGCGCGATCTCCGTGAAGCCGGCGTCCCGCACCACCGGCAGGCCGCTGGCCACGAGTTCGCGCCAGAGCGCGGCGTCCGGGGTGCGGACGGAGAGTGCGAAACCGGCGTCCCGCCAGGCCGCGCGGTCCTCGTCCGACAGCTCCCACCAGGCCAGTTGGGCGCCGTGCCCCGCCTGCGCCATGGCCTTGCCGGCCGACATGTCGACATCGGGGTTCATCCACAGGACCGGGGCGGTCGCGTCCGGCGGCGGCACCGCCTCCGGGTCGTCCAGGTCCGTGCCGGAGACCTGGAGCCGCGCCAGGTCCTTGGGCCAGCCGTCCAGCGGCACCGGCGGGAAGACGCGGACCTCCGCCGACTTGCCCGTGACGGTGATGCCGGGGAGCGCCTCGGCCCGCCGCCACTCGGCGCCGCGGGCCCGCCGCACCACCTTGCGGATCCGGGCGTCCTGCCAGTCCCGCATGGCCTGCGCCCACTCGCCATCGCCCAGGGACCGCTCGTCGTCGAGCATGACGAGCACCGCGCGGGCCGCGGTCTCCAAGGCGTCCGTACGGTGCGGGGGCTCGGCGCGCTCGATGCGCGCCACCAGCGGCAGCACGAACTGCGGTGCCTCGTCGCGTGTCGTCTGCTCCACGCGGAAGGGGCTGTCCTGGGGGTCTTGGATGTCCTGCGGCTGGGGGTTCCCGGCGGACTGGTCGCTGCTCACGCGTCCAGTCTGCCAGGCGGAAGATCGGGCCCGTCAGGGGCTTTGCCCCTTGCCCCACTACCGGACCCCTGCGCGAGGATGGCCGCATGGGCAGTGATCTTGCGGGGGCCGCGCTGCGGCTCGACGGGGTGGGGCGGCGCTACGCCATGGGCGGGCCGTGGATCCTGCGCGGTGTCGGCCTCGGCGTACGCGCGGGCACGCTGGTGCGGGTCGAGGGCGCGAACGGCACCGGCAAGTCGACCCTGCTGAGGCTGCTCGCCGGGATCGACGCCCCGACCGAGGGTCATGTCGTGGGACGGCCGCGAACGGCGTACGTCCCCGAACGCTTCCCGGCGGCAATGCCGTTCACGGCCGCCGGGTATCTCACGCACCTGGGTCGCATCCACGGCCTGGCGAAGGGTGGGGCCGCGCGGGCGGCGGAGGAGTGGCTCGAGCGCTTCGGGGCCGGGAGTTACGCGCGTACGCCCCTGTCGGAACTGTCCAAGGGCAGCAGCCAGAAGGTCGCCGTGGCCCAGGCGCTCCTCGCGGGACCCGAGCTTCTCGTCCTCGACGAGGCGTGGACGGGCCTGGACGCGGCGGCCCGCGACGAACTCGACCGGGCCGTGGCCGAACGGGTCGCGGACGGCGGCGCCGTGGTCTTCGTGGACCACGACCCGCGGCGGCTCGCGGGGACGGTCGACGCGACGTACGCGGTGGTCGGCTCGGCGGTGAACCTCCGTACGCCGGAAGGTACTTCACCGGGGGGCGCTTCACCGGACGGCGCCGCTTCGGAAGGTCCTACGGTCGTGATCGAGGCGCAGGGGCCTCCGGGCGCCGGGCCGCCCTCCGTGCCGGGTGCCGTCATCGGGCACTCGCCTGAGGGGGCGCTGCGGCTGACGGTGGCGGCGACGCACTCGGATGTCGCGCTGCGGGCGCTGCTGACGGCGCGTCCGCCGTGGCACGTGGTGTCGGTGTCGGTATCGGCTCCGGGATCGGTGTCGGAGGTCGGCACGGAGGCCGTCTCGGGGGCCGACTCGGGGCGTGTCCCGGGGGCTGCCTCGCCGACGACGAGCAGGAGCGAGGTGCGCGACCGATGAACGCCCTGCTCCACTACCAGTCCGCGCTCCTCCTGCGCTCCCAGCGCTGGCTCGCCCCCGTCATCCTGTACGCCGCGTTCCTCGCCGTCGGCGTACAGAGCGGGCAGCCGATCCTCGACTCCCTCGCGTACGCGGCCGCCGCGCTGCTGCCCGTCGCCGCCTGGCTCGTACGGATCTGCGCCACCAACGAGCCGCCCGCGGCCCGCAGTTGTGCGGCCGCGGCCGCCGGTCCCTGGCGGGCGCAGCTGGCCTGTCTGCTCTCCGCGTTCCTCGCGACGGCCCTGCTCGGCGCCGTCGCCACCGTCGTCGTGGCCGTGATCAGCGACCCGGCGAGCACCGATCACCGGACGGCGGTGAACCGGCTCGCGGCGGGCGGTGCGGGGCTGCTCGCGATGCTGGTGAGCGCACTGACGGGCACCGCCATCGGCGCCGTCACCAGTCGGCCGTTGATGCGCTCGCCGGGTCGGGCGATCCCGGTGATGCTGCTCGCCTCGCTGCTCGCCCTGGTGACCACGGGTTCCCCCGCGAAGGGGGTCATGACCGCACTCGTGACGGGTTCGCGTGACGGGGCGGTGCCGGTGCCGCTGCTGCCGGTCGCGGGGGCGGCGGTGCTCGCGGTGGCAGCGGCGGGGCTGGCCTGCGGGATGGCTTCACGCAGGGGGTGAGTACTCGGCAGGGTGAGTACTGGGCGGGGTGGGCGTCCCCCGGTGGCTCAGCCCGAGCAGGCCGTGCGCTGCGCCTCGTGCCACTCGCACACGGGGCACAGCGTCACGCCCTTGTGCGTCTCCGGGTACTCGGTGGGCTCGCGGCACAGCACGCACTCGGCGAACGAGCCCTCGGCGGTGTCGTCCATGCGGCCCAGCCTATCCGCGCATACCGGCTGCCTTTCCTGACTCAGCCGCCTTTCCCGACTCGGTCGCCCTGCCTGCTTCAGCTGCCTTTCCTTCCCCTGCCGCTCGGATCTGCTCCGACACCCGGACGAACCGGAATCCGCGCTCGCGCAGCTTCGGGACGATCGTCCGCAGGGCGCGCTCGGTCGTGGGGGCCGCGCTGCGCGTGCAGTGCATGACGACGACGGAGCCGGGCCGCACCCCGTCGAGCACCTGCCGGGCCACCGCGTCGGCGTCCGTCGCGAAGGCGTCGCCGCTCACCACGTCCCACTGCACGGCCGTGACACCGCCCGGAGCCAGCGCGCGCAGCGCCCGCTTGTCGTAACAGCCGCCGGGGAAGCGGAAGTACGGCACCTGGTGCTCGACGCCCGCCTTGCGGAAGGCGGCGAAGGCGCGCTCCACGTCGGCGCGCATGCGGGACGCGGGCACGGTCGGCAGGCCGTAGCAGCGGCCGGTGAAGGCGTAGTGGCTGTACGAGTGGTTGGCGACCTCGAAGAGCGGGTCCCGGCCGATGTCCTTGGCCTGCGCCGGGTACTCCTCGGCCCACCGCCCCGTCATGAAGAAGGTCGCCGGAACCTTCAGCCTGCGCAGCGTCGCCACGAGCGCCGGATTGTCGAACCGCTCACCGGCCGCGGCGCGGGGCCCCTGGTCGGCGGTCATGTCGGCGTCGAAGGTGAGGGCGACGGTGGGGGCGGCGGACGCCGGGGTGCGGGGGGCGTTCTTGAAGACGGGGGTGAGGCCGGCGGGGCCGGGGGCGAGGGTCGCGGGGCGCGGTGGGGCGCTCGCCGAGGGGCGTGCTGCCTGGTCGCGGCTGCCCGGTGCGGGGCCTGTGCCGCAGGAGGTGAGGGAGGCGAGCGCGGTGAGGGTGAGGGTGAGAGCGGTCAGGGTGGAGGCGGTGGTGAGTCTTCGCGTGGGGGTGATCACCCGGCGAACATATCGGCACAAAAAGGATAAAAGGATGAGAAGTGAGCCGCGCCGCCCCGGACGGCCGAACCGTCAGTGCCACGACCCTCGCCGCGATGCGCTCCGCGGGGGAGGTGACCGCCCGAGCTCGCGACCGTCGACGCTGGTCAACGACACGGGAGGGCCGGTGTCCCCGACTCGCCTCTCAGGTCACTGATCGGCGCCGGCCGGTCCTGGGGCCGCATCTGTCAGGGAGGGGCGACTCAAGCCGACCGGTGCAGTCAACTCCGTGGTCAACTCCGAAGCCACCTCTGAAGCCACCTCCGAAGCCATCTCTGAAGCCAACTCCCTTAAGGGCAGGCCACGTTCACCCGTTCGCCCGATGCGGCGTACGCACCCTTCCAGTTCTGCTTCATTCACAACCCCCGAGATCGATGTCGTCACCTCAACCCCTAATGCTCATTCACACGCATTAAGGAGCGCTCACGATAGCGAGGAGCAGGCCCGTCACGCAACGCGAGACCCGCCGGGCCGACCGGGCCGGAGGTGAAGATCCGGTGCCCACTACATTGGCGCCGATGACTGAGCGACCCCCACCCGGCTCCGCCCGCCCCGGCGGGCGCACGGCACGCACGCGCACGGCTGTCCTGGCGGCTGCCCTGGACGAGCTCGACGCGGCCGGGTTCGCCGCGCTCACCCTGGACAAGCTCGCCGCGCGCTCCGGCGTCCACGTGTCGACGATCCGCCGCCGCTGGCGCACGGTCGAGGGCGTCGTCGTGGACCTGCTGGCCCAGCACAGCGCGACGATCCCCACTCCCGACTCCGGCGACTTCCGCCAGGACCTGCACGAACTGGCCCAGGCCATCGCCAACTTCCAAGCGGCGCCGCGCAATTACCACCTCATCGAGGGCATCGTGGCGGCGGCCGCGCACGACTCGGGTATCGCCGACGTCGTCCGCGGCGCCTTCACGGCACGCACCGAGCACGTCACACAGCTCGTACGCCGCGCCGTCGACCGCGGCGAACTCCCCCCGCACACCCAGGCCACCGAGGTCATCGCGGCCCTGAGCGCCCCCTTCTACTACCGCCTCCTGATCCTCCGCGGCCCCATCGACGACCGCCTGGTCCACACGAGCGCCGAGGCGGCCTATCAGGCGGCGCATGCGGGGGTGTTCGACGCGGCGCCCGAAGGCCGCGATCACCCGGCATGAGACATGCGTGCCGCGCTCCCGGCCGTCGCGGTTGGCGATCGCGCGGGAACGGAGGATCGTTGCCAGGAGAGGCATGACTCGGGCAGGTGCTTTCGGACCCGAGGAGGACAGATGCGTGAGATGCGTCGCGCGTCCGCAGTGTTGCTGAGCGCGTTCGCCGTACTGGTGGTGGGTGCCGCAGGCCCCCAGGCCATCGCTGCTCCTGCGGACGTGACGGTTACCGCATCGAGCACAGACGGCCGGGCGGCCGACAAGCCGTCCCCTCGGGAACCCGGAGTCGGAACAACCTTGTCCCTGAAGGGGAACAGCAGCGGTGAGCGGCTCGACGTCACCGTGGTGAAGGTGGTGGACCCGGCACGCACCTCGAACCAGTTCCTGGCCCCTGAGCCGGGCGACCGGTACGTGGCCGTGCAGTTCCGTCTGAAGAACACGGGCGACGATCCGTACAAGGACAGTCCGGGCAACGGCGCCGCGCTGGTGGACGCGGACGGCCAGCACTTCGATGCCGCGCTGGCCGGCGAGACCACGGCCGGTCCGGCGTTCCCCGGCTCCCTCTCCATCTCGCCCGGTGACACCGCGCTCGGGTTCATCACCTTCGAGCTGCCGACGTCCGCCCGGCCCGTGCAACTGCAGTTCTCGATGAACAGCGGGTTCTCCGATGACGTCGGTGAGTGGTCCTTGGAGTCGCCGCCGAAGTAGCGCACAGGGCGGACAGCGCGCACAGCGCTAGACCCAGCCGTCCAGTGACCCCATGAACGCATCGAAGTCGTCCCGGTGAATGGTGTGTCCGGCGCCCTTGACCGTCTGTACCTCGAATCCGCGTCGCTCCAACTCCCCCTTCAGCTCATCGGAGATGAGGAAACTGGGATCCGCGACCTGGACCAGTGACGGGACCGTGGGTGCGGCGGGTGTGTGGTCGAGGGCGTTCGGGCCGGAGAGGCCGAGTGCGGTGTCCGGGTCCCAGGCGGACAGCGTGGCGACCTCGATGTCGATGTCGGCCTCCTCCCAGCGCGGGTTCAAGGTCGCGATCGCCGTCCGGGTCGCGTTCCGGAACTCGATGAACACCGCCGGATCCACCGAACCGGTCGCGCCGAGCGCCCACGCCGGGTCGGAGTAGACGGCCCGTGCCGGGGCCAGCCGCTCCGCCGCGAGGGCGAGCGTCAGGCCGCCCAGCGAGTGCCCGATCGCGAGCTCCGCCCCGCTCGGCAGCGTCTCGACCAGGTCGTCCGCGAAGAGCTCGGGGCTGTACGCGCCGCGCCCGCTCGCGCCGTGGCCGCGCAGGTCGACGCCGATCACCCGGTAGCCCTTGTCGGCGAGGGCCGGACCAACGCGGCGCCAGGTGCGGTGGTCCGACATGATGCCGTGGACCAGGAGGGCGACGCGGTCGCCGCTGCCCCATTCGCGGGTGTGCAGCTTCATCGTGGTGGCCTGCTTTCTTGCATCTCGTGTCGTGCTGGTACGTGAACTCGTTTGTGCTGGCGCCCTGTTGTGCGTGGGCTGTCGTGCGTGGCCTGGTGTGCGTGGGCTGTTGTACGTGAACCTCCGCCTACCGGCCGCTGATTCCTCAGCGCACTCCGCGGATCGGGCGGACCGCGAGCGCGCCGAGGACGGACAGGGCGGCGCCCGTGACGAACAGGGCCGTGTAGCCGCCGCCTTCGCTTCCCCCGCAGAGCGAGACGATGACGGATGCGACGAACGGGGCCAGGATCTGTGGGCCCGCCTGTGCCATGTTCAGGACGCCCAGATCGCGTGCGGCGTCGTCGGCGCTCGGCAGGATCATGGAGACCAGCGCGTTGTCGACGGCCATGAAGCAGCCGAAGCCGAGGCCGTTGAGGACGGCGAAGACGATCATCGCGGTCCAGGTCGGCGAGACGGCCGGGATGACGAGGGCAACCGCGGAGATCGCGGCGGAGGCCGCGACGAACAGCTTGCGCCGGTTCATCCGGTCGGAGAGCGCGCCGCCGACGACGGTGGAGACGGCCATCGCGACCGCGTTCACGGGCGCGATGATGGCGACGGCGTCCTCGGGCTCGATGCCGGACGGCAGGTCTATGTGGTCCTGCAGGATGTAGAGCTGGTAGCCGAAGACGCAGAAGTAGCCCAGCACCAGCAGCGCGCGCCCGATGAACGCCCACCGGAAGTCGTGGTGGCGCAGGGCGCCGAGGAACGCGGCGAGCTGCCGCTTGACCGGGGCCGGAGCCGGGGCCGAGACCGGCCCGTGCCTGTGCGCCGCCGACTTCGGCTTCTCGCGCGCGAAGGCGGTGAACAGAGCCGCCGAGAGCGCGACGAACAGGCCGAGCACCAGATACCCGGTGGTGAGGTGATCGGCGAACGCCGAGCCGATCAGCGCGCCCAGGGTCGCGCCGATCGGCAGTCCGATGCCGACGGCAGCGGACGCCTTGCCGCGGGCGGCGAGCGGCACGCGGTCGGGGACGACCGAGGTGAGCGCGGCCTGGAAGACGTTCATCACGGCCTGGCCCAGACACCATGCGATCGTCACGAGCAGCACCGTCCGGACCCCGCCGAGCAGCGCCATCGCGCCGACGGCCGCGACACCGCCGCCGAGTATCCAGGGATTGCGGCGGCCGCTGCGGTCGGAGAGCGCGCCCGCTATGGGGTTGAAGACGGTGGCGAAGACCGCGCTGACACCGCTGACGAGGCCGAGCATGGCGACCTTGTCGGCCTTGTCGATGTGCTCGATCTGGAGCGGCAGCAGCACACTGCCCACGCCGACGTAGAGCGTGTACATCGCGGTGTTGGCCAAAGCCAGGAGGGGCATGAGGCCGCGCGGGGCCCGGGTGGCGTCCGGCGGAGTCCGGTCCTCCGGGGGCGTGTGGTCCTGGTGAGCGGAAAGGGCCACGTTGCCCTCCTCCTCAGAAGGTCGGTCGCGATGACCGAACGGTTCGTGACACGTGTAACTTGACACGTGTAAGTGCACTTTCTAGCACTCGCCTCATGACCGCACCAGAGCCGCGATGGGAAAGGATGCGCAGCAGGATGAACGACAGCTCAGAACGCGGGGGAGCCGGTTCAGAACGTGGGGGAGCCGGTTCGGAACGTGGGGGAGCCGGTTCGGAACGCGGGGGAGCCTGCTCGGGGCGCGGGGGCGCCGGTTCGGAACCCGGGGACGCCCGGTCGGAACCCGGGGGCGCCGGACCCGTGCCCCCGACCAGCACCTCCGTCGCCCGGTACGCCGGAGTCTCGCGCGCGACCGTCAGCTACGTCCTGAACGGTCTGGCCGCGGGACGCGTCAGCCCCGCCACGCAGGAGAAGGTCCGCGAGGCCGCCGAGGAGCTCGGATACGTTCCGCACGCCGCCGCGCGGTCCCTGCGTTCCGGCAGCAGCGGGCTCGTCCTGATCGCCGTGCCCGCCGACACGGTGCCCGCCTTCGGGCCCCTGTTCACGGGCTTCATCGCCGCGTTCCAGGCGGAGTTGCAGGCGTACGGGCACACAGGAGTCCTGCACGGCGCGAGCGCGGGGGACGCACCGCGGGCCGCCGTCCGCGCCTGGGCCGAGCTGAGGCCCGCCGCCGTCATCGCCACGATCGGCGCACCGCTCGACGAGGCCTCCGTGGAGATGCTGAAGCGCTCGGGCACCTCCGCCGTCGTCGCCTACGGGCCGCCCCCGGCGCCCGGCGCGCACGGCATCGCCATGGACCAGGAGGAGGTGGGCGCCGTGGCCGCCGCGCATCTCCTCGCGGGCGGGCGGCGCGACATCGGTGTCGTCGTCCCGGTCGAGCACGGCCTCGGCCTGTTCAGCGAGCCGCGGCTCAAGGGGATCCGGGCCGTGGCAGCCACCTGTCCCGGCGCGCGAGTGGAGCCGGTCGGGCTGGCTTACACCGAGGAGTCAGCGGCCGAACTGGCCGCCCGGTGGCGTGACTTGGGCCTGGACGCGGTGTTCGCCTACAACGACGAGTACGCGATGCTCCTGATGCGGGCTCTGCAGGACGCCGGGATCGACGTCCCCGGAGACGTCGCCGTGGTCGGCGCCGATGACCTGCTGCTCGGCAGGCTGCTGCGGCCGACGCTGACCAGCGTCCGCATCGAACTCCCCCCGCCCGCCGAGGTGGCCGCCCTGGTCGACCGCCTCATCCGCGAGCCGGAGACACCCCCGGCGGTGCACCTGCGCTCGACGGCACACATCGAGGCCAGGGGGTCCAGCCGCCCTGCGGGATGAGGGCTCTCCCGCAGGGTCATCCGGCGCCGACCGCCGCCTCGGGACCGGCCCCGGGCAGTGCAAGCGAGGCCGCATCGGCGAAGCGCCGCCGCAGCAGTTCGTACTCCGCGTGGCGGCGCGGCAGCCGTCCCGGCGGTCGCTCCACGGCGCGCGGTGCCGTGATCCGCTGGCCCAGCAGGAACTGCTCCCGGGTCAGGTCCAGTTCGACCCCGCTCGCGAGGCGGTTCCACCAGTGATACCCCTGCTGCTCGCCGTCGGCCGACCACACCTCACCGACGAGCAACTGGCCGCCGAACAGGTCGTGCACGACGAGCGCGGTGATGTCGCAGTGCCCCCAGGCGGGGTTGTCGGCGTTCCATGGGGCGCGGGCGACGTCGTCGGGGGAGCAGGTGTCGGCGGACCACGCGGCGCGCAGTGCCGCGTGGAGGCCGGTCAGGGTCAGGGGTTTCTCGGAGGCCTGGGCAAGCGGGTTCATGGCGTTCACCATGGCACCCACCACTGACAACGCCCCGGCCGAGGACGTCGCCTGCGCGGCAGGCGGCAGGCGGCACCGGACCTCGCGACCGGCGTCAAGACCTCCGGCCGATCCGCCGCAGCCGCGCGACTATTCGCCAGGGTTCGCCAGGGCCCGCCAAATGGTGTGCGTGGCTCAGCCTGCCGCTGCCGCACCGGGTGGAGACGCTCATCGAGGAGCACGCCTCGGTGGTCGACGCGCTGGAGGGCCGGGACGACGCGGCGGCCGTGGCGGCCCTGCGCGGCCACCTCCAGGGCGTGTTCGACGACATCGGCACGATCCAGGCCCGCCACCCCGAGCTGTTCGTGGCCGACGGCGATGGCGCGGTGCCGGTGCGGCGACGGGTGCATCCGGGAGTGCGCGGCCAGGTCTGATTCCCGGCCGGTCCCAGGGAGGTGGCGCGCCCCCAGCCCCAGGCCCCGCCCACTTCTGAAGCGATCGATTCAGAATGTGCTAGCGTCCTGATCGTCGATTTTGGAGCGGGTGCTCCAAAAGATGGTCCGCGATCATGAGAGGCATCAATGCCACCTGCGGTGTACATAGTTGGGCTCGGCATCTTCACCCAAGGAACCTCGGAGTTCATGCTGTCCGGCCTCCTGCCGGGCATGGCCGCCGACCTGGGTGTGTCGATCCCGGACGCGGGGCTGCTGATCTCGGCCTTCGCGATCGGCATGGTCGTCGGCGCGCCGCTGCTCGCGGTGGCCACCCTGAGCTGGCCCCGGCGTACCGCCCTGGTCTGGCTCCAGGCGGCCTTCGTCGCCGCCCACGTGATCGGCGCGCTCGCCCCCGGCTACGGGGTCCTCTTCGTCACGCGCGTGGTCAGCGCACTCGCCTACGCGGGGTACTGGGGCGTGGCCGTGGCCACCGCGGTCGCCCTCGTGCCGCCGGCGGCCAAGGGGAAGGCGGTCGCCGTCGTGGCGGGCGGGCTCACCCTGGCCACGGTCGTCGGCGTACCGGCGGGGACCGTCCTGAGCCAGTACTCCAGCTGGCGCGCCGCGTTCTGGGCGGTCGCTGCCGCCACCCTGGTGAGCCTCGTGTGCACGCTGCTCGTCGTCCCCGGTGGCCGGGCCGAAGCCGGGCGTACGTCGGTGAAGGCCGAGCTGCGCGGCATGGCGCGGCCCCAGCTCTGGCTCTCGTACGCCGTCACGGCCTTCACCTTCGGCGCGGTCATCGTCACCTTCAGCTATCTCGCGCCCCTGCTGACCGAGGTGAGCGGAGTGTCCGAAGGGTGGGTGCCCGCGGTCCTCGCCCTGTTCGGCGTCGGCGGGATGGCGGGCCTGGTCATCGGCGGACGCACGGCCGAAGCGCACCCTCTGCGGACCCTCGGCCTGGGGCTCGGCGCGCTCGCCCTCTTCTCCGCGCTGCTCGCCCTTGCGGCTCGCTCCACCGTCGTCGTGATCGCGCTGGTCTTTCTGCTCGGCCTGGTCGGATACGTGACCAATCCGGCGCTCCAGTCACGCGTGTTCACCCTCGCCCCGGCCGCCCCGACGCTGGTCGGCGCCACCAACACGGCCGCGTTCAACGTCGGCAACACCCTGGCCCCGCTCCTCGGCGGCCTGACGATCGACGCCGGACTCGGCTACGCCTCCGTCGCCTGGGTCGGCGCCGCGCTCGCCACTGCCGGAGCGGTGGCCGTGCTCTGGGCGGCGCGGCTCCAACGGGCCGAGCGGGACGCCGTGGCGGAGCCCCGGGAACGTACGCGAGTGACCGCATGACCAAGCCGTACGACGCATCCGCCGCGGCACGCACCCGCGTCACCGCCGACCCCGACTGGTACGCCTCCGCTGGCATCTCGCTCGGCATCCGCGTCGGAGACCTCGTCTTCGCCTCGGGGCAGGCTCCGGTCGACGAGCGCGGCGTCACGGTGGGCGCCGGGGACTTCGAGGCGCAGGCCCGCAGGGCGCTGGCCAATCTGTCCACCGTCCTGACGAACGCCGGATCCGGCCTGGACAAGGCCGTGAAGCTCACGGTCTTCGTCACCGACATGGCCCACCAGGACGTCTTCGCCGCTCTCCGCGAGGAGTTCTACGCCCCGCCCTTCCCGGCGGAGTCGTTCGTCCAGGTCGTCGCGCTCGCCGATCCCGAGTGGATGATCGAGATCGAGGGCATCGGCGCCCTCGCGTAGCCGGCCACCGGCCGGTGGCCGTCGGCCACGACATTTTGTACGTATGTTCCAAAACCCGTACTGTGGGGGCCATGGCCAGGCCACGAGAGTTCGACGAGGACCGCGTCGTCACCGCGGCCATGGAGACGTTCTGGCGCCATGGCTACGAGGGCACATCCACGCGCGCGCTGTGCGACAGCACCGGGCTCGGCCCCTCCAGCCTCTACAACACCTTCGGCGGCAAGCGTCAGCTCTATCTGCGCGCCCTGCAGCGTTACTACGAGACCAGCACCGCCGAGCAGATCGAGATCCTGCGGGGCGAAGGAACGGCGAAACAGCGGCTGCGGGACATGATGGTCCACGCCGTGGACGCCGATCTCGACGAGGCGGACGGGCGCGGCTGCTTCGCGATCAACGCGGCTGTCGAGATCGGCGGGCTCGACCCGGAGGTCAAGGACGCGGTCCGGCGCACCTTCGACCGGGTGGAGGAGGAGCTGCGCACGGTCGTGACGACCGGTCGGCGCACGGGTGAGCTCCGCTCCACGGCCGACGCGGCGGCCGTCGCGCGCCGCGTGCAGAGCACGTACTACGGCCTGCGCGTCATCGCCCGCGTCCAGGACGACCGGCAGGCGCTGCTCGACACGGTGGAGAGCACGCTCGCCGATCTCTGATCCCGGCGGCGGGGCGCTTCCCCGCCGCCACCGGGGCCGCGCGTTTCAGTCTTGGCGGGACACACAAAAACGTCACGCTCCCGCCGCGCGTTCTTTGTTCACGTGACGTATCCCCAGAAGTAATCACGGCTGATTGGATTGCGGCGCCCCATCAGTCACCTCACGTGCATCCGCACAACAACCCCCCACTCTCAGGAGATTCAGTGCCGCACCCAGCGCTGCGCAGGACGCACGCCGCCGCGATCACCACGGTGCTCGCCGCGGCCACGCTCGCCGCCGTCGCCCCGTCCGCGACCGCCGACGCGCCTGCCGCCTCTGTCGACACTCCCGCACTCAAGGTGCTCTCGTACAACGCGTTCCTCTTCAGCAAGAACCTCTACCCGAACTGGGGCCAGGACCACCGCGCCAAGGCCATACCGGCCGCGGACTTCTTCCAGGGCAAGGACGTGGTCGTCCTCCAGGAGGCCTTCGACAACTCCTCGTCCGACGCGCTGATGGCCAACGCTGCGGACCGCTACCCGCACCAGACCCCGGTCATGGGCCGGAGCAAGGACGGCTGGGACGCCACCGGCGGCGCGTACTCCGCGGTGTCCCCGGAGGACGGCGGTGTCACCGTCCTGAGCAAGTGGCCGATCGTGCGCAAGGAGCAGTACGTCTACAAGGAGGCCTGCGGCTCCGATTCCTTCTCCAACAAGGGCTTCGTCTATGCCCAGTTGGACGTCGACGGCACGAAGGTGCACGTCGTCGGCACCCACACCCAGTCCACCGACCCGGGCTGCGGCGACGGTGAGGCGGCCGCGACCCGTGCCACGCAGTTCAAGGAGATGGACGCCTTCCTGGACGCCAAGAACATCCCGGCGGGCGAACAGGTCGTCGTGGCGGGCGACTTCAACGTCGACTCGCACAGCGACGAGTACGCCTCCATGCTCGCCGACGGCGGCTTCGCGCCCGCCGACGGCCGCACGGGCCACCCGTACTCCTTCGACACCCAGGACAACTCCATCGCCGCCGAGCGCTACCCGGACGACCCGCGCGAGGACCTGGACTACGTCCTGCACCGCAAGGGCCACGCCCGCCCCGCGAGCTGGCACAACGAGGTGGTCAAGGAGCAGAGCGCGCCCTGGACGGTCTCCAGCTGGGGCAAGAAGTACACGTACACCAACCTGTCCGACCACTATCCGCTGATCGGTTCCTAGCGGTCGGAGGTGCGGTACGGGTGCGGGGGGGGGGGGGGGGGGGGGGGGGGGAACCCCCCCCCCCCCCCCGGCTTTTTCGGAGTGTCTTTTCCGCAAACATCCCTTCCTGGGGTTGGGGGTTTCGTCGAGTCGGAAAAAAGGGCGTTGGGGGAGAAGAGGTGTTCC
>NZ_JBWKFG010000014.1:0-186120 GCF_056434405.1 Streptomyces sp. NPDC044044 | reverse complement strand
CAGGCCAAGATCGACGGCATCGACGTCCCGGACCTGGAGGTCGACGACCCGACCGGCGACGCCAAGTTGCTGGTCCTGGGCTGGGGTTCGACCTACGGGCCCATCACCGCGGCGGTACGCCGCCTGCGCGCGGTCGGCGAGAGCGTCGCCCAGGCCCATCTGCGCCACCTCAACCCCTTCCCCCGGAATCTCGGCGAGATCCTGAAGCGTTACGACAAGGTGGTGATCCCCGAGATGAACCTCGGGCAGCTCGCCACACTGCTCCGCGCCAAGTACCTCGTGGACGCGGTCTCGTACAACCAGGTCAATGGAATGCCGTTCAAGGCCGAGCAGCTCGCCACGGCTCTCAAGGAGGCCATCAATGGCTGACACGAAGACCGAAGGCACCGGGAGCACGATCGAAGCGCTTTCCCTGGTGCCCAAGGCCGAGGCCAAGCAGTCCATGAAGGACTTCAAGTCCGATCAGGAGGTGCGCTGGTGCCCCGGCTGCGGTGACTACGCGGTCCTGGCCGCTGTGCAGGGCTTCATGCCGGAACTCGGCCTGGCCAAAGAGAACATCGTCTTCGTCTCCGGCATCGGCTGCAGCTCCCGCTTCCCGTACTACATGAACACCTACGGGATGCACTCCATCCACGGCCGCGCCCCCGCCATCGCCACCGGACTCGCCTCATCGCGGCGCGACCTGAGCGTGTGGGTGGTCACCGGCGACGGCGACGCCCTGTCCATCGGCGGCAACCACCTCATCCACGCCCTGCGCCGCAACGTGAACCTGAAGATCCTGCTCTTCAACAACCGGATCTACGGCCTGACCAAGGGCCAGTACTCGCCCACCTCCGAGGTCGGCAAGATCACCAAGTCGACGCCGATGGGCTCCCTGGACGCCCCCTTCAACCCCGTCTCCCTGGCCATCGGCGCGGAGGCCAGCTTCGTGGCGCGCACCGTGGACTCCGACCGCAAGCACCTCACCTCCGTGCTGCGCGAGGCCGCCGAACACCCCGGCACCGCCCTGGTGGAGATCTACCAGAACTGCAACATCTTCAACGACGGCGCCTTCGAGGTGCTGAAGGACAAACAGCAGGCCGAGGAAGCCGTCATCCGCCTCGAACACGGACAGCCCATCCGCTTCGGGACCCCCCTCGACAACGGCCTGGGCTCCAAGGGCGTCGTCCGCGATGCGGCCACCGGCGACCTCAAAGTCGTCCCGGTCACACCTGAGACCGAGTCCCAGATCCTGGTCCACGACGCACACTCCACCTCACCGACGCTGGCCTTCGCGCTCTCGCGGCTCGCCGATCCCGACACCCTGCACCACACCCCCATCGGCGTCTTCCGCGACGTCAAACGCCCGGTCTACGACACGTTGATGTCCGACCAGCTCGACACCGCCATCGAGCACAACGGCAAAGGCGACCTCGCCGCCCTGCTCGCGGGCGGCGACACCTGGACGGTAGTCGGCTAGCTCAACTCGCCCTGTCCGAGGCCCGGTTCTGATCCTTCAGGACCGGGCCTCGTCGTATGCAATTCGCGCTTCCTGCACGTCCGCGAGGCGGCGCTCGGTCCACTCGGCGAGCGCCCGGACCTGCTCACCGACCTCGCGCCCGAGGTCGGTGAGCGAGTAGTCGACGCGCGGCGGGATGACCGGCCTGGCATCGCGGTGCACCAGGCCGTCGCGCTCCAGGGTCTGCAGGGTCTGCGTCAGCATCTTCTCGCTGACCCGGCCGAGGGCGCGGCGCAGCTCGCTGAAGCGGTACGAGCGCTCGTCCAGGGCGATCAGGACGAGCACGCCCCAGCGGCTCGTGACGTGTTCCAGGACGAGGCGCTGCGGGCACATGCCCTCGTCGCCGCCGAGGTTCCAGGCACTTACTGTCATGCCTGTACCTTACTTCAAAGTGGGTACTTTCCAATAGTTAGCGCTCGACGTAGGCTCATTCTCGGAACCACACCAAAGGGAGATATCAGGCATGAGCATCGTCGTCACCGGAGCCACCGGAAACCTCGGCCGTCTCGTCATCGACGGGCTGCTCGACGCGCAGGTGCCCGCCGGGCAGATCGCCGCCGTCGTCCGCGACAAGGAGAAGGCCGCCGAGATCGCCGCGCGCGGCGTCGAGCTGCGGATAGCGGACTACAACGCGCCCGAGACCCTCGCCGGCGTCTTCGCCGCGGGCGACCGGGTCCTGCTGATCTCGGGCAGCGAGGTCGGGCAGCGTGTGCCGCAGCACGCGGCGGTGATCGACGCCGCACGCTCTGCGGGCGTCGCGCTCCTCGCGTACACCGGCGTCCTTGGCGGGCCCGACGCCGACTTCAGCCTCGCGGACGAGCACAAGGAGACCGAGCGGCTCGTCCTCGGCTCCGGCCTGCCGCACACGTTCCTGCGCAACGGCTGGTACCACGAGAACTACACGGCCAACCTCGCCCCCGTCCTGGAGCACGGCGCCGTCGTCGCCTCCGCGGGCGAGGGCCGGATCGCCTCCGCCTCGCGCGCCGACTATGCGGCCGCCGCCGTCGCCGTACTGACCGGCGAGGGCCACGAGGGCAAGGCCTACGAGCTGAGCGGCGACGTCGCGTGGAGCCTCGGCGAGTACGCCGCCGAGGTCGCCCGGCAGAGCGGCAAGGACATCTCGTACGCGAACGTGCCCGCCGAGCAGAACCACGCGATCCTGACCGGCGCCGGGCTTCCCGAGCAGTTCGCCACGATCCTCGTCGACGTGGACTCGGCGATCGAGCGGGGGCTGCTCGCCGGTACGAGCGGTGATCTGTCCCGGCTCATCGGGCGGCCGACGACGCCGATCGCCGACGCGGTCGCGGTGGCGCTCAAGGGCTGACGCCGCGGGGCTCAAGGGCTGACGCCGCAGGACCCAAGGGCTGACGCCGCAGGGTGAGACGGGTCATGACCGTTTTCGTGAGACGGGCATGACACCGGGGCGTCCGGGCCGCTACCTTCTTGGATGCAGCGTGGGGCTGCCGTGCACCAAGGAGGGGCCGTGGACGCTGCCGCAGCTGAGCAGTCGAAGGGCGAACAGCGCATAGGACTGCTGAACGGTTTCGCGGCCTACGGAATGTGGGGCCTCGTGCCCCTCTTCTGGCCCCTGCTCAAGCCCTCAGGGGCGGGCGAGATCCTCGCGCACCGCATGGCCTGGTCGCTCGTCGTGGTCGGCATCGCGCTCCTGTTCGTGCGCCGCTGGGCCTGGGCGGCCGAGCTGATCCGCCAACCGCGGAAGCTCGGCCTGGTGACGATCGCCGCGGGGGTCATCACGATCAACTGGGGCGTCTACATCTGGGCCGTGAACTCCGGCCACGTGGTGGAGGCCTCCCTCGGCTACTTCATCAACCCCCTGGTCACCATCGCGATGGGCGTCCTGATCCTCGGTGAACGGCTGCGGCCCGTGCAGTGGGCGGCCGTCGCCGTCGGCCTCGCGGCGGTCCTCGTCCTCGCCTTCGGGTACGGGCAGCCGCCGTGGATCTCGCTCTGCCTCGCCTTCTCCTTCGCCACGTACGGACTCGCGAAGAAGAAGGTCGGCCTCAGCGGTCTGGAGTCGCTCGCCGCCGAGACCGCGATCCAGTTCCTGCCCGCGATGGCGTTCCTGGTGTGGCTCGGCGTGCGGGGCGACGCCACGTTCGGCACGGAGGGTGTCGGGCACGGGGCGCTGCTGGCGGCGACCGGTGTGGTCACCGCCATTCCCCTGGTCTGCTTCGGCGCCGCCGCTATCCGGGTGCCGCTCGCGACGCTGGGGATGCTGCAGTACCTCGCGCCCGTCTTCCAGTTCTTGCTCGGCATCCTCTACTTCCACGAGGCGATGCCGCCCGAGCGGTGGGCCGGGTTCGGGCTCGTGTGGCTGGCGTTGACGCTGCTGACCTGGGACGCGTTGCGCGGCGCGCGGCGCAATGCGGTGCGGCTTTCCGCTGCGCGGAAGGCTGCGGCTGCTCCGCCGGTTCCCGCAGCCCCCGTCGCGGGGCGGGCGACGGAGCCCATGACTCCCGCTGCCGGGCGGGAATCAGAGACCGCGGTCTGACCTACCCTGCGGGCCGCCGTTTGCATCTGCGGGTGTGCTCTGGCTGGTCGCGCCGTTCCCCGCGCCCCTTACGGGGCGCCCCCGGCGGGAAGTCAGCCCCAGGCCTTCGCATCCGCCGCCGCCTTCGCGTACACGCTGAAGTCCCGGGGCTCACGGCCCAGTACGTCGCGTACTCCGCTCACCGGCGCCGCGTTGTAGCCGTCGGCCAGCCAGGCCAGGACGTCCGCCAGGGCGCGTGCCGTGTCGGCGGGGACGCCGCCTTCGGTCAGTTCCGCCACGTACGCGTCCGCCGTGATGTCCTCGAACCGCATCGGCCTCCCCGATGCCTCCGCCAGCTCCGCGACCGCCTCGGCGAAGGACAGTGCGCGCGGCCCGGAGAGTTCGTAGACCCGGCCCGTGTGCCCGTCCTCGGTGAGCAGCGCCGCGGCCACGTCCGCGATGTCGTCCACGTCGATGAACGGCTCCGGCACGTCGCCGACGGGCAGCGCGAGGCGGCCCGCGAGCAGGGGCGCGGCAAAGATGTCCTCGTCGAAGTTCTGCGTGAAGTTGTTGGGGCGGATCACCGTCCAGTCCACGCCCGCCTCGCGCACCACGCGCTCGGCCTCCGCCATGGACGGCTCGAAGGAGTCGCCGTACACCTCGACGCCCCGCCCGGACAGAACCACGAAGCGGCGTACGCCCGCCGCCACGGCCTGGTCCACGAAGTCGGCGATCGGCTCCGGGGTGGGCGGGCCGACCAGATAGAGGGCGCCCACGCCCTCCAACGCCGGGGCCCAGGTGGTGCGGTCGGTCCAGTCGAAGCGGGTCTCGCCCGAGCGGGACGCGGCGCGCACGGTCCGGCCCGCGTCCCGCAGCCGGGGCACCAGTCGGCGCCCGGTCTTGCCGGTGGCGCCGAGGACGAGGATGGTCGAATTCGCTGCCTGCGCTGCCTGCGCTGCCTGTGATGTCTGCGCCGCCTGCGCTGCCTGTCCTGCCTGTCCTGCCTTGTTGTCGGTCATGGGCTCAGCCAATCGCGTGCCGGGCGGTACAGACATGGGCGTTCGTCTCGCACGGATGGGAGTACGTCTACGCCCGCGTTCCGGCACGCGGGAGCCGTCTACGGTAGGGACATGGACGCACTGGGGGATCTCCTGCGCGGCGTACGCGCCGACGGAGCGCTGTTCAACCGCACGGTCCTGAGCGGGCCTTGGGAGTCGGAGCACAGCGAAGGGGCGGCGCTGACGCTGGCCACGGTGGTGCGCGGCACGGCCCGCGTCACGGTCGTGCCGGGCGCGCCCTGCACCCTGCGGGAGGGGGACGCGGCCGTGGTCTGCACGACGGCCCCGTTCACCCTCTCGGCCACGGGCTCCGACGAGTGCGAACTGGTCACCGGCGCCTACCAGTTGGACGGCGCCGTCGGCCGGCGCCTCATCAGCATGCTGCCGCCGCTCCTGGTCGTCCCCGCGGGCGACGACTGCATGCCCATCCTGGAGCTGATCGCCGCGGAGGTGGCCGCCGACCGTCCGGGGCGCCAGTACGTGATGGACCGGATGCTCGACTGGATGCTGGCCTGCACCCTTCGCGAGTGGTTCGACCTGCCGGACGCCTGCCCGCCCGCCTGGTACCGCGCGCTCGGCGACGAAGTGGTCGGCCCCGCCCTGCACGCCATGCACGACGAGCCCTCGCGGCCCTGGACGGTGGCCTCGCTCGCCGCACGCGCCCAGGTGTCCCGGGCTGCGTTCGCCCGCAACTTCGCGGAGCTGGTCGGCAGGCCCCCCATGGCATACCTCACCGAGTGGCGGATGACGCTCGCCGCCGAGCTGCTCGCCGAGCCGGGCGCGACGGTGGCCGCCGTGGCCGGACAGGTCGGGTACGCGGACGGCTTCGGCTTCAGCGACGCCTTCAAGCGGATCCGCGGCATCGCACCGAGCGGCTACCGCGCCTCGCTGACGGCCGGGCGCCCGGACTCCGGCTCCGGCTCGCTCAGGGCGGCGGGCTGACCCCCGCTCCCTGCCCGCCCGGCCGACTCCGGAGCCCGGCCCCGACCTGACGCGAAGCCTGGCGCAAAGCCTGACGCGAAGCCTGACGCGAAGCCTGACGCGAAGACGGAGACCACCCAGAGCAGGCCGAGGTCTATGCCCAGTTCGATGACCGCCGCGAACTGGGACAGCGTGAACTTGAATATCTGGCCGAACAGGATGTCCACGAGCAGAGCCGCCTGGAAGAGCCGGAGCGCCGACATCCGGTCGGAGCCGAGCCGCTTCAGACCCACCAGCCCGAGGACGGCCGAGGTCACCTCGGTGAGCGCGACGGCCAGATGGGCCCCCGGATGCGGACCGTTCGCCAGCTCGCCGCCGACGACGTCCATGGTCATCCACACGGCGAAGAGCACCGCTTCCGTCAGCAGGCAGAACACCGCGAGACCGAGCACGACGCGGCTGCGGGCCACCCGCCGCAGGACGCGCCCGACGCCGGTGGCCCAGGACCGCCACCGCGCCGGCTCGGCGGGCGGACGCTCGGGCAGGACCGCGAGCAGCCTCACCAGAGCGGCGTCGACCTCGCTCTCCGAGCCCGCGACGAGACGTGTCGCCGTCTGCCGCTGCTCGGCCGTGAGCCCCGCGGTGACGCCGGCCAGGGCGAGGTCTGCGGCGTTCGCGGTGCGTTGCGCGGCGGCCCGTGCCGTGCGCTTCGTCATCGCCTGCGACACCGCAGGTGCATGTGCATGCGCATGTGCCCCAGCTTGTGTCTCCGCCCGTGTCGCGTTCGCCGTGTGCCTGCGTATCAGGTGGGTCAGGAGCAGGAGCAGCACGAAGCTCAAGTAGATGATCCCTGCGGCCGGTTGGTAGAAGTAGCCCGGCTCGTCCGTGATCTGTTTGCCCACCTCGTCGATGAAGAGCCCGAAGCCGACGCCCCCGGTGAGGGCGGCCGCGATGCGGGGTGTCCGGCCGATGAAGGTGAGCATGAGGACGATCGCCGCCATCA
The DNA here is from genome assembly GCF_056434405.1 of Streptomyces sp. NPDC044044. NCBI lineage: Bacteria > Bacillati > Actinomycetota > Actinomycetes > Kitasatosporales > Streptomycetaceae > Streptomyces > Streptomyces sp. NPDC044044. The sequence goes on along the minus strand of NZ_JBWKFG010000014.1, from coordinate 179,149 downwards.
TCAGGAGCCCGCCCCACAGCATGTGGGCGATGTGCAGACCTCCCGCGCCGCCCCCGCCGAGCTTCGGATACCCCGCAAGGGCGAGGAAGGCGCGCGTGACCAGGACCGTGGCGATGCCGGACAGCGCGAAAAGTTTCAGGTCGGTGGGGGCGACCGCCACCCGGACCAGCGTGGGCCCGCTCGGCAGCCCTTTGCGTCGTCGCACGTCGTGTCCTCTCCCCCTGGGCGAATCTCCCGCGAATCCCGGCGGACCCCCCGCGGACCCCCGCGGACCCCCCGCACAGACAGCCGCCGATCCCCCGCACGAACAGCCGCCGATCTTCCGCACGGACGCCCGCCGGCCCTCCGCCGACCCTTGATCCCAGCTTGAGGGACCGGAGATCTCCCAGCGATCCGGGATCACCCTGAGCAGCCCCCCAACCGGCCCCTAGGTGACGCGGAACGAGTACGAGGAACACCCAACGCCCGCCACGCGAATGGACTCGACCGACCGCCCTGCGGAACACGTCGACCGATATGCGCTCTTGACGCGCGGTCAAGCTCACCAGCACCATCAGGCACGCCAATTCGCTTCGACGTTCACCGAATTGGCGTACCCCCACGGAACGAACGATCCAACAGAACACGGAGCCCCCCACATGAAGCTCTCCGTTCCCGGACGCGCCACGGCGGCCGCCGTCATAGCCGTCACCGGCCTCCTGACCACCAGCGCGATATCCTCCGCGGCCCCCGCCCCCACGGCGGCCGCCCCCGACATCTCCGTGGCCAACGTCCAGGCCCACCTCTCGCAGCTGCAGTCCATCGCCGCGTCCAACGGCGGCAACCGCGCCCACGGCAGCGCGGGCTACAAAGCCTCCGTCGACTACGTGAAGGGCAAGCTGGACGAGGCCGGATTCACCACGTCTCTCCAGGAGTTCACCTCCAACGGCAAGACCGGCTACAACCTCATCGCCGACTGGCCCGGCGGCGACGCCGACCAGGTCGTCATGGCGGGCTCGCACCTCGACAGCGTCGGTTCGGGCCCCGGCATCAACGACAACGGATCGGGCTCGGCCGCGATCCTGGAGACCGCGCTCACCGTGGCGCGCGAGCAGTACAAGCCGACCAAGCACCTGCGGTTCGCCTGGTGGGGCGCCGAGGAGCTGGGGCTCGTCGGCTCCTCGCACTACGTCGACAAACTGCCGGCCGACGAGCGTTCGAAGATCAAGGACTACCTGAACTTCGACATGATCGGCTCCCCGAACCCGGGCTACTTCGTCTACGACGACGACCCCACCATCGAGAAGACCTTCAAGGACTTCTACGGCGGCCTCGACCTCGCCACGGAGCCCGACGAGGAGGGCGACGGCCGCTCGGACCACGCCCCGTTCAAGGACGCGGGCGTCCCTGTCGGCGGTCTCTTCAGCGGCGCCGACTACGAGAAGACCGCCGAGCAGGCCCAGAACTGGGGCGGAACGGCCGGTGAGCCGTTCGACAAGTGCTACCACTCCGCGTGCGACACGGAGTCGAACATCGACGGGACCGCGCTCAACCACAACAGTGACGCCGTGGCGTACGCGGTGTGGGGTCTCTCCTCCTAGCCGGCCGCTCCCGGGCAGCCTGGGCTCCCCCGGAACCCCCGGCGCCCCGGCATCCCGGAACCCCCTGGACGCAATTACCTGCGCATGCATATAGTGCACACGCAGGTAATTGCGCGGCCCTGTCCGGCCACGCACCACCACGCCACACCCCAGGGGGCACACCATGACCCGCAAGTTCCTCTTCGTGCTCGGCAGCTCCCGGCCCGAGGGCAACACGGAGATCCTGGCCCGCAGGGCCGCCGAACAGCTCTCCCCGGACGTCGAGCAGCGCTGGCTGAACCTGGCCGACCACCCGCTGCCCGACTTCGAGGACCTCCGCCACGACAGCGACTACGTGCGCCCGTCCGGCGACAGCACCGCGACCCTGCTCGACGCGACCCTCGATGCGACCGACATCGTCATCGCGTCGCCCCTGTACTGGTACTCGGTCTCGGCCACCACCAAGCGCTACCTCGACTACTGGTCGGGCTGGCTGCGCATCCCCGGCGTCGACTTCAAGGCCACGCTGGCCGGGCGCACCCTGTGGGGCGTGACGGCGCTGGCAGACGAGGAGCCGGTCGTCGCGGAGCCGCTCGTCGGCACCCTGCGCAACTCCGCCGCGTATCTCGGGATGCGCTTCGGCGGCGTACTGCTCGGCAACGGCAGCAGGCCCGGCGACGTGCTGAAGGACGAGCGGGCGCTGACCGAGGCCAAGACGTTCTTCGCGCAGGAGCCGCCGCTCGCGCGCTTCCCGTACGAGAACTGAACCCGCCCACATCCCGGCGCCCAGCGCCGCCCCGCCCCGAAGTCGTACGCCGTGACGCCCTACGCCGTGATGTCCTTCGCCCCGAACCGCGCCCACGCCGCCGAGCCGAACAGCACGGCGTACAGACCCTGCAGGCCGAGGTTCTTGACCAGCTCGTCCCAGTAGACGGGCTCACGCATCAGGTCCGCGAAGGACAGCCAGTAGTGCGAGAAGAAGTACGGCTGGATGGCGTGCAGCTGGGGGATCTGGTCGAGGATCTGGATCGTGATGAGCAGCCCGACGGTCGTCGCCATCGCCGCGATGCCACTGCTGGTCAGCGTCGACACGAAGAGACCGAGCGCCGCCACACCGATCAGTGACGCGGCGACCACGAGGGCGATGAGCAGGGCGCGCAGCAGCCCTTCGCCGAAGCTGATCCGGGTGCCGGAGATCGTGGTGACCTCGCCGACCGGGAAGAGCAACGCCCCGACGGCGAGGGCCGAGACGGCCACCACGAGCGTCGCGACCAGGCAGAACGTCATCGTCGTCGCGTACTTGGCGAGCAGCAGGCGCGTCCGTCCCGCCGGGGCGACCAGGAGATAGCGCAGCGTCCCCGAGCTGGACTCGCCCGCGATGGAGTCGCCCGCGACGACGCCGACCGCCATGGGCAGGAAGAAGGGGAGCGTCGCGGCGAGCGCGGTGAAGACCAGGAACAGGCCGTTGTTGGTGACCTGCGCGATGAACGCGGGCCCACCGCCCTCGCCGCCCCCGCCGACCGTCGAACCGTCGCTGGTCTCGATCTTGAGGGCGATGCCGACCAGGACCGGCACGGCGGCGAGCACACCGAGCAGGGCGAGGGTGCGCCAGCGGCGGAAGGTGATGCCCAGTTCGCTGCGGAAGAGCCCGAGCGTCCAGATCCGCCGCACTTCGCGTGCGTCGGCCACTCCTCGCGCTTCAGACACCTCCCGCGCGTCGGCCTTCCCGCTGTCCCCATTCGTCCCGCTTACGTCGTCGATCTCAGCCCGCGACATCGAACCCCTCCCCCGTCAGTGCCACGAACGCGTCCTCCAGCGAGGCCCGTTCGACGCCGAAGCCCCGTACCCGTACGCCCGCGCCGACCAGGGCGGCGTTCAGCTCCGCGAGGTCCGTTCCGGTGTCCGCGCCCGGCGGTTCGCCCGTCACGCGGTCCTCCGTCACGACGAGATCCGTCACGCCGAGCTCCTTCAGGACGCGGACGGCGTCACCCGTGTCCGGGGTCGTCACGACCAGACGCCCCCGCGCACCGGCGGCCAGTTCGGCGACCGGGCCCTGGGTGATCAGGCGGCCCTGGGCCATCACCGCGGCGTGCGTGCAGACCTGCTCGATCTCGTCCAGGAGGTGCGAGGAGAGGAAGACGGTCGTGCCCTCCGAGGCCAACTCCCTGACCAGCGCCCGGATCTCGCGCATGCCTTGCGGATCGAGGCCGTTGGTCGGCTCGTCGAGCACGAGGAGTTTGCGCGGCTGCAGCAGCGCGGCCGCAAGGCCGAGTCGCTGCTTCATGCCGAGCGAGTACGCCTTCGCCTTCTTGCCGGCGGCGGCCGTGAGACCCACCCGGTCCAGGGCCGCTTCGGCACGGACGCGGCGGGTGCGCGGGTCGGCGGTCGGGTCGGCGGCGTCGTACCGAAGGAGGTTGTCGCGGCCGGAGAGGAAGCCGTAGAGAGCCGGGCCCTCGATGAGCGCGCCCACGTGCGGGAGCACGGCACGGGTGTCGCGCGGCATGGGGCGGCCGAGGACCCGGGCGTGGCCTGAAGTCGGCTCGATCAGGCCCATCAGCATCCGGATGGTGGTCGTCTTGCCCGAGCCGTTCGGTCCGAGGAAGCCGAAGACGCTTCCGGCGGGGACGGTGAGGCTGAGGCGGTCCACGGCCAGTTGCCTGCCGTAGCGCTTGGTGAGCGCGGAGGTCTCGATCACGCTTTGCGTCGGGCTGCCGTCTGTGCGGGGCACTTGTCCTCCCTCACCGGTGCGGCGGGCTCAGAGGTTGTCCCCTGAGCCCGCCGCCTGTACGTCCTCTGCGAGTGCTTCGTGGCTTGTCGCGCAGTTCCCCGCGCCCCTTGAGGGGCGCTCCTAGCTCGCCGCGTTTGCTGCCTTGACGAGGGCGTCCTTGGTGACCGCGCCCGCGTACACCGTGCCGTCCTCGGTGATGAGGGCGTTGACCAGGCGCGTCTTGAAGACCGTGCCCGAGCCGAACTTGCCCGACACCTTGTCGCCGAGCGAGTCGAGGAGCCGCTGGGCGTCCGGCGGGACATCTCCGGAGCCGCCCGTCGGGATGCCCTGGCCGCCCGGCGTCTTCAGCTGGGCGATGGAGTTCCAGCCCTCGCCGATGACGTTCAGACCGTTCAGGTCCTCCTCGCCCTTGAACTCCTTGCCGTCGAACTCCTTGCCGCCGAACTCCTTGCCGCCGTCCTTGAAGCCGTGCTTCTCGGCCTTGGCGTCATCGCCCTCCGTGACCTTCGCGCCCTTGGGCGGCGTGAAGTCGAAGGTCGAGGCGGCCGGCTTGCCGAAGTCGACCTTCGTGAAGCCCGCGTCGACGACCGCGCTGCCGCCGCTCGACGGAGTGAGCGTGAACTTCAGCGGCGTACCGGTCTTGGAGTCCACCGCGACCGTGATCTGGCCGATCGTCGAGCCGGACTGCTTGGGCTTGATGACCAGGCGGTAGGCGTCACGGCCCGCGACCTGCGCGGTGCCGTCCACCTTCACCGACGTCGTGTCGTCGACCGCCTTCAGGGCTTCCTCGGCCAGCTCCTTGGGCGTGGAGGGAACACCCTTCGGGAGGTCCTTCTTGCCGGAATCCTTGCCTGAGTCCTTGCCGGAATCCTTGCCGGAGTCCGCGGCCTTGCCCGCCGACTTGGAGTGGTAGACCTCGTTCGACTTGCTGTCGTACGCCCACACGTCGTCGCCGTTGTGGATCAGGCTGTACTCGGCGGCGTCGTCCAGGACGGACAGCTTCTGCTTGTCGGGGCCGTCGGCGGCGACGCGCAGCGTGTGCGTGCCGGACGCCAGCTCCATCAGCTTGGACTGCGGGTCCGCGGCCGAACCCTTGCCGTCCCCGCCATCGCCGCCATCGCCGCCCGAGCCGCTGCCCGGAGCGAAGCTTCCGGCCATGTCGCCGCCGAAGGACGGCAGGCCGAGGTCGGTGCTGATCTTCACGGTGCCCGACAGCTGCTCCGTGTCCGAAGCGGCGATCTTCTCGATGAGTTCCTGTGCGGTCACGTCGGGCAGCTTGGGGTCGCCCGACGTCGCGAGCGCCGGGACGAGCCCGATGGTCGCCGCAGCCACCCCCGCCACCGCGACGGGGACTACATAGCGCGCCGCCTTGCGGCGGCCCGCGCGCAGCTCCCCGGTCTCACTGGTGTTCTGCTCCGGTTCGTACGGTGCCATTGTGTGCCCTACCTCCGTGGTCGGCGGCGGCCTTCCCAGTACGTGCGTGCGTCCACCCCGCGCCGCCATTCTCACCCGAATAGGTCAGGAGTGGTTGTTCTTGCTGGACCTTGTTGTTCTCCATATGACCAAATCGGCCAGCCAGAAGCGTCAGACCCCGGGAGCAACTCCACGTACTGCTGTGGGATGACACAGAGCGGCGGCGCCTCCCCCGTCCCGTAGGGGTAGACGCCGCCTCAGTGGTAGGGACTTCAGCGCTTGCGGTAGGGACTTCAGCGCTGCACGAACACGTAGTCCGCCTTGTACGGCACCTTCGCGATCGCGCCCGCCTCGCAGTCACCCGCCGGTGCGACCCCGCCCACCGTGTTCAGGCGCAGGATCTCCGCGGTGCCGGCGAGCAGCCCGCGCGGCTTGCCGGTCTGCGTTGCCGCCAGGTCGAGTTCGGGGATGTTCTTGTCGCCGTTCGGGGTCCTGGAGATCAGCTTGCCGGTGACCTGGCTGCGGTCGGGGGCCGTCCAGCGCGGTGTGCCCGAGTTGGGGGCGACGAAGTCGTGCGCGATGTTGCCGCCGAGCCGTGCGCGCACGTCACGCTGCGCGAAGGCGAACTTGCCCGAGCCGTCATCGGCCTTCTTGCACTCGTAGATCTGCTCGCCCCGGATCACGGACGCCTGGAAGTTGGCGGCGGCGTCGCGGAAGTCGACGTCCGTGGTCACCTTGTGGAGCTGGCCGCGGACCGCGCCACCGGGGAACTCGGCGGTGTGCAGGTTGGCGTAGAAGCTGCCCGGGTCAGCCTTCAACTGCTCCAGCAGCGCGGCGTCGTGGACCTTGACCGTGCCGGTGACGCGGTGGCCCTTGCTCTTGCCCAGCAGGTCGGTGAAGTCGACCTTGATGCCGCCGTTGGTGCCCTTGGCGCCCTGGTGGATGTGGAGGGCGGTCGGCTTGCCGGTACCGCGCCATTTGACGGTGACCGACACCTTGTCGCCCTTGACCTGGACGAACTCAAGCGCCTGGCCGTCCTTGTCGCCGACCGCGGGCCCGCCCTGCGCCGGCACCTCGTTCGCGCCGTTCATGCTCGCCGCGAAGACGGAACCCCCGCTGCTGGTGCTGGCGGTGGAGCTGGAGCTGGTGGCACTGCTCGCCCCCGCGGGCGGCGCCGCGATCGCCACACCTCCCGCGGCGGCGACGGCCACACCGGCGGCGAGCACCGCCCGGCGACGATTCACGAACGTGCCAGACATGCCAGACATGCCAGACGTACCAAAAGTACCCATGGTCAGAAATCTCCCCGTACCTGAGCCGACACCCCACTGCGTCGGCTTCCGGGCATAGGTACGGAATAGATCTGATCCTGGACTCAATCCAAGGCCAACGGAAAGTGTGACGTAGGTCACACTCCGTAGGGCCCGCCACGCACGGCCAGGCCTCAGCCCGCCCGGTGCACCACCAGATCGCAGAGCTCGACCAGCGACGTCTTCGCGTCGCAGTCCCGCAGCGGCGCGAGCGTGTCCCGCGCCTCCTCCGCGAACCGCACGGTGTCCTTGCGCGCCTGCTCCAGGGCCGGGTGGACCCGCAGCCGCGCCAGCGCCTCGGCGTGCCGCGCGTCGTCCGTCAGGTCCGAGTCCAGGAGCTCGCACAGGGCGATGTCCTCGGCGAGACCGAGCTTCTCCACCCGCTCGCGCAGCCGCAGGACCGGAAGCGTGGGAATGCCCTCGCGCAGGTCGGTGCCGGGCGTCTTGCCCGACTCGTGCGAGTCGGACGCGATGTCCAGCACGTCGTCGGCGAGCTGGAAGGCGACGCCGAGCCGCTCGCCGTACTGGGTCAGGACGTCCACGACGGTCTCGTCGGCGCCCGACATCATGGCGCCGAAACGGCACGCCACGGCGACGAGCGAGCCGGTCTTGCCGCCGAGCACGTCGAGGTAGTGGTCGATCGGGTCGCGGCCCTCGGTCGGGCCCGCCGTCTCCAGGATCTGGCCGGTGACCAGGCGTTCGAAGGCTTCCGCCTGGATGCGGACGGCGTCCGGGCCGAGGTCGGCCAGGATGTACGAGGCGCGGGCGAAGAGGAAGTCACCGGTGAGCACGGCGACGGAGTTGCCCCAGCGCTGGTTGGCGCTCTCGACTCCGCGGCGCACGTCCGCCTCGTCCATCACGTCGTCGTGGTAGAGCGTCGCGAGATGCGTCAGCTCGACGACGACGGCGGAGGGCACGACGCCCGGCGCGTAGGGATCGCCGAACTGCGCGGCGAGCATCACGAGGAGCGGCCTGAACCGCTTGCCGCCCGCGCGCACCAGATGCTGCGCGGCCTCCGTGATGAAGGGGACCCCGCTCTTGGTGGCGTCGAGCAGGCCTTCCTCGACGGCCGCCAATCCGGCCTGGACATCGGCTTCGAGAGCCTGGTCCCGCACGCTGAGGCCGAAGGGCCCGACGACGGTCACGAGGGGTTCTCCTGTCTGCTGACGATCACAAGTCGGTCACTCGGTCGATCATCACTCGGTCGATCTTTGCGTGATGATCGCGTCGATGACACGGTTTGTCGATGTGTCGCTGCCATCACTCAAGTCAGCGTATCCGGTCCCCTTTCGATCACAGTGGGCACCCGCCTGTGCAATGCCGCCCAGGCGACGTGCGATCACCACCGGTATGTTCTTGATCAGCTGATACGACACGGAAGACCGCATCACGCCGTAATCCCCGAAAGCCCTGTAAGACCCGTAAAACCCGTAATCCCCGAAAGCCCCATGAACAACGGAACTACCGGGAGCAGAACCCTTGTCCCGCACTGAGGCCGACGCAGAACCGCCCGCGGACCCCTCCAGGGAGTCGACGGAGCCGCCACCCGGCGACGACCACGCCTTCTTCGGGCAGCCGCGCGGGCTGCTCACCCTGTCGGGCCTGGAGGTCTGGGAGCGCTTCTCGTTCCTCGGCATGCAGGCCATCCTCGTCCTGTACTTCGCGGACTCCGTCGCGAACGACGGAATGGGCATGGATCCCGGAACCGCCGCTTCGGTGTCGGCGGCGTACGGAACTCTCGTCTACCTCGTCTCGGTGGCGGGCGGCTGGCTCGCCGACCGCATCCTCGGCTCGTACCGCGCGGTCCTGTGGGGCGGCATCCTCATCGCCTGCGGCCACTACTCGATGGCGGTCCCGACCGCGACGATGACCTGGGTGGGCCTCGGCCTGATCAGCGCGGGCACCGGCCTCCTGAAGCCGAACGTCGCCTCGATGGTCGGCAAGCTCTACCGCACCGACGACGACCGGCGTGACGCGGGCTTCGCGCTGTACTACATGGGCATCAACATCGGCGCCTTCGCGGGCCCCCTGATCACCGGCTGGCTCGGCGACCACAAGGGCTGGCACTGGGGCTTCTCCGCCGCCGCGATCGGCATGACGTTCGGTCTGATCCAGTACGTCCTCGGCCGCCGTCACCTCGCCGGACGCAAGGCGTCCGCCGAATTCGCGCTGCCCAAGGACGCGCTGCGCCGCGCGGTCGTCCTGATCGTCGTGGGCATCCTCGTGTTCGCCGCCCTCGCGGCCGTGCTCGCGGGCGTCGGCTGGCTGACCATGGACCGCTTCGTCGACGTACTCACCGTCATCTCGGTGATCGCGCCGGTCGTCTACTTCGTGGTCATGTTCCGCAGCCCGCGCGTGAGCGGCGAGGAACGCGGGCGCCTGAAGCCGTACGTGGTCCTCTTCCTGGCCTCGGTCGTCTTCAACTTCATCCTCTTCCAGGCCTACTCGACGATGATCCTGCTGGCATCGACGAACGCCGAGACGTCGATCCTCGGCTTCACCTTCCCCGCCAGCTGGTACGCCTCCGCGCTCGGCGCCTTCGAGGTCGCGCTCGCCCCCGTCGTCGCCGCGGTCTGGGCCCGGATGGGCCACCGCCAGCCGCACGCCTCGAACAAGATCGCGTTCGGTGTGATCCTGGGCGGTCTGTCGTTCCTCCTGATGGTCCTGCCCACCTCCGGGCACGGCGACGACACGTACAAGATGGCGGTCTGGTGGATCGTCGGCTCGTACCTGCTGCTCGGGCTCGGCGACATCCTCGTGGAGACCTCGGGCATGTCGGCCACGACGAAGCTCGCGCCCAAGGCCTTCGCCAGCCAGACCATGGCCCTCTGGTTCCTCTCGCTGGCCCTCGCCAACGGCATCCAGGCACAGATCGTGAAGCTCTACGGAGAGGTATCCAACCCGGCGTACTTCGGCGTGAACGGCGCGATCGCGGTGGCCGCCGGTGTCGCCGTCATCCTGCTCGCGCCCTGGCTGCGCCGCACCATGCACCCCGTCCACTGAGGACACTGAGGTTCCCGCCATGCAGATTCGCACTTCCTTCCCGTACGAGACCACGCGCGAGGACGTCCAGGTACCCCTCCCGGACGGGACCAAGCTCTACGCGCGCATCTGGCGCCCGGTGACGGACGAACCCGTCCCCGCGCTCCTGGAGTACCTCCCCTACCGCCTGAGCGACTGGACGGCGCCGCGCGACTGGCAGCGCCACCCCTGGTACGCGGGCCACGGCTACGCCTCCGTGCGCGTGGACGTGCGGGGGCACGGCAACTCGGAGGGCATGCCGGGCGACGAGTACGACGCGGTGGAGCTCGCGGACGGGGTCGCGGTCGTCAACTGGCTCGCCGAGCAGCCCTGGTGCTCCGGCAAGGTCGGCATGTTCGGCATCTCCTGGGGCGGCTTCAACTCCCTCCAGATCGCGGCACTCAAGCCCGAGCCGCTCAAGGCGATCATCACGGTCTGCTCCGCGGACGACCGCTATGACAACGACGTGCACTACATGGGTGGTTCCGTCCTCGCCGTGGACATGCACGCGTGGGCGGCGACGATGCTGGCCTTCGTGTCGCGCCCGCCGGACCCGCTGTTCGTCGGCGACGCCTGGCGGGACATGTGGCTGGCCCGCCTCGAAGCGGTCGACCCGTTCATCCACACCTGGCTCGACCACCAGACCCGGGACGCCTACTGGCAGCACGGCAGCGTCTGCGAGGACTACTCCGCGATCAACGCGGCGGTGCTCGCGGTCGGCGGCTTCCATGACCCCTACCGGGACACGGTCCTGCGCCTGGTCGAGCATCTGCCGGGTGACGTCCGGGGGTTGATCGGCCCGTGGTCGCACCAGTACCCGGACCGGGGCCTTCCGCCGGGCCCGGCGATCGGCTTCCTCCAGGAGACGCTGCGCTGGTGGGACCACCACCTGAAGGGCATCGACACGGGCGTGATGTCCGAGCCGAAGCTCCGCTCCTGGATCAGCGATTCCCACCCGCCGGCGACGGTCTACGCCGAGCTGCCCGGCGGCTGGGTCGGGGACCCCTCCTGGCCGTCCCCGAACGTCACCCCGACCTCGTACGCCCTCCAGGGCACGCCCTTGGTGGTGAACTCCCCCCAGCACACAGGCCTGGACGCGGGCCGCTACTTCCCCTTCGGCAACGACGCGGACCTGCCGCCGGACCAGCGGGACGAGGACGCGAAGTCGGCGTGCTTCGAGTTCGAGGTCCCCTCGGCCGTACGCATCCTGGGCCGCCCCAAGGTGACGCTGCGCCTGAAGATGGACGTCCCGTCCGGCCAGGCGATCGCGCGGGTGTGCGACGTGGCCCCGGACGGCTCGTCGACCCTGGTCACGCGGGGCGTACTGAACCTGTCGGCGCGCAACGGCCGGGAACGCGTGGACCCGTGGCCGGTCGGCGGCGTGGAGGACGTGACGTTCGAGCTGAACGCGATCGGGCACACCTTCCCGCCGGGCCACAGGATCCGGCTCGCGGTGTCGTCCGCGTACTGGCCGTGGATCTGGCCGCAGGCGGATTCGGCCGGATTCGTCCTCGACCCGGCGGGCAGCGCGCTGGAACTTCCGGTGCGGGAGGGCGAGTTGGACCCGACGATCACCTTCGCCGCTCCGGAGCAGTCGGAGCCGCTGGGCGTGGTGTACCCGGCGACGCTCGACGAACTGCGTCCCGAGCGCCTGGTCGTACGCGATGTGGCGAAGGGCGAGTGGCGCATGGAGGTGGACCCGCGCTACGGCGGCACGCGGGTCTACCCGGACGGCCTCGAATTCACCGAGGACGCGGTGGAGACGTACACGATCAACGAGTCCGATCCCCTCAGCGCCCGCACCCGCTCCGACTGGACGATCCGGCTGCACCGCCCTGAGCTCGGGTGGGACGTGTCGATCAAGTCCCGTTCCGAGATCACGTGCGACGCGACGGACTTCATCACGTCGAACGAGGTGGTGTGCAGGGACGGGGACGAGGTGGTGTTCCACCGGACGTGGGAGAAGCGCATCCCGAGGACGGCGGGCTAAGAGCGCGTCCCAAGGACGGCGGGCTAACGCTCCACACCCCTTGCTTCGAGCAGCCGCTCGAGGACGACGGCCACCCCGTCGTCCTCATTGGACGAAGTGACCTCATCGGCGGCCGACTTGAGGTCGGGATGGGCGTTGGCCATGGCGACACCGCGGGCCGCCCACACGAACATCGGTACGTCGTTGGGCATGTCGCCGAAGGCGATGGTGTCCTCGGCGGTCAGCCCGAGCCGCTCGGCGGCCAGGGCGAGGCCCGTCGCCTTGGTCACCCCGCGGGGCTGGAGCTCGACGGTGCCGGGCCCGGACATGGTGACGGTGGCGAGGGACCCGACGGCATCGCGGGCGACGGCCGCCAACTCGTCGTCGGTCAACCGGGGGTGGCGCAGGAGCACCTTGCTGATGGGCTCGGCCCACAGGGCGTCGCGACCCTTCACGCGGACGGCGGGCAGGGTGGGGTGCGGCATCAGATACCCGGGCTCGATGAGCGTGAGCCCGTCCACGCCGTCCTGGTCCACGGCGGCGTAGACCTGCCCGGCCTCCGCCTCGATCTTCCCGAGCGCGGCCTCGGCGAGCTCGCGGTCGAGCGTGACGGACCAGATCATGCGGTCGGCACCGGAGTCGTACAGCTGCGCCCCCTGCCCACAGACGGCGAGTCCGCCGCCCCCCAGGTCGTCGAGAAGCGGCTTCACGCGCGGCGCGGGCCGCCCGGTCACCACCAGATGACGCGCCCCCTCCGCGGCCACCGCCGCCAGCACGGCCAGCGACCGGTCGGAGACGGTGTCGTCGCCGCGCAGCAGCGTCCCGTCCAGGTCAGTGGCGATGAGTGAATATGCGAGGGGTGCAGCCATGATCCAGAGAATACGGATCCTGGGCGATGCCGAAAGCAACGTCACAGGACCTGTGACGCGCGCAGTGCGCTGGTCGCACAACCGGCGCTCGCGGGATTCACTTGGACGAGTCTCCGCGAACCGGCCCTAAGGTCATACTTCCCAGCCGAAGGCTGCCTGCGATGCATGCAAGTTTGCTCTTGACCGACCAGGAGTCAGAGAGGCACCCCTGTCATGAGTGACCAGCTTGGACCGCATTGGTCCGCGACAACCGACCGCGCGTTGCGGCAGGCCGGCTGGCACCCCGGCCGCGTGGTGCCCACCGACGAGTGGCGGCGTTCTCTGCTGGGGCGCGGTGGTATCGATATGTCTGAGGCAGCGCGGCGGTTCCTGGGCGAGTTCGGGGGCTTGGTCATCGAAGGGCCGGGCGGAGAATTCCACGTGGACCCGCTCACGTCCGGTTGGGACGACAAGATCTTCGACGTACCGGGCGAGGACTCTTTGGCGTATCTCTACCCCATCGGCACCACAGATCGTGGTGACGGCGTGGGCATGGCTCCGAGCGGAGCGGTCTACGCCGGCCGGGAGAGTGCGAAGCTCCTCGCGCATTCCCCCGGCGAGGCGCTGGACAGGCTGGTGACGGGGAGCGGAGCAGATGAAGAGGTAGAACTCCCCTCTCGTTGGTCCGCGTTGACACAGCGGGTGCTTCGGTCGTCCGGCTGGGATCCGGACCGCTGGGTTCCCAGGCCCGACTGGGAGAACGAGCTGCGGCTGCACGGCGGTTTCGAGATCCATGAGGCGGCTCGGCGGTTCCTTGCCGAGTTCGGTGGGCTGCGGACCGATGAGTGGACACCCGGCCCGATCATGCCGCAGTCGCCCTACCGCTTCGATCCCCTCACCACACTGACGGACAGCGAGACCTTCGCCAGGCTCATCGACGGTGCCGGGACCGACCTCTGCCCCATCGGCCAGGCCGACAGCGGCAACAGCTACCTGGGCATGGCTGCGGACGGCTCGGTCTACATCGGCAAGGACAGCGCCGAACTGCTGGCGAACACCCCCTACGAGGCAGTGGAGAAGCTCGTCATGGAGCGCCGCACCGACGCCCCGCTGCCGTTCGTCCTGGCCGGGAACCATCTCGTGCTCCCGCACAGCCCCGAGCACGACCTGAGTGCGGAGATCGGGACACGGTGGTCCGCCGAGACCGACCGCGTACTACGGCTCGCCGGCTGGTACCCCGGCCGGTCGGTCTCGACCGAGGAGTGGGAGCGCACGCTCCACGAAGCCGACGAGGACTTCGAGATCCACGACGCGGCAAGGGACTTCCTACGCGAGTTCGGCGGCCTGGAGATCGACCAGAAGGGCCCGGGGCGCACCGCGCCCCGCTCTCCGCTCCGCCTCGATCCGCTGGTGGCCAAGTGGGACTGCGAGATCTTCGACGACCTCGGCGAGCAGGCGGGGACATACCTCTACCCCATCGGTGGGATCGGCCGCGGCGTCTCCTACCTGGGCATGGCTGCGGACGGCACGGTCCACACGGGCATGGACGACGTGGAGTTCCTGGCGGACACCGGCGACAGGGCCCTGGAGAAGCTCATCGAAGGCATCCGGTAGGAGAATCCGTCGTGATCAGCTTCTCGTTCGACGTGGGCAGGAAGGCCCGAGGAGGCCGCGGCGTTCCCAGCGCCACCGAAGGGCTCCCCCGCCTGGACCCTGGCGAGCGAGGACTGAGCTCGCCGATCGCTTCTCGTACTTCTCGTACTTCGCGCACTTCTCGCACTTCGCGCATTTCTCGATACGGAACCCATGGAAATCACCGGCCACTCAACCGACTTCATCCTGGACGCCGGCTTCCCCGCGGCGATGAGGCAATTCGTCATGCGTCAGCACCGCCGATGGCCCGGTCTCTTCCTGGACGGAGCGCCGGTCCGTGCGGAATCCCTGGCTGTCTGGAGTCTCCCGGGCTGGAGTCTCCCGGAAGTCGACGGTGACGACGCCGACGGATTTCCCGGCATCGTCACCTTCTCGGCGGGCCAGGCGATGGAGGATTTCTGGGAGGAGCACGGCTACGCCATCGACAGCGCGGGCGAAGGCCCCTTCTCGGTCTTCTACCGGCCCCACCCGCAGCCGCCGTATGCCGGGCGGGTGGAGTCCGTGGAGGGCTACGCCGTCAGTCTCGTCACGCCGGACGACCCCGCGACCGACCCGTTCTCGGGGGACGTCCTGGCCGACTTCACCCGTGCGCCCGCGCCAGATGCCCCACCAGCCGCGGCGACGCGAACTCCGTCCCGCACACGAAGCGCATCACCGGGCCGTACGACGCCGCCGCCGGTAGGCCCGTGAAGTACAGGCCAGGGACCGACGAGACATAGCCCGCGCCCAGCTTCGGTGTGCCCCGGCTCGTGGTGAGGCGGGCGCGGAGCGCGGGGCCCAGGAAGTCCATCGCGGCGATGTCCACCCGGTAGCCCGTCGCCGCGATGACGTGGTCGGCGGAGAGGTCGCGGATACGGCCGCCCAGGGTTTCCAGCCGCAGGACGGGGCTGCCTTCCCTGACGTCCGCCGAGAGGACCCGGCGGACCTCACGCTTCTCGACCTTGCCCTCGAAGCGCTCGCGCAGCCACCACGCGCCCAGCGGGCCCAGGATGCGGCGGACCAGGAAGTGGCGGGCCTGCGGGGGCAGATAGCGGTAGGGGTGGGGGTAGTAGCTGATCGCGTAGAGCGACCAGGCCCGGCCGAACGGCGACTCGGGGCGCAGCTTCGGCTGCTTCCACGGAGGCTCGCCGAAGGCCACCGATCCCCTGCCGCGCGCCACCACCCGTACGGTCGCGCCCGCTTCGGCGGCGAGCGCGGCCGTCTCCAGGGCCGACTGCCCCGCGCCGACCACGATCAGCTCACGCCCCGCGAACCGCGACAGGTCGCTGTGCTGCGAACTGTGCGAGACGGGCCCGGTGGGGGTCGGCCCGTCCGGCGCGGCCGCGGCGAGCGCGGGCGGCAGCTGCGCCAGGCCCGACAGGCCGGTCGCGACGACGACCGCGCGAGCCGTGAACTGCTCGCCGGAGTCCAGCTTCAGGTCGAAGCCCGCCGTGCCCTTGCGGTCGACGGACACCACCCGCACCTGCTCCAGGTCGGGCACGAGCTTCTCCTTGAACCACTCCCCGTAGTCGATGAAGGTCTGGACGGGGATGATGTCCTCGTCGGTGATCAGGCGCGGTATCCCCGCCGCGTCGCAGTAGTCGACGAGGTTGTGGCCGCGCTGCGGGGCGTCGATGTTCGAGGCCACCGGGGTCGATTTCAGGAGCATGCCCGCGGGCATGTGCGCGCGCCAGCTCACCATCGGATCACCGAAGACCCGGACCGGAATGCCTCTGGCCCGCAGATGGGCCGCGGTGGACAGGCCGAACGGCCCCGCCCCGATGACTGCTACTGGATGGATCACGAAGTCCCTCCCCAGGACGTCACTTGCCGCGTGTGCCGTGTGCCTACTTCGTGGTGGCGCTGTGCGAACCGGTGCTGCTGCCGCGGCGGTTCGTACGCCACAGCTGATAGAGATGCTTCGCCCCGGGCCGTATGAAACGCGCGAGCATCATGAAGAACGGCTTCATGTCGTCCGAAGCGAGCCACGCCAGCTCCGTGCCGCTCGCGTGCGGGGGCGCGTGCGGCGTGGTGTAGCCGCTGCGGCGGTAGGCGAGGAGGGCGGGCAGGTCGATGTTCTCCACGACATACCGGTGACCGGCGCGCTGTTCGCCCTTCGGGACCGGGCGCCCTGTCAGGTGCAGGTGCATCGCACGGACGACGTCGATCCCGGATTCGTTCTCGAAGAGCCGGAACTGCGCGCCCATGCGGGGGTTGAAGTCGAGCAGTTTGTACTGACCGTCGCGCCGGTCATAGCGCAGGTCGAGGTCGATGACTCCGGTGAAGCCGATCTGCTTGATGAAACGCGCCGCGAGGTCCGCGAGTTCCGGATTGTCGACGACGTACGCATTCGCCGTCATCCCCGCGTGCGGGGGCCAGGAGCGCACCTTGACGCCCGTGAACATCGCGCGCGGCGCCGAGTCCTCGTCGAAGTACGCGTGCACGATCCAGTCCTCGGCCTGCTCCCGCGGCAGATACTCCTGGAGGATCACTCCGGGCCGCTCGCCCCAGTCACGGGCAAGGCCGAGCAGGCCCTCCGGAGTCTCGATGCGCGTCGTCCCGTTCACCGCGGGCCGGGAGCGGCGCGTGAACGCCTCGCGGTTCTTGGCGACCACCGGGAAGACCGCGGCGGCGGCGAACCGCTCGATGTCCCCGTAGCTCTCGGGGAAGGAAGCGGCCGGCGAGGTGATGCCGTGCTCCACGCACAGCTCGTGCAGGCCCTGCTTGCTGGCGAGGCGTCGGGGCAGCCCCGGCTCCACGCGCGGGAAGAGGAACCCCGCCCCGCTCAGCGGCTCCTGGTGCTCCGCGATGAGGACGGCCGCTTCCTCGTCGGTCGGGATCAGGACCGTGGGCCTGCCGATCCGGCGCGCGACGCGCAGCAGCCCCTCGACGAGCCGCTCCGGCTCCTCCGCCCCGGTGGTCGGCCAGGGAAGGGCGCGGGTGAGATGGCGGGAGGCAGCGGCAGGTGTGTACCGGTCCTCCGTGATCGCGTACATGGGCACGCCGAGCCGCCCCAGGCTGCGGATCGCCCCCACACCGCCGTGGTGCAACGGATAACTGCCGAACTTCACGATCAGGCCGGGCACCTCACGGTCCACCGCGAAGGGCACGCTGTCGTTCCTCATGGCCACGGGTCCCCCCACGTGTCCCTCTGTATGACCCGGACCCACCCCGTCCGCGTCCCCCCAAAGGAAGCTAAGCCGGAACTGACCACTCCAGCAAGGCTTATTCGGACATTGCGAACTCTTTAGACACTGCCCCAATGGAGGGCTTCCACGTAACGTGTGGCACACCCATATGGAAGCGAGGCAGGTACGCATGTCCGAGCACACCCCGCTCGATCAGGCCGGGAGCGACCCTTCCGTCCGCTCCGAAGGCGACCCCTTCGCTCTCGCGGAGGGCGACCCCTTCGGGCCGCACAATCTTCCGTACGGCGTGTTCTCCCTGGTCGGGGAAGCGTCCGGGGCCGCGGAGCGCCGGGTCGGCGTACGACTGGGCGATCACGTCCTCGACGCGGGCGCCGCGGCGGCCGCGCTCGGCTCGCCCTATGTCTCGCTGCTCGCAAGGCCCACGCTGAACCCGCTGCTCGCCGCGGGCCGCACGGCCTGGTCCGACGTGCGGCGCGCACTCACCGCGTGGGTGACGATCCCGGCTCACCGCGAGGTCGTACGTCCTCTGCTGCACCCGCTGTCGGAGGTCACGCTGCACCTCCCCTTCGAGGTCGCGGACTATGTGGACTTCTACGCCTCCGAGCACCACGCGACCCACCTGGGGCAGATCTTCCGCCCGGACGCACCGACCCCTCTGACCCCCAACTGGAAGCACCTCCCCATCGGTTACCACGGCCGGTCCGGCACCGTTGTGGTCTCCGGAACCGGGGTGGTACGTCCGTCGGGGCAGCGCAAGGCGCCCTCGGAGACCGCACCGGTCTTCGGGCCCTCCGTCCGCCTCGACATCGAGGCCGAGGTCGGCTTCGTCGTGGGTACGCCGTCGGAGCTGGGCACTCCGGTTCCGCTCGCGGACTTCAGGGAGCACGTCTTCGGTCTCACCCTCCTCAACGACTGGTCGGCGCGCGACATCCAGGCCTGGGAGTACGTGCCGCTCGGCCCCTTCCTCGGCAAGTCCTTCTGCACCTCGGTCTCCGCGTGGATCACCCCCCTGGAGGCGCTGGACACGGCGCGGATCGCCCCTCCGGAGCGCACCCATGAACTCCTCCCCTACCTGGATGACTCGGCGGAGTCCGTCGCGGACGAGCCCGCCGGCTACGACCTGCGCATCACCGTCACCCTGAACGGCCACGTCATCTCCGAGCCGCCCTTCTCCACCGTCTACTGGACGGCCGCCCAGCAGCTGGCCCACATGACGGCGAACGGCGCGTCCCTGCGCACGGGCGACCTGTACGGCTCGGGCACGGTGAGCGGCCCCTCCGAGGGGCAGTACGGCTCCCTGATCGAGATCACCTGGAACGGCCGCGACCCGCTTGTCCTCCCGGACGGGAAGCGGACGTTCCTCGAGGACGGGGACGAGGTCACGCTGACGGCGTGGGCCCCGGGCCCGGACGGCACCCGGGTCGGCCTCGGCGAGGTTTCCGGCAGGGTCGCCTCGGCGCGGTGATCCTGTGGCCGGGGGTGAGCCACCCCCGGCCCGCCTGCCCGGAGTGAGTCACCCCGGGCCCCTGCCCGCCGGGTCGCCCGCGGCTCGTCGTGGCTGGGCGCACCGTTCCCCGCGCCCCTTCGGGCGCGGCCCTGGGTCGCTCAGAAGTCCTCCGGGGGCTCCGGCCACTCCTCCTCCGGGGGCTCCGGGGCCTGTGCGGGCACCGGAGCCGCCGTACCCCCCAGCTCCGCGAGGACCCCGAGCACGCCCTCCCCGTAGGTCGCCAGCTTCTTCTCGCCGAGCCCGCCGACACCGCCCAGCTCCGCGAGCGAGGCGGGCCGCAGCGTGGCGATCTCCCGGAGCGTGGCGTCGTGGAAGATCACGTACGCCGGCAGGCCCAGTTCCTTGGCCTGCGCACCGCGCCACGCCCGCAGCGCCTCGAACACCGGCACCGCCTCCTGGGGCAGCTCGGCGACGGCCGCCGCCGACTTCGCCTTGCGCTCCCCCTTCGCGGACTTCGCCGCTGCGGGCCGCTTCGGCTCCTTGCGCAACCGCACCTCCCGCTCCCGGCCGAGGACTGTGCCGCTCTCCTCGGTCAGGACCAGCGTGCCGTACTCCCCCTCGACCGCGAGCAGTCCCTGGGCCAGCAACTGCCGCACCACGCCCCGCCATTCGGCCTCCGCGAGATCCTCGCCGATGCCGAAGACCGAGAGCTGGTCGTGGTCGAACTGGATGACCTTGGCGGTCTTCTTGCCGAGCAGGATGTCGATGATCTGGCCCGCCCCGAACTTCTGCCCGCGCTCGCGCTGGAGACGGACGATCGTGGAGAGGACCTTCTGGGCCGGGACCGTGCCGTCCCAGGTCTCCGGCGGCGCGAGGCAGGTGTCGCAGTTGCCGCAGGACTCGCGGGCCGCGTCCTGGCCGAAGTACGTGAGGAGCTGGGCCCTGCGGCACTGGGCCGTCTCGCACAGCGCCAGCATCGAGTCCAGGTGCGAGGCCGCCCGGCGGCGGAACGCCTCGTCCCCCTCGCTGCCCTGGATCATCTTCCGCTGCTGGACGACGTCCTGCAGGCCGTAGGCCATCCAGGCCGTGGAGGGCAGGCCGTCACGTCCCGCGCGGCCTGTCTCCTGGTAGTACCCCTCGACCGACTTCGGCAGGTCGAGGTGGGCGACGAACCGGACGTCCGGCTTGTCGATGCCCATGCCGAAGGCGATCGTGGCGCAGACGACCAGGCCCTCCTCCCTGAGGAAGCGTGACTGGTGCCTCGCGCGCGTCCCGCCGTCCAGGCCCGCGTGGTACGGCACGGCCTCGATGCCGTTCTTGCACAGGAACTCGGCGGTCTTCTCGACCGAGTTGCGCGAGAGGCAGTAGACGATGCCCGCGTCGCCCGCGTGCTCCTCCTTGAGGAAGGCCAGGAGCTGCTTCTTCGGCTCGGCCTTCGGCACGATGCGGTACTGGATGTTGGGACGGTCGAAGCTCGCCACGAAGTGCTTCGCGTCCGGCATGCCGAGCCGCTCGGTGATCTCCCGGTGCGTGGCGTGCGTCGCCGTCGCCGTCAGGGCGATCCGCGGCACGTCCGGCCAGCGCTCGCCGAGCAGCGAGAGCGCCAGATAGTCGGGGCGGAAGTCGTGGCCCCACTGCGCCACGCAGTGCGCCTCGTCGATGGCGAAGACGGAGATCTTGGCGCGGGAGAGCAGATCGAGCGTCCCCTCCAGGCGCAGCCGCTCCGGCGCGAGATACAGCACGTCGAGCTCCCCCGCGAGGAACTCGGCCTCCATCACGCGCCGCTCGTCGAAGTCCTGCGTGGAGTTGATGAACCCGGCCCGCACGCCGAGCGCCCGCAGCGCGTCCACCTGGTCCTGCATGAGCGCGATGAGGGGAGAGATGACCACGCCCGTGCCGGGCCTGACCAGGGCGGGGATCTGATAGCAGAGCGACTTGCCGCCGCCGGTGGGCATCAGGACGACGGAGTCACCGCCCGCGACCACGTGCTCGATGATCGCTTCCTGCTCACCGCGGAACGCGTCATATCCGAAGACGCGGTGCAGCGTCCGCAGTGCGTCACTCTCCGCCACCGCGCTCGGTACGGTCACCTCGCTCATGCCTTTGATCCCATCCATCGCCCTGCCCCCGTACGTCGCGCTTCGACCACAGCCTCCACGATAGGGCTCAGCACCGACACCTCTGGAAGTTATCCACAGGCCGCCGCCCGGCACCCCTGTCGGACGGGGTGCCGGGCGGCGGCCATGAAAGCGATAAGGGGAACAGGTGCGCTAGCGGACGAAGACCCCCGCCTGGTTCGCCAGATCCAGGAAGTACTGCGGGGCCACGCCCAGGACCAGCGTCACCGCCACGCCCACGCCGATCGCCGTCATCGTCAGCGGCGAGGGCACGGCCACGGTCGGACCGTCCGCCTTCGGCTCGCTGAAGAACATGAGCACGATCACGCGGATGTAGAAGAACGCCGCGATCGCGGACGAGATCACACCGACCACGACAAGCGCACCGGCGCCGCCCTCGGCAGCCGCCTTGAACACCGCGAACTTTCCGGAGAACCCGGAGGTCAGCGGAATGCCCGCGAAGGCGAGCAGGAAGACCGCGAAGACGGCGGCGACCAGCGGCGAGCGCCGTCCGAGCCCCGCCCACTTCGACAGGTGCGTGGCCTCGCCGCCCGCGTCCCGCACCAGCGTGACCACGGCGAACGCGCCGATCGTCACGAAGGAGTAGGCCCCCAGATAGAAGAGGACCGACGAGATGCCGTCCGGGGTCATGGCGATGACACCGGCGAGGATGAAGCCCGCGTGGGCGATCGAGGAGTACGCGAGCAGCCGCTTGATGTCGGTCTGGGTGATCGCGACGATCGCACCGGCCAGCATCGTGAGGATCACGACGCCCCACATCACGGGACGCCAGTCCCAGCGCAGTCCCGGCAGGACCACGTAGAGCAGCCTCAGCAGCGCGCCGAAGGCGGCCACCTTGGTCGCCGCGGCCATGAAGCCGGTGACCGGGGTGGGCGCGCCCTCGTACACGTCCGGGGTCCACATGTGGAACGGCACCGCGCCCACCTTGAAGAGCAGACCCATGACGATCATCGCGGCGCCGATCAGGAGCAGCGCGTCGTTGCCCATGGTGTCGGCGAGCGCCGGGTTGACCGTCTGGACGCTGCCGTCGATGACCTTCGCGATGGTGCCGTACGACACCGAGCCCGCGTACCCGTACAGCAGGGCGATCCCGAAGAGCAGGAACGCCGAGGAGAACGAGCCGAGCAGGAAGTACTTGACGGCGGCTTCCTGCGACATCAGGCGCTTGCGGCGGGCGAGCGCGCACAGGAGGTAGAGCGGCAGCGAGAAGACCTCGAGGGCGATGAAGAGCGTCAGGAGGTCGTTCGCCGACGGGAAGACGAGCATCCCGCCGATCGCGAAGAGGGCCAGCGGGAACACCTCGGTGGTGGTGAACCCGGCCTTCGTGGCGGCCTTTTCGCCCTCGCTGCCCGGTGTCGCTCCGGCCTGCGCGGCGAACGAGTCGACGCGGTTGCCGTGCGACACCGGGTCGAGCCGCCGCTCCGCGAAGGTGAAGATCGCGACGAGCCCCGCGAGGAGGATCGTGCCCTGCAGGAAGAGCGCGGGTCCGTCGACGGCGATGGCGCCCATCGCGGCGATGTGCGCCTTCGTCGTGCCGTACCCGGTGGCCGCGAGGCCGACGACCGCGGCGAAGGCCGCGGTGAGGGCGACGACGGCGACGAACACCTGCGCGTAGTACCGGGTTTTGCGCGGTACGAAGGCCTCGATGAGGATCCCGATGACCGCCGCGCCGATGACGATCAACGTCGGCGACAGCTGCGCGTACTCGATGGTGGGAGTGTCGATCTTGTCGATCTGATCTTGGGGCGCCGCGGCCGACGCCATTGTCCACAGGCTGTGGACGGCTGATGCGCTCACTTGGCCGCCTCCACGTCGGGCTTCGGGTCCTTCTGCTGTACGTCGGACATGGTGTGCTTGACCGCCGGGTTCACCAGCTCGGTGAGCGGCTTCGGGTAGACACCGAGGCCGATCAGGAGCGCGATCAGCGGTGCGACGACCACGAGTTCACGTACCCGCAGGTCCGGCATGGCCGCGACCTCCGGCTTCACCGGGCCCGTCATCGTCCGCTGGTAGAGGACGAGGGTGTAGAGCGCGGCGAGCACGATGCCGATCGTGGCGATGATCCCGACCACGGGATAGCGCGCGAACGCGCCGACCAGGACCAGGAATTCGCTGACGAACGGTGCGAGCCCCGGCAGCGAGAGCGTCGCGAGACCGCCGATCAGGAAGGTGCCCGCGAGTACGGGTGCGACCTTCTGCACCCCTCCGTAGTCCGCGATGAGCCGCGAACCGCGCCGCGAGATCAGGAAGCCGGCCACCAGCATCAGGGCGGCGGTCGAGATCCCGTGGTTGACCATGTAGAGCGTCGCGCCAGACTGGCCCTGCGAGGTCATCGCGAAGATGCCGAGGATGATGAACCCGAAGTGCGAGATCGACGCGTACGCCACCAGGCGCTTGATGTCGCGCTGGCCGACCGCGAGCAGCGCGCCGTAGATGATGCTGATCAGCGCGAGCACGAGGATGACCGGCGTCGCCCACTTGCTCGCCTCGGGGAAGAGCCCGAGGCAGAACCGCAGCATCGCGAACGTGCCGACCTTGTCGACCACCGCCGTGATCAGCACGGCGACCGGGGCCGTGGACTCGCCCATCGCGTTCGGCAGCCACGTGTGCAGCGGCCACAGCGGCGCCTTCACCGCGAAGGCGAAGAAGAAGCCGAGGAAGAGCCACCGCTCGGTGCTCGTCGCCATCTCCAGCGTGCCGTTGGCCCGCGCCTCGGCGATCTCCTGGAGCGAGAAGTTCCCCGCCACCACGTAGAGGCCGATCACGGCGGCCAGCATGATGAGGCCGCCGACCAGGTTGTAGAGGAGGAACTTCACGGCCGCGTACGAGCGTTGCGCCGACGCGTTCTCGTCGCTGCCCGCGTGGGCGCGGTCCCCGAAGCCGCCGATGAGGAAGTACATCGGGATGAGCATGGCTTCGAAGAAGATGTAGAAGAGGAAGACGTCGGTGGCCGCGAAGGAGATGATCACCATCGCCTCGACGGCGAGGATCAGGGCGAAGAAGCCCTGAGTCGGCCGCCAGCGCGACGACTTGGTCTCCAGGGGGTCGGCGTCGTGCCAGCCCGCCAGGATGATGAAGGGCATCAGGAGCGCGGTGAGCGCGATGAGGGCGACACCGATGCCGTCCACCCCGAGCTCGTACCGCACGCCGAACTCCGCGATCCAGGCGCGGGACTCGGTCAGTTGATAGCGGGATCCGTCGGGGTCGAACCGCACGAGCACGGTCACGGCGAGCGCGAGCGTGGCGAGCGACACGAGCAGCGCGAGCCACTTGGCGGCGGTCCGCCGGGCGGCCGGGACGGCCGCCGTGGCGATCGCCCCGATCGCGGGCAGAGCCGCCGTCGCTGTCAGCAGAGGAAAGGACATCGGTATCAGACCGCCCTCATCAGCAGGGTCGCGGCGATGAGTACCGCAACGCCGCCGAACATCGAGACCGCGTAGGAGCGGGCATAGCCGTTCTGCATCTTGCGCAGCCGCCCGGAGAGCCCGCCGACCGAGGCCGCCGAGCCGTTGACGACTCCGTCGACCAGGGTGTGGTCGACGTAGACCAGGGAGCGGGTGAGGTGCTCTCCGCCGCGGACCAGGACGACGTGGTTGAAGTCGTCCTGGAGGAGATCGCGCCGGGCCGCCCGGGTGAGCAGCGAACCGCGCGGGGCGGTGACCGGGACGGGACGGCGGCCGTACTGGAGCCAGGCGAGGGCCACACCGATGACCAGGACCACCATGGTGGCGCCGGTGACCGTGGTGGCGCTCAGCGGCGAGTGACCGTGGTCGTGCTGGGTGACCGGCTCCAGCCAGTGCACGAAGTGGTCGCCGATGCTGAAGACGCCGCCCGCGAACACCGACCCGAGGGCCAGCACGATCATCGGGATCGTCATGGACTTCGGCGACTCGTGCGGGTGCGGCTCGTTACCTTCCGCATCCGGCTGCCAGCGCTTCTCACCGAAGAACGTCATGAGCATCACGCGCGTCATGTAGAACGCGGTGATCGCGGCGCCGAGCAGCGCGACCGAGCCGAGGATCCAGCCCTCCGTGCCGCCCTTGGCGAACGCCGCCTCGATGATCTTGTCCTTGGAGAAGAAGCCGGACAGACCGGGGAAGCCGATGATCGCCAGATAGCCGAGCCCGAAGGTCACGAAGGTGACCGGCATGTACTTCCTGAGGCCGCCGTACTTCCTCATGTCGACCTCGTCGTTCATGCCGTGCATGACCGAACCGGCCCCGAGGAAGAGCCCGGCCTTGAAGAAGCCGTGCGTCACCAGGTGCATGATCGCGAAGACGTAGCCGATGGGGCCGAGGCCCGCGGCCAGGATCATGTACCCGATCTGGGACATCGTCGAGCCGGCGAGCGCCTTCTTGATGTCGTCCTTCGCGCAACCGACGATCGCACCGAAGAGGAGCGTCACCGCGCCGACGACCGTGACGACCAGCTGCGCGTCCGGGGCGCCGTTGAAGATCGCGCCGGAGCGGACGATCAAGTACACGCCCGCGGTCACCATCGTCGCCGCGTGGATCAGGGCCGAGACCGGGGTCGGGCCCTCCATCGCGTCGCCGAGCCAGGACTGCAGCGGCACCTGGGCCGACTTGCCGCAGGCCGCGAGCAGCAGCATCAGGCCGATGGCCGTCAGCTTGCCCTCCGACGTCTCACCGGTGGCTTCGAGGACCGGCCCGAAGGCGAAGGTCCCGAAGGTGGTGAACATCAGCATGATCGCGATCGACAGGCCCATGTCGCCGACCCTGTTGACCAGGAAGGCCTTCTTCGCGGCGGTGGCCGCGCTGGGCTTGTGCTGCCAGAAGCCGATCAGGAGGTACGAGGCGAGGCCGACGCCCTCCCATCCGACGTACAGCAGGAGGTAGTTGTCGGCGAGGACCAGGATGAGCATCGCCGCGAGGAACAGGTTCAGATAGCCGAAGAAGCGGCGGCGCCGCTCGTCGTGCTCCATGTACCCGATGGAGTAGATGTGGATCAGGGTGCCCACACCGGTGATCAGCAGGACGAACGTCATCGACAGCTGGTCGAGCTGGAAGGCGACGTCCGCCTGGAATCCCTCCACGGGGATCCAGCTGAACAGGTGCTGCGACAGGGAGCGCTCCTCGGCGCCCTTGCCCAGCATGTCGGCGAAGAGCACGACGCCGACGACGAAGGAGGCGGCAGCGAGCAGCGTGCCGAGCCAGTGGCCCACACGGTCCAACCGCCGCCCGCCGCACAGCAGTACGGCCGCTCCGAGCAGAGGCGCCGCTACGAGCAGCGCGATCAGGTTCTCCACTTTTCAGCGACCCCTTACAGCTTCATCAGGCTGGCGTCGTCGACCGAGGCCGAGTGACGGGAGCGGAACAGCGACACGATGATCGCGAGGCCGACCACGACTTCCGCCGCGGCGACGACCATCGTGAAGAACGCGATGATCTGGCCGTCGAGATTGCCGTGCAGCCGGGAGAAGGCGACGAAGGCCAAGTTGCACGCGTTGAGCATCAGCTCGATACACATGAAGACCACGATCGCGTTCCGCCTGAGCAGCACACCGGTGGCGCCGATCGAGAACAACAGCGCCGCGAGATACAGGTAGTTGACCGGATTCACTTCGACGCCTCCTCGGTCGTGGACGACCGCTCGAGACGGTCCTCGGAGCGCTGCTCCAGGGCCCGCAGATCGTCCAGCGCCTCGTCCGACACATCTCGGATCTGGCCGCGCTCACGCAGCGTCTTGTTGACCGTGAGCTCCGACGGGGTGCCGTCGGGGAGCAGGCCGGCGACGTCCACGGCGTTGTGCCGGGCGTAGACACCGGGGGCGGGCAGCGGCGGCAGGTGCTTGCCGCGCACGCGCTCCTCGGACATCTCGCGCTGCGTCTTGGCGCGCTCCGTGCGCTCGCGGTGGGTGAGCACCATCGCGCCGACGGTCGCGGTGATGAGCAGGGCGCCGGTGATCTCGAAGGCGAAGACGTACTTCGTGAAGATGGCCTCGGCGAGGCCCTCCACGTTGCCGCCCGCGTTCGCCTTGCCGAGGCCCGCGAACTCGTTCACCGAGGCGTTCCCGATCCCCCCGAAGAGCAGGATCGCGAAGCCGAAGCCGCAGAGCCCCGCCAGCCAGCGCTGGCCCTTGATGGTCTCCTTCAGGGAGTCGGCGGCGGTGACGCCGACGAGCATGACCACGAAGAGGAAGAGCATCATGATCGCGCCCGTGTAGACGACGACCTGGACGATGCCCAGGAAGTACGCCCCGTTGGCGAGGTAGAAGACCGCCAGGATGATCATGGTCCCGGCGAGACAGAGCGCGCTGTGCACGGCCTTCTTCATGAGGATCGTGCACAGGGCGCCGATCACGGCGACCGTGCCGAGCACCCAGAACTGGACGGCCTCACCGGTGGAGGTGGTGTAGGCGGCGAGCTGCGTCATCGGTTGATCACCTCCCCCGACGCGGGTTCGGAGTCACCGAAGGTGGAAGCGGCTTCCTGGGGCGTCTCGCCCTTGGAGAGGGCCACTTGGGGCACCGTGCCGGGAGCGGCCTCCGTCACCAGACCGCGGTAGTAGTCCTGCTCGTCCGTGCCCGGGAAGATCGAGTGCGGTGACTCGACCATGCCTTCCTCCAGGCCGGCGAGCAGCTGCTCCTTGGTGAAGATGAGCTTCTCGCGGCTGCTGTCGGCCAGCTCGAACTCGTTCGTCATCGTCAACGCGCGCGTGGGGCACGCCTCGATGCACAGGCCGCACAGGATGCAGCGGGCGTAATTGATCTGGTAGACGCGGCCGTACCGCTCGCCCGGGGAGTAGCGCTCCTCCTCGGTGTTGTCCGCGCCCTCCACATAGATCGCGTCCGCGGGGCAGGCCCAGGCGCAGAGCTCACAGCCGATGCACTTCTCCAGGCCGTCCGGATGGCGATTGAGCTGGTGCCTGCCGTGGAAGCGGGGAGCGGTGGTCTTCTCCTGCTCCGGATACTGCTCGGTCAGCCGCTTCTTGAACATGGCCTTGAAGGTCACGCCGAAGCCCGCGACGGGGTTCTGGAACCCCTGCTTCGATTGGTTCGACTCGTGCTGCGACTGGTGTGACTCTTTCTTCGACTCAGCCATCGGACGCCTCCTTTCCGTCACTACGGGTTCCGTCACTTTGAGTATCCGGCCCACCACTGACAATCAACTCCCGCTCCTGACGCGGGCGTCGGCGCGGCACGGGCGGCAGACTCTGTCCGGGCAGCGGCGGGACAGGGAATCCGCCCGCCATCGGGTCGAAGGCGACCGGCTCCTCGCTCTCGGATCGTGCCGCCGTTTCCTTGTCGCGCTTGTCGCGGAAGATGTCGACGACGACGGAGAGCAACAGGAGCGCGATGACTCCGCCGCCCACATAGAGCGCGATCGAGGTGAAGTCGTACTCCTCGTTCCGCATCGCCCTGACCGTCGCGACGAGCATCAGCCAGACGACCGAGACCGGGATCAGGACCTTCCAGCCGAGCTTCATCAGCTGGTCGTAGCGGACGCGTGGCAGCGTGCCGCGCAGCCAGATGAAGAAGAACAGCAGCAGCTGGACCTTGATCACGAACCAGAGCATCGGCCACCAGCCGTGGTTCGCGCCCTCCCAGAAGGTGCTGATGGGATACGGGGCCCGCCAGCCGCCCAGGAAGAGGGTGACCGAGACCGCCGAGACGGTGACCATGTTGACGTACTCGGCGAGCATGAACAGCGCGAACTTGATCGACGAGTACTCGGTGTTGAAGCCGCCGACGAGGTCGCCCTCGGACTCCGGCATGTCGAACGGCGCGCGGTTGGTCTCACCGATCATCGTCACGATGTAGATCAGGAACGAGACCGGAAGCAGCAGGACGTACCAGCGGTCGGCCTGCGCCTCCACGATCGCCGAGGTCGACATCGACCCGGAGTAGAGGAACACCGAGGCGAACGCGGCGCCCATCGCGATCTCGTACGAGATCATCTGGGCGCAGGAGCGCAGACCGCCCAGGAGCGGATAGGTGGAGCCGGAGCTCCAGCCCGCGAGCACGATGCCGTAGATGCCGACCGAGGCGACCGCGAGGATGTAGAGCATCGCGATCGGCAGGTCGGTGAGCTGCATCGTCGTGCGCTGGCCGAAGATCGAGACTTCGTTGCCCGCGGGACCGAAGGGGATCACCGCGATCGCCATGAAGGCCGGGATGGCCGCGATGATCGGCGCGAGGATGTACACCACCTTGTCCGCGCGCTTGACGATCAGGTCTTCCTTGAGCATCAGCTTGATGCCGTCCGCGAGGGACTGCAGCATGCCCCAGGGGCCGTGCCGGTTGGGGCCGATGCGCAGCTGCATCCAGGCGACGACCTTGCGCTCCCACACGATGGAGAAGAGCACCGTCACCATCAGGAACGCGAAGCAGAAGACCGCCTTGAGGGCGACCAGCCACCACGGGTCACGGCCGAACATGGACAGGTCTTCCGCCGCAAGCGGCACCACGGTGTGCATCACGACGTCACCTCCGGGGCCTCAGAGGGCTCCGGCAGGAGCGCCGGGCCGATGCGGACGAGGTCGCCGGGGCGCGCGCCGGTGTCGGAAGTGACGCCTCCCCCGGTCGAGTTCAGCGGCAGCCACACCACGCGGTCGGGCATCTCGGTGACCAGGAGCGGCAGTTCGGTCGTCCCCGCGGACCCGGTGACGGCCAGGACGTCGCCGTCCTTCACGCCCGCCTCGGCCGCGGTGACCGCCGAGAGCCGGGCGACCGCGGCGTGCCGCGTACCGGCGAGCGCCTCGTCGCCCTCCTGGAGACGGCCCTGGTCGAGCAGCAGCCGGTGCCCCGCGAGAACGGCCTCACCGGAGGCGGGCCTCGGCGGCTGAGCGGCGCTCTCCACGGGGTCGGTGGCGTGCGTCCCCTCCCAGCCGCCGAGCCGGTCCAGCTCGCGCCGGGCCGTCGCCAGGTCGGGAAGGCCCAGGTGCACGTCCCCGGCGTCGGCCAGCATGTGCAGCACACGGGCGTCGGTCGGGGCCAGCGTGCGCGTCATCTGGTCGGGCTTGAGCGCGGCGCCGAACATCCGGGCCC
The DNA here is from genome assembly GCF_056434405.1 of Streptomyces sp. NPDC044044. NCBI lineage: Bacteria > Bacillati > Actinomycetota > Actinomycetes > Kitasatosporales > Streptomycetaceae > Streptomyces > Streptomyces sp. NPDC044044. Next base: position 148,929 of record NZ_JBWKFG010000014.1, on the reverse strand, counting down.
TGCCCTCCCAGTTGAGGAAGGTGCCGGGCTTCTCCGCTACCGCGGCCACGGGCAGTACGACATCGGCGTGCTCGGTGACCTCGCTGGGCCGCAGCTCCAGGGAGACCAGGAACCCGACCTCGGAGAGTGCTTCACGCGCGCGTGCCGGGTCGGGAAGGTCGGCGACCTCCACGCCCGCCACGAGCAGCGCGCCCAGTTCGCCGGTCGCCGCCGCCTCGATGATCTGGCCGGTGTCGCGGCCGTAGCGGTGCGGGAGTTCGGCGACGCGCCAGGCGGTCGCGACCTCCTCCCGCGCGCGCGGGTCGGTGGAAGGGCGCCCGCCGGGAAGCAGCGAAGGCAGCGCGCCCGCCTCGACGGCGCCGCGCTCCCCCGCCCTGCGCGGGATCCACACCAGCCGCGCACCGGTCGCGGACGCGACCCGTACGGCGGCGGTGAGCCCGCCCGCCACGGCGGCAAGACGCTCGCCGACCACGATCACCGCTCCCGCGGTGCGCAGCGCATCGGCCGCCTTGGCGCCGTCGCCCTCCAGGCCGGCTCCGGAGGCAAGGGCGTCGAGCCACTTCGTCTCGGTGCCGGGAGCAGCGGGCAACAGCGTGCCGCCCGCCTTCTCCAGGCCGCGGGTCTGGTGCGTCGCGAGGGAGAAGGTCCGCTGGCCGTGCTTGCGCCAGGCCTTGCGGAGCCGCAGGAAGATCCCGGGCGCCTCCTCCTCGGACTCAAGTCCGACGAGCAGGACAGCGGGCGCCTTCTCCACTTCCGCGTACGTGACTCCGGTGCCGTCGAGATCCCGGCCCCGTCCCGCCACGCGTGCGGCGAGGAAGTCGGCCTCCTCGCTGCTGTGCACGCGCGCGCGGAAGTCGATGTCGTTCGTGTCGAGCGCCACGCGCGCGTACTTGCTGTACGCGTAGGCGTCCTCCACGGTGAGGCGGCCGCCGGTCAGCACACCGGCACGGCCGCGCGCGGCGGCGAGCCCGTTGGCCGCTGCTTCGAGAGCCTCGGGCCAGCTCGCGGTCTCCAGCTCACCCGTCTCGGAGTTGCGCACCAGCGGCGTGGTGAGGCGGTCCGGCTTCTGCGCGTAACGGAAGCCGAAGCGCCCCTTGTCGCAGAGCCACTCCTCGTTGACCTCGGGGTCGTCCGCGGCGAGGCGCCGCATGACCTTGCCGCGCCGGTGGTCGGTGCGGGTCGCGCAGCCGCCCGCGCAGTGCTCGCAGACCGACGGCGAAGACACCAGGTCGAAGGGCCGGGAGCGGAAGCGATACGCCGCCGATGTCAGCGCGCCGACCGGACAGATCTGGATGGTGTTCCCGGAGAAGTACGACTCGAAGGGATCACCCTCGCCCGTACCGACCTGCTGGAGCGCACCGCGCTCGAGCAGCTCGATCATCGGGTCGCCCGCGATCTGGTTGGAGAACCGGGTGCAGCGCGCGCAGAGCACACACCGCTCGCGGTCGAGAAGGACCTGCGTCGAAATCGGCACCGGCTTCTCGAACGTCCGCTTCTTGCCCTCGAAGCGGGTGTCCGTGTCGCCGACCTGCATCGCCTGGTTCTGCAGCGGGCACTCGCCGCCCTTGTCGCAGACCGGGCAGTCCAGCGGGTGGTTGATGAGGAGCAGCTCCATCACACCGCGCTGCGCCTTCTCGGCGACCGGCGAGGAGAGCTGCGACTTCACGACCATGCCGTCGGTGCAGGTGATGGTGCAGGAGGCCATCGGCTTGCGCTGGCCCTCCACCTCGACGATGCACTGGCGGCAGGCGCCCGCCGGGTCGAGCAGCGGGTGGTCGCAGAACCGGGGGATCTCGATGCCGAGGAGCTCGGCGGCCCGGATGACCAGCGTCCCCTTGGGGACGCTGATCTCGATGCCGTCGATCGTCAGCGACACGAGGTCCTCCGGCGGGACCGCCGGCTCGCCTCCTCCGGAGGGAGCGCTGTTGGTGGTCACTGTCATGCGTTCACCTCCGAGTTTTTGGCGGGCCGGTCGGCCCAGAGAGTCGACTTGGCCGGGTCGAAGGGGCAGCCCTTGCCGGTGATGTGCTCCTCGTACTCCTCGCGGAAGTACTTGAGCGAGGAGAAGATCGGCGACGCGGCGCCGTCGCCGAGAGCGCAGAAGGACTTGCCGTTGATGTTGTCGGCGATGTCGTTCAGCTTGTCGAGGTCGGACATGACGCCCTTGCCTGCCTCGATGTCGCGGAGCAACTGCACCAGCCAGTACGTCCCTTCGCGGCAGGGCGTGCACTTTCCGCAGGACTCATGGGCGTAGAACTCGGTCCAGCGCGTGACGGCCCGCACCACGCAGGTCGTCTCGTCGAAGCACTGCAGTGCCTTCGTGCCGAGCATCGATCCGGCGGCGCCCACGCCCTCGTAGTCCAGGGGGACGTCGAGGTGCTCGTCGGTGAACATCGGCGTCGAAGAGCCGCCCGGCGTCCAGAACTTGAGCCGGTGGCCCGCCCTGATCCCGCCGCTCATGTCGAGCAGCTGGCGCAGAGTGATGCCGAGGGGGGCCTCGTACTGGCCGGGGCTCGTGACGTGGCCGCTCAGCGAGTAGAGCGTGAAGCCCGGGGACTTCTCGCTTCCCATCGACTTGAACCAGTCTTTTCCGCGATTCAGGATCGCGGGAACCGACGCGATGGATTCGACGTTATTGACGACAGTGGGGCATGCGTAGAGGCCCGCGACGGCCGGGAAAGGGGGACGCAGTCGCGGCTGGCCACGGCGGCCTTCGAGCGAGTCGAGCAGCGCGGTCTCCTCACCACAGATGTACGCGCCAGCGCCCGCGTGCACGGTGAGTTCGAGATCGAGTCCGCTGCCCAGGATGTTCTCGCCCAGGAATCCCGCCTCTTTCGCCTCACGCACGGCCTCGTGCAGCCGCCGGAGCACGGGGACGACTTCACCACGCAGATAGATGAAGGCATGCGACGAACGGATCGCGTAACAGGCGATCACGATGCCCTCGATGAGGCTATGCGGGTTCGCGAAGAGGAGCGGGATGTCCTTACAGGTCCCCGGCTCCGATTCGTCGGCGTTGACAACTAGATAGTGCGGCTTTCCATCTCCCTGCGGAATGAACTGCCATTTCATTCCGGTGGGGAATCCCGCACCGCCCCTGCCGCGCAGACCGGAGTCCTTCACGTACGCGATGAGGTCGTCCGGCGCCATGGCCAGGGCCTTGCGCAGGCCTTCGTACCCCTCGTGCCGTCGGTAGGTGTCGAGCGTCCAGGACTCCTCCTCGTCCCAGAACGCCGAAAGCACCGGCGCGAGCAGCTTCTCGGGGCTCGTCTCGTTGTCGATCTCGGCTGCCAAGGTCATCACTCCCCCTCCTCGGCCGTCGGTCCGGCCGGGTGGGCCGGGTCGGATGCCGAGGTCTGCTGCGGTGCGTCGTGCGAGCTGAGGTGCTCGGCAGGCGCCTCGTCCTGCGGCCCGCCCGTGCGCGGGTGGACCACCCGGGGCTGCGGCAACTCGCCCTTGGCCAGGCGCAGTCCGATCAGCGAGGCCGGGCCCGCGCCGCCGCTCGCCTCGACGGCGCCCGCGCGCTCGTCCGGGAAGCCCGCCAGGATCCGGGCCGTCTCCTTGTACGTGCACAAGGGGGCGCCGCGGGTCGGCTCGACCTGCACGCCCGCGCGCAGGTCGTCGACGAGCCGCTTGGCGGTCTCGGGAGTCTGGTTGTCGAAGAACTCCCAGTTGACCATCACGACGGGAGCGAAGTCGCAGGCCGCGTTGCACTCGATGTGCTCCAGCGTGACCTTGCCGTCCTCCGTGGTCCCTTCGTTGCCGACACCCAGGTGCTCCTGGAGCGACTCGAAGATCGCGTCGCCGCCCATGACGGCGCACAGCGTGTTGGTGCAGACGCCCACTTGGTAGTCACCGGAGGGCTTGCGCCGGTACATCGTGTAGAAGGTCGCGACCGCGGTGACCTCGGCGGTGGTCAGGCCGAGCACCTCCGCGCAGAAGGCCATGCCCGTGCGCGTGACGTGGCCCTCCTCGGACTGCACGAGGTGCAGCAGCGGGAGCAGCGCGGACCGGGAGTCCGGGTAGCGGGCGATGACCTCCTTGGCGTCCGCGTCGAGCCTGGCCCGTACGTCGGCCGGGAAGTCGGGGGCGGGGAGTTGGGGCATGCCCAGGCTGACGCCCGTGCCCTGTTGGGGAGTGGTGGTCACCGGTCGACGCCTCCCATCACGGGGTCGATGGACGCGACGGCGACGATGACGTCGGCGACCTGGCCGCCCTCGCACATCGCCGCCATGGCCTGCAGGTTGGTGAAGGACGGGTCGCGGAAGTGGACCCGGTAGGGGCGGGTGCCGCCGTCGGAGACGACATGCACGCCGAGCTCGCCCTTGGGCGACTCGACCGCGGTGTACGCCTGCCCGGCCGGGACCCTGAAGCCCTCGGTCACCAGCTTGAAGTGGTGGATCAGGGCCTCCATGGAGGTGCCCATGATCTTCTTGATGTGATCGAGCGAGTTGCCCAATCCGTCCGGGCCGAGCGCCAGTTGCGCGGGCCAGGCGATCTTCTTGTCGCCGACCATGACCGGACCCGGCTCCAGGCGGTCCAGGCACTGCTCGACGATGCGCAGCGACTGGCGCATCTCCTCCAGGCGGATCAGGAAGCGTCCGTAGGAGTCGCAGGTGTCGGCGGTCGGCACGTCGAACTCGTAGTTCTCGTAGCCGCAGTAGGGGTCCGACTTGCGCAGGTCGTGCGGCAGACCCGCCGAGCGCAGGACGGGTCCCGTGGCGCCGAGGGCCATGCAGCCCGCGAGGTCGAGATAGCCGACGTCCTGCATACGGGCCTTGAAGATGGGGTTACCGGTGGCGAGCTTGTCGTACTCGCCGAGGTTCTTGCTCATCTTCTTCACGAACTCGCGGATCTGGTCCACAGCGCCCGGGGGCAGGTCCTGTGCGAGCCCGCCGGGCCGGACGTACGCGTGGTTCATGCGCAGGCCGGTGATCAGCTCGAAGATGTCGAGAACGAGTTCACGATCGCGGAAGCCGTAGATCATGATCGTCGTCGCGCCCAGCTCCATGCCGCCGGTGGCGATGCACACCAGGTGCGAGGAGAGCCGGTTGAGCTCCATCAGGAGCACGCGGATGACCGAGGCGCGGTCCGGGATCTGGTCCTCGATGCCGAGGAGCTTCTCGACCCCCAGGCAGTACGCCGTCTCGTTGAAGAACGGCGTCAGGTAGTCCATGCGCGTGACGAACGTCGTGCCCTGCGTCCACGTGCGGTATTCGAGGTTCTTCTCGATGCCCGTGTGCAGATAGCCGATGCCGCAGCGGGCCTCGGAGACGGTCTCGCCCTCGATCTCCAGGATGAGCCGGAGCACACCATGGGTGGAGGGGTGCTGCGGACCCATGTTGACGATGATGCGCTCGTCGTCGGACCGGGCCGCGGACTGGACGACCTCGTCCCAGTCGCCGCCGGTGACTGTATATACAGTCCCCTCGGTCGTCTCGCGCGCGGATGCATGTGACGTGCTCATCAGCTGTACGACCTCCGCTGGTCCGGAGCCGGGATCTGGGCGCCCTTGTACTCGACGGGGATGCCGCCGAGGGGGTAGTCCTTGCGCTGCGGGAAGCCCTGCCAGTCGTCCGGCATCATGATCCGCGTAAGCGCCGGGTGACCGTCGAAGATCAGGCCGAAGAAGTCGTACGTCTCGCGCTCGTGCCAGTCGTTCGTCGGATAGACCGCGACCAGCGAGGGGACGTGCGGATCGGCGTCAGGGGCACTGACTTCGAGCCGGATCAGGCGGTTGTGGGTGATCGAGCGCAGGTGGTAGACGGCGTGCAGCTCGCGGCCCTTGTCCTCGAGGAAGTGCACCCCCGAGACGCCCGTGCAGAGCTCGAAGCGCAGGGCCGGGTCGTCGCGCAGGGTCTGGGCGACCCTGACGAGATGCTCGCGCGCGATGTGGAAGGTGAGCTCGTCGCGGTCGACGACCGTCTTCTCGATCGCGTTCTCCGGCAGGAGCCCCTGCTCTTCCAGGGCTCCCTCCAGCTCGTCCGCGACTTCGTCGAACCAGCCGCCGTAGGGGCGCGCGGTGGCACCCGGCAGGGTGACCGTCCGCACGAGCCCGCCGTAACCGGATGTGTCACCGCCGTTATTGGCGCCGAACATGCCCTTGCGTACGCCGATGACCTCGCCGGCCTCGTCGCGGGGGGCAGGGACGCCGTTTCCGTTCAGGTGTTCGTCGTGGGCGTCGCTCACCGCAGCAGCCCCTTCATCTCGATGGTGGGGAGCGCCTTCAGGGCCGCCTCCTCCGCCTCGCGGGCCGCTTCCTCCGCGTTGACCCCGAGCTTGCCGCCCTGGATCTTCTGGTGGAGCTTGAGGATCGCGTCCATCAGCATCTCGGGCCGCGGCGGACAGCCGGGCAAATAGATGTCAACAGGGACAATGTGGTCCACACCCTGCACAATCGCGTAATTGTTGAACATCCCGCCCGATGAAGCGCAAACCCCCATGGAAATGACCCACTTGGGGTTGGGCATCTGGTCATAGACCTGCCGCAGGACCGGCGCCATCTTCTGGCTCACTCGCCCGGCCACGATCATCAGGTCGGCCTGGCGCGGTGAACCGCGGAAGACCTCCATGCCGAAGCGAGCCAGGTCGTAGCGCCCGGCTCCCGTCGTCATCATCTCGATGGCGCAGCACGCGAGGCCGAAGGTCGCGGGGAAGACGGATGACTTGCGCACCCAGCCCGCGGCCTGTTCGACGGTGGTGAGCAGAAATCCGCTCGGCAGTTTCTCTTCGAGTCCCATGCTCTTTGCCCCTCAGACCCTTAGTCCCATTCCAGGCCGCCACGCCGCCATACGTACGCGTACGCGACGAAGACGGTGAGCACGAAGAGCAGCATCTCCACGAGCCCGAAAATCCCCAGCGCGTCGAAGGTGACGGCCCAGGGGTAAAGGAAGACGATCTCGATGTCGAAGACGATGAAGAGCATCGCCGTCAGGTAGTACTTGATGGGGAATCGCCCACCACCGGCCGGAGTCGGCGTCGGCTCGATTCCGCACTCATACGCCTCGAGCTTGGCGCGGTTGTACCGCTTTGGACCGATAAGCGTGGCCATGACCACGGAGAAGATCGCAAAGCCTGCCCCGAGGGCTCCCAGCACGAGGATGGGCGCATAGGCGTTCACGCTCCTCGCTCCTCTCAGTCGGCACTGACTGTTGGCGGTTGCATCGGACTGCGGCCCGCGAAGATCGCGTACATGTGAAGCAGGTCACAAGCCCAACTGCCCCGCATCTTATGCCCGCCGGTCTGTGATCTGCGACACGGGGTGCGACAACGGCTTTGTGATCTCCACCACCTGACGAAGGATCATGAAGTCGGATGAGCGGTGATCTTCATACGCGAAGCGCCTGAGTGATCACCAGAGGTGACATCTTTGCGAGTTACCGCTGGTCGGGAGGGGGTCGCCCTATCAAGCGATGGCCGCCGCAGGCAAATTGGCGCTGGACGCGATGGCTTGATAATGGCGGCTCGTTCACACTTTGGCGGGAGAGGTGTGGATGAGGGTGGACGGCCGTGGATGCGTGCACGAATTCACGAGCGGGCGGCGTGCGGCTGACGGCGACCGATTCGACGCTCGGACCGAGGGGCGAATCGAGGCTCGGACCGAGGGGCGGATCGACACCCGGTCCGCATCGATCCGACGCCGGTTGCTCTTCGACCCCACGCCGGTTCCGCGTCGACCGAATGCCGGATCCGCATCGACCCGACACCCGCCCCCCGTCGATCCGGCGTCGATCCGTCACCGATCCCCCACACCCACAACACCCCTGATTTCTTCGGGAGATCTCAGGAAGGTCTCGGCGGGATCTCAGGGAGATCCCCTAGGGTCAAACATGTGACCTGTGCCACACCTCATGATCCGGCGGAGAAGCGGGGCTTGGCCAACCGACTCAACCGGTGGTAGTCCACGGGCAATTCGGGCGTATCGCAGAAAACCCGTGATCACAGGCGTGATCGGCGTTGTCCGCATTGCCCGTTACGGCGTCAATAAGAAGTGACACGCCCGGGATTCGAGGCCTCCACGGGCAACTGTGGCGCAGCCCACGTTTCTTGAAGGGAACCCGGACTCCCTGATAGCGGTTGGTCTCATGTCCCACACCGCTCACATACCCAGCCACCGGAAGCCCCGTCGTAGCGCCACGAAGCAGGCCCTGCGCGCCGGAGTTGCCGGTGGCGTCCTCAGCACCCTGGCAGTGGCCGCGGCAGCTGGCACGGCGACCGCCGCCGAGCCGGTGACCGAGACCATCGAAATGCCCACGCTCACCACGGATCTCTCCACGCAGATCGCGCAGTCCGCGGAAGCCACCCAGCAGACCGCCGACAGCTACCAGCTCCGTGCCGAGCAGGACGCGGCCGCCGTGAAGGCCGCCAAGCAGGCCAAGGAAGACCAGGCCCAGGCCGAGAAGAAGGCCGAGGCCAAGGCGAAGGCCGAGGCCGCCGCCAAGAAGAAGGCGGAGGAGGAGCGCGCCTCGCGTTCCGCCGAGCGCACGACGCTCAGCGCCGCCGGCGGCTCCAGCGCCTCGTCCGCCGATGTGGCCGCCCCGGCCAGCGGCAGCGTCGGCTCGGTCATCAGCTTCCTCAAGGCCCAGCTCGGCGACGCGTACGTCATGGGTGCCTCAGGACCCAACGCCTGGGACTGCTCCAGCCTCGTCCAGGCCGCGTTCAAGCAGGCGGGCGTGGACCTTCCGCGCGTCTCGCAGGACCAGTCGGTCTCGGGCACCCCGGTCTCGCTCTCCAACGTCCAGGTGGGCGACATCCTTTACTGGGGTGGCGCGGGCTCCGCGTACCACGTGGGTGTGTACATCGGTAACGGTCAGTACCTCGACGCCGCCAACCCCGGCAAGGGCGTTGTCATCCAGGACCTGTCGGGCTACCCCGCCGACGGTGCCGTGCGCGTCCTCTGAGGGCCCTCACAGCCATCCAGAAGGGCCCGGAACCCCCCTGCGGGGTCCCGGGCCCTTCTGTGCGTCCAGCGAGGCTCAGGCGTCAGCTCTTCGGCGAGAGCTCGCCCATCTCCGACCAGCTGCTGCCCGGGATCTCCGTGTGGATGATCTCCGGGGTCTTGGCGATCGCCTCGGACATCGTCTCCATGGCGGCCTTGAAGTGGTCGGAACCGACGTGCACGGCGCCCGCCTCCTGGGAGGCGAAGCCCTCCAGGAGGACGAACTGGTTGGGGTCGTCCACGCTGCGGGACCAGTCGTAGAAGAGGTTGCCCTCTTCCGCGCGCGTGGCCCGCGTGAACTCGGCGGTCCGCTCCAGCCAGGTGTCGGCGTGCTCGGGGCGGACGGTGAACTTGACGGCGATGAAAATCATGCGACCAGCCTCGTACCACCCACGGGCCAAGGGCAAATCGGACAGATGCTCCGACAGCCGATCACGCCTTCGGGGCCACCTTGCTCAGGCCGTTGATGATGCGGTCCATCGCGTCGCCGCCCGTCGGGTCGGTCAGGTTCGCCAGCATCTTCAGCGTGAAGCGCATCAGCATCGGGTGGGTCAGTCCGCGCTGCGTGGCGATCTTCATGATCTTCGGGTTGCCGATGAGCTTCACGAAGGCGCGGCCCAGCGTGTAGTAGCCGCCGTAGGTGTCCTTGAGGACCTTCGGGTAGTTGTGCAGCGCCAGTTCGCGCTGGCCCGGGGTCGAGCGGGCGTGCGCCTGGACGATGACGTCCGCCGCGATCTGCCCGGACTCCATGGCGTACGCGATGCCCTCGCCGTTGAAGGGGTTCACCATGCCGCCCGCGTCGCCGACCAGGAGCAGGCCCTTGGTGTAGTGCGGCTGGCGGTTGAAGGCCATGGGCAGGGCGGCGCCGCGGATCGGCATCGTCATGTTGTCCGGGGTGTAGCCCCAGTCCTCGGGCATCGAGGCGCACCAGGCCTTCAACACCTCGCGCCAGTCCAGCTCCTTGTAGGCGGATGAGGAGTCGAGGATGCCGAGCCCGACGTTCGACGTGCCGTCACCCATGCCGAAGATCCAGCCGTAGCCGGGAAGGAGCCGGTCCTCGGAGCCACGCCGGTCCCACAGCTCCAGCCAGGACTCCAGGTAGTCGTCGTCGTGGCGGGGCGAGGTGAAGTACGTACGGACGGCGACGCCCATCGGGCGGTCGTCGCGGCGGTGCAGCCCCATCGCGAGGGAGAGCCGCGTCGAGTTGCCGTCGGCGGCGACCACCAGCGGGGCGTGGAAGGTGACCGGGGTCTTCTCCTCGCCGAGCTTGGCGTGCACGCCGGTGATGCGGCCCGTGCGGTCGTCGACGATCGGGGCGCCGACGTTGCAGCGCTGGTACAGGCGGGCGCCGGCCTTCTGGGCCTGGTTGGCGAGCTGCTCGTCGAAGTCGTCGCGCTTACGGACGAGGCCGTAGTTCGGGTAGGCGGCGAGTTCCGGCCAATCCAGTTGGAGGCGAACGCCGCCCCCGATGATCCGCAGGCCCTTGTTCCGCAGCCAGCCCGCCTCCTCGGAGATGTCGATCCCCATGGACACGAGCTGTTTGGTGGCGCGCGGCGTCAGACCGTCGCCGCAGACCTTTTCCCTTGGGAACGCGGTCTTCTCCAGGAGGAGTACGTCGAGTCCGGCCTTCGCCAAGTAGTAGGCGGTCGTGGAACCGGCTGGCCCGGCCCCGACGACGATCACATCAGCGGTGTGTTCGGTGAGGGGCTGGGGCTCGGTCACGGCGGGTTCTCCCCAAGGCTCGAAATCTGTGTGCCGGAGGGCACGGGTTATGGGCAGTCTATGCAGCGGTACTGATCAGCCAGCCGAAGGGCCACCCGTGACAAAGCAGGCACTGCCGACGAAGACCCTGCCCGCCGTACACCTGCGTGTTCCGACCCACGAGGACGCCTTCGTCTGGCACCGGCTCTTCGACGACCCGGACGTCATGGAGTTCTTCGGCAGCGGCGCGTCGGCCGAGCTCTCCGTGTACGAGGAGCTGACCGCCCGGCAGCGCAGACACGACGCCGAACACGGTTTCTGCTTCTGGACGTTGCTCGACGCGGACGGCGAGCCGATCGGCTTCACCGGAGCGCAGCCCTGGCCGCACGAGTGGGGGCCCAAGGGCGAGATCGAGATCGGCTGGCGGCTCGGCCGCGCCGCCTGGGGCAAGGGGTACGCGACCGCCGCCGCGCAGGCCACCCTGGAGCGGGTGCGCGCGGCGGGCGTGGAGCACGTGGTGGCGATGGTCGACGCCCGCAACGCACGGTCCGCAGCGGTGGCCCGGCGGCTCGGCATGGAGCTGGCCGAGACCTTCACGACGCCGTCGAAGCGGCAGGCACAGCGCTTCCGGCTCGCCCTGTAGCGGTCTACCCTGCCGGTACCGCTGGGGGTGACGCCCGTGCCGAAGGCACCCAGGACAGACGACGAAGTGCGCGTGCCGCGGCTGATCGGTCTGATGGCCGTCGACGCACGCGAGTCGGCGGCGAAGCACGGCGTGCTGCTCGCGGCGCCGGACCGCCCCGACTTCCACCTCGTCGTCGTCGACCATGTCGTCCGGCAGTACCCGCTCCCCGACATGTGGATCCCGCGCGACGCCGTCGTCACCGTCTGGTTCGAGCTCGGCCCCGGTGAGGGCGACGGCGGCGCGGGAGTACGCGAGCCGCGCCGCCCGGGGCCTCCGGACGGCGGGCTGCGGAAGGAGCTGGACGAGCCGGGGAACGAGGTCGGCGCCGCGCTCTGACGCCGCCGGGTCCCTCCGCCTGTGCCTCGGACAGCCTGTGGCCTGTGCCTCGGACAGCCTGTGCCGCAGACGGTCCCTCAGGCGGTCTCTGAGGCGGCCCCTCAGCCGTTGATCCGCCAGTGCTCCAGCGCGGTCCTGTGGGTCTTCTCGCCCTCGCCCGTGGGCCAGAAGTCCGCGCGCCAGGAGAGCTGGATGGCGTACTCGGTGCCGTTGTCCGCGACGTAACTCTGGTTCAGGGCATGGATCTCGCGGCCCGCCGTGTCGGTGTAGGTGTACTCCCAGATCGCGCCGCTGCGCCCCTGGAAGGTGTTCGGCTCAAGACGGATCCGCTCGTAGTCCGACTTCTTCGGGTCCTTCTTGGCGTCCTTCTCGATGGTCGTGAAGTTCTCGTACGAGGTGTACGGGGCGTTCGGGACCACGCCGACGATGAACTCCTCCCTGCCGGTCGACCCCGCGTACACGACCTGGCCCGGCCGTTCCTCGCCCTGCCGGGTCCAGCCGTCGGGCACGGCGAACTCGAAGCCGTTCACGTCGGACGCCAGGTCGTACCCGGCGGGCAGTTCGGGGCCCTCGTCCACGGTGCCGGGGGTCTCGCTCGGCTCCTCGGTGGGAGTGAACGCGGGGGACGGCGAGGGCGCCCCTGTGGGGTCCTGGGTGGGGCCCTCGGTGGGGTCCTCGCTGCGGCTGATGGCGGGCTTGTCGTCCTTGCCCCCGGCCTTGTCGGCCTTGCCGTCGTCGTTGTTCTGCCAGAGCAGGACGCCGGCCGCGATGCCGCTGCCGATGAGGAAGGCGGCGGCGAGGGTGCCGGCCCAGAGGGCGGTGCGGCGGGACTGGGGGGTGACAGGGGGCCGCTGGTGCAGCTGGAAGGTGTTGGGGTCGTAGGCACCAGGGGCGTAGGCCGCGGGGGCATAGGCCGGGTTCGCGGCCGGGTCGTACCCGGGATGGGGCGCCGGGGTGGCGACTCCGGGCGCGGGGGCGTCGCTTGTGACGGGCCCCACGGCACCGACGGCACCGACGGCACCGATGGACCCGACGGCGCCTTCGGTGGGCGCGGTGGCCACGGAACCGGGATCGCCGGGAGCGCCGGTGGCGCCGGGCGCGCCCGCGGGTCCTGCCGGCATCGGAGGGGCCTGCGGCATCGGTGCCACGACGCCCGTCCGCTGCCCCGTCAGCTGGAGCAGGAACGGCGCGATCAGCGCGGCGACGAACACCCAGAGCAGCCCGAACAGCAGCGCGTCCGGCACGCTCACGCCCGCCTCGAAGCTGCCGTTGCCCGAGCCGCTCCCGCCGACGCCTCCGCCTCCGCCTCCGCCGAACTCGGACGACGCGCTTCCGGTGGCGTCGACGCTGAATCCGCCGAGCCCGGCGATGAGCAGGAAGAGCCCGAAGAAGACGCCGGCGGCAAGCAGTTGCTCGCCCCGGTGCGCGGAGCGGCGTGCGGCAAGGACGCCGATGGTCAGCGCACACACGAGCCCGAGCGCCAACGCGCCCACGATCGCCCAGTCGTTGGTGACGTCGCCGAGCTCGGAGAGCCCGAAGGACTCGCTCTCGTAGCCGCCTCCGTACGACGAACTGCTCCCCTGCACCGACGCGTCGAGCGGCGCGCCCCAGCCGAGACCGAGGGCGGCGGCTCCGAGGTTCGGCAGCAGGAGCAGGGCGATGAGCAGCGGGGACACGTCCGCGTCGTCGAGGTCGGTGAGGCCTTCGAGGTCGTCGATCTGGGCGAGGCTGATGAACGCGACGACCGAGCAGAGCGCGAGCACGATCGCGAACGCCCGCAGCGCGGTGCCGGTGGCGCGGAACGCCGCCTGCCAGCCGGGACGTTCCGCCAGCCAGTGGGCCAGGTCGTGGCGGTGCAGCACACCCCCGGAGACGGCGATGGCGAGCACGAAGGCACCGAGTGCGGCGAGCACCGGCGAGGAGGAGAGCTCGACGCCCTCGATCTCGGGCTGCGCGAAGAGGCTGAGCACGAGCGTGCCCACGGTCACCAACAGGGTGACGCGCACGGCCGATTCGAGCCCCGCCGTGCCGCCGCCGAGGCCTCCGGAACGGATGAGGACGCGGGTGCGCAGGATGCGTACGCCGATGAAGAGGGCCCCGATCCACAGGGCGGTGGCGGTGAGCGGAATGAGGTGCAGCGCGGCGGTGCCGTCGAAGGCGACGTCCACGCTGGAGCTCTCGCTGCCGAAGAGGGACGACTGCTGCCGCTCGCTCCCCGAGATCTCGAAGCCGCCGCCGACGGCCTGGAGCAGCAGCGCGAGAGCGATCCGCATCCGCTCGCCGAACCCGACGACGACGTCACTGCCGTCGCCCTGCCCGTAGGAGGGAATGGCCAGCGCGACAGCCGCGACGAGCACCAACCCCAGCGGCCACAGGGCGGCTTGCGCGGCCCCGGCCCAGTCGCCCCGGAACACCCGTCCGAAGAAGGCACCGAGGGGCGAGGGAGCGGCGGGCGCCCCCGGGACGTACGCGGGAGGGGGTGGAAGCGCGGGCGCGGGCAGGGAGGTCGCGGTGAACCCGGGGCCTGCGGGCGTGACTTCGGGGGTCGGGGCGTCGGGGGCCGGAGCGTCGAGGGCCGGAGCTTCGGGCGCCGGAGCTTCGGGCACCTCACCGGCAGGCGCATCGGCAGGCGAACCGGCGGGCGCATCGGCGGACGCATCGGCGGACGCATCGGACTCAGGCTCCGCCGCTGCCGCTGCCGCCGCCGCTGCCGCCGGGGTCTCACCGGAATCCCCCACGCCGGTCGGGCCGCCGAGCTCTGCCGCAGGCAGCTCCGCGAGCCCCGCGTCCACCGTCGTGTCACGCGGACGCTCTCGCCCGCACTTCATGCAGAAGCGGGCCTCGTCAGGGGTGGGTGCCCCGCAGTGAGGGCAATGCGACGCCATGGGAACGCTCCGTCATTGGGGAGATGACCAGAAGGACCGACCCGTACCGAAAGATCCCGCGGCGGCCGGTGCGAAAGAGCGGCTTCGCATCGACCCGTCGCGTCGGCGGAGTCGTATCACAACGGACACATCTTGCCCTGCGGCTGGTTCCCGTCAACTCGGTTCACAACGCGGGATTCTGCGCGCTCCCCGTCCAGGCGTGGAAAGGCCGCAGGCCTAAGCCTTGAACCCCCGGTGCAGGGCCACGACCCCACCCGTCAGATTCCGCCACGCCACCTTCGACCAGCCCGCGTCCTGCAACCGCGCGGCCAGCGTCGGCTGGTCCGGCCAGGAGCGGATGGACTCCGCGAGGTAGACGTACGCGTCGGGGTTGGAGGAGACCGTGCGCGCGACCGGCGGCAGCGCCCGCATCAGGTACTCCTCGTAGACCGTGCGGAACGGCGCCCACGTCGCGTGCGAGAACTCGCAGATGACGACCCGGCCGCCGGGCTTCGTCACGCGGTACATCTCCCGCAGCGCCTCGTCCGTCTCGTGGACGTTGCGCAGGCCGAAGGAGATCGTGACGGCGTCGAACGTGTCGTCCTTGAACGGCAGCTTCGTCGCGTCCCCCGCCGTGAACGGCATCCAGGGATGGCGGCCCTTGCCGACCTGGAGCATGCCGAGCGAGAAGTCGCACGGCACGACATACGCGCCCGCCCTCGCGAAGGGCTGCGACGAGGTCGCGGTTCCCGCGGCGAGGTCGAGGACCTTCTGCGCGGGCCGCGCGTCGACGGCCTTCGCGACCTCCTTGCGCCACAGCCGGGCCTGCCCGAGCGACAGCACGTCGTTCGTCAGGTCGTACTTCTCCGCCACGTCGTCGAACATCGAGGCGACTTCGTGCGGCTGCTTGTCCAGAGATGCGCGGGTCACCCGACCATTGTGGCAGTACGGGCGGCAGCCGGAGGAAGCGGCTCACGGAAGCGGCTGCGGCAGCAGCCGGGGCCTGCGCCGGGCGACGCCACTCGTTCCCTGTACGTTGAAAAGCCAGCCCGGCCAGTCCAGCCGGCCCATTCCCCTGGTTCGGGGATCTTCACGGCAGCACGCGAGAGACGCGAGTGCGAGTGCGAGAGCAAGTGAGCGAGTAGAACGTGCGGAACATACGAGGCGTGCGGAATACCCGGCGCTCGCTGAAGCCGACCGCCGGTCTCGGCTGTCTGGTCGGGTGTCTGGTCGTGCTGGTGTGCTCCGGATGCTCGGAGTCCGGCAGCACGGAGGCCCGGTCGGGCACGTCGCCCTCCGAGGCGTCCGCGACGCCCGAACCCACCACCGCGTACGCCCCGTACGTCAGCGCCACGACCGCCGGGGACAGCGACAGTGCCGGCACCCCGTCGGCGTACAACGTGGCCTTCGCCGTCGCGGACGGCAGCGACTGCACGCCCGTGTGGGGCGGGACCACGGACGTCGACGACGCCGCCGTGAAGTCCCGGATCGCGAAGCTGAAGTCCTCGGGCGGCACCGTCCGTGTCTCCTTCGGCGGCGCGGCGGGCAAGGAGCTCGCGCTCACCTGCGACAGCGCGTCCGAACTCGCCGACGCCTACGCCGCGGTCCTGGACGCCACCGGCGCGACCGAGGCCGACTTCGACATCGAGGGCGACGCGCTCACCGATTCCGCCTCCGTCGCCCGCCGCTCCGAGGCGATCGCGCTGCTGCAGAAGAAGCGCGACCTCAAGGCGACGTTCACGCTGCCCGTGATGCCGTCGGGCCTGACCGCCGACAGCGTGGCGCTGCTGGAGTCCGCCAACGACCACGACGCCAGGGTCTCGACGGTGAACATCATGGCGATGAACTACGGCACGTCCTACGCGGGCGACATGGGCGAGTACGCGATCACGTCGGCCACCAAGGCGCACGCCCAGATCAAGAAGACCTTCGGCCTCTCGGACAGGAACGCCTGGCAGGGGCTCGCTGTCACCGCGATGATCGGCGTGAACGACGTGAAGGGCGAGACGTTCACGCTCGCGGACGCGGCCCGGCTCCGGTCGTACGGCGAGAAGAAGGGCCTGGCCTGGGTCTCGATGTGGGCGTCGTTCCGCGACCGGGAATGCCCGGACGGCACTTCGACGGCCAAGGCCCAGGACACGTGCAGCGGGGTGGAACAGCAGGCGGGGGCGTTCGCTGAGGCGCTGTCGGGCCGAAGCGCCCCGTAAAGGGGCGCGGGGACTGCGCGACAGGCCCCGCCGCGCCGGGCCCGCGGAAGACCCCCGCACCTTCCTCCGGCGCGGCGCCTACCTCCAGCGCGGCGCCTACCGCCGCCGGTGCACCAGACGTCCGCCGAGCACCGTGGCGACGCAGGCGACCCCGCCGCGCTCGACCAGTGCCGCCTCGTCAGGCACATCGAAGGCGGCGAGGTCGGCACGCCCGCCGACGGCCAGCGGTCCGTGCACCGTGCCGGCCAGGTCGATCCCCTCGACGAAGGGGTCGAGGTCAGGACCAGTCGTCAGCGGCGGCGCCAGCCGCCACGCGCCCGGCACCTCGCGCAGCCCCGACCGCGCCACCGACTGCCGCACCCCGTCAGGGAAGTCCCCGCCGACGTGCGTCGTGCCGTGCGCGAGCATGCGCTGCAGACCGCGCCGTACGCTCCCCGCCCACCGGGCGTCGTCGTCGCACTCGAAGTCGGCGATCGGCTCGGTGCCGAGCTCGTCGGCCTCACGCGGGTCGGGGTGGTAGACGCGCGTCAGGAGCCACCGGCCGTGCCACTGCCGAAGCCCCGGAGTGATCACGCCGGGCCACTGCCTGACGCGGGCGCGCGGCTGGGCGGCCACCACGTCCTCGTACGGTCCGATGGCCGCGATCCGGTCCCCGTCGACGAGGACAGCGCCTTCGGCCACCGGCGCCGCGCCGACCGGAAGGACCAGCGGCGCGGCGTGAATCGTCAGCACGGCGGCCTCAGTTGGAGGCGAGGAGCTTCAGCTCGGGGTGGGCCGTGCCGCCCTCGATCGCCGTGGACGAGATGTGCGAGGCGACGCGGTCGTCGGTCGGGTCGTTCGCCGGGTCGTCGTGCACGACGAGGTGCTCGTACGTCGTGGCGCGCTGGGCCGGGACACGGTCCGCGGTGCGGATCATGTCGATCATGTCGCGCAGGTTGTTGCGGTGCTTGGCGCCGGCGGAGGAGACGACGTTCTCCTCCAGCATCACGGAGCCGAGGTCGTCCGCGCCGTAGTGCAGGGTGAGCTGGCCGGCCTCCTTGCCGGTGGTCAGCCAGGAACCCTGGATGTGGGCCACGTTGTCGAGGAAGATCCGCGAGATCGCGATCATGCGGATGTACTCGAAGATGCTGGCCTGCGTCCGGCCCTTGAGGTGGTTGTTCTCGGGCTGGTACGTGTACGGGATGAAGGCCCGGAAGCCCCCGGTCCTGTCCTGGGTGTCGCGGATCATCCGCAGGTGCTCGATGCGCTCGGCGTTGGTCTCGCCCGTACCCATGAGCATCGTGGACGTCGACTCGACGCCGAGCCCGTGGGCGATCTCCATGATCTCCAGCCAGCGCTCGCCGCTCTCCTTGAGCGGGGCGATGGCCTTGCGCGGCCGGGCCGGGAGCAGCTCGGCGCCCGCGCCGGCGAAGGAGTCGAGCCCGGCGGCGTGGATGCGCTTGATCGCCTCCTCGGCGGAGACCTTCGAGATGCGGGCCATGTGCTCGACCTCGGAGGCGCCGAGGGAGTGGATGACCAGCTGGGGGTAGGCCTTCTTGATCGCGGAGAAGTGCTCTTCGTAGTACTCGACGCCGAAGTCCGGGTGGTGGCCGCCCTGGAACATGACCTGCGTGCCACCGAGCTCGACGGTCTCGGCGCAGCGCCGCAGGATGTCGTCGAGGTCGCGCGTCCAGCCCTTCTTGGTGTCCTTCGGAGGGGCGTAGAAGGCGCAGAACTTGCAGGCGGTCACACACACGTTGGTGTAGTTGATGTTCCGCTCGATGATGTACGTCGCGATGTGCTCGGTCCCGGCGTACCGGCGGCGGCGGATCGCGTCGGCGGCGGCGCCGAGCGCGTGCAGCGGGGCATCGCGGTAGAGGTCGAGCGCCTCTTCGGCGCTGATCCGCCCACCTGCGGCGGCACGGTCGAGGACGGACTGAAGTTCGGCCTTCTCGGTCACCGGGGCGTCCCTTTCGTAAGGGTTCTGGACGGACCGATCCAGCGTACGCCAGCCGTTCGTGGCGCCCGACGTCAGGCGGCGTACGCACTGCGCGGCACGTCAGGCGGTGTACGCACCGTGCAGCACGTCAGGCGGCGTACGCACCGTGCAGCACGTCAGGCGGCGTACGCACCGACGAGCAGCCCCACGAACGCCCCGCCGATCAGGAAGGGCCCGAACGGGATCGCCGTCTTGCGCCCGGCGCGGCGGGCGATGACGAGCGCCGCCCCGTACAGGGCGGCGAGCAGGAACCCGGCGAAGGTGCCGAGCAGCACCCCGCCCCAGCCGTACCAGCCGAGGACGGCACCGAGGCTGAGCGCGAGCTTCACGTCCCCGAAGCCCATGCCGTTCGGGCTGATGAGGAAGAGCACGAAGTACGCACCGCCGAGCCCGAGCGCTCCGTACAGCGCGTGCAGCCAGGAGCCGCCGTGCTCGGGCAGCAGCGCGGCGCCCCCGAGGAGGGCGAGTGCGGTCACGGCGAGCGGCAGGGTGAGCACGTCGGGCAGCCGGTGCACACCGAAGTCCACGACGGCGAGCAGGACCCCGAAGGGCGCGAGCAGCAGCCAGACGGCCAGCTCGGGACGGGCCCCCGTGGCGGCGGCGAGGGCGGCGCAGACGAGGGCGGTGGCGAGGGTGACGGTCAGGGTGCGGGGCCCGAAGCGGTCTCCTTGCGGGCACCGCGCGAGCCCGACCCAGCCCCGTACGGGGTGCCCGTCGGGGCAGCTGTCGCGCCAGCCCTCGTCGGGCGACACGGACAGGCGGTAGACGGCACGGGGCACGAGCAGCCCGGCGGCGGCGCCCCAGAGGGCGCTGCCGACGACGAGATACACCAGGGGGTACAAGTGGTTCACCCTCTAGACGCGGAGATACGGGCGGGTGGGTGGGAGACATCCGCCGCGAAGCGGCGGCCTCGAAATGCCCCACCCTCCGCAGCGAAGGAACTACCCCACGGCGGTGAGGCCACTGCGCCAGGTAGGAAGCAGCTCGTCCAGCAAGGCTTCGGTCCGGGGCGGAACGCCCCGCGCCCCACTCCGGGCAACGAGATCGGCGGCCACCTGCTGGAGCCGCGCCGGGTCGCCCACCGCGTGGGTGGCCCGCAGCAACTCGTTCCAGAGCCGCTCATCGCCGGGCGCGGAGCCAAGCGCGGCATTCAGCGCCTCGATGGCCTTCTCCGCACGCCCCTTCTCCAGGTGGAACTCGGAGAGGGCGAGCCCGATGTCGGCGACGAGCAGCGGCAGCTGCGCATCGATGATCTCGTGCGTGAGCCACGCGTACCGCCCCTGCGGC
The DNA here is from genome assembly GCF_056434405.1 of Streptomyces sp. NPDC044044. Taxonomy (NCBI): domain Bacteria; kingdom Bacillati; phylum Actinomycetota; class Actinomycetes; order Kitasatosporales; family Streptomycetaceae; genus Streptomyces; species Streptomyces sp. NPDC044044. Next base: position 128,933 of record NZ_JBWKFG010000014.1, on the reverse strand, counting down.
CGGTCAGCGAGCAGCGGCCCGCGCACGAGCACCAGGGCGTCGGTGAGCATCCGCCCGCGCACGGCCCGGCTGTTGGCCCCGCGCCCCTGAGTCGCCTCGTGGTACAGCGACCGCAGGACGTCCAGGTCGGAGACCACGGACTTGGCGAGCGTGAGCCGCCCGCTCTGGTCGGCCGAAAGACGCGGCGATCCGTCGGGCTCGGTGCCGAGCCACTCCCGCAGCCGCTCGACGAGCGCGTCGCGCACGTCCTCGGTGACACCGCGCGGCCACAGCGCGGAGGAGAGCACCCGCGGGTGCACGCCCTCGCGGTGCAGCAGGAGCAGCGCCAGGGCCTCGTGCATCAGCGGGCTGCGCTCGCCGTCCGGAGTGTCGAGGCCGATGATCTCGTACGTACCGACGAGGCGCGCGTACACCGCGGGCCGCCCCTGCTCGGTGACGTCGACGAGGAACGGCGGAGTCGCGGCCGAACGACCGGAACCGGCAGAGCCTGCGGCCCCGCCCTCCCCCGGGTCCGCGTCGAGGAAGAGCTCCACGACGGCCCGCTGCTGGGCCTCGGGCAGCGCCTGCGCCTCCAGCTCCAGCCCGAGCAGCGGGGCGAGGAGCTTGCCGTCGGGGGTGATCTCCATCTCCCAGGCGGCGCCCGGCAGGTCACCGGACTCGGTGCCGACGAGGTATCCGATGCCCAACCGGCTCGCGTCGGCGGCCAGTTCGGCGAGCTTCACGGCGTCGTCCCCGGTGGGCTCGGCGGCGAGCAGCACCAGGTGCGGCGCCCAGCGGGTGTGCTGGGCGGGCCCCGTACGGCCGGTGAGCACCGAGTCGTGCCCGGCCGCTCCGAGGGCCCCGCGGCGCTGCCGCGTCTCGGCCTCCATCGTCTCGATCAGCGCCTCGATGTCGTCGAGGTGCCGCAGACGGTTGGGCGCGAGCGGCGTCAGGTCCTGCCCGAAGCCGACGAGGGTGATGGTCATGCGGTCGGACCAGCCGTTGGTGGCGAGCTCGGCGGCGACGGAGGCGAAGACGGCGGCACGGTCGGCCTCGCGCCCGCTCAGCGAGACGACACCGGGCACGGCTTCGAGGTTGAGCAGCAGCCGCGAGTCGTCGAGCGTTCCGAGACTGACGAGCCCCGGATAGGGAGCAGCGGTGTCGACGTCCTCGTACCGCTCGGCGTCGGTGCGCGCCAGCATCCAGAACGTCTGGTCCTGCCCCAACTGCCAAGGAGCGGGCGGCCGTCCGGCGGGCTGGGCGAGCTGGAGGTGCAGGTCACCGCCGCTGAGCCAGGCCGCGTACACGGTGGGAAGGGCGCGTGACTCCTCGGCGAGTGAGGCGGCGAGCCCCCTCAGGGAGAGATCGAGAAGCCGTACGCCCTCGGGGTCGGCCCCCACGAGCAGCGCGTCCATCGCGTCGGCCGCGCCGCCGGTCGGCGTCGGCGGCTCCATGCCGCGACGCCCGCCGATGGCGCCCATGGCCGACTGCCACAGCGCGTGCCGCCGACGGCGGCCGAGCGCACCGAGCAGTCCGGCGGCGAGGAGCGGGGCGCCGATGAGGGCCTCGGGCAGCCCGAAGGAGAATCCTTCGGACTCGCTGCCGCTGCTGGCGACGGGAGCCTCCTGCTGCCCCTGTCCACCACCCTCGGAGGGCCGCTGCTCGGGAATGGTGATGTGCGCGGTATCACGATCGACGGAGCCGCTGCCGGAGCCGCCTTGCTGACCGCCGCCCTGCTCCTTGGCGCCGCCGCCCTGCTGGTGGTCGCCGGACTTGGCGTAGTCGGAGATCTGCTCCTTCACGTCCTGCGAGACCTTGGGCGCCTCGTCGGGCATCTCGACGAGCTCGCCGCCGTGCGCGTCCGCGGGCATCTCCATGATCCAGCCGGGCCGGATGAGGCTGGCCTCGGACAGCCGCGAGCCGTCGGGCTGCTCACGGTCCTTGTTGAGCTGGTAGATCTCCTTGTACCGGCGGCCGTCGCCCAGGTGCCGCTCGGCGATCTCCCACATGGAGTCGTGATGGCGTCCTTCGGGCGGCTGGATCCGGTAGTACTTCGTGTCCTCGCTCTTGCTCCCGTCCGCATGGGCGGCCGCCTGCTCGGCCTGTTCGGCGACGGCACTGGCGGCGCTGCCTGCCTGCTCCTGCCCGAAGAGACCGCCGGGGGTCTGCTGGGCGGAAGCGGCGGACGCGGGCTTCTGATTCCCCTCCAGGGACTGCCCGAACTGCGAGAGCCCCGGCGCGAAGCTGGCCGCGGTCGCGCCCACCAGGAGCAGGGCCGCGACGAGTTGCCGGGCGAGGAGCTGGCTGCCGCCGGCGCCGGGAATGCGGCCCGGCATGCCGACACCGGAGAGCGCGGCCTTGACCTCGACCAGCACACAGGCGGTGAACTGGGCCCAGGCGAGCCAGACGACGACGGTCAGTACGTTGATGAACGTCCCGACCGTGATCTCCTGCTGCAACCAGTCCAGCGAGGGCGCACCGCCCGGAAGCGGCCACCCCACGGCGTACGCGAGGGCGCCAGGCACGCCGAAGACCAGCGCGGCCAGCGCGACAAAGGCGAGGAACGCCTTGACGAAGTCCCCGAACGTGCGACGACGCCGGGGCAGCGGCTGCGGCGTCCGATTCCGTGGAGCCGACGGGCCGCCTGTCGAACTTGAAGTGGTGCGCGCCATGGCGGGTGTCCTGATGTCCTCTGGGAGGGAGCGGATGGGGATCAGCGGTGGACTTGCGTGGTCTTCTGCGGTCTTCGGTGGTCTTCGGTGGTCTTCAGCAGTCCTCAGCGGTCCTCAGCGGTCTTTGCGCTGAGCGTACTGAGGCGATGGTACGGAAGGGGCCGAAGGTCAGACAGGGGAATCCAGGGGCAACGGCTCTCAAGGGGCTTCGCCAGGTGCCCGTTTAGGCCCGAGTTGCACCGTAAGCGCAACTCTCCTTGCGCAATTCCCGCTCGATCCGGCCCGTTCCAGCCCCGCGATTGACCGCCCGGCGCGGGCATCCATCAGGCATTCATCGGGCGCCCATCGGGCATTCACGCCCCCGCGTCACAGTTCCGGAACGGATTCGCTGCGCTCACGTAGCACTTGAGGACCGTTCGCTTCCGTCATCACGCGGGGCGCGAGAACCTTCACACGGCCCACCAGTGCTGGTAACCCACGCCTGGTAGCGTCGTCCGGCTCCATTCTCTCCTGCACACATGCCCAACTCTGCCGAACCACCGAACCGCCGAACCACCGAACTACCGACGAACGAACTCTGGGGGACTGCAATCGTGGCCCGTCGCACTATGCCCATCGCTGCCGCTCTGGTGGCAAGCGCGACTCTGCTGCTCACCGCTTGCGGGAGCAGCGGGGGCGACAGCCCTTCAGATGAGATCGAGGGGGCGGGGAAGGGGTCGGGCAAGCCGGCGCCCTCCGCGTCGCAATCGTCGGACGTCAACCGCCCCAAGATCACACTGCCCAAGTCGTTCAAGGCTGACTTCGAGGGCTGGACGGACAGCGACCCGAAGGTCCAGTCGATCCTGAACGACGGCAAGGAACGGCTCCGCGGGACGTACGCCGCGATCGGAGAAGCCAACCCCAAGGCGGACTACTTGGCCTTCTACAGCGCCCGGTCCGCCCTTGCCAGTGGCGAGCAGTGGGTCAAGGGCTACAAGGGGCTGACGATCACCGGCGAGATCAAGGCCTCCCGCCCCGAGGCGGAGATCCGTGAGAAGGGCCGGGCGACTCTCTTCTACTGCGTGGACGAGAGCAAGGGCTTCAGCAAGGACCTCAAGACCGGCAAGAAGGAAGGGACTCCTGAAGGCGAGTCCCCCAAGGTCCAGTACCGCACGGCTCTTGAGAAGAGCGACAACGGCGTCTGGATGACCACCTCGGTCGAGACTGACCCTGGAGGGTGCTGATCATGCGCTCCACTCGCAGGACCATAGGCACCGCGGTCGTCCGGGTGATCGCCCCCTTGGCGATTGCCTCGGCCCTCCTCCCGTCGCCCGCGCTGGCGCTGGGCGGGCCGGGCCATGAAGGTGGCGGCAGCGTTGATGACAAGGGCAACCTCGGGGCCGGCGTCACCCACTCCTCGATCAAGATCTCGTACAAGAGCGGCGGAGACGGCGGCGGCAAGAAGGGGAACCTGGCGCCGATCGACCCCAACTGGAAGCCGCCGGCCTGCTGGTACGAGCCCGCCTACACGCCCGAGCAGCTCAAGAAGGCCGCGGAGGCCGGAGAAGTCGACGACGCCGGCATCCACGAATTCTGGTCGGACGCGATCTTCATCGATCACTACGACAAGGGCGAGGCCAACGACAACTTCGACGACGAGAACAGTCGTGCCGAGGGCTACAAGAACTACAACATCGGCAAGGACGGCTACTTCTGGCGCGGTGTCGCGCCGGACGACACGGACCCGGACTCCTGGGACTGCGGCCGGATCATGTTCTGGCAGGACGCAGGAACGGTCCCCGACATCCCGCACGCCCCGACGCCGAAGATGCTCGCCGAGTACGCCTACGACAAGGTGAAGGTCCCCGACACCGAGGTGGAGCTGAAGCCGGAGGCCAAGTCGACGGTCAATCTGCCCACGTGGGTCTGGCTGGACAAGGGCACGTTCAAGGACGTCAAGGTTCGCGCGGAACTCCCGAACACGGGCCTGTGGGCGGAGACCACGGCCAAGCCGAAGAGCCTGCACCTGGAACCGGGCACGGCCGACGCGGAAACCTTCCCGGCATCGGGCGAGTGCAAGATCAACGACGACGGCAGCATCGGCACGCCCTACACCAAGGGCAAGTCGAAGCAGGACCCGCCGTGCGGCATCAATTACCTGCGGGCCACCAGCGGGGAGCCGTACGAACTGAAGGCCTCCATCACGTGGGAGATCTCTTGGGAAGGCTCCCAGAACACCGGAGACGACCTGCCTGACGGCACCTTCGAGACGACCCAGGACATGGACGTACAGGAAGTCCAGTCGATCAACCGTTGAGGTCCTGACGAATTCACCGAGCGGGGGGGTGACGCAGCGATGGCGACATCGGATTTCGACGTAACGGGAACCTCGCCTCCCTGGGTCATCTTCACGCCCAAAGGCACAGCGCACGTGGACAGTCGACTGTCCGCTCTCGCCGCGAGGGGAGGCCGCGTGCACCGCTTCCCCGCATCCGCCCTGATGACCGAGCAAGGCATCTACGGTTCATTCGCGGAGGCGCTTCAATTCCCCTCATATTTCGGGAGGAACTGGGATGCCATGGTGGACTGCCTGGACGATCTGTGCGGAGCGGTCACGGGGCGAGTCGGTATCGCAGGCGTCATCCACGATGCCGACCCCCTGCTCGAAACGGAGAACTTCCCCTTGCTCATATCGGTCCTCTGCCAGGGGGCGGACCGAGCGAATTCAGAGGTGGACCTCGACGGATTCCCCTTGGAGCGACCAGCCCTCGCCGAGCATTTCATCTTCGAGTTCAATCAATTCGACCAGGAAAAGATCAAACTCAGGGTGGACCAGCCCGACCTGCTGGTCACGACTGGGGACGGTTTCGTCGCGGCTGCTCTCGACCCCGAGGAATGGCGTTGACCGGGATTCACTCGCAGGGTTTGACTGTTGACGGGGCGGAGAGGAACAGCAGGCAGCTCACGCCGCACGGGCCACGCGATATCGTCACTTCCCGGCAGCGGGACGCGGAGAGCTACGCAAGGGGGACATGACCATGGCCGGTAAGGGCAAGAGCGACCTCGCGCTTCCGCTGAGCGACCTTGAGGACTACGGGAGCAGACTCCGTTCCGTCAAGGACCGGATGAACCGCACGAAGAAGACCTTCGAGTCCTACAAGGACGACATCGGCGACGGGGGCGTGTACGACGCGCTCGAGGACTTCGAGTCCAACTGGGAGGACGGCCGCGAGGACATCACCCAGCAGCTGAGCGCGCTGGCTGACATGTCCGACGCGGTCGTACGGGAGTTCAAGAAGCTGGACGACAAGCTGGCGAAGGATGTCTCCGAGGGTGTGAAGGACAAGGGTGGCAAGGGGAAGGGCAAGGGGGAGGGCGACTAGCAGGTCGCCTGCGCCTTGCCTGGTTCACCCTCGAGTGGGTTCTCGAAGCTGACCAGTTCCGCGATCTGACGGAGCAGCGTCCGGTACTCCTCGCGTCGGGCCGCGGCCGCCGTGCTCAGAGTGAGGACTGCCATGCGCTTGCCCGTCGGGTGCGGAAGGTGGGCGTGGAGCTGAAGCAAGGGGCCTCGGCTCGGTGGAAGGCCGGTCGCGGGGGCCGGAGCCCGGAGGGTCTCACTGAGGGTGGCCGGACCGCACGCCAGGTCGGCGTACTCGATGCGGGTGTGGTGCTCGGCGGTGGCCACGGCTCGGGCGGCGGCAAAGGAGCGCGGGGACCACGCCGTGTCTCTCCAGGTGATCGTAAAGAGGGAGAGAAGGGGGCGGCCGTCGCCGCTCTCCGCGTCATCACGGTGCAGGCCGATTGAGCTGTGGACTGTGCCGACTTTCCTTATGGCCTGCAGGAGTTGTTGGGCTGTGGACAGGTGGGCGATGAACTGTTGGCGAGTCGCTTCGTCCGGGATGGCGTCGAGAAGTGGCGCGAAGGCCTGACGGAGCGCGTCGTCGGCCGGGGAGCCGGGTGGCGACGCAAATGCGTCCAGCGGCACTGTGGTGAAGCCCTGGGGTTCCGCGAACCAGATGGCGGCGTCGGCGTTGCGGGCCGAGCCGTGGATCGCGAAGCAAACGGTACTCATGGCGTCCGATCAACCTGTTCAATCCATCAGAGGCAGCGAGTTGTCGTGATCGGCGACCCGCGCTCCGGCTCGGCGAGCACGTTCGACGTCTCGGGCGCTGGCGCCCCAATTGAACGGTGCGATGCGCCTGTCGAGGGCCGCCCTTTGGTGGAGGACGTACTTTCGTTTGGGAGCCTTGCCCTCGCGTCCTGGCGCCGCGATGACGGCAAGAAAACGGGGGTCTCCGGCGAACCAGAGCGGCTCGATCTGCGCCTTGAGCTCCGGTTTGGTACGGCTTCCACCGATGCGCTTGGTCCACCAGTACCGGCGCATGGTCCTGAGGAAGACCAGGGGGATCTTCTCCTCCGGCTTCGCCGGATTACTGAACGCGAACCAAGGGCCCTTCTCCTTGGATCCGGGATGCTCGCCCAAACCGCGCTCCACTCCGTCGAGCACCTGCCATGGGTACTGCCGCAGAATCCGACGCATGCGCACAGCCCAAGGGAAGTAGGCGAGCTGGGTGAAGGAGCGGTAGAACGCCAGCATCATGAACGGCAACAGCAAAGGGACGTATCCCGGGGACAGGTACACCGCCAGCGCAGCCAGCAGGGCTGCCCATGTGGCGGTCCAGCCGGCGAGACCGGCAACGTTCATCGCCATGTGCCTCATCCACGCTTGGCGTGTGGGTGCGTGGTCCCAAGCATTCGGACAGTCAGCGGGGTTCACAGCGGTCGTTCTCCTTCCGGTGGCGATCATGGGAAGACGTGGCGCGCAAGGTCGAAGAGTCCACCACCGTCAAGTCCCAGTCGCGCACCGTCGACTCCTGTGGTTCCCTCCGCGACTCCGTCGATGTCGACCGCGTCGACGGCGCCGGCCACCAAGCCGTAGCCCGAAGTGCCCACTCCGATTCCAGCGGAGGCCTTCTCCACGACTTCAACGGCCTTCGGCGCATTGGGCGCACTGCGCAGCACGAAATTGAGCGGTGTGTTTTCCAGGCCTGCCATAGCGCGGGCCTCCTCCATGGTTTTGGTACCGAAAGTGGTCAGCCGCTGCCCGAGTGCCACCGCTTCGCCGCCCGCCTCAGCAGTCTTGACGAGGCTGCGCCCGACAGCGCCAAGACCCGGAAGCACGCCCAGAGCATCCCCTCCAAGGCTGACTGCGTTGCCCCAGAAATCCGCATCGAACTCCCCTTTGGTGAAGCCGTCCGCCAAGGACTCCATGGCCTCCGCGTCGGTCAGACGCAGCGTCAGCGCCCCCGCACTCAACGCCCCCGCCACCAACAACAAAACCGCAGCCGCAACCCCACCCGTGACAACGAACAACGCGACCAGCCCCACCACCCCCGCCACGAAGCTGAGGATGTCCGGCAGGTTCTCGGTCAGCCACTCCCCGATCTCCTCGAAGAGACCCGGCTCCTTGGGGGCCAGCTTTCGCGTCGCGTCGCGGATCTTGCGTGCCCGGTGGCCCGCCTTCTCCTCGTGCTCCGAGGCCAGGCGCCGCGCCCTGCCGAGGATGCGGTCGAGCTCAGCCTGGGCTTCGTCGACCCTGCCATTGGCTCGCTTCAGGGCAGCCTTGCGGTCATCGGCCCCGTCCGGCACCTCGGAGACCCGGCCCTGCGCCGCCTCCACCGCGGCCCTGGCGTCCTTCGCGTCCTCGTTCAGGAGCCGCGCCCGCCGTTGGAACTCGTCGAGCTCGTCGTGCCAACGGCCCAACTGCTTGGCCGCCTTGGTCAGCGAGTGCGCCGCGTTCTTGAGGTTCAGGGGCAGCGGACCGCCATCGATCTGCTCCCGGAAGGCGACCGCCGCGTCGCCCTCCCAGTAGCTGCCGGCCATGAGCTTGGTGACCTGTCCGTGGGTGTCGTCCAGGACCTTGGCGCAGCTCGCCAGCTTCTTGTGCAGGGAGCGCACGGTGTCGGGGCTGCCCGGTACGGGATTGAAGCCCAGCGCCGGATAGGCCGGGTTCGGAATGTGGGGCGCGGACTTCAATCCCTGGGGCCTGGTCAGATCGTCCAGGGTGCCCTGGTTCGACGAGGCCGGCGGGTGTGGCGTCTCCTGCCCCGGCGTGTACGTCATCCCGCGCCTCTCCTCGCCTTCTCCAGCGCCTCAGCCAGCGCCTTGTCGACCTCCTCGTAGCTGTCCTTGCTCTGGCTGATGATCTTCGCGAGGTCCTGGGTCTGCTCCCCGATCTCCTCCGCCCCGGACTTCCAGTCCGACTGGAAGTCCTCGCAGGCGCAGTCGAGATCGTCGGTGCCGAGGTCCGTGATGGTCGCGTTGCTCAGGGCCTTGCGGAGGCCCTTCAGGGAGTCGGCGGATCTGTTCAACAGCTTCATGAAGTGGGCGAGTTCGTCGCCGTCGGTCTTGAGCTTGTCGGCCATGGCGGGCTCCTGCGGCTTCCGGACTTGATCGGTCGGGGTCAGCGGTTCACTGACTGGATCTCCTGTACGGGGACCCGCCGGGTCGCTCCGAAGGTGCCCGACGGCAGCGCGCCGCCCTCCCCCGTGCTGCTGGACCAGCGGATCTTCCAGGTGAGGGTGGCCCGGAGGACGTACGCATCGTTTGCGGCCGTGGAGCGCAAGTACGTCACCCCGCACGGCGGCACCGCCTCCGCCTTGCCCCGCGCGTACGGCTCACCGATGCCGCCGCCCTTGCGGATCGCGCAGCCGCCCGACGCGGGGAAGCGGGTCGCATCGGGCGTGCCGGGGTCGATGTGCAGGGACTCGGGCTCGGCCGTCGTCGTCGCCGAGAGGCCCGTGCCGGGCAGGCTCGCGGTGACGGAGATCTTCTTGAACCTGCCCTTGTCCAGCCAGACCCACGTGGGCAGGTTCACCGTGGACGTGCCCCTCGGGGCCATCTTGATCTCGGTTCCGGGGACGGGGAGTTCGTCGTACGCGTACTGGGCGAGGATCTCCGGCGAGGCCGCCATGGGCTCGGCCGGGGTCTGCCCCTTGTCCACCCAGAAGGGCTGCCGGTCGCAGGACGTCGCCTCGGGGTCGTCCTGCCGGTTCGGGTTGACCACCGACGCCCAGAACATGCCCTCTCCTTGCTTGGAGAGGTTGTAGTTCTTGTAGGGGTGGCCGTCCTTGTAGCGGTGCTCCAGGGCGGCGCTGATGACGTATCCGATCCCTCCGACAAGGGGAGCACTCGCCCCGAAGGTCCGCCACGCCTTGACGGTGCTCTCGATCTCCTTCGGCGAGAACGCGGGCTCGTACCAGCAGGCGGGGGGCGTCCAGTTCCCGGCCGCGGCAGGAGTCAACGTGCCCGTCCTCGACGAGGCGGTGCTGCCGTGGACGGCTGTGCGGACCTTGGTCCGAGCGTGGATCTTGCCGCCGCTCGAACCACCTGTGACAGCGACGTCCTGCTTACCGGCTCCGCCCGTCCCGATGCCATGGGCGGGCAACGACCACGCGGCCACCGCCAGAACCAACACGCTCACCGCGACGCACCGGCCCTTCACCGCGGAAGGCACGTGTCAGCACCTCGCTTCGAGAAGCCCTTCGTGCTCTGCCAGACGCCCTTCGAGTTCAGGGCCAGCCGTGTGTTGTAGAGCACGTAGTTGTCGTCGGGCTCTGTCTGCCCGGACCTCTTGGTCTTGCCGGTCTTACGGTCGGTGTTGACCGCGCCGCTCTCGTCGGCGCAGTAGACGAGCGTCGCCGTCCTGTCGTCGACGACGGTCACCCGGCGGTCGAAGTAGTGGATCGTTCCCTTGTAGCTGATGCCTGCGTCCAGGAAGCTCTGCACGTACTTGACCTCCGACAACAAGGTCTCGCCCTTGTTGTAGAAGCGCAGGGCTGCAGAGGTCGGAGTGCCTCTGACGATGGCGTCGCTCTCGGCATCGATCCCGCGCTCGCTGTCCGCGAGCACCGCGTCCTTCGCCGCGTCCCCCGTCCGCCGCCCCTCAAAGACGTTCTTCACGTCGCTCGGCAGCCTGATCTCCGGCCGCTCGATGCCGTCGGCCGCGGCGGATGCCGAAGGCGACGCCGATCCGCTCGACGTGCCCGCACCCCTGCCCACGCCCGCGATCCCGTCCGAGCCGCCGGGCTCACCACTGCCGCACCCGGCCAGTGCCAGCACAGCCGCAGCCACAGCCACACCAGCCAGCGGCGACGTCACTCTCGTACACATCCGGACCTACCTCCTGCACAGGGGGGACAGGTGGTAAAACCTGCCGCCTCCGCCGAAGGTCACCAGAAGATCGACACCTCCAGAGTGAAAGTCGGATGAGTCCGGCTGACCCCTCAGGTGGACGCCTCCGCCCTCAGGCCAACAAGGCGCCGCAGAAAGCGGCCTGCCGCTCAGCCAACCTCATTCTCCGCAACCGCCCGCCCCCGAACCGTCACATCCCCGCCGTAGAACATCCCGGTGAACACCGGGCTGTAGGTCATCTGGACCTCGACCTCGACCTGGTTCGCGTTCGCCGTCACGCAGTGTGTCGCCGCCACGTCCGGGCCGCTCATGCCCAGTTCCCGGGCGAACGTCTGTGCCCGTGCGCCGCAGTTCTCGAAGTTGATGGGTGCGCCCTTGGCGCCCTCGTAGATGCCCTCGCGGTCTATGTCCTGCGCCGCGTAACGCGCTGCCTGTTCCGCTATGTCGGCGGCCCGCTCACGCTTGGAGATCGACAGGCCGCCGTCGATGACGAAGGCCGAGAGCGAGATGAAGACCAGCGCGAAGATGATGACTGCGCCGGCGCCCGAGCCGCGGTCGTCGAGGCGTTGGCGGCGGGACTTGGTCCACTCGCGCAGGCGGGGGCGGCCCCTTCTCACACCGACCTCCGCAGCGGGTCGAGCGAGGAGCTGAAGCTGGCCTTCAGCGTCGTCGGGACGTCCACGCCGATCATGTCCAATCCCCTTACCTCGCAGCTCACTTCGACCGTGAAGAAGGGGTCGACCTCGGCCTCGAAGCCCGCGCTCGTCTTGTTGACGTTGACCGGGCCTGAGCAGACGTCCGCGAGGTCCGCCTCCGCGGCCGCCTTCGCCTCCGCCATCGCCGTGGCCTGGTCCTTCTGGATCGAGCCCGCACGCGCGGCGTCCCGCGCCGCTCCGTCGATGGCCCCCCGGCCGTCGACGAGCTGGCCGAAGGCCACCAGGACCAGGATGAAGAGGATCATCACCGGGGCGAGGATGACCACCTCGATGGTCGAGAGCCCCCGGTCCGTCCTGAGGCCGCGGCCGAGCGCGCCGCGGTACCGGCGAAGCGCACGTGCGCATACGTTCCTCATCAGCCGCCCTCACCGTCCTCCACGAACCGCTCCACCGGCCCGGACGACTGCGCGTGCACCGTCAGGTCGAGGCCCGGGAAGACCGAGGGCACGTTCGCAGTGATCTCCACCCCGACCGTGTTCGCCTTCGGCTCCAGCGTCTTCACGTCGGGGCCGATCACCAACTGCGGTCCGAGCTGCTGGATGTAGTCGTCGACCACGTCGCGCGCGTCGCCCCGCCAGCCGCCCGGGTTCTCGTCGGCCGTCGCGCGGGCCTTGCGCGCACCCGCCTGCGCCGCGGCCTGGGCAACATGATCCGCGAAGAAGTACAGCGCGAACTGCACCGTCGCGAAGATCATGAAGAAGAGGACCGGAGTGAGCAGCACGAACTCGATCGCGGTCATGCCGGATTCACCGCGGGTGGAGACTGCCTCCACCCTGCGGCGCACCCATCGCTTCACGCACCCGCGCACTCGTCCCCGCCTTCGTTCCCCGATAACCGATTGATCAGCAGGTGCTGCCGGCGTCCGCGCCCTTGATGCACTCGCCGACCTTCTTGGCACCCGAGCCGAGAGCCTCGTTGATGATCGCGGCGACCACGCCGACGATCGCCACGACGACCGCGGAGATGATGACCCACTCGACCGCGGACGCACCACGGTCGAGCTCGCCGGAGCGGGCACGCTGCACGCGGCCCTGCAGGAAGGTGATCACGAGGTCCAGACCGGGGTTGCCGGTGCTGAAGTTCCGTCCGTTCATGGTGAGTTGTCCTTTCAGGAGTGGGGGGAGGGGTCTCGGGCCGCCGCCGTGTCGGCAGGCCCGTCCATCGCCGTAAAGATTGCTAGACCTGGAACACGCGCATCGCCGCCGGGAAGATGAGGAACACCAGGAAGCCCGCACACAGCAACAGCTGGGCGACGAGCATCGACTGGGACTTTTCGCCCGCGCTGCCCTCGATCTCGGCCATCTCGCGGTGGCGCATCGTCTCGGCGCGGGAAGCGAGCGACTCGCGCACCTTGGCGCCGTCGTCCGCCACCAGCGCCAGGGACGCCGACAGGTCCTTGAGCTCCTCGACGCCCAGCTGTTCGCCGAGGGTGCCGAGCGCCTGCCACTGGCTGATGCCGGTGATGCGCGCATCCGCAAGGGCCGCACGGATACGCCGTGTCGCCCATCCGTCCGAGATCTCCGCCGCCGCCATCAAGGCCTCGGGAAGACCACGCCCGCCCGCCAGGCTCATCGACACCAGGTCCAGATAGGCACCGATGACGCGGCGCAGGTCGCGCCGCTTGTTCGCGGCGTCCCGACGCACTTCGAGGTCGGGCAGGAAGAAGAAGAGAGCACCGAACATCAGGGCCAGCCAGACCGGGATGATCGGGCTGCTGCCCATGCCCAGGGTCCAGATGACGGCGAACAGGAACGGACCGAAGAACACACCGGCGGCCGCCAGCAGCGTCTTCGTCGCCAGGAACTTCTCCCAGCTCCGGTCGAGCACCGCCAAGTCGGCCCGCAGCGAACGCTGTTCCCAGCCCTGCTGCAAGTAGAAGTCGGCGACCCGCATGCCCACCCGGGTCCTGGCCGACCCGAGCCGGCCCGCATTGCCCTGGCTCTCGTCGGACGAGGCGCGATGCGATTCGTACGCCGCCCCCCGGGCCCGCATGGCGTCGATCCGCGCGACCGTGGCGACCGCGCTGCGCTTGGAGGGCATCAGCGCACGGACGAGGGCGTAGATGCCAAGGCCCATGATGGCGCCGATCACTATCGGCATCGTCAGGCTCATCGACGTACCCCCTCAGAATTCGAGAAGCCCGGCTGACCCGGCTGTCCCGGACCCGGCTGACCCGACTGCCCCGGACCCGGCTGAGGCTGCGGCTGGCCGTACGGACCCGACGGGCCGTTCAGCGGCGCCTGCTCACCCGCACCGGCGGGACCCGCGGATCCCGGCCCCCGCGGCCGCACGAACTGCACCCCGGGCTCGTCCCTGACCAGGAACCGGTCCGGCGTCTCCACCGTCGACAGCTTCCGCAGCCACCAGAACCCGAGCGCGAACAGACCGCAGACGCACGCGAGGACGAGCTGGCCGACCGCCGTGCCGTAGGGCGAGACGAAGTCGCGGTTGAAGATCGAGAGGCCGAGTACGAACGCGATCGACACCGCGACCACGATCTGCACCGACCGCCGCGTCGACGCACGCTGCGCCATCACGCGCTGGCGCATGTCGACCTCTTCGCGGGCCGACTTGGCGAGAGCACCGAGGACCTGGCGCAGACCCGGACCGCGCAGCTTCGCGTTCAGGATCAGGGCCGCCACGATGATGTCCGCCGACGCGTCGTCGATCTCGTCGGCAAGGACCTGAAGGGCCTCGGGAAGCGGCGTACGCGCGCGCAGCCGGTCCACCAGGGCGTCCAGGTGGGGGCGCAGGACGGGAGCCGCCGCTCGCGCCGAAGCGGGGATCGCCTGCTCCAGGCCGACCGCGCCCGCGATCGTGTCGCGCAGGGACTCCGTCCAGGCGGCGAGGGCCTCGACGCGGCGCATCTGCGACCGCTCCTCCGCCGCGCCGCCGAACAGCTTGTCCCAGAAGAAGACAAGGATGCCGGACGCGATGCCCGCCACCGCCCAGCGGGTGAGGAGAAGCACCACCAGGCCGACACCGATGGCCAACGAGCCGCGCTGGCCCGCGAAGCGGATCAGCTCGCTCATCCGCTCGCTGGCCTTCTGCTTCTCGTGCTCGGGCTTCACCGGCAGACCGCGCAGCGCGATCGCGAGGACCGCGAGGCCACCGCCGACCGCGAGGCCGCAGCCCAGTGCGTACAGGACGGGCAGCGAGAAAAGGCCGCCCATCGAGCCGAGTGAGTTCATGTCGTGCTCACCCCCATTGCCCGGCGGGGCGGTAGCCGAAGACGGCCAGGTCGTCCATGCAGGCGATCGGCGCGTGCGCGACGACCTGCCCGTTGGCGGCCTCCGCGAAGACCTCGCTGGACAGGACGCGGCCGTCGACGCCGTTGACCTCGCGGACCGAGGTCACCATGCGCTGGAGCTTGCCGCCGGTCTGGTAGTTGTTGCGCCGCTGGATGAAGACGACGAAGTTGACGGCTCCGGCCACGAGCATCTGGCTCGCCTCGATGGGCAGCCGCTCGGTGGCCTGGAGGGCGTACGTCGAGATGCGGTTGAAGACCTCACTCGAGCTGTTGGCGTGGATCGTGGAGAGCGAGCCGTCGTTGCCCTGCGACATCGCGTTCAGCATCGTCACGATCTCGTCGCCGAGCACCTCACCGACGATGACCCGCGAGGGGTTCATACGGAGCGAACGGCGCACGAGCTCCGCCATCGAAATGGTGCCCTGGCCCTCGGAGTTGGGCAGGCGCTCCTCGAAGGCGACGACGTTCGGGTGCAGGTCGGCGTACTGGTCGAGGCCGAGCTCCAGGGCTCGCTCGACGGTCACCAGACGCTCGTGCGGCGGGATCTCGTTCGCGAGCGCGCGCAGCAGAGTGGTCTTTCCTGCGTTCGTCGCGCCCGCGATCATGATGTTCTTGCGGGCCCGCACCGCGCACGCCATGAAGTGCGCGACCTCGGGTGTCACCGTGCCGTTGCCCACCAGGTCCGACATGAAGACCTTGCCCATGCGGGCACGTCGGATGGAGAGCGCGGGCCGCCGCGTGACGTCCATGACGGCCGACAGACGCGAGCCGTCGGGCAGCCGGAGGTCGAGCTGCGGGTTCGCGGAGTCGAAGGGGCGCGAGGAGAGACCGGAGTAGGCGCCGAGGATCTGGATGAGCTCGATGAGCTCCTCGTCCGTCTCGGCGACCGGGTCGCCCTTGGTCTCGCGCCCGTCGGCGTATCCGACGAAGACCTGGTCGTACCCGTTGATGTCGATGTTCTCGACCTCGGGGTCGTCGAGCAGCGGCTGGAGCCGTCCGACGCCGAAGAGCGCCGCGTGCACGGCGGCCGCGTACTTCTCCTCGGTGTCGGCGTCCAGCGGGGTGCGCCCGGCGTTGATCTCTATCCGGGCGTACTCCTCCAGGATCTGGGCGATGACGGCGCGGGCGTACTGCCGCTCGTCCTCGCCCGACATGGGGGTGACGCCCGAGACCTGGTCCAGGCGGCGCTGCTCGGCGATGCGGTCACCGGCGTCCTGCCGGAACCGCTTTACGAGCTGGTGATCGACGGGAACGCTCATCGGCCCGCCCCGCGCGTGCCCTGTATGCCCTGCATGCCCTGCGCGCCCGCTGCCGGGTTGGCCCAGGCGGCGCCGTACTGCTGGTACAGGTCGACGGTCACCTTGCGGGCCGAGCGGATCAGCATCGACTTGTCGAGACGGCCGCGCTTGCGGCCCGCCAACTGCTCGGCACCCGCCGGGTCCTCGGCGAGCGTGCCGACGACGCGGGCGCCGGTCTGCGCGGCCACCAGCATGTCGTTGACCTGGTGGACGAGCTTGGCGGACGTCGAGGGGTCGGCGATCAGGAGTACGCCGATGAGCGGGGTCGCCAGCGAGGCGGCCCCACGCGATCCGCCGTGCAGCTTGGCGGCGAGGGCGGCGGCACGGTCGCGCACGCGCGCGATGGCCTCCGGCTCGGTCCGCGAGACGAGCAGCACGAGGGCAGCCTGCGGGAAGAGCTCGACGGCGGGAGTGTCCCCACTGATACGACCACAGTCGGCGATGACATCTGCGGGCGCGTGCGGGGAGTCGGCGAGCTGCGAGAAGGCACGGCCGAGGGTCGGCCAGAGCCCCGCGAGCCCGGCGGCCTGCTCGGCCACACCGAGCCCGACGAGCACCTCGAGTCCCCCGCTCAACGGCTGGGTGTGGTCCCAGAGTTGGTCGGGCACGAGGCCGCGGCGTGCGGTGGCCGCGATGCTGAGCATCCCGGTGTTGGGGTTGAGCGGTCCGCCGTGCGCGGCGGCACTGCGGTAGACCAGGTCGCCGCCTGCGGGGTCGGTCTCCGCGACCAGCACGCGCCGCGGCCAGACGGCTGCGAGCGCGACGGCCGCGGTGGTGACTCCGGGAGACCCCTTGTCGGCAGCGAGAGCAATGAGCGCCATGTCTCTTCTACTCGCCTCTAGTTGCCGTTGGGAGACACTTGGACGAGCGAGACGGCACCGGCGGACGCGGCCCTGGTGACGGCGGCGGCGTCGGCGGTGTCCACCAGGAGCGTGACGCCGAGGGCGCCGGTGCTCACGGTGGCGTCGCTCTTGTCCGAGACGTTGTTGACGCGGGCGGCCGAGACGATGGGCGAGTCACTCGCGCTCGATCCGGCGGAGCCGCCGGTCTCCTTGTCGGAGCCGGAGGAGGCGGAGTCACCGACCTGGTAGACGTCCACGCTGTCGCCGGACTTCAGGCCGGACGCGGGGTACTGCCCCTCCTTGAGGGAGACACCGACGGCCGACTTGCCCGCGGGCAGTCCGCTCTTGCTGGAGAACATCTCGCCGACGGCCACGGCGCCCTTGGGAATGGTGTTGGTGGCCTTGAGCTTCTTCAGCCCGCCGACCTGCGACCACTTCACGTAGTTGATGCTCGCGTCGTCGGCGACCATGACGGAGGTGATGTTGCTGTCGCTCACGGACTCCCCCGCCGGGATCTCCGCCGTCACCTTCACGACCTCCACACGCTCTCCCGCGCGCAGCACGAGGACGGTGGCACCGAGGGCGCCGATGAGGATGAGCAGAACGGCCAGGGCCGCGAGTGCCGGTTTGCGCTCGCGAGGCGGCGCGGGAAGGCGCTCACCGACCGCTGGCTGAACCGGCGCGGCGGAACGGTTGTTGCCCGCCCCCGTACGCTCTTGGATCTTCACGCAACTGCTCCCCGCACGCCCAAGAAGATTCGGTCATTTTCAGACACTCGCGACTCTCTTCGCCCGCCTCGGGCGGGCTATTCAGCCCCAGGCACAGTGTCAAGTCATCGCACCGTATCAGCAGCACATAAGCCCCTCAAGGCGCGTTAAGACTGCTGCGGCCCGTCCCCCTCATCGTTATCCACGCGCAATCCGTACTCCATGGTTCCCACCCATTCCGCGATGCGGAGGAGGAGATGAGGATGTGCGTACGCGAATATCCACCCTTTGCGCAACGGGCGCCGCGGGGGGCGGTGATGAGGAACACCAACCTGGCGGTGACCGATGAGCAGCTGATCGTTCAGCCGCACGGATGACGCCGGGAGGGGCGGGGGTGGTTCCCGGTTGGGCGGAGTTCGGCCAAGTGCGGCTGGGAGGCGTCGCCGGGCCCGGGGGGGGCGCGTCAATG
The DNA here is from genome assembly GCF_056434405.1 of Streptomyces sp. NPDC044044. Classification (NCBI taxonomy): domain Bacteria; kingdom Bacillati; phylum Actinomycetota; class Actinomycetes; order Kitasatosporales; family Streptomycetaceae; genus Streptomyces; species Streptomyces sp. NPDC044044. The sequence continues at coordinate 110,828 of NZ_JBWKFG010000014.1, read as the reverse complement.
AACCCGCACCCATGCTCCCCCGTCTCACAGTTCGGCGCGCCACGCCCCGCAGCAGCATCAACGCGTGGGCCGGCGTACCGCACAACGGAATCCTGCTTGTTCGACATGATCGACATGCTCGACACGGAAGAGAAATTCGACCCCCATGAGACTTTCCTTTCCCTCGCGTCCTTCGCACTCCTCGCGCGTACGACGTACCGCACGGCCGGCGCCCCGCAAGACGATGGCGGCAGCCGGCGTAGCCACGGCGGCGCTCGCCATGCTGGCCACCACCACCCCCGCCGCGCACGCGATCATCGGTGGCACCGAAGTGTCCAACGACGCCTACCCGTTCATGGCGGCCGTGATGGACAAGGGCTCCGGCAGCCCGCTGGACCGCCAGTTCTGCGGCGGCAGCCTCGTCACCACGGACACCGTGATGACGGCGGCGCACTGCCTGGTGGACGACGCGGGCAAGCCCCTGAAGCCGAAGAAGCTCCAGGTGGCGGTGGGCCGCACGGTCCTTTCCAAGTCCGGCCAGGGCCAGATACGCAATGTGGCCAAGGGCGGCGTGGTGGTGCACCCGCGCTACCTGAAGCGTCAGGAGGCATACGACGTCGCCTTCATCCAACTCAGCAAGCCGGTACGGGGCATCTCCCCGATCGCCCTCCCCACGCAGGGCACGGACGCCCTGATCCGCCCGGGTCAGAAGGCGACGGTCGCGGGCTGGGGAAACACGGACACGGAACTCCCCAACACCCCCGACCGCCTGCGCCAGGTCAAGGTCCCGATCCTCTCGCACGCGGAATGCGGGACGAGTTACGGGGAGTACGACTCAAAGGTCAACTTCTGCGCGGGAGTAGAGACGAAGGACTCCTGCCAGGGCGACAGCGGCGGCCCCATCTTCCGCACTGTCCCCGGCCGCAGGGCCCCGATCCAGATCGGCGTCGTCTCGTACGGGGATGGGTGCGGGGCGCAGGGGGCTCCGGGGGTGTACACGTCGCTGAGTTCGTCGAAGCTGTGGAAGACGCTGGATGAGTCGGCGGCGGGGAAGAGGGTCAAGCGGGGGATGAACCGCCGCTGATTCGACGCTGATCCGGCGCTGATCCGGCGCTGATCCGGCGCTGATCCGGCGCGCTGATCACATGCGCGGGCGGGGGATCCGGGACCGCCCCTCGGGGGCTGAGGTTCTCCCGCCTGCGTTACTCGTCACGAACCGCCGACATGGGCTGAGAACGCAGCGATCAGGCTCGGAGGATTGGCTGCCTCCGTCGCCTCGATCTCCCACTCAGGACGGTCCATGTCGAACACGACAATCGGCACTGCCCTGCCGAGTACGGCGTCGAGTTGGCCACTGTCATGCAGATGACGGGCGAGACCGATGCACACTTCATCGAAATCAAGCACAAGTCGCTCGTCCACAGCATCCCGCACGTCCTCCACCCCGGCCTCGTCTTGCGGTCGCTCCAGGGGCCCAGCCTCACCGTCGTACCAAATCCCCTTCCTCCTCATCTCCTCGACGTAAAGCTCACCACCGACCGGGTCCTCGGGAACGCGCCCGAGCTTTTCGAATCCCTCCAACAGCCAATAGGAATACTCCCACCGGGCCGCTCCCTCGTACGAACACTCCGTGTCCAGTACGCGGCGGACCTCGCTCTCGGTGTTGTAGCCGATGGTCAGGTACGGGAATCGGGGGTCGTAGTTGACACGCCAGATGTTGAACGAGACGACATAGATCTCAGGCTTGAGGTCATCAGGAAACCTCTCCAGGATTTCCTTCGCCCCACGACGCATGTGGTCCCGGAATGTCGTGGGAACAGTCACGTCAGAATCCCCAGGGGTTGGGGTGCGGAGTGAGCGTCGGGTCCTCCGACCAGATGAGGCGGGTCTCCAGTTGATCCCCCAGGAGATCGGCCAGGCGCTCCATCATCCAGCCGTTCCAGCAGACCGCGGTGGGAAATTGCGTCGCCCTGAACGCCGGGAGCTCCGTGGGCACGGCATCCGGACGGAACACCGATGCCTGGATTCGACCGAGCTGGTCCGGAGGCGAGGACTGCTCCGTATCGAGGCAGTCGACGGCGCACTTCACGAGGTAGAGAAAGTATTCATCTTCCGTGCGCGCCGCGGGCTTTGGGGCCTTTTCAGGGGATTCAAAGTGCACCGGCAAGAGGCTGCCGGCCGCCGTGAGGTCGGCACCCAGACGGTCAACTAGACGGCGGCTGAGGGTGGGCACACTGGGAGATCCATAGGGGAATTCACTCTTACGCCAACGCGAGTCACCTGTCCACTCCACATTGAAATGAGTGGGGGGTTCTCCCTCTGAGTCATTCAGCTGCCAGCGCATGACATCCACCAGGGAGCTGTCGAAGCGAAGAAGTTGGAACTCCCGCATACTCGGCAGCAGTCGGTACACGGAGATGGGAACTTCTCGGTCTTCGGTCGTCATGCGCTTTCCACCTCTAGCCTTCCACTTTTCGTCAGGGCGTCAGCCTCGTCCAGGTTGCGGTGGGTGAAGGCGCACCGTTCACCATCTGGGCGGGCGAGAGCTCATGTTGTACCTGTTTACCGATGCTCCGCAATTCCTGACGGATCGAGGCACCGATCTGAGCGACGCTGTGGCCACGGGCCAAGCCGATTGCCTCCGTGTCCACCAGATGCTGGTTCAGTCTGATGAGGAACTTGTCGCGATGCGTGAAGTTGTGCGGCTTCGCATGACCCAAAGGTATCCCGTTCGCCGCGTCGTTGATATCAACGTTGTACCGCTTCAATATGGCTCGGCTGTCGACCGCCAGAGACTTCGGCCGTTTGATTCCGGAAGGAACAATATGCGCCGCGGCCTGACCCGGCAGCACGGGACGCCCGTCCGCTGCCAGGTTCCTGCCGAGGATCACGGAATCGCAGACAAGCCCCAAATAGTCGGTCCAGCGCTGGGGATTGGCGACATAGGCGCGCGCGTTGGGCCCCGCGTCAAGTCCCAAGGGGTCCGGACTGATGTAGGTCGCGGTGGTCGGGTCGTAGTGGCGGAGGTTGTTGTAGTGCAGCTCGGTCTCAGGGTCGAAGTACTGGCCCGGGAACCGGAGAGGGGTGGAGGTCCTGGCATCCGCGTTCCACGTGGTGAGCCCCCAGAGCGTGGTCTCGGACCGCCAGGCGACTATGCCTTCCTCGTCGACGAGTTCGGTCGGGGCGCCAACAAGATCGGTGACGATAGCGAAGAAGCGTTCGTCGACATCCCCTGGGGGTGTGCCGTCCTGGGGTGCGCTGTCCTGGGGCACGCCGTCCTGGGGCGCGCCTCCCATCGTCGTCCGTTCAATCTGGGCGACCGGGATCAGGCCGTCACGATCCCATGTGATCGTCGTCGACTGATCGCGGCTGTTCGACGGCCAGGCCGTCTGCTCCACCAAGTGCGGGCCGTCCCAGACAAAGCGGATCTCCTCTACGACCGTCGCCCCGTCCGCGGACAGCCGTCGTTTGGCGACGCGACGCCCGAGCGAGTCGTACGCGTATCGCCAGCAGGTGCCGTCCGGGGTGGTGACAGCAGTGAGGTGGTCCTCACCGTCCCAGCTGTAACGCCAGATGTCCGGTTTGCGGGACAGCCGTGTCTTGCGGCGCAGTACGACACGTCCGGCGGCGTCGTACTCGTAGTGGACGGAGCCGGCGCGCGTGACACGGCTGCCGGCGTAGGAACGATCGCCCCGGGCGTCGGCGCCGTGAAACGTGTCCGGCCACGTGGCCCGCGTCTGATTGCCCGATGCGTCGTAGGCGTACGACTCGTCCCAGCCTTCGGCGCGCACCGCCGTGACATGGCCCATCGTGTCGAGATCGAATTCCCTCCGACCCGTGGCAAAGTCGTTCATCGCGACGGCGTTGCCGTCGGCCCGGTAGGCGTAAGCCCGGCGCAAGTGCTGCCAGGAGCCTCCCGGGCCGGTCAACATCTGTTCGGTGAGACGGCCCTCGGCATCCCAGCTCAGGGAGAGGGAAGTACCCGTGCCCCCGATGCCGCGGGCGATCTCGCGCCCAAGGTCGTCGTACGCAGACGTCAGGGTGTGGCCCGAGGCAGTGAGCGTCGTACGGCGCCCCGCCGTGTCGTAGCGGTACGTGCTGGTGGCCCCCACGGGAGTGGTACGCCGGGTGGGACGGCTCAAGGCGTCGTACGACGTGGACAGCGCTCGACCGTCGATGGCCTCTTCGGTCTTGCGGCCCACTTGGTCGTACGTGTACGTGAGCGTGGCATCGGGGCTGACAGCCGTCAGCACACGGCTCGCGGCATCGTGCGTGAAGACCGTCGTCACGCCGTCCACGCACTTCTCGACCTGATTCCCCGCCACGTCATAGGTGAAGGTCGTCGTCTGCCCCACGGCGTTGGTACGACTGAGGAGTTGTCCGGCTGCGTCGTACTCGTAGGCGACGGTACGGCCGTCGAAGTCGGACTCCGATATGAGCCTGCTCGCCGGGTCGTACGCGTAATCCCATGCGAGCCCGCCGGGCCCCGTCACCTGTATCAGCCTCAGCTCGGCGTCGTGGGTAAAGGTGTGACGGGCTCCGTCCGGAGTGGTGCGGGAAACCAGCAGCCCGAAGGCTCCATAGGTGTGACGGGTGACCTGGCCGAGTGCGTCGGTGTGCGTCAGCCAGTTGCCTTCACCGTCGTACGTCCAGGACTCGATGGAACCGTCGGGGTGTGTCCTGGCCGCCATCCGCCCTTCGACGGTCCAGAGGATTCGCGTCGTCGCGCCCAAGGGGTCGCTGATGGCGGTCTGGCGGCCGAAGGGGTCGTACTCGTACCGGGTCGTCGCGCCCAGCGGTTCCGTCGCGGTGAGCTGCTGCCCGGCCTCGTTGTTCGTGAAACGGGACACCGCCCCCAGCGCGTCCGTCACTGACGTAGGAGCACCTGTTCCATCACGGGTGAACCGCGTGGTGGCCCCGTCGGCCTCGGTCAGCGAGGTGCAGTTGCCCCGCTCGTCCCATTCCTGGCGCACCACGGTGCCGTCATAGGAGACGTGCTCCACCGGCAAGTTGAGGGCGTTGTAGCTCACTCTGGAGGTGGCCCCGTCGGGCAACTGGACCTTCGTGAGGTTGCCCATCTCGTCCCGCTCCATGCGGAGGGTACGCCCGAGCGCATCGGTCCAGGACACCATCTGGTCGCGGTGGTCCCACTCCTGCAGCACCGTGTTCCCCACGGGGTCGGTCTCGGCGACGAGCTGGTAGGCGTCATTGAACTGGAAGCGCGTGCTGAATCCGAGTGCGTCGACCACGGTCGTGACGTGTGCCTCGTCGTCGTAGTCGAAGGTGTTGTCGAGCAGGCCGTCCACTCCGTGCGTGGCCACGCAACGACCACCGGCGTCGTACTCGTACCGGTACCACGCGCCGTTGCGGTCCTCCCAGCCGTTGATGCGGTGCTGGTCGTCGTGGAAGAGCTTCTGCGGCTGTCCGGAGGAGTCGTACACCTCGGCCAGGCGGCCGTGCTCGTCGTACCCGAAGCGAACCAGTGTGGGCTGCTCTGGGTGGCTGCGCAGGGACAGCTCTGTGACCCGTCCGTCCGCGCACGTCACGCCGACGCGGTAACCGCCGTGGTGGGTGACCTCGTCAGGCAGTCCGTCGGCGTCGTATGTGACCTCGATGGTGTTGTCGTTTCGGTCACTGATCATGGCCAGCGGAAGCTCGTCATCGTCAGGGGAACCCTCCGGCAACGGTCGGAAGTGCAGCCTCAGGCCGGTCTCGGGCTGCTCCACGGTGAGCGTGCCACCGGGGTGGCGGTCCCAGCTCAACGGCCAGGCCGGGCCCTCCACGGGGAGGACAGGCCCGTCCGGTTCCGGCACCGGATAGACGAGGGTCATGCCGTCGGCGGTGGTGAGCAGTGCGCTCGTGGCTTCGAGTCGCAGCCGTTGATCGAGAGTGGAGGTCCAACTCCGCCCGAAGAGGCGGCTGTTGCTATTGCTGTTGCTGTTGCTGTTGCTGTTGCTCGTGCGGTAGTGGCGCTCCAGCACAAGAGGAAGCACGCCACTCAGCTCCACGTCGGTTGCGGACATGACCATGTCGCCGGTGGCTATGTCGATCGGGTCGCCGCAGGTGAAGAGCTTCTTCACCTGCCGCCCCATGGCACGAGCGCCCTTCCCCAGCCCCTTGACGCCGAGCGACAGGCCCTTCATCCCGGCCTTGAGGCCCATCGCGCCCTTGGCGAGGCCGCGGAGGCTGGTGAGGCCCTTCATGCCGGGGATGCAGTCGAGGGCGGCGAAGGCGACGTCCCATAGGGAGGCCTCGCCGTTGGCGTATTTGTTGAGGGTGTCGGCGAGGACGACGAGGGCGGCGATGAGGACGATCGCGCCGAGGATGGGCCCGCCGATGATCATGGCGATGACGCCGAGGACGGCGACGACGACTTTGCAGACGGCGACGATGGTGTCCCAGTTGTCGGTGACCCAGTCCCCGACCTCCTCCCACCACTTGCGGTTCTGGATACCGGCGTCGGAGGCGTCTTCGAGTTTCTTCTTCGCCGTACCCGCCGCGTCCTCGCGCATCTTGCGCGCGTCCTCGGCCATCTTCTTCGCGGCATCAAGGTTGCTCTTCGCGGCGGACACATCCGACTTGGCGGCGCTCTGGGCCTTCTCGGCGGAGTTCGCGTTGCGGGTGGCGGCCTTGACCTTGTCCGGGTCGGGCTTCGGGACGTCCTTGCCACTGTCTTTGTCGTCCTTGTACTTGTCGGCTTCCTTGCCCGCCTTGTCCATCCAGGAGTCGGCGGAGGTGAGCCGGGTCTGGGCGGAGCTCAAGTCCCCTTGCGCTTCACGGCCCTTGACCAGGGCCTTGTCCGCCAGGGCCTGGGCGCGTTCCAGTTCGGGCCAGTAGGTGGAGAGGGCGTCCCCGGCCATCTCGTAGCTCTTCTTGAGCTTCTTCAGCTTGCCCGGCGCATCCTCGAACTCCGCCGTGAACGACTCCGCCGTCTTACCCGCCCAGGTCAGGATCGCGTCCTCGCCCGCCATCCCCTTGATATCGCGGAGGACCTTCGAGACATCGTCGGCGAAATCGTGGAGGTTCTTGGCGAGGTTCCGGACTCGGTCCGGATCGCCGGGAGTTGGGTCCCTGTCCAAGTCGAGGACATGCCAATCCGCCGGACGATTCCCCGCCATGCCGCAACCCCCGTCGCATCCGCCCCGTCAGTTTCCCTACACACATGCGAAGTTACTAGCCATGTGCGAAGCATGGGAAGGCGGCAGGGCCGCAGGGCAGCGGTGTCGACGGGGATCCGGAGTCAGTTCAAACAACCGCTCCCCGAGGGGGACTTGGCGCGGCCCGCGTCGTCGTCGCGCCATCCGGAGGATTCAACCGGATCTCCATGCCCCTCCCCCTTCCTTTCCTCCTCCCTCTTCCCCCCTGCCCGCTACTCCGCGAAGCGGAAGGTGGACGTCACCGCGTCGAAGATGTCGAAGAACGACTCCGCCAGGTCCAGGACCTGGCTGCTCCCCGCCACCAGCGCGACCTTGCCCTCCTGCCCCGGCACCGGAATGAACGTCTGCATCAGTACGACCCTCATCGTGCGGTCGTCGCCGGGGACCGAGACGTCCTCGATGCCGAACGCCCTGGCCGCCATCCCCACGCCCGGTATGTCCACCGTCGTGACCTTCCGGTACGTGTCGCCCTCGCGCTTGGCCTCCCGTACGCCGAGCTGGGCCACGATCGCGGCGGGGTCCGTCGGCAGCACGTCGCCGCTCGACGTGCGGGCGCCGACCAGGGAGACCGTGACCGAGCCGGTGATCGGCACGTCGCCGCCGAAGCTCTCCGCCATGCAGCCGCAGTACAGGGCTCCGGACTGCCAGGCCTCCTTGGACGCCTTGCGCAGGAAGCCCTCGAAGGTGTTCCGGTGCGGCTCCAGCTCGGGGCGTTCGCGTACGCGGTCGTTGATCATCTGGCGGATGCTGGCGTCGCGCGACTCCGGGCGGACGTCGAACTCCCACCAGGTCTCCGGCACCTTGATGCTGAATCCGCCGCGGGCGATGGTCTGCGCTTCGGTGTAGCGGGCCATGCTCTTGTCCCCGTCCCCTTTGTTGGCTCTGGCTTGTCAGCCTACGAGGCGGCACTCGGGTCCTGTGGCGAGGGCCGCCCAGCCGCCCAGCCCAGCCCAGCCCAGCCCAGCCCAGCCCAGCCCAGCCGCTAGAGCATGCTCAGTGCCTGCATCGCCTCGCGTTCGATGCGCGAGAGCTCGTGGAGGAGCGAGCCTGCTTGCACGAGGTGCTTCGCGTCGTCGGATTCGCCCACCGTCGCGACGAGTGCGGCGACCTGTGTCCAGAGGGTGGCGGCCTCGGCGTACAGGCGGTGGCCGGTGCGCAGGTGGCTGCTGTCGATCAGCTGGGCGCACTCGGCGAGGAAGTCCCGGTAGAGGTTGCGGAACAGGGCGCCGCCGGTGCCGGCCTTCTCCATCAGGACCGCGGCCCGCGGCAGGTCCACCCGCGGATTTTCGGTGCGCTGCAACCACTTCGGCACTTGCCTGGCGGCCTTCTCGATGCCCCGGTGGCCCAGGTTCGCGATGGGCGGGTTCAGGAAGGCGTCGGCGCAGGTCTTGATCGCGGGGATGATCCGGTCCTGCGGTGACGTCAGGCTGCTGGGCGCCGTGATCGTGAAGGAGCGGTGCCTTGCGGTCATGGGGCCGCGCTCGGCCCTGGCCCTGGCGAGGGCGGCGAGGCTGGTCGAGACGGCTCCGCCCTGCGGGGCGGTGTCCACCAGGTAGGCGTCCTGTTCGTCGTAGCCGTACATGGCCACGACGTGCCCGCCGAAGTGGACCTTGGTGCTGAAGTAGTCCAGGTGGTAGCTGTCGAGCTGAAGGCCCACCGGCCGACCGGCGTCGATGGGCGCCGCCACGTTCTGCCATGCCTTGCGCGGGGAGGTGGTCTCCTCGACCAGCAGCTCAAGCCCGAGTACGGCGGCCAGGTTCCTGGTGAGCTCGAACGGCTTGACCCGGCCTCCCAGGAAGGGAAAGCCGATGGCTTTGCTGTCCCAGTAGATGAAGGACAGCCCGGAGCCGAGCCCGAACAGCATGGGCTCGGACAGGTCGAGTCCCTCATGCCGCAGGAGCACGCCCAGCGCTGTCGTCTCACAGTGCTGCATGCCGCGGGCATCGATGCCTTTCACCTTGGCCATGCCGCTCATTCTTCCTCTTCCGCCCTTCACGTGCATCGTCTGTCTTCGCGCCTGTGGAGCCTGCCATTCCGGCTATTTGTGACGGGCGAGCCAATTCGTCCCCGCTGCGACCGAACTGGGCGGCTTTGTACGGCCATTCACCTCACGAGACATTCACTACTCGGCATTGTGAAACCTGGCGAATCCATTGACCACTTCAGTACCTTCGGATGGCTTGCAGAACTGTCGCCCCACCGGGAGTCCCACGTGAACCGCAGTCGCACCCTGCCCGTCGCCGTCGTCTCGCTGACGGCAGCCACTGCTCTGCTCCTGACCGGATGCGGGGGTGGGGACGACAAGGACTCGGGCAAGGACAAGATCGCTGGGGCGGATGACGGCGGCAAGAAGAGTGCGTCGCCCAGCGGCAAGAAGAGCGAGGCGCCTGTCGTGGACCGGCCCGAGATGAAGTTTCCCTCGGGCGTGCAGATCGTCTTCGACAAGGCAAACGTGTCGGATCCGGACCAGACCGCTGCCGCGAATGACGCCGGGAACTTCGTGAAGTCGATTCGGTACGGAATCGTGCAGCAGGACACGGAGGACGCGGCGTACAAGTTCTACTCGGAGTATCAGAGCCCGGCCTTCAAGTACGCCAAGGACCAGATCAAGCAGCGCGTCGACAAGGGCTTCACGATCTCCGGGGAAATGCACTTCACCGGCGTCAAGGTCGAGCCCGTGAAGAGCGACAAGTCGGCCGTCGTCACCTTCTGCAGCGACAGCAGCAAGCTGTACAGCAAGGAAGTGAAGTCGAAGAAGGTGCACCACACAGAGGAGAGCATCAGTGACTTCGACTCCTGGCAAGTCCTCATGACCGCTTCCGACAGCAACAAGGGGCTGTGGCGGGCCAAGCAGGTAGAGGTGGCGACCGAGGCGAAGGAGTGCAGGTGATGGTGAGGACAAAGGGCATAGCCCCACTGATACTGGCCGCCGTCAGTTCGTCGCTGATATTCGTCGCCGCGGGGCCCGCAGGTCCCGCGGCGGCCGGTGAGGACGGGCCGTCCAACGGCACCACCTCGGCCGAGAAGAAGGGCGACACCGTAGCCGCCGTAGCCAAGATCACCTACACCTCCACCGGCAACAACAAAGGCGGTGGCGGCCCCGTAGCCTCCGTCGACACCAACTGGACGCCGCCCGGGTGCTGGTACGCGCCGGAGTGGAAGGCCACCGAGTTCCAGGAGTACCGCCAGCGCCTCTACTTCGGCGCCCGGCATGATCCCGACGCACCCCGCGACGTACTCGGTGACATGTCCGATCAGAACCAGGCGTACGCCAAGGACGGCTACAACATCGACAAGGAGAAGGACGGCATGTGGTGGGGGGCTCAGCAGAACCCCAATGCCTCCATGGCCGAGCAGTTCAAGTGCGACAGGGAGCCTTTCTGGGTCGAGAACGGCGAGACCCCTGAGGACGTCCCGCAGGTCATCGATCCGGAGATCCTCGCAGGCCTCGCGTACGAGCAGATCAAGGTCCCCGGCACCAAGGTCACCCTCGCCCCCGACGGCCCCTCCAAGGTGAACCTCCCCACCTGGGCCTGGCTCGACAAGGGTGACTTCAGCCCCGTGTCCGTGACCGCCTCGCTCGACGCCCCCGGACTGCACATCGAGGCGACGACGACCGCGAAGCCCGTCGCGCTCAGCATCAAGCCGGGTACCGAGGACGCCGTGCGGATCCCCGCTTCGGGCAAGTGCGAGCTCAACGACGACGGTTCGATCGGTGAGCCGTACGCGAAGGGCAAGTCCAAGGAGCAGCCGCCCTGCGGCGTCACCTACCAGCGCTCCTCCGGCAACGGCACCTTCAACCTCCAGGCCACCGCCACCTGGGAGATCACCTGGGCCGGCACGGGTGGCGCGGGCGGTGACCTTCCCGACGGCGAGTACGGCAACGATCAGCCGGTCACCGTCGAGGAGGTCCAGTCCGTCAACCGCTGATCAGCAACCGTTGATCAAGTGGGTCCGGTTGGCGGCTCGTCACACGGTCGAGCCGCCACCTTCCCGCTGGGCCACGGGCGTCCGTCGCCTCGTTCCCCGCCGGACCGGGACGCCCAGAAAGTAAATGGAAGCAAAGCGGAAGGCAAAGAAGAAGCAAGATCTCCCGGGTCTGAACAGGCGAGCGTGCACCGGTTCTGCACATACCTCCCCGTCATCCCTCACCTCATAAGCGTTCGCCCTGGCGAATCCCTGCATCCCACAGTTATCGTCGGTCCCGGCGCCCTTCCCGCGCGCCCTGCCAGCCGCCGATGACCGACGATGACCGCCGAGGGGAAACACGCAGCGGACATGAGCGACCTACGCCTCGACGACACGATCTTCGAAGACCTGCGCAAGACCTTCTCCACGGTCAGCGACCGCATGGATGCCGCGCGCCGCGCCCTGCGCAATACCGACGGCTCGGCCGTCGGTGCGGGCAAGCTCGTCGAGGACGTGCACGAGTTCGCCGACGAGTGGGGCTACGGCGTCAAGCAGCTCGGCAAGCACACGCACGGCGCCGTCAAGATGATCGACAAGATCGGCGAGAAGTTCAGCGAGCTGGACCAGGAGCTTGCCGAGTCGCTCAAGTCGTCGAAGGCGGACTCGAAGAAGAAGGGCAAGTGACGTGGCGAAGCGTCCTGCCTTCCCGCACATCGGCTGGGACCCCACCCCTGGGGACGTGACGGACACCCGCGAGCTCGCGAAGAAGCTGGGTGGACTCGCGACGGAACTCGGCGCCGCCGTCCGTGACTTGGAGCGGATCGAGTGCGGGGCCTGGAAGGGCAAGACCGCCCTCGCCTTCACCGAGTACATAGGACAGGACGTCACGCCGCTCGTCCGCAAGAGCCACGAGTCCTTCGACAAGGCCTCCCGGGCGCTGCACAAGTGGGCCGGTGAACTCCAGGACTTCCAGGACGAGGCGGACCGGCTCGAGAAGTCGGCCGGGGAGAAACTCGACGCGCGGGAGAAGGCCGAGACCAAGGCCGAGGGCAAGGGGAGCGAGGAGCTCGGCAAGGCCTCCGGTGACGTCGACGAGGTCACCGGCAAGGTTCATGACCTCGAGGACCGGTACGCGCGTGCCGCCGGGCGGATCAGCAAGGAGCTCGACAAGGCCGGGGACATCGCCCCGGACGAGCCCGGCTTCTGGGACAAGCTCACCAAGGGGGTCGCTGACGCGTGGGACGCCACGGGTCAGTGGATCAAGGATCACGCCGACATGATCGCGCTGATCGGCGATCTGCTGAGTGACCTCACCGCGGTGCTGGGCCTGCTGGCCATCATCACGCTCCCCTTCCCGCCGCTCGCGGCGATCTTCGGTACGGCCGCGCTGATCGCGAGCGGGCTCGCGCTGGCGGCGCACGGAATCGCCAAGGCGGCTGGCGCGGACGTGAGTTGGATGCAGATCGGGATGGACGCGGTGGGGTTGATGCCGGGCATCGGGGCGTTCAGCAAGGGCATCAAGGTGGCCGGCAAGACCTCGAAGCTGGCCAGGAGCGCCGGCCTGGCCAAGGCCGGCAATCTCGGCAAGGGGTTCCAGGCGACCAACATCGGCAAGGCACGCATGCTGATCTCCACCGGTGAGCAGGCGGGTTTCGTCAAGGGCGGGATCAAGCTGCTGCCCGGCAAGGTAGTGCTCGGCGGTATGGCGGACAACGTGTACGAGGTCTCCCATGCCACCAGCGGTCTGGCATCGCGCATGGGCGGAATCGCCAACCAGGGTTACCACGCGGGCCAGTGGCTCGGCTCGAAGGGCGCCAACCTCATCCCGGGGGTGAACATCAACCCCCTTGGGGCCGGTATCGCCATGGACGCAGGCCTCAAGATCTTCCCCAAGATCGAGAGCATCCACCAGCACGTGGGAGAGGCGCTGTTCCCCGGTGACCAGTTCGAGAAATCGGCGGCGGGCGGGTGAGCGTCATGCGGCTGGACATCACGTCGCCGAGCATCGGGCGGCTCGGCTCCCGGCGCGAAGCGTGAGGTCGACGCAGGACGACGGAAACATGCGAACGCACGCCAAAGACCCCAGGATTACCACTTAGGAAGATACTTACCGATATGGACACCTGGCAGCCCGAACCGGGCGAGACGCTCCTCACTCGTGCGTATGTCACCTTCGCCACCGGCCAGGCCACGCGCGTCCGGGGCATGCGCTGGTTTCGCGACACCGAGCGACGTGACATCCAGAGCGAGCTGCCCGGCTGGCCTGAGGGACCCGTGTACGAGGCTCGGTCGACGGGCGGCTCGGTCGCGCGGAACGTCGGCAAAGGCGGACTGATCGCCCTCGGGGGCGCCATCATGGCCGTACTCAGCTCAGCCGGGGGCAATGTCAGCGGCGGCTCGGGGCCGGGGTCGGGCTCCGACACTCCTGACGAACCTGCCGACGAGGTCGAGGACTTCCCCGTGCTGTGGGCCGCCCCCGGCTCCGTCGCCCGCACCCTGCCCTGGCAGCTGGATCCCGCGCGCTCACCCGAGAAGCACTTCCGCACGCACGCGATCGTCACCGATCGCCGACTGGTCGTCGTGGGCTTCCCCTACTCCAAGAAGAACGATCGCCTCATCGAGGACGAAGTGCTCTGGGAGGTCCCGCGCTCCCGGATCAGCCGAGTGGAGCCGAAGCCCTTCAAGGACGGGACTGACGTCAAGGTCATCTTCAGTGACGACTCCTGGTGCAGGCTGCACGCCGTCACGCAGGAGAAGTTCACCCGGTACCTGCGCCATCCCCTCGAACTGATCCCGCTCAACGGCCTCACGCCGGCCCAGCGGGCCACAGTCGAGGCCTTCGTCGCGGCGTCTCCGGCGCCGTCTGAGGCCGGTGCCCCGGTGGTCAGTCGCCGCCCCTGCGGCCACTACGAGGTCTCCTTCATCAGGTCGTACGAAGTCGACTCGTTCTTCGGCCTCTCCGAGAACGACATGACCATGGACGCCGAAGGCGCCGAGGTGGAGTGCGAGGACCGCCACCCCGACGACTTCTAGAACCCGATGCCGCATCCGCTTCCGACCAGGACGGTCCCGCCACGATGACAACCTCCGCCGACTCCACGAGCGGAACGCCGCCCCGTCACGCCGACGAGGAACCCCCGCCCCTCTGGTTCAACGTCCCCGAAGGCTTCTTCGCACTCCCCCTGGCCGCCACTCCCGAGGAACGCGCCCAACGCTCCCAGGAGTTCGTGCGCGGCCTCTACTCCCGCGGCGACGAAAGCATCTGGGAGCCGGCCGCGCCCTATTACGAGGGCCTGGCCGAGCTCATGGCCGGGAACGGCATCTCGTACTCGGCGATGGGGCTCTTCTCCACCGCCGAGGAACCCGAAGGAGCCGCAGAGGGCGAGGACGACGGGGGGCTCGAGGCCCGATACGAAGGCGCCGACGGTGTCGCCCAGTGCGCCTTCACCGTGGCGGCCGTTCCGACGGACCAGTCGGCGAAGGACACCGACATAGCCGCCCAGGGCATCCTCTCGGTCCTCTCCCGAGAGCCGCACAACGACGCACGCTGGCTCGATCTGCCGTGCGGCCCCGCCGTCTCCTGCATCACGCTGACCAAGTACCAGCTCAGTCCGCAAGTGACCGCGTCTGGCGAGGCGGTGGATCTGCTCACCGGGCAGATCCAGGTCCATGTGCCCTTTCCCACCGGCCCGTTCACCGCGATTTTTACGCTCTACACCGCGTCCACGGACTACTGGACCGAGTTCTGCGACATCATGGCGGCCGTTCTCCGCACGGTGAGTTTCACCGAGCCCGTGGAGGACGAGGAAGACATCTTCTGACCCCTCAGGCACCTCGGTGGACGCTGGGCAACCTCCCCCCGGCGAGACCCCCCTCGCCCGCACCGAACCTTCGCCGCCGCACATTCGGCCGCCGGTACGCCTCTCGCCACTCGACGCCCCGGCCGACCCCATGGCCATGCTCCGCAAGCCTTTACGCAGGCCTCCCTCACACTGCCCCGTAACACCGCACCCATGGAAACGCCTCCGTCGCGACAGTAAAGTGCGCCCAATGAATTACGGGGTGGGACGGGTGAGCGTGGCGGGGAACAGTGCCGACGATGCGTGGTCGCGGAGTCCCCATCGCATACCTCGCGTCCGGCCCCGCGTCCGGCCCCGTGGCCGGCGCCGCCCCGCGTGGCTCGCCGCCCTTTGTTCTCTGCTCTGTTCTCTCCTCCTGCTCGGCTTCGGCGCCGCCTCTGCCGCCGCGCAGCCCACGCAACCCACGCAGGACGCGCAGCCCACGCAGGCCGACAAGCCGGGCGGTGCGAACGCACCCACCCAACCCGCCGCCCTCGCCGCCCTCCTGCGCGCCGACCCCGTCTATGTGACCGACCAGCTCCCCCGCGACATCCCCCGCTCCACCGCCCCGCAGTTCAAGAAGCTGGCCCAGCGGACCAAGGTGCCCACCTACGTCCTCGTACTGCCCGATCAGGGCATCGGCAGTGACCGGCTGCTCGCGGCCGTGCATGACCGGCTGGGGCGGGACGGGCTGTATGTGCTCGTCGACGACATGGGCGTCGCCGAGGCCAGCGCCTTCGGGGTGCGGGCGCCCGCCGATGACGCGTCGACCGTCGCGCTCTATGAACTCCCCTACGATGCGGGCCCGTTGCTCAGCTTCGAGCGGTTCACCGACGTCATCGCGCAGGGCGGCAAGAAGGCCGCCGAACGCGCGGAAGCCGCCCGCCAGGAGGACGCCGACGCCCACGGGGAGGAGGAGAAGCTGCACATCGATCCCGTCGATCGCGACAACCAGTCGTTCGTGACCGGGATCGCGCTCAGCGGCGTACCGATCCTGATCGTCGTCCTCGGTCCGTACGTACGCCGCTGGTGGCGCCGTCGCGTGACGGGTGTCGGAGCCGCCCCCAAGACGGCGGGCCCGCCCCATCGCCTCACCGCACGCCGCGTCGAGGCCGGGGCGGCCGTGCTCGCCGCCGGGGCCATCGCCCTCGGCGCCTCGCTCGCCTTCGACCAGGAGACGGCCGACGCCGCGCCGCCGCCCACCGCCTCCGACCTGTCGAGCCGCGTCGAACGTGTCGCCGACGGGCTGCGGAAGGGCGGTCCTGTCTACAGCGATCCCGAGAGTCCGCACGTACTCGACTCCGCGCAGGGACGTGAACTCAAGGAAAAGGTGCGGAAGTTCGGGCGTGGGCCGGTTTTCGTCGCCCTCGTGCCGCAGCTCACCGAGGACGAGTCCGGAGGCGAGCCCGAGCTCTTCGTGGAGGCCGTGCGGCAGAAGATGGGCGCGAAGGGCGACCACGGCGTGTACGTCGTCGCCGATCCCCTCGGCGGTTCCATCGACGTCGTCACCTACGACGTACGCATCGACGCCAATCTCGTCGCCTTCGATCTGCCCGACTCCATCCGCTACGGCGATGACGACGACCGCTCCACCGACCACCGGCTCGGCGAGCGGCTCGACGACCTGATGACGTACCTCGACAAGGCGCCACGCACCGACCGGCCCGAGACCTCCTCGCTCGGCATGGACGACGAGCCGGACCCCATCGAGGAGAACGAGCTCTCCCCGCTCTTCTCCGGCGACTTCTGGCCGGGGCTCATGGTCGGCGCGGTCGCGGCCGGTCTTGTCCTCGGGATCGCTGCCGCGCTGCTCGGCATCCTGCGCCTCGCGGTGCCGGGCCTTCGACGGCCGCGTACGACGTCGCCTCCGTCCGCCACCACGTCCTTCGAGGCTCCCCCAGATCCGTCCCGCGACTATCTGCGCCGCACGGCGCGCGACGAACTCGACGCTCTGGCCCGCGAGTTCGATGCCGCCGACGAGCAGAGCGCGCTCGCGTCCGCCGTCCGTACCCGCGTCTGGGACTGCCTCGACACCGCGACGCTCCTCGCGGACCGCGACCCCGACGGGCACGTCGACGACGACACCACACCTTCCGACCTCGCCGCCGCCGTCGTCCTCGCACGGGCGGGCCGCGGCGCGCTCGTCGGGGCCGACAAGACCTGCTGCGCGCTCAACCCGCTGCACGGCCCGGCCACGGGGTGGCGCGACGCCCAGTACGCGGCGGACGACCAGCGGCTGCGCACCATTCCGGTGTGCGCGCAGTGCCGCGTCCTCGTCGCCGTGCAGCCCCGCCTCGCCTACACGCTCCGGCTGACCCTCCCGGGGGCGCGGCGCGGTGAGCGGGTGCCGTACGAGGAGGCGCCGGGCCCGCTGCCCGCGGCTCGTCACGGAATCTCTCAACTCATCCGCCAGGTAAGGGAGTACGCCGGTGTCCAGTGACGTGAAGCGTCCCCTCGCGACGGCGGCCGTCGCCCTTGTAGCCCTCGTGGCCCTTGTGGCCCTCGTCGCGTCGGTGTCACCGGCCGCCGCGCAGGTGCCCGGGGCTCCCGGAGCGCCCGGAGCGCCGAGTCCGGGCGAGAAGGTGGCCGACGCGTTGCGCAGGTCACCCGTGTACGTCGATGCCGCGTACGCCGGCTCCGTGCCTCCCGCCCGCCAGAAGCAGCTCGTACGGCAGATCGAGAAGACCGGACTGCCGATCAAGGTCGCCTTGGTGCCGATCGTGCAGGGCGACGCGTACGGCGGTGAGGCCGACGCCTTCGCGGAGGTCGTGCACGACCGCATCGACCGCCGCGAGCTCGTCCTCGTGACGGGCGGCGACAGGTGGACCGGCGATCTGCACGGCTTCGAGTGGCCGAGTGAGAAGCACCAGGCCCGCGACGCGGTGGGCGCGGTCGGCTTCCTTGACGAGATGAAGGACGCGGGGCTCGCGGAGCAGACGGAGAAGGCGATCGAGCTGATCGCGGAGGGCGACGGCACGAAGGTGTACGAGGACGCCACGGAGCATCTGGGGGACGGTGACGGCGGAGACGGAACCGGAAGCCTCCCGCGTGAGGACGCCGACGGTGCGGGTGACGGCGGCTCCCCCTGGCTGCTGCCGGTCGCGGTCGCCGTCGCTCTCGCCCTGGCGGCCGGGGCGCTGCTCGCGTTCGTGGGCGTACGCCGCCGGAGGCGCGGCCACTCCCGACGCTACCCGAGCGCCACCGGCTCGCCCTTCGCGTTCCCCCAGGCGGTGTTCGCGGCGGCGCGTACGGCGGACGAGGCGGCACTGCGCCGCCAGACGGAGGCGGAGGTCCTCGCGCTGGGCGAGGCGGTCCAGGCGGCGGACACCTCAACTCCCGGCCTGCACCGCGCACTTGACGCCTACGCCGCAGCGGGCACGGTCCTGGACGCGGCGCGCGGCCTGCCGGACCTGGCGGGCGTGCTGGCCCTGGTGACGGAGGGCCGGGACGCGCTGGACGCGGAGGGCTCCACGGCATCGCCGCTCCCCCTCTGCTTCTTCAATCCCCTGCACGGCCGCGCCGACCTCCGCATCCGGTGGCGCCCCCTGGGGCGGCGCGATCAGCTGCACGTCGCGGCATGCGAGGAGTGCGGGGCGGCGGTCCGCGCCCGCCGGGCGCCGGAGGTACTCACGGACAAGGGCCCCGAGGGGCGCAGGGTGCCGTACTTCGAGGTGCCGGGTGAGCGGAGCGTGTGGGCGGCCACGGGGTACGGGTCGCTGATCCTGGACGCGGAGGGCGAGAGGGATGGGCTTGCGGCTCGGGTGGGGCGGGGGGACTTTTCGCGGGGGCGGGGCTGAGAGTGGGGGCGGGGCTTGAGGGCGGGGGCGGGGTAGGGGCTTAGGGGGGGGCGAGGTTTGTTCGTCCTCCCCTTCGTGAGAGAACCCGTAAACGCCGCGTCAATTCCGCATCAGCCCAGCATCAAGGCCGCACCGAGAATGGCCTGAACTCCGCACCTCCGTAGTCCACTTACGTCATGAGTGACCTCTACATCGACTACGCCATGCTGGAGCAGACCCAGCGCGACATCGGGAACATCTCCGACGTCATGAAGAAGCCGTGCCGCGAGATGGAAGAAGTCGACGGCGCCTCGATGGGGGTCCTGAAGCTGGCCAGGCGCATGGACGACTTCGGTGAGGAATGGTCCTACGGGATCAAGGAGTTGGCGAAGTTCTCCAAGTCCGCGTCGAAGGCTCTCGGCAAGATCAAGAAGAGCTTCGACGATCTGGACGAACAGATCGAGACCGAGCTCCGCAAGAAGCCCGAGGGCAAGGGCGAGGGGGAGGGCGAGGGCAAGGGCAAGAGCACGAGCCCGAGCACGAGCCAGGCCAAGGCCGCGTGAGTGGCAACCCGCAGCCGCCGTGGCTGCGCCCCGACCCCGCCGCCGACGCCCGCTTCCCCGCGATCGGCTACTGCCCCTGCCCCGGCGACCTGCGGACCGCCACCGATGTCGCAGGCATCGTGCGCCGCACGGCCAACGCCCTGCGCGACATAGCCCACGTACTGAACGGCACGGGTCGCGGCGACTGGAAGGGCAAGGCGGCGGAGGCGTTCCGGGAGCAGTTCCACGACAACTTCCGGCCCAAGGTCGACGACGCCCGTGACTCCTTCACCCAGGCCGCCCGCTCCCTGGAGGACTGGGCGACGTACATGAAGGAGAAGCAGGACTACGCCGAGCAGCTGGAGGGCGAGGCCAAGCGCGCCGAGGAGCGCGCGGGCGCCGCCCGGAAGGCCGTCGACGGACTGCCGCCGAAGCCGGGTCTGCTGGACATCGCGCAGGACAAGTCCCATGAGGACAAGGCCAGACGGGAGCGGCAGGAGGCGGACCGCAGCGAGAAGGAGAAGGCCGCGCACACGGCCAACGCCGACCTGGAGGAGATCCGGGGGCGGGCCGAGCGTCTGCGGTCCAGCTACGCGGAGGAGGGCGAGGCCGTCGCGGGGCGCCTGAAGCACGCGATGGACATGGCGCCGAACGAGCCAGGGTTCTGGGACAAGGTCGGCAAGGCCATCGGGGACTTCGCCGAGGCGATCGACAAGCTCGACGACATGATCCTCGACGGGATCAAGGACTTCCTCAAGGAGTACTCCTGGGCCTTCGCGTTCATCGGGAACGTGGCGGGCTTCCTGAGCTCGGTCATCGGCCTCCTCTCGCTCGCCTTCCCGGCGCTCGCGGGGCTGAGCCTCGCCCTCGCGGGAGTGGGGCTGCTGGCCCACTACCTCCAGGCGGTGGGCGAGACGGGCAGCTTCGGCAAGGCCCTGACCTCGCCGACGGTCCTCGTCGATGCCGCGGGGCTCGCCTTCGGGGGCGGTGCGTTCGCCGCGATGAAGGGGCTCAAGGGCATGGGGGCGCCCGCGGTCGGACTCTTCAAGACCGTGCTGACGCAGCCGGGGCGGGTCATGGGCGGCACCGAACTCGGCCTGAAGGGCGTGCAGTTCGCGGGCAACTGGGGCGTCAACTCGGTCGGGCTCGGCCCCGGCGGCGCGGCGCAGATCGGCATCGACATCGGCAAGAAGGCAGTACCCGGGGACCAGACGAAGGGTCCCGGCAAGGATGTCTGGCCGGACGCGCTCAACCCGTGGGCACTCAAGGAAGCGGCGAACAAGTGACGACCACACCACACACCGCCGCCCAGGCCGCGGGCTCACCGCCGGTGGCCCCGCGTGAACTGCCAGCCCCGCCTGAACTGCCAGCCCCGCGTGAACTGCCCACCCCGCGTGAACTGCCCACCCCCGTAGGCGAAGTGGGACTCTTCGTGCCGACGGACTGGTTCGACCTGCTCGCCGACGGACACGACGACGAGGCGGCACAGGAGCGTATCGAGCACCTGGTGGCGCAGGCCTACGCACACCGCGACCAGGGCATCCGCGCTTCCATCACCGACACCTTCGCCACGGCACGCCGCCTCTTCCTCGACGACGGCATGATCAGCTGCGGCCTGATCACACTGCCGACCACTCAGGATGACGGGCCGGTGACCTGGCAGATCTGTGCGGGAGTCATCGACGTGAGCCCGCTGGATCCCGACATCAACGCGGGTGAGGTGCTCGCGCGCCACTTCGGCGAACGCCTGGAGGGCAAGCAGGTGTACGTCGAGTCCTTCCCCACGGAGTTGGGCACGGGTTTCGGCCTGGTCTCCCAGCCCGGCATCCACCCTTCCGGCGAGGTGGACACGTTTCCCGAACTCCCTCCGCCCGGCGGGCCTCCGGTGAGCAGCCGGTACGTGGCACAGCTGGGCATGTCGGCGGCGCTGTCCTGCCCGGTGGGGGGCGGGTCGGGCCTCCTGGTCGTGGGCAACTGTCTCGACCCCGAGCAGGTGGTGTCGCTTGCGGCACTGGTGGCGCTGATCTGCGGGAAATCGACGGTGCGTCTGTACGGGAGCGGGACGGGGGCAGGGACGGGGACCGGGACCGGGACCGGGACGGGGACCGGGACGGGGACCGGGACGGGGACAGAGCAGAAGAAGACAGCGCGGGAGGTGGCCCCCGAGTGAAACCGTCGAACGCCGCCCACGAGGACTTCGCGGCCTACGACACCGCGGACAGACCCCGTGGCATCGACACCCGCCGCCCGCCGGCGTGGCTCGCGCGCCTGCTGCGCGGGACGCCTCCGGGCCGGTTCCACACCGCTGTCGCGGTCATCACCTTCGCCGCGGGCGCCATGATCTCCACGGTCGTCAGCCGCTGGCTCGTCCTTCCGGGGATCGCACTCGCCCTGGTCCTGCTCTGGTTCATCGCCATGCTGACGAACCAGCGACTGTGGCCGATGGCGTCCTTCATCTTCGCGACGGCCGCGCTGGTCCTCCTCGGCCTGTTCCTCGTCCAGGACAAGGTCCTCGACGACCGGGGACGGACGGTCGGCGGAGTCGTCGTCGACACGTCACAGAGGGGCGACAGGACATCCTGCCGGGTCCGGTTCGACGACGGACGCGTGGCGGAAGGTCCGATGGGCGGCTGCCGGGGTACGGGTGTCGGCGAACGCATCCGCCTGTACGTGGATCCCGAGGGCGAGGTCGGCCCCAGCAACACCGCCCCCGACGTCGCGCTCTGGCTCGCCCTGGCCGCGGCAGCGAACGTCGCTTTCACTGCGTCCGTCTCCTGGTCGACAGCCATCGGCATCCGCCGCGAACGGGCCCGCGAGGCCTGGGAGTTGTCCAACACCCCCGCACCTTTCGCGCCACCACCACCACCGCCACCACCGTCTCCGCCACCGTTTCCGCCCTCGCCTCCCCCGCCCGGCCACCACTGAAGAACCTGGCCATGCGCACTGAGGCCTGCGCCGCCCCCTTCGCGCTTGAGGGCGGGGAGTCCCCTCCTCCGCGTCACGACACGATGACAGTCCGCCGGAATCAGCTGAGTTGAGCCGATATCGAACCTGGCGGAACCAACAACCCCACGGATAGCGTCAGCCTGCTGGAGACACCCCTCGCCCCACCGGGAGCCGACCGTGAATCGCCGCACCATGCCCGTCACCGCCGCGCTCGCCGCGACCGCTGCCCTGCTCCTGACGGCGTGCGGCAGCGGGGACGACGGCAAGTCCAAGGACAACGACAAGATCGCCGGCGCCGACCAGGGGGCCGACAAGCCGAAGAAGTCGCCCGACTCGTCGGGCGCACCGGCGGAGGACGAGTCGGACGGCGTCGACCTGACGCTGCCCAAGGACATCGACCTTGTCTTCGACTGGGGCAAGCCGCAGGACAAGACCGAGGCCGCGGCGCTGGACGACGCCCGGCACTTCGTGCAGTCGATCTACCGGGGCGTCGCCGAGCAGACGGTCAAGGACCCGGCCGTCGCCACGTACGCGACGGACAAGGGGCTCACTTACGCCCGCACCCAGATCCAGGGCCGCGTCGACGCGGGGCTGACCTCCACCGGCACGCGACGCCACTTCCAGGAGAAGACCCGGAAGTCGCCCAACGGCAACGCGGTCGAGGTCTCGTTCTGCGTGGACTCCAGCAAGTTCTACTCAAAGGAAGTGAAGTCGGAGAAGGTCCGCAAGGGGGCACCCGGAGCGGCGTCGTACGACTTCTTCAAGATCGTTATGTCCAAGTTCCCGGGGAAGGACGACTTGTGGCGCGCTTCACTCGTGTACGTGACGGAGAAGGCAGACCAGTGCGCGTGAACCGAGCCGCGACCGCCTGCCTCTCGCTGTCCCTCGTCATCAGTGGTCTTCTGGCGGGCGGGGTCGCCCACGCCGACGAGGACTTCGGCAACGGCAAGGGCGGCGCCAAGGAAGAGGGTGGCAGCGACAAGACCGGCATCTACGCCGCCGCCAAGGTCCAGTACTCAGGAGCCGTCACCAAGAACGGCGGCAGCGGAAACGTCTCTTCCGCCGACGTCAACTGGGACCCGCCGCCCTGCTGGTACGCCCCGTACCTCGGTGCCAAGGACTTCAAGAAGAAGATGTCCGCCGACATCGAGGACCAGCTGAACACTCCCGGCTTGGGTTCGGGGGGAACCGCCCTTGGCCAGCTCAAGCGCCACTACGAGGACGACTACGGCTGGACCGACACCCCCGGCTACAAGGACTACAACGTCGACAAGGACGGCGAGGGGATGTTCTGGGCAGGTGTCGAGAACCCCAACGAGCCGGACGCGCTCAAGCGGATGTCGTGCAGCGACATCCCCTTCTGGGTCGACAACGGCGAGCCCGCGCCGCCCCAGTACGAGGAGGCCATCACGCCGGAGATCCTCGCGGCGCTCGCCTACCAGCACATGGAGCTGCCCGGCACCAAGGTCACCCTCGCGCCCGAGGGCGTCACCAAGGTGAACCTGCCGACGTGGGCCTGGCTCGACAAGGCCGTCTTCGACGACGTGAAGGCGACGGCGGCCATCAACGTCCCCGGCTTCAACCTCGAGGCGACCACGACCGCCACCCCCAAGTCGCTCACTCTGAACCCCGGCACCAAGGACGCCACCACCATCCCCGCCAACGGTGAATGCCCCATCGTCGACGGCAGGATCGGCGAGCCCTACGCCAAGGGCAAGTCCAAGGAGACCCCGCCCTGCGGCATCACGTACCGCCGTTCGTCCGGCGGCGAGACGTACCCGCTCAAGGCCTCCCTCACCTGGGAGATCAGCTGGACGGGCACGGGCCAGGCGGGAGCGGTCGGCATGCCCGACGGCACCATCGAGGCGGTCCAGGACATCACCGTCGAGGAAGTCCAGTCCGTCAACCGGTAGCCCAGACACCCCCGCCTTGGGGGGCAGCACCACGGACTTCTACGGGTCACCCGGAAGAGCGGCCACCGCCTCGGCGTTTCCAGCAGCCGATGCACTGGCAAACCTGACTACTCACGTCGACCCCGGCAGCCGCACGGCGGCCGGGGTCTTCGGCTGTCATACCCGCCGTCACGCGTTTGCTGTGCCCTTCGCATCACGACACGATGACAGTGCACCGAGATCTGACGGCTTGCCCGGTTATGGGCCCTGGCGGAACCAGCAGCCCTCTGGATAACGTCGGCCCGATGGAGACACCCATGCCCCACCGGGAGCCGACCGTGAGCCGCCGCCGCACCGCGCTCGAGGAGCGCCGACATGACTGACCTCGGTGTGGACTACGACTACCTGTACACGATCAAGAAGGACCTGGGAACAGTCCGCAGAGAGTTCAAGAACTGCTCCGGACATCAGGACGACCTGCGCGACGAGTACGGATCTCCTTTCGTCTCGGGGGCCATGGAGGAATTCACCGACAACTGGGACGACCACCGCAAGGAAATGCTGGGGAACATCGAAAAGGTCGGCAAGCTCGTCGAGCAGGCGATCGAGAACTTCGAGAAACTCGACAAAGAACTCGCCGAGGCGAACAAGCGCAAGAAGAAGTGAGGGAGAACGCCCGTGGCTGGCCGTCCGGTCGATTGGTCCCCGATTGCCGAATCAGACCCGACTCCAGGTGATCCAGACGCGGTTCGCCTGGAGGCGAAACGGCTCTCGACCATTGCGGAGACCCTGGCTCGGCAGGTCAAGAAGCTTCGCGAACTCGGTGATGACGACAACATCAAGGGCAAGTACGCGAATAGCCTGAAGGAAGAGTCCGACGAACTCGCAGGGCGCTTCGAAAAGACCAAGGGGCGCTACGAGAAGGTATCGGGCCATCTGAAGACCTGGGCCACCGAGTTGGAGCATGCCCAGGGTCTGGCCAAGAAGGCGCGTGACAAGGCCCAGGCCGACGAGAAGGACGAGGACGCCGTAGAAGATGCGCGTCAGCTGCTCTTCACCGCCACCTCTCACTTCAACACCCATGCGATCACGGCGCGCACGAACATCCGGGACGCGATCGACGACGCAGTGGAGGACAGCCCTTGGGATGACCTGGTCTCCTGGGCCAAGGAGCACGCGGAGGGATTCAAGCTCTTCCTCGATGTGCTCAGTTGGATCGGGACCGCCTTGGCCATCGCCGCGCTCTTTGTTCCAGGTCTCAATCTCCTGGTCATCGGAATCGGCCTCTTGGTCGTGGCGGGCCGCGTCGTGTTGGTGAAGGCCGGGAAGGCCACCTGGATGGATGTCGCCTTCGACGCCTTCGGGCTGCTCACCATGGGACTCGGCCGGGGCGCCATGGCCGGGCTCAAGGCCGCGAGCAAGTCGACACGGGCCGCCTCGACGGTGCACAGGGTCACCAAGCTCAAGGACGGACTGCAGGCCACCAAGTCCCTTCGCAACCAACTGGCCAACAGGCTCGCGGGCTCGACCGACGACGCGGCCAAGGCAGCCGTCCGCCAGGAGATGACCGCCCTCCGCAAGGGCATCGCCGGTCGCGCCGGACGTGTGGCCGACGAGATGCCGCCGCCCAGCGGCTGGTCCAAAGCAGCGCACCTCGGGGACGAGGAGCTCGCCTCCTTGCGCCAGGGGATCAAGCACAACAAGGCGCTGTTCGGCGAGGGAGTGTCATCGGGCACCAAGCTGGGCGGAAATGCCGCCTACAGCACCGCCATGGGATCCGCCTACGCCGGTACGGCCGTCGACTGGGGAGACAAACTGCTGGGTGACAACGACACCTTGAACGCCGCGAGCGACGGCCTGGGCCTTCCGCACAAACCCAGCTGGGAGGGCTACAACGACTTCAAGGCCAGCCACGGAGTGAGGCAGGCAGTGTCCGTCTGGTGAACACACGCAGCAGGCCATTCCGTGAGGGAAACGCAAGGAACCAGGAGCCGCTCACATGGTGGACAACAGAACGGTCGGTGCGGTGAGTAGCCTCTCGTCCGATGACCGAGTGGTGATCAGGAACGCGCGGATCGCCATCGTGACGCCGCTCGCCTTTCTCGTCATCGCCATTATCGGCGGGGTCCTCATCTCGTCAGAGGCCATTCCGAGATCACTCAGTGGTGTCTTCCGCGTCCCGGGACGGGTCCTGCCGTTGCTGGCTGTCGCCGCCCTGACCGCCGGCGTCGTCGTTCTCCACAACCGAGGCAGATGGCGCAAGGAA
Source organism: Streptomyces sp. NPDC044044 (assembly GCF_056434405.1). Lineage (NCBI taxonomy): Bacteria > Bacillati > Actinomycetota > Actinomycetes > Kitasatosporales > Streptomycetaceae > Streptomyces > Streptomyces sp. NPDC044044. Next base: position 84,522 of record NZ_JBWKFG010000014.1, on the reverse strand, counting down.
TTCGTCCGCTACTTCGCAGGCGGTGGCCTCGCACAACTCGCCCCGCTGCTGCTGCTGATGCACCACATTCCCGCGGTACTCATCGCGCCTCTGTTGCCCGCAGCCGTCACGCTCGCCTATGCGGCGCGCCATCGAAGGAGCCGCCGCGATGCCGCCGGATGACACGATGAACGCATGTGGCTACACCCTCATCATTCCTCCGGGATGGACGAGAATCCCGCTGAAGGAAGGCACCGAGGAGGCGGTCAAGGAAATCGTCGACGAGGCCGCCGAAAGGATCTCCGGCGATCTGCCCCGGGACAAGGTGACCAAGGCGCGGCTGGAGCTGTACCGACGGCTGAACTCGTCGGTCAAGGAAGCACAGCGACGGGACGGTGTGGATCTCTACCTTCCCGTGGAGCCCATGCACGGGCTCCTCGTCGCCGCTTCCATCATCGTGGCCAAGATCGACACCGCGCCGCGCGACGGGGCCGGCCGACAGGACGTACTGACGCAGTTGCTCACCGATTCCACGGAGACCGAATCCGTGGAGGTGGCGGGCTCGGCGGCCGTACGCAGAGAGCGGACGGTGGACGCAGACCCGCAGAAGGGCGCCGAAGCTCCGTCCAGACACGTCGATTACATCGTGCAAGTACCGTCCTCCGGTGCGGATTCCGGCTGGGTCGTCGTCAGTTTCAGCACGATCGGTGACGGAGATCCCGCAAGCGACGTCACCGAAATCCTCGTCGAACTCTTCGACGCCGTCATGACCACGTTCCGCTGGAGGACCGAGTGACCGTCACTTTCTCCCTCGACTCGGACAGCGACGCCACCGTCTGGCCCGCCATGCCCGTTCTCGGCGAAGGACGGGGGGCCGCGCGGGAGCGCAAGAGGTGGGCCCGCCGTACATCGGAACTGCTCTGGTCACTCGTCGAAGATGAACCCGTCGACAAGAAGCAGGTCAAGATGCTGGCCTTCGAGCTGGACTCCGCTGCCGAACTGATCCCCCGCACGATTCCGGTGCACCAGATCTTTCTCTACGTGCCGGATCCCCGCCGGGAGTTCCTCACTTTCCTCGTGCACGCGGGCCCGAGCGAGGGAGACGTCGACTCGAAGCTGGAGGAGCTCGTCCAGAAGAACGAGCCGGGGGCCGCCCAGGACCCTGAAGTCATTGATTTCGACACCGTGCGCTTGGGCCGGGGCATGCGCTCGGTGCGCTTCTTCGTCGCGGCCAAGGCCGGCGCCATGTGCTGCTCGGTGAACTACGCCTGGCGCATCGAGGCGCTCGGCATCGATGTGATCGTGCGAACCCTCAGCGAGGACATCGGGTGGATCACGTCGAACATCGACGAGTTCGACGACTTCGCCCGGAGTCTCTTCGTCAATCTGGACACATAGCGCAGGGCTCAGCGGTCAGACGCCCGGCGGTGCGCGGCTCCGCTTCCCGTGTGGTCCGCGAAACCGGCCCGGTGGGGTGAACCACCACCTCGTGGCGGTTCACCCCACCGGAATACCTCACCAGCTCAAGGGCGTGACTACTTGCCCTTGACACCCCTCGCGAGGTCGTCATCCAGGTCCTCGTACGCCTTCGCGGCGCTGGTCAGGAACTTGCCCATGCCCGTGAGGCCCTCGATGGTGTCCTTTGCGCCCTTCTTGAACTCCTTGAAGGAGTCCTCGAAGGCCTGCGAACCCTTGCGAGTCGTGTAGCCGTTCTTCACCAGGTTCTCGATGAAGCGCTCGAGAGCGTCGAGCTTCTCATCGATCTTGTCCTTGGCGTCGTTCAGCTTGCCCGCCGCGGTCCGCATCTCCTCATATGTGATATCGGCGTCTTTGGCCATGTGGCTTCACATCCAATCCAACTCGCCGCAGGGCCATCCCCCTTGGCTCCTCAGTACGGGTCGCTCGAAGGCCGTGTGACCACTCGTACGATCTTCCGCTCTTGGGTCAGCAGCTTACGGGTGGGGCAGAAGTGAGCACACCCCGGTTGAGTCACAGGTCTGCTATGAGCTCGTGCACAGCCCGTTGCCTGCGGGAAGGGTGGAGCGGCTATCGTCACAGGAACTGTGGACAGCCTCACAGGCACTGTGGACCAGCCCATGTGACCGCCTTCCGGAAGCGGTCGCTCAGGGCTGAAGGGGAGGACGATCGTGCGCCTGACTCTGACCGTCGTCGATCCGCTCGGCGGCGCCAACGCCGACGTCGTGCTCGACGCCGATCCTGAGTCCTCCGTGGGGGACATCGCCAAGGAGCTGGCCTCACATGTGGGGTACGGCGGCGGCGACGCGCAGATCATCCCCATCGGCGGGCACCAACTGCAGCCGGGGCCAGGCCAGGGCGGGGCGCCGATCGTCTTCGTGGACGGCTATCCCATCGACGCCGCCGCGACCATCGGGACGTCGCCGCTGCGCGAGGGCGCCGTCGTCAGCCTGCACGACCCCGCCGGGTGCCTGCCCGGTGAGCCCACCGGTCTGGTCGAGTTGCGCATCGCCGGCGGGCCCGTGGCCGGCGCCGTGCACCGGCTCGGGATCGGGCGCTACGACATCGGCAGCGGACCCGCCTCGTACATCCGCATCGACGATCCGGAACTGCCCGCGCGCGCACTGACGTTGTCAGTTGCAACCGATGGCACCTGCCAAGTCGCCGTACATGGGGATATAGACGGCGTAACTCTCGAAGGCAAGCCGTTCGGTGAAGTCGAGGAGAGCGAAAAGGGCGAGGCGGACGAGAAGGACAAGAAGGGGAGCAAGAGGAGTAAGAGGAGTAAGAGGAATAAGGCCGACAAGGCCAGCAAGGGGAATCGCGGTGGCAAGGACGGGGAAAAGCGCGACCGGGGAGAGTGGCCGCTCGGTGCTCAGATCGCCATCGGCAATACCCTTCTCGAACTCGACCGTTATGCCCCGCCCAATGCCGCTCTGAAATGGTCGGAGGACGGCACAGGACTCGATTACAACCGGCCGCCCCGACTCCGTCCGCCCGAGCGCCAGACCAAATTCAAGCTGCCCAATCCGGTACGTGATTTCGAGGCCCGGCCGCTGCCCTGGCTGATGGCGCTCACGCCGCTCGTCGGTGCGCTCGTATCGGTGATGATCTTCCAGCGCTGGTACTACCTGATCATGGCGGCGCTCAGCCCGCTCATCCTGTTCGGCAACTACTTCATGGACAAGAAGCACGGGCGCAAGTCCCATGCCAAGCAGGTCAAGGAGTACAACGAACACAAGGAGCGGATCGAGAAGGACGCCCAGGAAGCCCTCGTCGCCGAGCGGCTCGACAAGCGGCAGGCCATTCTCAGCCCGGCCGGGATCCTCTCCCTGAGCACGGGTCCCCGTACGCGGCTGTGGGAGCGGCGGCGTACCGACGAGGACCATCTGCTGCTGCGCGTGGGCACCGGGCGGCTCGACTCCGAGGTCGTGCTCGACGACCCCGAGCAGGACGACCACAAGCGCGAGGTCACCTGGAAGATCGAGGACGCGCCCGTCGCGCTCTCGCTGCGCAAGCTCGGCGTCATCGGCATAGCCGGGCCCGGCGACTCCGCGCAGGCGCTCGGCCGCTGGGCGGTCGCGCAGTCCTCGGTGCTGCACAGCCCCCTCGACGTCCAGTTCTACGTACTGACCGAGAACTCCGCACGCGAGACCTGGGACTGGACGCGCTGGCTGCCGCACTCGCGGCCCGCAGGGGCGCAGGACGCCAACGTGCTGATCGGCACGGACGCCGAGACCGTCGGCTCCCGCATCGGTGAGCTGACCCAGATCCTCGCCGCACGCCAGAAAGCCGCCAAGGAGAACAACAACCGGCAGGGCGGGGCCTCCTTCGGCGACCCCGACATCGTGGTCGTCTGGGACGGGTCACGGCGCCTTCGGTCCATGCCCGGTGTGGTGAAGCTGCTGCGCGAAGGGCCCTCCGTGTCCATGTTCGCGCTCTGCCTCGACGCCGAGGAGCGGTTCCTGCCCGGCGAGTGCCAGGCCATCGTGATCGCCGAGCCGCGCCCCGAGGAGATCAGCCTGCCCGCCCGGCCCGCGTCCGGCGGCCGGACGCCAGCGCCGCCCGCCCCCGGCGGCTTCCCCTCCTTCCAGGCCTGGCACTCCACCGAGGCCGACGACAGCGAGGAAGGCGCCGAGAAGCCCCTCGAACTGCGGCTGCGCGTCGAGCAGACGGGCGCCGCCCGCATCCGCTCCGTACGCCCCGACTTCGTGTCCCCCGCCTGGTGCGGGCGGCTGGCCCGCGCCCTCTCGCCGCTGCGCGACATCAGCGGCGAGACCGAGGACTCGGCGCTGCCCGGCTCCAGCCGACTGCTCGACGTGCTCCAGCTGGAGCCGCCGACCGCCGACCAGATCACCGCGCGCTGGCGGATGGGCGGCCAGTCGACGATGGCCGTCATCGGTGAGTCGTACGACGGGCCCTTCGGCATCGACATGCGGCGGGACGGGCCGCACGGCCTGATCGCCGGTACGACCGGTTCCGGTAAGTCGGAGCTCCTGCAGACCATCGTGGCGGCCCTCGCCGTCGCCAACACCCCCGAGAACATGACCTTCGTGCTCGTGGACTACAAGGGTGGATCCGCGTTCAAGGACTGTGTGAAGCTGCCGCACACCGTCGGCATGGTCACCGACCTCGACGCGCACCTCGTCGAGCGCGCCCTGGAGTCGCTCGGCGCCGAGCTGAAGCGGCGCGAGCACATCCTCGCCGCCGCCGACGCCAAGGACATCGAGGACTACCAGGACCTCGTACGCCGTGATCCCTCGCACCCGCCGGTGCCCCGGCTCCTCATCGTCATCGACGAGTTCGCCTCGATGGTGCGTGACCTGCCCGACTTCGTCACAGGGCTCGTGAACATCGCCCAGCGAGGCCGTTCGCTCGGCATCCATCTGCTCCTCGCCACCCAGCGCCCGAGCGGTGTCGTGTCCCCCGAGATCCGCGCCAACACCAACCTCCGTATCGCCCTGCGTGTGACGGACGGCGCGGAGTCCAGCGACGTCATCGACTCCCCCGAGGCCGGGCACATCGCCAAGAGCACGCCCGGCCGCGCCTACGTCCGCCTCGGTCACGCCTCCCTCGTCCCCTTCCAGTCGGGGCGTGTCGGTGGCCGCAGGCCCGGCGCCACCGACCCGGCGCTGCTCGCGCCGTGGGCGGGTCCGCTCGGCTGGGAGGACCTGGGCCGTGCCGCCCTGGTGAAGCCCAAGGCCGAGGCGCGCGAGGAGGAGGAGATCACCGACCTCAAGGTCCTCGTGGACGCCGTGCGCGACGCGAACACGACGATGGGCATCCCCGCCCAGCACAGCCCGTGGCTGCCCGCGCTCTCCGAGACGCTGCAGCTCGACGAGATCCCGCTGCCGCCGGTGAGCGACAAGCCGGGTGCGCTGGCTCCCGCTCCGTTCGGCCTGGAGGACATCCCCTCCGACCAGGCGCGCCGCCCGGTCGTGGTCAACTTCGAGACCTTCGGGCATCTGCTCATCGGCGGCGCCCCGCGCAGTGGCCGCTCGCAGATCCTGCGTACGCTCGCGGGCTCCATCGCCCGTACGCACTCGTCGGCCGACGTGCACCTCTACGGCATCGACTGTGGCAACGGCGCGCTCAACGCGCTGACCCGGCTTCCGCACTGCGGCGCCGTCGTCAGCCGTAACCAGACGGAGCGCGCGGTGCGCCTGGTCACCCGTCTCAAGGGTGAACTGACGCGCCGCCAGGACCTGTTGGCCGACAAGGGCTTCGCCGACATCGGCGAGCAGCGGGCCGCGGTGCCCGAGGAGGAGCGGCTCGCGCACATCGTCGTGCTCCTCGACCGCTGGGAGGGCTGGCTGCCGACCCTCGGCGAGTATGACCACGGCGAGCTGACCGACGAGCTGCAGGCGATGATGCGCGAAGGCGCGAGCGTCGGCATCCACCTGGTCATCACCGGTGACCGCCAGGTCCTCATCGGCCGCATGGCCTCGCTCACCGAGGACAAGTACGGCCTGCGGCTCGCCGACCGCTCCGACTTCTCGATGCTCGGCATGAACGCGCGCAAGGTGCCGGAGGAGATCCCGCCGGGCCGCGGCTTCAAGAACGAGCACGGCACGGAGACGCAGTTCGCGCTGCTCGCCGAGGACTCCACGGGTCAGGGCCAGGCCGCGGCGATCTCCGAGATCGGCGAGGCGGCGGCGGTGCGGGACGCGGACGTGCCGCGCTCGCGCAAGCCGTTCCGCGTGGACAGCCTGCCGAGCCGGATCAACTTCGCCGACGCGTGGGAGATGCGGGACCCCGACGCCTCGCGCTCCAAGCTGTGGGCGCTGGCCGGCATCGGCGGCGACGACATCATGGGCTTCGGACCGGACCTGGCGCAGGGCGTGCCTACGTTCGTGGTGGCCGGGCCCGCGAAGTCGGGGCGCAGTACGACGCTGATGAACCTGGCGCGGTCCTATCTGACGCAGGGGGTACGTCTGGTCATCGCCGCCCCGCGGCCTTCGCCGTTGCGCGAACTGGAAGGCCAGGAAGGCGTACTGAAGGTCTTCAAGGACGACGACATCGAGAGCGACGACTTCAAGGAGGCCGTCGAGTCGGCGACGCCCGATGAGCCGATCGTGTGGATCATCGACGACGGTGAGGTCCTGGAGGACTGCGACGCGGAACGCGAGTTCAAGCGCCTCGTGCAGCGGGGCTCCGAGCGGGGCCTCGGGCTGATCATCGGTGGCGACGAGGAGGAGGTGTGCGGTGGCTTCTCCGGCTGGCAGGTGGAGGCGAAGAAGGGACGGCGCGGAATCCTGCTCTCGCCGCAGGACTCGTCGAGCGGCGAACTGATCGGCATCCGGACCACGCGGAGCATGGTCGGGGGGCCGATCGCGCCGGGGAAGGGCCTGCTGTACACGGGCAGCGGGGAGCCGGTCACCGTGACGACGCCCATGTGAGGCGGGGGCGGGGGGTCAGGGCACGCGGGAGAGCTGGGCCTCCGGGTTCCCCGACTTCTCGTTCTCCGAGAGGTAGAGGAGGGCGTCGCCCTTGGGGCGCAGGCGGACCGTGTGGCTGTTCTTCGTGCACTGGGCCGCGCTGCTCTCCTGGCCCTTGCCCTGCGCCACGATCTCCTTCTCCGACACCGACTTGAGGACCAGGTCCACGGCGCAGACCCCGCCCAGTTGGTCGGTCTGCGTCATGACCGCGAAGCGTTCGCCCACCTCGCCCTGCTCCACCTCGAGCCGGAACGTGCCCATCGGGACAGCGCCGTTCGCCGCCACCGCCTGGCCCTCCCACGTGCCGCGGTAGGAGGCGGGCACCTTGCCGGTGGCCGACGGCTGATCGCTTGCCGTCGCGGCCGGGGGCTGCTTCTGTGCGTCGCTCGACGCGTCGTCGTCCCCCCGGAACTGTCCCAGCACGAAGACCGAGCCGAGCGTCACCGCCGCCAGCGCGCCCGCGACCCCCAGGACCAGCGTGCAGCTGACCTTGCGGCCCCTGCCGTCCGCCCCGCTCGGCGTGGACGTCGCCGCGACCGAGACGCTCACGCGGCCGGGCGGGTCCGATCGGCCCGGCGTCTGCGTGGGGACGTGCGCGTGCGCGGCGGGGATCGGTGCGTAGGAAGGGTCCGGTGGGCCGAAGGTTCCGTTCCCCCGCGGCGGCTCGTGTACCGCCGCGGATCCCATCATCGACGTACCGAACGGCACCGGACCCGACGGCTGTTCCGCGACCCCCGCCCCGTCCGTCTCCAGGTCCAGGATCCGCACCGCACTCCGGCTGACCCGCTCCACCAGCGGGCCCGGCAGCCATCCCGCCGCCACCAGTGCGTCCGCGCCCGAGGGCGCGAGCCGGCTCGCGATCTCCTCCGGAGCCGGGCGCGCGGCAGGGTCCTTGGTCAGGCACTCCCTCGCCAGGTCGCGCAGATCGCCCTCCAGCGCGCCCAGTACGGGCTCTTCGTGTACGACCTTGTAGAGGAGCGAGGCGGACGAGTCGCCCGGGAACGGCGAGGCCCCCGTGGCCGCGAACACCAGGACCGCGCCCAGCGAGAAGACGTCCGCCGCCCCGCTGACCCCCTTGCCGAGGATCTGCTCCGGCGACATGTAGCCCGGCGAGCCGACGGAGACGCCCGTCGACGTGAGCGAGGCCGTGCCGTCCGTCGCCCGTGCGATGCCGAAGTCGATCAGCCGCGGGCCGTCCATCGTGAGCATGACGTTCGACGGCTTCACATCGCGGTGCACGAGGCCCAGGCCGTGCACGTGCGTCAGCGCCTCCGCAAGGCCCGCGACCAGCACGCGTACGGAATGCGCGGGGAGCGGGGGCGCGTCGCGTACCGCGTCGGCCAGGGAGGGTCCCGCCGCGTAGCCCGTGGCCACCCACGGCACCGGGCCCTCCGGGTCCGCGTCCAGGACCGGCGCCGTCCAGTCGCCGCCCACCCGCCGCGCCGCGTCCACCTCGCGCCGGAAGCGGGCGCGGAACTCCTCGTCGAGCGCGAAGTGCGGATGGACGACCTTCACCGCGACCGTACGGCCGCCCGAGCTGCGCCCCAGATAGACCCGGCCCATACCGCCCGAGCCAAGGCGGCCGAGGAGCCGGTAGGGGCCGACGGTGGTCGGTTCGCCGGGATCGAGCGGGTGCATGACGAAGGCCTCCCCCGGACGCGCCGCACGGCCGCCACCACCCGGGCCGCGGCATTGTCTGCAGCTCAGGGTAGTCCTCGGGCACGCCCCGTGGTTCTGGCGTGCCCCACCGTGTACTACGGCCGCGAACCCAGCAGTTCCACCCGCACGTCCGCCGGGAAGCCCGTCGTCTCGCCCACCCGGCGCGCGAACTCCGCCACGCCCTCCAACTGCGCGCTCCCGAAGCGGAAGTCGAGCGTCGTGAAGTACTGCTCCAGGACCCCCGCGTCGAAGGCCTCCCAGCGCGCGGCCTGCTCGGAGACCTTGCCGACCTCCTCAAGGGAGAGGTCGCGCGAGGCGAGGAACGCCTTGTGCACCGCGTCCACGACGGCGGGCTCGCGCTCCACGTAGTCGCGCCGGGCGGCCCAGACGGCGAAGACGAACGGCAGGCCCGTCCAGTCCTTCCACATCTGGCCCAGGTCGTACACGTCCAGACCCAGCCGCGGCCCGTCGATCAGGTTCGCCCGCAGCGCCGCGTCCCCGATGAGCACGGCGGCGTCCGCCTCCTGCATCATCACGCCCAGGTCGGGCGGACACGTGTAGTAGTCGGGCTGCACGCCGTGGCGCTCGGCGAGAAGGAGCTGCGCCAGGCGCACGGAGGTGCGCGAGGTCGAGCCGAGCGCGACCCTGGCGCCGTCCAGCTGGTCGAGGGGGACCTGCGAGACGATCACGCAGGACATCACCGGGCCGTCGCAGCCGACCGCCAGATTCGGGAAAGCGACGAGATCGTCGGCGTTCCTGAGGAACTCGACGAGGGTGACGGGCGCGATATCGAGATCGCCCCGCACCAGCTGCTCACTGAGCTTCTCCGGGGTGTCCTTCGTGAGCTCGAAGTCGAGCAGTGTTCCGGTCCGCGCGAGCCCCCAGTACAGAGGCATGCAGTTCAGGAACTGAATGTGACCGACGCGCGGCCGGGGGGTGCGACGGGGGCCGGGGAGCTGATCGGAGCCCACCCCGGCGATGGCGTCAACGGGAGAATTGTCCACATCGGGGAGGCTAGCCCCCTTGCGGTACGGTGCAGAAAGCGGGGCCCCGATCCCGCCTTTGTCAAGAGCTTCGGACCTGGTCCGTCAACCCCTCTGGGGGGTCCGTCAAACATCCGGGTGACGTGATCTTGCCCCCTATTGCTTTCGGCTGCCTGCGTGCTAAGCTCGCCGCAAGTTGCAGTTTGGTTTCCCTTGCAGTACAGAGCCTGCGGAGCATGTGACCCGCGGGCTCTCGTCGTTTTCAGACTTATGCAGTTGTTTCAACAATCGCAGGTTCTGGAGCAGGGCAACCCTTTGGCCCAAGGAGGGCTTATGGCTACCGGAACCGTGAAGTGGTTCAACGCCGAAAAGGGCTTTGGATTCATCGCCCAGGAAGGCGGAGGCCCCGACGTCTTCGTCCACTACTCCGCGATCAACGCGAACGGCTTCCGCTCCCTTGAGGAGAACCAGGCCGTGAGCTTCGACGTCACGCAGGGCCCGAAGGGTCCGCAGGCGGAGAACGTCACCCCCATGTAGTGGGGCGCCCCATGCGAATGGGGCGTGTGACAGTTCCGGTGACTTGATCCGGACATGGATAGCAGTACCCAAGGAGCCCTGCCTCTCCGCGCAAGCGGATTGGCGGGGCTCCTGCCTTTTTCTGGCCTGGGGGCCTTGGACGGGGGCTTTGGGTTCTTCTGCGGGTGTGTTGTGGTTGGGCGCGCAGTTCCCCGCGCCCCTTCGGGGCGCTCATCCGTGGCTTTTCGGGGCGCGCCCCTTATGAGGTGCTCAGTGCCACTGCCCCGGGGTTCCAGCCCTCTCTCGGTACCGAGGCCAGGAGCAGAGTTGTGTACGGGTCCTCCGGCGCCGCCAGGACCCGGTCCGTCGGGCCCTGTTCCACCACCTTGCCCCGGCGCATCACCAGGACCTCGTCGGTGATGTGCTGGACGACGGCCAGGTCATGGCTGACGAAGACCAGGGCCACCCCGGTGTCCCTGCGGATCTCGCCGAGCAGTTGGAGGATCTGGGCCTGGATCGACACGTCCAGTGCCGCCACCGCCTCGTCAAGGACGAGGACTTGGGGGTCCACCGCCAGTGCCCGCGCGATGGCCAGGCGCTGGCGCTGGCCGCCGGAGAGTTCGCGGGGGCGGGCGCCGGCCTCGCGGGAGCCGAGTCCCACCTGGTCCAGGAGCCCTGCCGCCGCCTTCTCGTCCCTGCCGTGCAGGCGCAGGGCCGTGCTCAGGCACTGGGTGGAGGTGAGGCGGGGGTCCAGGGAGAGGTAGGGGTCCTGGAAGACCATCTGGATCTCCCTGGCCCTGGCCAGGCGTGCGGTGCGCTTTCGGGGGGTGCGGGCCTCGCGGGGGCGGCCGTTCACTGTCACCGTGCCGGTGTCCTGGCGGGCCAGGCCCACCAGCATGCGGGCGACCGTCGTCTTGCCCGAGCCCGATTCGCCCACTATGCCTATGGAGCCGCCCGGTTGAACCGTGAATGTCACGTTCTCCGCCGCCTGGTGACGGCCGCCGCCCGGCAGGGGGTAGCTCTTGCTGAGGCCGGCCACTGCCAGCAGGTCCTTGGTCGGCATCAGTGGCTCACCTCAGTTGTGTCGGTACTCGGGATCCGCCCCGCGGAACGCCTGCCCACGACGGCGCAGGCCGCGCTCCCGCCGTCGTCCAGCGCGAACCGCTCCGGAGTCCACGTCTCGCAGGACTCCTCCGCCTCCCCGCACCGCGACACGAACGGACAGCCCCCGAACGTGTCCGACAGGGACGGCGGGCGGCCCGGGATCGGGTGGAGGGTGCGGGTCGTGTCGCCCAGGGTGGGCGAGCAGGAGAGCAGGCCCCGGGTATAGGGGTGCGCCGGTGATCCGAACAGCGCCTTCGCCGAGCGCTCTTCCACCACCCGGCCCGCGTACATGACGTACACGCGGTCGCAGTACGCGGCCGCCAGGTGCAGGTCGTGGGTGATGAAGAGGAGGCCGAGGTCCCGGGTGGAGCGGAGTTGGCGCAGCAGGGCCAGGATCTCCGCCTGCGTCGTGACGTCGAGGGCGCTGGTCGCCTCGTCCGCGAGGAGCAGGCTCGGGTCCGCCGCGAGCGCGCCCGCGATGACCACGCGTTGCAGCATGCCGCCGGAGAGTTCGTGCGGGCGCTGGCGTACGCGGTGTTCGGGGTCGGAGAGGCCTACGGAGTCCAGGAGTTCGACCGCGCGCTCGCGCGTCGCTCCCCTCTCGACCAGGAAGTCGCCGATGCGGCGCACCGGGTTGAGGGCCGCGCGGGGGTCCTGGTGGACCATGGCCACCGTCCGCGCGCGGTGCGTCCGCAGGGCCTCGCCGGTGAGGGTCAGGACTTCGGTGCCGTTCACCCGGACGGCGCCCGATGTGGCCGACCCTGCCGGGAGGAGGCCCAGTGCCGCCTTCGCCGTCGTCGATTTGCCCGAGCCCGACTCGCCGACCAGGCCCACGACTTCGCCGGGGCGCACGGTGAGGGACACCGAGTCGAGGAGCGGCCGGGCCGCGCCCGGTATCCGCAAGGTGAGGTCTTCGATCTCCAGCAGCATGGTCACTGCCTCCCTAGCCGGTCGGCGGCCCAGACCCCGACCACGTTGAAGGACACGACGACCAGTGCGATGGCCGTGCCGGGGACGAGGGCCGGGAGCAGTGCGCCCTGGACCACCGCGGCCTGCCCCTCCTGGACCATCAATCCCCAGTCGGAGGAGGGGGGTTGGGCACCGAAGCCCAGGTACGAGAGCGTCGCCAGTGACATCAGCGCCTCTCCGAAGAGGACCACCAGGTAGCCCAGGATCGCGCGGCCCAGGTTCGGCACCAGGTGCGCTACGCAGATCCGCGCGCCGCCCATTCCCTGCACCCGGTAGGCGTCGACGTACGGCTTGCGGGCCTCCGAAAGGGCGAGCGAGCGGACGTACTTGGCGATCGTGGGCGTGAAGGCGAGACCGAGGGCCAGTACTGACGTCGTCATTCCGGCGCCGAAGACGGCGATGATCAGGACGGTGAACAGCAGGCCCGGGAAGGCGTACATCACGTCGGTGAGCCGTGAGACCAGTGCGTCCACCCATCCCCCGCGCCAGGCGGCGAGCACCCCGAGGGTGACGCCGAGTACGGCCGCGACGGCGAGGAGCAGGATCGGTGCGATCAGGCTCGTGCGGGTTCCGTACAGGGCGCGGGACAGCAGGTCCTGGCCGGAGGAGTCCGTGCCAAGGAGGTGGTCGCCCGACGTCCCGACCAGTGAGGCCGAGAGGTCGATCGCGTCCGGGGCGTAGGGCGCAAGGAGCGGTGCGAACACCGCCGCCAGGACGACGAGGGCGAGCAGGCCGCCGGCCACCATCACCCCGGCGGGGCGACGGTTGCGCATGGCCGGGGGCGCGAGTGCCACGGCAGTGGCGGGAGAAGCGGTGGCCATCAGGAACGTGCCTCCTTCACGCGCGGGTCGAGGAGCGGATGCACCACGTCGACCAGCGTCGTCACCACGATGTAGCCGGTGACCATGAGCAGCAGGACCGCCTGCGCCACCGGGAAGTCATGCGTATTGATCGCGCCCACGAGGAGCGAGCCGATGCCGCTGATGCCGAACGCCGTCTCCACGACCACCGTGCCGGCCAGCATTCCCGCCATGACGAGTCCGCACATCGTGATGATCGGGCCGAGCGCGTTGCGCAGGACGTGCCGCCGGATGATGTCCCGTTCCGGGACGCCCGACACGCGTGCCGCCTCCACGTGGTCGGACGCCGCGGCGTCCGCCATCGCCTGGCGCGTGACCCGGCTGATGATGGCGAGCGCGCCGAGCGCCAACGACAGGGCGGGCAGGGTCAGATGGTGCAGCGTGCCGCCGAAGCCCTCCCCCGATCCGGAGACCGGGAACCAGCCCAGCTGCACCCCGAAGAGCGAGACGAGCGCGATGGCCGCCACGAACGAAGGCACCGAGGCCGCGAGCGTCGTTCCGCCCACCACCGCCGAGTCGATCCACGTCGAGCGCTTCACGGCGGCCAGGATTCCGGCCCCCACGCCCAGGACGACGAACAACACCGTGGCGTAGGCGACGAGTTGGAGGGTGGTGGGGAAACGGGCCGTGACCAGGTCGGCCACCTGGTCGCTGTACTTGAAGGAGCGCCCCAGGTCGAAGTGGACGCAGTCCCACAGCCACCGGCCGTACTGGACCACCAGCGGCTCGTCCAAGTGGTACTGGGAGCGGACCTGGGCGAGGCGTTCGGGCGTCAGCTTGTCCCTGCCGCCCGCGAGGAACACCGCCGGATCACCAGGCGCCGCGTACACGGCGGCGAAGATGACGAACGAGGCGGCGAAGAGGGTGGCGACAAGGCCCGCGAGGCGTCGCGAGATTCGAGCGAGCATCTCTCAACTCACCTTGCCCTTGGCTGCCTTGGGGCCGAGCTCGGCCGCCCACGGGTAGTAGAGGTAGGCCTGCGATGCGGGCGGGCCCGTCAGCTTGTCGCTGATGACCAGGGCCGTCGGGACCTGCGCGACCGAGATCCAGACACCCGCGTCCACGAACCGCTTCTGTACGTCGATCGCGAGGTCGGCCCGCTTCGCGTCGTCCAGCGTGCTCAGCGCCCGGTGGACCAGCTTGTCGTACGTCGCGTCCTTGAAGCCGACCCAGTTGTTGGACGAGTCGGAGAGGCCGTTGTCGTAGAAGCCCATGGGGTCGGCCTTGGAGATGTACCAGTCGCCGACCAGCACGTCGATGTCGGACCGCGCGGCCGGGTCGCTGTAGAACTCCTCGAACTGGGCCGTGGGCACCGTCTTGATCTGGCCCTTGAGGCCGATCCGCTGGAGCGCGGAGCGCACCGCGTTCGCGACGACCGTCCTGCCCTGACTGCTGTCCGTGCCGATCACGACGGGGTCGGTCGGCGCGCCCGCCTCCTTCACCAGTTCCTTGGCCTTCGCCAGGTCGTCGGCGGTGGGGGCGGCGGGCGCCGCGGCGGACAGCTTCTTCTGGGCCGCCTCGAACTCCGGCTTCTCGTACCCCCAGGCGCCCGAGCCGACGGGTGTGGCCCAGGGCTGGACGAGCCCGCCGTAGCCCGACCTGGCGATGCCCGTGCGGTCGATCGCGAGGGACAGTGCCCGCCGGATCTGCGGGTCCTTCAGGCCGCCGCGGGCCGTCGGGATGAGCACGAGCGACGCCGTGGAGGGGCCGTAGTGCTGGTCGAGGCCCTTGCTGGTGCGCAGGGCGGAGGCGGTGTTCGGGGACTCCGCGTACGTGCCGTCGGCGGCGCCCGTCTTGAGGGCGTTGACCAGCGCGCTGTCGGAGGCCCAGCGGAAGACGACCTGCCGGGTCAGCGGCTTCGTGCCCCAGTAGCCGTCGTACGCCTCGATGGAGATCGAGTCGCCGGACTTCCAGCCCTTCAGCTCGTACGGTCCGCTGCACGCGTCGCCCTGGCCCGGGGTGCCGAAGTCCTTTCCTGCGGCGGTCACTTGCTCCTTGTCCCAGACGATGCCCGCGTCGCCCGCGAGAGCCTTGGTGAAGAGCGCGTCGGGGGACTTGAAGCGGATGGTGATCTCGCGGTCGCCCGTCTTCTTCATGGACTTGACGTTGCCGAACTCGTCGGCCTGCTCCATGTCCGGGTCGGCGTGCCGCTTCAGGGACCACAGCACGTCGTCGGCGGTGAGCTTCGAGCCGTCGTGGAAGGTGACGCCGTCCCGGACGCCCAGGACGAGCGTCTTGTCGTCGGGTGTCTCCGCCTTCTCGGCGAGGAAGGGCTTCGTCGTCATGTCGGGCTGCAGTTGGTACAGCCGCTCGCAGACGTTCGTGAGGACGACGCGGCCCGCGCTGGTGCCCTGGGTGTCCAGGTCGAGCGAGTCCGGCTCGTCCTCCAGGAGCCAGTTCGCCTTGTCCAGCGTGCCCTTGGCGGCGGGAGTCGTCGCGGTCAGCTTCAGCTTGGCGGCGTCGGCGGGCTCGCCGCCGGTCGCGGCCGTGTCGGCGCCGCTGCATCCGGCCGCGGTGAGGAGCGTGGCCACCGCCGCGAGACCTGCGACCGCCGCCCGGCGCCCCTGCCCCCTGTTCGTGCTGGTCCTCGTCATCTGTTGTCTCCGTACGGGCCGTCGTAGAGGTTCCAGGGCATGTGCTGGTAGTCGCGGTCGCAGGGGGTGCCCGCGGTGACGTGATAGTCGCCGCTGGTCAGGTCCACGCAGGAGGAGACGAGCGTCATCCAGTGCTTGACCTCGGGCTTGCGCGGGTCGGGGTGGGTGCAGAGCGACTCGGGGTGGCCGAGGTGGTCGGACATGGCCTGCTTGATCAGCTTGCGGGACTCGTCGGCGCCGGTGGAGGAGCGCAGGGCTCCCAGGCCCTGTTCGGCGCGCGGGACGCGGACGAGCGAGTCCGACGACATGGGCCGGTAGTCGGCGGCGATCGCGGCCGGGATGCCCGCCTGGTAGTGGTTGCCGTGGACCAGGAGGCCGTCCGTGGGGTACATCCAGCCGTGTCCGGCGGGTGTCGTCTCCAGGTCGACGGCGAAGCCCTCGCGGCAGGTGAGCAGGGCGTTGGACGCGATGTGCGCGCGGGTGCGGCAGAGCACTTCGAGGGCGTCGGTGATGGAGTGCTGGTCCAGGACGCTGCGGCGTACGACGGTCTGCGGGAGGCCGATCGCGTCGCTGAAGCGCCCGCCGAGGCCGTTCGCGTTGAGGGCGATGCCCGCCGAGTTGGCGCCCTGGCGGCCGATCTGGCCCGCCTCGACCTGCATGATCAGGGTCGGGTGCGGGGGCTGGACGACGCGCAGCATGACGACGGTGTCGGCGACCCCGGCCCGCCAGTCCCAGTTCTGCCCGGCCCAGACGTGGCCGTCCCCGCTGGCCTCTCCGTAGGCGGCGAAGGAGGTGCAGCCCTCGGCGGGCTCCTCCTCCGCGGCCTGCTCCCTCTCCGCGGCCTGCCCCCTCCCCGAGGCCTGCTCGGCCTTCATGTCCGCGAAGGAGCGGTCGTAGATGACCTCGCCGCGGGCGTTGAGGGCGAGGATGTCGGTGAGGCCGACGCCCGCACCCTCGGCGATGCCGCGCATCTCCTCCAGGAGGTGGGGCGCGTAGTCGCGGACGGGCTCCGTCCAGCGGGCGGCGCGGGTGGCGACCTGGGTCCAGGTCAGGCCCGACGACTGGCCGAACGCCTCCTCGTAATAGGCGAGGGCGGCGTGCAGTTGGGGGCGGACGGCTTCGCCGTACTGGTGGCCGCGCTCGACGGGGGTGCCGGATATCTCGATGACCGGGAGGGTGCGTTCGGAGCGTTCGGGGGCGGCGGGGGCGGTGCGGGGTGCCATTGTTCTCCTCGCGGCGGAGAGGTTCCGTCAACCGTCCTGTAACGTCGATTACAGGAATCTCTCCTTCTGGAATGCGTTGCCAGGAGAGTAACGGCCATCACACGAGAGTCAATAGCTGTAATGGAAATTTCAGAGGATGGTACGGGGGCCGGGCCCTCCGGCGGGGCGGGACTCGCGCGGCTGCGGGCCGCGGTGCGCGACCAGTGGGAGACGCTCTCGACGTCCGAGCGTGCCGTCGCCCAGTACCTGGTCAGCGCCCCCGTCGAGGCCCTGCTCTTCGCCAGCGCCCAGGAGCTGGGCACGGCGAGCGGCACCAGCAACGCGACGGTCGTGCGCGCCCTGCAGCGCCTGGGCTATGCGGGCCTGCCCGCGCTCAAGCGGGAGCTGACGTCGGACTTCACGTCGGCGGTGCCGCCCGAGGTGCGCCTGCGGCAGCGCATCGCGCACGTGGGCCGGGACCTGGACGACATCTGGGGCGAGGTCTTCGACGAGGCGCAGGAGCGCATCGAGCACGCGCGGCGCCTGACGCCCGGCGAGGCGCTGCGGGACGCGGTGGGCTTCCTCGCGCAGGCCACGGAGATCCACTGCTACGGCGTCGCGGCATCCGAACTCGCCGCGCGGCACCTGGCGTTGGCGCTCGGCAGGATCGGCCGCCGGGCCCGCTACTTCGGGGACACCGGGTTCACCCTCGCCGACCGGCTGCTCGCCCTGCGGCAGGGCGACGCGGTGGTGATCTTCCAGCCGGGGCGTGCGCTGACCGAGCTGACGGTACTGATAGAGCGGGCGCGGGCGGTGGGGGCGCGGGTCGTCCTGGTCACGGACGAACTGGCGGAGCTGTACGGGCCGCGGGTGGACGCGGTCCTGACGGCGCCGCATACGCCTACCGGCATCACGACGGAGGCGCTGACCGCGCTGCTCGTGGCGGACGCGCTGCTTCTCTCCCTGGCGACGCTGGACGAGGGCCTCGCGGTGGAGACGTCACATCAACTGACGGCGCTGCGCGAACAGTTGCTGTCGCCGAAGCCGCGCAAGGGGTAGCGCGGGCGGCTCCGGAGACGCCGCTCAGACGTGCTGCATCACGAGGACGAAGGTCGTGCCCCGCTCCAGCGCCTCGTACAGATGCGGGACGTCTCCCCGGTACGACATGTAGTCACCGGCGGCCAGCTCCACCGTCTCGTCGCGCGGCCCGGCGAGCAGCCGTCCGGTGGAGACGACCAGGTGTTCCATCGACCCCGGGATGTGCGGTTCCGACTCCCTCACGCTGCCCGGCTCCAGCGCCCCGTGATAGATGTCGCGCCGGACTCCCGCGGGACCGGCGGAGAGCAACGTCCCCGCGTACGAGGCCTGTTCGGCGTGCATCGTCGGCCCCTCCCCCGCCCGGATCACGGTCACGGCGGGGGCGGGCGACTCCACGAGCACGCTGAACGGCACACCGAGCGCCACGGCGATGGCCCACAGCGTCTCGATGCCCGGATTGCCGGTGGCCGCCTCCAGCTGGGAGAGCGTCGACTTCGCGATCCCGGCCCGCTTGGCCAGCTCGGAGAGCGAGATCCCGGCCTTGGTGCGCTCACGGCGCAGGGCGGCGGCGATCCACTCGCGGGGGAGGCGGGAGGGGGTGGCCCCGCCGGTACCGGTGCCGACGGCCGCCCCGCCCCCCTGCCGTCCCGCCCCGGCGTCCTTGCCGTCAGTCATGACTCGCACTCCTCGGCTCCCGGGCCGTCGCCCGCCCGCACTCGTTCGCTACAAGAAACAGATCGTTCGGCTTGACGAACGCTTCCCACTCCGCCCATCCTACGACGTATGCGTTCGCCACACCGAACAGACAGCCCGCCAGAGCGAACGAACGACGGTTTCGTGCGCCTCTCCCATCTGCCCCGCGGCGTCCTGCGCGACATCGCCCTCGTCTGGCTCGCCGACGCCGTCGTCGGTGTCTCCTTCGGCGCCATCGCCGTCGCCGGCGGCCTGCCCGTCTGGGTGCCGGTGCTGATGTCGCTGCTCGTGTACGCGGGCTCCGCCCAGTTCAGCGCTGTCGGGATCCTCGTCGCGGGCGGCGGCCCCGTGGCCGCCGCGGCGACCGGACTGCTGCTCAACTCCCGCACGGCCGCGTTCAGCCTCGCCGTCGCCGACAGCCTCGGCCGGTCCTGGGCCGCGCGGCTCCTGGGCGCGCATCTGATCACCGACGAGACGGCCGCCTTCGTCCTCGCGCAGCCCGACCAGAAGCAGCGCAAGGCCGCGTTCTGGATATCCGGGCTCGGCCTGTTCGCCGTATGGAACGTCAGCGTCCTCGGCGGCGCCCTCGCCGGGTCCGCGCTCGGCGACACCGCCCGCTTCGGACTCGACGCCGCGTTCCCCGCGGTGCTCCTCGCCCTGGTGCTGCCCGCACTGCGCGGCGACAGCATGACGCGGCGGGCCGCGGCCGCCGGTGCCGTGATCGCGGTCGCCGCCGCGCCGGTCCTGCCCGCCGGGATGCCGGTGCTGCTCGCCCTGCTCGGGCTGCTCGCCGCCCGGCGCGGGCCCCGCCGCCCCACCGCCCGCCCCACTCCGGCCGACCCCGCCCCCACCACCCCGAGGAGCGACTCGTGAACGCCTACCTCGCCTGCGTCCTCGTCCTCGCCGCGGGCACGTACGCCTTCCGCCTCGCGGGTCCCCTGCTGCACGGACGCATCGAACTGCCCGCCCGGGTCCAGGAACTCCTGGCCGTCGGAGCCACCGTCCTGCTCGTCGCGCTGCTCGCCACGGGCGCGCTCACCGAGGGGCACGGTTTCGCCGGGTGGGCGCGGCCCCTCGGCGTCCTGGCCGGCGGGGTGCTCGCCTGGCGGAAGGCTCCCTTCGCCGTGGTCGTGGTCGGCGCGGCGGCGACTACGGCCTTGCTGCGTCTTGCGGGGGTGGCGTAGCCGACGGCGGCTCCCCCTTCTCGTAGAGACCGGCCACCACCCCCGCATACCGCTCCGCCACCGCCCGCCTGCGCACCTTCAGGCTCGGTGTGAGCAGCCCGCCCTCCACCGTGAAGTCCTCGTCCAACAGGGCGAATTCACGGATGCGGGCCGGGCGCGAGACCTCCGCGTTCGCCGCGTCCACCACCTCCTGGACCAGGGCGCGCACCCGGGGATCCCGCGACGGCGGCCCGGTCAGCTCCACGCCCTCCCTTCCCGCCCAGCCGCCGATCTCCTCCGCGTCCAGCGTGATCAGGGCCACCGGGTAGGGGCGGTTGTCGCCCACCATCACCGCGCGGGACACGAACCGCGAGCGCTGGATCGCGAATTCGCTCAGGGACGGAGTGAGGTTCTTGCCGCCGGAGGTGATGATCAGGTCCTTCTTGCGGCCGGTGATGCTGAGGTAGCCGTCGGCGTCGACGGCGCCCAGGTCGCCGGTGTGCAGCCAGCCATCGTCGTCCAGGGCGTCGCGGGTGGCGGCCGGGTCCGCGTGGTAGCCGGGGAAGACCATCTCGCCCCGGGCGAGCACCTCCCCGTCGTCGGCGATGCGGACCTCGCAGCCCTCGACGGGGCGGCCGACCGTGCCGTACCGGACCGCGCCGGGGTGGTTGAGGCTGATGACACCGGCCGACTCCGTCATCCCGTACCCCTCGTAGACCGCGATGCCGCAGGCCCGCAGGAAGTCGACGACGTGCGGCGCGATCGGGGCGCCGCCGGTCAGCGCCCACCGCACGCGCCCTCCCAGCGCCTGCCGGACCAGGCCGTACAGGGCCTTGTCGGCAGCCTCGTACGCGTCCCGCAGTTCGGGCGGCAATGCGCCGTCCGCCGCGAGCACCCCGATGCGCACCGCCTCCTCGAAGCGTTCGCGGCCCCCGTCCTGGGACTCCGCCAGGGAGAGGACCACGGAGTACACCTTCTCGAACAGGCGTGGCACGGACGGCAGATGCGTGGGCCTGGCCTCCGCGAGCTCCGCGACGACGTTCTCGATCCGCCCTCCGTAGAAGCAGAGTTCGCCGCCTTCGACGAGGGTCGTGAACTCGATGAGCTGGGCCAGGAGGTGGGCCAGCGGCAGATAGAGGTACGTCGAGTCGCCTGGGCCGCCGTCGATCAGCGGGAGCGTCGCGGACTGGACCGCGCCCAGGTTGGCGTGGGTGAGGAGGCAGCCCTTGGGCAGGCCTGTCGTGCCGGAGGTGTAGATGATGGTGGCCAGGTCGGCAGGGGTGCGGGTCCTGGCGCGGTCCAACAAGGCGTCCGGCGTTGCCTGTTCGGTGGGCGGCTCGCGGTCCGTCATCAGCAGCACGTGCCGTACGCCGGGCAGCCGCGGCCGCAGGCGCTCGATCTTCGCCGCCTGCGCGGCGTTCTCACAGATCACCACCGAGGCGGCGGAGTCACCGATGACCCACTCGACCTCCTCGTCGCCCGCCGTCGGATAGACGGGGACGACCACCGCGCCCGCCGCGAAGACGGCGAAGTGCGCGTAGGTCCACTCGGGGCGGGTCTCGGCGAGGATCGCCACGCGGTCGTCAGGACGGACGCCGAGCGCGAGCAGCTCTCCACCGAACGCCCTTACGTGTGCGCGTAGTTGGTCGTACGAGACTTCCTCCCACGCCCCGCCTTCGGACTTGAAGCGCAGGGCGGGCAGCTTACCGTGGCGGTCGGCCGCCCACTCGGTGAGGACGGCCAGGGTCTCGGGGCGCTCCGTCGGCTGCATGGCCACGACGCTAGGGACTTGGCGGGCCATCGCGGGATGACGGGAAGCGTCAGCGCAGTTGGCCGCGGAGCTCAGCTCGGCGGCGCACTTGCTCAGAAGATCCTCAAAACCCTTGTTGCGCCAGGGGCCCCGGCGTCAGTATCCCTCCCAAGCCCGACGCCCCAACCGCCCCTGACCAGGGCGGTACCGAACGGTGTCGGCCATCGCCACGCGATGAACAAAAAGGGGAACACACATGTCCATATCGAGAAACGTCCTGCGCACCGCCGCGCTCTCCGTCACCGCGGCCCTCGCGCTCGCGGCGACCGGACCGATCGCCTCCGCCACCGAGGCCGCCAACGCCCGTGCCGCCGAGCACAAGGCCGCCGCGCAAGCGCTGACCGCCGTCACCGAGGACGCCGACGTGCCGCAGATCGTCGAAGAGGGTCTGGAGGAGCGACTGGGGGCGCTTCCCCAGAACCCGACGACCCAGCAGCTCGTCGAGGCGATGTACCCGGGCGACGAGGCGGCCCAGAAGGCGGCTCTCGCCCAGCTCGCACCGCAGGGCGCACAGGCGCAGGGCGTGCAGTCGCAGGGCGTGCAGCTGCGCGGCTGGGACACCGCCTGGAAGGTGACCAAGTGCGTGGGCGCGATCGGCGCCTTCATCGCGGGCAACGCCCTCCTCGTCACCAAGGCCACCAAGTTCGGCGGCGTGCTCAAGGGCGCCAAGCTCATCGTGCAGGCCGGCAACAAGGAGGAGCGGATCAAGCTGCTCGTCGCCATCTTCGGCGAGGTCACCGGCATCTCCACCATCGCCACCGCCTGCGGCTGAGTGCAGGCCGCAGCTCAAGGGCCGAGATACGAACGGCCGGGATACGAACGGCCGAGATACGAGAGGAGGCCTTGACTCATGGAGACCACCTTCAAGGCTTCGTTCATGCTGGCCGTGGCCGCCGAGATCGTCCTTGTCGCCGTCCTGGTCTTCCAGGTCTGGCGCAAGGAGCGGCACGGCAGCACGGCACCGCTGGTGTTCACCGGCGATGACGCGCTGGCCGGTGCCGCGCTGTTCGGGGGCGCGATGACACTCACCGCGCTGCTCTCCGACGGCTGGGGCGGGATGTCGACCACGGACACCCTGCTGTACGCGGTGACGTTCGGCATCGTCACCGCGGGGTTCGCCACGTTCCTGCGCCGGGCGGACAAGGGGCGGCCCGAGTACGGGCGCATCGCCTTCCTGCTGCCCGTCGGATTCGGGGTGCTCGCGGGCCTGTCCGGCGTCTGACGGCGGGACGGGGCGGAGCGGCCGGGGAGGTGCACATCCCCGGCCGCTCCGGCCTTTTCGCCACGGGCCGCGTCGGGCCCCGGCCGTTTCGGGTGGGGCCGCGACGGGGGAAGGAAACCCCATGCCCAGCAGGACCATCACCGTCCACCACGTCCGCGCCATGCTGCACGGCGCCGAACGCCAGGGAATCGACACCGTCCCGCTGCTCCGCACCGCCCAGATCCCCCCGCTCCTCCTCGGCGACGACCGGGCCCGCATCACCGAGGTCCAGTTCGCCCGCCTCTTCCGGGAGCTGTACCGCGCCACCGGCGACGAGTTCCTCGGCCTCGGCGCGGCCGTCAGCAGGCCCGGCACCTTCGCGATGATGTGCCACGCGTCCCTCGGCTGCCGCGATCTCGGCGCCGCCGTGGAGCGCGGCGTCACCTTCTACGGCCTCTTTCCCGGCGGCCCCGACCTCACCCTTGAGCACCGCGACACCGGCAGCGCCGTCTTCGCCGTACGCAACGACCTCGAACACGACTACTTCCTCGCCGAGTGCCTCGTCATCATCTGGCACCGGCTGTGCAGCTGGCTGATCGGACGCCGCATCCCGCTCCACTGGGCCGAGTTCGGGCATCCGCCGCCCCCGCACAAGGACGAGTACGGACTCCTCTTCGGCTGCCCGGTCCGCTTCGGCGCGGCCCGTACCGGCGCCGGTTTCGACGAGCACTGGCTGTCCGCCCCGCTGATCCGGGACGAGTCCGCACTGGAGGGGATGCTGGAGCGGGCTCCGTTCGACCTCCTGTCGCGGCGCGAGTACGGGACGACGGTCGCCGAGCAGGTGCGGCGCGCCCTCGCCCGCGCGCTGCGCACCTCTCCCCGGCTGCCCTCGCTCGGCGAGATCGCCGCCCGCCTGGCGGTGAGCCCCGCGACGCTGCGGCGGCGTCTTGCCCAGGAGTCCACCTCGTACCAGCAGTTGAAGGACGCCGTGCGGCGCGACGCGGCGATCGCGGGGCTCACGGAGGGGAGCGAGCCGATAGCCGAGCTCGCCGCGCGACTCGGGTTCTCCGAGGACACGGCCTTCCACCGGGCGTTCCGGCGGTGGACGGGGACGACTCCGGGGTCCTATCGGGTGGCGCATCCCTACGACGAATCGTGGGTGCCGGAGGCCGAGTCGGGGTCGGGGGCAGGGGCAGGGACAGGGGCGGAGACAGGGTCCGGGCCGGGCTGGGGGTGATCCTCCGCCGGTGTCCCCCACCGGTGGGAGTACGCGACGTGCGACTGCTCCAGCTGTCCCTGGGCCGCCAGTGCGTCACCCATGTCCTTCAGCGCCGCCGCGTACGAACCGGGGTCGGTCTCGGGGTCCACCAGAGCGAGCACGGCCTGGTACACGGTCACCGCCTCCACGTAGGCGCCCTCCACACCCTTCTCCCCCAACTCCTCATAGGTGAGGCCCACGTTGTGGAGGTAGGCGGCCCGCCCGGCGGATTCCGGGAACCTCAGGAGCTCGCCCGTGATCTGCCGCAGCACGGCGGCGGCCTCGGCCAACTCACCCATTACCACCAGGCAGTTGGCGAGGGCGTTCATGGTCCCGACGAGCTCGCCCGGCTGGTCGGCGCGGCGGCGGTACGCGATGGACTGCTGGTAGTGATCGACCGCCTCCTCCAGCTGCCCGGCGCCACGGTAGGTGTCCGCGATGTCCTGGAGGATGCCGCCGTGGACGCCGGGGGACTCCTCGGGGTCGGCGAGGGCGCGGGCCTCCTCGAAACAGGCCAGGGCCTGCGCGTGCCAGACGGAGGGCCCGGCGAGGTTCCGGTTGGCGTACCGGAACTGCGGGCTTCCGCCGCTGAGGTGCTGGCGTCCCCGGTCGACGAGGCCGCCGACGAGCACGGCAGCCGTCGCCAGGGTCTCCGCGTGGTCGGGGCCGAGGACGCGCCGCAGGTCGGCGAGGACCTGCCGGTAGGCGATGACGGAGCCCGCCGTGTCCCCCGCGACGCCCCACGTGTAGCCGAGGCTTCGGCGCGTGGTGAGGGTGTCGAGGTGGTTGGCGCCCAGGACGCGGTCCATGTCGGACACGAGCAGCTCGAAGGTGACCAGGGCGGTGGTCACGTCGCCGGAGTCCCGCTGCCAGTAGGCCAGTTCGCGGCGGGTGCCGAGCGTCTCGGCGTGGTCGGGGCCAAGGACGCGGACCCGGTCGGCGAGCAGCTGCCGGTACGCAGCCACGGCTCCCCTCTTGTCCCCTTCCTCGCCCCGGTAGAGGGCGAGGTTGTGGCGGGCCCGGAAGAGGTCGGGGTGGTCGCGGCCGAGCACGCGCTCGCGGTCGACGATGAGCTGCTCAAGGGCGGCGATGGCGCCCGCCGTGTCCCCCGCGTCGCCCCACCACAGGGCGAGCGAGCCGCGGGTGTCGAGGGTCTCGGGGTGGTCGTCGCCGAGGACCCACTGCCGGACCACGAGGATCTGCTCCAGGCTGGCGAGCGCGCCCGCGACATCCCCCACGAGGCCGTGCGCGTGGGCGAGTTCGTGCCGGGCGCGCAGGGTGTCGCGGTCGTAGGGACCCAGGACCCGCTCGCAGTCGACCAGGGCCTCCTGGAGTCCGGTGAGCGCCTCGTCCGGGTAGCCCGCCATGCCGCGCAGGTCGGCGAGCTGGAGCCGGATGCGCAGGGTCTGGCGGTGGTCGGGGCCGAGCCGGTCGTGGGCCAGCCGCCCGAGGGTGCCGAAGTAGACGAGGGCGGCGGTGACCTGGCCGCTCTCCTGGACACTGTCCCCGGCGAGTAGGAGCACGGGGTGGATGCCGGACCGCCACAGGGCGGGCTCGGCCACCCGTCGTACGGCGTCGGCGTTGGCCCGGAGCACCTGGGCGAGCGCGGTGTCGCGCTCCACGTCGGGCCAGGCGGCGACGAGCGCGTCGGCGGCCACGACGGCGGCCTCCTCCAGGGCGCCGGGCGGCAGGGATTCGCGGAAGGTGCGCTGGATGAGCTGGTGCACGCGGACGGCCTGGTGCGGGACGCCGGGCGTGTGGTCGATCAGGCTCAGGCGGTGCAGGGCGCGCAGCGCTCCGACGGCGTCCTCCGCGGTCACGGGCTCCGGGGTGTGCGGGGTGCGGTGCGCTGCGAGGTGGGCGAGGGCGGGCGGGCTGGTGAGGACGGCCGCCGGGATGCCGTTCGGGTCGAGCAGCGCGATGAGGGCGAGCATGGGCCGGGCGAGACCGCGGGGCCGCATGGCGTCGGCGCGCTCGACGGAGAGGGACCACGTGGCGGTGATGGTGGCGGTCTGGGTGTCGGGCAGCATGCCACGCTCGGGAAAGAGACGCTCCAACTCACGGCTACGGACCCGCAGTTGCCGCCGGTACTCGGCGCAGGAAACGTCCCGGGCCTCCAACAGATAGGCGGCGGCCTGGGAGAGGGCGAGCGGCAGATCCCCCAGATCACCGGCGAGCCGGGCCACGCAGCCGGCCGGATCATGACGACCGGGGCAGCCGGAGCCCTGCCTCACACCGGCACACGCGCGGCCGTCCCGCCCGGCCCTGCCCGACCCGACATCGCCGGGCAGGGCAGCCCCAGTCCCGGCGTCATCCCACCCCAAATCACCGACCCCCACATCACCGTCCCCGGCAACCCCCCGCCCCACATCACCGATCCCGGCATCACCGCGCCCGGCAGCCCCTCGCCCCGCACCACCGATCCCCGCATCACCGCGCCCGGCAGCTCCTCGCCCCGCATAGCCGCGCCCTGCCGAACCGATCCCCGCGCCACCGTGCCCCGCATCCCCCCACCCCACATCACCGATCCCCGCATCACCGTCCCCGGCAGCCTCTCGCCCCGCACCACCGATCCCCACATCACCGCGCCCGGCAGCCCCCCACCCCGCATCACCGTCCCCCGCACCACCGTGCCCAGCAACACCGCGCCCCGCCAAACCGATCCCCGCCCCACCGTCCCCGGCAGCCCCACACCCCACATCACCGATCCCCGCACCACCGCGCCCCGCCCCCGTGCCCCCGCCCGCCCCCTCATGCCCCGCATCCAGCACCCGCATCAGGTAGTTGACCGACTCCTCCCTCGCGAAGAGCCCCACCTCGATGCTCCGGCGGCCGTGGCCCGTCAGGACCGCGTCCCTGCGTCGCGTCGTGATCAGCGTGCGGCCCCTCGGGCTCGCCGGAGGCCACAGGCCGCCCCTGCGCAGGGCGGGGTCCGCGAGGAGGTCCACCGGGTCGGCCAGGTCGTCCAGGACGATCAGCCAGCTCGGGCCGCCGGCCGGGCGCGGTTCGAGCCAGGCCAGGAACCGGGCCGCGGCCTGCTCGGAGTCCGCGCGGGCCAGGCCGAGCCACTCCTCGGCCGCCTGGGCGTACGCGGTGACGACGGCCTCGCGGTTGACGGCGGTGACCCACAGGAGCAGGTCGATCTCACCGCTGTCCCGCAGGTCACGCGCGTACCGCGCCGCCAGCTGGGTCTTGCCGACACCGCCGGTACCGGCCAGCACCTGGCCGAGCACGGCGGTTCCCCCGGCGGCCATCTCCCGGGCGAGAAGCCCGCCGACGGCACGCCCCTGGAAGCAGTGCGCCTCCTGGGGCAGCACGCCGACGAGGTGCGGCCACTCCCCTCCGGGCGGGCCTGCGGCAGCCGGTCCGCTCAGCCCTGGGGCGGAGCCGGCGGCGTAGGGCCCCCGGGGGCTCCCTGCCACAGCCCCCCGTGCACCTCGCTGATGTTGATCGTCGCGCCATGGCTCTCGTACGACCCGACCACGGAGGTCGCGCCGGGCCCCGCGACCGAGATCCCGCCGATGTCAGGTGCGGCTCCGTGCCCCTCGACGAGCGCCTGCAGCTGGGCCACCGCCTCGCGGCGCCGCGCCTCGTCAAGGGACTCCAGGAGCATCTCGAAGCGCGTACGCCACGAGACCTCTTCGTCGATGCGGGCCCGCAGAGCCGCATCACCTCCCGGCCCGGTCAGCGCCACCGCCGTCTGGTCAAGCCGCGCAAGCTCCGCCCGCTCCCGCTCCTCGTCGCCGCGCCCGAACCACCGGGCCACGGCCTGCCTGATCCCGGCCCACGCGTCCGTACCCGCGGCCCGCGCCACGGCCAGACCCCCCGCCGCGGCCAACGCCGTCATCGTGCTGTCGAGCATCCCCCCACCCCTCCTCGTACACCCGGTAGACCCGGCACACCCGGTACACCCGAAGACTCCCCCCTTGAACGTAGCGCCGGAACGGTGTCAGAGACACAGAGTCAACAAAGCTGAGCGGTCCCGTCAGCGCGAAACCTGCTCCCGCGTCACTACCGTCAACGCCTGCACGGCGCACGCAGAATGAACACCCCTGCCTCTGTGGACAGTTGGGAGAGCCGCATGCACGTACGTACCAGCGCAAGAGCTCTGGCCGTGGTGGCCGCGCTCGGCCTGTCGGTCGTCAGCCCGGTGACGGCGCAGGCCGCCCCGGCGGCGGGCGCCGACGCCCCCGGCGACATCGTCAGCTCCGCACCGAGCAGCTTCCATCCGCTGCCGGGCCAGCCGACGAACACCAAGGCCTGGAAGGTCAACTACCGCTCGACGACGGCGAAGGGCGAGCCGAACACCGTCTCCGGCACGGTCATCGTGCCGCAGGACGGCAGGAAGGGCCCCCGCCCCCTCATCACGTACGCCGTCGGAACGATCGGCATGGGTGACCACTGCGCCCCGAGCGCCGGTTTCCCCAAGGGGACGACTCTCGAAGCCAATCTCATCCAGCAGCTCACCCTGCGCGGCTGGGCGGTGGCCGTGACCGACTACGAGGGCCTCGGCACCCCCGGCGACCACACCTACACGGTCGGCAGGGCCGAGGGGCAGGCCATGCTCGACGCCGCCCGCGCCGCGATCCGCCTCCCGGAGGCGGGGCTCGGCGATGACACCCCGGTCGGCATCATGGGCTACTCCCAGGGCGGGCAGGCCTCCAGCTGGGCGGCCGAGCTGCACGGTTCGTACGCCCCCGACCTGAAAGTCAAGGGCACGGCGACCGGCGGCGTCCCCGGTGACCTGATGAAGGTGGCGGACTTCAACGACGGCTCGTACGGCTCCGGCCTCATCTTCATGGCCGCCGTCGGCCAGAACGCGGCCTTCCCCGAGCTGAACCTGGAGTCCTACCTGAACCCGGCGGGCAAGAAGCTGATCGGCGCCCTGCGCAACAGCTGCGTGGCGGACGGCGCGGTGCTCGGCGCCTTCAAGAAGATCGACGACATGACGGTGAAGAACCCCCTCGACCAGCCCGACTGGCAGCAGCGCCTGCGCGAGTCGCAGGTCGGCACGCGGGCCCCGGACGCGCCGGTGTACCAGTACCACGTGATCACCGACGAGTTGATCCCGTACGGGGTGGGCAAGCAGGTCCGCAAGGACTGGTGCGCCAAGGGCGCGAACGTGGAGTGGCACACGGTCCCGCTGGGCGAGCACGTCTCGGGGGTCATCACGCAGTCACCGCTGGCGGCGCACTGGCTGGCGGAGCGGTTCGCGGGGAAACCGGCGCGGGGGAACTGCTGACCGGCGCCGAGGGCCGACGGCGCGCGGCGGCTTCGGGAGCCCGCCGCGCGCCACCGCTCAGTCGGCCGTCCGCTCCACCGGGATCCACAGCGCCGCGTCCGCCTGCGTCCCGTCGTCCGACAGGCGGGTCCGCAGGATCTCGGGCCCCGGCCTGCTCCGGTACGGATTCGACGGGAACCACTGCGTGAACACGTCCCGCCACATGTACTGAAGCGTCTGCGGAAACGGCCCCGAGCTCTCGAACACGGCCCAGCTCCCCGGCGCGACGGTGAGCGCGTCCATGTCGTCCGGCACCGCGGCACTGCTCACCACACCGTGCCAGTAGTCGAGTTCGGTCCCCTCGGCGCGGCTCTCCTCGAGCTTGTCGCTCACCGAGATGATCCCCTCCGGCTCCTGGTCGGACAGGCTCTCGATGCGCTGCAGCGTCTCCCGGCCGAGCCCTCGGATGAACGCGGCGATGTCCGGGTTCACGCCTTCGTGCACGAGCGGGACCCGCGCCTTCCTTCCCACGACCCGGAACTCGTCCTTGTCCACGACCTTGTACCGCATGCTGCTGCTCCCTTCGACAACGAGGCGGAAGGACATCCGTGGCTGGGACTGCAGACTCGCGCCGCTCCGCCTGGCCTCACCGGGTCCGACCCCGTGCATGCCGCGGAACGCCCGCGCGAACGCCTCGCCCGACGAGTAGCCGTAGCGCACGGCCACTTCGAGGAGCGTCCGCTCCCCGGCCAGCACCTCGGCTCCCGCGACGGTCAGCCGCCTGCGCCGGATGTACTCCGACAGCGGCATCCCCGCCAGCGCGGAGAACAGCCGCCGGAAGTGGTACTCCGACGTCACCGCCGTCCGCGCCAGATCGGCCACGTCGATCTGCTGATCGAGGCGAGCCTCGATGTGCTCCATGGCCAGGTTCAACCGCTCCAGCACCCGGATCTCCTTCCCTTTCGTCACTCACGTTAGGAAGGAACCACCCTGCCGGACCCGACATCCTGTGCCCGGTCCGGTCGGGCGCGACGCGGCGCCACTCCCTGCGGATCGAGACTCACCCTCGCCCCCTGGGCGCCAACCCCGCCGCCACCCGCGCCGCGTCCGCGTACGCGGCGACGTCCACCGGGTCCGGTGCTCGGGCCTCGGGGCTCGAAGCTCGGCCCAGACCGTCTTGCCGATCCGCCGCTCCGTGACGCCCCACGCCGCCGCCTCCACGAGCGGGCGTCCGACACCTCGATGCGCAGCGTGCGCGTCGACTCCGCGCAGGCGAGCGTCACGCCCACCACTTGGGCCGCCTCTATCGCCCACGCTCAGGGAACCGCCACCGCGTAGGCGCCCGCATGTCCGAGTCCCACCCGAAGACCAGCCGCGGCCGGACCCGGAAGACGGGTCCCGCGGCGCCGGAGCCGTCCTGGACGCCCTCCTCGGTCGCGGCGACGTCCCACTCGTACTTGGGGTTGTACGCGGTGACGAACCGCGACAGTGCCCGCACCCCCACGACCGGCTCCCCCGTTCCCTCGACGATCACCGGCCGGTCGCCGTCGTCCAGGTGCACGGTGATCTCCGGGTTGCCGGGCAGGTTGTGACGGGCGACGGAGCCCGTGCTGAACCACAGGCCGTCCTCCAGCCAGACGCCCCAGACGGGGCGCGTGTGGGGTCGGCCGTCGGGGCGTGTCGTGGCGATCCAGTACGTGCGGGCCGCGGCAAGACGCTCGGCCGCCCAGCTCCACGGCAGCAGCTCCCCCGGCGGCATCGGCATGCCGAACATGACCGGCGCCTCGGCCACGGGAACGGGCAGGGCCTCCATGTCTTCACCGTACGCCGGAGCCTTCGCACCGCCGCCTCCGAGGACTGGCCGACTTGACATGCAACCAAATGGTTGCCAATTTGAGAGGGAGGGGGTTGGATGACATGGACGAGGTGTTCAAGGCACTCGCGGACGCGAGCCGGCGGCAGCTGCTCGACCGGCTGAACGAGCGGGCCGGGCAGAGTCTGCGCGAGCTGTGCGCGGGGCTCGAGATGTCCAGGCAGGCGGTGTCCAAGCACCTGGCGGTGCTGGAGGGCGCGGGCCTGGTCACGGCGGTCCGGCACGGCCGGGAGAGGCTGCACTACCTCAACCCCGTACCCATCCACGACATTGCCGACCGCTGGATAGACCAGTACGAGCGGGGCCGGATGGCCGCGCTCGGCAATCTGAAGCACGCCCTGGAAGGAACGGCGATGAGCAAGCCCGAGTACGTCTACACGATCTACATCCACACCACGCCCGAGAAGCTCTGGGAGGGTCTGACCAGCCCGGAGTTCCTGAAGCAGTACCACGGCGGCTGGGCGCCCTCCTCCGACTGGAAGGTCGGCTCGAAGGTGCTGTGGCCGGTCGAGGACGGCGGCGAGCCGCAGGACCTGGGCCAGGTCGTCACCGAGTCGGAGCCCGGCAGGCGGCTCGCCTACACCTGGCACACGCTGCAGCCGATGCACCAGGAGATGTTCGGCATGGGCGACGAGGAGTTCGCCGAGGCGGCCAAGGAGCGCTCGAAGGTCACCTTCGACATCGAGCCCGCCGAGGAGCCGGAGCTTGGCGTCAAACTGACCATCACGCACGACGGCTTCACCTCGGCCGACTCCAAGATGCTGGAGGGCGTCAGTGGCGGCTGGACGATGATGCTGTCGGAGCTGAAGACGATCCTCGAGAAGGCCTGAGCCCGCACTCCCGGCAACTCGGGCTCAGCGTCGCGGCTCCCCGTACCAGCGCCACGACGTGAGCGGGTCCCGCCCCGCCAGCTCCCCGCGCCCGGTGGCCCACAGCAGCGTCGGCCACGGTTCCGCGCCCGAGCCCGAAGGGGCGTCCGGGAACAGGCGGTGGAGGACCCGGGCGCACACGTCGGCGGGCGGGGCCCACTTCAGCCCGAGTCCCGCCGCCAAGTCGTAAGTGTGAACCAGGGTTTCCACGATCCCCATCGCCGCGAAGCCCTCCGGGTCGGAGACCCCGAAGCCGTGGTACGCCCGGGTCGTCGGCGGGGCCGTGCGCACCATGGCGATCAGCAGCGCGCCGCTCGACTCCAGGACCTGGAGGAGACCTGCCGGGCCCGCCGAGCGGTCCGCGTGGATGGCGTTGGCCGGGCCGCCCGGCCTGCGCGGCTCCCAGATGAAGGGGACCTCGTCCGTCAACGGCGGCTGCCGGGGGCCGAGTTGGGCCGCGTACGCGAAGAGGTCGTCGGCGAGGTGCTCGACCGTCTCCCAGCAGTCCCACTCCAGCGTGCCCGCCTTGCCTTCCCAGGCGGCCGGGGGTGCTTCCCGGAGGGTGGCGAGGGCGAGCTGGACCGCCTGGTCGAGGTCATCGGCCGTGACGGGGCCGGGAGTGAGGGGCTCTGGTTCGGCTTGTCGGCGCATGCGGGGAACCGTAATCGGGCGAAGGGCTCCGCACCTAGCGGCTTTCCTCGCAGACGTGAGACGCGGGCTCGCCCCGCTCAGGCTCCGGCAGGACTCAGCGCCCGTCCCTCGGCAGCAGCCACGCCGCGAGCGCAGTCGTGAGGCACAGCAGCAGGCCCACCGCGAGGAGCGCCTCGCGCATCCCCGCGACCGAGAAGCCCGTCCCGCCCTCGGACGCCAGGAGCGCGCCGAACAGCGCCACCGCCATCGCGCCGCCCGTCTGACGCAGGGCGTTGAGCAGGCCGGACGCCGTGCCCGCGCGGTCGGCCGGTACGGCGTCCATCAGCAGGGCGGTCAGCGCGGGGACCGCGAACGCGCCGCCCATGCCGGTGGGGACGAGCAGGACGAGGACCAGCCAGAGCGGGGTGTCCGCGGTCAGCGGGAGGAGGACGAACATGGCGAGCGCGAGCACCGCCTGGCCCGCGACGATGACCCGGCGGCGCCCGATGCGCTCGGCCATGCGCGGCGAGACGAGGTTCGTCGACGTGATGATGACCGCGAGGGGCACGAACATCAGGCCTGCCGCGATCGCCGACATCCCGCGCAACTGCTGGAAGTAGAGGCCGAGCAGGAAGACGATCCCGTAGAAGCCCGCGTTGACGGCGAAGCCGATCGCCAGCGAGACGCTGACCTTCCGCTCCCGCAGCAGGCCCAGCGGGACCATGGGCGCGCGGTGCCGCTTCTCGGCGGCGTGGAAGCCGAAGCCCGCCGCGACGGCGAGGGCGGCGGCGCCGAGCACCGGCGCGCTCGTCCACCCCAGGTGCCCGCCCTCGATGACGGCGAACGCGAGCCCGGCGAGGGCGAGTACGGCGGTGGCCTGACCGGCGATGTCGATGGGCGCGGGGCGCCGCGCGGAGGGAGCGGTGCGGGCGAGGAGGGCCAGGATCACGGCCCCTATCGGCAAGTTGAGGAGGAAGACGGCACGCCAGCCCGCCGCCTCGGTGAGTACGCCGCCGAGTACGGGCCCGGCCGCCATGGCCACCGAACCGCCGACCGTCCACAGCGCGATGGCGCGGGCACGACGGCGCGGATCGTCGTACGCCTGCCGGATCAGCGCGAGCGAGGCGGGCATGACGACGGCCGCGGCCCCGCCCTGCGCCACGCGGGCGGCGATGAGCGCGCCGATGCCGGGGGCGAGGGCGCAGGCGAGCGAGGCGAGGGTGAAGAGGGCAACACCCCAGGCGTACGCGCGCCGAGCCCCCGCCCGGTCGGCGAGGGCCCCCGCGGAGAGCATGAGGGCGGCGAACATCAGCGTGTACGCGTCCACGACCCACTGCAGCCCTGCCATGCCGCCGTGCAGGGAGGTGCGGATGGCGGGCAGGGCGATGTTCACGGCGGACACGTCGACGGTGATGACGGTGAAACCGAGGAGGGAGGCGAGGAGGGGGGCGAGGGTCGGGGAGCGGTGGGGGGTGGTGGGCGCGAGGGGAGAGGCCGTGGGTGCGATGGCGGTCTGGGTCACAGGACGACTCCTGAGATTCGGGGGGGGCGGACGGGAAAGGCCTGTTCGACGAGAAGGCACTGCGGGGTGATCGGACGGGCGGGCGGGAAAGGCCTGTTCGGCAAGGAGGCACTACGGGGTGATCGGGCGGGTGGGCGGGAAAGGCCTGTTCGGCAAGGAGGCACTGCGGGGCAAACGGGCGGGTGGGCGGGAAAGGCCTGTTCGGCAAGGAGGCACTGCGGGGTGATCGGGCGGGTGGGTGGGAGAGGTCCTTGGGGCAACCAGAGCCACGGAGCACAGCGCAACCGGCGGCAACCCAAGACTCCGCCCAGCCCCGCCGCCCAGGCAGACCGCACCGTTCCTGGCCCTGACACGGCCCCCCACACCCCGCCCCCACCGGGGACAATGGACGGATGGCGAAAGCAGAGGGCACAGGCACGGAACTGGGCAGATACCTACGGGCAAGGCGCGCACAGGTGAGCCCCGCGGACGCCGGCCTCCCGCAAGGGACAGGCCTGCGCCGCACCCCCGGCCTCCGCCGCGAGGAACTCGCCACCCTCGCGGGAGTCAGCGTCGACTACTACACCCGCCTGGAGCGGGGCCGCGAGACGAACCCCTCCACCTCCGTCATAGACGCCCTGGCCCGCGCCCTGCGCCTCAGCGGCGACGCCCACGAGCGCCTGCACGACCTGGCCGAGCTGGCATCGGGCCGCCTCACGGAACCGCACCCCACCCCCGGGGACACCGTCCGCCCCAGCATCCAGCGCATGCTGGAGAACCTCAGCCCCTCACCCGCGTACGTGGTCAGCCGCCACAGCTACATGCTGGCCGCCAACCCGGCAGGACGCCGCCTCCTGCCGGGCCTGTGGGACTGGCCCGCCGAGAAGCGCAACGTCACGCGCTATCTGTTCCTCCACCCCGTGGGCCGCGTGCTCTACCAGCCCTGGGAGGAGACCGTGGCCAAGTCCGTCGCGCACCTGCGCGCGGTCGGCGGCGTCGACGTGGACTCGCCCCAGCTGGCCGCCCTGGTCGGCGAACTCCTCCTCAAATCAACGGACTTCGCCCGCCTCTGGGAGCGCTACGAAGTCAAGGAGCGCGGCGGCGGCACCAAGTCCTTCGACCACCCGAAGGTGGGCGCGATGACGCTCACGTACGAGGTGATGAAGCTGGCGAGGACGGACGGCCAGCGCCTGGTGGTCTACCAGGCCGAGCCGGGCAGCGCGGACGAGGAAGCGATGCTGCGCCTGGACCCGGCGTCCCGCACCACCCGCTGACGTCGACGTACGTACGGACAAGCCGCCGCTACTCCTCCTCGTCCACCCCGCACGAACTCCCGTTCGCGGGCATCTCCCCGTACAGCAGGAATCCGTCCACCTTGTCCCGCACGCACTTCGACCCGGCGTAACCGGTGTGCCCGTCACCCTTGTTGTCGAGCACGACGGCGGCGGACCCGAGCCGCTCGGCGGTCTCCTGGGTCCAGCGGTACGGCGTGGCGGGGTCGCCCCGGGTGCCGACGAGCAGGAAGTCGGGGCTCTTCACGTCGCGTACGTCATCGCGGATGTAGTCCGTACCGGCGGGCCGCCCGAAGCAGAAGAGCACCGGCATCAGCATCGAACGCCCGAAGATCGCCGACGTCGACTCGAACTCCTCCTGAAGCTTGGCGACTTCCTTCTCTATGCTGTCGGCGTCGGGCCGGTCCGGGTCGTCCGCGCAGTTCACGGCCATGAGCGCGGCAGCCATGTTGTCGGCGGGAATATCCTCGGGCGCCCGGCCCACCACGCCCGCCAGACCCGCCTGCGCGCCGCCGCCGCCTCCGCCGCCTCCGCCTCCGCCGCCGGAAGTCTGCTGGGCCAGCGACCCGCTCATCCGCAGCAGCGCCCTGGGATCCCCGTCCGCCAGCAGCGCGCCGAGCGCCTGCGAGAGCGCGGGCCACGACTGCCTGCTGTAGAGCGCCTGGCCGAGTACGGCCACGACGTCCTGGCCGGTGAACTCCGCGCCGTCGGAGGACTGGAGCGGGTAGGTGTCGAGCCCCTTGATCAGCTCACCCATGTTGTCGCGGGCGGCACGCGAGTCGGTTCCGAGAACACAACCCGCGTTGCCCGTGCACCACTTGATGAAGTTGTCGAGGGCGGTCTGCCGCCCCTCCGCGCTGACCAGGGCCTGTTCCTCGACGTCCTCGGTCAGCGTGTCCACACCGTCCAGGACCATCCGCCCGACCTTCTTCGGGAACTGGGCGGTGTACACGGCGCCGAGCCGCGTCCCGTAGGAGAAGCCCAGGTAGTTGAGCTTCTTGTCGCCGAGCACCTGCCGCATGACGTCCATGTCGCGCGAGACGTTGACGGTCCCGACGTACGGAAGGACGGGCCCCGACTCCTTCTCGCACTGCTCGTTGATCTTGCGCATCTCGTCGAGCACGTCAGCGGGGTCGTCGGATTCCCCCTCCATCTCCGGCTCCTGCGCACCGGCCTCCCCGCAGCTGACGGGCGAACTCTCGCCCACGCCACGGGGATCGAAGGAGACCACGTCGTACCCCTTGCCGAGATACTCGAACTCCTTCTGCGCATGGAGCAGCCCGGACACCCCGGCGCCGCCGGGCCCGCCGAAGTTCAGCAGGAGCGAACCGCGCGCCTTGCCGCTGGACTTGATGCGGATCATGGCCACCTCGACCTTGCCGCGCGACGGTTTCGCGTAGTCGAGAGGGACCGTGATCTTGCCGCACTGGACGTTCTTGTCCTTGGGGACGGCCGTGGCGTCGGAATCGGACATGAGACCCGCCCCGTCACCCTCACAGGCGCCCCACTTGATCTTCTGCGTGTAGAAGCGGGAGAGATCGGGGGACGAGGACGAGGGCGAAGGCGAGGGTGAAGAAGATGACGACGAAGGCGACGAGGGCGAAGCCGCCGCGCTCACGCCCGGCAACCAGGCCCCTGTCCCCATGACGGCCAGCGCGGTCACGCCGGCGACTGCGGCAGCTCTGCGCACGGCAACCTCCCGGGGTCTGGGGTCTGCCCCTCGATCACCCTAAGCGCGGGGCAGCGGCCCCGCCCGTCCAGGTGACAGCGAGTGACAACCGCTACCGTGCGTGTCCGTACAGACCCTCGATCTCCTCCGCGAAGTCCCGCTCGATGGCGTCCCGCTTCAGCTTCAGGGACGGGGTCAGATGGCCGCTCTCCTCCGTGAAGTCCACGGGCAGCACGGCGAACCGCCGGATGGACTCGGCCCGCGACACGAGCTTGTTCGCCTCGTCGACGGCGCGCTGCAGCGTCTCGCGCAGGTCGGCGTCGTCCACGAGACCGGGGCCCGTGTGCGCCTTCTTCTTCATCCGGCACCAGTGCGCGATGCCGTCCGCCTCCAGCGTGAGCAGGGCGGTGATGTAGGGCCGGTCGTCGCCGACCACCATGCACTGGCCGACCAGGGGGTGGGCGCGCAGCCAGTCCTCCAGCGGGGCCGGGGCCACGTTCTTGCCGCCGGTGGTGATGAGGATGTCCTTCTTGCGCCCGGTGATGGAGAGGTATCCGTCGGCGTCGAGGGCACCGATGTCCCCGGTCGCGAACCACTCCCCCTTCGCGGGCACCACACGGCCCGCCTGCCCGTCCCAGTACCCGCCGAAGACCTGCCCTCCGGCGAGCAGCACCTCACCGTCGTCCGCGATCCGCACGCGCGTACCGGGCAGCGGCCAGCCCACCGTGCCGAGCCGCGGCTTCAGGGGCGGTGTCACGGTCGCGGCGGCGGTCGTCTCGGTCAGTCCGTAGCCCTCGAAGATCTCGATGCCCGCGCCCGCGTAGAACGCGGCGAGGCGGCGCCCGAGCGGTGAACCGCCGCAGATCGCGTACCGGACCTTGCCGCCGAGGGCCGCGCGGATCCGCCGGTAGACCAGCGGGTCGTACAGCGCGCGGGCCAACCGGAGCCCGAACGCCGGACCGGGTCCTGTGCCGTGCTGCCGCGCCTCGACCGCCTCGCCGTAGCGGACGGCGATGCGGGCGGCGCGGTCGAAGGAGGAGGCGCGGCCCATCTTCTCGGCGGTGGCGCGCCCGGTGTTGAAGACCTTCTCAAGGACATAGGGGATGGCGAGCAGGAAGGTCGGCCGGAAGCCTGCCAGGTCCCCCAGCAGATCCTCGGTCCGGATGCTGGGCGCGTGTCCCAGCCGCACCCGCGCGCGCAGACAGCCGATGGCGACCATGCGCCCGAAGACGTGGGACAGCGGCAGGAAGAGCAGCGTGGACGCGGGCGCCTTGCTGACGGACTTGAAGACGGGATGAAGCAGTTCAATGGCGTTGTCGACTTCGGCGAAGAAGTTGCCGTGGGTCAGGACGCAGCCCTTGGGCCGCCCGGTGGTGCCGGAGGTGTAGATGAGCGTGGCAACGGAATCGGGCCCCAACTCGGCACGCCTCCCCGCGACTTCGGCATCGGAGACATCTCCGTTGCGCCCCGTCTCGGCGAGCCTCCGCACGTCGCCCTTCTCGAAGGACCACAGATGCTCCAGGTCGGGCATCCGGTCCCGCTCGGGCCCGAGCGAAGCGGCCAGCGCGACGGTCTCGACGGCGAGCGCGACGGCTCCCGAGTCCTGGAGGATCCACCGGGTCTGATAGGCGGAGGAGGTCGGATACACGGGCACGGTGACGAGCCCGGCCGCCCAGCCCGCGAAGTCGAGCAGCGTCCACTCGTACGTCGTACGCGCCATGATGGCGAGCCGGTCCCCCGGGGCGAGCCCTTCGGCGATCAACCCCTTGGCGACGGCGAGGACTTCCTCGGCGAACTCCGCGGCCGTCACGTCCCGCCACCGCCCGTCGTCGCCCTTGCGGGAGAGCACGGCTTCGGCGGGGGCCTCGCGGGCGTTGTCGAAGGGGATGTCGGCGAGGGACCCGCTGCCGACGGTGGCGGCGAAGGGCGGCACGGAGACTTCGCGGACGACGCCGTCGAGGTGGCGCAGATGGGGTTCGACGAGGGCTGGCTGAGGGGCGACGGGGGACATGGGGTGGCGGCTCCTTGTCGGGCGATGGTCGGGGGATCCGTCTGTCCGGCATCCGGTCCGCACTGAGTACCGCGGCACTGCGGTACCGCAGTACTGCAGTACCGCGGACGGCCGGACCAGGCTGAACAGGTGGCGGCGCGGCTACCGCTCCAGAATCGCGGTCACCCCCTGCCCGCCCGCCGCGCAGACGGAGATGAGCCCGCGGCCGGGGGTACCGCGTTCGGCCAGCAGCTTCGCCAGGGTGGCGACGATCCGCGCACCGGTGGCGGCGAAGGGATGCCCCGTGGCGAGCGAGGACCCGGCGACGTTGAGCCGGTCCCGGTCCACGACGCCGAGCCCGCGCTTCTCCCAGGCGGCGAGCGTGGCGAGCACCTGCGAGGCGAAGGCCTCATGGATCTCGACGAAGTCGAAGT
Source organism: Streptomyces sp. NPDC044044 (assembly GCF_056434405.1). Classification (NCBI taxonomy): domain Bacteria; kingdom Bacillati; phylum Actinomycetota; class Actinomycetes; order Kitasatosporales; family Streptomycetaceae; genus Streptomyces; species Streptomyces sp. NPDC044044. Next base: position 45,100 of record NZ_JBWKFG010000014.1, on the reverse strand, counting down.
CCGCGAGGCCGAGCCCCGCGCGCTCCAGCATCCGCGGCACGGCGTACGCGGGCGCCATGAGCAGCCCGTCCTCACCACCGGCCACATCACCCCCGACGAAATCGACGGCGGCGGTCTCGTACGCGGTCAGATGGGCCAGCGGTTCGAGCCCGCGCTCCCCGGCCCACTCCTCACTGGCGAGCAGGGCAACGGCGGCACCGTCCGTCAAGGGCGTCGAATTCCCGGCCGTCATGGTCGGGTTGCTGCCCGTCACCCCGAAGACGGGCTTCAGCTTCCCCAGCTTCTCGACGGTCGACCCGGGCCGCAGATTCTGATCCCGCTCAAGCCCACGGAACGGCACGACGAGCCCGTCCAGGAGCCCCCTGTCGTACGCGGCGGCGAGCCGCTGGTGGCTGGCCGCGGCGAGTTCGTCCTGCGCCTCGCGGGTGACACCCCAGGCCTGGGCGGTCACGGCGGCGTGCTCACCCATCGAGAGCCCGGTGCGGGGCTCCGCGTTGCGCGGGATGTCGGGCACGAGGTGCGAGGGCCGCACGCGGGCCAGGGCCTTGACCCGGCCGCCGGCCGACTTGGCGCGGCGGGCGGCCAGGAGGATCTTGCGCAGGGAGTCGTTGACGCCGAGGGGCGCGTCGCTCGCGGTGTCGGCGCCGCCCGCGACGGCGGACTCCGTCTGCCCCAGCATGATCTTGTTGGCGGCGGCGATGACGGCTTGCAGCCCGGTGCCGCAGGCCTGCTGGATGTCGTACGCGGGTGTGGTGGGCGCGAGGCGGGATCCGAGGACGGTCTCGCGGGCGAGATTGAAGTCGCGGCTGTGCTTGAGCACGGCACCGGCGACGAACTCCCCCACCTCGCCCGGCCCATCGAGCCGATACCGCTCGACGAGCCCGTCGACGGCGGCGGTCAGCATCTCCTGGTTGGACGCGGTGGCGTACGGGCCGTCGGAGCGCGCGAACGGGATGCGGCTGCCGCCGATGACCGCCACGCGGCGGGTGGTGGGCAGATTCATGTCTCGACCAGCTCCTGACCCTTGAGTAACCTTACTCTGAAGTAAATTTACGACCGAGCTGGGAGTTGGACAATGGCCGACCGCTATCTGAACTTCACGGGCACGGCGCCCGGCCGCTTCCTCACTCGAAGGCTCGGCCTGCCGCAGCCGTCGCTGCTGCGCCGCTGGACACCGGAATCCCCCTCCCTGGAGGGCGAGTTGCTGCACCTGACGGCAGGGGAATCTCCTCACGGGACGGACCTCCGCCAGATCCTCACCCGGACGAACCTCACACTCGCCACAGAGTCCTCACACCCGGCGGCGGTGGTACTCGACGCAACGGGCATAAGCGACACTCCCGGCCTCGCCCAGGTGCACGCGGCGCTGCATCCCGTGGTGCGCTCGGTGGCGGAGAACGGCCGTGTGGTGGTCCTCGGCGCCCCGGTCTCGCCGTCGGACCACCACCAGGCGGCGGCGCAACAGGCGTTGGAGGGCTTCGTGCGCTCCCTGGGCAAGGAGCTGGGCAGGGGCCGCACGGCGACGCTGGTCCGCATGCGCTCGGCGGAGGCGGCGGAGTCGACACTGCGGTTCCTTCTCTCACCGAGGTCGGCGTATGTCAGCGGCCAGGTGATCGAGGTGGGCGACGCGGAGGCGGCCCCCTGCGACTGGGACCGCCCGCTGTCCGGCCGTACGGCACTGGTCACGGGGGCGGCGCGGGGGATCGGCGAGGCGGTGGCCGAGGTGCTCGCGCGGGACGGTGCGCAGGTGGTCGTACTCGATGTGCCGTCGACGCAGGGGGATTTGGTACGGGTCGCGGACCGGCTCGGCGGTACGGCCCTGCCGCTGGACATCACGGCGGACGACGCCGGCGAGCGGATGGCTTCGGCGCTGGCTCCCGGCGGCCTGGACATCCTCGTCCACAACGCGGGGATCACGAGGGACCGCAAGCTGGCCAACATGGCCGCGGACCGCTGGAACCCGGTCCTGGACGTGAACCTGACGAGCGTGCTGCGCACGACGGACGCGCTGCTCAAGTCCGGGACGCTCAACCGGGGCGGGAGCGTGGTGGCCACGGCGTCGATCGCCGGGATCGCGGGGAACGTCGGCCAGACCAACTACGCCGCGAGCAAGGCGGGGATCATCGGCCTGGTGCGGGCGCTGGCGCCGGGGGCGTACGCGGAGCACGGGGTGACGGTGAACGCGGTGGCCCCCGGCTTCATCGAGACGAAGATGACGGCGGCGGTCCCGCTCCTCATCCGCGAGGCGGGCCGCAGGATGAACTCCCTCGCGCAGGGGGGCCTTCCGGTGGACGTGGCGGAGACCACGGCGTGGCTCGCATCGTCAGCCTCCGGCGGGGTGAACGGGCAGGTGATACGGGTCTGCGGCCAGAGCTTGCTCGGGTCGTAGCCCTCGTCGGAGCGGGCCTGCGGCTGCCCCTGACCGAACAGGCCTTTCCCGCCCACCCGCCCGTAACTCCGCATCCGACCCTTGCCGAACAAGCCTTTCCCGCCCACCCGCCCGATTGCCCCGCAGCAACTGGGGGTGGGTGGGGGGCTCGTACGCAACCGGGGGGCAGGAGACCCCATACAGCGACGGGAGGGGGCCGGAAGCACACAGAGGAGCCGGGTGGAACGGGGCATGCCAGACGGACGAACTCGGCCCAGCCATGGGAGATCAGCCCTCACACACCCGCAGTCGGCCGCGCACCCGAGGGGACGTGCCGGTATGTCCGCCCGGAGCACGGTTCCCGGCGCTCCAGCAGCGAAGCAGCCCCGCGGCCACCGGACGATAGCGAGGACGGACATACCGGCGCGGCCCCGCCCCCACACCCGGACCAGACCCGCACACCCCCGAAAGGCCCCCCATGCTCACCCCCCTTCTCCTCCGCGGCGCGATCCTCTCCCCCTTCAAGCGGCCCCGCCCCGACGCCCCGCTCCCCACGGCCCGCCCCACCCTCACCGGCGTTCGCCCCGACCCCGCCCACCTCGACGCCTACTCCCGCCTCTGCGGCTACCGCACCCCCACGCACACCCTCCCCCTCACCTACCCCCACGTCCTCGGCTTCCCCCTGGCCATGCGCCTCATGACCACCCGCGCCTTCCCGCTCCCTCTCCTCGGCCTCGTCCACACGTCCATCGCGATCACCCAGCACCGCGCGCCGACCACCGCCGACAGCCTCGAACTCTCCGTACACGCCGCCCACTTGACGCCCCACCGCCGCGGCACCGAAGCCACCCTCGTCACCGAAGCCCGCGCCGACGGCACCACCGTATGGACGTCAAGCAGCACCTACCTGGCCCGCCACCGCACCACCGAGACACCGAGCACGGCGCGCGGCAGCGGCAGCGGCAGCGACACCACCCCCCTCCCCGCCCACGCCGAGTGGCCACTCCCCCCAGACCTCGGCCGCCGCTACGGCGCCGTCTCAGGTGACCGCAACCCCATCCACCTGTACCCCCTCACCGCACGCCTCCTCGGCTTCCCCCGCGCCATCGCCCACGGCATGTGGACCGCGGCCCGCTGCCTCGCCGAGTACGGCACGCCGGAATCCGCCGACGTACAGATCGACTTCAAGGCCCCCGTGCTACTCCCCAGCACCGTCACCTACGCCGCCGACGGACCGGCCTTCGAACTCCGGAGCAGCGACGGCGACACCACCCACCTCAGCGGAACCATCCGCTAAGGAACCCACCGCCGCCCCTCCATCAACTCCCCGAGCCCCGCCCACGCGAAGTTCATCAGCGTCGCCGCGGCCTCCTTCGCGGACACCGACGCGTCCCCGTTCGCCCAGCCCGCCAGAGACTCCGCGGCCCCCACCAACGCCTGCGCGAGGCCCGCCACTTCGCGCTCCGCGAGCTCCGGCTTCCGGTGCGCCTCCCGTGCCGCCTCCGCGATCAGCGACGTGACGAACGCCACGATCTCCTCGCGCATCACGGCGACCTCGGCAGCGAACGGCTCCCCCTGCGTCCGCGCCTGGTTGTGCAGCACCACCCACGCGTCCGGCCGCTCCGCGGTATGCGTGAAGAAGGCCTGCAGCCCGGCCCACAACTGCCGGTCGGCGGGCAGCCCTTCACGCACGGACCCCCCGCTCACACCACCCCGCACCGAACCCCCGCTCACACCACCCCGCACCGCACCCGCGCTCACGCCACCCCGAACCGCCGCGATCAACGCAGCGGCCTCCCGCCGAATGCACGCGGTGAACAGCTCTTCCTTGGAGTTCAAGTACAGATAGACCAGCGGCTTCGAGACCCCCGCGACATCCGCGATCTCATCCATCGAAGCCGCCCGGTACCCCCGCTGCCCGAAGATCCGCACGGCGGCGTCCAGCATCTGCTGCTCCCGCACGGCCCGCGGCATCCGCTTCTGCCGCTTCCCCACCGCACCAGCAGCCACCGCTCCGACCTTCACGTCGCCCACCCCGGCCGCCCGCCTTCCACACAACCTGCGCACAGAAAGAGCCAGCCTACGATGCCGCACCTACGCCGGAGACCCGCGGCAGAGGCAACGGCAACGGCAGAACAGCAAACGTGCCCCGCACCCGGAAAGAATCCAGGTACGGGGCACGCTCACCACGAGCCGGGGGACGTCAGGCGGCGGCAGGCACCGGCTGCGGCTCGTCGGCAACCCCGTCGAACCCGTCGAGCGGCGAAGCCGACGCGTTCTCGTAGGCCTCACGGTCGAGAATCTTCTCGCGGGCGGCGACGATCACCGGCACGGCCGCCTGGCCTGCCACGTTCGTGGCCGTACGCATCATGTCCAGGACCGGGTCGATGGCGAGCAGCAGACCCACACCCTCCATCGGCAGGCCCAGCGTCGACAGGGTCAGCGTCAGCATGACCGTCGCGCCGGTCAGACCGGCCGTCGCGGCCGAACCCACCACCGAGACGAAGGCGATGAGCAGGTACTCCTTGACGCCGAGCTGCACGTCGAAGATCTGCGCGACGAAGATCGCGGCGATCGCCGGGTAGATCGCGGCGCAGCCGTCCATCTTCGTGGTCGAGCCGAACGGCACCGCGAAGGAGGTGTACTCCTTCGGCACGCCGAGGCGCTCGGTGACCTTCTGGGTGACCGGCATCGTGCCGACCGAGGAGCGCGAGACGAAGGCCAGCTGGATCGCGGGCCAGGCGCCCTTGAAGAACTGCAGCGGGTTGACCTTGGCGACCGTGGAGAGCAGCAGCGGGTAGACGCCGAACATCACGATGGCGCAACCGACGTAGATGTCGACGGTGAACGTCGCGTACTTGCTGATCAGGTCCCAGCCGTAGTCGGCGATGGCGAAGCCGATGAGGCCGATGGTGCCGATCGGCGAGAGCTTGATGACCCACCACAGGGCCTTCTGGAGCAGGGCGAGAACGGACTCGCTCAGATCCAGGATCGGCTGCGCCTTCTCACCGATCTTCAGTACGGCGATACCGGCGACGGCGGCCATGAAGACGATCTGCAGGACGTTGAGCTCGGTGAACGGCGTGACGACGTCCGTCGGGATGATCCCGGTCAGGAAGTCGAGCCACGAGCCCGAGTGGTCCGGCTTGGCGCCGTCCTTCGGGGTGAGGCCGGTGCCCGCGCCCGGGTTCGTGATGAGCCCGATCGCGAGGCCGATGACGACCGCGATCAGCGACGTGATCATGAACCAGATCAGCGTCTGCGTGGCGAGGCGCGCCGCGTTGTTGACCTTGCGCAGGTTGGTGATCGACACCAGGATCGCGAAGAAGACGAGCGGGGCGACCGCGAGCTTCAGGAGCCCGATGAAGGTGCTTCCCACCTTGTCCAGGGTGGTGACGAGCCAGGAAATGTCCTGGCTGCGGGCCAGCCAGCCGAGCAGGACGCCGAGGACCAGACCGCCGAGAATCTGCGCCCAGAAGGGCAGCTTCAGGAAATTGGGTATCCGGGAGCCGGTCTTCGGCTCGTCGGCCTGAGGGGCCGGGGATACGGAGGACTTCGCGGACACGGACACACTCCGGGTAATGGCAGGGGGACGTGAGGGAGCGGCGACCGCGAGGGGTCAGACGGAACGGCCGTTACGGCGCCGCTGCAGTGCAGATGTCACTTGGTGCTTGTCGCTTGCGCTGTTCAGTGAGGCTCAGCGAGAACTCAGAGACGGCGACGACAGGCCGCGGACATGCAGCGGCAGAGATCGACATGCAGGCGCGCCACGAGCGGAACGCTCATGAGGATGCGGGGCGCGGCTGCTGTCTTCATGTCGAACACGTTAACACTTGAACTTTGAGAACATCAAAGGTCTTGTTTGAGGTAGACGAGGCCGATCGGAGGCGGGAGCACTCCCGGGACGCAGGAAACCCCGGCCCGGAGCGGCTGCTCCAGTACCGGGGTTGAGGCTTCTGTGACGAAGCTTACGGCTTCACGCGGGCCTTACGACTTCGCGCGGACCCGCCTTACGACTTCGCGCGGGCCGCGTCGTCGGCGAGGTCCTCCTGGGTGCGGTTCGCCTCCAGGTTGGCCTTGGTCCGCTCCACGCGCTCGACGACCTGGATCGACGCCCGGTCCCGCTCCTTGCGCAGCAGCACGAAGCTGAGGGGCGCGGAGATGACGAGCGCGAGCAGCAGGACCCACAGGAGGTTGGAGTCTCCGAGGCCCTTCGGCAGGATCCCGGCATAGACAAGGCCCCAGACCGCGAAAAAGCAGCCCACGAAGAGCCCGAGGCGCATCAGCGTGTAGCGGAGCATGTCAATCCACTCTTCCGTTCCGAAATGGGCCCGAGTAGGACGAGCCCCACCAGTGAAGCACGGCAGGGGTCGCGTCCGGCAAGGGGGTGAGCCCTCCCGCGAACCCCGCCCGCGCCCTCCCCGAACGGTCAGCCGAGCGGCAGCAGCATGGTGATGTCGTCGCGGTCGTCACCGGGGGCGACGCGGATGGCGTCGGGCACCCGCCCGACCTCCTTGTATCCGCAGGACTCGTAGAACCGGTCGACCCCCGTGCCGCCCCGGCAGGTCAGCCGGATCACCTCGATGCCGTCGAGCCCCCGGGCGGCGTCCGCGGCGGCGGCCATCAGGTCGCGCCCGTATCCCTTGCCCTGGTGCTTGGGGTGCACCATCACCACGTACAGCCAGATCCAGTGCTTCATCAGGCGGTGCGTGTTGTAGGCGAGGAAGGCGGTCGCGGCGACGGCGCCGTCCTCGTCGTACCCGACGAGCAGCCGGGTGTCCCCCTGGCCGAGCTGGGTCAGGCGCTTCAGCCACTCGGGCCGGATGTCCTCGACCGTCACGGGCGGTACGAAGCCGACGGCCCCGCCGGCGTTGGACACGTCGGCCCAGAGGGCGAGGACGCCGTCGCGGAGGGCGGGATCGATCTCCGGGTCCAGCCGGAAGGTAAGTGCCATAGAGGCAGATTAACCATTACCCACCTCGCGCCTCAACCATGTTTCGCATGCCGGACAACGCGACGAGCCCCGGCCGAAGCGGCCGGGGCTCGTCGCGTTGTCCATACGCGGGGGCGTCAGACCCGCATCGCCTGCGGCGTCTCCCGCAGCGCCAGGTCAGGACCGTCGTACTCACGGATCGACTCGTAGCGGGTGTTCCGCTCGATGGGGCGGAAGCCCGCCTCGCGGATGAGGTCGAGCAGGTCGTCCCGCGTCAGCTTGTTCGGCGTGCCGAAGTTGTCCGCGTCGTGCGTGATCTTGTACTCGACGACCGAGCCGTCCATGTCGTCCGCGCCGTGCTGCAGCGCGAGCTGCGTGGTCTGCAGGCCGTGCATGACCCAGAAGACCTTGACGTGCGGGACGTTGTCGAAGAGCAGCCGCGAGACCGCGAAGGTCTTCAGGGCCTCGGCGCCCGACGCCATGGTCGTCCGCGCCTGGAGGCGGTTGCGGACCTTGCCGTCCTTCATGTCCACGAAGTCGTGCTGGTAGCGCAGCGGGATGAAGACCTGGAAACCGCCGGTCTCGTCCTGGAGTTCACGCAGCCGCAGCACGTGGTCGACCCGGTGACGGGGCTCCTCGATGTGGCCGTACAGCATCGTGCACGGGGTCTTGAGACCCTTCTCGTGCGCGAGGCGGTGGATGCGCGACCAGTCCTCCCAGTGGGTGCGGTGGTCGACGATGTGCTGGCGGACCTCCCAGTCGAAGATCTCCGCGCCGCCGCCGGTCAGCGACTCCAGGCCCGCCTCGATCAGCTCGTCCAGGATGTCGGACGCCGACATCCCCGAGATCGTCTCGAAGTGGTGGATCTCCGTGGCCGTGAACGCCTTCAGGGACACGTTCGGGAGCGCCTTCTTGAGCTCGCTCAGCGAACGCGGGTAGTAGCGCCACGGCAGGTTCGGGTGCAGGCCATTGACGATGTGCAGCTCGGTGAGGTTCTCGCCCTCCATCGCCTTGGCGAGGCGGACGGCCTCCTCGATGCGCATCGTGTACGCGTCCTTCTCGCCCGGCTTGCGCTGGAACGAGCAGTACGCGCACGACGCGGTGCACACGTTCGTCATGTTGAGGTGGCGGTTGACGTTGAAGTGCACGACGTCGCCGTTCTTGCGCGTGCGCACCTCGTGGGCGAGACCGCCGAGCCAGGCGAGATCGTCCGAGTCGTAGAGGGCGATGCCGTCCTCGCGGGACAGCCGCTCACCGGCCCGGACCTTCTCCTCCAGCTCGCGCTTGAGCCCAGCGTCCATACCCCGGCCGCCTCTCCGTGTCCATATGTCTTCGTACATCAGGCCTCGCCAACCGTACGCCTAGGCGCCTAGCCCTCTTCGGGCAGCTCCCCGACGCGGTTCTCCCACTTCGTGGAGAGCACGATCGTCGTACGCGTCCTGGAGACGCCCTTCGTGCCGCTCAGCCTGCGGATCGTCTTCTCCAGGCCGTCCACGTCACTGGCCCGCACCTTGAGCATGTACGAGTCGTCGCCCGCGATGAACCAGCAGTCCTCGATCTCGTGCAGGTCCTTCAGGCGTCGCGCCACGTCCTCGTGGTCGGCGGCGTCCGAGAGGGAGATGCCGATGAGGGCGATGACGCCCAGACCGAGCGATGCGGAGTCCACGGTCGCGCGGTATCCGGTGATGACACCCGCCGCTTCGAGACGGTTGATCCGGTCCGTGACGCTCGGTCCGGAGAGGCCGACGAGGCGGCCAAGTTCGGCGTACGAGGCTCTGCCGTTCTCACGCAGAGCCTGGATGAGCTGCCTGTCCACGGCGTCCATAGGTGCGATGCCTTTCATTATTCAGCGATACCGCGAGTCTATGTGTAGAATCTAAGGTGCAACAGGGTTGAACCCCTGTGAATCTTTCGGAATCTCCGCCGATCGGCGTTGATTCTTCAAACGACACTTCACAAACAACACTCAGGAGTGAGAGACACCGTGTACTCGATCGAGATGGCCTACGCCCGGATGCGCGAGCTGCAGGACCTGGCCAACCGCTCGCGTGGACACCAGACCGCCGCGCCCAAGGCCGAGCGCAGCACGAAGCGCGCCGCCAAGAAGCGCTAACCCCCCGAAGGGGCCGAGCCTCCACCGAGCTCCCCCTTCCACCGGCGGTACAGCCGATGCGGCACTCCTGCCGCATCCAGCGTCCGCCCGGCGACGAAGTCCACCAGGTCCTGGATGTGCGTCGCCCCCGCGTAGAACGCCGGAGAGGCGGGCAGCACGACGGCGCCCGCCTCGTCCAGGCTCACCAAGTGCTTCAGCGTCTGCCCGTTCAGCGGCGTCTCGCGTACGCAGACCACCAGCCGGCGGCCCTCCTTGAGCGTCACGCTCGCCGACCGCTGCAGCAGATCCTTCGAGAGCCCGAGCGCCACCCCGGCCACGCACGCCGTGGACGCGGGCACGATCAGCATCCCCTTGGTCGCGTACGACCCCGACGAAGGACCGGCGGCCAGATCCCCCGCCGCCCAGTACCGCACGTCGTCCACCGGCACGTCGAAGGTGCCCGGCTTCCCGTCGGCACCCCGCCCGAGCCACTCCCGCAGGTCGTCCTGCCAGTGCGCGTCACGGAAGGCGATGCCCGTCTCGTCGAGGATCGTCAGCCGCGAGGCCCGCGAGACCACCAGGTCCACGCTCTCCCCCGCCGCGAGCAGCGCCCGCAGCACGGCGGCGGCGTACGGGGTCCCCGAGGCCCCCGACACCCCCACGATCCAAGGCTTACGCTGCGTATCTCCTGGCTTCACGCTGTGAGCCTAGACGGTCAGGCCGCGCACCAGCAGATCGAGCAGCGCACAGACGAAGAGCGCGATACCGATGAAGCCGTTGACCTGGAAGAAGGCGCGGTTGAGCCGCGAGAGGTCATGCGGCTTCACGATGGAGTGCTCGTAGACGAACGCGCCGGCGACCACCGCGATGCCGAGCCACAGGAACGCGCCCGCGTCGGTGGCGGCGGCGTACCAGACGAACAGCGCCGTGGTCACCAGGTGGCAGCCGCGCGCACCCCAGATGGCGCCCGGGATGCCGAACCGCGCGGGCACCGACTTCACGCCGACCTCGCGGTCCGTCTCCACGTCCTGGCAGGCGTAGATCAGGTCGAAGCCGCCGATCCAGACGCCGACCGCGAACCCGAGGATGACGGCCTGCCACGACCACTCGCCGGTGATCGCGATCCAGGCGCCGACCGGACCCATGGCCTGGGCGATGCCCAGGATCGCCTGCGGGAAGTTCGTGAACCGCTTGCCGTAGGGATAGACCACCATCGGGATCACCGCGATGGGCGCGAGGGCCAGGCAGAGCGGGTTGAGCAGGGCGGCCGACGCGAGGAACACGACGAGCGCGATCAGCGCGCCGGTCCAGGCGGACTTCACCGAGACGGCGCCCGTGACGAGCTCGCGGTGGGCGGTCCTCGGGTTACGGGCGTCGATCTCGCGGTCGATGATCCGGTTCGCGGCCATGGCGAAGGTCCGCAGGCCGACCATGCAGACGGTGACCAGGAGCAGCCGCCCCCAGTGGATGTTCTCGTCCAGCTGGAACATCGCGGTCAGGGCCGCGATGTAAGCGAAGGGCAGGGCGAAGACCGAGTGCTCGATCATGACCAGGCGCAGGAACGCCTTGACCTTGCCGGGCGGGGCGGGCTCGGGCCCGAAGAGTTCCGGAGTCGCTGAATCAGCACTCATCTTTAGAGCCCGTACTCCTTCCAGCGGCGGTCGACCTTCGACGCCGTCTCCGGGTCGGACTCGACCATGTTCGGCCAGCCCCCGTCCCGTGTGTATCCCTCTTCGGGCAGCTTCTTCGTCGCGTCGATACCCGCCTTGCCGCCCCAGAACTGCTGGTAGGAGGCGTGGTCGAGATGGTCGACGGGACCTTCGGCCACCGTCAGGTCGCGGGCGTAGTCGGTGTTGCCGAGCGCGCGCCAGGACACTTCGTGCAGGTCATGGACGTCGCAATCCTTGTCCACGACCACGATCAGTTTGGTCAGCGACATCATGTGCGCACCCCAGATGGCGTGCATGACCTTCTGCGCGTGCTTCGGGTACTTCTTGTCGATCGAGACGATCGCGCAGTTGTGGAAGCCGCCGGACTCCGGCAGGTGGTAGTCCACGATGTCCGGGACGATCACCTTGAGCAGGGGCAGGAAGAAGCGCTCGGTGGCGCGGCCGAGCGGCCCGTCCTCCGTCGGCGGCCTGCCCACCACGATCGACTGGAGCAGCGGACGCTTGCGCATCGTCACGCAGTCGATCTTCAGCGCCGGGAAGTCCTCCTGCGGCGTGTAGAAACCGGTGTGGTCGCCGAAGGGGCCCTCGGGGAGCATCTCGCCCGGCTCCAGCCAGCCCTCGATGACGACCTCGGCGTGCGCGGGCACCTGGAGCGGGACCGTCTTGCAGTCGACCATCTCCACGCGCTTGCCCTGCACGAACCCGGCCAGCATGTACTCGTCCATGTCACCCGGCAGCGGTGCCGTGGACGCGTACGTCACGGCGGGCGGACAGCCGAAGGCGATCGCGACCGGCAGCTTCTCGCCCCTGCGGGCGGCCACCTGGTAGTGGTTGCGGCTGTCCTTGTGGATCTGCCAGTGCATGCCGATGGTGCGCTTGTCGTGGCGCTGGAGGCGGTACAGGCCGAGGTTGCGGACGCCGGTGTCCGGGTCCTTGGTGTGGGTCAGACCCAGGTTGAAGAAGGAGCCGCCGTCCTCGGGCCAGGTGAAGAGCGCGGGCAGCTTCTCCAGGTCGACGTCGTCGCCGGTGAGGACGACCTCCTGCACGGGCGCGTTGTCGGACTTCACCTTCTTCGGCGGCACGTGCGTCATGGCGCCGAGCTTCCCGAAGGCCTCGCGCACGCCGACGAAGCCGTGCGGCAGCTCCGGCTTGAGCAGGCCGCCGATCTTCTCGCTGATCTCGCCGTACGACTTCAGGCCGAGCGCCTTCAGGAGGCGGCGGTCCGTCCCGTACACGTTCATCGCAAGGGGCATCGCCGAGCCCTTGACGTTCTCGAAGAGGAGCGCGGGGCCGCCGGACTTCTGCACCCGGTCGGTGATCTCGCCGACCTCCAGATACGGATCGACCTCGGCCTTGATGCGCTTGAGATCGCCCTCGCGCTCCAGTGCACGGAGCAGGGAGCGAAGATCGTCATAAGCCATGCGGTCAAGTATCGGTCACCGGCTACCCTGGCCCCGACAGCGGGGCCCGCACGCCGCCCTACCTTCGTCGCTTGGGGAATCGCGCAACCATGCTCAGGTATCTGCCGTTCCTGCTGGTCCTGGCCGTGTGGATCTATGCCTTCATCGATGTCCTGAACACTCCGGAGAAGGAGATCAGGCATCTGCCGAAGGTGGTCTGGGTCATCATCGTGCTGCTCTTCGGCGAGGTTCTCCTCGGCCCGATCGCCTGGTTCGTCACGGGCAAGGTGCGCAAGGCACCTGCCGCCGGGGGTGGCACGCGTCCCGGGCGCGGCGGACAGTGGGTGGCGCCGGACGACAACCCCGAGTTCCTGAAGTCCCTCAGGGACGAGGATCCGGACGACAAGAAGCGGGACAGGGGCACGGAGAGCTAGGGCCAGGGGAACGGAAGGCTGAATGATGGAACTGCGGCTGCTCGTCACCTTCGAAAAAGTCGCGTCCGTACTCAGCTTCACGCAGGCCGCGGCCGAGCTGAAGTACGCCCAGTCCAGCGTCACCAGCCAGATCCGCTCCCTGGAGTCCTCGCTCGGCACCGAGCTCTTCGACCGGCTCGGCAGCCGCATCCGGCTGACGGAGGCCGGTGAGCGTCTGCTCCCCTACGCCCGGCAGATCATCGAGCTGACGGAAGAGGCGCGGTCCGCGGTCGTCGACGCCGGGGAGCCGAGCGGCGCGATCGCGGTCGGCACGATGGAGTCGCTGACCTCCTACCGCCTGCCCCCGCTGCTCGAACTCTTCCACCACCGCTACCCGAAGGTGCAGCTCTCGCTGCGCCCCACTCTGGGCGACGAGACCCGCCACGCGCTGCGGCAGGGGACGTACGACGTGGGGTTCCTGATGGAGCGGGAGACCACGCACGCGGGCCTGGAGACCGAGGTCCTCGCCGAGGAGCCGCTGGTCCTGGTCTGCGCGCCGACGCATCCGCTGGCCGGGCACGGGGGCGACTCGCTCGCCACGGGCGACCTGGCGGCGGTGCAGCTGGTCGGCACGGAGCCGGGCTGCCCCTACCGCGACCTGTTCGAGGACGAGCTGCGGGTGCGCAACGGCGCCCCGCCGCCCTTCATGGAGTTCGGCACGATCGAGGCCACCAAGCGGGGTGTCGCCGGTGGCCTCGGGGTGGCGCTCCTGCCGCGGGTGGCGGTGCGCGATGAGCTGGCTTCGGGGGTGCTGGTCGCGCTGCCGTGGGAGCCGCCGTTCGTGCTGTACACGCAGCTGGCGTGGCGGTCGGGCAAGCGGCTTGCCTCACATGTGCGGCTGTTCATCGACCAGTCGGTACGGCTTGTGCGGGAGCAGGCAGCGGAGACCCAGGGATCTCAGGGGACTCAGGAGCCGGTGAACTAGCCACCGTCCTGGGCGACTTGGCGCGGTTGACCTTCAGGCTGGCGAGGACGATCAGCGGCACGCCGAGCGCCTGGACGAGCCCGATGTGGTGACCGTAGACGGCCCAGTCGGCGACCATCGCGACCGCCGGGTAGGTGAAGGCGAGTACGGCGATCTTGGCGGTGGGCAGCTTCGCGTACGCCGCGTACATCAGGACGTACATCAGACCGGTGTGGATGACGCCGAGGCCGACCAGCCAGGCCCACCCCGAGCCCGTTCCGCTCATCGCGCCGAAGTCGGCGAAGGGCAGCAACAGCGGGATGCCGACGAGGACTTGGACGAGGGCGATGAGGTGCGGGCGTACGCCGGTGATGCGCTTGGTGACGAGCGTGGAGAGGCCGTAGAGCAGGGCGGCCAGGAGCGCGAAGCCGATGCCGGTGAGGGAGCCGAGGTCGCCCGGACGCACCCCGGAGACCAGGATGAGCCCGGCGAACGCGGTGGCCAGCCACATGAGTTGATGCCTGGTCAGGCGCTCGCGGAAGATGACCGCGCTGAGCAGCACGAGCAGGAACGGCTGCGTGTGGTAGACGACGGTGGCCAGGGAGATCGAGGTCTCCTCGTACGCCTTGAAGAGGAACACCCAGTTGAAGACGATGAACGCGCCGCCGAGCGCGGCCAGTCCGAGCTTCTTCGGGGTGAGCCCGTGGCCGCGGAAGTAGCCGCGGGCGAAGGCGTAGGCGCCCAGGGCGAGCGCACCGAAGAGCACGCGGAAGAACACGACGTTGAAGGCCGACGCGCCCGACTCGACGACGAAGATCCCGAGGGTGCCGGAGAGCACCATCGCGGTGGTGAGCTGGGCCGTGCCCTTGTTCTCTGAGGTCATGCCCATGAAGCTACGAGCGGACGTATGCGCTGGTCCACGCGCCAGTGGGGCGTCGTGCCGATGGGGTCATCGGCGGGGACGATGGGCCCTGGCAGGGACCTCACGAAAGGTGCACCCATGGATCAGGCACAGGCCCGCGCATGGCTCGCGACCGCTGTCGACGAGGCGCGGCAGGGGCTCGCGGAGGGCGGCATCCCGATCGGCGCCGCGCTCTACGGCGCGGACGGGGTCCTGCTGGGGCGCGGGCACAATCGCCGCGTCCAGGACGGCGATCCGTCCCTGCACGCGGAGACGTCGGCGTTCCGGAACGCGGGGCGGCAGCGGACCTACCGCGGGACGACGATGGTCACGACGCTCTCCCCCTGCTGGTACTGCAGCGGCCTGGTGCGGCAGTTCGGGATCTCGCGGGTGGTCGTGGGCGAGGCGCGGACGTTCCACGGCGGGCACGACTGGCTGGCGGAGCACGGCGTGGAGATCGTGGTCCTCGACGATCCCGCGTGCGCGGCGATGATGGAGGACTTCGTCGCGGCGCGGCCTGAGCTGTGGCACGAGGACATCGGCGTCGACGAGGACTAGGGGCTAAGGGCAAGGGGGGACTGGGGCTAGGCGACCGCGTCGCCGACCGCGCCGCCTGTGGCGTCCCGCACCGCTCCCGCCACGCGTCGGATCACGTCGCCCTCCAGATCCTCCGGAACGACACCGCGCAGCGCGGCGGCGCCGAGCTCCTCGTTCACGACGCGGAAGGCGCCGGAGGCCGCCGCCCCGTACAGCCGCATCGCGAGGTCGTCGGCCGGGCGGCCGAGACGCTTCGCGATGATCGCGGTCATCTCCCGCTCCACGTCGTCACAGGCCATGAGCCAGGCCGTCCGGATCGCCGGTTCGTGGTCCGCGAGCCGGATCATCCTGACCGCGAGCAAGGTGTCGGCGTGGTCCGTGGGGCCGGCGGCGTCCTCGTACCTGACGACCTCCGCGGCGAGATGCTCCTCCAGGGAGAGGTGGCGCGGCCAGCTCCGCAGCGCGCTCATCTCCCACTCCACGCCCTGCGTCACGATGGGTTCCGCGCAGCTCTCCTTGCTGCGGAAATGACGCCAGATCGTACGCGTGGACAGACCCACCGCCTCGGCGATCTGGTCACCACTGGTGGCATCCACACCCTGCTCCCAGAACAGCCGCGAGGCCTCACGCGAAATCTCCAGACGCAGCCGGTGGCGCCGCAGGTCACTCATTCCGCGGGCGGCGGGGCTCGTCATCACGCGCCCGCGGCCGGGTCCCCGACGACCGGGTCCCCCACGGCCCCTCCCGTGGCGACGCGGACGGCGCGTGCGATGCGCTCCGAGGCGTCGGCGTACTGGGCGGGGTCGACGCCGTCGAGGAGCGCCGCGCCGATCTCCTCGTTGAGGACCCGGATGGCGGCGGAGGCGGCCGCGGCGTGCAGCCGCACCTCAAGGTCGTCGGCCGTGCGCCCGAGACGCTTCGCGACGATCTCGGCCATCTCGCGCTCCACCTGGTCGCAGGCCATCAACCAAGCCGTACGCAGGGCCGGTTCCGTGTCGGCGAGGCGGATCATCCGCATCGCGAGACCGGTGTCGGCCAGCTCGACGGCGCCGGCCTCACCGCGGAACCGGATCGCCTCCGCGTTGAAGCGCTCTTCGAGCGACTGGTTCGCGGGCCAGCCGCGCAGCGTACGCATCTCCCACTCCACGCCCTGCGTCACGATGGGTTCCGCGCAGCTCTCCTTGCTGCGGAAATGACGCCAGATCGTACGCGTGGACAGACCCACCGCCTCGGCGATCTGGTCACCGCTGGTGGCATCCACGCCCTGCTCCCAGAACAGCCGCGAGGCCTCACGGGAAATCTCCAGACGCAGCCGGTGGCGCCGCTCGTCGCTCATTCCGTTTCCGCCACGCTTGGCCGCCGCCATGCCGGTCACCTCCGCTCGCACCTCTACGTACATCGAGTGTCATAATGACATTAAGTGACGTTCCGTGCCAGCACGGCAGGGGGCTCGGCACCGGGCGCGGCACCAGGCACGGCACCGGGCACGGCACACGCTTCGGCCAGCACGGCGGCGATCTCCCCGACCAGACCGGCGACGGGGTCATGGGTCAGCTCCGTCATCCGCAGCCGCCCGCCGACGGTGACCACCCCGAGCACATGCTCCCCGCGCAGCTGCGTGATCTGCGCCGGGCCCCACAGGGCGGTGAGCGTGGCCGAGCCCCGCGTGTCCGCCACGCCGAGGTTGGTGATCTGGATGTCGGCCGCGGTGGCGGCCGACATCATCACCTCCGCCTCGTCCCCGCTCGCGGGTGCGTACTCCGCGAGCTGCGCACCGGCGGCCTTGAGGGCGTGCGGAGCGCGCTGGCGCATGAGCGACTCACGGGTGCCGCGAGCCAGCTTCCAGAAGTCGTCGGCCTCGTGCGCCTCGCTCGAAGTCCGGGCCCCGGCAAAGCGGTTGACCACTTCGTCGGGCAGGCCTGCGGCGCGCCGCAGGTCCATCGGGGTCAGCACCCGTACGAACTCCCGCCCACGCCGGTGGAACACCACCGCGGCGGCGGCGCAGAGCGCGGCATGCACCGACGTACCTTCCAGGCGACAGCGCTCGACGAGCCGGGTGGTCAGCTCCTCGTCGAGCGCCAGAGCCTGGAGGTGCGGCAAGGCCCCGGAGAACGGGGCCAGTTCGCCGGAGGCACTCATGCGGGGGTCGTCCGGCGGCGGGATGGCGGCCGCAGCCTCGGGGGGCGCGACGAGGCGGGCGAGGAGGTCTTCCTGCGCCTCGGGGATCTTTGCCTCGGGGATCCGTGTCTCGGGGATCTGCGCCTCGGGGACGCCGCCGGGTGCCTGGGGAGACCGCTCGTCGCCGTCCAGGATCGCCACGAGGTCGAGCAGCGCCCGCAACCCGCCCACCCCGTCGGCGATCTGGTGGCCGAACGTGAGCACGATGTCGCACCGCGGGCCGCGCGGCACGAGGAGGGCGCGCACCGGCGGGCCCGGGGTCAACGGGATCGGACGGGTCTGCTCGGCGGCCACGACCGCTTGCCAGGGCGTGCCGTCGGGCAGCGTCGTCACCGGGATCGCACGGTCGGCCCGCCGGTACACGGCCTGGGGCGCGGTGCGGTCCACCCTCACGGCGAGCAGCGGGTGCCTGCGGCGCAGTTCGGCCAGCGCGGCGGCCAACTCGGGCTCCGGGATGCGCCGGTCCATCTCGGCGACCAGGGAGAACTGGAGGGGGTTCCGGCGCATGTAGAAGTCGATGGTCCGCTCGAACGCGCCCAGCGGTCGCACGACGTCTCCTGGGCTCGTGATCGCTTCGTCCCGGCTCGCGGTCACTTCGTCCCGGCTGGTGGTCACTTCGTCTCGGCTCGTGGTCACTGTTTCCCGCCTCCTCGTGGTCACTGTGTTCCCGCGTCGCCACGCGGCTTTCGCGGAGGTCAGGCGCGCTTGGCGGGCAGCAGACCGATCGCCGCAAGCCGCTTGTTCGAGCGCCGGGCGGCCCAGGCGACCACCAGGAGGGCCAGGGCGAGCAGCGGGAAGCCCATGGCGACCTTGGCGAAGCCCAGCGAACCGACCTGGTCGGTCACGTAGAAGTACTGCTGGACGGCGAACCGGGCGCCGAACACGGCCGCCAGCGTCAGCGTGGCGACGTCGTAGTAGAGCCGCGAGCGCTTGTCCGCGCGCCAGATGTTGCCCTTGCCGGTGGCCACGTTCCAGATCACACCCGCCAGCGGCCACCGCACCGCGACGGAGAGCACGAACAGGACGGCGCCGGCCAGGCTCGCCCAGATGCCGATGAGGAAGTAGTCCTTGGCGGATCCGGTGAGCCAGACGATGCCCGCGGCGACCGCGACGCCGAACACGCCGCCGATCGCGGGCTGCACCGACTCCTTGCGCACCAGCCGTTCCACGCCGATGCCGATCGCGACCGCGAGGGCGGCGACGACCGCCACCCGCAGTCCGCCGGCGCTGTTGGCGACGACGAATGCCACCACGGGCAGCGCCGAGTAGACGATCCCCCTGGTGCCTCCGGCCTGGTCGAGGACCGAGGGCTGCTGCCGGGGCGCCGTCTGCTCCGCCTGCTTGTCGGACTCTGTCTCCAGGAAGCTCTTGGTCTTCATGGTGGTCAGTTCTCCCGAGTTCGTCTGGGGGCGAGGTTCGATTTTGCGATGTCACTAAGCGCCATAGTGTCATCAAGTGACAGACATGGCCACCCCTCCCCCTGTGTGACGTGGGTCACCAAGTGGCAGTCAATGACGGCCGCCCGGTCGGCCACCCCTTGGGGCGGGACCTCGCAACCCCTTCTGCTCCGGACCCACTTGAACCATGTGTCATTTAGTGACACTGTCATTAAGTGACACGCGGCGGCGGGCCGACAGTCGGCCTCGCCCTCTCATCCTTGGCACCCCTCTCACCCCTCTCACCCCTCTCACGCCACCTGGCGCCGACCACGGAAGGATCGACATGGCACTGCGGGAGACCATCTCCGTCGAGGAGTTCTTCGGGCCCCCGACTCGCGCGAGGACGACCCTCTCGCCCGACGGCAAGAAATTGGCGTACCTGGCGCTCTGGAAGAACCGCATGAACGTCTGGATCGAGAGCGTCGACGCACCGGGGGACGCGCGGTGCGTGACCACCGAGGACCGCGGAGTGGTGAGCTACCACTGGACGCGTGACCCCCGGTGGCTGCTCTACACCCGGGACCAGGGCGGCGACGAGAACCTGCACATCTACCGCGTCGACCTGGAGGACCCGGACGCCGCCGCGGTGGACCTCACCCCCTACCCCGGGGTACGGACCGCGGGCCTGGACCTGCCCGCGGGGCGTCCCGGCAAGGTGATCACCCAGCTGAACCTGCGCGACCGGGCCCAGTTCGACCTCGTGGAACTGGACATCGCCACCGGCGACCTCACGACCCTCGCCCAGAGCTCCACCGGCAGGGTCGAAGGGTGGCTGCACAGCGAGCGCGAACTGTTGGCGGTGGCGACGACGGCCGATGGCGACGTCGAGCTGTCCCGCTGGGATGCGGCGACGGGTGAGTCGACCCCCGTGGCGCGGTTCGACGGCGGTGACGCTCCCCTGGGCATCTACCCCGTGGAGATCACCCCGGACGGCTCCGGGGTGTGGCTCGGCTCGCACCGCGGGAGCGACCGTCTCCGCCTGGCCCGGCTCGACCTGGCCACCGGCAAGGAGGAGGAGGTCGACTCCCACCCGCAGTACGACCTGGACACCCGCTCCCGGGTCTTTCCCGCACTGCCCTCCCCCCTGATCCGCAGCCGGCTCACGGGTGAGCTGCTCGGCGTCCGCTATCTCGGGGAGCGGCAGGTGATCCACGCCCTCGACCCGCACTTCGCCGCCGTACTGGAGAACCTGGAGAAGCTCTCCGACGGTGATCTCGCCGGGCTCTCCTCCGACGAGAGCGGACAGCGGTGGGTGGCAGGCTTCACCCACGACCGTGACCCCGGGGTCACCTACCTCTACGACCACACCACCGGCGAGAGCCGCCTGCTCCACCGGGCGAAGCCGCACCTCGAACCCGAGTCGCTCGCACCGATGCGACCGGTGTCGATCACCTCCCGCGACGGCCTGACGCTGCCCTCGTACCTGACACTGCCGGTCGGCATCGAGCCGTCCCGGCTGCCGCTTGTGCTGTTCGTCCACGGCGGCCCCTGGAGCCGGGACAGCTGGGGGTATCACCCCGCCGCGCAGCTCTTCGCCAACCGCGGCTGCGCGGTCCTGCAGATCAACTTCCGGGGCTCCACCGGCTACGGCAAGGCCTTCACCAGGGCAGGCATCGGCGAGTTCGCGGGCAAGATGCACGACGACCTCATCGACGGCGTGCGGTGGGCGGTCGAGCAGGGGTACGCGGACCCGGAGCGCGTGGCCATCATGGGCGGCTCCTACGGCGGATACGCGTCACTGGTCGGTGTCACCTTCACCCCGGACGTCTTCGCCGCAGCCGTCGACGTCGTCGGCATCTCCGACCTGGCCAACTTCATGCGCAGCCAGCCCGACTTCGTCAAACCGATGCTCGCCTACAACTGGTTCACGTACGTCGGCGACCCGGCCGACCCGGAGCAGGAGGCCGACATGCTGGCCCGCTCCCCGATCAGCCGCGTCGACCGGATCCGCACCCCCCTGATGGTGGTGCACGGCGCCAACGACGCCCGCGTCGTCCTCGCCGAGTCCGACCAGCTCGTCGAAGCCCTCCGCGCCCGAGGCGTCCCCGTCGAATACACCGTCATGAAGGACGAGGGCCACGCCATCGAGAACCCGGAGAACGTGATCGCCCTCTACACGGCGGCGGAGCGCTTCCTGGCCGAACACCTGGGGTTCTAGGCCCACTTCGAGGCCCTCTTCGGGACCCGCGTCATCGGAAACCCCGCATCCATCCATTTCATGGGAGACGACTTCATGGGAGACGACATGCCCCTGACGCTGCCGCAAAGCCTCTACCTGCTCTGCTACACCGTGGACCAGGGCAAGTTCCAGCTCGACAACCTGCAGGGCCGCGGCCAGTTGCTGCGCGCCGGCGCCCTGACCGAGCTGGCCCGCGACGGCCTGCTCGACGCCACGGGCGGAAAGGTGATCCGCAAGCCCGGGAAGACGCCGGACGACACCTTCGTCGTCACGGTGTGGAGCGACCTGCCCGAGACCAAGCCCAAGGGCTGGCTCCAGTTCGTGCACAACAAGGCCCACACCGCCGAGACACCCGTCCGCGACCAGCTCGCCGCCGCCGGTGAAGTCACCCTCTCCCGCGGCAAGTTGATGGGACTCATCCCGGCCGACCGCGTCACCGTCGCCCACCCGGAGGAGGTGCGCGCCCTGCAGAAGCGGGTGCGCGACACCGTGCTCGGCGGAGCCGACCCGGCATCGATCCCGCTGGAGGACCTGGCCATGGCCGTGTTCGCGGCCGAGCTCGAAGTGACCTGTGTGTGGAGCCGCGGAGATCGTCGCACCCACAAGCAGGAGCTCAAGGCGCTCGCCGCGCGGTTCGACGAGATCGTCCCCGGCCTGCGCAAGGCGCTGCGCGACTCGTACCTGTCGAGCCGGGCGGTCGGGGGCGGCTGGAGCGCCTGAGCGCGCGGCCGTCGACCGAGCCGGGCCGGGCCTGGCCTGGCCGCGCCTGGCCTGGCTGCCCCCCGCAGCCCGTCCGGCGGGAGGAGAGTGGACACCATGACGACCTCCACACCGTCGGCCACCGCGACGGGCGAGCCCCGCATCCCCACCATCGACCTGGAGCCCTGGCTCTCGGGAGACCCGGCCGCCCGCGCCGCCGTCGCGCGGACCGTCGACCGCGCGCTGCAGACGGCCGGGTTCCTGCTGGTGACCGGCCACGGCGTGGACCCGTCCCTGCGCACACGCATCCGGGCATCGGCCCGCGCGTTCTTCGTGCTCCCCGCGTCGGTCAAGGAGCCGTACACCGCGAAGGTCGGCGGGCGCGGCTGGCTCGGCCCCGGCGCCGAGGCCAACGGCTACGCGGAGGGGACCGAGACCCCGCCCGACCTCAAGGAGTCCCTGACCTTCGCGACCGAGCGCCCCTTCGACGACCCGGCCGTCGACGCCGAGTGGTACGAACCCAATGTCTGGCCGACGGAGGCATCCGGACTGAGGGCTCTCTGCTCGGCCTACCTCGCCCGGATGGAGGAGCTCACCGACCAGCTCCTCACCCTCCTCGGCGAGGCACTGGGCGAACGGCCGGACTTCTTCACGCGGCACATGAGCCACCCGACGTACGGCTTCAACATCAACTGGTATCCGGGCACGGAGGTCGTCGGGGAGCCGCAGCCGGGGCAGTTCCGCATCGGCCCGCACACCGACTTCGGCACGGTCACCGTGCTCGACCGGCAGGAGGGCAAGGGCGGGCTCCAGGTCTTCACCGACGAGGGCGGCTGGGCGGACGCTCCGTACGACCCGGACGCCCTCACCGTCAACATCGGGGATCTGATGGCGCGTTGGACCGGCGACCGCTGGCGCTCGGGCCGCCACCGGGTCCTGCCGCCACCGGCCGACGCACCGGCCGAGGAGCTGATGTCCCTGGTCTACTTCGGCGAGTGCACGCCCGGCACGCTCGTGGAGTCGGTGCCCGCGCCGGTGGGGCGGGTGGCGTACGAGCCGGTGGACTCGCACACGTATCTGCGGGCGAAGCTGGATTCGATCACCCTGGGCTGATCACTCGCTCTTCGCGTACGACTCGCGCAGCTCGCGCCACCGGTCCAGGCTCCACGTCGACCAGTCCTTGGGCCCCCCGTCGAGCCCGTCGAGCGCCTCGACCAGGAACTCGAAGTGGTTGTGCCAGCCGGCCAGGCAGTCCAGGCGCAGCTCGTCGTCGCCGTCGAACTCATTGGTGAAGCGGAGGGTCGTACCGGCCTTGCCGTCGGCCGTCTCCAGGTGGAAGCGGCACCGTCCGTGCAGGTCGATCGTGTACTCGGCGACCCGCTCCGGGTCCCACGCGGTGATGTGCCCGGAGTGCGTGGCCGACTCGTCCCCGTTGAGCCAGCGCAGCGAGACCGCACCGCCGAGCCGCGGCTCGAACACGTCGGCGGCGGCAAGCCACCCCGGAAGTCCCTCCGGGGTGGCCACCGCGGCCCAGACTTTTTCCACAGGGTGGGGAAGGTGGAGCTCGTAATGGAGGTGCTGGGTCGGCCCCCCGGTACCGGTGGAGCTCTCCGTCCTGCTCGTGCCCTGCCCGATCGTCGCCGTCATGGCCCAAGCCTCGCCCGGTACACCCCGTTCCGCACCCCTTGCGCGTACTTACGGGCGCTTTACGGACGCCGACTCACGGGCGCTGGCCCGCCTTGTCGACGACCACACGCTCCAGGACCGCGCTGCGGCCGGTGACGGTGCCCTTCTTGAAGCCGGTGGGCAGGTCCTCGACCGCGACCTGCCGCTCGCCCAGGAACTCCTTGGTCTTCTTGTCGAAGATCAGCTCCTGGCGCTCCCCGTCGTCCTCACGTGCGATCGCGATGCCGTGCCGCCCCTCCGCGTCGACGGTGTCCTCGATCAGCTCGACACCAGGGATCTTCGACGCGGCGAGGTAGAGGGCGGCGGCCTGCTCGGGCGGCATCAGCGACTCGAACAGGAGGTCACCGACGAGGACGAAGGTGTTCTGGTCCTCGCTCTTGCCGCCGTCGCTCACCCTGTGGAGCCAGTCGAGCATGTTGACCGGGTCGGTCGGCAGCTTCTGCAGGCTGCGGTAGTTGGAGTCCCCCTCCACCAGCGGAAGGTCGGGCGGCATGCGCTCGTTCGTGACGCCGTCCAGGGGCTCGTGCAGCAGCTCCGTGTGCTTGCCGTCGACGGACTGCCAGTACTCCCTCTCGTGGATGGGCTGGATCTGCGCCTTGCCCTTCCCCGTGGCCATGTAGCCGACCTTGCTCTTGATGTAGACGAACTGGTCGTCCCTGACCCCCTTGGGCGCGGGCTGCTCCTTCGCCGCCGCGGCGATCTCCTCCAGCATCCGCACGGTCTCCTTCGACGGCGGCCCCGCCTGCGCCGCCTGATCACCGAACGGCGAGGCGACCAGCACGCCCGCCACGACGGACGCCGCCACCGCTCCCGCGATCAGCGCGGGGCGGAACCAGCGCTTGTGGGACCTCGGAGTGCGGGACCTCGGAGGCGTCGCCCTCTTCTCGGACTCCGGGCCGGTCGCCGGGGACTTCTTCTCGTTCTGCCGGATCTCGTTCTGCCGGATCTCGGTCAACAGGTGCTCCCTGAGCAGGTGATGACGGCCCGGCGGAAGGTCGCGCCCGGGAAATTCGCTCATCGGTTTCCCTCCCTGATGGGCCTGACCGCGGTGGTGCGGTCCTCTTTCATCTGTCCGCGCCCGGCGGGCGGTTCCATATGTTTCGCGAGTTTTGTACGGGCCCGCGAGAGCCGGGAACGTACGGTCCCGACCGGCACCCCGAGCGCCTCGGCCGCCGCCACGTAACTGAGCCCCGACCACACGCACAGCGCGAGAACCTCGCGCTCGGCACGCCGCAGCGTCGCCAACGCCGCTCGCACGAGGGCGAGTTGATCCTTGTCGTCGATGCGCTCGGCGACCTCGTCGGCGAAGTCGGCCACGGCCTCGTCACGCGGCAGCCGTGCGACCGCCGCCGCGTGCCGCCGGGCTGCGCGCCGCGCGTTGCGGGTCACGTTCGTGGCGACGCCGAGCAGCCACGGCCGCAGGGACCCGCCGTCCTCGTCGACCTTGCCCCGGAGCCGCCACGCCTCCAGGAAGGTGAGCGACACCATGTCCTCCGCCGCCGACCAGTCCCCCGTCAGGCGGTAGGCGTGGTTGTAGACGGAGCGCGGTGCGCCTGAAGTTCCCCCTGATTCGTCTCCACGCCCTCTTACCTGTCCGCATGACAAAGGCCGGTTCCCGTGACCTGGGTCACGGGAACCGGCCTTCGATCAGCCTTCGGTCGGCCTTCGGCCAGCCTTTAAGAGGCGCCTTCAAGAGGCAAGGTCGGTACGGGGGTTCAGACCCCGGCGTACGAGTGCTTGCCGGTGACGAAGATGTTCACGCCGTAGTAGTTGAACAGCCAGCAGCCGAAGGCGATCAGGGCTAGGTAGGCGGCCTTGCGGCCCTTCCAGCCCGCGGTCGCGCGCGCGTGCAGGTAGCAGGCGTAGGCGACCCAGGTGATGAAGGACCAGACCTCCTTGGGGTCCCAGCCCCAGTAGCGGCCCCACGCGTCGCCCGCCCAGATCGCGCCCGCGATGATCGTGAACGTCCACAGCGGGAAGACCGCGGCGTTCACGCGGTACGAGAACTTGTCGAGGGTGGCCGCGGCCGGGAGGCGCTCCAGGACGGAGGTCGCGAAGCGGCCGGGCTGTCCGCCGGAGGCCAGCTTGCTCTCGTAGGAGTCGCGGAAGAGGTACAGGATCGTCGAGACCGCGCCCACGTAGAAGACGGCACCGCAGAAGATCGCGGTGGAGACGTGGATCCACAGCCAGTACGAGTGAAGGGCGGGAACCAACTGGTCGCTGGCGGTGTACAAGACAGTGACGGCGAGACCGAGATCGAGGAGGACCGTGGTGATCAGCGGAAGGCCGAGCCAGCTGACGTTCTTCTTCAGCGCCAGGAGCACGAGGTACACCCCGACGGCCATCGTGGAGAACGTCAGGTTGAATTCGTACATATTGCCCCACGGCGCCCGCTGCACCGACAGCGCGCGGGTGAGCACACCACCGAACTCCACGAGGAACGCGAGCACGGTGAGGGACACGGCGATACGGCCGTAGAGGTCCCCCTTCTCGTCACCTGCCGAGGCGCCGGGACCGTCCGGCACGTCACGGGTGCCGGTGACGGAGCGGGTGACGACCTTAGGAGCCGCCTTCGGCCGGTCGAGGACGGCGGTGCTGCCCTTGGCCTTGACGGCGACAGCGGGCGCCTTGGCGGCGGCCTCGCTCTGGTGGGTCAGCGCGGCGGCGGTGCGGCCGACCTTGCTGCGGCTGCCGAAGATCCACTCCGCCATGTGCGCGAAGAAGGCAAGGAGATAGACGGCCATCGCGGAGTAGACCAGCACATTGCTGATGTTCGCGAGGTTCTCATTTGGTTCGGCGGCGAGGGTGGTGGCGAGATTCACTTCTCAGCCCCTTCGGCAGGAACAACATCGGGGGTGGAGTCGGCATGCGCGGCATCGGGGGTGTCACCGGCATGATCGGCATGGTCGGCATGGTCTGGGTCGGGCGCGCTCGGCGCCGTCTCGTGAAGGTGTGCGGCGAGGTCGCCCAGCTCTTCGGGCAACTTGGCGGACTCGCTGCGGCCGAGCCCGGCCATCTCGACGACGGTGACACCGTCAGCGCCCCGCACGGCCCGCACCCACACGCGGCGGCGCTGGATGAACAGCGATCCTGCGAGTCCCGCGATGGCGCAGATCGCTCCGACGAGCGCCCACATGCTGCCGGGCTGCTGGGAGATCTGGAAGGTCGCCCAGCGCTTGATGTCCTTCTCGAAGGTGATCGAGCCGGCGCCGTTCGGCAGCTTCATCGTCTCGCCGGGCACCATCCGCTTCTTGAGAAGATCGCCCTTGGAGTCCTCGAACTTCTTCATCTTGCTGGTGTCCAGCTGGTACACGTTCTGCGGCAGACCGGAGTCCACACCGAGGCTCCCGTGGTACGCGGACAGCGCGAGCACGGGATAGTCGAGCGCGGGGAACTGGGAGAACATGTTGCCCTGGCCGGAGCCCGCGAACGTCGGCACGAAGAAGGCGTTGAAGCCGAGCTGCTCCTTCTTGTCGTTCTTGTCGCGGTACCCGTCGAGGACCTTGATGGCGCCGGTGGCCGTGCCGTTGGAGTCGATCGGAAGGAGCGGCGTGGACTGCCTGCTGACGACCTTGCCCTTCCCGTCGCGCACGGTGACGGTCGGCGCGTAGCCCTGGCCGATGAGGTAGACCTTCGAGCCGTCGACCTCGAGCGGCTTGTTGACCTCGATGGCCTTCTTCTTCTCGGGGCCGTCGATGCCCTCGCTGTAGGTGACGTTCGCACGGTAGGTGCGGGCCGTCCCCTTCTCGGGGCCCTTCCTCTCGAACGACGACTCGAAGCTGTCCAGCTTGAAGCTGAACGGCGCCAGGTCGTCGGTGTTGAAGAGGTTGCCGGACTTGAAGTTGTCGTACTGGGTGAGGGTGTTGGAGAACCCGTCGCCCTGGACGATGAGCTTGCCGCCCTCGGACTTGAACAGCGCGCCGACGGCGAAGGCCACCAGGAGCACGATCAGGGAGATGTGGAAGAAGAGGTTGCCCGCCTCACGCAGATAGCCCTTCTCCGCGGCGACGGACGCCCCCGCGCCACCCTGGCGGCCCGTGGCGAGGTCCGCGCGGAAGCGGCGCCCCTTGAGCAGGGTGAGCGCGGCCTCGTGCACCTGCTCGGGCTCCGCCTCGGTGCGCCACGTGGCGTACGCGGGCAGCCGGTCGAGCCGTTTGGGGGCACCCGGCGGGCGCCCGCGCAGCTGGCCGACGAACTGCCAGGTGCGGGGCACGATGCAGCCGATGAGCGAGATGAACAGAAGGATGTAGATCGCCGAGAACCACACGGAGCTGTAGACGTCGAACAGCTGGAACTTCTCGTAGATCGGCCCGAGCGTGGTGTGGGCCTTCTTGAAGTCCGCGACCTTCAGCTCGTCGATGCTGGTCTGCGGGATCAGCGAGCCCGGGATCGCGCCGAGCGAGAGCAGGAGCAGCAGGAGCAGCGCGACCCGCATCGAGGTCAGCTGCCGCCACATCCAGCGCACCCAGCCGGTGATCTCACGGCCGGTCCAGACGAGCCATCCGGAAACGCCGGGGGCGCGCCTGCCGCCGAAGGAGCCGGGCATCGCCCGGTCGACCGGGGCGGTGGAGAGCTGGGCGCCCGCGGCGCCCAGGTCGCTCTGTTCTTCAGGGGCTTCGGTCTTGCTCATGGATCAGATCCCCACCGTGTAGCCATTGGACCAGACCTGCATCTGCTGCACGATGCTGTCCCAGACGCCGGTGACGAGGAGCAGCCCGGTCGCGATCATCATGATGCCGCCGATGCGCATCACCCAGACGTAGTGCTTCTTCACCCAGCTGAACGCGCCGAGCGCCTTGCGGAAGGCGATCGCCGCGAGGATGAACGGCAGCCCGAGGCCCACGCAGTACGCGACGCTCAGTATGGCCCCGCGCCCCGCGCTCCCCTGGTCGAGCGCCAGGGAGTTGACGGACGTGAGCGTCGGCCCCACGCAGGGCGCCCAGCCCACGGCGAACAGCGCGCCGAGCACCGGAGCGCCCGCGAGCCCGGCGGCCGGCTTCTTGTGGAAGCGGAATTCACGCTGGGACAGCCAGGGCATGAGCCCCATGAAGAAGATGCCGAGGGCGATCATCACCACGCCGAGCACCTTGGTGATGACGTCCTGGTATTCCTGCAGGTTCTGCCCGACGTATCCGAAGAGCGCGCCGGTGGAGACGAAGACGGCGGTGAAGCCGAGCACGAAAAGCCCGGCCCCGGCGGCCATCCGGCCCCGCTTGGCCTCCGCGAGGTCGGTGCCGCCGACCCCGGTGACGTACGACAGATAGCCCGGCACGAGCGGCAGGACGCACGGCGAGAAGAAGGAGACGAGCCCACCGAGCACGGCCACGGGCAGCGCCAGGAGGAGCGCCCCGTTCATGACGGTCTGGTTCGCTTCGCCGACGGCGGCGAGAGTGGACATCACGAGGAGATCACTTCTCCGCGATCAGCGGGTCGATCATCTTGCGCAGCTTCTCTTCGTTGAGCGCCTGCTGCGAGCGGGCCGCGATCTTGCCCTCGCGGTCCAGGACGATCGTGGAGGGGATGAACTTCGGGTTCATCGTGCCCTTGGGGAAGCGCAGCATCAGCTTGCCCATCGGGTCGTGCAGGCTCGGGTAGGAGATCTTCCACTCCTTCTCGAACGTGAGCGCCGGGCCCTTCTGCGGATCGCGGGTGTTGATCCCGACGAACTGCACGCCCTTGCCCTTGAGGTCCTTGGAGACCTTCGCGAAGTTCGGCGCCTCGGCCCGGCACGGCGAGCACCAGGAGCCCCATACGTTCAGGACGACGATCTTGCCCTTGTAGTCGGCGACGTCGAGGTGCTTGCCCTCAAGGGTCTCCCCTTCGAGCTTCGGCCCGTCCTGGCGCTCGCCCTTGTCGGCGGTGGCGATGCCGTCCGAGCCGGTGACGAAGTTCGTGTTCCCCGAGCCACCGGACGTGCCGCCGGAGCCGCACGCCGACAGGGTCAGCGCGGCGACCGCGGCCCCAGCGCCCAGAAGGGCGGCGCGGCTGCGGCTACGGCTGCGGTTCGTGCTGTGGGGGGCGCGGCAGGCGGCACTCATGTGAAAAGTTTCGCATGTCTGTTTCGGGGATCTTCCGCACCCCCCGGGGTTGCGGAAAGTCCCATTTCAGACGGCCTTCCCGAGTCCCTTCCAGCCACCGGTGGGCTCCTGGCCGACCTCAAGGCCCTGCAGGTCGGCGAGCACCTTCGGGTCCTGGACGTCGAGCCAGTCGACGAACTGCCGGAACGAGACGAGGCGTACGTCCTTCTTGCCCGCGATGTGCTTCAGGGCTTCCTCGACGGCGTCCATGTAGATGCCGCCGTTCCACTCCTCGAAGTGGTTGCCGATGAAGAACGGCGCGCGGTTGGTCTCGTAGGCGCGCTTGAATCCGGCGATGTAGGACTCGGTGGCCTGCTTGCGCCAGCCCGGGTAGTTGGCCGGCGGCGCCTTGGTGGAGTTCTGCGACTGGTTGGCCAGGATGTTGTAGTCCATGGAAAGGACCTCGAAGGAGTGCCCGGGGAACGGCATCGCCTGCAGCGGCAGATCCCAGATGCCCATCTTCTTCTCGGGCCAGCGCTGACGGCCGCCGGGCGAGGAGGCGTCATAGCGCCAGCCGAGCTTCTTCGCCGTCGGCAGCAGATTCTCCTGGCCGAGGAGACAGGGAGTACGGCCGCCGACGAGTTCCTTGTCGTAGTCGAAAGGAAGCGACGGCAGATCGGTCCAGCCGGTATTCGTGCGCCATTCCTTCACGAACGCGGTGGCCTGGTCGATTTCGCTCTGCCATTGCGCGGGCGTCCAGTTGGCGACCGTGCCGCTGCCCGCGCAGAAGTGCCCGTTGAAGTGCGTGCCGATCTCATGGCCTTCGAGCCATGCCTGACGGACGTACTTCAGCGTCTCCTTGATGTGACCGTCGGTGAGATAACCGATGTCGGATGCGCCGACGCCGTTGTTCGGCGGCTTGTAGAGCCGCTTCTTGGACTCGGGAAGGAGATAGAGACCCGAGAGGAAGAACGTCATCTTCGCGTCGTGGTCCTCGGCCAGCTTCAGGAAACGCGGGAAGAGACCGTTGCCGACCTCGCCCGCGCCGTCCCAGGAGAAGATCACGAACTGCGGGGGCGTCTCACCGGGCTGCAGGGGGACGGGCTTGCCGGGCTGATGCGGCTGCTTGCCCGTGTACGAGGTCGAGCCGTCACCGATCGGCTTCGCCGGGCGCTTGTCGCCGCCCTGGCCGCCCTCGCCCTTTCCCGCCGAACCGGCCGAATGACTGCCGCCGCCCGTGCCGCAGCCGGCAAGACCCAAAGCGGCGGCGGTCCCGACTCCGAGGCCGAGCATTCCCCTGCGACTGAAGTCGCGCATTCCATCCCCATTCGTCGCGCCCTGCGTCCATGCACGATGGACGCCCCGTTAGAGGGCGCGACGAACTGGGAGGTTCCTGCAACAAGCACATATTTAGCGCTTTTTACCGAGAATGGACATACAGTCGCCAGTCAATTACCCGCCGTCGACAACGAATCGAAGGCGGGCCACCCATGACTAAGCGCCGAACGCCTTGGCCTTCCCCTTCACCGGCTTGGCACCCGCGAGGAGATGAGCGGGGACGAGATCCCGCGCCGGCTCGCTGTACCCCACCGACACGATCTTGTCGCCGCGGTACGTGAACGTCGTCAGCGAGGCCAGGGTGCACTGCCGCTTGCGCGGGTCGTGCCACAGGCGGCGCTTCTCCACGAAGCTGCGCACGATCCAGATCGGCAACTGATGGCTGACGCACACCGCTTCATGCCCGCGGGCCGCGTCCTTCGCCGCGTCCAGGGCGCCCATCATCCGCACGACCTGCTCGACGTACGGCTCGCCCCAGGACGGCTTGAAGGGGTTGACCAGGTGCTTCCAGTTCTCCGGGTTCTTCAGCGCGCCGTCGCCGACCCCGAAGGTCTTGCCCTCGAAGACGTTGCCCGCCTCGATGAGCCGCCCGTCCGTCGCCAGGTCGAGGCCCTGCGCCTTGGCGATCGGCGTCGCCGTCTCCTGCGCCCGGTCCAGGGGCGAGGCCACGACGTGCGTGATGTCACGCGGGGCGAGGTGCTCGGCGACCCGGTCGGCCATCTGCCGCCCCAGCTCGGAGAGGTGGTAGTCGGGAAGGCGCCCGTAAAGGATCCCCTCCGGGTTCTCCACCTCCCCGTGGCGCATCACGTGGACGACTGTGAGCTCGCTGCCCGCGCTCATGCGGTGGCCTCCGTGGTGGGTTCAGTGGCTTCGGCTGCCGCGCGCGCCGCCGAAGGCAGGGCCGCGGCGATCTTCTCGATCGCCCGCTCGTCATGGGCGGTGGAGACGAACCAGGACTCGAAGGCCGACGGCGGCAGATACACGCCCTGCGACAGCATCGAGTGGAAGAACGCGGTGAAGCGGAACGACTCCTGCTTCTTCGCGTCGTCGTAGTTCCGCACCTCGCCGTCGGTGAAGAAGACGGAGAACATGTTCGACGCGTTCTGCAGCCGGTGCGCCACGCCCTCCTTGGAGAGCGCGTCGGTGACCAGGGCGCGCAGCTGCCCGGAGACGACGTCGACCTTCTCGTACGCCGCGTCGTCGAGCAGCCGCAGCTGCGCGAGGCCCGCGGCCGTCGCGATCGGGTTCCCCGACAGGGTGCCCGCCTGGTAGACGGGGCCGACCGGGGCGAGGTGCCCCATGACATCGGCGCGGCCACCGAAAGCGGCGGCCGGGAAGCCGCCGCCCATGACCTTGCCGAAGGTCATCAGATCGGGCCGCACGCCGTCGACGCCGAACCAGCCCGCCTTCGACGTACGGAAGCCGGTCATCACCTCGTCCGAGATGTACAGCGCGCCGTTCTCCCGGCAGAGGTCGGCCAGGCCCTGGTTGAAGCCCTCACGCGGCGGCACGACGCCCATGTTGCCCGGCGACGCCTCCGTGATGACGCAGGCGATCTCACCGGCGTTCGCGGTGAACGCGGCGCGCACGGCATCGAGGTCGTTGTAGGGAACGACGATCGTGTCGCCCGCCTGGGCGCCGGTGACGCCCGGGGTGTCCGGAAGGCCGAAGGTGGCGAGACCGGATCCCGCCGCGGCGAGCAGCGCGTCCACGTGACCGTGGTAACACCCGGCGAACTTGATGATCTTGGCGCGGCCGGTGAATCCGCGCGCCAGGCGGATCGCGGACATCGTCGCCTCGGTGCCGCTGGAGACGAGCCGCACCTGCTCGACGGGCGCGATGCGCGCGACGATCTCCTCGGCGAGCGCGACCTCGCCCTCGCCGGGCGTGCCGAAGGAGGTGCCGCGCGAGACGGCCTCCTGAACAGCGGCGATCACATCGGGGTGGGAGTGGCCGAGGATCATCGGCCCCCACGAGCAGACGAGGTCTACATACTCACGGCCGTCGGCATCCGTGAGGTACGGACCGGTACCGGACACCATGAAGCGGGGCGTACCGCCCACAGCGCGGAAAGCGCGCACGGGAGAGTTCACACCGCCGGGCGTCACGGCCGCCGCACGGTCGAAGAGAGTCTGCGAAACTGGGGCGCTATACGGGAAGCTCACATGAACCATGGTGTCAGAGGCTTCGGACATCCTGCGGACAGGTGTTTCACTCGACGTTTTAGCCGGTGACCGTGGGGGAGGTCACTGACACGATGATCGGGTTGCGCGGCGGGGGCCGCGAGGCCTAGAAAAGCAGGGGCGGGCGCCCTGGAAAAGCAGTCGGGTGGAGATATGCATCGCGGTGGCGGACTGGGCGAGGGGACCGACGGCCTGGGCCCGCGGCGTGCCCGGCGGATCGGCAAGCACCGGCGCGAGGCGGAAGCGGCCGAGGCAGAGGCCTTGGCACGGGGCGAGACGGAGCAGGACCGGGCGGGAACCAGGAGTGGCCGGGTGGGCGGGGTGACCTACAAGTACTTCGGAGCCCCGGACGGCGCGACCGCCGCCCGAGTGCCCATCTCGATGCGCCCCGAAGAGCTCGGCGGTGACGAGCTCGGCATGGGCGGCATGTTCACGAAGATCAAGCCGGAGACGGTGGCCGCGATGGTCCTGACCGGCATCGAGGGGATACCCCTGAACAAGGTCCCCCCGCTCGAACTGGTCGTCCTGCACCCCGACTACGCCGTGGTGAAGCTCCCCATGACGGTCGTCGACCCGCTGCGCGGCATCGGCGAGGAGTCGGTCGGCGCCGCGGCGTTCATCTGGTCCACGGTCCCCGACCGCGGCGGCCCGCGCGACGCGTTCAACGTCTATCAACTGCTGCACGAATGGCAGGACTTCAGCCACCGGCTGCATGACGCGGGGCATCAGGCGTACTGCCTGGTGTGGCCCTGACCCGACCCCCACGCCGTCCGCGTATGCCGGAGCTACTCCGGCCGCAGCGCCGCGAGCTGCCGCTCGAAGGGGACGAGGTCGTCCTCCTGGACCGGCGCCGGCCGCATGATTTCGGCCAATTCGGCCGCGGCCCGCTCGATGCGGCCCTCCAGGCCGTCGGCGCCCCAGTCCTCGGACGCCGCGTACACGGCGGTCGGCACGACCACCGCCCGCAGGTACGCGAACAGCGGACGCATCGCGTGCTCCAGGACCAGCGAATGGCGTGCGGTGCCGCCTGTCGCCGCGATCAGGACCGGCGTACCGGCGATCGCGTCCTTGTCGAGGACCGTGAGCACGTCGAAGAACGACTTGAAAAGGCCGCTGTACGAGGCGGAGAAGACCGGCGTGACGGCGATCAGGCCGTCCGCTGACTTCACCGCGTCCGCAGCCGCGCTCAGTTCGGGGCCGGGGAATCCGGTGGCGTAGTTGTGCGCGATCTCCACGGCCAGGTCGCGGAGTTCGACGACCTGGATCTCCACGTCGGCATGGCGTCCGGTGGCCGCCGCGAGGCGGTCGGCCAGGAGTCGGGTGGAGGAGGGGACGCCGAGCCCCGCCGATACGACGACGAGCTTCATGCGCTTCATCTGCTTCATGCGGTGACCTCCTTGCCCTGCGGGGCCGCCACGCGGGCGGCGTGCGTCGGTGCGTCCGGGACGTTCGCCGGGCGGTTCTTGGCGAACTCCTCGCGCAGGACCGGGACGACCTCCTCGCCGAGGATGTCCAGCTGCTCAAGGACCGTCTTGAGGGGCAGGCCCGCGTGGTCCATCAGGAACAGCTGGCGCTGGTAGTCGCCGACGGCGTCGCGGAAGGACAGCGTCCGGTCGATCACCTGCTGCGGGGAGCCGACGGTCAGCGGCGTCTGGGACGTGAACTCCTCCAGCGAGGGCCCGTGCCCGTAGACGGGAGCGTTGTCGAAGTACGGCCTGAACTCCCGCACCGCGTCCTGGGAGTTCTTCCGCATGAAGACCTGCCCGCCGAGCCCGACGATCGCCTGCTCCTCGGTGCCGTGCCCGTAGTGCGCGAACCGGCGCCGGTAGAGGTCGACCATCTTCTTGGTGTGCTCCTGCGGCCAGAAGATGTTGTTGTGGAAGAACCCGTCGCCGTAGTACGCGGCCTGCTCGGCGATCTCCGGGGAGCGGATGGAGCCGTGCCAGACGAAGGGTGCGGTGCCGTCCAGCGGGCGGGGCGTCGAGGTGAAGGACTGCAGGGGCGTACGGAACTTGCCCTCCCACGTCACGACGTCCTCGCGCCACAGCCGGTGCAGGAGCGCGTAGTTCTCGACGGCGAGGTTGATGCCCTGCCGGATGTCCTTGCCGAACCACGGGTACACCGGGCCGGTGTTGCCGCGGCCCATCATCACGTCGACCCGGCCTTCGGCGAGGTGCTGGAGCATCGCGAAGTCCTCGGCGATCTTCACCGGGTCGTTCGTGGTGATGAGGGTGGTGGAGGTGGAGAGGATCAGGTTCTCGGTGCGGGCGGCGATGTAGCCGAGCATCGTCGTGGGCGAGGACGGGACGAACGGCGGGTTGTGGTGCTCGCCGGTCGCGAACACGTCGAGCCCGACCTCCTCGGCCTTCAGCGCGATGGCGACCATGGCCTTGATGCGCTCGTGCTCGGTGGGGGTGCGGCCCGTGGTGGGGTCCGGCGTCACGTCGCCGACGCTGAAGATCCCGAACTGCATGCCGGATCCGGACTGCATGGCTGACTCACTCTCCGCAGGTTGTTGACTGTTCAACTATACCTACGGAACGGTGGCGGTCCAGGGGGTATTCCCGGGCGGGGCTTCGGGCGGGGCGAGGTCCGGCCCGGCAGGGCTTCCTCGGCCAGGCAGCCGACGGGGTCCGGCCCGGCAGGGCTTCCTCGGCTAGGCAGCCGGGGTCCGCGGGGTCCAGCGCGGGTCTCGGCCCGTCTCGGCAAGCAGTCGCTCCAGCTCTCCGGCCCCCTCGGGCACGGCCACCGGCTCCCCGAAGACGCCCATCTTCCGGGCGGTCGGCGCCAGCCCCGCGACGGCTTCCCGCAACGCGGCGACCACACCACTGCTCTCGGGGGCCGCCTCGAACTCCAGACCCGTGGCACGGGCCAGATCCCAGGCGTGCACCGTCAGGTCGAGCAGCGCCATGCTGCCGACGGTCGTCGCGGGCATGCCCATGGCTCCCGTCGTTCCCTCGTCGGCGCCAGGGGCGGACCAGGCGGCGACCAGCTTCCCCGCCTCGTCGGCGAAACGGTCGCGCCAGTCGGGGCTCCCGGCGACGAAGTCGGGGGTCTCGCCGAACTCGGAGTCCTGCTTGGCGGCCAGCGCCTGGAACTGGACGATCACCTGGTGGAGGTGGTTGACCAGGGCCTTCACGTCGTAATCGGCACAGGGCGTGGGGGCGGTGAGGCGGTCTTCCGGGATGGCGCGGACGACAGGGACGGCGTGGTCGGCCGCCACCTTCAGGAGATCACCGATGCTGTTCTCAGTCATGCCACGACGTTAGGACCGCGATCACCCTCGTGGCTTGAAGAAACGCGACACCGGCCGCAGACCTCCGGCATACGATCCAGCCATGGCCGACGCCTCCGAGCCCGCCCCGCGCAGCGACACCAAGGGCATCGTCGACGCCGCAGGACTCTTCGCCCGCGCACGGTTCCGCCGGCACCTGGCAGCACCCGCGCTGCGCCCGTACGTGGAGCAGTACTGGCTGATCGACTGGGACCTGTCCCAGCCGTACGCCTCACACATCGTCCCGCACCCCTCCGTGAACGTCGTCTTCCAGACCCTCCCCGGCCAGGAACCCTTCGCCGAGGTCGCGGGCATCGGGCTCGGCCTCTTCACCCAGAAGCTGGAGGGGCGGGGGCGGGTGTGCGGGGTGAAGTTCCGCCCCGGCGGCTTCCGCCCATTCGCCCCGGAGCACCCGGTGTCCGCCTGGACCGGCCGGCGGATGCTGCCCCTGGACCAGGTATTCGCCGAGGTCCCCGACGGCGCACTGGACGCGGTCCTGACCCCCGACGAGGAGCAGGCGCGGGTGGCGGCACTCGACGCCTTCCTCCTGGCCGTCGGCCCCACGCCCGACCCCCAGGCGGACCTGGCCATGGCCCTCGCCGAACGCATCGGCACGGACCGCGGGATCCGCCGGGTGAGCGAGTTCGCGCGGGCGGAGGGCATGACCGTACGGACGCTGCAACGACTGTTCTCGGCCTACGTGGGGGTCGGCCCGAAGTGGCTGATCCTGCGCCACCGGATCCACGAGGCGCTGGAGCGGGCGGAGACGGACGCGGAGGTGGACTGGGCGGACCTGGCGGCCACGCTGGGCTACGCCGACCAGGCCCACCTCGTCAGGGACTTCACGACGACGGTGGGTGTGCCTCCGACGGCGTACGCGCCGCACTGAGGGTCAGGTCGACGCTCCAGTCGTTGCACCGCATCCAGTGCCCCTTCGGGTACTCGAAGTCGTGTTCGCCCCCCTGCGTGAACCCGGCCTTCCGGCACACCCCGTTGGAAGCCGCGTGGTCCGCCGAGGGAAAGGCGTGCAACCGCGGGTGCCGACCGGCGGCCCGAGCCTCCTCGACGACCATCCGCGCGGCGCTCGCCGCGATCCCCCGCCCCTGGAACCCGGACAGCACGCTCCACCCCGTCTCCCAGGTGGACTCTCCCTGCCAGGACGTCTCCCAGTACCCGATGGACCCGACGGCGACCTCGTCCAGCACGATCCGGAACATCTGCCCCCGCTCATCGAGCGCGAGATAGCGGCGGTGCCGGGACACCAACTGCTCATGCGTCTCGGGACCCCCCAAGTGCGCGGTCATCTCAGCGGAGTTGCAGGCGACCAACAACTCGAAGTCACCCTCGGACCAGCGAACCAGACGTACAGATCTCTCCATACCGGCCACGGTACGGCGAGGGTCCGACAACGCCCGAGGAACAGCGGGCGCGCCCCCATCCACCCGCAGTCGGCAGTGCACGCGAGGGGACGTGCCGGTATGTCCGCCCGGAGCACGGTTCGCAGGACTCCCCCGCCGAAGGAACTGCACGGCCACCGGACGACAGCGAGGACGGACATACCGGCGCGGCCCCGCACCCCAAGACGGCCCCGCACCCCAAGACGGCCCCGCACCGCCCAGCGGACGGCACCACCGCCCGAAGACGGACCGTCCCCACAAACCGCCTTGACAGCACAGACCCTCCCCCCGCACATTTATCTGCGTGACGCAGCTTCTGCATGGCGCCGCACATATCCTGCCGCCGCGACTGCGCACCCACACGCCTCCACCCCGCACACGAAGGAACCCACCGTGCCCACGGAAACGGAAA
This sequence comes from Streptomyces sp. NPDC044044, assembly GCF_056434405.1. Taxonomy (NCBI): domain Bacteria; kingdom Bacillati; phylum Actinomycetota; class Actinomycetes; order Kitasatosporales; family Streptomycetaceae; genus Streptomyces; species Streptomyces sp. NPDC044044. The sequence goes on along the minus strand of NZ_JBWKFG010000014.1, from coordinate 7,020 downwards.
CCCAGACGTCCACGCCCACCACCAGTCACGCCCTCACCCCACGAAAACGCTGGGCCGTCCTGGCCGTGATCCTCGCCGCGGACGTACTCGACCTGGTCGACGCCACCATCACCAACATCGCCGCCCCCACCATCGCCAAGGACCTGGACGGCGGCCCCGGACTCATCCAGTGGCTCGGCGCCTCCTACGCGCTCGCCCTCGGCGTACTCCTCGTCATCGGCGGACGGCTCGGCGACAAGTACGGAAGACGGCGGCTGTTCCTCATCGGCCTAGGCGGCTTCACGCTCGCCTCGGTCGCCTGCGGGCTCGCCTTCAGCCCCGAGTCGATCACCGTCGCCCGCCTCGCACAGGGCGCCTTCGGCGCACTCGTCATCCCGCAGGGCTTCGGCATCCTCGGCGCGGTCTGGCCCCGCGAGGAGATCGGCAAGGCGTTCAGTCTCTTCGCGCCCGCCATGGGGCTCTCCGCCGTCGGCGGCCCCATCCTCGCCGGGTTCCTGATCGACGCCGACCTCGGCGGCCTCGGCTGGCGGTCCATGTTCCTGATCAACCTCGTGCTGGGCGGCGCGGCCCTCGTCGCCGCCGCCCGCCTCCTCCCCAAGGACCCCGGCGACAGCACCACTTCGATCGACGGCACCGGCTCGGCCTTCCTCGGCGCCACCATGCTCGGACTGCTCTCCGGCCTGATCGAGGGCTCCACGAACGGCTGGACCACCGCACCCGTACTCCTGATCGCCGCGGGCCTCGCCGCGTTCGCGCTCTTCTGCCGCCGTCAGCGCACCGCACCGAACCCGCTGATCAAGCCGTCGCTGCTGCGCAACCGCGGCTTCACATCGGGGCTCGTCCTTTGCGTCGCCTTCTCCGCCGCCGTGTCAGGACTGCTCTACGTCATCTCGCTCTACCTGCAAGAAGGCCTCGGCCGCACGCCCTCCGGCACCGCGCTCGGCCTCATCCCGCTCTCCGCGGGCATCGTCATCGCGTCCGTCGCCTGCCACGGCCTCATCGGCAGGCTCGGCCGCACGCTCGTCCTCATCGGCCTGCTGATCATCCTGACGGGTACCGGATACCTGCTCGCGATCGTCACCAGCTCCGGTACGGACACGGGCAGTTGGGCCCTCGTGCCACCCATGCTCGTCATCGGCCTCGGCATGGGCACCTGCTTCGGCACCGTCTACGACATCACCATCGGCGACATCGCACCCCAGGAAGCGGGCAGCGCGAGCGGATCGCTCAGCGCCGTGCAGCAGTTGGCCAACGCGATCGGCGCGGCCACCGTCGTCACCGTCTTCTTCAAGACCGCCGACGGCGCCGACGGCGGCCCCGACCACGCCATGGCCGTCACCCTCACCGTCGTCGCGGGCGTCACCCTGCTCTGCTGCGCCCTCGTACGACTCCTCCCGCGCAAGCCGCAGGAGGACCAGCACCACTAGCCCCCAGACCCTCAGCCCCCCTGGGCCCCGGCGGGATCAGCCGTCCAGCTCCCCGCCCCGCAACCGCGCCACCTGCGCCGCACTGAATTCCACGGTGCGGCGCATGTGGCCGATGAGCAGGTCCAGTTCATCGTCGTCGTACCGCTCGAAGAGCGCGAACCAGCCGCCCCCGAGCTTGTCCCACATCCGCCCGAACTCCACCACCGCGTCCGGCACCGTCGAGACCAGGACCCGCCGCCGGTCGGCGACGTCCCGCTCCCGCACGACATAGCCCGCCTTCTCCAGACGGTCCACGAGCCGCGTCGCCGAGCCCGTCGTCAGACCGGTCAGCTCGGCGATACGGCCCGTCGTGACGGGCGCGGCCTCCAGGCTGAGCAGGTTCAGGCACTGCAGATCGGTGGGGTGCAGCTTCAGATGGTCGGCGACGGCCTGATTGAAGAGGGCGTACGAGGCCATGTAGCGCCGCGACTCGACGGACAGCTCGTCCACGAGAGCAGCGCGCCGCGCGCCCTTCGTCTTCTCGGCCACGAAGACCCCCTTCTGAAGACATCTGCGTCAGACAGAAAGCGTACGACGCAGACACCCGCTCCCGTGCCACGATTCCCCCATGCTCGTCGCACGCTCCGTCGCCCTCTTCGCCCTCGCCGCACTCTTCGAGATCGGCGGCGCCTGGCTCGTCTGGCAGGGCGTACGCGAGCACAAGGGCTGGGCCTGGATCGGCGCGGGCGTCATCGCCCTCGGCATCTACGGCTTCGTGGCCACGCTCCAGCCCGACGCCGAGTTCGGCCGCATCCTCGCCGCGTACGGCGGCGTCTTCGTCGCCGGATCGATCGCCTGGGGCATGGTCGCCGACGGCTACCGGCCCGACCGCTGGGACGTGACCGGAGCGCTGATCTGCCTCGCGGGCATGGCGGTGATCATGTACGCGCCCCGGGGTCGCTAGGCGGGCGACCTATCCTGGCGGAACAGGACAGGAACGTACGTACGCATCAGGACGCACAAGGAGCAGACATGACCGCCGCCGCGAACGCCGCGCCCGCCGCCACCCGCATCGCGATCGTCACCGGCGCGAGCAGCGGCATCGGCGCCGCCACCGCGCGCGGACTCGCGGCCGCCGGCTACCGCGTCGTCCTCACCGCCCGCCGCAAGGACCGCATCGAGGCCCTCGCCGCAGAGATCACGGCCGCGGGCCACGACGCGATGGCGTACGCGCTGGACATCACCGACCGCACGGCCGTGGACGAGTTCGCCACCGCCTTCCGCAAGGTCGCGGTCCTGGTCAACAACGCGGGCGGCGCGCTCGGCGCCGACACCATCGCCACCGGCGACCCGGCCGACTGGCGCCAGATGTACGAGACGAACGTCATCGGCACCCTGAACGTCACCCAGGCCCTGCTCCCCGCACTCACCGCGAGCGGCGACGGCACGATCGTGGTCCTCTCCTCCACGGCCGGGCACGGCACGTACGAGGGCGGCGGCGGCTACGTGGCCGCGAAGCACGCCGAGCACGTCCTCGCCGAGACCCTGCGCCTGGAGATCGTCGGCACCCCGGTCCGCGTCATCGAGGTCGCCCCCGGCATGGTCAAGACGGAGGAGTTCGCCACGACCCGCTTCGGCGGCGACGAGGAGAAGGCCGCGAAGGTCTACGCGGGAGTGTCGGCACCCCTCACGGCGGACGACGTGGCGGACACGATCACCTGGGCGGTGACGCGCCCGCCGCACGTCAACATCGACCTCCTGGTGGTCCGCCCGCGTGCCCAGGCCTCGAACACGAAGGTCCACAGGGAACTGTGATGCCGGACCCGGACGAAGCGGCCCGGACCGCCGAAACGGCCGAGCAGCGCCACCTCACCCAGGAGACGAAGAACGAACGCCTGGTGTGGTGGTACCTGGCGTACTTCCTCTTCGGCATCCACATCATCGCGTTCGTGATGATCTTCGCCATCAAGAACGCGAAGTAGCCTCGCGCGGCGGTTCAGCCCTTCGCTCAGCCCTACGCCCAGCCGTTCGCTCAGCCCTTCACGCAGATGACCTGCTTGAGCTTGGCCACGACCTGGACGAGATCGCTCTGCTGCTCCATGACCTTCTCGATCGGCTTGTACGCACCCGGGATCTCGTCCACGACGCCCGAGTCCTTGCGGCACTCGACGCCCCGCGTCTGCTCTTCCAGGTCCTGCGTGGAGAAGCGCTTCTTCGCGGCGTTGCGGCTCATCCTCCGGCCGGCGCCGTGCGAGGCCGAGTTGAAGGAAGCCGCGTTTCCGAGGCCCTTCACGATGTACGAACCCGTGCCCATCGAACCGGGGATGATCCCGAAGTCGCCGCTGCCCGCACGGATCGCGCCCTTCCGCGTGACCAGCAGGTCCATCCCGTCGTACCGCTCTTCGCTGACGTAGTTGTGGTGGCAGGAGATCACCGGCTCGAAGGTCACCTTCGCCTTCTTGAACTCCTTGCGGACTACATCCTGGAAGAGCCCCATCATGATGGAGCGGTTGTACTTCGCGTACTCCTGCGCCCAGAAGAGGTCGTTGCGGTACGCCGCCATCTGCGGGGTGTCCGCGACGAAGACCGCCAGGTCGCGGTCGACGAGGCCCTGGTTGTGCGGCAGCTTCTGGGCCACCCCTATGTGGTGGTCGGCCAGTTCCTTGCCGATGTTCCGGGAGCCGGAGTGCAGCATCAGCCAGACCGCACCCGACTCGTCGAGACAGAATTCAACAAAATGGTTTCCGCTTCCGAGCGTTCCCATCTGCTTGGTCGCCCGCTCCTGACGGAATTTCACCGCATCGGCGATCCCGTCGAAGCGCGACCAGAAGTCGTCCCAGGCGGACGTGCCGAACCCGTGCAGCCGCCCCGGATCCACGGCATCGTCATGCATCCCCCGCCCCACCGGAATCGCCTGCTCGATCTTCGACCGCAGCCGCGACAGATCCCCCGGCAGGTCATTGGCCGTCAGCGAGGTCTTCACCGCCGACATCCCGCAGCCGATGTCGACCCCCACCGCCGCGGGACACACCGCCCCCTGCATGGCGATCACCGAACCGACCGTCGCGCCCTTGCCGTAGTGGACGTCCGGCATGACGGCCAGGCCCTTGATCCAGGGCAGCGTCGCCACGTTCTGGAGCTGCTGGAGTGCGACATCCTCGACCGAGGCCGGGTCCGTCCACATGCGGATCGGTACCTTTGCCCCGGGAACCTCCACGTACGACATAACGTCCTCATTCCCCCGTAGTTGAACAGAAGTGCTGAAAGTCTCGTAGCGCAAATACCGGAGCCAAGGTCAACGAAAGGTACGACGGACCGGCGTCCACGGCATTGCGTGCGATACACATTGTGTCCACCGGTCGCCCACCAGCGGCAACCCAATATCCCCGGCGAGAAGGAGCCCACACGGTGCAGCGGAAGGCCTACGTACCAGGCGTCGCAGCTCTCATCGCGGCGCTGCTCGCCGGCTGCACCGGCGGGGGTGCGCTCGGCGGCGAGCCGGACGACTCGAAGCCCGGCGACACCGGCAGCTCCACCGCGGCCGCCGAGCCCGGCAAGTACCGCACGCTCCCCGAGCCCTGCGGCCAGGTCGACCGCAGCACGCTCGACTCGATGCTGCCCGGCATCAAGGAGATGCAGGACGAGGAGCAGCGGGAGAAGGCGTACGAGGGTGCGCCCACCGTCACGTACGACACCGACCGGCGTGTGGGCTGCCGCTGGAAGGTGGAGTCCTCCGGCGCCACCCACCATCTGCTCGTCGACTTCGAGCGCGTCGTCTCGTACGACAACGGCGTCAGCGACGACACCCGCGCCACGGAGGTCTACGCGTCGAAGGTCCAGAAGGCGGATCTGCCCGAGCCCTCCGGCACCCCGACCGCCGACGAGGACGAGGACACGGGTGAGGACGAGGGGGCCGGTGCCGAGCCTTCCGACGGTGCCGACAACGGTACGGATGCGGACGAGTCCGGCAAGGGCGACGGCAAGGGTGACGCGGGCGACAGCGCCTCCGGCGACTCCTCGGGAGAGGCCGTCACGCCCCCCGGTCTTGAGCCCCGCATCCTCGACGACCTGGGCGACGAGGCCTTCCTCGACGACGCGCTCACCACGTCCGGTTCCGCGACCCGGCACCGCACGGTGACTGTGGTGTTCCGCACGTCGAACGTCATCGTGACCGTCGAGTACGACGAGCAGCCGGGGCGTCTCACCGACATCCCCGACAGCAAGGAAATGCAGGACATGGCGCAGGAACTGGCCGGAAGCCTGGCCGACGGCTTCGACGAATAGCGACGGTTCGGACAGGTGCCCGGCTCCTCGGAAGCGGAGCCGTCCGCGTCGGGCACGGCGTACCGTGGCCCATCGAACCGACGACAGCCGTCTTGAGTGACTTGAGTGAAGGAACCATGCACCGACCAGCACAGCGACTCACCCGCATACTCACCTGCGCAGCCGCCGTACCGGTGATCCTCATTGCCTCCGGCTGCTCCTCCGACTCCGGCTCGGATTCGGACGGGGCCAAGAAGGACTCGGGCTCGAAGGCTTCCGCCTCGGCCTCGGGCAAGGACAAGGCCGCGACCGTGGAGAAGGCGGCATTCAGCAAGCTGCCCGAGCCCTGCGAGGTCCTGTCGAAGAAGTCGCTCGACGACCTCGTCCCGAAGGCCAAGGACAAGTCGGGCAAGGCGGGCACGTCCGACGACACGTCGGCGCGCGGCACCTGCTCCTGGGACAGCCTCGACAACAACGGCGTCGACGGCTCGCAGTTCCGCTGGCTCCGCGTCTCGCTGATGCGCTTCGACTCGGACGCGTCGCTGGGCAGCGGTGCCAAGCGCGCGCAGAACAACTTCGCGAAGCAGGTCGCGGACGCGCAGGCGACGGAGGGCGCGAAGAGCGTCAAGACGGAGCCGGTGCCGGGCATGGGCGACCAGACGACGGTCGTGGCGTACGACCTGAAGAAGGACAAGGAAAACTTCAAGCAGCAGACGGTCGTGACGCGCGTGGAGAACGCCGTCGTCACGATCGACTACAACGGCGCGGGCCTGGCCGGCGACAAGGCGCCGAGCGCGAAGGACCTGTCCAAGGCCGCCGAGAAGGCGGCGAAGGAGGCCTCCGCCGCGGTCGTCTCCGCGAACAAGGCGGGCGGCACGGACAGCGGCAGCGGCAGCAGCGGCTCCAAGGAGTCGGACTCGAAGGACTCCGGCTCCAAGGACTCCGGCTCCAAGGACTCCGGCTCGAAGGATTCCAAGGACTCGGACTCCAAGGACAGCTCCAAGTCCAGCGCCAAGCCCAAGAGCTGACGTCGGGCGGCAAGAAGCCCGCGTACACCTCACGCGTACAACTGGCAGCGCAGTCAAGGCAGTTGTGGAGCCCGGCCCCCTGGTGGCCGGGCTCCTGCCGTACCGGCACACCGTCTTCCGCATGCGTGTGCCAGGCTGTCGCTCGCAACAAACCGAACAGGGAGGGGTTCGCGGGTGGCCGCGATGCAGCTGACACGCACGCACCGAATACTCATCGGCGTGGTCGTCGCCGGTGCGGTCGTCATCGCCGGCATCGGTTTCGCGGGGTCGTACGCGGCCGTGCGCGAACTCGCCGAGCAGAAGGGCTTCGGCAGCTTCTCGGC
>NZ_JBWKFG010000013.1:0-198941 GCF_056434405.1 Streptomyces sp. NPDC044044 | reverse complement strand
TATCAGACTCTTTCGTGTCCGATTTTCCTCGGTGCCTTTCAGGTTTCCGCTCCTGCCTTTCGGCTTTCGCGTTTCCCTTTCCGGCGGTTCCGACTTTATCAGAGATTCTGAGTCGGAATTCCCCGCCCCGTTCGGGTCTCCCCGAGCACGTGAGTGCTGGGTGCTTCCCGTTCAGGCGGAGACGTAAACGTACTGGAGCGGGGCGCCCCGATGCAAATCGAGGCGCCCCGCTCCGGAGTTCACGCAGTGTCGGGTCAGACCTCGACGACCACGGGAAGGATCATCGGGCGCCGACGGTAGTTGTCCGAGACCCACTTGCCCAGCGTGCGGCGGATGAGTTGCTGCAGCTGGTGGGGCTCCACGACGCCGTCCTGGGCCGACTTCTCGAGGACCTCCTGGACCCTCGGCATGACGGCGGAGAAGGCCGAGTCCTCGATGCCCGAGCCGCGGGCCTGGATGTGCGGGCCCCCGGTGATCTTGCCGGTGCTGGAGTCCACCACCACGAAGACCGAGATGATGCCCTCGTCGCCGAGGATCCTGCGGTCCTTGAGAGAGGATTCCGTGACGTCGCCGACCGAGAGGCCGTCGACATAGACGTATCCCGCCTGGACCTTGCCGACGATCTTCGCCTTGCCCTCGACGAGGTCGACGACGACGCCGTCCTCGGCGATCACGATGCGATCGTGCGGGACGCCGGTGAGGGCGCCGAGCTCCGCGTTGGCGCGCAGGTGGCGCCATTCGCCGTGTACCGGCATCAGGTTCTTGGGCTTGCAGATGTTGTAGAAGTACAGGAGCTCGCCCGCCGACGCGTGGCCGGAGACGTGCACCTTCGCGTTGCCCTTGTGGACGACGTTCGCTCCCCAGCGGGTCAGGCCGTTGATCACGCGGTAGACAGCGTTCTCGTTGCCGGGGATGAGCGACGACGCCAGGATCACCGTGTCGCCCTGGACGATGCGGATCTGGTGGTCGCGGTTGGCCATCCGGGAGAGGGCGGCCATCGGTTCGCCCTGCGAGCCCGTGCAGACGAGCACTACCTGGCTGTCGGGCAGGTCGTCGAGCGTCTTGACGTCCACCACCAGGCCCGGCGGGACCTTCAGGTAGCCGAGGTCCCTCGCGATGCCCATGTTGCGGACCATCGAGCGGCCGACGAAGGCGACCCTGCGGCCGTACTCGTGGGCCGCGTCCAGGATCTGCTGGATGCGGTGGACGTGGCTGGCGAAGCTCGCGACGATGATCCGCTTCTGGGCGCCGGCGAAGACGCCCCGGATCACGTTCGAGATGTCGCGCTCCGGCGGGACGAAGCCCGGGACCTCGGCGTTCGTCGAGTCGGAGAGAAGGAGGTCGATGCCCTCCTCGCTCAGCCGCGCGAACGCGTGCAGGTCCGTGAGGCGGCCGTCCATCGGCAGCTGGTCCATCTTGAAGTCGCCCGTGGCGACGACCATGCCCGCGGGGGTGCGGACGGCGACGGCCAGGGCGTCGGGGATGGAGTGGTTGACCGCGATGAATTCGCAGTCGAACGGGCCGAGGCGCTCGCGGTCGCCCTCGACGACCTCGAGCGTGTACGGACGGATGCGGTGCTCCTGGAGCTTCGCCTCGATGAGCGCGAGGGTCAGCTTGGAGCCGATCAGCGGGATGTCCGGCTTCTCGCGCAGGAGATACGGGACACCGCCGATGTGGTCCTCGTGGCCGTGCGTGAGCACGATGCCGTCGATGTCGTCGAGGCGGTCCCTGATGGACGTGAAGTCCGGCAGGATCAGGTCGATTCCGGGCTGCTCCTCCTCGGGGAAGAGCACTCCGCAGTCGACGATCAGCAGGCGACCGTTGTACTCGAAGACGGTCATGTTGCGGCCGATCTCACCGAGGCCGCCGAGCGGGGTGACCCGCAGGCCGCCCTTCGGGAGCTTCGGCGGGGCGCCGAGTTCAGGATGCGGATGACTCAAAAGACTCTCCTCACCACACGCGCCACGTACCTCTAGGGCACGTGGCGCGCGTGACGTTCGTGCAGTAGCAGTTGTTTGGTGTGGGTGCAGGACCGTGTCCCGCGGGTCGTGCGTATTCAGTTGTGAAGTCTGTGGTCAGAGCTGTACCCCGCCGGCGGCGAGATCGATCTTGAGCTGGGCCGTCTCGTCGGGCGACAGTTCCACGAGGGGCAGCCGCAGCGGTCCCGCGGGGCGGCCCTGCAGGGTGAGCGCCGCCTTGGTGGTGATCACACCCTGCGTACGGAACATGCCGGTGAAGACCGGGAGCAGCTTCTGGTGGATCTCGGTGGCCTTGCGCACGTCACCCGTGGAGTACGCGTCGAGCATCGCGCGCAGTTCCGGGGTGACCACATGGCTCACGACCGAGACGAAGCCGCAGGCTCCGACGGAGAGCAGCGGGAGGTTCAGCATGTCGTCGCCGGAGTACCAGGCGAGGCCGGAGCGGGCGATGGCCCAGCTGGCGCGGCCGAGGTCGCCCTTGGCATCCTTGTTGGCGACGATCCGCGGGTGGTGGGCGAGGCGGACGATCGTCTCGGTGTTGATCGGTACGCCACTGCGGCCGGGGATGTCGTAGAGCATGACCGGCAGCTCGGTGCTGTCGGCGATCGCGGTGAAGTGCCGGAGCAGGCCCTCTTGCGGGGGCTTGTTGTAGTACGGCGTGACGGTCAGGAGGCCGGTGGCGCCGACGCGCTCCGCGTCGCGCGCGAGCTCGATGCTGTGACGGGTGTCGTTCGTGCCGACGCCCGCGACGACATGGGCGCGGTCTCCGACTGCCTCCACTACGGCTCGTACGAGCTCGGCTTTCTCCGCGTTGCTGGTGGTCGGGGACTCACCAGTGGTGCCGTTGATGACGAGGCCGTCATTGCCTGCGTCCACCAGATGGGCGGCGAGCCGCTGGGCGCCGTCGAGGTCGAGCGCGCCGTCCGCCGTAAAGGGCGTGACCATAGCGGTGAGGACCCTGCCGAAGGGGGTCTGCGGAGTGGAGGTCGGAGCCATGGGTAACACGCTACTCGCTGCTCAGCGCGTGGTCCCCCCTCGGGGGATGTATGCGGACCTGACAAGTGAGGAGCCCGGCACTGCCTGCTCGGGGGTTCAAGCAGTGCCGGGTCCGTTTGATCAGGCTAGATGAACTTCTCGAAATGCCGCAATACGGACACCTCACTCAGCCCACCCGTACATCAGTGCCTTACGGAGCCACACGTCCGTTGGCGTTGAACGCGGCGTGCGTGAGAGGCATGAGCTTGGCCCAGTGCTCCTCCATCTTCTCGCCGACCATCTCGATCTCCCGCTGCGGGAAGGACGGGACCTTGGCGAGCTCGTGCTGCGTACGCAGGCCGAGGAAGTGCATCAGCGAACGGGCGTTGCACGTCGCGTACATCGACGAGAAGAGGCCGACCGGCAGGACCGCGCGGGCGACTTCGCGGGCCACGCCGGCGGCGAGCATCTCCTGATACGCCTCGTACGCCTGGCGGTACGAGTCCTCCATGACGCGGCCCGTGAGCTCCTGCTGGGCCTGGGTGCCCTCCACGAAGACGTACTTCCCGGGGCGGCCCTCCTGGACCAGCTTGCGGGACTCGTCGGGGACGTAGAACGTCGGCTGGAGCTCCCTGTAGCGGCCCGACTCTTCGTTGTACGACCAGCCCACGCGGTGCCGCATGAACTCGCGGAAGACGAAGATGGGGGCGCTGATGAAGAACGTCATCGAGTTGTGTTCGAACGGGCTGCCGTGGCGGTCGCGCATCAGATAGTTGATCAGGCCCTTGGAGCGCTCCGGGTCCTTCTGGAGCTCCTCCAGGGACTGCTCCCCGGCAGTGGAGACACGGGCGGCCCACAGGACGTCGGAGTCGGTCGCGGCATGCTTCACCAACTCGACGGTGACCTCGCTGCGGAAGCTGGGCTTGAGGTCTTCGGTGGGGGTCTCGCTCACTGGCGGGGGTCCTTCCATGTGCATCACTCGGGCGGCGCCCACTCTATGGCCCGGCACTGACAATCGGCCGTTCGGTGGCTCGCCACGACATTCTTCGGCGAATTTGGCGAAACCGGGCACCATTTGGGCGTTTCGAGCGTCTGACTGGACAACAGAGTTTCGTTCGAGTCGCGTGAGGAGAAACGCACCCCATGTTCCGTCGGCGCGAGCCCGTCCCGTTCGCCTTCATCGCCGAAGCCGACAAGTTCCGCAGCAATGTCACTCCCCCACCCCGAGAGCGCCCGTCGGCCGCTCAGGTCGTGGGCCGCACCCTGGTCGGCCTGGTCGTGGTCGCCGGACTCGCAGGTTCTCTGCTGGTCGGTATGCCCGCCCTGTCGCCCGATCAGGCACCCGCACAGAATCAGCAGTCCGAGGCATCGGACGGTCGATGACGACCGTCGTGGCCCCCTGACTGGCCCTGACTCGCCCCTGACTCGTCCGGACCCCCAAGGGTGGTAGCAGGGAGCAGGGCTCGGTAGCCTCACCGGGCACAGCCCATGCGTGGATTGAGTGAGGATTCAGTCGTGCCCCTGCCCTTCCTGACGGCGGACCGCGCCTTTGACGAGGCAGCGGACGACGCCGCGCTGCCGTTCGACGACCGCGACCACTGGCGGCGGCCCTACCGGCCGGGTCCGTGGCGGGTGGGGGCGGCCGCGCTGCTTCTGCTGCTCGCCTCGTACGTCCTCGTCGCCGCCGTGATCATCGCGTTCGCGGACTCACTGGCGGGTGCCGCGATCTGCGCGGGGCTCGCGGTGGTCATCATCGTGAGCGCGCTGCGGCTGCTGCGGATGGGTACCTGGGTCAGCGCGCACGGACTGCGTCGTGTCGCCTTCCTGACGACGCAGACCGTGCCGTGGGCGCAGGTCGTGACGGTGCGTACGACGCAGCAGCCCGTGCGGTGGCTCGGTCTGCCCCGCACCGTTCAGGGGCAGGCACTGGTCCTCGTACGACGGGATGAGCAGGCCGGCGGGCAGCCGCCGTTGCTCACCGACCGCAATGCCGACTTCCTGGCGCGGTACGAGGCGTTCAACCGGGCGGCCGACTCCATCGAGGTGTGGGCGGACGAGTACCGCAGGACCGCCTGAGCCGGACGTACACCGTCGGCGCTAGACGTTCACCGGCCTGCCCGCGTGCAGCGCGATCGCGCGCTGCATCGCCTTTCGCGCGCGCGGGGTGTCCCGGGCGTCGTGATAGGCGACGGCGAGGCGGAACCAGCAGCGCCAGTCGTCCGGCGAGTCCTCGGTCTCGGCCTTGCGCCGTGCGAAGACCTCGTCGGCCGAGTCGCGGTCGATGCGACCGCCCGGCGTCCGCTTCAACTCGTCGACGGGGAGGCCGCCTTCGGCCTCCAGTTCGGCGGCGAGGCGGTTGGCGCGCTGGACGAACTGGGTGTTCTTCCAGAGGAACCAGATGCCGATGAACGGCAGGATGAGCACCGCGACACCGAAGGTGACGGTGAGCGCGGTGCCGTGCTGTATCAGGAGCACGCCGCGGCTGCCGACCAGGACGAAGTAGACGACCAGGACGGCAGCCGTGACGGCGTAAGTGATCTTTGCTCGCATGACGGTCAGTTCAGGTCCAGGAAGTGTTCCAGGCCGAACGTCAGACCCGGAGTGCTCACCACACGGCGTACGCCGAGCAGGATGCCCGGCATGAAGCTGCTGTGGTGCAGCGAGTCGTGCCGGACGGTGAGGGTCTCGCCCTCGCCGCCGAGCAGCACCTCCTGGTGGGCCAGGAGCCCGCGCAGCCGCACGGAGTGCACCGGCACGCCGTCGACGTCCGCGCCGCGGGCGCCGTCCAGTGCCGTCGACGTGGCGTCCGGCTGCGGGGCGCTGCCCGCCTCCCGACGGGCCTCGGCGATGAGCTGGGCGGTGCGCGTGGCAGTGCCGCTGGGCGCGTCGGCCTTGTTCGGGTGGTGCAGCTCGACGACCTCGACGGACTCGAAGTACGGCGCCGCGATCTGCGCGAACTTCATGGTGAGGACCGCGCCGATGGAGAAGTTCGGGGCGATCAGGACGCCCGTCTTCGGCGATGCGGCCAGCGAGGCCTCCAGCTGCGCGACGCGCTCGTCGGTCCAGCCCGTCGTACCGACCACGGCATGGATGCCGTGCCGGACGCAGAAGTCCAGATTGCCCATCACCGCGTCGGGGTTGGTCAGTTCGACCACGACCTGGGCGCCGGTCTCCACCAGCGTGTCCAGCGAGTCGCCCCGGCCCAGTGCGGCGACCAGTTCCAGGTCGTCGGCGGCTTCGACGGCTCGGACGGCTTCGGAGCCGATCCGGCCCTTGGCTCCGACGACCGCCACGCGCAGCTTGCTCATGTGCCTGATTCCTTAAGGGGTTTAAGGGGTTTAGGAGACCGCTTCGTGCAGGCGGGCGGCCTGCTTGTCCTTGAGCGGACCGATGGCCGACAGCGAAGGACGGTGACCGAGGACCTCGCGGGCGACCTCACGGACGTCGTCCGGGGTGACCGCCGCGATCTTGGCCAGCATGTCGTCGACCGACATCTGCTCGCCCCAGCACAGCTCGCTCTTGCCGATACGGTTCATCAGGGCGCCGGTGTCCTCGAGACCGAGGACGGTGGAGCCCGCGAGCTGGCCGATCGCGCGGCCGATCTCGTCGTCGCTCAGTCCGTTCTGCGCGACGTCGTCGAGTTCGTCGCGGCAGATCTTCAGCACGTCGTGCACCTGGCTCGGGCGGCAGCCCGCGTACACGCCGAAGAGGCCGGTGTCGGCGAAGCCCGACGTGTACGAGTACACGCTGTAGGCCAGGCCGCGCTTCTCGCGGACCTCCTGGAAGAGCCGGGACGACATGCCGCCGCCCAGGGCGGTGTTCAGGACGCCCATGGCCCAGCGGCGGTCGTCCGTGCGGGCCAGGCCCGGCATGCCGAGGATGACGTGGGCCTGCTCGGTCTTGCGGTTGACGACCTCGACCCGGCCCGCCGTGCGCAGGGCACGGGAGCCCTGGCGCGGGATCATCGGGGTCGCGTCGGTGCGGTGGAGCGCGCCGGCCTTCTCGAAGGCGGCACGGACCTGGCGTACGACCTTGTTGTGGTCGACGTTGCCCGCGGCCGCGACCACCAGGTGCGTCGGGTCGTAGTGCTTCTTGTAGAAGCGGCGGATGCGGTCCGCGGTGAGGGCGTTGACCGTCTCCTCGGTGCCCAGGACGGGGCGGCCGAGCGGGGTGTCGCCGAGCATCGTGTGCGCGAACAGGTCGTGCACGCAGTCGCCCGGGTCGTCCTCGGTCATCGCGATCTCTTCGAGGATGACGCCGCGCTCGGCGTCGACGTCCTCCTGGAGGATCAGGGAGCCCGTCAGCATGTCGCAGACGACGTCGATGGCGAGCGGCAGGTCGGTGTCGAGCACGCGTGCGTAATAGCACGTGTACTCCTTCGCCGTGAAGGCGTTCATCTCGCCGCCGACCGCGTCGAGCGCGGAGGAGATGTCGAGGGCGCTGCGCTTCTTGGTGCCCTTGAAGAGCAGGTGCTCCAAGTAGTGCGTGGCGCCGTTCAGGGACGGGGTCTCGTCGCGGGAGCCGACGTTCGCCCAGATCCCGAAGGTCGCCGAGCGTACGGAGGGAAGGGTCTCGGTGACGACGCGGAGGCCGCCCGGCAGCGTCGTACGGCGGACCGTGCCGATGCCGTCCTTGCCCTTGAGGAGGGTTTGGGTACGGGCGACGGCCCGCCCCTCCGAAGAGGGGCGGGCCGTCGTCGTGGTGCTACGCGACGTCACTTGTCGGTGTCGTCCTTCGTGTCGTCGCCCTCTTCGCCCTCGATGACGGGGATGAGGGAGAGCTTGCCGCGGGAGTCGATCTCGGCGATCTCGACCTGGACCTTCTGGCCCACGCCGACGACGTCCTCGACGTTCTCCACGCGCTTGCCGCCGGCGAGCTTGCGGATCTGCGAGATGTGCAGCAGACCGTCCTTGCCCGGCATGAGGGACACGAACGCGCCGAAGGTGGTGGTCTTGACGACCGTACCCAGGTAGCGCTCGCCGACCTCCGGCATGGTCGGGTTGGCGATGCCGTTGATCGTGGCGCGGGCGGCCTCGGCCTGCGAGCCCTGCTGGGCACCGATGTAGATGGTGCCGTCGTCCTCGATCGTGATGTCGGCGCCGGTGTCCTCCTGGATCTGGTTGATCATCTTGCCCTTCGGGCCGATGACCTCACCGATCTTGTCCACCGGGATCTTGACCGTGATGATGCGCGGCGCGTTCGGGGACATCTCGTCCGGAACGTCGATCGCCTCGTTCATGACGTCCAGGATGTGCAGACGCGCGTCACGGGCCTGCTTCAGCGCGGCGGCCAGGACCGAGGCGGGGATGCCGTCGAGCTTGGTGTCGAGCTGGAGCGCGGTCACGAACTGCTTCGTACCGGCGACCTTGAAGTCCATGTCACCGAACGCGTCCTCCGCACCGAGGATGTCGGTGAGGGCGACGTAGTGCGTCTGGCCGTCGATCTCCTGGGAGATCAGACCCATGGCGATACCGGCGACGGCGGCCTTCAGCGGCACACCGGCGTTCAGCAGCGACATCGTCGAGGCGCAGACCGAGCCCATGGACGTCGAGCCGTTCGAACCGAGGGCCTCGGAGACCTGACGGATCGCGTACGGGAAGTCCTCGCGCGAGGGGAGCACCGGCACGATCGCGCGCTCGGCGAGCGCGCCGTGGCCGATCTCGCGGCGCTTGGGCGAACCGACGCGGCCGGTCTCGCCGACCGAGTACGGCGGGAAGTTGTAGTTGTGCATGTAGCGCTTGCGCGTCACCGGCGAAAGGGTGTCGAGCTGCTGCTCCATGCGGAGCATGTTCAGGGTGGTGACGCCCAGGATCTGGGTCTCGCCACGCTCGAACAGCGCCGAGCCGTGCACGCGCGGGATGGCCTCGACCTCGGCGGCGAGCGTACGGATGTCCGTGACGCCGCGGCCGTCGATGCGGACCTTGTCCTTGATGACGCGCTCGCGGACCAGCTTCTTGGTCAGCGCGCGGTACGCACCGGAGATCTCCTTCTCGCGGCCCTCGAACTGCGGGAGCAGCTTCTCGGAGGCGATCTCCTTGACGCGGTCGAGCTCGGCCTCGCGCTCCTGCTTGCCGGCGATGGTCAGGGCCTGGGAGAGCTCCGACTTCACGGCGGCGGTCAGGGCCTCCAGGACGTCGTCCTGGTAGTCCAGGAAGACCGGGAACTCGCCGGTGGGCTTGGCGGCCTTGGCGGCGAGGTCGGACTGGGCCTTGCAGAGCGCCTTGATGAAGGGCTTCGCGGCTTCCAGACCGGCGGCGACGATCTCCTCGGTCGGCGCCTCGGCGCCGTCCGCGACGAGCTGGATGGTCTTCTCGGTGGCCTCGGCCTCGACCATCATGATCGCGACGTCGCCGTCCTCGAGGACGCGACCGGCGACGACCATGTCGAAGACGGCGTCCTCGAGCTCGGTGTGCGTCGGGAAGGCGACCCACTGGCCCTTGATCAGCGCGACACGGGTGCCGCCGATCGGGCCGGAGAAGGGCAGGCCTGCCAGCTGCGTGGAGCAGGAGGCGGCGTTGATCGCGACCACGTCGTACAGGTGGTCGGGGTTGAGCGCCATGACCGTCTCGACGATCTGGATCTCGTTGCGCAGGCCCTTCTTGAACGAAGGACGCAGCGGGCGGTCGATCAGGCGGCAGGTCAGGATCGCGTCCTCGGAGGGGCGACCCTCACGGCGGAAGAACGAACCGGGGATCTTGCCCGCGGCGTACTGCCGCTCCTCGACGTCCACCGTGAGGGGGAAGAAGTCGAGCTGGTCCTTGGGCCGCTTGGAAGCGGTGGTGGCCGACAGCACCATGGTGTCGTCGTCCAGGTACGCGACGGCGGAGCCTGCGGCCTGCTTGGCCAGGCGGCCCGTCTCGAAGCGGATGGTGCGGGTGCCGAAAGTGCCGTTGTCGATAACAGCCTCGGCGTAGTGGGTCTCGTTCTCCACTAGCGTTTTCTCCTCGTCTTCGTCCCCTGGCCCGTGTGGCACGGGGACGGTGGCGGAGAAGCGCTCCTGCTGGTGCGGGCCGGTCTTCGATCGAAGCACCCGGGCGGTACGCGATGGCTCGATGTCCGAGTTCTCCTCGATGCTCGAGCTCTCGCTGTACCCCGGGCGCCACTACCGAGGACCGGCGGCGGCATTCCTTGAGGTGCGCTTCTCCTCGTTCGGTTGACGTCGTCCCGTCGCCATGTGCGACGCCGTTACGTCTCCGAACCGTGCAGTCCGATTCTGCCCGGTCCGGTATGGGGTGTGCGTATGACGTTGTGCGACCAGACTACAAAGCGCCGGTGACACTTCGCACGTAGAGCATGCGTACATCACGTACGGCACGCTTGCATACAGCAAAGGGAGCGGCCCCCTCTTGCGTGGGAACCGCCCCCTTCACGATGTCTTACTTGGCGCCCGCCGCACCGCGACGGATGCCCAGACGGTCCACCAGCGCACGGAAGCGCTTGATGTCCTTCTTGGCCAGGTACTGCAGCAGACGGCGGCGCTGACCGACCAGGATCAGCAGACCACGACGGGAGTGGTGGTCGTGCTTGTGGGTCTTGAGGTGCTCGGTCAGGTCCGAGATCCGGCGGGAGAGCATGGCGACCTGGACCTCGGGGGAGCCGGTGTCGCCCTCCTTCTGGCCGAACTCGGTCATGATCTGCTTCTTCGTAGCGGCGTCGAGCGACACGCTTACTCCTCGTAGTCTTTTCGTGGCCACCGAGTGCCCCTGGTCTAAATCGCAGGGGAGCTTCCATAACTCGGGAGGCGAGGTCCGCTGGGCGCTGCCTCCAGGTCCTCGCTTGAGGGGGTCCGGGGGCGCGTACACATACGGCCGTTACACAGGGTACCAGGGCGGCCAGGACCGCCCGCCCTGTGGTGCCCTTTACCTCATCCACCCCCACAAGTGTGCACGTGATCCGATACCCGGTCCCCCGTCGCGGCCCGCCAGTAGTCTGAGCCGACAGTTCGTTCGCACGGGATTCGCACGGGAGGGGTCCGCGCACCATGGCCGAGACAGAGGGCAAGAGCGCCCAGGCTCAGGACGAGGACGTCGCAGCACGCAAGGAGCGGGAGAAGAACGAGCTCTACGCTCTCGACATCTCCGGCGTGGAGTGGCACAGCGCGCCGGGCACCGAGGCGCACGAGGAGCGGGTCGAGATCGCGTACCTGCCGGACGGGGCCGTGGCCATGCGGTCGTCGATCGAGCCCGAGACGGTGCTGCGGTACACCGAGGCGGAGTGGCGGGCCTTTGTGCTCGGGGCTCGGGACGGGGAATTCGATCTGGAGTCGGCGCCGCGCGACGACAGCCGGGCCACGGGCTGACCGAGACCCCCTGGGGCGAGGGCCGCGCTCACAGCTCACGGCTCACAGCTCACGGCTCACGGCTCACGCCGGGGTTCGCGTGGCGCCCCCGAGCCCGGGTGGATGTGCGAGCCCTGGGCGGGGATCTACCGCTTGGCGCCCTCGATGCCGATGACCAGCCACGTCCATTCCTTCTTCTTCTCGCCACTGGGCCCTGTCGCCCGCCTGCTGCCGAAGAAGATCCGCCCGTCCTGGACCACGACGTCACTCAGTTCGAGGTCGGAGAGTGTCCATCCTTCAAGGGGCAGGCCGAAGAAGAAGTACGGGGTCTCCTTGCCGGTCCGTGGATTCAGGCTCACCACTCCCATGGGCGTGATGCGGTCGCTGCTCTCCCGGTACGCAAGGAGCTGGTCCCCGCTCATCCGCAGGGGATAGAGCAGCTGGTCGTTCCCCGACTCGAACTTCTTGACCGTCTTGCCTGTCTCGAGGTCGAACGACACGATGCGATTCGCGTTGTTGACCATGTCGCCGTGCGGGTCCTCGCGGCTCATGACGAAGACCTGGTCGCCACTGACCACCGTCGAGGGGCAGCTGTCGACCGCGTCGAAGCCCGTCGCGGTGTCGCAGTTGACGACGTAATGACCACCTTCGAGCCCGATGGTCGCGCGTCGCTTTCCGCGGTCGTCGAGCGAGATCAGATGCGTCACCTGGACGTCACCCGCGGCGGGGGCGATGACCGCCGGCTCGGCGGACAGCAGATTGACACCCTTGACCCCGTCGGCGACCAGGTACGTCCACTTCGCGTCGCCGGTCCTGGGATCCAGCTTCTGCACCTGATACGTCGTGTCCTTGGTGTGGACGCAGGCCAGCAGCATGAGCAGGCCGCGTCCACCCGCCAGACCGGCGTGCTCGCAGCCGGAGACGCGGGCCTTCTTCCACCGCCGGTCCCCCGTGTCCATGTCGTACGCCGCCGAGCCGTTGCCCCACGTCACGGCGACGGTGCCACGCGTCATCGACACACTCGTCGGGTCCTGCCCGAAGACGGTCCCGGACGTCGGGAACTCCTTCTCCCAGACCTTTTCGCCCGTGTCGATGTCGACGAAGGCCACGCGATCGCAGGGTGCTTCGGAATCGTTCTTGGACCTGTGGAGCACCGCCGTGCGGCCTTCCACGGTCACATGCCGCGTGAGCCCGCAGATGGGGCCGGCGAGCGGCGTACGCCAGGTCTCGTCACCCGTGGACGCGTCCTTGCCGATCTTGAAGCCCACGAGCGTTCGGTTGATGCCCTTGGCGAGGATCTTGTCCGTCGCCCAGGTGCCCGGCGTCTCGTACTCCTCACCGGGGCTCATGTCGTCGACCGAGAACCGGAAGGCCATCTGGCCCCTCGTGGTCGCGGGCCGCTCCTCGACCGTCTCCCTGACGTCGAGGCGGCCCTGAGGTGCGGCGTCCGCCTTGCCGTCGTCGGGTGTCGAGCCGCCGGTCCCGAACCAGAGGAACCCGCCACCGGCACACAGCACCACGATGAGGACTGCGGCCACGACGCCGATCAGCCGTCTCCGACGAATCCTGCGGGCTCCGTCCGCCGCAAGCGCGGACTGGGTGAAGGAAGAAGGAGGCGGGCCGAAGCTCACGTCGTGAGGTCCTTGTCTACGTCTGTGGGGGGGGCAAGGCATGGGGCATTAGGCACGGGCATTAGGCATGGGGCATCTGCCTGGGCACGGGGGGCGAAGCGAATGATCGTACGCGGACGCGCAGGCCGTTGATCCACTGCGAGGGTGCAAACACGGCCAACGCCATGCCGCGGAGCGGGAGTTCCCTCGCGCTCCGCCCCTGAGGGCATGCGCGGCCCGGGCACGGTAGGCGCAGGTCGCGGACGCCGAGACCGGATCGTTGAGTACGGCGCGGAGGTCCCGCTCAGCGACGGGGAGACGTCGGCAGACTCATGAATTGGCGGCCTCTTGTCGCTTGTTGGGGGATTTGTCCGTCACGGTTTCGGATACGGGGATCGCTCCTGTGGGGAGCGTGACGCAAAGGACAGCATTCGTGGGGTGGGCTGCCCTGCCGTGCTGGTGCTTTTGGTGATTAGGCTGGGACAGGGCGCGACGCCAGAACCCGCGAGTGGGTGGTTCGCGTCCCCAACGGGGAGAGCCAAGGCGGATCGGACGACAGGAACGGTCGCCCCCCACCACGGCACGAGGGTGCTCGACCACACCAGGAGGCATTGTGAACAGCGATCGGGACGAGATCCGCGGGGGCTGGGACACACCCGTCGATGATCAGTCCGACGCGGAGTCCGCTGCCGAGACGACGGGCGAGTTCACCATCGACTACGCCCCGCCTGCCTGGTACACGCAGAACGCGTCCGGCAGTGCGGGGGAGACTCCTTCGGCTTCGCCTGCGTCGCCGCCGGCTTCCTCGCCAACCTCTCCGCCTGTCTCTTCGCCTGCCTCTTCGCCTGCGGCTTCCGCTGAGCCTGCTGCCCCTCCCGTCACTCCTGAGCCTCCGGCTCCGCCGGTCGGGCGGCCCACTGCTGTGCCGAAGCTGCCTGTGGGGAGCGGGTTCCAGCCGCAGACGGATTGGGCTGCGCCGACTGCTCCTGCTCCGTTTGCTCCTACTCCGGTTGCTCCTACTCCGGTTGCTCCTACTCCGGTTGCTCCTACTCCGGTTGCCCCAACTCCTGCTGTTCCTGCTCCGGACTTCTCTCCGGAGCCTGCTTCTCCTCCGGCTGCATCGGAGGGTGGGTCGCCTTCGGGGGGTGCTGCTGACTGGAGTGGTGCCGTTGCTGGTGACGCCTCCTCGGTGCATGTGACTGGTGTTGTTCCCAAGCCTGAGGTTCCGGCGGAGCCTGAGCCGGAACGGGAACCTGAGCCTGAGCCTGAGCCGGAACACGAGGCCGAGGCCGAGCCTGCTTCCGTGTCTCCTGTTTCCGTGTCTCCTGTTTCCGTGTCTCCTGCTGTGGTCGAGCCCGTCGCCGAGCCTGCCGCCGAGGGCAATGGCGATCTTGAGAGTGGCGCCACCATGCGCTTCTCCTCTGCCGCCCTGAAGCGGGAGATCGAGGAGCGGGCCGCCGCTGAGGCTCCGCGGGACGATGCGGAATCCGATGCGGATGCAGATGTAGATGCGGATTCGGATGCCGACGAGGTTGTCTCTGCTTCCTCCGAGCCCTCTTTGTCGTCTGGCACGGATGAGTTGGGCGAGGGTGGCCCTGGTCTTGCCCCTGTCGATGACAGCCACGTAGACGATGCGCCGCCTTCTGGTGAGGCTGAGCCTGTCGGAGAGGCCGACTCGGACGAGGGCGATTCCGCATCGGATGATCGCGTCGAGGACTCCGTCGATTCCGGCGATGTTGACGGTGCCGATGTCGCCGATGTCGCCGATGAGGTCCATGACGCCGTTCCGCAGGATGCCGCTCCTCAGGACGCCGTGCCTTCCGCGCCCGTCGACGAAGTGCAGGACTCCGTGCCGCCGTCCTGGACTCCGCCGCCCGCGCCCCACGGCGGGCTTCCGCCGCTGCCGCCCGCCTTCCAGCCCGCCGCGCCTACGTCGGCGCCGCAGTGGCCCGTGCCCGTCCAGGCCTCGACGCCGCCGCCTGCGGAGCCGACGCCGGTTGCCGAGCCCGTGCAGCCGCCGGTGCCGCAGGCACCCCAGGTGCCCCAGGTGCCCCAGCCTGCTGAGCCCGCGCCTGCACCTGCGCCTGCGCCCGCGCCTGTTCAGGCTCAGGCCGCGCCTCCCGCTTGGCCTTCGCCCACCGGGCCTGTGGCTCCCTCGCCGGTCGCGCCCGCCACGCCGCCGGTCGCCGATGCTCCGGCGCCTCCGACTGGGTACGGGTTCCCGCAGGCCGGTCCGCCTGCTCCGGTACCTACTCCGGCACCGGCCCCCGTGGCGCCTGCTCCGGCACCGGCTCCGGCTCCGGCTCCGGCTCCGGCACCCGAAGCGCCCGTTCCGCCCGCCGGTTACGGATTCCCGCAGCAAGGCAGCGCGCCCGTCCCGCCGAGTGGTTATGGGTTCCCGCAGCAGGGGGCTCCCGCCCCGTACAACCCCAACTCCCCCGCCCCACAGGGCAGTTACGGGTTCCCTCAGCCGCCCGCACCTCAGGCCCAGCAGCCGCTTCCGCCCGCCGTTGCGCAGCCGCAGCCTCAGCAGCAGCCGCAGCAACAACAGCAGCCCCCGCAGCCGCTCCCGGCCCAGCAGCAGCCTCAGCCGCAGGCGCAGCCGCAGGCGCAGCCGCACGCGCAGCCCCCGGCCCAGCCGCAGCCTCAGCCCCCCGTCGACCCCCGCACCGGCGCCGCCTGGCCGCAGGCCGTGCAGCACGATCAGCGGGAGCGGACCAACCCCGGGGCCCCGCTCGGTTACACCGCCGCCGTCGAGCTGTCCTCCGACCGGCTGCTTCGCAACACCAAGCCGAAGGCCAAGAGCAGCAGGCCTGCCGCCGGCGGGTCGCGGTTCAAGCTCGGCGGCAAGAAGGAAGAGGCCGAGCGGCAGCGGAAGTTGGAGCTGATCCGGACTCCCGTCCTGTCCTGCTACCGGATCGCCGTCATCAGCCTCAAGGGAGGCGTGGGCAAGACCACGACCACCACCGCGCTCGGGTCCACGCTCGCCACCGAGCGACAGGACAAGATCCTCGCGATCGACGCCAACCCCGACGCGGGCACGCTCGGGCGACGGGTGCGGCGCGAGACCGGGGCCACCATCCGTGACCTCGTCCAGGCGATCCCGTACCTCAACTCGTACATGGACATCCGGCGCTTCACCTCGCAGGCCGCGTCCGGGCTCGAGATCATCGCCAATGACGTCGACCCGGCGGTGTCCACCACCTTCAACGACGAGGACTACCGGCGCGCGATCGACGTACTGGGGAAGCAGTACCCGATCATCCTGACCGACTCCGGTACGGGTCTGCTCTACAGCGCCATGCGCGGTGTTCTGGACCTCGCCGATCAGCTGATCATCATCTCCACGCCGTCCGTGGACGGCGCGAGCAGTGCGTCGACGACCTTGGACTGGCTGTCCGCGCATGGGTACGCCGACCTTGTGTCGCGTTCCATCACCGTCATCTCGGGAGTGCGCGAGACCGGGAAGATGATCAAGGTCGACGACATCGTGTCGCACTTCGAGACGCGGTGCCGGGGCGTTGTCGTCATCCCCTTCGACGAGCACCTGGCCGCCGGCGCCGAGGTCGATCTCGACATGATGCGGCCGAAGGTGCGCGAGGCGTACTTCAACCTTTCGGCGATGGTCGCCGAGGACTTCGTGCGGGCTCAGCAGCAGCAGGGGCTCTGGACCTCCGACGGCAACCCGCCTCCGGTCGTGGCTCCGCCGCTGCCCGGCCAGGGGGCCTATCCCGGCCAGCAGGCGCCCGCGCCTGGACAGCAGCCTTACCCCGGGCAGCAGCCTTACCCCGGGCAGGCACCGCAGCAGCCGTACGCTCCCCAACAGCCGCAGCAGCCTCAGCAGCAACAACCTCCGCAGCAGCAGCCTCAGCCCGGCGGGCAGCCCTATCCCCAGCAGCCGGGGGCTCCGCAGGGTTGGCAGAACTCGGCTCCTCCGCAGGGGCCCGCCGCCCCCGCGCCGGGGCAGCCCTTCCAGGCTCCTCAGGGGCAGCCTCAGGGTGGGCAGGCGCCGCCGCCCGTTCAGCCCGGGCAGCCGTTCCAGCCCGGGGCGCCGTATCAGCCGCAGCCGCAACCTCCGGCGCCGGAAGCGCCGCAGCAGTAGCCTCCGCCTGTCTCAACTGGGCCCGCACCGACTCCTGGTGCGGGCCCAGTCCCGTTCCCCGGCGCCCCGCAGCCTCCGCCGGCGAACAGACTTTCCCGTCCACCCACCCGTTTGCCCCGCAGCGTTGGCCAAGCAACGCAAGAGCACTGGGACAGCCCCCGCCCAGAACTCCCCCACCTGCCCCTCCCTCCACCATCACCCCCCGACCAGCCACGCTTCACAGGTCTTGACCAATGCGGATGAAATCCGGGTCAACTCGTTATTTCCGCAGGCCACATGGGGTTCACCTGCCGTTGACTGACGCAGACTGGCGCTGGTAGACACACACATCAACCAGCTGGCGTTCCTTGATCAACTAGCCATCTCTGCGCGAGCGATGACGCGAGGTCACCGACCCATGGATACACAAGATCAGCACGGCAGAACACGGTCTCACCCCACCACGAAGGCACCGCCACGGCCCCGCAGCCGCAGCCGCGCCCGCCTCCCGCTCCTCCTGGCGGCCGGAGCCGGCGCCCTCACCCTCACCGCGGGCCTTGCCACTCCCCTCAACCCGGCCCCGGACCAGGCCGAGGCCAAGGCGGACGGCAAGAAGACCCTCACCGTCGCGGTGGCCCAGAGCGTCGACTCGCTCAGTCCCTTCCTCGCCCAGCGGCTGCTCAGCACCAGCATCCACCGCCTGACGTACGAGTACCTGACGAACTACGACGCCAAGGACAACCACGCCATCGATGGCTTCGCCACCGACTGGAAGCCGTCCGCCGACAAGCTGACCTGGACGTACACCATCCGGGACAACTCCAAGTGGTCCGACGGCAAGCCGGCGACGGCCGAGGACGCCGCCTGGACGTTCAACAAGCTGATGTCCAAGGAAGGCACCGCCACCTCCAACTCCGGCTTCGTCGCCAACTTCAAGAAGGTGACCGCGCCGAGTCCCACCCAGCTCGTCATCGAGCTGAAGAAGCCGCAGGCCACCATGGCCGCGCTCGACGTGCCGATCGTCCCCAAGCACGTGTGGGAGAAGGTCGGTGACATCAGCAAGTTCAACAACGACAAGTCCTTCCCCATCGTCGGCAACGGCCCCTTCGTCCTGGAGGACTACAAGACCGACCAGTACGTGAAGCTGAAGGCCAACAAGAACTTCTGGCGCGGCGCGCCCAAGTTCGACGAGCTGGTCTTCAAGACGTACAAGGACCAGGACGCGGCCGTCGCGGCGCTCAAGAAGGGCGAGGTCTCCTTCGTGGCCGGCCAGCCCGCCCTCACCCCGGCCCAGGCCGCCGAGCTCAAGGGCACGGAGAACGTGAAGGTGAACGAAGGGCCCGGCCGGCGCTTCTTCGCCCTCGCCACCAACCCCGGTGCCCAGACCCGCGACCGCAAGAAGTTCGGTGACGGCAACAAGGCCCTCCTGGACAAGAAGGTCCGCCAGGCGCTCTTCCTCTCCGTGGACCGTGAGGCGCTGGTCGACAAGGTCTTCCAGGGCCAGGCCGTCGAGGGCGAGGGGTACATCCCGCCTCGCTTCTCCGAGTACGCCTGGAAGCCCTCCGCCGACCAGAAGCTGTCGTACGACCCCAAGAAGGCGGCCCAACTCCTCGACGAGGCGGGCTACAAGAAGAACGGCGACGGCAAGCGCGTCGGCAAGGACGGCAAGCCGCTCGACTTCCGCATCCTGTGTCACGCCACCGACCCGAACGACAAGGCCGTCGGCAAGTATCTGAAGGAGTGGTGGGGCGATCTCGGCATCGGGCTCAAGGTCAACTGCCTCGACGACGTGTCCGTGCCCTGGTACGCGGGTGAGTACGACCTCGCGTTCGACGGCTGGTCGGTCAACCCCGACCCGGACTTCGTCCTCGGCATCCACTCCTGCGCCGCGCTCCCGGTGAAGGCCAAGGAGAGCGCCGCGACCGACAACTTCATCTGCGACAAGAAGTACGACGAGCTCTACAACAAGCAGCTGGCGGAGTACGACCCGGCCAAGCGCGCGGAGACTGTCAAGGAGATGCAGTCCTGGCTCTACGACTCCGGGTACATGAACATCCTGGCGTACCCGAACGCCGTCGAGGCCTACCGCACCGACCAGATCAAGTCCATCACCACCATGCCGACGGCCGCGGGCAACATCTACGGCCAGGACGGCTACTGGTCCTGGTGGTCGGCGGTGCCCGCGGATGGGAAGAGTTCCTCCAAGGATGGAAGCTCGACCGGTGTCATCATCGGTATCGCCGCCGCCGCGGTGGTGCTCGTCGGCGGTGGAGTCCTGTTCGCCCTGCGCCGCCGTTCGACCGCAGAGGACCGCGAGTAACGCATGACCGCTGACAGCAATCCCGCACTGCTCGACACCGAGGGCGCCGCGGCGACCGACGATCCGGTATTCGCCGGGCCGTCGGCCCGCGGCCCCCGGGCCCGCAACACCCGCGCCTATCTCCAGTACGTGGCGGGCAAGCTGGGCGGCGCCGCCGTCTCGCTGTTCGCCGTCCTTGTCACCAGCTTCTTCCTGTTCCGCCTCATCCCCGGTGACCCGGTGAAGCAGATGACGGGCGGAAAGCGCGTGTCGGCCGAACAGCTGGACGCCATGCGCAAGGAGTTCGGCCTCGACCAGCCGGTCATGACGCAGTTCTTCGACTACTGCGGCAACGCGCTGACCGGCGACTTCGGCACGTCGTACCAGTTCCACACCCCGGTGATGGAGAAGATCACCGACGCGCTGCCCGCCACGCTCCTGCTCACCGGCACCGCGTTCGTGCTCTACACCCTCATCGGCATCTGGCTCGGCACCCGCACGGCCTGGCGCAACGGCGGGCTCGGGGACCGCGTCCACACGGGCCTGGCGCTCACCCTCTACTCCGTGCCGTCCTTCTGGCTCGGGCTGCTGCTCATCATCACCTTCTCGGTGGGGGTCGGCCCGATTCCCGGGCTCTTCCCGACCGGCGGGCTCGAATCCGGCGGCGAGA
Source organism: Streptomyces sp. NPDC044044 (assembly GCF_056434405.1). Classification (NCBI taxonomy): domain Bacteria; kingdom Bacillati; phylum Actinomycetota; class Actinomycetes; order Kitasatosporales; family Streptomycetaceae; genus Streptomyces; species Streptomyces sp. NPDC044044. The sequence continues at coordinate 179,049 of NZ_JBWKFG010000013.1, read as the reverse complement.
CCGGCATCGCGTACGTCCTCGACGTCGCGCACCACATGGTGCTCCCCGTCGTCACCCTGGTGGCGGTGGGATACGCGCAGACGCTCCTGGTGATGCGGTCGTCCCTGCTCGACGAGATGGGGAGCGACTATCTGACCACCGCGCGCGCCAAGGGGCTGCGGGACGATCTCGTACGGCGTCGGCATGCCGTCCCGAACGCGATGCTGCCCACCGTCACGCTGATGTTCGTGAACCTCGGCACGGTGGTGGCGGGCGCGATCCTCGTCGAGACCGTCTTCTCCTGGCCTGGGCTCGGCGGGCTCTTCTACGCCGCGCTCAGCGTGCCCGACCTGCCCCTCGTGCAGGGCCTGTTCTTCGTGTTCGCCGCCGCGGTGATCCTGATGAACACCCTGGCCGACGTGATCTATCCGCTGCTCGACCCGAGGGTGGGCCGATGACGACCGAAACAACAGAGGCCGAGAAGACCGAGGTCCCGGTCGCGAAGAGCCCCCGGGCGCTCGCCTGGACCCGCAGACGCCACTCCGTGGCCCGCTTCTGGCGCGAGTACCGCACCCACCGGGCCGGTCTCTTCGGCCTGGCCGCGCTCGTCGTCATCGCGCTCGTCGCCGTCTTCGCGCCGCTCCTTGTCGGCTCGGACGCGCAGAGCGTGACCGACGCGCCGGGCAAGCCGATGGAGTCGCCGAGCGGTGAATTCCCGCTGGGCACCGACCAGTTCGGGCGTGATCTGCTGGGCCTGCTCGTGTGGGGCGCGCGGATCTCGCTCACCGTCGGGCTGCTCGCCGCGGTGCTCTCGGTGGCCATCGGCACGATCGTGGGGATCACCGCGGGGCACTTCAAGGGCTGGTACTCCACCGTCATCATGCGCGTCACCGACTGGTTCCTGGTGATGCCGACGCTGGTGCTCGCCATCGCGCTCGCCTCGGTGATGTCCAAGTCCATCTGGACGATCATCCTGGCGATCGGCGTGACGACATGGCCGACGACCGCGCGGCTCGTCCGCGCCCAGACCCTGGCCGTGGAGTCGCGCCCGTACATCGAACGCGCGCAGGCGCTCGGCGGCGGCCACGGCCATGTCATGGGCCGGCACGTCCTGCCCAACGTCATGCCGCTGGTGCTCGCGCAGACCACGCTCGTGATCTCGAACGCCATCCTCACCGAGGCCACGCTCGCCTTCCTGGGCCTCGGCGACCCGACCGTCGTCTCCTGGGGCGGGCTGCTCCAGGACGCGCGCGAGGCGGGCGCGGTCAGCGCGGGCAACTGGTGGTATCTCGCTCCGCCCGGACTCGCCATCGCCGTGGTGGCCCTCGCGTTCACGCTGTGCGGACGCGCCGTGGAGTCGGTGCTCAACCCCAGGCTGGGGGTCTCCCGTTGAGTGGTTCGGACAAGGTGACGGAGACCAAGGTGGCAGAGGCAACAGTGGCGGAACAGCGCCTCCTCGACGTGCGCAACCTCGAAGTGACGTACGCGTCCGGGGCGGCCGCCGTGCGCGGCGTGAACCTCTCGGTCGACGCGGGCCAGAAGCTCGGCGTCGCGGGCGAGTCCGGGTGCGGCAAGTCGACGCTGGCGCTCGCGCTGCTGCGGCTGCTGCCCGCCGGGACGAAGGTGACCGGTGAGGTCCTGCTCGACGGCGAGGACGTCCTCACCATGAAGTGGGGGCAGGTCCGCGCGGTGCGCTGGGCGGGCGCGTCGATCGTCTTCCAGGGCGCGATGCACTCGCTCAACGCCGTGCACCGCATCGGCGACCAGATCGCCGAGCCGATCCTGCTGCACAAGAAGGCGACCCAGGCCGGAGCGAAGAAGAAGGCCGGGGAGCTGCTCGAACAGGTGGGGCTTCCGGCCGCCCGCGCCGAGGCCTATCCGCACGAGCTGTCGGGCGGGCAGCGGCAGCGCGTGATGATCGCGATGGCGCTGGCGTGCGATCCGCGCCTGATCATCGCCGACGAGCCGACGACGGCCCTCGACGTGATGATCCAGGCTCAGATCCTGCGCCTGATCGAGCAGTTGGTGGCCGAGCAGGACCTGGGCCTGATCATGATCAGCCATGACCTCGCGGTGCTCTCCGACACCTGCGACCGGCTCGCGGTGATGTACGCGGGCCGCGTCGTCGAGGAGGGTCCGGCGTCCGAGGTCTACGAGAACGCCCGGCACCCGTACGGAAAGGCCCTCTCGGCGGCCTTCCCGCGCATCGGCGACGCGACGTCCCGCTTCGCGCCGCGCGGCCTGCCCGGCGACCCGCCGGACCCGTCCCTGCTCCCCACGGGCTGTACGTTCCACCCGCGCTGCACGGTCGCCCTCGACTCCTGCACCACGGAGGACCAGGCGCTGCGGGACGCGGGCCCCCGGCACCGCGCTGCGTGCGTGCACGCGGGCGCGCAGCTTCCGGCGCAGCCGACTTCGGCACCGGCGACGGCGGAGCGGGCGCCGTGAGCCCCGCGAGCCCCGACAGATCACGCACCGAGGAGCAGCGACGCATGACCACCGATGATCCCCTGCTGTCGGCTGACCCCCTGCTGTCGGCGGGCGACCTGCACATCACGTTCCCCGGCCGCCGCGGCGCACCGCCCGCGCGGGCGGTGGACGGCGTCGACCTCGACATCAAGCCGGGCGAGATCGTGGCCCTGGTCGGCGAGTCGGGCTGCGGCAAGACGACCCTGGCCCGTTCCCTGCTCGGCCTGGTGGCACCCACCTCCGGCAAGGTGACCTTCGGCGGCAAGCCGCTCGACTACTCGGGCCGCGCCCTGAAGGCGTACCGCAAGCGCGTCCAGCTGGTCCTGCAGGACCCCAGCGGGTCCCTGAACCCGCGTCACACGGTGTACGAGGCCGTCGCGGAGGGCCTGCGCATCCACGGGTACGGCGGCGACGAGCAGGCCGCGGTCGCCGACGCCCTGTCACGGGCGGGGCTGAGGCCGCCGGAGCGGTTCTTCCTGCGCTATCCGCACGAGCTGTCGGGCGGCCAGCGCCAGCGTGTCGTCATCGCGGGCGCGCTGGTCCTGGAGCCCGAACTGATCGTCGCCGACGAGCCGGTGGCCTCGCTCGACGCGTCCGTACGCGGCGAGATCCTCGCCCTGCTGCTCAGGCTCCGCGAAGAACTCGGCCTGTCCGCGCTCGTGGTGACGCACGACCTGGGTCTCGCGTGGAACATCGCCGACCGCGTGGCGGTGATGTACCTGGGCCGGATCGTCGAGACGGGGACGGTGGAGGAGGTCCTGACCTCGCCTCAGCATCCGTACACGCAGGCGCTGTTGTCGGTTCTTCCGGAGGCCCCGGGCGACCCGGTGGTCCTCACCGGCGAGCCGCCGGACCCCTCGCGCATCCCGGGCGGCTGCCGCTTCCACGCGCGCTGCCAGGTGCTCGCCTCGGGCGAGGCGGAGAGCGCGGGCGTTGCGGACCGCTGTCGGACGGAGGATCTGCCGGTGCTTTCGGGCGGCGGCGAGACGCAGGTGGCGTGCCACTGGGCGGCGGTCAACGTCAGCGCGTCCGAGGTCTGACCGGGTCTGACCGGGTCTGACCGGGGATTTGACCGGGGTCCTGACCGGCGGATCGTTACCTCATCCACTTTCGGGTGATGCGGGGCCTATCGACGCGAACCCTGGGGAGTCACTCAACGAAACGGTTCAATTACGGACCGTGAGCAACTCCACCGACATGAAGGAGATTTCCATGCGTCGTTCCGCCGCCGTCGTCCTCGGGACCTTCGCACTGCTGGGGGCCCTCGCCGTGCCCGCCAGTGCCATCCCGGACCCCGTCGGGACCGTCGAGTGCGTGACGCAGTCGGCCGGCGACGTCACCTCGCTCGTCGACCCCGCGAGCCCCGGTGTCCCCTCCGAGGTGCCGGGCGCGGCGTGCCTCGCCCCGTGACCTGAACGCCCTTGCGTCGTGACGTACTTGCGCGGCCACCCTGGACCCGCGCAAGTACGGTACGACCACGAGCGGTTCAGCCCGTCAGTCCCACCTGTATCCGTCCCCGAAGTTGAGGGTGTGCTCGAGCACGTCCTCGAGCGGGTCGTCGATCTGGCCGGTGCTGATCAGCGAGACCCTCGGGGCGTTGTGCGAGTTCTCATGCGTCTCATCGGCGTGCGCCGCGCCTGAGCACAGCACGGACGGCACCGCCGCCATCGCCGCGACCAGCGCCCAACGGGACGTTGCCTGCACCCAACTGCCGTTCACTGCAGCCTCCTTGGACCGTGCACCTGCGGGCCGCCGATCGCGGCCCGCTCGCTGTGCGTAACCTCCGCACGCCCAAGAAGTCACCGACGATCATACGAACGGGTCGTCGGACGCCGGGCCTCACGCGTCCCCCGTGTGGGCTAACCCGGCCTCTCCTCACCTGCCGGAAGAAAGCCGCCGGAAGAAAGCCCGGAAGAAAGCAGAGATCGCATGCGTCATCGCCGCGTCCGGACCTACACCCTGCTCGCAGCCCTAGCCCTGTCCGTCATCGCGATCTCCGCTCCGGCCGCAGCGGCGAACCCCCCACCGCTGCCCCACGTCGAGTCACTGGTCACCGAAGGAGTCACCGTCGAAGGCCCGTTGGTCAACAACGTCGGCCTTCCTCACCTGTTGTAGCCGCGGACGGCCGGTGGGCACGGCGAAAGAACGGCGAAGGGACGGCGAAGGGACGTCCTACTCCGCGGCCTCGATCAGGTCACGCGACTTCTTCACGTCGTCCGTGATGGCGACGAGAAGCGAGTCGATCGAGTCGAACTTCGCCTGCCCGCGCACGAAGGCGAGGAAGTCCACGGCCACGTGAAGGCCGTACAGATCGAGCCCGACGCGGTCGATCGCGTACGCCTCGACCGTCCGCTCCGTCCCGTCGAACTGCGGGTTCGTGCCGACGGAGATCGCCGCGGGCATCGCCTCGCCCTGGGCGTGCAGCCACCCCGCGTAGACACCGTCGGCGGGGATGGCGGTGTGCGGCAGCGTCTCCACGTTGGCGGTGGGGAAGCCCAGTTCACGCCCGCGCTGCGCGCCGCGTACGACGACGCCCTCGACGCGGTGCGGGCGGCCGAGGATCTCGGATGCGCCCTCCACGTCACCCTCGGCGACCAGGCGCCGGGTCAGGGTGGAGGAGAAGGGCTCGCCGCCGCCTGCCTCGCCGCTCACGTACAGGTCGATGACATCGACCTCGTAGTCGTACGTGGCGCCGAGCTCGGTCAGGAAGGCGACGTTGCCCGCGGCCTTGTGGCCGAAGCGGAAGTTGGGGCCCTCGACGACCAGGCGCGCGTGCAGCTTGTCGACCAGGACCTTGACGACGAAGTCGGCAGGCGACAGCTTCGAGAACTCCGTGGTGAACGGCAGGATGAGCAGCGCGTCCACGCCGAGCTCAGCCATCAGTTCGGCGCGCCGGTGGTGCGGGGCGAGCAGCGGCGGATGGCTGCCGGGGCGCACGACCTCGGAGGGGTGCGGGTCGAAGGTGACGACCACGGCGGGAACGCCGAGCTCACGGGCGCGCTCCACGGCGCGGCCGATGATCAGCTGGTGCCCGCGGTGTACGCCGTCGTAGGAACCGATGGTGACGACGCTGCGCCCCCAGTCCTGGGGGATGTCCTCCAAGCCACGCCAGCGCTGCACTGTCTTTGCTCCTCGCCGAACCTGTGTACGTGTGTGTACGTCCCATTGCCGATTGCGCAGGTCTAAGACTGCCATGCCCGCGCCATCGGGATCGCATCGGAGGGGGTGGCGGGGGTCACGCCGGGACACGTGCTCCGGCGAGGTTCTCGATCATGCGGCGGGAGCTGGGACCGACGAGGGCGGACCAGTCCTGCGGGGCCGCGCAGATCCACCGGGAGACCTGGGTGGAGAAGCCCGGTACGGAACGGGCCAGCTCCACCAGGCGCCGGTCGAAGCAGGTCGCTCCTTCGGGGGTGCGGACGAGCAGCACGCCGGTGCGGTGCACCAGGTCACGGACCCGGTCCTTGTCACGGCCGCCCGCCACGGCGCAGAGCACGGCGTCCAGGACTTCGGGCTCCCGCTCCTGGGCGAGCAGCACTTCCAGGAGCTCGGTGCGCAGGGCGCGCGATGCGTCGGTGCCGGGGGCGGCGACGGCAGCGGCGAGCGCGGCGCGCACCGGCGGCGGGCGATGCCGCAGAAGACCCGTGACCAGCGGGAAGAGCACGGCGCGGACGCCTGGCCCTTGCTCGAACCGCAGATCGAGGTAGTCGGCCACGTGCCCTGCCAGGTCGGGGCGCAGCTCAAGGACGTCGCGTACGAGATCGGCCACCCGCCGGGCGAGCCCGGGAGCCGTCACGTCGGCAAGGCCGCGCAGTACGTCGCCCGGCGCCGGGCCGGGGCCGTGGAGCCTGGTCCGGAAGGCGGCGATGACCTGCTCCGGGTGGGTGTCGAGCGCGGTGACGAGCGCGCTCGCGGGCAGCTGCGGATCGCCTGCGGTGAAGCGCTTCAGGGCGGGCGGCAGATGGCGTGCGCGGGTCTGCGGGTCGCGCACCAGGAGGGCGAGGGCCGCGCCGTGCAGGGTGTCGTCGGCGGTGCGGGCGAGGAGAGCGAGGGCCGCGTACCTCAGGAGCGTGCGGTCGGCGTCCGTGCCGGCGTGCGGGGCGGCGCGCAGGCCGTAGGCGACGGCGGCGACATGGCGTGCGGGCCGCTCGTCGTGGATCCAGCGGTCGACGGCCCGGCAGATCGCCGACGGCTCCTCTTCCGCGAGCGCGGCGAGCAGTTCGTCGGCGCGGGGGTGTGCGCAGTCGACCAGGATCTCGGTCAGGTCGTCGATGGCGCGGTGGCGGTGGGTGTGGAGGAGGGCCTGGGCGGCCGATGCGACGGTGGCGTGGGGGGTGGCTTCGAGGGGGCGCTCGTCGGTGAACCAGCGGGTCAGTTGTGGCTGCGCCTTTTCGGGTGCGGTGGCCAGGAGCTCGGCCACCGCGTCGAGACAGCGCCGGCCCTCCGGGGAGCCGGGCGGGGGGTCGGTGATCACTGCTTCCCGCAGGAGGTTGAACCGATCGGCTTCGTTGAGGGGCAGGCCCAGCCAGAAGGCTGCGGGGCGGGTGCCCTGCCGGGCGAGGTCTTCGAGAAGCGTGAGGTAGGGCGTCGCGTCGCCGACCCGGGAGAGCGTCTCGCTCACGAGGTGGGTGGCCCACCAGTACGCGTCCCCTTGCGGATCGGCACCCGGCGGTCGGTGCGCGTCGCCCTTGTCCCCCACCGCATCGGCGCCCGGCGGTCGGGGTTGTGCCCACCTGTTCCGCCCTGCGGAACGCCTGCCCGCAACGGGGGCGGCCTCATCACTCCTGCCCACAACGGGGGCGGCCTCGCCGGCCGCTGTCGTCTCCAGCGCTGTGCACGGCTCCCCGAACCGCCCGAACCGCGCCAAGTCCCGCAGTCTGGCCTCCAGTTCCGCAGGGCCCCGCTGCCTCCCCAGGAGCAGCAACGCCTGGATCACGGAGCCGATCCGATGCCGGGGTACCGGCAAGGACGCCTCAGCCCCCGGCGCAGCCGGCTCGCGGTGGCGGAACACCAGCGACCACAGAGCCCCGTCCACATCCAGGTGCATCCCCTGGATCCAGTCCGCCAGCTCCTCGTGCGCGAAGCGATAGCCGTCCCCGGCAGGGACGAGGAGCCCCTCCGTGAGGACCGCGGAGGCCCACCCCGCCCCCCACGGGAACACCTCCTCGAACGACGCCCGGTCGAGCTCCCCCTGCCCCGGCCCCAGACACCGCCGCGCAGCCTCGTGCACCTGCCCGGACACCTTCGCCGCGAGTCGCCGTACGGCCGCCCCCCTCAGTCCGTTCGCCGCCGCGAGCCGCACCGCGACGCGCAGGCACAGCACGTCCAGATAGGCCTCGAAGATCTCCTCGCGGTCCGGGCACCCGTCCGGGCCCCCCGGCGGCGGCTCGTCCGGCAGCGCCGCCCGCACCTCGGCGAGCAGCCGCAGGGCGAGGGGATGCCCCGCATCGGCCGCCGCGAGCGCCCCGTCCGGGATTCCGTACCGCGCCCGCGCGATCCGCGCCTGCCGCTCGGGCAGGTCCCCCAGGTGCACGCAGCCAGGAAGCAGCTCCGCGGGAAAGTGCTCACCGGCCTGCTCCCAGTACTCCGCCCGGCAGGCCACCACGAGCCGCGCGCCCGTCTCCCGCAGCCACTCGGCCGTCCCCCCGCTCCACTCCGCGAGCCGGTGCGCGAGGACCGGCGGCATCTCCTCCGGCCCGTCGAGCAGGAGCAGCAGCGCCCGCCCCTCGTCCCGCACGAGCCGCGCGACCCGCCCCGCGGAGATGTCCCCGAGCCCGTCGTCCGCCTCGGTGAGCGACTCCTCCGATGCCTCCAGGATCCGCCCCGCCCGCTGGAACGCCCGCTCCACCGCGTCGCCCACTCCCGTGTCCGTGCCCTGGAGGTCGGCGCCGCGCAGCCACAGCGTGGGGGCCGGTTCGGCGCCCCGGGCGCGCAGCGCGGCGAGCGCGGCGAGTTCCGTCGTACGGCCCGTACCGGGATCGCCGACCAGGCCGAGCACCTGTGCGGGCCCGGCGGTGAACTGGGCCAACTCCCGTGCCGTGTCCGGGCGTTCGACCGGTTCAAGGAGGGCGGGGCGTGGTCCGTCGGAGCCCACCGACGTCGCCGCGAGGTGCAGCGCGCCCGCCAGGTTCAGATCGCGGCCGTACGCGGGCACGGTCGCCGCGTTGCGTGCGAGGAGTTCGGCGAGCGGCCCGCCCTGGTCGGCGGCGGCCTCCCGCAGTGGCACCGCGAACCCCGCCGCGCGGTGCTCGCCGTGCAGCGCGGTCCCGAGGACGGCGAGCACGGCTCCGGACGAGGCGTCGACGACCGGGCCGCCCGCCGCCCCGCCGCCGAGCCGCAGCGCGTCCGCGCCGTCCGTGCCGATCGCCAGCTCCATGGCCGCGTCGACCAGATGGAAGCGGTCCGTCGCCGTGTACGTCACCGGCGTCGGGCCGAGGACCCGCGCCTCGCGCCGGCCGCGCGCGACGATGCGTACGTAGGCACCCACGGGAGCGGTCTCGCGGACCGTGACGGGCAGCGGCCGCAGGCCGAGCCCTTCCGTGCGGACGAGCGCCAGATCGGCTTCGGGGAGGGCCACCACGGAATCGGCGGTCACCACGCAGACGCGCTCCCCCGCCGCGTGCAGCACGAGCCGCGCGAGGCCGTCGACCGCTTCATGGCTGGTGATCACCGTGCCGTGGTCGTCGGCGGCGAACCCCATCCCCCGTGGGCGCCCGGCCAGATCGCAGATCCGCACCAGGGCCCCGTCGAGCGCCGTCGGGTCACCCTGTCCCGCCATGCCCGAACCTCCCCGCCCGTCCGGGTTCATACCCGTTCTTCCGACGGTAGGTCGGCGGTGATCAGCGGGACAGAACGCGTCGCGAACGCGCCCCCTTCCGCTCCCTCGGTTCACTCCGAGCGCCTGCCCGATGGGGTGAATGGGCAGGGCTCGATGGATACATCTAGAGGTGGGGGGTCCGCCGTGGAGCGGCGCGCGGCATGCGCACAGCTGTCCGCCGCTCCACGACGGAGACCCGCGTACGGCAAGGCGGGCGCGTACGGCAAGGCAGGCGGGTACGGAACGGCTCAGGCGAAGACGGCCAGGCTCTTGGCCTTGCCCTTCAACTCCTCGGCCAGGACCAGGAAGCGGCCCTCCGGATCGAAGACCGCGACGGCGCCGACTCCGGCGTACTCCCCCGGCATCTCGATCCGCACGCCGTTGAGCAGCAGCTTGGCCCGCCGCTCGTCCACGTCCCAGCGCGGGAACGCGGCCGTGGCCGCGTCCGCCACCGGCATCACCGTCAGCTCCTCCTGGAGCTGGTCGATGGTCTTCGCCGCGTCCAGCTTGTACGGCCCGACCCGGGTGCGCCGCAGCGCCGTCAGATGACCGCCGACCCCGAGGTCCGCGCCGAGGTCGCGGGCGAGGGCGCGGATGTACGTCCCCGACGAGCAGACCACGGAGACGACCAGGTCGAGGACGGGGGTGCCGTCATCGGCGACGGCGTCCCTGACGTCGTACACGGTGAAGGCGGAGATCTTCACCGGGCGGGCGGGGATCTCGAAGTCCTCGCCCTCGCGGGCTCGCGCGTACGACCGCTTGCCGTCGATCTTGATGGCGCTGACCTTCGACGGCACCTGCATGATGTCGCCGGAGAGCTTGGCGATGCCCGCGTCGATGGCGTCGCGCTTGATCCCCGACGCGTCGGCCGACGAGGTGATCTCGCCTTCGGCATCGTCCGTGACCGTGTTCTGGCCGAGCCGGATCGTGCCGAGGTACTCCTTCTCCGTCAGCGCGAGGTGGCCGAGGAGTTTGGTCGCCCGCTCGACCCCGAGGACGAGAACGCCCGTCGCCATGGGGTCCAGGGTGCCCGCGTGGCCGACGCGGCGGGTCTTGGCGATACCGCGCATCTTGGCGACCACGTCATGCGAAGTGAAGCCGGACGGCTTGTCGACGATGACAAGGCCGTCCGGCGTCTTGTTGCTGGTGTTGCTCATGCCGAGGCGTCGCCATCCGTCTCGTCGTCATCGTCTTCGGGCTTGCGGTACGGGTCGGCACCGCCGGCGAACTCGGCGCCCGCGGACACCTCGCGCACCTTCTCGTCCGAGAGCCTGGCCTTGTCGAGGAGGTCCTCGATGGCCTTGGCGTTGTCCGGCAGCGCGTCCGCCACGAAGGCGAGGCTCGGGGTGAACTTCACACCCGCGGCCGCGCCGACCGCGGAACGCAGAACGCCCTTGGCGCTCTCCAGACCGGCGGCGGCCGCCGCGCGGTCCTCGTCGTCCCCGTAGACCGTGTAGAAGACGGTCGCCTCGCGCAGATCACCCGTGACCCGGGTGTCCGTGATGGTCACATGCGTACCGAGCCGCGGGTCCTTGATCCCGCGCTGCAGCTTCTTGGCAACCACCTCTCGGATGAGGTCCGCCAGCCTTTTCGCCCGCGCGTTGTCGGCCACTGCTCCGTCTCCTTCTTCGCCTTGCTGTGCAATCAGTCTTCGTCGCCGTGGAGCCTGCGTCGAACGGAGAGCAGCTCCACCTCAGGACGGGCGGCGACCAAACGCTCGCACCGGTCCAGTACGTCGGTGAGGTGCCCCGTCTCCCCGGAGACCAGCGCGAGGCCGATCTCGGCCCTGCGATGGAGGTCCTGGTTCCCTGTCTCCGCCGCGCTCACTCCGTGCTTGCGGATGAGTTCGGCGACGATCGGGCGGACGACGGAGCGTTTCTCCTTCAGCGAGTGAATGTCGCCGAGGAGCAGATCGAAGGACAGTGTCCCCACATACATGTGTGTCCGGATGTCCCGCCGGTTCGGGTTCGTGCCCCGCCAACCGCTTGGCAGGGACACAAGAACCGTACACGGAACGGCCGGGGCCGATCGACGGGATTTACTCCCCTCGACCGGCCCCGGTTCGAGCTGCGTGGATCAGCCGCGAGGCTTCTCGCGCATCTCGTACGTCGCGATGACGTCGTCGATCTTGATGTCGTTGAAGTTGCCGAGGTTGATACCGCCCTCGAACCCTTCGCGGAGCTCCGTGACGTCGTCCTTGAAGCGGCGCAGACCGGAGATGTTGAGGCTCTCCGCGATGACCTTGCCGTCGCGGATGAGGCGCGCCTTGGTGTTGCGCTTGACCTCGCCCGACCGGACGAGAACACCGGCGATGTTGCCCAGCTTGGACGAGCGGAAGACCTCGCGGATCTCCGCCGTGCCGAGCTCGACCTCTTCGTACTCCGGCTTGAGCATGCCCTTGAGGGCCGCTTCGATCTCTTCGATCGCCTGGTAGATGACCGAGTAGTACCGGACGTCCACACCTTCGCGCTCGGCCATCTGGGCGGCACGACCGGCCGCACGGACGTTGAAGCCGATCACGATCGCGTCGGAGCCGGTCGCCAGGTCGATGTCCGACTCGGTGACGGCACCCACGCCGCGGTGCAGGACGCGGATGTCGACCTCTTCGCCGACGTCGAGCTGGAGCAGCGAGGACTCGAGAGCCTCCACCGAACCGGACGCGTCGCCCTTGATGATGAGGTTGAGTTCCTGCACCAGACCGGCCTTGAGGGCCTCGTCCAGGTTCTCCAGGGAGAACCGAACACCCTTGCGGGCGAAGCGGACGTTGCGCTCACGGGCGGCACGCTTCTCGGCGATCTGACGGGCCGTACGGTCCTCGTCGACGACCAGGAAGTTGTCGCCGGCACCCGGGACGTTGGTGAGACCGAGGACGAGGACCGGGGTCGAGGGACCCGCCTCGTTCACGTTCTCGCCCTTGTCGTCGAGCATCGCGCGGACTCGGCCGTACGCGTCGCCGACCACCATCGTGTCACCGACGCGGAGGGTACCGCGCTGGACCAGGACGGTCGCGACGGCGCCGCGGCCCTTGTCCAGGTGGGACTCGATCGCAATACCCTGCGCGTCCTGCTCAGGGTTGGCGCGCAGGTCGAGCGAGGCGTCCGCGGTCAGGACCACGGCCTCCAGGAGGGCCTCGATGTTCTCGCCCTGCTTGGCGGAGATGTCGACGAACATCGTGTCGCCGCCGTACTCCTCGGCCACCAGACCGAACTCGGTGAGCTGACCGCGCACCTTGGTCGGGTCGGCACCCTCGACGTCGATCTTGTTGACCGCGACCACGATCGGCACGTCGGCCGCCTTGGCGTGGTTCAGCGCCTCGATCGTCTGCGGCATCACACCGTCGTTGGCCGCGACCACGAGGATCGCGATGTCGGTGGACTTCGCACCACGGGCACGCATGGCGGTGAACGCCTCGTGACCGGGGGTGTCGATGAAGGTGATCTTGCGGTCTTCGCCGTTGACCTCGGCACCGACCTGGTACGCACCGATGTGCTGCGTAATACCGCCGGCCTCGCCCGCAATGACGTTCGTCTTGCGGATCGCGTCCAGAAGTCGGGTCTTTCCGTGGTCGACGTGACCCATGACCGTGACGACGGGCGGACGCGCCATGAGCGCTTCCTCGCCGCCCTCGTCCTCGCCGAACTCGATGTCGAAGGACTCGAGCAGCTCGCGGTCCTCCTCCTCCGGGCTGACGATCTCCAGGACGAAGTTCATCTCGTCCGCGAGGAGCTTCAGCGTCTCGTCCGGGACGGACTGCGTGGCAGTGACCATCTCGCCGAGGTTCATCATCACGCCGACGAGCGACGCCGGGTTGGCGTTGATCTTCTCGGCGAAGTCGGTCAGCGAGGCACCACGGGACAGGCGGACCGCCTGGCCGTTGCCCCTCGGCAGCATGACGCCGCCGACCGACGGAGCCTGCATCGACTCGTACTCCTGGCGCCTCTGCCGCTTCGACTTGCGACCACGACGGGCGGGCCCGCCGGGACGGCCGAACGCACCCTGCGTGCCACCACGGGCACCGGGACCGCCGGGACGGCCACCGAAGCCGGGACGACCGCCGCCGCCACCGGGACGACCGGCGAAGCCGCCGCCACCGCCACCGGGACCACCGGGACGACCGGCGAAGCCACCGCCGCCACCGCCACCGGGACGACCCGCGAAGCCGCCGCCACCGGGACGACCGCCGCCGCCACCGGCACCGCCGGGACGACCGCCGCCACCGGGACCACGGCCACCGCCGGGGCCACCACCGGGACGCGGACCGGCAGCGGGACGCTGCGGCATCATGCCCGGGTTCGGACGGTTACCGCCGCCACCGGGGGCGCCGCCGGGACGCGGGGCACCACCCTGCGGGCGAGGCATGCCGCCGGGGCTGGGGCGAGCGCCGCCCTGGCCCTGCGGACGAGGAGCACCCTGGCCGCCCTGGCCCTGCGGGCGCGGGGCGCCGCCGGGACCGCCGGGGCCACCCTGGCCGCCGGGACGCGGGGCGCCGCCCGGACGGGGCGCCTGCGGGCGCGCCATGCCGGTGGAGCCACCAGAGGTGAAGGGGTTGTTGCCGGGGCGCGGTCCTGCCGGACGGCCACCGGGGCGCGGGGCGCCACCCTGGCCGCCGGGACGCGGAGCGCCACCCTGACGGTCGCCGCGGTCGCCACGACCCTGACCGCCCTGACCCTGACCACCCTGGCCGGGGGCCGGACGGCCCGCGGGCTTGGGGGCACCCGGGCGAGCGCCCGGACGGGGGCCTGCCGGCGCCGAGGAGGCGGCCGGGGCAGCCGGAGCCGCCGGCGGAGCGGTGAACTCCGGGGCGGCCGGAGCCGGGCTCGCCGGTGCGGCGGGCGCGGCCGGGGCAGCCGGAGCCGCGGGGGCGGCCGGAGCTGCGGGCGCCGGCTTGGGCGTCGGCGGCTTCGGACCCGGACGCGGGCCGGGAGCGGCCGGGGAGGCCGCGGGCTTGTCGGCCGCGGCGGCGGGCTTGGCCGCCGGCGGCTTGGGCGCGGCCGGACCCGGACGGGCGGCCTGCGCGGGAGAGGGGGACGCCGAGCCCGAGGGGGCCGGCGGCTTGGGGGCGGCCTGCTTGCGCGGCGCCCCGGGCTTGGCGGCGGCGGGCTTGCCGTTGCCACCGCCCGTGTTCAATGCGTCAGTCAATTTGCGTACAACGGGCGCCTCGATCGTCGAGGACGCCGAACGTACGAATTCACCGAGTTCTTGGAGCTTGGCCATGACGACCTTGCTCTCTACGCCGAACTCCTTGGCGAGCTCGTATACCCGGACCTTAGCCACTTCGCTCCTTTTAGGTCCGGGTTACGCCGGACCGTCGCTACTTCATGGGCGTACTCATCGCGTGCTCATCGAGTGCTCATCGCAATCTCGACCTACTTCCAACTCGCGGAATACCAGGGCCGCGCGGGGTTCCGCGCGACCTTCCTTACGGTGTTGCCTGCTGGGCAACTGTCTCGACGACTCGGCGCAAGTCCGCCGTGTCGAGCGGGCCCGGGGCCCGGAAGGCCCTCGGGAACGCTCTGCGTCGGACCGCCAGGTCGAGACAGACCGGGACGGGGTGGATATACGCACCCCGGCCGGGCAGCGTACCGCTTGGATCGGGGGCGCAGGCGCCCTCTTTCGCCACGATGCGCAGCAGATCGCTCTTGGCCGCTCGCTCCCGGCACCCCACACAGGTGCGTTCAGGGCATGCGCGGGCTTGCGTCCGGCCAGACACGATTAAGTCTACCTCCCCGCACCGACCTCACCCCTTTGGGGCAAAAATCGAACGGTTGTTGTCTTGATCAGGACGCGATCGGGACGCGATCGGGGGTCTGATCAAGCTCTGATCAGGAGCTGCTCAGGACTCCGGGGAGTCCTGCGGCTGCTCGGTGTCCGGGCGGATGTCGATGCGCCAGCCCGTGAGCCGAGCGGCGAGGCGGGCGTTCTGGCCCTCCTTGCCGATCGCAAGGGACAGCTGGTAATCGGGGACCGTCACCCGCGCGGAACGGGCCGCGAGGTCGACGATCTCCACCTTGCTGACCCGCGCCGGGGAGAGCGCGTGGGCGACCATCTCGCCCGGGTCGTCCGACCAGTCGACGATGTCGATCTTCTCGCCGTTGAGCTCGGCCATGACGTTGCGCACACGCTGGCCCATCGGGCCGATGCAGGCGCCCTTGGCGTTGAGCCCCGAGCGGGTCGAGCGCACCGCGATCTTGGTCCGGTGACCGGCCTCGCGGGCGATGGCCGAGATCTCGACCGCGCCGTCGGCGATCTCCGGCACCTCGAGCGCGAAGAGCTTCTTGACGAGGTTCGGGTGCGTACGGGAGAGCGTGACCGAGGGGCCACGGACGCCCTTGGCCACCCGGACGACGTACGAACGAAGGCGCAGACCGTGGGCGTACTCCTCGCCCGGGACCTGCTCCTGCACCGGCAGGATGGCCTCGAGCTTGCCGATGTCGACCAGCACGTTCTTCGGGTCGCGGCCCTGCTGGACGACGCCCGTGACGATGTCGCCCTCACGGCCCGCGTACTCGCCGAGGGTCGCGTCGTCCTGGGCGTCACGCAGACGCTGCAGGATGACCTGCTTGGCGGTCGTCGCGGCGATGCGGCCGAAGTCCGACGGGGTGTCGTCGAACTCCTTGGCCTCCTGGCCCTCTTCGAGGTCCGCCGGGTCCTCCGTCGCCCACACCGTCACATGGCCGCTCTCGCGGTCCAGCTTCACGCGTGCGCGACGGAAGCTGCCGTCGGTGCGGTGGTAGGCGATGAGGAGGGCCGACTCGATCGCCTCGACCAGCAGGTCGAAGGAGATCTCCTTCTCGCGGACCAGACCCCGCAGGGCACTCATGTCGATGTCCACGGCTACGCCTCCTCTTCCTTCTTGTCCTTGCGGCTGAACTCGACCTCGACGCGCGCCTTGGCGATCGCGTCGAAGGCGAGCCTGCGGGCGGTGGGCTTGCGCCCCTTCACGCCCGGTACTTCCAGATCCACGCCTTCGTCGTCCACCTCGAGGATGCGGGCGATCAGATCGTCGCCGCCCTCCGTCAGCTGGAACTTCACCAGGCGGCCGACGGCGCGCAGATAGTGGCGGTGCTCCGTCAGCGGGCGCTCAGCGCCCGGGGAGCCGACTTCGAGGGTGTATTCCCCGTCGCCCATCGCGTCGCTCTCGTCGAGCTTCTCGGAGAGTTCGCGGCTGATCTCCGCGATCTGATCCAGGTCCACGCCGTCGTCCGAATCGACGACGACTCTCAGCACACGCTTGCGTCCGACCGAGGCCACTTCGATCTCTTCGAGATCCAGGTCCTTCGAGCTGACGAGCGGTTCCAGCAGTTCTCGCAGCCTCTCGCTCTGGGTGGTGCTCATCCGGGTGACTCCTCGGCCGCGTGTGCTGTTGTGGGATCGTCGCGTGTCAGGTCAAAGGGTATCCGGTCCCGAGGGGTGTTGCCGCCCGCCGTCCGGCCGCCGTACGCCCCACATCGAGCCGCTCACGAGTACGAGGGCAGCCCGAAGGTACGGTGATCACCGGGCCACGGCCCGGCCGCCCATCTTCTGACTGCCTGCCTTTCTGGCCTTCCTGCCGAGGACGTCTGCTGTGCCGTCGTATCCCACCCCCTCGCACGCCCGCTCGGGGCCGCGCCGGAGGAGTCTGCTGACCGGGGCCGCGGGAGCGGCCGGGGCCGTGCTGCTCTCCGGCTGCTCCGGCTCCGAATCCACCGACGCGGACGAGCGTCCTTCCGCCGCCGCGCGGCTGCGCGCGCAGGCCGCCCGGGACAGCGGTGAGCTGCTCGGGCGGTACGACGCCGTCCTCGCCGCGCATCCCTCGCTGGCCGGCCGGCTCGATCCGCTGCGGGCGGAGGTGAAGCGGCACGAGGCGGCCTTCGCCGACGGCTCTCCCCCGTCCCCCTCGGGCTCCCCCTCCCCTTCCGCGTCGCCCCCGCAGAAGCCCGCCGTGCCCAAGGACGAGAAGGACGCCGTGCGCGAGCTCGCGAAGGCCGAGCGGGAGCTGGCGAAGCAGCGCGGGAGTGCGCTGCTCGACGCGCCCTCGGAGCTGGCCAGGCTGCTCGCCTCGGTGGCGGCCGCGGGCGCCGCGCACGCGTATCTGCTGACGGAGGGCGACAAGTGAGCGATTCCAAGGACGAGTTGAAGGCGGTGCAGGCCGCCCTCGGCGCCGAGCACGCCGCCGTGTACGGCTTCGGGGTCGTCGGCGGCCGGATCGGCGAGGACCGCAGGGCGGAGGCGCGCACGGCGTACGACACGCATCGCGCCCGGCGTGACGAGCTGCAGCGCGCCGTACGCGACCTGGGCGGCGAGCCCGAGCCGTCGGCGGCCGCCTACGCGCTGCCGTTCGCGGTGCGGGACTCCGCGGCGGCCGTGCGGCTCGCGACGGAGCTGGAGGAGCGGGTCGCGGGGGTCTACTCGGATCTCGTACGCGCCTCCACCGGCGCCCGGCGCGGACACGCAGCCGAGGCGCTGCGGGAGGCGGCGGTCCGTGCGGCGCGGTGGCGCGGCGGGAGCGTAGCCTTCCCTGGTCTCGCCGAGCGGGCCGCCGGGTCGGGCACCTCCGCACCGGCGACGCCCAAGGCGTAGCGCGCGCTGACGCAGTCAGGAAGCCGGGCCGGCGGTTCAGGCCGGGCAGCTCAGGAAGTCAGGAAGGAACAACTCACGTATGGCTCTCGAACCGCCCCGGCGTCTGGTCACCGCACTCGGTGAGACGGCGCAGGACGGCGACGACTGGCTGGAGAAGCTGCCCGAGGCAGCTGAACAGGCCGTTGCTCTACGCGAGTTGACCGTCGAGCGGGTTCACGTGCCCGGCGGGCGCAGCGGCCTCGTCGTCCTGGTGCGCCTCGCCGACGGCACGCCCGCGGTCCTGAAGCTGGTGCCGCCGAGGTCACGCCCGCGGAGCGAGCGGGCCGCGCTCGCGCACTGGAACGGGTTCGGTGCCGTACGGCTGCTAGAACCGTCCGCCGCGGACGGGGCGCTGTTGCTCGAACGGCTGCACCGCGATGTGTCGGTCCGTTCGCTGCCCGAGGCCAAGGCCCTCCTCGAGGCGGCGGGCACGCTGCGGCGGCTGTGGGTGGAGCCGCCGGCGGGGCACCGCTTCGAGACGGTCGCCGAGCGGACGGGGCGGCAGGCCGACGCGATGCGGGCGTCCGCCGACGGGGAGGTCGCACCGCTGGTCGAGGCCGCGCTCGCGGCGCGGGAGGAGTTGCTCGCCGGGGACGCGGAGGTGCGGTTGCTGCACGGCACGTTCCGGCAGAGCAAGGTGCTTCAGGGGGATCGCGTGCCGTGGCTGGCCGTGGGGCCCGATCCGGTGGTGGGTGAGTGTGCGTTCGACCTGGCCCGGCTGGTGCGGGACCGGGTGGAGGACCTCATCGCCTCGCCCTCGGGGGCGTCGATCACGCGACGGCGGGTGAAGAAGCTGGCCGAGTCGCTGGATGTGGATCAGGAGCGGTTGCGGGGGTGGACGCTGTTCCGCGCGGTGGAGTCCGGGGTGCGGGCACGGCGCGTGGGGCGGGAGCAGGATGCGGAGCTCTTGCTGGAGTTCGCGGGGTGGCTGTAGCGGGCGGGGCGCCCTGCTCGCCGTCATCACCGGCTCCGCCGAGTTCGTCCTCGAACGCCGGACGGGCTGTTCAGCCCGTCCGGCGTTCGAGCGGTAACCGACTCAGGCAGTAAGGCGCGCAATCGCCTCGGCCACGGTCAGCTCCTCGCGCTCGCCGGTACGGCGGTCCTTCAGCTCCACGACGCCCTCGGCGGAGCGGCGGCCCGCCACCAGGATGGTCGGCACACCGATCAGCTCCGCGTCGGTGAACTTCACGCCGGGCGAGACGCCCGCACGGTCGTCGACCAGCACCCGCACGCCCGCGGCGTTCAGCTGCTCGGAGACGTCAAGGGCGAGCTCCGTCTGGAGCGCCTTGCCCGCGGCCACCACGTGGACGTCGGCGGGGGCGATCTCCTTGGGCCAGCACAGGCCCTTGTCGTCCGCCGTCTGCTCGGCGAGCGCCGCCACCGCGCGGGAGACGCCGATGCCGTACGAACCCATGGTCACGCGGACCGGCTTGCCCTGCTGGCCGAGGACGTCCAGCTGGAAGGCGTCGGCGAACTTGCGGCCCAGCTGGAAGATGTGGCCGATCTCGATGGCGCGGTCCAGCTGCAGGCCGGTGCCGCACTTGGGGCAGGGGTCGCCCGCCTCGACGACCACGACGTCGAGGTAGTCGTCGACCTCGAAGTCACGGCCCGCGACGACGTTCTTCGCGTGCGTGTTGAGCTTGTTCGCGCCGGTGATCCAGGCCGTGCCGGCCGCCACCCGCGGGTCGGCGATGTAGCGGACCTTCTCCAGGCCCTGCGGGCCGACGTAGCCGCGTACGAGATCGTCGCGGCCCTCGAAGTCCTCGGCCGTCACCAGCTCCACGACGGCGGGCGACAGGTGCTCGCCGAGCTTGCCGAGGTCGACCTCGCGGTCGCCGGGGACGCCCACGGCGACGATCTCGCCGTCGACCTTGACCAGGAGGTTCTTCAGGGTCGCCGAGGCCGGGACGCCGAGGTGGGCCGCGAGCGTCTCGATGGTCGGGGTGTCGGGGGTGTCCAGGTCCTCGACCGGGCCGTGCGCCGAGCCGTCCACCTCGGCGGCCACGAACGAGACCGCCTCCGTGTTGGCCGCGTAGTCGCACGCGGGGCAGTCCACGAACGTGTCCTCACCGGCCGGCGCGGGCGCAAGGAACTCCTCGGAGGCCGAGCCGCCCATCGCGCCGGAGACGGCGGAGACGATGCGGTGGTCGAGTCCGAGGCGCTCGAAGATCTTGATGTACGCGGCACGGTGCAGGGCGTACGACTCGGCGAGGCCCTCGTCCGTCGTGTCGAAGGAGTACGAGTCCTTCATCTGGAACTCGCGGCCGCGCAGCACACCGGCGCGGGGGCGGGCCTCGTCGCGGTACTTCGTCTGGATCTGGTAGAGGATCACGGGCAGGTCCTTGTAGGACGAGCACTGGTCCTTGACGATCTGGGTGAAGATCTCCTCGTGCGTGGGACCGAGGAGGTAGTCCGCGCCCTTGCGGTCCTTGAGGCGGAAGAGCAGGTCGCCGTACTCGTCGTAGCGGCCCGTCGCGTCGTACGACTCCTTGGGCAGGAGCGCGGGCAGGAGGACCTCCTGGGCGCCGATGGCGTCCATCTCCTCGCGCACGACGTGGGTGATGTTCTCCAGGACCTTCTTGCCCAGCGGCAGCCAGGACCAGATGCCTGCGGCGGTGCGGCGGACATATCCGGCCCGGACGAGCAGCTTGTGGTTGAGCGTCTCGGCGTCCGCCGGGTCGTCGCGCAGTGTCTTGATCATCAATCGGGACATGCGCTGGACCTGGGCCATGGTGAACTCCTGCGTGGAAAGGGTGATGGGCAGGAGGTTAGCCGCGCCGGGGGTGCGCGCGGAAATCGGTTAGCTGCCGGGCCGCCTCAGCGGCAGGGGGGCGCCCATCACCGCGTACGGCTTCGGGGCGCTGGGGAACTGGACGTTGCGGGCCAGGTCCGTGTAGCCGAGGGAGCGGTAGAGGCCGCGGGCGGGGCTCTCGGTGTCGATCGCGGAGAGGATCGAGCGGGGCTGGCGGACGGCGTCCGTGATGGTGGTGATGAGCGTGCGGCCGACTCCGCGGTTCTGGTGCCCCGGCTGCACATGGAGCTCGGTGATCACGAAGGAGTCGTCGAGCCAGCCGTCCATGTCCCCGGCGCGCAGATACGGCTCGACGACCGTGGACCACCAGTGGCCGCGGTCGTTGGGCATGCCGTAGACGAAGCCGACGAGCCGCCCCTCGGGGGTGGTGGCGCCGAGCGCGCGGGCTCCGGGGTAGGTGATGTGCCGCAGCACGATCTGCCGCCGCACGGCCACCTCGTCGTCGCTGAGCCCGAAAGCGTGGGCCTGCACCCGCAGCGCTTCGTCCACGTGCGTGGCGAGGTCCAGCGGCCCGATCACGACGTCGTCAGTCATGCGCCGAACTTTAACTCGCTGCCGGGGGTACGTGAGGAGTGCGGTGCGAGCCGCGGAAGAGCTAGAACAGGACGCTCATGAACGCCCCGACCTCCTGGAACCCCACCCGCCGGTACGCCGACCTGGCCGCGGTGTTGAAGTCGTTGACGTAGAGGCTGACGACGGGGGCCACGTCCGCGAGGGCATAGCGCAGGACGGCCGCCATGCCCGGTGCCGCGTAGCCCTGGCCCCGGTACTCGGGGGCCACCCAGACGCCCTGCACCTGACAGGCCTGGTTCGTGGCCGCGCCGATCTCGGCCTTGAAGATGACCTTGCCGTCGCGGTCGAGGCGGGCGAACGACCGACCCGCGCCGACGAGTTCGGCGACCCGTGCCTGGTAGAGCAGGCCGCCGTCACCGGCGAGCGGCGAGATGCCGACCTCCTCGGTGAACATCGCCACGCACGCGGGCATGATCGTCTCCATCTCGTCCTTGCGGACGCGACGGACGTACGGATCGGGGGTGATGTCGTGCGGGAGCCGGTCGGTGACCATCAGGGGCTGCTGGGCGCGGACCTCGCGGGCGGGGCCCCAGGAGGGTTCGAGCAGCCGCCACAGCTGGGCGGTGGGCTCGGCGGGGCCGACGATGGAGGAGCAGCGGCGGCCTGCCCTGCGGGCGCGGTCCGCGAAGGCGCGTACGGCTCGGGGGGTCGCGCAGATCGGGACGAGGTTGGCGCCCGCGTAGCAGAGGGACTCCAGCATTCCGTCCTGGTACCAGCCCCACATCTCGCCGCCGAGCCGCCACGGGTCGAGGCCCGCGACGCGGACCCGTGAGGTCACGAAAGCGTTGGCCACGGGCTCGCGGTCGAGGACAGCGAGCGCGGCGTCCAGGTCACTCGGTTCGAGGACCCTGGTGGTGGTCTGAGTCAACACGTGCGGGGGCCTCACCATACGGTCTGCTGATCTCCGCACTGTACCTGGCGGGGGCGCCTCGTGCGGGGTGCCTCTTGTCCCTCGGGGTTCCTCGCCGCGGGCGGGTGCTGCCCGGCGGGGCGGGAGCTTTTGCCGCTTCGCGGCGGATTTTTCCCGCCCACCCACCTGATTGCCCAGCGGGCGTTCGGACGGCTGGGCGGGAGGATGCCGCGAAGCGGCGGTTCAGGGCAACGCACGGGCCCCGCCACCAACTGGTGACGGGGCCCGGAGATCAGCGTTCGAGCCGAGCGCAGCGGCTCAGCCGGCGACGGCCACCGTCGGCTCGCCGGAGGGGATTCCGTCCTTCTCCATCTGCTCGGCGATCTTCAGCGCCTCTTCGATGAGGGTCTCCACGATCTTCGACTCGGGGACGGTCTTGATGACCTCGCCCTTGACGAAGATCTGGCCCTTGCCGTTGCCGGACGCGACGCCGAGGTCGGCCTCGCGGGCCTCGCCGGGGCCGTTCACGACGCAGCCCATGACGGCGACGCGGAGGGGGACCTCCATGCCGTCGAGGCCCGCGGTGACCTCTTCGGCCAGCTTGTAGACGTCGACCTGGGCGCGGCCGCAGGACGGGCAGGAGACGATCTCCAGGCGGCGCTGCTTGAGGTTCAGCGACTCCAGGATCTGCATGCCGACCTTGACCTCCTCCGCCGGAGGGGCCGAGAGCGAGACGCGGATCGTGTCGCCGATGCCCTCGGAGAGCAGCGCGCCGAAGGCGACCGCCGACTTGATCGTGCCCTGGAAGGCCGGACCGGCCTCCGTCACGCCGAGGTGCAGGGGGTAGTCGCAGGCGGCGGCCAGCTGGCGGTAGGCGTTGACCATGACCACCGGGTCGTTGTGCTTGACCGAGATCTTGATGTCACGGAAGCCGTGCTCCTCGAAGAGCGAGGCCTCCCAGAGGGCCGACTCGACGAGCGCCTCCGGGGTGGCCTTGCCGTACTTCTGGAGGAGGCGCGCGTCCAGGGAGCCCGCGTTGACGCCGATCCGGATCGGGGTGCCCGCGTCGTTCGCGGCCCGCGCGATCTCCTTGACCTTGTCGTCGAACTGCTTGATGTTGCCGGGGTTCACGCGCACCGCGGCGCAGCCGGCGTCGATCGCGGCGAAGACGTACTTCGGCTGGAAGTGGATGTCGGCGATGACCGGGATCTGCGACTTGCGCGCGATCGTGGACAGCGCGTCCGCGTCGTCCTGCGTCGGACAGGCGACCCGCACGATCTGGCAGCCGGACGCGGTCAGCTCCGCGATCTGCTGCAGCGTCGCCCCGATGTCGGACGTACGCGTCGTGGTCATCGACTGCACCGATACCGGTGCGTCCCCGCCGACGGCGACCGTACCGACCTGGATCTTGCGGCTGACGCGGCGGTCGGCGAGCTTGGTCGGTACGGACGGGATTCCGAGAGAAACGGCAGTCATCTGGCGAGCATCCCCAAGGTGTGGATCAAGGTCCCGAGATCGGCGGGCTCCAGGCTTCGAGATTACGGCACCCCACAGGGCCCGAGCACATCCCGCCCCCAAGTCCACCCAATGGTGGGCGGCCGGACACATAGAGTGTCCGGCCGCCGCGAACTCCACGTTATTAGGAGATTCTCACCGGGTTAACGACGTCCGCGATCAGGACGAGGATCGTGAAGCAGATGAAGATTCCGGCCACCACATAGGCGACGGGCATCAGCTTCGCGACGTCGAAGGGTCCCGGGTCGGGCCGCTTCAGGAGCTTGGCCGCCTTGCGCCGCACCGACTCCCACAGGGCTCCCGCGATGTGCCCGCCGTCCAGCGGAAGCAGCGGAAGCATGTTGAACAGGAAGAGGGAGAGGTTGAAGCCCGCGACCAGGAACAGCATCATCGCGATCTGGTTCTCCGGCGGGATGTCCAGCGTGAAGACCTCGCCGCCCACGCGGGCCGCGCCGACGACGCCCATCGGGGAGTCCTGCTTGCGGTCGCCGTCACCGAAGGCCGCGTCCCACAGGTCGGGGATCTTGGACGGCAGTGCGATGAGCGACTCGACGCCGTTCTCCATCATGTCGCCCATGCGGTTCACGGAGTCGCCGAAGCCCTGCTGGACGACGCCGGTGGCGGGGGTGAAGCCGAGGAAGCCCGCGTAGACGTACTTCCCTTCGACGTAGCCGCCGTCGCCGTCGGTCTTGCTGACCTGGTTCTTGATGAGGTTGGCGTGCAGCTCCACCTGCTTGCCGTCGCGCTCGACCGTGATGGTGGCCGGGCCGATGGTCTCGCGGATCTTGCCCTGGAGCGCGGACCAGTCGTCGACGGGCTGCCCCTGGAAGGCCACGATCTTGTCGCCGAGCTTCAGGCCCGCCGCCTTGGCGGGCGCGGCCGTGTCGCCCTTCTCGCACTTGGAGCGGTTCTCGCTCTGCTGGATGACGCAGTCGGACACCTTGCCGACCGTCGTCGTCTGCGTGCTGATGCCGAAGGTCATCATCACGCCGAGGAAGATCGCCACGGCGAGGATCAGGTTCATGAACGGACCCGCGAACATCACGATCACGCGCTTCCACGGCTTGCGCGTGTAGAAGAGGCGGGTCTCGTCGCCGGGCTTGAGCTCCTCGAAGGCCGCCGACCGTGCGTCCTCGATCATGCCGCGCCAGGGGGACGTCGAGCGTGCCTCTATGCGGCCGTCCGGGCCCGGCGGGAACATGCCGATCATGCGGATGTAGCCGCCGAGGGGGATGGCCTTGATGCCGTACTCGGTGTCGCCCTTCTTGCGCGAGAAGATCGTCGGGCCGAAGCCGACCATGTACTGCGGCACGCGGATGCCGAACAGCTTGGCGGTCGACAGGTGGCCCAGCTCGTGCCAGGCGATCGAGAACAGCAGCCCGACCGCGAAGACGACTATGCCGAGGATCATCATCAAGGTCGTCATGCGCGGGCCTCCGCGGTCGCCTTCGCCGTCAGTTCACGGGACCGGGCTCGTGCCCAGGTCTCCGCTTCGAGGACGTCCGCGACGGTCAGGGAAGTTCCCGCGGACGGCGTGCCGTGTTCGGCGACGACCTTGGTCACGGTCTCCATGATCCCACTGAAGGGCAGGGCGCCGTTCAAGAACGCGTCCACGCACTCCTCGTTGGCCGCATTGAACACCGCCGGGGCCGTGCCCGCGAGCTTCCCCACGTGCCGGGCGAGCCCGACCGACGGAAAAGCGTCGTTGTCCAGGGGGAAGAACTCCCAGCTCGACGCCTTCGTCCAGTCGAAGGCGGGAGCGGCGTCCGGCACGCGCTCGGGCCAGCCGATGCCGATGGCGATGGGGCCGCTCATGTCGGGCGGCGTGGCCTGGGCCAGCGTCGATCCGTCGGTGAACTCGACCATGGAGTGCACGTAGGACTGCGGGTGGACCACGACCTCGATGCGCTCGAAGGGGATGTCGTAGAGGAGGTGCGCCTCGATGACTTCCAGGCCCTTGTTCACGAGCGTCGCGGAGTTGACGGTGATGACCGGGCCCATGGCCCAGGTGGGGTGCGCGAGCGCGTCCTGCGGCGTGACGTCGGCGAGCTCGGCCTTCGTACGGCCCCGGAACGGGCCCCCGGAGGCCGTGACGACCAGCTTGCGCACGTCGGCGCGGGTGCCCGCGGCGAGCGCCTGGAAGAGCGCGGCGTGCTCGGAGTCGACCGGGATGATCTGCCCCGGCTTCGCGAGCGCCTTCACCAGCGGGCCGCCGACGATCAGCGACTCCTTGTTGGCGAGCGCGAGGGTACGGCCCGCCTCGAGCGCGGCGAGCGTGGGCGCGAGCCCGATGGACCCGGTGATGCCGTTCAGGACCGTGTGGCACTCCGACGCGGCGAGCTGCGCGGCAGCGTCGGGCCCGGCGAGGATCTCGGGCAACGGCTCGGTGCCGTACTGCCCCTTCAGCGCCTCGCGCAGCGCCGGTACGACGTCCTCGCGGGCCACCGCGACGGTCCGCACCCGCAGCTGCCTGGCCTGCTCGGCGAGCAGGGCGACGCGGCCGCCGGCGGCGGAGAGCGCGGTGACGCGGAAGCGACGGGGGTTGCGCAGGACGAGATCGATGGCCTGGGTGCCGATCGACCCGGTCGAGCCGAGGATGACGATGTCCCGCGGGCCGTCCGTGACGACGGGGTCGAAGACGAGATGCGGGTCGGCGAGGGGGGCTGGACTGTCGCTCATCCCCCCATTCTTGCCTGGGTGACGGTGCGAGGAGACACTGCGCCCCGATCCGGTCGGCCAAAAACGTGTTCCGGGGCGTCCCCGCAGGGGGAACGCCCCGGAAAGCGCGTCAGCGGATCGGCCGGTGGACGTTCTCCCGTGTGCTCGCGCCCGGTGTGGCGTCCGCGATCCAGGGGCCTTCGCCGCTGGGGTCGACGACGCCCTCCTCCAGCCAGGTGTACGTGCCGGACAGGACGCCCTTGACCACCTTGCGGTCGATGTCGTCCGTGTTGGTCCACAGGCGGTCGAAGAGCTCGTCGACACGGATGCGGGACTGGCGGCAGAACGTGTCGGCCAGTTGGTAGGCCTCGCGGCCGTGGTCCTCGGTCGTCCGCAGGAGCTCCGCGCGCACGCACGCCGCGCTCATCGCGAAGAGTTCGGCGCCGATGTCGACCACGCGGCCCAGGAAGCCCTGCTTGGTCTCCATCTTTCCCTGCCAGCGCGACATCGCGTAGAACGTCGAGCGGGCCAGCTTGCGGGCGTTTCGCTCCACGTAGCGCAGGTGCGGGGAGAGGTCCGCGTGGCCGCTGGGGTGGAACTCGGCGTACGAGTTCGGGAGCTGCCCCGGGCCCGTGACCAGCTTCGGCAGCCAGCGGGCGTAGAAGCCGCCTGCCTTCGCGCCCGCCTTCGCCTTGTCGGAGAGGGACTTGTCCGGGTCGATCAGGTCGCCCGCCACCTTCAGGTGCGCGTCCACCGCCTCGCGGGCGATCAGGAGGTGCATGATCTCCGTCGAGCCCTCGAAGATGCGGTTGATGCGCAGGTCGCGCAGGACCTGTTCCGCCGGGACCGCGCGTTCGCCGCGGGCCGCGAGGGACTCGGCCGTCTCGAAGCCCCGGCCGCCACGGATCTGCACCAGCTCGTCCGCCATCAGACAGCCCATCTCGGAGCCGTACAGCTTGGCGAGCGCCGCCTCGATGCGGATGTCGTTGCGGTCCTCGTCGGCCATCTGCGAGGAGAGGTCCAGTACGGCCTCCAGGGCGAAGGTCGTCGCCGCGATGAACGAGATCTTCGCGCCGACCGCCTCGTGGAACGCGACCGGCTTGCCCCACTGCTCCCGCGCGCCCGCCCACTCACGGGCGATTTTCAGGCACCACTTGCCCGCGCCGACGCACATCGCGGGCAGCGAGAGGCGGCCCGTGTTGAGGGTCGTCAGGGCGATCTTCAGGCCCGCGCCCTCCGGGCCGATGCGGTGCGCGGCGGGGACGCGGACCTGGTGGAAGCGGGTCACGCCGTTCTCCAGGCCGCGCAGGCCCATGAAGGCGTTGCGGTTCTCGACGGTGATGCCCTCCGCCGCCGCCTCGACCACGAACGCCGTGATGCCGCCCTTGTGGCCGTCGGACTTCGGTACGCGCGCCATGACGACCAGGAGGTCCGCGACGACGCCGTTCGTGGTCCACAGCTTCACGCCGTCCAGGACGTACGAGTCGCCGTCCGGCACCGCCATGGTGGCCAGGCGCGCCGGGTCGGAGCCGACGTCCGGCTCGGTCAGGAGGAACGCGCTGATGTCCGTGCGGGCGCAGCGCGGCAGGAACTCGTCCTTCTGCTCCTGGGTGCCGAACTGCTTGAGCGGCTGCGGTACGCCGATCGACTGGTGGGCGGAGAGCAGCGCGCCGATCGCCGGGTTCGCGGAGCCGACGAGGGCGAGCGCCTTGTTGTAGTAGACCTGTGTGAGGCCGAGCCCGCCGTACTTCGTGTCGATCTTCATGCCGAGGGCGCCGAGCTCCTTGAGGCCGTTGATGACCTCGTCGGGGATCTGCGCCTCGCGCTCGATGCGGGCCGAGTCGATCTTCGTCTCGCAGAAGTCGCGGAGCTTGGCGAGGAACTCCTCGCCGCGCCTCGCGTCCTCGTCGGGGGGCATGGGGTGCGGGTGGATCAGGTCGAGCCGGAAGCGGCCGAGGAAGAGTTCCTTGGCGAAGCTCGGCTTGCGCCAGTCCTGTTCGCGGGCGGCCTCGGCGACCTGCCTGGCCTCGCGTTCGGTGACGGACGGCCCGGAAGGGGGTGGGGTTGGTGCGGACATTGAGGAGCTCACCTCGCCGCGGAGTGGGGTCGGTCGGTTCCGATTGAGCCGATCTTGACCCGGTCGGTTACTGACTGGTGCTACTCGATCGTATGGATCGTATGTACCCGATTCGTCCGGAGCCCACCAGTCCTCGCGCAGCGTTCGGCCCCACCGGAGTCACGTGTCGCCGGGCCCCGAGCCGTCCAGCGGAAGGACCGTCAGGGTGCGCCCCCGGGTGACGTACAGGCGGTTCTTCCGCGTGGAGAAGCGGGGCGCGCCCTCGGGCTCGTCCGGCATCGTGTACGTCCACGCCGTCCTGAACGTGTCGCGGTCCACGGCGATGACCGCGGCGTCCGCGGAGGGCGCCATGGGCGGGAAGAGATAGCGGCCGCCGGGCAGGGGCGGGGCCGCGGGCGGGTCGGGCAGGGACACGGTCGACTTCCACCGCCAGGCGTCGCCTTTGCGGGCCTGCTTGCGGCGCTTGCGCTGGACCGCCCACATCTCGCGGCCGAGGAAGGAGAAGTAGATCGTCTCTCCCTCGATGGTGGCCGCGCCGTAGAGACTGCATCCCCTCGCCTCGGCCGGCAGGCCCTTCTCGGCCTCCTCCGGGGCCAGGCTCCATGGCAGGGCGGGGCGACGCCCGGAAGCGGTGCGGCGTGCGTGCCCGGCACGCGAGAACGGCCGGAGCCCCCGCACAGTGGGCTCCGGCCGTCCGGTTCGTGAACTGCCTTGCAGGGCTGCCCTAGAGGGCGAGGCCCGTCAGGACCATGACCCGCTCGTACGTGTAGTCGTCCATCGCGAAGCGGACGCCCTCGCGGCCCACGCCGGACTGCTTGACGCCGCCGTACGGCATCTGGTCGGCGCGGTAGGAGGGGGCGTCGCCGATGACGACGCCGCCGACCTCCAGGTCGCGGTGCGCGCGGAAGGCGGTCTGCAGGTCGTGCGTGAAGACGCCCGCCTGGAGGCCGTACTTGGAGTCGTTGACGGCGGCGAACGCCTCCGCCTCGCCGTCCACCTTCTTGATCGTGAGGACAGGTCCGAAGACCTCCTCGCAGGCGATGGTGACGTCGGCCGGTACGTCGGCGAGCACGGTCGGCGCGTACGAGGCGCCGTCCCGCTTGCCGCCCGCGAGCAGCTGGGCGCCGGCCTGGACGGCCTCGTCGACCCAGGACTCCACGCGCTTGGCGGCGTCCTCGTTGACCAGCGGGCCGACGTCGGTCTTCGGGTCGGACGGGTCACCGGTGACCTGGCCCTCGATGGCCTTGAGCACGCGCGGCACCAGCCGGTCGTACACGGAGGCGTCGGCGATGACGCGCTGCACCGAGATGCAGGACTGGCCGCCCTGGTAGTTGGAGAACGTCGCGATGCGCGAGGCCGCCCAGTCGAGGTCCTCGTCGGAGGAGAAGTCGGACAGGACCACGGCGGCGCCGTTCCCGCCGAGCTCCAGGGTGCAGTGCTTGCGCGGCACCGAGTCCAGGATCGCGTAGCCGACCTTCTCGGATCCGGTGAAGGAGATGACGGGAAGGCGCTCGTCCTGCACGAGGGCGGGCATCTTCTCGTTCGCGACCGGGAGGACCGACCAGGACCCGGCGGGCAGCTCGGTCTCGGCGAGCAGCTCGCCGATGAGGAGACCGGAGAGCGGGGTCGCGGGCGCCGGCTTGAGGATGATCGGCGTGCCGGACGCGATGGCCGGGGCGATCTTGTGGGCGCAGAGGTTCAGCGGGAAGTTGAACGGCGCGATGCCAAGGACGACGCCCTTGGAGAAGCGGCGCGTGAAGGCGAGGCGCCCCTGGCCGCCGGCGTCGGTGTCGAGGCGCTGGGCCTCGCCGCCGTTGAACCGGCGGGCTTCCTCGGAGGCGAAGCGGAAGACGGAGACGGCACGGCCGACCTCGCCGCGGGCCCACTTGATCGGCTTGCCGTTCTCGGCGGAGATGAGCTGGGCGATCTCTTCCGTCCGCTCGACGAGCCTGCGGCTCACGTGGTCGAGGGCGGCGGCCCGCACGTGCGCCGGGGTCGCGGCGAACTCGTCGCGCACCGCGTACGCGGCGGCGACGGCCTCCTCGACCTGGGCGTCGGTCGGGACGGCCGCCTTGCCGACGACCCGCCCGTCCCAGGGCGAGGTGACGTCGAGAGTGGTCTCACCGGTGGTCTGGCGACCGGCGAGCCAGAAGGCGTGGATGGAAGTCATGTCGATTCCCGGCCCTTCCGCGAAGGTGTGTCTTGGGGGGTACGTTCCCCACCGTAGGGGCGGTAAGGGTGCAGGGCGTTTGTCCGACTCGGAGTAGTGCCCTGCGGGCCCGCGCCTCTTTGGCAGGGGACCGGACCCGGACCAATCCCCCGCAGCTACTCCGTACCGCTCGATGTCGCCTTCAGCGACAGCCACAGCTCCATGCGGACGTCCGGGTCGTCCAGGGAGCGGCCCAGGATCTCCTCGACCCTGCGCATGCGATAGCGCAGGGTGTGGCGGTGGACGCCCAGGTCCGCGGCTGCCGCGTCCCACTGGCCGTGGCGCGAGAGCCAGGCGCGCAGCGATGCGATGAGGTCGCCGCGGCCGGTGGCGTCGTGCTCGAACAGGGCGCGCAGCAGACCGTCGGCGAACGCCCGCACCGCGTCGTCGGCGAGCAGCGGCAGGACGGAGCCCGCCGCGAGGTCCTCGTGCTCGACCATCGCGCGGCCCCGGCGCCGGGCGATGGACAGGGCCTGGTCGGCCTGTTTGTACGCGGTGGCCGCCGCGATGGGTCCCGCGGGGGCGGAGAGCCCGAGGAGGAGGGCCGCGCCGTCGCCCGCACCGCCCTCCGGTGTCTCGGGACGCCCGGCCTCCAGCGTCTGCGCGTACGCCACGCAGGCCGCGGCGCCCGCGCCGCCGTCCACGACGAGCAGCACGAGCCGCTCGCCGTAGGGGACGACGAGGAGTGCCTCGCCGGCGCGGGCGGCGGCCGACTCGACGGCGTCCGTGAGCCCGGCGAAGGGGTCGCCGTCCTCCGGGGCGGATGCGGGGACCTCGGCGACGACCAGGCGGAACGGCGCGTCCAGCAGGCTTCCGTACAACTCCCCCGCCACCGTGCGGGCGTGGTCCGGCTCCCCGGCGAGCAGCATCCGAAGGACCGCGGAGCCGACCCGGGCCTCGGCTGCCTGGAGGGAGCGGTTGCGCTCGGTGGTGAGGGTGAGCAGCGCTATGGCCGAGTGCAGTGCGTACCGCTCGGCGGTGCCGAGGGTGGATGCCGTGCCGACGGCGAGCGCGGCGCGGGGCCGCCGTCCGGTACCGATCGAGTGCAGCTCCACCCGGTCCTCGGCGCCCGCGACGACCGCGCTCGCCGGTGCCGCGCGATCCCGCAGCCGCTCGACGTCGGAGGTGAGCCTGGCGGCCCTGCGGGTGGCCCACTCCGGGGCCGTGGCGACGACGGCGCCGGACGCGTCGTACAGCGCGGCCCAGCCGTCGACCTGACCGGCGAGCGCGGCGAGGAGTCCCTCGGGGCCGTCGCTCAGCGCCTGCTTGGTCAGCTCGCGCTGGGCGGCGAAGCCCGCGGTGACGGCGCGGTACTGGTCGGCGGCGATGGCGGCGGAGACGGCCTTGCTGATGGCCAGGAAGGGGGTGCGCCGCGGCACCTCGAGGAGCGGAAGCCCCTCGTCCGCGGCTGCGGCGACCAGCGCGTCCGGGATGTCCTTGTAGTGCACGCCGACCGCGAACCCGAGCCCGACGACTCCCGCCGCAGCGAGCCGCTTCACATAGCGGCGCATCGCTTCCGGGTCCTCCGCGTCCAGCTTGAGCGCGGTGATCATGAGGAGCTCGCCGCCCTCCATGTAGGGCACGGGGTCGGTGAGCTCACTGGCGTGCGCCCAGCGCACGGGCGCGTCCAGATGTTCCTCACCCGCGCGCACGGTGAGCTTCAGCGCGGAGTGATGGACGAGGGAGGCGAGCGTGGGCGGCATGGGACCTTCAGGTCTGGTCAGCAGGTCAGGGCAGCTGGTCTGGCAGCGGCGGATGAGGCACGCGTGCCGGTCGGCCATTGAATCCCGGACCGGATGTGGATCTTTTGGCCGGTCCGTATGAACGACCTGTGTCGATTCTGCCTCACCGTACGGTACGTACGGGACCGAATACCCCGTACGTACATCCCTGCCTGCGCCCCGGCGGCTAACCCCGAAGATCCACCAACAGGGGCGGCGCGTGCTCGCCGCGTACGTCTGTCAGGGAGAGGACGGCGTGGCCTGGGGGCAGGGAGTGGGCGAGGTCGGACGCGGACCAGCGTTCGCGCTCGACCTTGCGCACGGTGACGGCGTCCGTGGTGACCGCCTTGCCGGTGACGAGCTTGCGCAGCGAGTGCAGCGCCCGCGTCATCGGCTGATCGGCGAAGACCGTGTGCTGGGCGACTTCCTTGGTCTCGATCCACTCGGTGCCCCAGGCCTCGGTGAAGCGGCGCCCGTCCCAGGTCGTCACGCCGGAGAAGGCCATCCGGCAGCCGACCGCCGCGTAGAGCGGCCCCTGGAGCTGCTCCGGCACCTCTCCGATGGTGCGCAGACCGAGCACGACGCCCGCGTTGAGCGAGCGCAGCCGCTGGATGGCGCGCACGCTCTCGGTGGTGAGGGTGCGCGCTGCGTCGTCCAGGATCAGGCAGGCGAAGTGCGGCCGCCGGGCACGGCCGCGCACGACGTACGTGAACTGGGCGAGCAGCAGCCGGGCGAGCAGCCGCGACGCCTCTTCGTGCCCGTGCTCCGGCAGGTCCACCCTGACCCGCAGCGGGTGGTGGACGACGGCGCGCATCGAGAAGGGGTGCCCCTCGCCGCCGGGGTTGAAGAAGTCGGCGAAGGCGGGCCTGTCGAGCAGGCCGAGCCGGTCGGCGAGGGCGGGGCCCGGGTCGTTGGGGGAGCCGGACTGCCGGATGCGCGCGTCGAGTTCGCGGCGCATGGCGGTGTGCTCGCCCGTGGCGAGGCCCGCCTGGAGGTCGGCGAGGGCCGCGGGATCCCCTTCGAGGAGTTCGCGCAGCGCGGGGACGGAGGGGAAGCGCCCGTGGAGGAGGCGGTAGGGGCCGAGGAGTTGGGCGAGGGTGGTGGCGGCGCGGCGCGTGTCGACGGCTTCGAGGTCGCCGACCAGACCTTCGGCGAGGAAGGCGGCGGCCTCGTCAGCGTCGGCGCAGTCCGCGTACAGATCGATGTCGTGCACGGACGTGGGATCGCCCGGCTTGACCACGACGTCGTACGCGTCGTCCGCGCCGAGCGCCGTGCCCGCCGCACCCACGGCGACGACGGCGCACTGTCCGGTGAGGGCGCCCAGGGCTAGCGACTCGGCCACCGGGCGCATGAGCCGTCCGGTCTTGCCCGCGCCGGACGGGCCCACCGCGAGCAGCGAGGTGCCGAGCACCGCGGGATCGAGCGCGGCCTCGGCGTTGCGTACGGCGTAGGGATTGCGCTCGTCCTTCGCGAACCGGCCGATCCTGACCTGGCCGACGAGCAGGTCGTGGACGGCGGTGCGCGTGGGCAGGTCGCGCTGGCCCGAGGGGTGGGCCCAGGCGGCGCGGCCGTGCCGGGCGACCGTGTCCACGAAGGCGGCGAGCGCGCCGGGGTCGGGGGCGGCCGTCCGCCAGGCGTGGTCCACGCGGGCGCAGTCGACGTCGTTCATGCGTCCGCTGACCAGCTCGGCGGAGAGCAGGTCGGCGGCCTTGTTCTGTCCGGCCGCTCGCAGTTCCGGCCAGTGGGCGCGCGCGGGGGCGCCGGCGGGGCGCGGCGGGGTGACCCGCGGCCGGGCAGGCGCGGCCTTGCGGTCGCGGACCGCCTCCCACCAGCCGCCGATCCGGGCGAAGGGCCAGAGCACCGCGACGGTGATCAGGACGTACAGGGCGTCGGTGAGCACGCGTGACTCGAAGACTTCGTAGCCACCCGCGACAAGCGCGACCAGGGAGAAGACGGGGTCGGCCACGGGCAGCGGCCGTGTGTCGAGCCCCAGGGCGCTCGGCCAGACGTAGACCAGGGCGCCGACCGCGCCGACGGAGGCGAGCACGGCACGGGACGGCTGCGGGCGCCGCGTCACGAAGTGCCGGATCGCGTCGGGCCAGGCACCGAGGCGCCCGACGGTGTACACCACAGCGCCGAAGACAAGCCCGTCGTAGACGACCCGGGCGTCCTCGGCCTGTCGCATCTTGGGCTGGGCGCTGCCCGCCCACCACCACTCGCCCGGTGTGAACAGCTTCAGCGGGGCCCACTGGTAGGGGATGCTGCCCTGCCGCCACAGGGACCAGAACAGCAGGCCGAGCACGGTGGAGATCACCATGCCCACGATCAGACGCCGGTCGGCGCCCTCGGTCTCGGCCTCGGGGGCGGGGGGCCGGTAGGCGTAGCGCCAGATGCCCGGGGCCGCCTCGGGGCGCGGCGCGGCGAGCCATTCGGCCACGGATGAGGCACTCCCGGCGCCGGGCGCCTGGCGAGGCATCGGCGGCGCCGCGGGCCCGGCAGGCCCCGCCGGGCGCGGCACCGGTGTGGCGTGTGTGCCGCGAGCGTCGTGCGTGCCTTCGGAGTCCATGGCCCTTGCCCCCTGACCTGCCGGTCTGTCGGTTCAGCCGTCAATCTAGTGCCCCCACAGGGGTAGTTCACCGCATACGCGCCCGGGACCTGCGGCAACACCCAGCCCCGCGCGGATCACCGATAGGGACGAAAGCCGCAGCCCGCCCCACCCGCCGCTATGTCCACCACGGACAACCGCCACACCGAACAACTCCCCCGTGGAGCATGCCCGCCCCCACCCTCCGCCCCTAACCTGCGAAGAAAGCAAGCATTCGAGCGTCCGCCTCGCCCCACCCCCAGGAGCACCCCATGACCGCACTTCCGCAGGAGCGCCGCGTCGTCACCGCCATCCCCGGGCCGAAGTCTCAGGAGCTGCAGGCCCGCCGTACCGCCACGGTCGCCGGTGGCGTGGGTTCCGTGCTGCCTGTCTTCGCGGCGCGCGCGGGTGGCGGCATCATCGAGGACGTCGACGGCAACCGCTTCATCGACTTCGGCTCCGGCATCGCCGTGACGTCGGTCGGTGCCAGCGCCGAGGCCGTCGTACGCCGCGCGACCGCGCAGCTCGCCGACTTCACCCACACCTGTTTCATGGTCACGCCGTACGAGGGCTACGTCGCCGTCGCCGAGCAGCTCGCCGAGCTGACGCCGGGCGACCACGCGAAGAAGACCGCGCTCTTCAACTCCGGCGCCGAGGCCGTCGAGAACGCCGTCAAGATCGCCCGTGCGCACACCAAGCGCCAGGCCGTCGTCGTCTTCGACCACGGCTACCACGGCCGTACGAACCTCACGATGGCGCTGACCAGCAAGAACATGCCGTACAAGAACGGCTTCGGACCGTTCGCCCCCGAGGTGTACCGCGTGCCGGTGGCCTACGGCTACCGCTGGCCGACGGGCGAGGAGAACGCCGGACCCGAGGCCGCCAAGCAGGCCATCGACCAGATCAGCAAGCAGGTCGGCGCGGAGAACGTCGCCGCGATCATCATCGAGCCGGTGCTCGGCGAGGGCGGCTTCATCGAGCCCGCGAAGGGCTTCCTCCCGGCGATCGTGCAGTTCGCCAACGACAACGGCATCGTCTTCGTCGCGGACGAGATCCAGTCCGGCTTCTGCCGCACCGGCCAGTGGTTCGCGTGCGAGGACGAGGGCATCGTCCCCGACCTGATCACGACCGCCAAGGGCATCGCGGGCGGCCTGCCGCTCGCCGCCGTCACGGGCCGCGCCGAGATCATGGACGCCCCGCACTCCGGCGGCCTCGGCGGCACCTACGGCGGCAACCCGGTGGCCTGCGCCGGTGCGCTCGGCGCCATCGAGACCATGAAGGAGCTCGACCTCAACGGCAAGGCCAAGGCCATCGAGGCGACGATGAAGGCCCGCCTGAGCGCCATCGCGGAGAAGTACGACATCGTCGGCGACATCCGCGGCCGTGGCGCGATGATCGCCATCGAGCTGGTCAAGGACCGCGCCACGAAGGAGCCGAACGCGGAGGCGACGGCCGCGCTCGCCAAGGCCTGCCACGCCGAGGGCCTGCTCGTCCTCACCTGCGGCACGTACGGCAACGTCCTGCGCTTCCTGCCGCCGCTGGTCATCGGCGAGGACCTCCTGAACGAGGGCCTGGACATCATCGAGGCCGCGTTCGCGCGCGTCTGATCGCATACGACCGGTAGTGCTCAGCGGAGCCGGGATCACCCCAAAGGGGGAAGATCCCGGCTCCGCATGTATCCGCACATGGCCTGACGTGTGTGTACAGCGCGCGGTGTCAGACCCGTGACCTGGGGTGACCGTCAGGGCATGTGAAGAACGTGTGCGAGCCCCATGACGGGTTGCCGTTCCGCCTGTCGGCCTGCCACCACCTGACGTACGGTTTCTGCAGATGAGAGAAACACCCCGCCCACAGGGAACTGTGGGCGACACCCGGACGGAGCCTCCCCAGCCCCGTCTTGGTCGTGCCCTCGCGCACACACCCGGAGCTTC
Organism: Streptomyces sp. NPDC044044; assembly: GCF_056434405.1. Classification (NCBI taxonomy): domain Bacteria; kingdom Bacillati; phylum Actinomycetota; class Actinomycetes; order Kitasatosporales; family Streptomycetaceae; genus Streptomyces; species Streptomyces sp. NPDC044044. Next base: position 142,256 of record NZ_JBWKFG010000013.1, on the reverse strand, counting down.
TGGCTCCGGAACTCCTCACCGATCGGACGGCCGCCCGCCCCAAACCCCCCGGGGCGTGCGGCACACCGGTCAGGACGGCCGCCTCGGAACTACCCCCCCTGTTCCGGGGCGGCCGACCACTTTCCTCTTCTGCCTCTGCGCGCTGTTCTTCGCGCTCATCACCTGGCAAGTGATCGCCGACGGCCCCCTCCGCGACGCGGACGAGCGGCTCGGCCCCTGGATCACCGGCAGCCGCCTCCCGGACGGCGCCGCCGAATTCCTCGCCGATCTGGGTGGGGTCGCCGTCGCCGCCCCGGTCCTCGCCGCCGCCATCGCCTACGCGGCCTGGCGTGGCCACCGCGCCGGTGCGTTCCGCTGGTGGCTGGGCCCGGCGGTCGCCGCCGTGGCCATGGCCCTGGTCCCGGTCCTCGTGATCCCGCTCAAGGAGCTCATCGGCCGCACGGGACCGCCCGGCATGGACGGCACCGGCTACTACCCCTCGGGCCACACCGCCACCGCGATGGTCGCCTATGGAGGGGCGGCGCTGCTCCTGCTGCCGTACCTGCACGGCCCGTACGCGCGACGCGAACTGGTCATCGCCTGCGGCCTGTTGAACTTCGGGGTCGGGCTCGGTCTCGTGCGCAGGGGCTATCACTGGCCGCTGGATGTCGTTGCCAGCTGGTGCCTGTTCGGGATGGTGCTGCAGGTGATGGTGCTCGTGGTGGCGCGGTACGGCCGCCGCGCCACCGACGCGGACACGGACTCGGACGCGGCTCAGCCGAAGTAGCCGTCGAAGTTCTTCGAGAACTCCCCGTTGTTGTGGCGGTCCCAGTTGATCGACCAGGTCATCAGGCCGCGCAGGCCGGGCCAGGTGCCGTGCGTCTGGTACGAGCCGCAGTTGGTGCCCTTCGTCAGGCAGTCGAGGGACTTGTTGACCTCGGTCGTGGGGACGTGGCCGTTGCCCGCGTTCGTCGACGCGGGCATGCCGATGGCCACCTTCTCCGGGGGCAGCGCGGGGAAGACGTTGTTCGTGTCGCCCGCCACCGGGAAGCCCGTGAGCAGCATGTCGGTCATCGCGATGTGGAAGTCCGCGCCGCCCATCGAGTGGTACTGGTTGTCCAGGCCCATGATCGGGCCCGAGTTGTAGTCCTGGACGTGCAGCAGCGTGAGGTCGTCGCGCAGGGCGTGGATGACCGGGAGGTAGGCGCCGGCGCGGGGATCCTGGCCGCCCCATTTGCCGGTCCCGTAGAACTGGTAGCCGAGCTGCACGAAGAAGGTCTCGGGCGCCATCGTGAGCGTGAAGCCGCTGCCGTACTTGGACTTGAGGGTCTTGACCGCCGCGATGAGGTTCACGATCGACGGCGTCTTCGGGTTCTTGAAGTCCGTGTCGTCGGCGTTCAGTGAGAGGGAGTGGCCCTCGAAGTCGATGTCCAGGCCGTCGAGTCCGTACTCGTCGATGATCGCGGAGACCGAGGAGACGAAGGTGTCGCGGGCCTGCGTGGTGGTCAGCTGGACCTGGCCGTTCTGGCCGCCGATGGAGATCAGGACCTTCTTGCCCGCCGCCTGCTTGGCCTTGACCGCGGCCTTGAACTCGTCCTTGGACTCGACGCCGGGGCACTCGGTCCGCGGACAGAGACTGAAGCGGATGTCGCCGGACGTGGCGGATGTCGGTTCGCCGAAGGCGAGGTCGATGATGTCCCAGCTGTCGGGGACGTCCGCGAGCCGCGTGTAGCCGGAGCCGTTGGCGAAGCTCGTGTGCAGATAGCCGACCAGGGCGTGGTCGGCGGCGGCTGCCGCCGGTCGTGCGGCCTGCGGCGCCGGGTCGGGATCGGCCGCCGCTTCCGAGACCAGCAGGCCGGACGCCGCGAGCGCGCAGGCCGTGGCCGCTGCCACGGTGAGACGTCTGACGCGGCGCGCAAAGGGACGCGCGAGGGGGCGCGGCGATGAACGGTCCACAACTGCCTCCGGGCATGGGGGGATGGGAGGGTGGGCCGCTCAATTTGGTCCAGACCAATGCGGTTGTCAAGGCCCCGTCAAGCCTTCGCCGGGCGGCGGTCCGTTTCCGTGGCTCCCCCGGCTACTCCCCCGCCTGCTCCCCGTCCCGCGGCGCCAGTTGGGCCGCGGCCTCGTGCATCGCGAGTTCGAGCAGTGCCGGATCCGTCAGCGTGCCCGAGCCGTCGGGCGGCACGAGCCAGCGGACACCGCCCGTGGCGCGCCCCGGGTAGGGGACCACGATCCAGGTGCCGTGGCCCGCGCCGCGTACGCCCGTGCCGAGCCAGCGGGCGACCGTGCCCGCCGGCACGAAGAACCCCATGCGGGAGTCGCCGAAGTCGGCGAGCACCGGGCCCGGACGGTCGATGCAGCGGGTCAGTACGTCGAGCGTCGGATAGCCGAGTTCACCGGGGAGGATGAGTACGTCCCAGAGCCTGCCCGCGGGAAGGAGCGCGACCCCCAGGGGGTTGCGCTCCCACTCCCAGCGGCAGGCCTCCGGATCCGGCGCCACCGACACCAGCCATTCGACCGCCGACTTCGCTCCCGAGCCCGAGCCAGTCATGGCGGGACCTCCCTCTTCCTGTGCTGCAGCTGTGCATGTCACAGGAGAGAGGGGGTTCGGGCCGCGGCATTACGCGGGTTCCGGGAACTTGTTGACGAATCGTCGACAGAGGGCGTTCCGAGCCCCGGATCAGGCCGGCTTCAGGTCAGCTGTCGAAGCCCAGGCCCAGCTTGTCCATGGTCTTCAGCCACAGATTGCGCCGGCCGCCGTTCTCGTCCGCACGGGCCAGCGACCACTTGGTCAGGGCCACGCCCGTCCACGCGAACGGCTCGGGCGGGAACGGCAGCGGCTTCGTGCGCACCATCTCCAGGGAGGTGCGCTCCGTGCGCTCGCCGGAGAGCAGGTCCAGCATGACGTCGGCGCCGAAGCGGGTGGCTCCGACACCGAGCCCGGTGTACCCCGCCGCGTACGCGACGCGCCCCGCGTGGGCCGTGCCGAAGAACGCCGAGAAGCGCGAGCACGTGTCGATCGCGCCGCCCCACGCGTGCGTGAACCGGACCCCCTCCAACTGCGGGAAGCAGGTGAAGAAGTGGCCCGCCAGCTTCGCGTACGTCTCGGGGCGGTCGTCGTGCTCGGCGCGCAGCTTGCCGCCGAAGGGGTAGATCGCGTCGTAGCCGCCCCACAGGATGCGGTTGTCGGCGGAGAGCCGGAAGTAGTGGAACTGGTTGGCGCTGTCGCCAAGGCCCTGGCGGTTCTTCCAGCCGATGGCCGCCAGCTGGTCCTCGGTCAGCGGCTCCGTCATCAGGGCGTAGTCGTAGACCGGGACCGTGTACGCGCGCACGCGCTTGACCAGCGACGGGAAGATGTTCGTGGCGAGCGCCACCTGCCGGGCGCGGATGCGGCCGTACGGGGTGCGCACGGCCATCCCGGCGCCTGACGAGGCGAGTTGGAGCGCGGGCGTGTGCTCGTAGACGCGTACGCCCTTCTCCAGGCAGGCGCGCTTCAGGCCCCAGGCGAGCTTCGCCGGGTGCAGCATGGCGACGCCCTCCCGGTCCCAGAGTCCGCCGAGGAAGGTCGGCGAGTCGACGTGCGCGCGCAGGGCGTCCGCGTCGAGCAGCTCGGAGCCGCCCGCGAGGCCGTGCTCCGCCATCTCCTCGTACATCTCGTGCAGTTCGGCGAGCTGGTGCGGCTGCGTGGCCACGTCGATCTCGCCGGTGCGCTCGAAGTCGCAGTCGATGGAGTAGCGCTTGACGGCCGCCTCGATCTCGTCGAGGTTGCGGGCGCCGAGCTCCTCCAGCTTCGCGATCTCGCCGGGCCAGCGGGACAGGCCGTTCGAGATGCCGTGCGTGAGGGACGCGGCACAGAAGCCGCCGTTGCGGCCGGAGGCGGCCCAGCCCGCCTCTCGGCCCTCGACCAGGACCACCTCGCGGTGCGGGTCGCGCTCCTTGGCGATGAGCGCGGTCCACAGTCCGCTGTAGCCGCCGCCGACGACGAGCAGGTCGCACTGCTCGTCACCGGTGAGGGCGGGTTCGGCGCGTGGCTTGCCGGGGTCGTCCAGCCAGTACGAGACCGGCTGGGCGTCGGAGAGAGACTTGGTGAAACGGGTCATGGCGCTTGGGGCCATGATTTCCACTCCTTCAGAACTGTCGGGTGTTACCGCGCCTGCTTGTTGCGGCGCTTGGAGACGATCATTCCGCCGAGCACCAGGAGAACGGCGACAAGGAACATCGCCGTACCGATGACGTTGATCTGAACGGGCGTACCGCGCTGTGCCGATCCCCAGACGAACATGGGGAAGGTCACGGTCGATCCCGCGTTGAAATTCGTGATGATGAAGTCGTCGAAGGAGAGCGCGAAGGCGAGCAGCGCGCCCGCCGCGATCCCCGGTGCGGCGATCGGCAGCGTGACCCGGACGAAGGTCTGCACGGGGCCCGCGTAGAGGTCCTGTGCGGCCTGTTCCAGGCGCGGGTCCATCGACATCACGCGCGCCTTGACGGCGGTCACCACGAAGCTGAGGCAGAACATGATGTGGGCGATGAGAATCGTCCAGAAGCCCAGCTGCGCGCCCATGTTGAGGAAGAGCGTGAGCAGCGAGGCGGCCATGACGACCTCGGGCATCGCCATCGGCAGGAAGATCAGCGAGCTGACGGCGCCGCGCGCCCGGAAGCGGTAGCGGACGAGCGCGAAGGCGATCATCGTGCCGAGCAGGGTCGCGCCGATCGTCGCCCAGGTGGCGATCTGCAGGCTCAGGCTGAGCGAGCCGCACATGTCGGCGACGCCGCAGGGGTCCTTCCACGCGTCGAGCGAGAAGTCCTGCCAGGCGTAATTGAAGCGCCCCTTCGGCTTGTTGAAGGAGAACACCGTCACGACGACGTTCGGGAGCAGCAGATACGCGAGCGTCAGCAGACCCGCGATGACGACGAATTTGCCGCGGAGCCAGCGGAAGAAGGCAGCCATCAGACGAGATCCTCCGTCCCGGACTTGCGGATGTAGAAGGTGACCATGACGAGGATCGCCGCCATCAGGATGAAGGAGAGGGCCGCGGCCGTCGGGTAATCCAGAATGCGCAGGAATTGCGTCTGGATGACGTTGCCGACCATGCGGGTGTCGGTGGAGCCGAGCAGATCCGCGTTCACGTAGTCGCCCGCCGCGGGGATGAAGGTGAGCAGCGTCCCGGAGACGACGCCCGGCATGGAGAGCGGGAAGGTCACCTTGCGGAAGGTGGTGGACGGCTTCGCGTAGAGGTCGCCCGCCGCCTCGTGCAGCCTGCCGTCGATCCGTTCGAGGGACGTGTAGAGCGGCAGGATCATGAACGGCAGGAAGTTGTACGTGAGTCCGCAGATCACCGCGAGCGGTGTGGCCAGGACCCGGTCGCCGTCCGTGACGCCGATCCAGCTGGTGACGTCCAGGACGTGCAGCGAGTTGAGGGCGCCCACGACGGGGCCGCCGTCCGCGAGGATCGTCTTCCACGCCAGCGTACGGATGAGGAAGCTGGTGAAGAACGGCGCGATGACCAGGACCAGGATGAGGTTGCGCCAGCGGCCCGCGCGGAACGCGATGAGATACGCGAGCGGATAGCCGAGCAGCAGACACAGGATCGTGGCGGCGCCCGCGTACATCACCGAGCGCAGGAACTGCGGCCAGTAGTCGCTCAGGGCGTCCCAGTAGGTGGCGAAGTGCCAGGTGACCTTGAAGCCGTCTTCCAGGGAGCCGGTCTGGACGGACGTCGACGCCTGGTAGACCAGCGGCAGCGCGAAGAAGACGACGAGCCAGAGGATGCCGGGGAGCAGCAGCCAGTAGGGGACGAGCCGTCCGCGCTTGCGGATCTTGCGCGGCGCCTCGTCCGGCTCCTGCGCCGGGGGCGCTTTGGTGAGGGTGGTCGTCATGCGGAGGCGTCCTCCTCGACCTTCTCGACGCCCGCCTCGATGTCCTGGGCGGCGTCCAGGCCGAAGGTGTGCGCGGGGTTCCAGTGCAGGACGACCTCGACGCCGGGGACGAGGCGGGTGTCGCGCTCGATGTTCTGGGCGTAGACCTCGAAGGCGTCGCAGAGCGGGCTGTCGATGACGTACTGCGTCGATACGCCGATGAAGCTGCTGTCGGCGATGCGGCCCGTGATGCGGTTGCGCCCCTCGGGGATCCGGCCCGCCTCGTCGGCGTGCGTGAGGGAGATCTTCTCGGGGCGTACGCCGAGGATGACCTTGCCGCCCGTGGTGGTCGGCGCCGTACATCGCGCGGCGGGCAGGACGAGCTTGCCGTCGCCGGCCTTGAGGGTGAGGTCGTCGCCGCTGCGGCCCGCGATCTCGGCCTCGATGAAGTTCGACGTGCCGAGGAAGTTGGCGACGAAGGTGGTGCGGGGGTTCTCGTAGAGGTCGGCGGGGGCGCCGAGCTGTTCGACCTGGCCCGCGTTCATCACCGCGACCTGGTCGGCCATCGTCATGGCCTCCTCCTGGTCGTGCGTGACGTGGATGAACGTGATGCCCACCTCGGTCTGGATGCGCTTGAGTTCGAGCTGCATCTGGCGGCGCAGCTTGAGGTCGAGTGCGCCGAGCGGCTCGTCGAGGAGCAGCACCTTGGGGTGGTTGATCAGGGCGCGGGCGACGGCGACGCGCTGCTGCTGGCCGCCGGAGAGCTGGTGCGGCTTCTTGCGGGCCTGCTCGCCGAGCTGCACGAGGTCGAGCATCTCGCCGACCTTGCCCTTCACGGACTTGATGCCGCGGCGGCGCAGGCCAAAGGCGACGTTCTCGAAGATGTCGAGGTGCGGGAAGAGGGCGTACGACTGGAAGACCGTGTTGACGGGCCGCTTGTACGGCGGCAGCGCCGTGACGTCCTGCTCGCCCAGGTGCACGGTCCCCGAGCTGGGCTCCTCAAGACCCGCGATCATGCGGAGCGTGGTGGTCTTGCCACAGCCGGACGCGCCGAGCAGCGCGAAGAAGGAGCCCTGCGGCACGGTGAGGTCGAGCGGTCGCACGGCCGTGAAGGAGCCGTACGTCTTGCTGATCCCGGTGAGGCGGACGTCGCCGCCGTGTTCTGTAGCAGTCGTCATGGTGCGTCCAGGGGTGTCGAGGGGACTGAGAGGGAGGGCGCGGGAACTACGGACGGGCGTGGTCGCACCGTCTAGGCACCGGTCAGCTTGGCGAACTTCTCCTCGTACGCCGTCTCTTCCTTCGGCGTCAGCGAGCGGAACCCGTGGGACTTCGCGGCCATCTCCTTGTCCGGGAGGATCAGCGGGTTCGCCGCGGCCTTCTTGTCGAGCTTCGCGAGCTCGGGGCGCACACCGTCCACGGGGCAGACGTAGTTGATGTACGCGGCGAGGCGCGCGGCCGGCTCGGGCTCGTAGTAGTAGTCGATGAGCCGTTCGGCGTTCTTCTTGTGCCGCGCCTTGTTCGGGACCAGCAGGTTGTCCGTGGACGTGATGTAGCCCTGGTCCGGGATGTGGAAGGCGATGTCGGGGTTGTCGGCCTGCAGCTGGACGATGTCGCCCGCCCAGCCGAGGCACGCGGCGAGGTCGCCCTTGTCGAGGTCCGACGTGTAGTCGTTGCCCGTGAAGCGGCGGATCTGCTTCTTGTCGACGGCCTTCTGGAGGCGGGCGATGGCCGCGTCGAAGTCGTCGTCGGTGAACTTCGAGGGGTCCTTGCCCATGTCGATGAGCGTCATGCCGACGCTGTCGCGCATCTCGGAGAGGAAGCCGACGCGCCCCTTGAGCTTGGGGTTGTCCAGGAGCTGCGACACCGAGGTGATGTCCTCGCCGTCGGTCGCCTTCTTGTTGTACGCGATGACCGTGGAGATGCCGGTCCAGGGGTACGAGTAGGCCCGCCCCGGGTCCCAGTCCGGGTTGCGGAACTGGGCGGACAGGTTCGTGTACGCGTGCGGCAGGTTGGCCGGGTCCAGTTTCTGGACCCAGCCGAAGCGGATGAGCCGGGCCGCCAGCCAGTCCGTGACACAGATGAGGTCGCGTCCGGTGTCCTGGCCCGCCGCGAGCTGCGGCTTGATCTTCCCGAAGAACTCGACGTTGTCGTTGATGTCCTCGGTGTACTTGACCTTGATCCCGGTGCGCTTCGTGAACGCGTCCAGGGTGGGGCGTCGTTCGTCGTCGTCGACGTCCATGTACTCGGTCCAGTTGGAGAAGGTGATCCGCTTCTCCTTGTCCGAGTGGTCGTCGGACGTGACGTCGCCCTGGCCCTTGCTCGCTGCCGGGATGCCGCAGGCACTGAGCGCACCGAGACCGCCGACGGCGAACGCGCCGCTCGCGGAGGCGCGCAGCAGGGAACGGCGGGTGAGGGCGGCCCTGCCGTTCCTGAAGCTGCGGTGCATGGCGGCCAGTTGGGCCGGGGAGAGGGGTTCGGGCTCGTACTGCTCCATGCGCTTGGTTGCCCTTTCGGGAGGATGGGCGGCCGCTGGTCGGGCGGCCTTCCAGCAATCGGCTATCGGTCCCCGAAGACGGTGCGGTGCCAGTCCTTGCGGACCACCGCGGTGTTGTCGAACATCACGTGCTTGATCTGCGTGTACTCCTCGAAGGAGTAGGCGGACATGTCCTTTCCGTAGCCGGACGCCTTGTATCCGCCGTGCGGCATCTCGCTGAGGATCGGGATGTGGTCGTTGACCCACACGCAGCCCGCCTTGATCTCGCGGGTGGCGCGGTTGGCGCGGAACACGTCGCGGCTCCAGGCGGAGGCGGCGAGTCCGTACGGGGTGTCGTTCGCGAGCCGGATGCCGTCCTCGTCGGAGTCGAAGGGCAGCACCACGAGCACGGGGCCGAAGATCTCGGACTGCACGATCTCGCTGTCCTGCGCGGCGTCGGCGATGAGGGTGGGCCTGTAGAAGGCACCGGGGTGGTCGAGTGCCTCGCCGCCGGTGACCACGCGCGCGTAGGAGCGTGCCCGGTCGACGAAACCGGCGACGCGGTCGCGGTGGACGTGCGAGATGAGCGGCCCGAGGTCGGTGTCGTCGGCGAAGGGGTCACCGAGCCGGACGGTCTCCATCAGCGCGGCGACGCCGTCCACGAAGGCGTCGTACAGCGGACGTTGGACGTACGCGCGCGTGGCGGCCGTGCAGTCCTGCCCGGTGTTGATGAGCGCTCCGGCGACCGCGCCGTGCACGGCGGCGTCCAGGTCGGCGTCGTCGAAGACGACGAAGGGCGCCTTGCCGCCGAGCTCCAGGTGCAGCCGCTTCACGGTGGAGGTGGCGATCTCCGCGACGCGCTTGCCGACGCCGGTGGACCCGGTGAAGGAGGTCATGGCGACGTCGGGATGCCCGACGAGCCGCTCTCCGGCGTCCTGCCCCGCCCCGCTGATGATGTTGACGACACCGTCCGGGATGCCCGCCTCGGTGGCGGCCTGCGCGAAGAGGAGCGAGGTGAAGGGGGTGAGCTCGGCGGGCTTGAGGACGATCGTGTTGCCCGCGGCGATGGCCGGGAGGACCTTCCAGGCGGCCATCTGGAGCGGGTAGTTCCAGGGCGCGATGGAGCCGACGACCCCGATGGGCTCACGCCGTACGTACGAGGTGTGGTCGCCGGAGTACTCACCGGCCGACTGGCCCTGGAGATGCCGTGCCGCTCCCGCGAAGAAGGCGGCGTTGTCGACGGTGCCCGGTACGTCGAACTCCCGGCTGAGCTTGATGGGCTTGCCGCACTGGAGCGACTCGGCCTGCGCGAACTCCTCCGCACGCTCCGCCAGTACGCCGACGAAGCGGTGCATGGCGTCGGAGCGCTCGCCGGGGGTCGCGCCCGCCCACTCGGGGAAGGCGTGCGCGGCGGCGGCGACCGCGGCGTCGACGTCCTTCTCGCCCGCGAGTTCGTAACGGTGGACGTCCTCGCCCGTGGCCGGGTCGACGACGGCGTGGGAACGCCCTGAGGTTCCCTTGGTCAGCCGTCCCGCGATGTACTGCGCGCCGTCCGCGAAGTGGTCCTGCGCCTGGAAGTTGTGCATGACGCTCTCCTCCGCCGTCGCCCCCGTCCCAGGGGGTCGGCGTAGCTCCAGATCGATTTGAGTGCCGATCCTGACAGAGCAGTGGTACTCCAACAAGTGATTCCGTTGTTGCCTTTTGGTTACGCGACGGAATCTGTCGACCAGGTGTCGAGTCCTCCTGGAAAACCCAGGACGGAATGTCAGTGGTGCGTGCCAGACTCGCGTGCATGACGAAGATCGACTCGGTGGATGCGCTGGTCCGCGCGGTGCGTGCGGGGGCACGAGTCAAGTATCTGCACTTCTGGGGGCACAGGCCGCGGCAGGACGGGACGCTCGGTTCGAGCTGCCTGAGCCAGTGGTGGCCGGCGCCCTTCACCGTGGACGGGGTGGAGTACGGGACGGCCGAGCACTGGATGATGGCGGCCAAGGCCCGCCTCTTCGCCGACCCGGAGGCCGAGGCCACGATCCTCGCCGCGCGTACGCCCGCGGAGGCGAAGAAGGCGGGGCGGCTGGTGCGGGGCTTCGACGAGGCGGTGTGGGACCGGGAGCGGTTCGGGATCGTGGTCGAGGGCAGCGTCCACAAGTTCGCGTCGACCGAGCCCCTCCGCTCGTTCCTGGTCGGCACGGGCTCGCGGGTCCTGGTCGAGGCGAGCCCGATGGACCGCATCTGGGGCATAGGCCTGGCGGCCGACGACGAGCGGGCCCAGGACCCGGAGAAGTGGCGGGGGCCGAATCTGCTGGGCTTCGCGCTGATGGAGGCGCGGGGGCGTTTGCACTAGGCGGGACGGCGGAACGGACTCCCTGGACCGCCGCTTCGGGCGGATCTTTCCCGCCCGCCCACCCGTTCATCCGGCGGTACTGGACGCCCCCGGCCCTAGGAGGCGACGACCAGGGTCGTCGAATAGCTGCTGCCGTCCTCCGAAGCCCCGTCCTCCTCGAACACGTCGTCCGGCGTCACGATCAGCACCACCAGCAGGGCCACGCCCAGGACGATGCCCGCGACCCCGCAGATGATCCCGGCCAGCGCCTGCCCGGAGTTCGTCGCCTCGCCGCGCTTCGCCCTGCCGCGCCCGATCCCCCCGAAGATGATCGCGAGGATGCCGAGCACGATCGCCAGGGGCCACAGGCAGAAACCGGCGGCCGCGATGATCCCGAGAACGAGCGCCGTCACGCCCATCCCGTTGGCGGGAGCCATCGGCATCGCGGGCCAGCCGTACCCGGGCGGGCCCTGCCCCCGATGGCCCGGGTAGCCGGGATAACCGGGATAACCGGGATAACCCGGGTAGCCCTGCGGCCCGTGCGCACCGGCGCCCTGGTGGCCTCCCGGAAACCCGGGGTAGCCGTAAGGCACCTGCCCCGGCCCCTCGGGCCCGACCGGAGGCGGCGGCACCGGCTCCTCGCCCTGAGGCCCCGGCTGGGACTGGGGCTGAGGCTGAGGCTGGGGCTGGGGCTGCTGCGGTGAAGGCGGCGCGAAAGGCCCGCCCCCCGGCTGCCCCTGCCCGGAAGGCCCGGAAGGCCCGGAAGGCGCCGCCCACGGATCCCGCTTCTCCAGCGGCACCGGCCCCGAAGCCGCCCCGGGAGCCGACCCGGAAGACGACCCCGCCCCCGGCGCCCCCGGCGCCCCTCGCGCCTCTTCGTCCTCCGGCGGAGCCCACGGGTCCCGCCCCTCGGGCGCACCCGAACCCGCACCCGAGCCCGTCGAGCCCTCAGACATCCCGCGTCACCTCTTTCATACGTTCCGTCATGCTACGGCCACCGCCCCCGGCCGAAGGCGCGCCACTTACGATGATCCCCGACCCACCGATCAGCCGATCAATTCCGTTCCTGGGGAGGAAACCGTGACCGATCCACGCAGCACCCGTGAGCCACGCGACCCGCATGCCTTCATCGCAGGACTGCCCAAGGCAGAACTGCACGTGCACCACGTCGGCTCGGCGTCCCCCCGCATCGTCTCGGCCCTCTCCGCCCGCCACCCCGACTCCAAGGTCCCCACGGACGTGGAGGCCCTCGCCGACTTCTTCACGTTCACGGACTTCGCCCACTTCGTCCAGGTGTACCTCTCGGTCGTGGACCTGGTCCGCACCGCGGACGACGTACGCCTGCTCACGTACGAAGTCGCCCGCGACATGGCCCGGCAGAACATCCGCTACGCCGAACTGACCGTCACCCCCTACAGCTCCGTGCGCCGCGGCATCGACGACCGCGCCTTCATGGACGCCATCGAGGACGCCCGCAAGGCCGCCGAGGACGAGCTCGGTGTCGTACTGCGCTGGTGCTTCGACATCCCGGGCGAGGCGGGGCTCGAATCCGCCGAGGAGACGGTGCGGCTCGCGACCACCGACAAGCTGCGCCCCGAGGGCCTCGTCTCCTTCGGGCTCGGCGGGCCCGAGATCGGCGTGCCGCGGCCGCAGTTCAAGCCGTACTTCGACCGTGCGATCGCGGCGGGCCTGCACTCCGTACCGCACGCGGGCGAGACCACCGGGCCCGGCACCATCTGGGACGCCCTGACCGACCTGCGCGCCGAGCGCATCGGCCACGGCACGAGCGCCGCCCAGGACCCGAAGCTGCTCGCCCACCTCGCCGAGCACCGCATCCCGCTCGAGGTCTGCCCGACGTCGAACATCGCGACCCGCGCCGTCGCCACCCTCGACGAGCACCCCATCAAGCAGTTCGTCGCCGCCGGCGTCCCGGTCACCATCAACTCGGACGACCCGCCCATGTTCGGCACCGACCTCAACAACGAGTACGCGGTCGCCGCCCGCCTCCTCGACCTCGACGAGCGGGGCATCGCGGACCTGGCGAAGAACGCCGTCGAGGCGTCGTTCCTCGACCCGGCGGGCAAGGCGAAGCTCGCCGCGGAGATCGACACGTACACGCAGACCTGGCTCGCCCCCTAGGCCCGGCACCACAATGGGCCCATGCGCACCGTGACAGCCGTGGCCCACCGAGGCGATCCCTACCGCGTCCGCGAGAACACCATCCCGTCCCTGCGCTCCGCGCTGGACCGGGGCGCGGACGCGGTGGAGATCGACGTCCGCCTGAGCCGTGACGGCGTCCCCGTCCTGCTGCACGACGCGACCCTGAAGCGTCTGTGGGACCTCGACCGCCCACTGTCCGCGCTCTCCGCGGACGAAGTGCGCGGCCTGACCGACCGCGGCGTACCCACCCTGGAAGAAGCCGTCGCGGCGACCGAAGGGCACCGGCTCATGGTGGATCTGCCGGGCGCGACGCCGGAGTCCGTGCGCGTGGTCGTCGGCGCCATCGCGGACTGCGGGGCGGCGGAGCGGGCGTACTACTGTGCGGGCGCCCGCACGATGCTCGCGGTGCGCGCGGCGGATCCCGCCGCCGAGATCGCCCTGACCTGGACGACCCTGGCACCGCCACGCCCGGCCGTGCTCGACGCGATCAAGCCCCGCTGGCTCAACTACCGCTTCTCGCTCCTGAACCGCGAACTGACCGTCCACGTGCAGCGCCAGGGGCTGCTCGTCTCGGCCTGGACCCCGGACACGAAGCGCTCGATGCGCCGCCTCATCGACATCGGCGTCGACTCGATCACGACCAATCGCGTCGACACGCTGCACGCCCTGCGGGCACAGTCCGACGGCGCACCCTCGTAGCCGGACGGTCCCTCAACTAGCTTGTGGTCCATGGGGAACAGCGACGACGACAAACGGGAAGAGCCGCTCTTCGTGTACGAGCGCGACGAGCGGGGCTACCGCGGCCACCGTCTCAATCCGCGGCATCCCGTCGGCCGCATGCTGACCATCGCTCTTCTGGTCGGCGTCGTCCTGGTCATCCTGCTCATGACGAACTGACGCACGCACCCGCCCCCTAGGGGGCGGTCCGTCAACACCCCTGATGCGCATGGGTGTTGCCCCCTCAGGGTTCAGCGCGCCCCCGCCCTCCCCAGTGAGGATCCATCCCGCCACCCCGCTCACCAGGATGGGAAGCACCACACCACAGCCCACCCTGGAGTCACACCGTGCAGTTCCGCGCCCGCACCGCCATCGCCGCCGCCCTCCTCATGAGCCTCACCGGCGCCGCGACCGCCCCCGCCCTCGCGCACTCCCCCACCCCGGCCGTCACGGCCGGGACGGCTGCCGCTCAGGACTCCGCACCCAACGGCAAGGCCCTGCGCAAGGCGATCAAGGGGCTCCCGGGCGCCGACGCGACCTCCGCCCTCGTCCGCGTCGGCGGCACGGACGGGACCTGGCGCGGCAGTTCCGGCGTGCACGACCTGGTCACGGGCCGGAAGGCCGATCCGCACGGGCGCTTCCGCGCCGGGTCGACGACCAAGATCGTGACCGCGGCGGTGGCGCTGCAACTGGCCGCCGAGGGCGAGCTGGACCTCGACAGACCGGTGCAGCACTACATGCCGGACCTGTTCCCGAAGGGGAAGCAGTCACAGAAGCAGTCACAGACCTTCAAACCGATCCCCGTCCGCAGCCTCCTCAACTACACGAGCGGCCTGAAGCCGGGCGACGGCTTCGACGACGAATACGCCCACCGCTTCGACACGCTGAAGCCGGAGACGGTCGTCGCGTCGGCCATCGCCAAGGGCCCCGAGCACGACCCGGGCGACGAGCAGCACTACAGCAACATCGGCTACACCGTGCTCGGCCTGCTGATCGAGCGGGTCACCGGGGATTCGTACGCCGATCAGGCCGACCGGCGGATCTTCGGCCCCCTCCACCTGCGCGACACCTACTTCCCCGGCGCCGACCCCCGCATCCGCGGCCCGCACAACCGCGGCTACCAGAGCATGAAGCAGCCGGACGGCACCACCCGCCTCGTCGACGTCACCGAGTGGAACCAGTCGGACCGCTTCGCGGCGGGCGACATGATCTCCTCCACCGCCGACCTGGAGGTGTTCACCCAGGCGCTGTTCGACGGAGAGGTCGTCCCGGAACCGCAGCTGAAGGAGATGTTCGCGCTGCCCGAGCTTGCGCCCGGCGTCCCGGAAGCCATGTACGGCGCGGGACTTCAGCGGATGAAGGTCGACGGCAAGGTGGTCTGGCTCAAGACCGGCTCCCGCTACGGCTACACGAACATGATCGCCTCCACCGAGGACGGTTCGCGCACCCTCGTCTACTCGGTCACCGCGACCGACGCCAAGGGCACGGGCATGAACCCGGTGGCCGAGCGCATCGCGCTGGCCGCCTTCACCCGGGCCGAGACCCTCGGCAAGGGGTGAGCTCCTACGTGACGCCCGTCATGCTCGCGAACACCGTGACGTTGTTGGGGTAGTAGTTCCGGTCCGCGTCGAACTCGCCGCCACAGGTGATCAGGCGCAGCCCCGCGTGGTCGATGTTCTTGTACACGTCCAAGGTGGGGAACTTCTTCTTCGGGTGCTCCTCGACGCGGTCCACGGTGAAGGTGGCGGTCTTCCCGTCCTCCCGCGTCACCTCGATGGCGTCCCCGGCCTTCATCGTCTTCAGCCCCTTGAAGACGGCGTCCGCGCCGTTCCAGGTCACGTGTCCCGCGATCACCGCGGGGCCCTGGGAGCCGGGGGTGGGGCCCGGTTCGTACCAGCCCGCCAGATCCGGGTTCTTGGGCGTGGTCATCGCCCCGTCCTTGTTCTGCCCCAGCACCTCCAGCTCGCTCGTCACGCCCAGGGAGGGGATGGCCACGCGCCGGGGCGCGGACCGTTCCAGGGCCGCGACGGCCTTCCCCGGCTGCCCGGACGACTCCGCCGCCGGTGTGCGGTCGCCCTCCGCCGTGCCGTCCTGCGCGGCGCCTTGGCGGGGGGCCGCCTGCGAGGCGGCCGGGCCGTCCTGACCTGCGCACGCGGTGAGCATCAGGGCCGCGGCGACGGCGGCGACCACGGCGGCGGAGGCATGCCGGACCCCGGCCCACATCCTGCGGACCGAGCGGCTCACGCGGCGTCCCCCGTCTTCACGACGGCGGCGACGGGCGCCGTCCGCCGACGCCGACGCGCGAGGACCAGCAGCCCCGCGGCCGTCAGCGCCGCCGTCCCCGCGGTACCGACCAGGGCGCCGGAGGACATGCCGCCGCTCTCGGCGGCGCCGCTGCCGGTCTCGACCCCGCCGACGGGTACGGATCCGACCGCCGCGCCCTTGACCACACCGCAGTTGGTCGGTGCGGTGGCCTCCTGGGGAAGCTTCGGGTCGAGTTCGCTCTTGCCCGCGCCCTCGAAGTCGTACTTGCCGTTGTCGTTGCGGTCGATGCCGTGCTGCACGATGTGCAGGTCCTTGATGTGGTCCACCACGTCCTGCCCGACGGTGATGGTCCGCTTGTAGGAGACCCTGCCCTGCGCGTCGGCCACCGGCATCCGGTCCACGGCGAGGCCGCTGCCCGCGTCGGTGCCTCCGGAGAGGGTCAGCGAGATGTTGATGTCGCCGTAGTGGACGGTGGCCTCGGTGTTGTCCAGGATGCCGTCGCCGTTGGTGTCGTCGCCGTCGTCCGGGCACTGGAAGTCGTGGCCGTCGGTGGATCCGTGCAGGTGCTGGGCCGATGGCTGGCCCGGCACCATGCCCTCGGACTTGATCCACACGGTCAGCGCGTTGCCGCGCAGGCTCAGGAGGGCCGTTCCCGTGGAGCCGGAGTCGTTCAGCGACGCCAGGTCGATCTGGTAGGCCGGGGTGTCCGCCGCGAACACCGGGGACGAGACGGCCACGGTGAGGAGGGCGGCGGGCAGAGCGGCGAGCGCCGCGAGCAGACCGGTTCGCTTGGGCATCACGTTCGTTCCTTTTCCGCGGCATCCGAGTCAGGGCGGACGCCGCATGTCGTACGGATATCCGAGCCATGCCCAAGCGATCCACCGACGGCCACCTGGGCATCAACTCCCCTTGCCTGCAGGGCAGTTGCCGGGACGAGGGCGGTGACGCCCGTCGGCCTCGTATCGCGAGCCGTGCAGTTACCTATGAAACGCAGCGAGACTCTTGGGTGTTCAAAGTGAGGAGAATCGCCATGGTGGCAACGTGGGACTGGGAGAGCGGCGAGGGCCTGCTGGGGATCGACGACCCCACCGATTGGGACGCGGCGTACGAACGCGGCGAACGCCCGCTCGGTACGGCGGCCATCGGTCTCGCCTTCAACTGCACGCTGGCCGAGGCCTCACCCCGGATCATCAAGGCGATGCGGTTGCCGGACCACGGACAGCGGGGGTTCGCGTACACCGCGGCCGGTGTCGCGGCCCGGGTCAACGGCGGGCTCACCCCGGAGCTGTTCGCCGCGCTGCGTGCGGAGGGTCATCGTGGCTTCGCCGAGACCGCCGTCGACGACACCCTCGACTACGTCCCGTTCCGGCAGCTGCCGCTGTGGTTCAAGTGGCGGACCGTCGCGTCACGGGTGCAGGACAAGCTGGCGGTCTGGCGGATGCGGTCCGAGGACGCGGTCGCTGCCGTCCAAAAGGCCCTGTGCCGGCGCCGCTCCTGAGCGGCGCCCCGCTACAGCCCCGCGATCGCGTTCCACCGCTTCGCGAACTCCGTCCGCTCCTCCGACGTGATGTCCCGCGCGATCGCGAGCCGCTTCCGCATCGCGTCGTCCGGGAAGATCAGCGGGTCCTCCGCCAGCGAAGCCAGCTCCTTGTCCTTGGACGAGGCGAGGATGTCGCGGGCCGCCGGGACCGGGCAGACATAGTTGACCCAGGCCGCGAGCTCCGCGGCGACCTCGGGCTCGTAGTAGTAGTCGATGAGCTGTTCCGCGTTCCGCTTGTGGCGGGCCAGGTTGGGGATCATCAGGGATTCCGCCCACAGTTCGGCGCCCTCCTCGGGGACGACGAACTCGATGTCCGGATCGTCGGCCTGGAGCTGGATCACGTCACCGCTGTAGGCCTGGCAGGCCAGCACGTCGCCGCTGGAGAGGTCCTTGATGTAGTCGTTGCCCGTGAAGCGGCGGATGTGCTTCGACGCCACCAGCTTCTCCACCCGGTCGCACACCGCGTGGAAATCGTCGGCCTTCCATGTGGTGATGTCGACGCCGTCGCCCTGCATGAGCAGCGCGAACGACTCGTCGAGTCCGGAGAGCAGCGTGACCCGGCCCTTGAGGTCATCGGCCCACAGGTCGGAGACGTGCTTGATCTCCCGGCCCAGCTTGCGCTTGTTGTACGCGATGCCGGTGATCCCGGACTGCCAGGGCACCGTGTTCTTGCGGCCGGGGTCGAAGCTCGGCGAACGCAGCAGCGGGTCGAGGTACTTGGTGACGTTCGGCTGACGGGCGCGGTCCATCTCCTGGACCCATCCCAGGCGCACGAAGCGGGCGCACATCCAGTCGCTGATGACGATGAGGTCGCGGCCGGTCTCCTGGTGGTTCATCAGGGACGGGCTGATCTTGCCGAAGAACTCGTCGTTGTCGTTGATCTCCTCCGTGTAGCGGACGTCGATGCCCGTCCGCTTCTCGAAGGCGTCGAGCGAGGGCCGCTTCGTCGAATCGTCGTCATCGGTGTCGATGTACAGCGGCCAGTTCGCGAAGGTCAGCGTCTTGTCCCGCCGTGAGCGGTCCCCGGCCGCGCGCTCGCCGGGTCCGATGTACGCCGCGGGCACGCCGCAGCCCGCGAGCGCGCTGACGGCTGCCCCGCCGCCGATGGCACGCAGCAGGGACCGACGGGAGACTGAGGAGGCTCTGGGGTTCGCTCGCACCCCGGCAGCATGCGCCTGCGTGTCACGTACAGGCAATGGACGCTGCGTCGAGCCGCGCGGTCGGGAAGCGACACCCTGTCGATCACTCCCGCCCATCCCGCTCCCACCGGTCACGCGGGCTCCAGCCACCCCGCCAGGTCCCCCGCAGTGATCCGCACCGGCGCGGCCGCGTCCACCGGCCCGGGGTAGAGCCGGTACACCGTGCCGGACGCAATGCCTTCAGCCCCCGCCAACTCGCCGTGCAGGAGCGCCAGTAGCGCACGGCGGCCCGCCAGCTCCGGACCCGGCTCCGCGCGCAGCTCGTCCGGCTCCCAGCCGTCGCGGACCCGCAGCGCGAAGTCGGCGCGCGGCTCGTCCTGCGCGCGGCGGTATCCCCACAGGACGTGGCCCCGGCCGCGCACGTACACGGTGCCGTCGGTGCGGGCCGCCGCCGTCCAGCAGGCGAGGTCCCACAGGGTGGCCCGGCCGCCCGGCAGGAAGGTGTCGAGCAGATCGTTGCCCATGCGGCCCAGCTGCTTGCAGTACCGCCACACGTCGTGGTTGCCGTCGCCCGTCGCGAGAGTGACGTCGGTCCACCAGGCGCGCCGCGACCGCAGGTCGAGAATCATCGGCACGCGCAGCGCCGCGTCCCCCGCGAGGTCGAAGCGCTGCCGCACGGTCCGCGGGTCGTAGACCGCACGCCCCGTGCCCTCCACCGCCATGAACCCCGCGAAGGCGTCCGGGAGTTCGTCGAAGGGCACGTTGTTGTACGAGAGGACCGCGGGCACCACGAAGCGCACCCCCACGTGGGCCAGCCGCGGCAGGTCCAGGTCCAGGTACTCGGTGGCGCCGTGCGGGGCGGGCGCCGATGTCAGGTCGCCGGAGTGCCGGGCGGCGCCGCCCGCGTACGTAAGCTGCGTGTAGTCGCACAGGCCGATGAAGCGCCACAGGTCGTCGTAGAGCGCGACGGACAGGTCGAGGTCGACGCGCACGCCCTTGGGCTGCAGCCAGTGCAGGAAGAGCCGCACGGTCTCACTGTCCGCGGGCATGGGCAGCGAGCTGCCGCGCGGCACCGCGACCAGCGAGGCCGCCGAAGCGCGCTCGGCGAACGGCACCGGAAGGTCGGCGAGCGCGGCGTCCAGGACCGCCACCTCGTACTGCTCGCCGTCCGAGCCCGCGGCGATCCTCCGCACCGCCTCCGCCTCGATCAGCTCCCCGGCGCGCCCCGCCACCCGGGACGGCAGCGGCGGCCGGTGGTCCTCGACGGCGTAGGCCCGGGTGACGCGTCCGCGCGGGAAGAAGACGCGGCGGTGCCCCGGCACGGAACGGACCTTCATGCGGCCGTACGCGCCGAGGAGCGGCCCGGGTCCGGAGCGGGGCAGGGCATCGGCGAGCGCATCGCCCACCGCGTCCGGCAGGGTCGCGGAGCCCGACCGGGCCAGCAACAGGTCCAGGCGGCGCAGGAGTTCACCGGGGCGCTCGCGCAGCAGCCCGGCGGCGGCCGTGGTGTCCCAGCGGCCGAGTGCCTCCTCGACGCGCCCCTGCCAGGTGACGATCCGCAGCCGGTCGCCCTCGATGCGGACGTCCTCGTGCCGGGCGGCCTCGGCGAGGAGCGTCTCGGAGAGCGCGGTGCCGCCGATGCGGGTCCCGCGCAGGACGGCGAAGGCGAGCGCCACGCGCGCGTGCCGGTGCGCCTGCTCGAAGGGGTGCAGGATTTCGCCGACCCGCTTCCAGGCGCGCGGGTTGCGGGCCATGTCCTCGGCGAGGCGCCGGAGGTCGAACCCGTCGAGCAGGGCGAGGAGTTCACGGCGTACGGCACGCGGGAGCCCGCGCAGGCGCGGTAGTTCGATCAGGTCGGGGTCGCCCCCGGAACGTACGACGAGGATCCGCAGCACGTCGGTGGCGGTGTCCGCGTACCGCCCCACGAGCGCGCGCAGCTCCGGCACGTCGAGCAGCGGCGCGAGGGCGAGCGCCTTGCTCTCGCGCAGGGGTATGTCCGCCGGGAGCCGGTCCGCCGCGTCGGCCGGGTCCAGGTGCCCGAGCAGCAGGACCAGGTCGTCGTGGTCCTGCGGGTTCAGGGGCGTGCGGCGGGCGAGCAGGGCGGTGAGCTCGGCGGCGGCGTCGCCCGGCGCGGCCAGGCGCAGCGCGCGCAGGATCTGACCGCCGTCACCGCCGAGCCCCGCGCCGGCGTCGATCCAGGGGTCGGTGGGCCCGCCCGTCTCGTAGCGGTTCTCGCAGACCGGGCAGGCGTACCAGACGCAGCAGTCCTCGCAGCAGCCCCAGTCCTCCTGCTTGCGGTGGCAGTCGTCGCACAGCAGATGCGCGCAGGGCGCGAGCGCGCGGACGGGGGCCTTGGTGCCCGCGCAGTTCATGCAGGGCTGGTGCGGCTGGGCGGCGAGGTGCGCGACGACGACGGAGGTGTAGCGGTCGTACGCGTGCTGGTACGGGATGTCGTCGGGGAAGCGCTGGAACAGCGGGGCGTGGTGGCGGTCGGAGCCCATCAGCGCGTCGACGTCCGCGATCAGCTTCATGCCCGTCGCGGCGAGGTCGGCGACGGAGAGCGCGGCCAGCGCGCGGCGCACAGGAGCGGTCAACAGGTGCCCGCGGTCGGCGAGTTCGGCTTCGAGGACGACCGCGGCGGCGTCGGTCACGGCGGAGCGTCCGGTGCCGGCGGGAACGTACACGCTCTGTCGGCGGCGCAGCAGCAGCCCGGCGAGATCGTCGGCCGTCGTCATCATCAGGTCCCACCCCCGTAGGTACAGAAAGGCGGGGGCGGGGAGTGGGTGCGCTACGGATCTTTTGCAGAGATGAGAAAGAAGGAAGCACACCACGGAGCCGCCCCCGCGTTCCTGACGGTACGCGGGGGCGGCGGGGCCGGGCATCTGAATTAGCCCGGGGACGAGGACCGGGACGAGGAGGCTCAGCCCTCGATCGACGTCATGACGTGCTTGATGCGCGTGTAGTCGTCGAACCCGTAGGCCGAAAGGTCCTTGCCGTAGCCGGACTTCTTGAAGCCGCCGTGCGGCATCTCCGCGACCAGCGGGATGTGCGTGTTGATCCAGACGCAGCCGAAGTCGAGGACCTTGGCCATGCGCATCGCACGCGCGTGGTTCTGCGTCCAGACGGAGGAGGCCAGGGCGTAGTCGACGCCGTTCGCGTACGACACGGCCTGCGCCTCGTCCGTGAAGGACTGGACGGTGATGACCGGGCCGAAGACCTCGTTCTGGATGATCTCGTCGTCCTGCTTCAGGCCGGAGACGACGGTCGGGGCGTAGAAGAAGCCCTTTTCGCCCACCCGCTGACCGCCCGCCTCGACCTTGGCGTGCGCCGGAAGGCGGTCGATGAAGCCGGAGACCTGCTTCAGCTGGTTGGCGTTGTTGAGCGGGCCGAAGAGCACGTCCTCGTCGTCCGGCTGGCCGGTCTTCGTGTCGGCCGCGGCCTTGGCGAGCGCGGTCACGAACTCGTCGTGGATGGACTCGTGGACGAGCACGCGCGTGGCGGCCGTACAGTCCTGGCCCGCGTTGAAGAAGCCCGCCACCGAGATGTCCTCGACGGCCTTGGCGATGTCGGCGTCCTCGAAGACGACGACCGGCGCCTTGCCGCCCAGCTCCAGGTGGACCCGCTTGAGGTCCTTGGACGCGGACTCGGCGACCTGCATGCCGGCGCGCACCGAGCCGGTGATGGAGGCCATCGCCGGGGTGTGGTGCTCGACCATCGCGCGGCCGGTGTCACGGTCGCCGCAGACGACGTTGAAGACGCCCTTGGGGACGATCGAGCCGATGATCTCGGCCATCAGGACGGTCGACGCGGGGGTCGTGTCCGAGGGCTTGAGGACGACGGTGTTGCCCGCGGCGAGCGCCGGGGCGAACTTCCAGACGCCCATCATCATCGGGTAGTTCCACGGCGCGACCTGCGCGCAGACGCCGATCGGCTCGCGGCGGATGATGGAGGTCAGACCCTCCATGTACTCGCCGGCCGCGCGGCCTTCGAGCATCCGGGCCGCGCCCGCGAAGAAGCGGATCTGGTCGACCATGGGCGGGATTTCCTCGGACCGCGTGAGCCCGGTCGGCTTGCCCGTGTTCTCGACCTCGGCCGCGATGAGCTCCTCGGCGCGCTCCTCGAAGGCGTCGGCGATCTTCAGCAGGGCCTTCTGGCGCTCGGCGGGCGTCAGGTCGCGCCAGGCGGGGAACGCGGCGGCGGCCGCCTCCATGGCGGCGTCGACGTCGGCCTGCCCCGACAGGGGTGCGGTGGCGTAGGACTCGCCGTTGGCGGGGTTGACCACCTCGGTGGTCCGCCCGTCGGCGGCGTCCCGGAATTCTCCGTCGATGTAGTTACGCAGACGGCGCAGCTCGGTGGTCACTTCCGGCCCTCCAGTCAGATGTCCAGTGGATGAGACACCCACCCTAGTCGGTGTACCGACGCTTTCAACATACCCGGGGGCCCATAGCTGCGAAATCCGTGACTATCGAAGCTCCAGACAACGAATTTCATCGATCTGACCTTGCGGAACTGTCGAGTCCTGTGCACCATGGGGTCGTGGCCAGTCGCAGCGCAGATTCCAGCAGTTCCCGACAAGGGAACGGTTCTTCGTCCATCGACGCCGTCTCCCTGGCGATCATCGAACAGCTTCAGGAGGACGGACGCCGTCCGTACGCCGCCATCGGCAAGGCCGTGGGCCTTTCCGAAGCGGCCGTGCGCCAACGCGTCCAGAAGCTGCTCGACCAGGGCGTGATGCAGATCGTCGCCGTCACGGACCCACTCACCGTGGGTTTCCGGCGCCAGGCGATGGTCGGCATCAACGTCGAGGGCGATCTGGATCCCGTCGCGGAGGCGCTGACGGCCATGGCCGAGTGTGAGTACGTGGTGATGACCGCGGGCTCCTTCGACCTGATGGTGGAGGTCGTCTGTGAGGACGACGACCACCTTCTCGAAGTGATCAACAAGCGCATCCGCGCCCTCCCCGGCGTGCGCTCCACCGAGAGCTTCGTCTATCTGAAGCTCAAGAAGCAGACCTATATGTGGGGAACCCGATAGCCGTGAGCAAGGACCTCAGCCAAACCGCGTACGACCACCTGTGGATGCACTTCACCCGCATGTCGGACTACGAGAACGCACCCGTGCCCACCATCGTGCGTGGCGAAGGCACCTACATCTACGACGACAAGGGCAAGAAGTACCTCGACGGCCTCTCCGGCCTGTTCGTGGTCAACGCCGGTCACGGTCGTCACGAGCTCGCCGAGACGGCGTACAAGCAGGCGCAGGAACTGGCCTTCTTCCCCATCTGGAGCTACGCGCACCCGCAGGCCGTCAAGCTCGCCGAGCGCCTCGCGAACCACGCGCCGGGTGACCTGAACAAGGTCTTCTTCACCACCGGTGGCGGCGAGGCCGTCGAGACCGCGTGGAAGCTGGCGAAGCAGTACCACAAGCTCACCGGCAACCACCAGAAGTACAAGGTCATCTCCCGCGCGGTCGCCTACCACGGCACTCCGCAGGGCGCCCTGTCCATCACCGGTCTGCCCGCGCTCAAGGCCCCCTTCGAGCCGCTCGTCCCGGGCGCGCACAAGGTGCCGAACACGAACATCTACCGCGCCCCGATCCACGGCGACGACCCGGAGGCCTTCGGCCGCTGGGCCGCCGACCAGATCGAGCAGGAGATCCTCTTCGAGGGTCCCGAGACGGTCGCCGCCGTGTTCCTGGAGCCGGTGCAGAACGCCGGTGGCTGCTTCCCGCCCCCGCCCGGGTACTTCCAGCGGGTGCGCGAGATCTGCGACCAGTACGACGTGCTGCTCGTCTCGGACGAGGTCATCTGCGCCTTCGGCCGTCTCGGCACGATGTTCGCCTGTGAGAAGTTCGACTACGTCCCGGACATGATCACCTGCGCCAAGGGCATGACCTCGGGCTACTCCCCGATCGGCGCCTGCATCATCTCGGACAAGCTCGCCGAGCCGTTCTACAAGGGTGACAACACCTTCCTGCACGGCTACACCTTCGGCGGCCACCCCGTCTCGGCCGCGGTCGGCAACGCCAACCTCGACATCTTCGAGAAGGAGGGTCTCAACCAGCACGTGCTCGACAACGAGGACGCGTTCTACCAGACCCTGCGCAAGCTGCACGACCTGCCGATCGTCGGCGACGTCCGCGGCAACGGCTTCTTCTACGGCATCGAGCTCGTGAAGGACAAGGCCACCAAGGAGACGTTCAACGACGAGGAGACCGAGCGCGTCCTGTACGGCTTCCTCTCCAAGGCGCTCTTCGAGAACGGCCTGTACTGCCGCGCCGACGACCGTGGCGACCCGGTCGTCCAGCTCGCCCCGCCGCTGATCTCCACCCAGGAGACCTTCGACGAGATCGAGGGTGTGCTGCGCCACGTCCTCACGGAGGCGTGGACGAAGCTCTGATCCCTGGGATCCCCGAAGGCCTCCGGGCCCTTCGGGGATCCATAGTGTGATCGAGTGATCAACACCGGCCCCGGGGGCGCCCGTTCGAGTGAGAACGGGCGCCCCCGGGCCGCGTCGTTTCCAGGCATCGTGGCCTGGATCCCTAGCGTGCCCAGTGACCGATCGGCCCCGCCTTCGTTCCCCCGTACGGGGGAGGCAAACTGATCTGAACCGAGGTGTACGTGATGGTGGCTCCGCCGGACAACGACGTGCTGTGGGCACGCGCCCTGCACGTCACACACAACGGCTCGCCCGCACTCACCGGCGTATCGCTGGGTGTGCGCGAGGGCGAGATCCTCGCCGTCACCGGCCCGCGCGGCAGCGGCAAGACGACTCTCCTGCGCTGCCTCTCCGGCCAGCTCCTGCCCGAGCAGGGCGAGGTCTGGTTCAACAGCACGCCGGTGCACACGATGGGGCCCGTGGTCCGCGAGCGTCTGCGCCGCGACCGCTTCGGCTGGATCGACCCGGAGCCGCACCTCGTGCCCGAGCTCACGGCCTGGGAGAACGTCGCGCTGCCGATGATGCTGCGCGACGCGTCGCACCGCGTCTCCAAGACCACGGCCCAGGAGTGGCTCGAGCGCCTCGACATCGGCGACTGCGCCCGCAAGCGCCCGCACGCGCTGCTGCAGGCCCAGCGCCAGCGCATCGCCATCGCCCGCGCCCTGGTCACGATGCCGTCCGTGATCTTCGCCGACGAGCCGACCGCGCCGCTGCACCGCGCCGACCGCGCCCACGTCCTTCGGACGCTGACGACCGCGGCCCGCTCGCACGGCATCACGGTCGTCCTGGCCACGCACGACGCGGAGGTCGCCGCCCTCGCCGACCGGACGGTCACGCTGCTCGACGGGAGGCGCGTGAACACGGTGCATCTGCCGGGGTCGGACGAGCCGACGGCACCGGCGGCCGGTGCCGCGGGGGCCGCAGGGGCCGCGGAGACCACAGGGCCCGCAGGAGCCGCAAAGGCCGCCGCCTCCGACGGCGACTCCGAGGGCGACTCCGACGAGGCGGAAGGCCGGGCCGCGTGCTCGCTCTCCGTCTAGCCCGCGGGGCCCACCCCCTGGTCCAGCTGCGCAGGCTGCTCGTCGCCGCCGCATCGGCCGGCACCGGCTTCCTGCTGCTGTGCACACTGGGGTACGCGATGGGACACCCGGACGCGTCCGGCGCGGCCCTGCTGCGGCTCGCCTGGTGCGTCGCGCCGATCGCCGCCACCGTCTACTTCGCCGTCACCGTCGCGCGCACCGACCCGGCGACCCGCCCGCGCTCCGGACTCTCCGCCGTGGGACTCGGCCCGGCCAAGCTCACGGTGCTCGCCGCGATCTCCACGGCCGTGGCGTGCACGCTCGGCTCGATGGTGGCGCTCCTGTTCTTCCTGCACCTGCGCGGTGATCTGACGGGCCTGCCGTTCGACGGCGCCGCGGCCGAACTGCTCGCCGCCGACCAGCCGTTGCCCCTCGGCGCCGCCCTCACCCTGCTCGCCCTCGTCCCGCTGACGGCCTCCGCCGCCAGCGCGGCCGCACTGCGCCCCAGGACCGCGAAGTCGGCCGACGAGCAGGACGAAGCACCCCGCCAGGACGGACCGGCCGCACCGGCCGCACCGCCGAGCGGGCTGCCCTGGGGGATCGCGCTCCTCGCGGCGGGCCTCGCCGTCGAGGCGTACGCGAGCCGCTCCCCCGGCGCCTCCGACCTCACGATGCCCGGCGGCCTGACCGGCAGCCCCGCCGGTGTGCTCGCCGGGTGGACGCTCACGGCGGTCGGCCTCACCCTCGCGGGCCCCGGCCTCACGTATCTGTGCGGGCGGATCCTGCAGGCGGTCAGGCCCGGCGCGATGCGGCTCCTGGCCGGGCGTGGGCTGCAGGAGGAGGCACGGCGGATCGGGCGGCCCCTCGGGGTGCTCTGCGCCGTGGGCTCCGGGGCGTACGCGGCACTCACGCTCTACTCCGGCGCACGGCCCGAGGTCGGCCCGCTGACCACGCTCGGCTCGCTGCTCGTCGCGGGCTGCGCGGTCCTCACCCTGGCCACGGCCGCGATCGAGGCCAAGCACGCGCGCTCGGACACGACGGCCGCACTGCTCCAGCTCGGGGCGCCCGCTTCGATGCTGCGCGGCACCGCGGCACTGCGGGCAGGCGTGCTCGTGGCCGTTCTCGGGCCGCTGACCTGGGTGGTCGCGGAGCTGGCCGCGATGCCGCTCGCGGCGTGAGCGGCCCCGCCGAACTCGCGGGAAGAGACCGGGAAGAAATTTCGAGAAATTCCGCGACGGGCGATGAGTTCTGCGTCGAACGTACGTCTACCCCTCCGTAAGACACGGAACGCACGCGCCACGCAGAACTCACCGCAACGGGAGACACCTCATGTACCAGCAGATGATCTTCGTGAACCTCGCCGTGAACGACGTCGACAGCTCGCGGAAGTTCTTCACGGAGCTCGGCTACACGATCAACCCGCAGTTCTCGACGGACGACTGCGCCTGCGTCGTGATCAGCGACACGATCGTCGCGATGCTCCTGAGCAAGCCGCGCTACCGGGACTTCACGAAGAAGGAGATCGCGGACTCGACGACGACCAGCGAGACGCTCCTGTGTCTGAGCGCCGAGAGCCGCGAGAAGGTCGACGAGCTGGTCGACAAGGCCGTGGCGGCCGGTGGCACGGAGGGCAAGACGCAGGACTACGGCATGATGTACGGCCGCGCGTTCGACGACCTGGACGGCCACACCTGGGAAATCATGTGGATGGACCCGTCCGAGGTCCAGGGCTGACGCCCGGCTCCCGGCGCGTCCTGCTTAGCATGGGCGGATGCAGCCGACTCCCGAACCCGCATCCGCCCCCGGCCCCGGCTCCTCGCCCCGACTCCCGGGCGGCGACCGCGAGATCGAGTCGCTGGAGGAGTTCGACGAGATCGCCGCTCGCGGCTCGCTCGCCGGGTGCCGCGTCCAGGCCATAGACCTGACGGAGCGTACGTCCGCGTTGCGGGCCTGCGACGCCACGGGCGCGGTGTTCCTCGGCTGCCCGATGGAGCAGGACGCCGTGGACGCGATGCGGACCGCCGGGGCGCTGGTGTTCCCGCCCGTCCCCGGTCTGCCGTTCGACCCGTATCGCGGTCTCCTCTACACACCGGACGAACTCTTCGCGGGACTCTCCGAGGGTGGGTACGAGGCGACTCCTGACGCCCGCGCGTACGCCTGGTTCCAGGAGACCAAGGCCGACGGCGACGTCTTCTCCTCGATGCTCCGCGCGATCCACGACGACTCGGTCTCGGACGCCCTCGACGAACTGCTCGTCAGCGCGCGGGTGGTGGGCGTCATGGGCGGCCACGCGATGGCGCGCGGCACGGAGGCGTACGAGGGTGCCGCGAGGCTCGGCCGCTCGCTGGCCCGCGCCGGGTTCACGGTCGCCACGGGCGGCGGCCCCGGCGCGATGGAGGCGGCGAACCTGGGTGCGTACGCGTCCGTCTTCCGCGACGAGATGCTGGACGAGGCGCTCGAACTCCTCGCCAAGGCCCCGTCCTTCACCCCTTCCATCACCGATTGGGCGCGCGCCGCCTTCGACGTCCGCGAGCGCTGGCCGTCGGGCGGCGCGTCGGTGGGCATCCCCACCTGGTTCTACGGCCACGAGCCGCCGAACGCCTTCGCCACCCACCTGGCCAAGTACTTCGCCAACGCCACCCGCGAGGACGGCCTCCTGGCCCGCTCGAACGCGGGCGTGATCTTCCTCCCCGGCGCGGCGGGCACGCTCCAGGAAATCTTCGACGCAGCAACCCCCAACTACTACGAATCCCGCGGCGAACCGGCCCCCATGATCCTGGTGGACCACGCCCACTGGACGAACCGCCTCCCGGCGTGGCCCCTGCTGCAGGCGCTGGCGCGGGGCCGGTCGATGGAGTCGAGGATCGCGTTGGTGGACAGGGTGGAGGAGGCACCGGGCGTGCTGATGTCCCTGCCGTCCGGTGGAGAGTCCAGCCAGCCCGGTGGAGTCTCCAGCCCGTCCGGCGTTTGAGGACGAACTCGGCGGAGCCGGTGATGACGGCGCCCAAGGCCGCGGCGCAAGAGCGAGTCTCCAGCCCGTCCGGCGCTTGAGGACGAACTCGGCGAAGCCGGTGATTGCGGCACCCAAGGCCGCGGCGCAAGAGCGGGCCTCCAGCCCGTCCGGCGCTTGAGGACGAACTCGGCGAAGCCGGTGATTGCGGCACCCAAGGCCGCGGCGCAAGAGCGAGTCTCCAGCCCGTCCGGCGCTTGAGGACGAACTCGGCGAAGCCGGTGATTGCGGCACCCAAGGCCGCGGCGCAAGAGCGAGTCTCCAGCCCGTCCGGCGCTTGAGGACGAACTCGGCGAAGCCGGTGATTGCGGCACCCAAGGCCGCGGCGCAAGAGCGAGTCTCCAGCCCGTCCGGCGCTTGAGGACGAACTCGGCGAAGCCGGTGATCAACGGCAACCAAGGCCCCTGCGCCGAGCGGGTTTTCGGGAAGGGGCGGGGTTGGGGAAAAGGCACTACCCGAACGAAGCCCGCTCCAGCCAGAAGTCCAGCAACCCCCGCTCCCCCAGCACCTCAACACCCCCGCTGTCGAGCGACCGCCGCCGGTAAAAGGCCAGCAACACCTCAGTAAGCGGCCCCCGCAAAGCGACGGTCGCCTTCTCATGCCCCCGCCGCCACACGAACCCCTCCTCACCGAACTCGATGACCCACTCGGCGTTCAGCTCCGAAGGCACATCGGTCGCATGCAGATGGATACTCCGCCCCACACCACGCAACTCAACCGCGCTGTCCCCCGGATCAGTCCGCTGCACGTACCGAACGATCTCCAGCCACTCATCGATCGCATCGACAGCGACATCCGGCGCGACCTCATACGCGACACCCGCGGCAATCGCCGCGTCCGCCCGGTGAATCGCCACCTCGTGCGTCATCCTCCGCGCCCAGAACCCAGCGCTCTGCGCCTCGGCCCAGGTCCACACCGGAGTATCGGCGCGCGCGCCGGCCAACGTCTTGGTGACCAGCTCGGCCCCCTCGGCCAGCCAGGCGTCGAGAGCGGCGGCGTCGTCGCCCTCGGGGCCGTGGATACCCGGGACCTCTTCCTCCGGGATGTCCCCCGTGGCCCGGGTGGCAACCAGCCGCTCCGCCCACCGCACGGCACCGCCGACATGGCGGGCGAGCTGCCCCAGCGTCCATTCCGGACACGTCGGCACGGTGGCCGCCAGGTCCGCCCCGGCCAGCGTCTGTCTCAAGAGGCCCAGCTGGACCGCGACTTCGGCGCGGTGGCGGTCGTACTCCATCGTCGTTGTCGTCATGGGTGTCGTCATGTGCCGAACCCTAGGCAGATCCCCGGGCTACCCACACCGCATTAAAGCCGCGGCCCACCCACCCAGACACGCACGCCGCGACCCACCTCACCCCACCCCACCTCAGCCCAGCACCACGACATCCCCCGCATCAAACGCGACCCCCACCGTCTCCCCCACCCCAGGCGCATCCCGCAACGCACAGGCCGCCTCAAGGCGCGGCCCCACCCGGGGCTCCAGATGGACGGCGACATGAGTGCCACGGAAGGTACGCGCCGTCACCGCGCACGGCAGTCCCTCATCGGCGGGCACGAGCCGCACCCCGGCCGGCCGCACAAGGAGCCTGCACCGCCCGTCCGCCGCGTCCTCCGGCACCGGAACCTTGCCCCAGACGGTGTCCGCCACGTCACCGGCCACCGTCGCGTCGACGACGTTGTCGAAGCCGAGGAAGCGCGCCACGAACTCGTCAGCCGGATGCCTCCAGACCTCAAGGGGCGTACCGGACTGGGCGATCCGCCCCTCCCTCATCACCACGACCCGGTCCGCGAGGGCGAAGGCCTCGCCCTGGTCGTGCGTGACCGCGAGCACGGTCGTGCCCAACTCGTCGAAGAGCTCACGGAGTTCGACGACAAGCCGCTCGCGCAGCGACCGGTCGAGCTGACCGAGTGGTTCGTCGAGCATGAGCAGGCGTGGCCTCGGCGCGAGCGCACGCGCAAGCGCCACCCGCTGCTGCTCTCCGCCCGAGAGCGAGGCGACGGCTCGCCGCTGCGCACCCGGCAGCCCCACCAGTTCGAGCAACTCGGCCACCCGGTCGGCCTGTTCGCCGCGCGACGCCCCGTGCATCCGCAGCCCGAAGGCGACGTTGCCCGCCACGTCACGCTGCGGGAACAGCTGGTGGTCCTGGAACATCAGGCCGACCCCACGCTTGTGCGCGGGCACACCACGCTGGTCCTTCCCGCCCAGCAGGACCTGCCCGGCGTCGAGCTCCTGGAGCCCGGCGACCGCACGCAGCAGCGTCGACTTGCCGCTGCCGCTGGGCCCGAGCACGCACACGATCTCGTGCGCGTCGACCGCGAGCCCGACACGGTCGAGCACGGCACGCGCCCCGAACCGCACGGTCGCATCGGCCAAGGTCAGCAACCCTGCACCCGCACCACCGGAACCACCGGCACTGGCACCGGCACCGGCCCCCACACCCACACCCACACCCACACCCACACCCATCAGAACTCCCCAGTCGTGCGATCGGTACGGAGCCGTTCGAGCAGCAGCAGCGACACCGCGCACACCACCATCAAGATCGTCGAAAGTGCCATCGCCTGCCCGTAGTTGAGCTCCCCGGCCCGCCCGAGCAGCCGCGCCACGGCAACCGGCAGCGTCGGATTGTCCGGCCGCGCGATGAACACGGTCGCGCCGAACTCCCCCAGGGACACGGCGAAGGCGAACCCGGCGGCGATGAGCAGCGCCCGCCGCACCATCGGCAGGTCGACCTCCCGCCACGCCCGCAGCGGCGAGGCCCCGAGCACGGCCGCCGCCTCGCGCAGGCGTCCGTCCACCGCGCGCAGGACGGGAAGCATGGTGCGTACGACGAAGGGAACGCCCACCAGGGCCTGCGCGAGCGGCACCAGGATCCAAGTGGACCGCAGGTCGAGCGGAGGCTTGTCCAGCGTGATCAGGAACCCGAAGCCGACCGTCACCGCGGACACCCCGAGCGGCAGCATCAACAGCGCGTCGAAGCCGCGCACCAGACGACCGGCCTTCCTGGTGAGCGCCGCCGCCGCGAGCCCGCCGATCACCAGGGCGATGGCGGTGGCGGCGAGCGCGTATTGAAGCGAATTCCAGACCGCTTCGATCGGCGGCACGAGGAAGGCGCCCCCGTCGGCCGAGGTCAGCTCCTTGTAGTACGTGAAGCCGTAGCCGGCGGGACCGCTCAGCGACCGCTCGATCAGCACCCCGAGCGGCAGCAGTATCAGCACGGCGATCGTGACCATGACCCCGCCGAGCAGCGTCCACTGCCCGGCGCCGCGCGGGCGCCGCGCGACCACGGACGCGTCGACCAGCTTCAGCGCGGTCTCCCGCCTGCGGACGGTCCACGCGTGCACGGCGAGGATCAAGCCGACCGCCGCGAACTGCACGATGGTCAGGACGGCGGCCGTCGACAGGTCGAGCAGCTGGGCGGTCTGCCGGTAGATCTCGACCTCGAGCGTCGAGTACGCCGGTCCGCCGAGGATCTGCACGACACCGAAGGAGGTGAAGGTGAAGAGGAAGACCATGAGTGAGGCGGCGGCGACCGCGGGACCGAGCGCGGGCAGCGTCACCGTGCGCCAGGCGGTCCACCGCGAGGCGCCGAGCATCCGCGCGGCCTCCTCCTGACGCGGGTCGAGCTGCGACCAGAGCCCGCCGACCGTCCGTACGACGACGGCGTAGTTGAAGAAGACGTGCGCGAGCAGAATGGCCCACACGGTCGTGTCGAGCCGCACGCCCCACATCTCGTCGAGCAGACCGCCGCGGCCGAGCAGCGCGAGGAACGCGGTCCCGACGACGACCGTCGGCAGCACGAACGGCACCGTGACGACCGCCCGCAGGATCTGCTTGCCCCTGAACTCGAAGCGCGCGAAGACGTACGCGCCGGGGAGCGCGACAAGCAGCGTGAGCGCGGTCGACGCGAGCGCCTGCCAGGTGGTGAACCACAGCACGTGCCGGATGTCGGACTGCGCGAGGACATCGACGATCCGCCCGAACTGCCACTCCCCGCCCACCTTCAGGCCGCGCGCGACGATCGCGGCGACCGGATAGGCGAAGAAGACCGCGAAGAACGCGACGGGCACGGCCATGAGACCGAGCCGCGCCGCACTCCCGCGCGAGAGTCCCTTACGACGACGACCCTTACGGGCCTTGCTTACTTCAGTACGAGCGAGGTCCACGACTTGACCCACTGCTCGCGGTTGTCGGCGATCTTCTTCGGAGCCATGGTCTCCGGCTTGTCGATCGTCACGCCGTGCTTGACGAACAGTTCGGGCAGCTCGGCGGTCTCCCGCACCGGGTTCACGAACATGTTCAGCGGCATGTCGTCCTGGAACTTGGTGCTGATCAGGAAGTCGAGCAGCGCCTTGCCACCCTTCTCGTTCTTGGCGTTGCTGAGCAGACCGGCGTACTCGACCTGCCGGAAGCAGGTGCCGGTCGCGACGCCGGTCGGCGCCTCCTTGGGCTGCGGCTTGGCGTAGAGCACCTCGACGGGAGGCGAGGAGGCGTACGAGACGACGAGGGGCCGGTCGCCCTTGGCCTTCTTGCCGCCCGCGGAGCCGGAGAATTCCTCGTTGTAGGCCTGCTCCCAGCCGTCGACGACCTTGACGCCGTTGGCCTTGAGCTTCTTCCAGTAGCCCTGCCAGCCGCCGTCGCCGTACTGGGCGGCGGTACCGAGCAGAAAACCAAGACCGGGCGACGAGGTCGCGACGTTCTCGGTGACCAGCAGATCCTTGTAGGCGGGCTTGGTCAGATCCTCGAAGGACTTCGGCGGCGCCAGCTTCTTGTCGGCGAAGTACTTCTTGTCGTAGTTGACGCAGATGTCGCCGCTGTCGACGGGCGTCACCCGGTGCTTGTCCTGATCGACGCGGAACTGCGGGACGATCTGGTCCGAGCCCTTGGCCTCGTACGACTGGAAGAGTCCGTTGTCGAGCGCGCGGGAGAGCAGGGTGTTGTCGACGCCGAAGAAGACGTCGCCCTGCGGGTTGTCCTTGGAGAGGATCGCCTTGTTCACGGCGGCGCCCGCCTCCCCGTCCTTGAGGACGTTGACCTTGTAGCCCGAGCTCTTCTCGAACGCCTTCAGTACGTCCTTGGAGACGTTGAAGGAGTCATGGCTGACGAGCGTGACGCTCTTGGAGTCGTCCTTGCCGCCGCCCGACGACTCGCTGCCGCAGGCGGAGAGCGCGACAAGCCCGAGACCGACCGCGATCGCGGTGACCGTGACCTTCTTCTTGGTGGTGCTCACTGAATTCATTCCTCCTGGAGTGACCAGGAAGAGACGCGGCCCTGCCCGCGGACCGGTCCGGACCGGTCCGCGGGCAGGGCGCAACAGCTTGAGTGATGACCGAACTTCCTACCCGGAATGACCCGGGCAAGGTTCAGAGGGTCTGCGGCCAACCTGTCCTTGGCTGCCGCACTCTCAGCGCTGTGGCGCTCCCCTGTCGGATATGAAGATGTGTTCCGGCTATGAAGTTGTGTCCAGTTACGTTTCGGCCAGCCTAACGCTCGGACGCGGCGAGCTGACCGCACGCCCCGTCGATCTCCTGGCCGCGGGTGTCACGAACCGTGACAGGCACCCCATGAGCGGCGATGGCATCCACGAAGGCCTTCTCGTCCTCGGGCCGGGATGCCGTCCACTTCGAACCCGGCGTCGGGTTCAGCGGGATCAGGTTCACGTGCACGGGCTTGTTCTTGAGCAGCCGCCCGAGCCGGTCACCGCGCCACGCGTGGTCGTTGATGTCGCGGATCAGCGCGTACTCGATCGACAGCCGGCGCCCGGACTTGGCCGCGTACTCCCAGCCGGCATCCAGTACCTCCCGCACGTTCCACCGCGTATTGACGGGTACGAGGGTGTCGCGGAGCTCGTCGTCGGGCGCGTGCAGCGAGATGGCGAGGCGGCACTTGAAGCCCTCGTCGGCGAACCGGTGGATGGCGGGCACGAGCCCGACGGTCGACACGGTGATGCCGCGCTGCGAGAGCCCGACACCGTCCGGCTCGGGATCGGTCAGCCGGCGGATGGCGCCGGTCACCCGGTTGTAGTTGGCGAGCGGCTCGCCCATCCCCATGAAAACGATGTTGGAAAGCCGGGCAGGCCCGCCGGGGATCTCCCCGTCCCGCAACGCCCGCATGCCGTCGACGATCTGGTGCACGATCTCGGCGGTCGACAGATTCCGGTCGAGACCGGCCTGCCCCGTCGCACAGAACGGGCAGTTCATCCCGCACCCGGCCTGCGACGAGATGCACATCGTCACGCGGTCCGGATAGCGCATGAGCACGGACTCGACGAGCGTCCCGTCGAAGAGCCGCCACAACGTCTTGCGCGTGGTGTCGTCGTCACAGCTGATGTGCCGCACCACGGACATCAGCTCAGGAAGCAACGCCTCCTGCAGCTTGCCCCGCGACCCGGCGGGAATGTCGGTCCACTGCTCCGGGTCGTGCGCGTACCGCGCGAAGTAGTGCTGCGAGAGCTGCTTGGCGCGAAACGGTTTCTCGCCGACAGCGGCGACGGCTTCCTTGCGCTCGGCGGGCGTGAGGTCGGCGAGATGCCGCGGCGGCTTCTTGGCTCCGCGGGGCGCGACGAAGGTGAGTTCTCCGGGTACAGGCATGGTCCATCCAGTGTCGCAGACGGCGGGGGCCCGGCCAGGTCACCGTGTACGGGTAGCGGTCGCCACTGGTCGTCATTGGTCACTGTGGGCCCCCCTTGGACGGCCCACAGATGGCCCGGGAGTACTCGGCTGACCTGGGATAAGGGACCACGGCGCCTCGTACCAGGCGCCCGCCGCAACCACTCGCGATGCGCGTCCGGCCGCGCTCACCCGGGGGAACAAGGTGTCTCCCGGTCACCCGTCCCTCATCAGGAGGTGGTGTCACCACTGCTACGAGCTGTCCGGGCTCCTTCCATCGTCGTCCAGCCGCATCCAGTCGTGGACCAGCTCCGCCAGCCGCTAGATCGCGGACCAGGCCGAACTGCGGGGCAGTGAGCTCCCTCTTTACCAGCGAAGGGGCCCAAGCACATCGCGTCCGCTCACCCCTCAGACTTCGACAGCGTGAACGAGATCACCTCGCGAACAATGGATCTAACAAGGCTCTGCGTCAGGGGGTGGCGTGACATCATTGGTGCATCAAGAGCACCCTCTTCGAGTGCGATTTGGCGGCGCACCGGGGAAAGTTCAAGCGAAAGGAGGTTCAGATGATTCACGGCCGCACTTTCGCACACCAATCCTGCGCCGTAGTGGAAGAACTAGAACCTCTCCTACTTGAAATCGACTACCAGATAGCAATTACAAATGCCGAATACGCTGAGGCCAAAGAGCGCGTAAAGGTGCTCAGATCGGCGCTCGTTACCGCCTTCGGGCCCGACGTCTACGTTAATGGAAGCATCGAGCATGGTGATGCCCTCAGCCCTCTTAATGACGTAGATCTGGGAGTCATCCTCGGAGAACCCTGGGCAACCAGCGAGCGACGCCATAGCCCCACAAGAATCATGCAACATGTAAGTGAAGTCATCGAGACACAGATTGGCGAGCGTTACCCGGGGCTATCAGCAGACTTCACGGATCAAAAGAGGGCGATTGTAGTACAGTTTGGGTCTACGACAAAAAAACCCTTTTGTGATTTCACGGCTGACGTAATCGTGGCCCTTGATTACCCGCACGGGGCAGGAGTCCTCATCCCCAACCTCCATCACGACGGCTGGGATAGATCAGACCCAATTCGGCATAGCGAAATAATTCAACAAGCAAATCGAGAAACTGATTTTTCATTTAACGCTGTGGTGCGAATCATCAAACAATGGAATCGCCAGTGCGGGCGACCCCTGTCGTCATGGAATATCAAAGCCCTGGCCCTTTCATGCATCTCGCAGCCCACGTGTCTGGTTGAAGGTGTACACACCTTTTTTCATCACGCGCACTCTTCCTTGAGCGCTGGCCTGACACCGGATCCTGCAAGAATTGGCGCGCCTATCGGTTTGGAGATGGCCAGATGGGAGGTTCTTGACCGCCTGGGTGCCGTCTGCGCAGTTCTCGATAGGGCGATATCGGATACTGCATCAGGCGATGTACACAAAGGTAGAGAATCAATTCGCGACCTTTTTCTAGCACCCCAAACATCCGAAGCTTCTTAGCGAAGGCTGGACAGTGAGCTCACAACCAGCACGTCGACCTCGCCAAGTTGGCACACGCCCACACCTGAGGGAATCCGAGAAGCGGCGAGTATGGGTTAGGTCTGGCGGCCGGTGCGCGATCTGCAATAGGGACCTACTCGACGGAGGCCTGACGAGCGAGCCGGTTTCACTAGGCGAGCTAGCGCACATCGTCGGGCAGCAGGAGTCTGCAGGATCCCCGCGCGGGTTAACTAACTACCCGAAAGAAAAAAGAGACCTAGCCGATAACATCATCCTTGCGTGCGGCGATTGCCATACTGAAATTGATGATCCCGCAACCTTAAGTATCTTTACGGTCGAGAAGCTCATGGACGCCAAACGCAGCCACGAAGAGCGGATCAAGCACGTAACTGGCCTTGAAAACGATCGAAGAACTGTAATCTTGCGAATGATTGGAAAACTGCGCGGGACTCCCTTAGAGCTCGCACAGAGAACGGCTATAGAAGCAGTTCTCGCGTCCAGCGACCGCTTCCCATACTTCAGGCTTTCCTACGATCGATACGGCCTCGAAATCGATCTACGGCACCTGTCTGGCGAATGTTCACGGATGAACGAATTCGGTCGCGACTCGGCCCCAACAGCAGAATATTATAGCGCTGCGAAAGCCATGGTCGACGAAGTCGTCGACCATGCACTCCACGACGGATTGAAGAAGGGCCACGTAGAGCACGTAAGCGTCTTTGCCTTCGCGCGACTCCCGTTGCTTATTTATCTAGGCAGAAAGCTGGGAGATGGCTACGGGATCGATTTCTATCAGCGACATCAAACCACGGACTCATGGGCGTGGCCCAGCATAGAACCCCCCGTAAACTTTACAACTGATACACCGAATGCTGCCGCTGGAACAGAAGCTATCCTTCTCGCGAGTATTTCCGGAACTGTCCATGAAGATGAAATCCCGCAACACTTGAGGCACTTCCCTGTGTTCCGAATTCAGCCGATTGGCAGAACTCCGTGTGGCGGCATTATTAACTCAAAGGCCACACTGGAAAATTTGCGCCTAACTTATCGAGCATTTTTCGGTGAGCTTGAGAAGCACTACAAGAAAGTCGTGCGTCTTCACTTGTTCGGCGCATTACCGATCTCTGCCGCGATTTCCCTGGGGCGCGTACGCGATCCAGTAATTCAGCCCTCGATCGTCACGTACGACCGAGTTGACTATGGAACGTATGTAGAAGCGATTGAGATTCGCTAAGTCCAGCCGCGATAGGCATGCTGTCGCGCGCGAACGACGGGCGCCGCCCATGGCGTGGTTGCACATCGTCGCGCCGCCGTCGTAGAGCGTGACGCCCTCCGCGCACGTCTGAAAGACGAGCCCCGAAGCGACTAGTCGCTACGGGGTCCCGCTGGGGCCGACAACTAAGCCTGAGTCGAACAGCAGCGCGCTCGACGAGGCGGTACGGCCGTCGAACGAGCGCAAGCGCGTGGCGGCCTGCTCGCACCTGCAGCCTGGCCTTGAACTCCATGCGAAAGAGACCCGAGCGAACTGCCCTCACGATTTCAGCTCCTAGCTGCATCTGGCAGCAGGCGGCTTGTAAATCCCTCTCCGCGCAGACGCTCGTAGGCTGCCTGCACATTTCGTGGAACTTGCTGCTCGATCACGAACCCCTGCTCCGGGTAGACCAGGAGCCGCTGTTGCGCCCCGACAAGCATGTCGATGAGGAGCCGCGCATCCTGGATCGAGTCGACGTACTCCGCGAACGTCATGACCGCAGACGCACTCACCCACGTCACGCCGGGCCAGACCTTGCACGCTGTGGCGTAGGACCGACGCTCTTCGTATGGCTTGCTGACTAGTAGCGCAGACTCAACGGACACCCCACGCGCTTCCAGCAAGGCCCGAGACAGCGCAATGTTCTCGCCGGTGTTCCGAGCTTGCGGCTCGACGAGGATCGCGCCCGCTGGCACTCCAAGCTCCAAGGCCCGCTCGCGATAGTGCTCGGCCTCGCCTTTGGGCATCGCCTCTCGCGTCGTACGGCTGGTGGCCCCGGTGAAGACGATCAGCGGAGCCAGGCCTCGGTGATACAGGTCAGCCGTGACGTCAGCTACGCCGAGATCGTGACTGCCGAGCCCGATCGCCACCGAGCATCGCCGGGGTTCGTGGCCCATCAGTTGGCAGTCCCAGAGTTCCTGCGCGTCGGCCCACGCCTGTACGGAGATCACGCCTTATCGCCTTCTTCCCTGCGCCGAGTCGGGCGCCTTGAAGT
Source organism: Streptomyces sp. NPDC044044 (assembly GCF_056434405.1). Lineage (NCBI taxonomy): Bacteria > Bacillati > Actinomycetota > Actinomycetes > Kitasatosporales > Streptomycetaceae > Streptomyces > Streptomyces sp. NPDC044044. The sequence continues at coordinate 102,981 of NZ_JBWKFG010000013.1, read as the reverse complement.
CGTTGGACCACGCGAAGGGCGTGGCCGCATGAACGCCGATGGCGAACTCCACCACCGTGTCATCTGCGGTGCAGGTCATGCCATGCAGCTCGACGATCCATTCCGTGGCCGGGAGCTGAACCGCGTACGGTGGCAGCGTGGCAAACGAAGATCTGGGGCGGACTCTTCGCCGCTTGCGCCGTCTAGCCAGCCTGACGCAAGAGGAATTGGCCGAGCGCTCGGACGTGTCCGTTGATGTAATCCGTCAGCTTGAGCAGCGCCGCAAGCACTCGGCACGCTTGCCCACGCTTCACGCCTTGGCGAACGGCCTCGGCGTGGAGCTGACGACGCTTCTGGGGGACCCTCCTGCCGTCGCCTCGACGGGAGAGAACGACGGGCCGCGCTTCGTGGCGGTGCGCCGCGCCATCATGCCGGCGCTCTGGGGACCGGAGCCGAAGCCACCAGAGCCCGGCTTCTCGCTGACCGCCCTGCGCGAGCGGATCGCGGATGGCTGGACGCAGTACCACTCGGCCGAGTTCGACACGGTGATGCAGGCGCTGCCGGACATGATCTCGGACGCGCAGACGGCCACGGTGGCGAGCAACGACGATGATCGGGGAGCCGGTTTCGCAGCGCTGGGCAAGGTCCTCCAACTCGCCGGGCACATCGCCGTACGCATGGGGAAGACAGACCTAGCGCTCATCAGTTTGGAGCGCGCCATAGACGCCGCGGGGCGATCCTCCGACCCCCTGCTACGCCCCATGATCGTCAACTCCGTTGCGTGGACGTACCAGCGGCAAGGGCGCCTCGGGGACGCCCTGAGCATCGCCCTGCACGCCGCCGACGACACCAAGGACAGCGGGCACACGGGGACCGCTGACGGGCTGAAGGTCTGGGGTGCGCTCACCATGTCCGCCGCCACGTCGGCCGCGCGCAGCAACGACTATGAGCGGGCAGCTGCGTTGATGGCGCACGCCGAGAAAGAAGCCGCCCGCGTGGCCAAGCTGCCGCAGGGTAGCGACAGCCGCATGGTCAGCGTTTTCAGCCCGTCATCGGTGCGTACCGAGCGCGTCCGCCTGGCCGTCCAGTACGGGCATCCCGAAGAGGCCCTGAAGCTGGCCAGGGGAATGCGGCTGAGCAAGGACACCCCGCCATCATGGCGGACGTGGCTGTTGCTGGACGTAGCCCGAGCCCATACGGACCTTGGGTGCGCGGGAGAGGCTGTGAAGTCTCTTGAGTCGCTGCGTCGTGTGGCTCCGACCTGGATGCAGCACCACACGTTGGCCGTAGCCATCGTGCGTGACCTGTGGTCGCTTCCCAACCACCCTGCCGGGCTACGGTCATTGGCCGAGTTCCTGGGAGTTGTCGAATAACGTCGCAAAAGTAGGACGCCACATCCCTGTCACTCTGTGTAGCGCACCGATTCCATGAGTCGTACAGCGCCCCGGCGACCGCGTGAACGGTCCCGAGGCATGGCCGACTGAGATGGAGTCGACATGGGCGAGAGTACGGGCCCAGCATCCGGCGCGGGAAGCAGAACGAGCACACTTCGCACGCGGCCGGTCGAAGTACCAGACCCTGCCGCCTTGTCCGTGGCGCAGACGTGCGGCCGTGCCTGCGTCTGGTGCGCCGTCGCTCTCTGCACGGCGACGGCCGTAGAGCTCGGCGAGCGCAGGGGGAAAGACGACTTCGTCTGGTTCCCCCGCTCCTGCCGACTCTGCGCCTCCCGGCCCGCGTACCTGGAGCTCCTCGCCCACATACAGAGCTGCGAGCAGTGCGCCGACGAAGCCGCCCGCTGCATCGAAGGCAGCGCTCTGCGGCGGACACTGAGGGAGGCGCGACGATGAGCGCAGGTACATGGTTCTGCGGGCACTGCGATCAGCCGATCACCCAAGGCCAGAAAGTCAGAACCTTCGCGAAGGTCTCTATCTCGGCTGGCGGCATCACGGTACGACTGCACGAGAGCTGCGCGATACGAGCCGGGTACGTCCGGCGCACACCCCGCTAGGACGTGTATCGGAAGTGGATCTTGGTGGTGGGCTTGCCTTACTTCAGAGGTAATCGACTCGGTGTGCCTGCACGGACAGGATTAGCGATCTCTCCGCGTCGGAGGACGCGGACCAGGACGGAGAGGTCAGCCATGTCCATTGCCGCAGCTACAAACACGCGCACTGTGGTTGAGGAGTTGCTGCGCAGAATCGGCGAGGGCGACCCCGAGCGCATCGCCGAGCTGTACGCCGAGCAGGGCGATTGGAAACTCGACTGGCCGGAGGCCGAGCACGGCCGTACTGCCACTCCGTGGATCCGTCACCGGTTCACCCGGGCCGACGCGGCCGCCCACTATCGCGAGCTTGCCGAGTACCACGTGCCGGAGTACGTGGCGACTGAGGTCGAGCGCATCCTCATCGACGGGAACGACGCGGTCGTGCTCGGCGAGATCCGTCAGACCGCCCGGCCCACGGGCCGTGCGTATCACGCGCGGTTCGCCTTGCATCTCACCGTCGAAGACGGCCTTGTCACCCGGCACCATATCTATGAGGACAGCCTCTCCGTCGCCCAGGCATTTGAGGTGGGGAATCAATGAAAGGCCACCGGGGCAATCGCGAGCTGCTGGTCACAGCCACTCGTCGATGGCTGCGATGAGGACGGTGGCCTCGTAGCGGACCGCGAGTTTGTCGCATCTCGTGGCCACAGCCCGGTGCGGGATGGTGCAGCGGATGAGAGTCGCCGCGCTGTCCGGCGACGATCACGATAGACATGGGCTTCTGGCCTTGCTCGACGGCCAGATGGAGCTTGGTGGTCAGGCCGCCGCGCGAGCGCCCAAGGCCGTGATCGTCCGCCACCGTCCATCGGTGGCGCACAGACATTCGAACACGTGACCTGATCTGACCGTGGCGCCCACGCAAGCGAGCCCCGGCAGATGACGCCGGGGCTCACTCGGAGTGGTGTGTCCGCGGCCCCGCGTCAGCGGACCCGCCTCACCGGCCCCGCGTCAGCGGCCCCGCGTCAGCGGTTCATCAGGGCGAACACGCCCCACCCGAGATATTCGCGCTGGTACCGGGCGTACTGGACGGGTCCCGTGGCGAGTTCCGTGCGCAATTCGTCGGCGAGCTCGTCGTCGGGGTTGGCGTCCAGCCAGCGGCGGGTGTTGAGCCACTGGGCCGCGACGTACCGGTCCCAGCTGTCCTGGTCGGCAAGGACCATCTCGACGACATCACAGCCCAGTGCCCCGAACTGTTCCAGCAGCTCCGGCAGCGGGAGCAGGTCGTCCTTGCGGGTCAAGTGGCAGCCCTCGACGGTGGCCTGGTCCTGAGGCTCGCGGCGCCAGTACGGTTCGCCGATCAGCATCATGCCGCCGGGAACGAGACTGCGTCGCAGGAGATCGACGGTCCCTGCGACGCCGGAGCCGATCCAGGTGGCGCCGACGCAGGCCGCGATGTCGACGGGGTCGTCGGCGACATGGCCCGATGCGTCCGCGTGCACGAAGCCGACCCGGTCGGCGACGGCCAGCTCGGTTGCCCGCGCGCGGGCAGCCTCGAGGAAGACGGTGCTGATGTCCACCCCAGTGCCGGTCACGCCGTGGTCGCGGGCCCAGGTGCACAGCATCTCGCCCTTGCCGCAGGCGAGGTCGAGCATGCGAGCGCCCGGCGACGGGCTGATGGCCTGCCCCAGGATGGCCAGCTTCTCGCTGGTGAACGGGTTGCAGACGCGATGACTGCTCTCGCGGATGGTGAAGCTACGTGGCAGATCCACTACGGGGATTCCTTCGGTCCGTGGAGGTGAGAACGGTTGGGCAGAGCGGCCGACGGGAGTGGGCCGCGATTACCTGGACCGTCATCAAATGCACCTCTTCGAACTCGTGAAGGCTGGGACCGGGCGAGACTAAGGCCGCTGTGATCACAGCGTCCATCCCTTTTTCCGTCCTTGCCCGCATCCGGCGGCCTGACGAAGTCGGTCGACAGCGCATATCACAGTGCGCCATCATTCGATGACACAAGGTGAGAGTTGCGTGCCGAGTGACTCCACGGCGAGGGGGCCCCTCAGTGGAACCGTCCGAAGCACCCATCGCCCTCGACCGCGACGTGTTCATGCGCAGCCTGATCCGTGAACTGGCACGCGTGCTCGAGGACGTGGTCGGCCTGGAGGAGGCGGCGGGCTACGTCAGCCTCGTCAGCCAGACCATCGGCGACGACATCAACAGCCAGTACACGAAGGCGCTCTCGGTCGACCGTCTGGACCGCGCGCAGGTCGCAAAGGTCATGGTGGACCTCAAGAGACGCCTCGGCGGAGACTTCTACGTCATCGAGGAGGACGACCGGCGCATCGTCCTCGGCAATCGCGTCTGCCCGTTCGGCGAGAAGGTCGTGGGCCGCCCGTCCATGTGCATGATGACGTCGAACGTCTTCGGGACGATCGCCGCGGACAACCTCGGCTACGCCCGCGTGGAGCTGGAGAAGACCATCGCCCGCTGGGACGTGGGCTGTCGGGTCGTGGTGCACCTCCGGCCGCCTTCCGACGCGGAACAGGCCACAGGGCGCGAGTACTACGGCGATGCCCTGTGACCCGTGATGACGACTCCCTGACGCTCTTCCGCAAGATCACCGGACTGCTCACGGAGCCGGTCCTGCTCGTCGCCGCCGATACGCGCGTCCTGGCCGCGAATCCCGCGGCGGCCCGGCTGCTTCCGGGCGTCGGGGACGCCATACCCCTGAGCGAACTCGTCTCCGAGTCCGCCGAGGACGTCGCCGGCATCGTCCGGCAGTGGCTGCGCACCGGCCATCCGACACCGGCCGGCCTGACCCTGCACGGCTTCGACGGCGCGCGGCTGCGCTGCCGCTGCTTCGGTGCCAGGGCCCAGTGGATGCCCACCCTGACCGTGCATGTGCGAGCCGTCCGCATCGACCCCGGCGACCGCTTCCTCACCCTCAAGGAGCGCGTCAACGCCCTCGAACGCGAGCGCACGCTGCGCTTCCGCGCCACCGAGGACCGCATGCAGCTCACCGCGTCCCTGGCCGCCGCCCACGCCAGGCTCGACCGCCTGCACGCGCTCGTCCGGGCGGTCGCCACGGCCGCATCGGCCACCGCCCTCGTCCAGTCGGTCGCCGAGCACGCGCCCCCGGTGCTCGGCTGCAGGGAAGCCGTCCTGCACCTCACCCCTGCGGCCCCCGCCCCTGCCCGCCCGCGCCTCCAGGTCCCGATTCCTCCGTACGCCACCCTCGTCCTCACCACGGACAGCACCACGGACAGCGCGCCTCCGCCGGACCATCTGGAGTCGGTGACGGCCCTGATCAGCACGGCGCTGAGGAACCTTTAGCCGCCCCGACCGCCGGCGCACGCGAAAAAGGCCCGCCGTCCCATAGACAGCGAGCCCTTCACGTACAGCCAGGCGCAGGTCAGCCGGACCCCACGAAGATGACAAGCAGCAGCCACACCACCGGCGCGGTCGGCAGCAGCGAGTCGAGGCGGTCCATGATGCCCCCGTGGCCGGGGAGCAGCGTGCCCATGTCCTTGATGCCGAGGTCACGCTTGATCATCGACTCGCCGAGGTCACCGAGCGTGGCGCTCGCGGCGACGGCGAGGCCGATGAGCAGCCCCTGCCACCACGTGCCGCCGTCGATCAGGAACTCCATGCACAGCGCGCCGCCCGCCATCGCGAACGTCACCGCTCCGACCAGACCCTCACGGGTCTTGCCGGGGCTGATGCGCGGCGCCAGCTTGTGCTTGCCGAAGCGCCAGCCGATCGCGTACGCACCGGTGTCGCTGACGACGGTCAGGAGCAGGAACGTGAGCACCCGCATCGCGCCGTCGTCCGCGGTGAGCATCATCGCCACGAACGTCGCGAGGAACGGGACGTAGAACGCCGCGAAGACGCCTGCCGTGACGTCCTTCAGATAGCCCTCGGGCGGCTCGGTCATCCGCCAGACGAGCACCGCGAGCGCGGTGAGCGCCATGGCGACCCAGGCGCCCTCGGGCCCGCGGACGTACCCGGCGACGACCATCGCGGCGCCGCCCACCGCGAGCGGGACCAGCGGCGCCTTGATGCCCTTGCGCTCCTCGAGCCGCGAGGTGAGCTCCCAGAGACCGACCACGACGGCGACCGCTATGACGCCGATGAAGACGGCCTTCACGATGAAGAGCGACGCGACGATCACCGCGCCGAGCCCCACGCCGACTCCTATGGCCGCCCCGAGATCACGACCCGCGCTCTTCTTCTGCGGCGCCTTGGGTGCCTGAGGCGCTTGAGGTGCCTGCGGCGCCTGAGGCGTACGGGGCGCCTCGGGGGCGGGCTGTGATGCGCTGGGCATGGGCTCCTGGGGTACTTCAGGCATGTCAGGCACGATGGGCATGGGCTGCGTCTCTGCTGGATACAGGGCGTCATGCGCATCGTACGCGGGACCTGCCGGGACAGCCCCTTGAGCAGGGCCCTGGTCGGGCGGCCCCCAGTACCCGGTTCTGGGAGGCGCCCCCCAGGAAGAGTCGTTCACGGATCGGATTCCTCAGTCCTCAGACCACGAGCCCTCAGACCTCGAGCAGCTCGGCTTCCTTGTGCTTGAGCAGCTCGTCCACCTGGGCGACGTACTTCGCGGTGGTGTCGTCGAGCTCCTTCTCCGCGCGACGGCCCTCGTCCTCGCCGATGTCGCCGTCCTTGATCGCCTTGTCGATCGCTTCCTTGGCCTTGCGGCGGATGGAGCGGATCGAGATCTTGGAGTCCTCGGCCTTGGTCTTGGCGACCTTGATGTACTCCTTGCGGCGGTCCTGCGTCAGCTCGGGGAACGTCACCCGGATGATGTTTCCATCATTGCTGGGGTTGACGCCGAGGTCGGAGTCGCGGATCGCCTGCTCGATGTTGCGCAGCGCGCTCTTGTCGAACGGGGTCACCACGGCCATCCGCGGCTCGGGCACCGAGAACGAGGCGAGCTGATTGATCGGCGTAAGGGCGCCGTAGTAGTCAGCCACGATCTTGTTGAACATCGCCGGGTGCGCACGGCCTGTGCGAATCGCGGCGAAGTCCTCCTTGGCGACCACGACGGCCTTCTCCATCTTCTCCTCGGCCTCGAGGAGGGTCTCTTCGATCACCACTTGCTCCTGCGTGTTGTGAGTGGGCTGGGGGCGCCCCCACACGGTGAAGTAGGGGGAGTCCATGGGGCGTCGGCTGCGTCGCGTCTCTTTCCCTGCACCGTGTCCGACCGGCAGGGCTTTGTCCATCCCTCGGGGGCGTCGCCGGGATCAGGCGCGGGTGCCCTCGTCGCCCACGAGTGTGCCGATCTTCTCACCCTTGACGGCACGGGCGATATTGCCGGTGGACAGCAACTCGAAGACCAGGATGGGCAGCTTGTTGTCGCGGCACAGGGTGATCGCGGTCATGTCGGCGACCTTCAGGTCGCGGGTGATGACCTCGCCGTAGCCGAGCGCGTCGTACTTCACCGCGTCCGGGTTGGTCTTGGGGTCGGAGTCGTAGACCCCGTCGACGCCGTTCTTGCCCATGAGCAGGGCCTCGGCGTCGATCTCCAGGGCGCGCTGCGCGGCGGTCGTGTCCGTGGAGAAGTAGGGCATGCCCATACCGGCGCCGAAGATGACCACACGGCCCTTCTCCAGGTGCCGCACGGCGCGCAGCGGGATGTAAGGCTCCGCGACCTGGCCCATCGTGATGGCGGTCTGCACGCGGCACTCGATGCCTTCCTTCTCCAGGAAGTCCTGGAGGGCGAGGCAGTTCATGACCGTGCCGAGCATGCCCATGTAGTCGGAGCGCGCACGGTCCATGCCGCGCTGCTGCAGCTCCGCGCCGCGGAAGAAGTTGCCGCCGCCGATGACGGCCGCGATCTGGGCACCGTCACGGACGACCGCGGCGATCTCCTTGGCGATCGCGTGCACCACATCGGGGTCGACGCCAAGGCCGCCCCCGCCGGCGAATGCCTCACCGGAGAGCTTCAGCAGGAAACGACCGGCGACTTTGTCGTCACCACTGTTTGTGTCGGCCTTGGTGGTCATGGAGTTCTCGCTTCTTTTTGCTCGGCGCACATACGAAGAAGGCCACTGCCGGTGGGGTGTTGTTCGCATCCCATGCTCGGCAATGGCCTCCTCGTCAGATCTGCGGTCGTACGTCGCGTACTGCGTGGGGTACGCGGGCGACCGCTGTCGACCCTAGCGGGGTCTACCGTCGATCGCGGTACGGACTCAGATGCCGACCTTGATGCGCGAGAAGCGCTTCAGGGTGACACCGGCCTCGTCCAGGACCTTCTGGACGGACTTCTTGTTGTCGAGCGCGTACGGCTGACCGAGGAGGGTGGCCTCCTTGAAGAAGCCGTTGACGCGACCCTCGACGATCTTGGGCAGCGCGGCCTCGGGCTTGCCCTCGGCGCGGGTGGTCTCCTCGGCGACGCGGCGCTCGGTCTCGACGAGCTCGGCCGGGACGTCCTCACGGGAGAGGAACTTCGGCGCGAAGGCGGCGATGTGCTGCGCGATGCCCTTGGCGAGCTCGGCGTCGGCCTTGTCCAGCTCGACCAGGACACCGATCTGCGGGGGCAGGTCGGGCATGGTGCGGTGCATGTACGCGGTCACGAAGGCGCCCGAGAACTGCGCGAAGCGGTCCAGGACGATCTTCTCGCCGAGGTTGGCGTTGGCCTCGTCGACGTACGCCTGGACGGTCTTGCCGGCCTCGATCTCGGACGCGAGGAGCGCCTCGAGGTCGGCCGGGGTCGTCTTGGCGATGTGCTCGGCGAGCGAGTTGGCGACGGCCTGGAACTTCTCGCCCTTGGCGACGAAGTCCGTCTCGCACTTCAGCTCGACGATCACGCCGGAGGTGTTGTCGTCAGCGATGAGGGAGACCACGGCGCCGTTCTCGGCGGAGCGGCCCTCACGCTTGGCGACGCCCTTCTGGCCCTTGATGCGCAGGGCCTCGACGGCCTTGTCGACGCTGCCGTCGGCCTCGTCGAGCGCCTTCTTGCAGTCCATCATGCCGGCGCCCGTGAGCTCACGAAGCTTCTTGACGTCAGCGGCGGTGTAGTTCGCCATGATCCTGAAATTCTCTCTCGACGGTCGGAAAGATCTACGGGTGAACGGCGGGGGCCTGCAGGCCCCCGCCGTCAACTACCGAACCTGTGAAGGTCAGGCCTGCTCGGCGTCCGCGGCCGGGGCCTCGGCGTCAGCCGCGGCGGCGGGGGCTTCGGCCTGCTCGGCGTCGGCGACCTTCTCCGTCTCGGCGGACTTCTGAACCTCGGCCTCGGCCTCGGCGGCCTTCGGCTCGTCGGCCTTGGGCTCGTCGGCCTTCTTCTCGCCCTCGAGCAGGTCGCGCTCCCACTCGGCGAGCGGCTCGCCGGCGGCCTTCTCGCCCGGCTTCTGGTCGCCCGTGGCCACGCCGGAACGGGAGATGAGGCCCTCGGCGACGGCGTCGGCGATCACGCGGGTGAGCAGGGTGACGGAGCGGATCGCGTCGTCGTTGCCCGGGATCTTGTAGTCGACCTCGTCGGGGTCGCAGTTGGTGTCGAGGATGGCGACGACCGGGATGTTGAGCTTCCGGGCCTCACCGACCGCGATGTGCTCCTTCTTGGTGTCCACGATCCAGACGGCGCTGGGCACCTTGGACATCTCGCGGATACCGCCGAGGGTCTTCTCCAGCTTGGCCTTCTCGCGGGAGAGGACGAGCAGCTCCTTCTTGGTGAGGCCGGACGCGGCCACATCCTCGAAGTCGATCTGCTCGAGCTCCTTCAGGCGCTGCAGGCGCTTGTAGACGGTCGAGAAGTTGGTGAGCATGCCGCCCAGCCAGCGCTGGTTCACGTAGGGCATGCCGACGCGGGTCGCCTGCTCGGCGATGGCCTCCTGCGCCTGCTTCTTCGTGCCGACGAACATGACCGTGCCGCCGTGGGCGACGGTCTCCTTGACGAACTCGTAGGCGCGGTCGATGTACGACAGCGACTGGAGCAGGTCGATGATGTAGATGCCGTTGCGCTCCGTGAAGATGAAGCGCTTCATCTTCGGGTTCCAACGACGGGTCTGGTGACCGAAGTGGACGCCGCTTTCCAGCAGCTCCCGCATCGTGACGACGGCCATGGCCGTACTCCTAGGTGTTCTCGGTTGTGCCGCGTCCGCCGGACGGCGGTCGCGCCTGACGCCCGCGATGCGCCGTGCCACAAAGGACCGAGAGGCGCTGGCACCTGGCTTTTCAGGGCCTGGTGTCGGGGCGTGCGAAGTCGACCCGGTGACCCGGATCGCCACAAGAAGTGTACGGGACCCGCGAGGCAGCGGGTGACGCCGCTGTCCACAACCAGCTGGTCATCCACAGATCCACGCCATGATCCCCGCGGACGGGCCCGACGCGGGACGGTTCTGGCATGTCTCACATGCGACGAGAGCTGAGCCTGGTGCTGTTGACCGTGGTGCTGATCACGGCGGTGATCCTGCCCGCGGGCGCTGCGGGTGGGCCCGTGCTGCGGGTGGGCGGCTTGCCCGGCGGGAAGCCGGTGCCGGGGGTGGACGGCTTGCCCGGCGGGGAGCCCGTGCCGAAGGTGGGCGGTGCGTGGCCCGTGGGGGTGCGGCCCCCTGTCGTGCGGGGCTGGGAACCTCCGGCGACGGAGTACGGCCGGGGCCACCGGGGCGTGGACCTCACGGCGCCGCCGGGCGCGGTGGTCCGGGCGGCGGCTCCGGGCAGGGTCTCTTTCGCGGGCCGGGTGGCCGGCCGGGGAGTGATCGCGGTGGAGCTGGCGGGCACGGGCGATCCACCGCTGCGCACGACGTACGAGCCGGTGCGGGCCACGGTCAAGAAGGGCGCAGAGGTGACGGCGGGCGAGGCACTGGGGGTGCTGGAACTCCCCACGGCCCACTGTCCGGGCAGCTGCCTGCACTGGGGCCTGCTGAGGGGCGACGCATACCTGGACCCGCTGTCACTGATGCCGCCGTGGCTCCTGCGGCGCGGGGCGTCCCGCCTGCTGCCGGTGATCGGCGTGCCGGTGCCGGAGGGCAACGAGCCGCTGCCGCAGATCGGCGTACTGCCGCCGGAGGACGACGTGCCCGTGCCAGAGGTCAACGTGGCCGTGCCGGGGGACAACGCGCTGACGCCGGAGGTCGACGAAACCAGTGCCGCAGGGCAACGCGCTGGTGCCAGAGGTCGACGTACCGATGCCAGAGGACAACGCGCTGGCGCCAGAAGCCGACGAACCGGTGCCAGAAGCCGACGGGCGGGTCCTCAGCCCCGCACACCCCGCAGCGCCATGGCGACGGCCGCCTCGGTGATGGCGGAGGGATCCTCGGCGGCGCCCAGCTCGATCCGCCGCACAGCCGCGTCCACGACACCCTGCAGAAGCATCGCCGCGAGCCGGGGCTCGGCATGCCCCAGGTCACGCAGCGCCTCACCGATCATGGCGACGAGCCCACCGTGCGCGGCACGGATCTTCTCCCGCGCCCCCGCGTCCAGCTCGGCGGCGGAGATCGCGACGACCGCTCGGTGCCGCCGGTCCCCCACCAGATCGAGCTGCCGCCTGACGTACGCCTCGACCTTGCCCTCGGCTGATTCCGCACCCTCCATCGCCGCCGAGACCTCCGCGGCCCAGACGGGGAAGTCAACCTCGCAGAGCTCTTCCACGACCGCGGCACGCGACCGGAAGTACTCGTACACGGATGACCGCGCGAGGCCCGTGCGCTCAGCGAGAGCGGGGAAGGTCAACGCCTCCGTACCGCCCTCGGACAGCAGGGACCGCGCGGCGTCCAGGAGGGCGCCGCGCTGCATCGACCGGTGCTCGGCCACAGAGGCCGCTCGAATCCTTGGCACGCCCTCCACTCTACGGACGTGACCGCCAGGACGGGAGTCGATCCACCTCGAAGAACCCCACGCCCTCACCGCACCGCACAGGCCGGGGGCAGGGACGATTCAGCGCGCTCAGCGGCCGAAACTCGCCAGCTTCGCCCGCAGCTGGAGCACCGATTTCGTGTGGATCTGGCTCACCCGGCTCTCCGTCACACCGAGCACATTGCCGATCTCGGCGAGCGTGAGACCTTCGTAGTAGTAGAGCGTGACGACGGTCTTCTCCCGCTCCGGCAACGTATTGATCGCGCGCGCGAGCAGCCGCCGCAGCTCGCGGTCCTCGGCGACCTCCACGGGGTTGTCGGCCGCGGTGTCCTCGAGCGTGTCCATCAGGCTCAGCCGGTTGCCGCCCTCGCCGCCGACGTGCAGGAGCTCCTCCAGAGCCACCACGTTCGCCAGCGACAACTGGCTGAAAACAGCGTGCAGTTCCTCCAGCGCGACGCCCATCTCCTGGGCGACCTCACTCTCGGACGGCGTCCGCCTCAACTGCGCCTCGAGCGTGGCGTAGGCCCGCTCGACGTTGCGCGCCTTCTGCCGCACGGACCGGGGAATCCAGTCGAGCGCACGGAGTTCGTCGATCATCGCGCCACGGATGCGGGTGATCGCGTACGTCTCGAACTTGATGGACCGTTCGATGTCGAACTTCTCGATCGCGTCGATCAGCCCGAACACCCCGGACGAGACGAAGTCCGCCTGTTCGACATTGGGCGGCAGCCCCACGCTGACCCGTCCCGCGACGTACTTCACCAGCGGCGAGTAGTGCAGGATCAACTGCTCGCGCAGCCGCCCGTCCCCCGTCTCCTTGTACGACCGCCACAGCTCGTCCAGCGACGAGGGCGCGGGGGGCCGCTCCCGCTCGCCACTACGGGCGGCGGGGGGAGCTGCCGCCCGATCGGACCCTGAGGTGTGCTGGGGCATTCGTCGCCTTGAGCCGTTCTGCCGTGAACTGGTGAGGTCGCGCGAGCCGATGGATTCGCCCGCGCCCGCTAGGTGGTGAGATTGCGTGAAGTGAATGAGGTTGTCCGTCTGCCGTCTGCTTGCCTGTGATTGCCTGTCCGCGTCGGAATCCTTGTGAGCGTAGCGTGACTGGAGTGTCGCAGTGTGCGAACAGTAGGGGATCCCGCGTACGCAGATACGTTCCGCTGGACGCCCCACCGAGTTCCCCTCGTCGCCCTCCGTGACGACTCCGAAGGGCCAACTGCGGGTCTTTCCAAGGCCGTCGGGGGTTCATCCAGACGGCCGAACACACTCGGTCACGAACCCCCTCCCTCCGGGAAGACCGACACAATCGCCTGGCGTGTCAACTGCCAGCCGTCGCCGTGTCGTTCGACGAACCCCAGTGAGCGCAACTCGTACAGTCGACCGATCGCTTCGTCCACCACCGTGCCCGCGCCGAGTGCGACCTCCCGAACCGACGCGCTCCCCCGGGCGGGCAGCGCCGCCAGGACACGCGCCGCGTCCGGGGCGAGCAGATCCCGCGGCACGACGGGACCGCGCCGCTCCGGGGCCAGCTCGCCCATGTCGCCGACCAGCTCGACGACTTCCGCCGCGTCGGTGACCAGAACGCCGTCACCCCGCAGCAGTTCATGCACCCCCGCCGAGAGACCGCTGGTCGCGGGGCCCGGCACCCCCATCGTGAACCGTCCGAGCTCCTGCGCACTGCGCGCCGTGGCGAGCGCCCCGCTGCGATAGGCCGCCTCGACGACGACGCTGCCCCGGGTCAGGGCGGCGATCACGCGGTTCCGGAGGATGAATCTGCTGGGCGTGGGGTGGTCGCCGGGCGGCAACTCCCCCACCACCAGCCCCTGTTCCGCGATCCTTTTGATCAACTCGGCGTGTCCTCGCGGATAGGCCCGGTCGACCCCGCACGCGAGCACCGCGACCGTGGCCCCACCGGCCCCCAGAGCTCCCCGGTGCGCGGCTCCGTCCACCCCATAGGCGCCACCCGACACGACCACCCAGCCCTTCTCGGCGAGCCCCGCGCCGAGGCCGGCCGCCATGTGCGCCCCGTACTCCGTGCAGGCCCGCGCGCCGACCACGGCCACCGACCGCAGCGCCCATATCCGCAGGCTGGGCCGCCCCCGCACCCACAGCCCCACCGGCCGCGCGTCCCCCAGGTCGTCCAGCTGGACGGGCCACTCCGCCTCCCCTGGGCACACGAACCGCACCCCCGCGTCCCGCGCCACCGCCAGGTCATGCTCGGGCCGCGCCTTCCCTGCCCGCGCCCGCAGCCCTTCCCACCGCGCCGGCGTCACCCCGTCAAGGCGCTCATCCCCCTCGGCCAGCCGCCGCACCACTTCGACGGCCCCGGTCTCCCGCAACCACCGCCCGCCCACCTGATCCCCCGGTTCGAGAATCCGGGTCAGGGCGGCCCTCGCCAGCCGCTCCTCCTCCGAGACGGGGCCCGAGGCCGCTCCCGAAGCCGATCCCGAGGCCGGGGTCATGTCAGCGCCCCGATCGCCATCGGCACTCCCCGCGACACCCCCGTACGCAACTGCAGCGCCAGGGCCACGTCCTGCGCGGCAGGCCGGTCGCGTCCCGCGAGGTCCGCGACGGTCCAGGCGACCCGCAGGACGCGGTCGAGCCCCCGTGCCGTCAGGAAGCCGCGCTCCAGGTCCAGTTCGGCGGCGTCCAGGGCGCCCGGCTCGGCGGGCCACCGGGTGCGCAGGGCGTGCCCCGGCACTTCACTGTTCGTCCGCCAGCCGGTGCCGGTCAGCCTGACCGCCGCTCTCTCCCGGGCGGCGCGCACCCGGTCGGCGACGGTCTGCGTGGAGTCGCCCCGCGTGCCGTACCCGGCCAGCTCGGACCGGGTGACGGGCTCCACCTCGACCTTGAGGTCGACCCTGTCGAGCAGCGGGCCCGAGAGCCGCGCCTGATAGCGGCGGACGACGGACGCCGGGCATTCGCAGCCGTCGCCCAGCAGGGTGTGCCGACCGCAGGGGCAGGGGTTGGCCGCGAGCACCATCAGGAACTTCGCGGGCAGCCGCACCACTCCCGCACTGCGGGCGATCACCACGTGGCCCGATTCCAGGGGCTGGCGCAACGAGTCCAGGGTCTGGCTGCTGAATTCCGGAGCCTCGTCGAGAAAGAGCACCCCACGGTGTGCCAGCGAGACCGCCCCCGGCCGTGCGATTCCCTTGCCGCCGCCCACGAGCGACTGCATCGTCGCGGAGTGGTGCGGCGCGCAGTACGGCGCGGTGTCCACCAGGGGCTTGCCCGGCGGCAGCATGCCCGCCACGGAGTGGACGGCCGTCACCTCCAGGGACTCCTCCCGGCTCAGCCGGGGCAGGATCGCCGGCAGCCGCTCCGCGAGCATCGTCTTTCCGGCGCCCGGCGGGCCCTGCAGAAAGAGGTGGTGCCCGCCCGTCGCCGCCACCTCCACGGCGGTGCGGGCCGACGCCTGTCCGACGACATCGGCCAGGTCCAGGGCGAGGGCGTCGTCCAGACCGCCGCTGAGCCCCGTGCCCACACCCGTCCCGGGCACGCAGAGCCCGGCGAGCATCGGGTCGGGCCGGCCGGGCTCGTCCTGCTCCTCCTCCGGCACCGGCTCATCGGTCAGCACGGCGATCAGCTGGCGCAGGCTGCGCACCCCGAGCACCGAGACCCCCGGCACCAGTGCGGCCTCGGCCGCCGTGCACTCCGGGACGACGACCTGCTCATAGCCCGCGTCCGCCGCCGCGAGGACCGCGGGCAGCACGCCCCTGACCGGCCGCACCCGCCCGTCGAGCCCCAGCTCACCGATCATCACGATGTCGGCGAGGGTCCGCGGGTCGATCCGCTCCGCCGCACCGAGCACAGCACACGCCACCGCGAGATCGAAGCCGCTGCCGCCCTTGGGCACCGAAGCCGGGCTGAGGCCGACCGTCAGTTTCTTCTGGGGCCATTCCCCGCCCGAATTGACCACGGCGGCCCTGACCCGGTCCTTGCTCTCCGTCAAGCTCTTGTCCGGGAGCCCGACCAGCGTGAACGCGGCGACGCCGGGCTCCAGATCGGCCTGCACCTCGACGACCACGCCCTCGACGCCCACCAGCGCCACGGAACACGTACGCGCGAATCCCATCAGGCCACCCCCCGCGCGTGCTCCACGACAGGGGCGCCGCGGCGTGGGATCAGCACGCCGACGAGGTCGATCCGCACCCCGCCCGGCGGTGGGCCGCCGCGCTCCTCGATCCAGCGCTCGGCGAGGCGCCGCAGCCGCTCCGCCTTGTCCCGGCCCACGGCCGCCATCGGATGCTGATAGATCCCCGGGCCGACCAGGCCTGCTCTGCGGGTCTTGACCTCGCAGACGACCAGCGCTTCGCCGTCCATGGCCACGATGTCGATCTCACCGGTTCTGCCACCGCGCCAGTTGCGCTCCAGAACCGTCATTCCGGCTTCTCCGAGCCGCCGCGCGGCCAGATCTTCGCCGTACCGCCCGAGTGCCCCCCGTGCGTTCATGTCGGCACCACCTCCGACATCCACACTGGGACTCAGCCCCGAGCGTTGTGGATCTTGGTGGACGACTCACGCGTTGTGGATAACTCGCCCACCCGACCCGGTGAAGCCGGTGCACCAAACAAACCCGCCAAGCAGACCCGCCCAAAAAAAATCCGGTGCGCCAAGCGAGCCCGGTGGACTCAGCCTCCCGGCAGCTCGAGATCGCTCTTGTTGAGCTCCTCGATATTCACGTCCTTGAACGTCAGGACGCGTACCTGCTTCACGAACCGTGCGGGCCTGTACATGTCCCACACCCAGGCGTCCGCCATGGACACCTCGAAGAAAACCTCACCCTGGACCGAGTGCACCTGCATCTCGTAGTCATTCGTGAGGTAGAAGCGCCGTTCGGTCTCGATCACATATTTGAACAGACCGACGACATCGCGGTACTCCCGGTAGAGCTTCAGCTCCATCTCGGTCTCGTACTTCTCGAGGTCCTCGGCGCTCATGGCATGTTCCCCTTCAGCCGTGCGTCCCCCTATTGTGCGTCAGCCCCTGGAGCCTCTACACGATTTCCGTGTCGAGGGTCTCGGGCCGGCTCGGAGGACCCTCGTCGAGCAGCCTGCGAAGCAGCTCGGCGAGCCTGGTCGGATACACCGTCTCATGTGCCTCGGTCAGTTCCTGGCACGTCCACCAACGCGCTCCGGCGACACTCCGCTGTTCCAGCTCCGTCAGCCCTGTGGCCTGCGTGGACGTCTGTGACGTACGCGCCAGGAAGTACCGCTCGTCCTGGTCCCAGCGCCGTCCGGCGAAGGGGAAGGAGCAGATCCGCTGCCACAGGGCGGGGCCGAGCTCGACCTCGGTGATGCCCGTCTCTTCCATCAGTTCACGCAGTGCGGCCTGTTCATGCGTCTCGTCGCCCTCCAGACCGCCGCCCGGCGTGAACCACCAGTCGTCCGCCGCGTCCTCCGGCTCATGGCCGTGGAGCAGCAGAATCCGGTCCTGCGGGTCGAGCAGCACGACCCGCGCGACCCTGCGCAGCGGCTGTGCCTCAGCCGACACGGGCGGTCGCCCCCGACCGGTCACGGCTCTGCGGACGCTCACGCCTGCGGCCCAGCCGCTTGGCCACCGGACCGTAGGCGGCGCCGCCCAGGACGAGGACGGCACCGGCCACCACCGCCCACACCACGAGCCGCACGGGCCCCGGCGCGGAGATGCCGCCCGGCATGTCGGCGAAGCCATCGGGGCGCTCCAGCGTCCCGAACTTGCCCAGCGGCCAGGCCACCGCGTCGACCCGCCCCTCCACCGCACTGCGCGGCACGGAGCCGTGGTTGGAGTCGCCCAGGTGGACGCTGGAGTCCAGGGAGCCGCTGCGCTCGTCACCGAGCAGGAAGAGGTTGCCCTTGGGGACCGTGGTGGCCGGGATTCCGGTGGCCGCGGCGCCCTTGCCCTCGGGGAGATACGGTTCTGCGACCTGCTTGCCGTTGACCATCAGCTTGCCGTCCGTGCAGCAGGAGATCCGGTCCCCGCCGACGCCGACCACACGCTTGACCATCGGCAGATCGCCCCAGCTCGCCTGCCGGAAGACGACGACGTCGCCCCGGCGCACCTCGCTGCCGTCCATCCGCTCGGCCAGGACCCGGTCGCCCGCGCCGATCGTCGGCGTCATCGAGCCGGTGGGCACGGTGTACGGCTGGTACAGGATGGCGCCCCATACGAAGCCTCCCAGGAAGAGCACACAGCCGAGGGCCACGGCAAGTCCCGACAGCACGCTGCCGAGCCGTCCGTGGCCCTCGTCCGTACGTTGTGTCCTGCTCATCCCAGTGCTCCCCCATATCGGAGACGACCCCGCGCCCCTACGAACAGGAGCGCGGAAGATCGGTGATCTGGGACGGCACCCTACCCGGCGGTACCTCCGCCAGAAACCCTCGTGTCCTGCACAGCGGCGACCGTGAGCCGACGCCTGCGCCAGAGCACGAGCGGAACCGCACCCGCGAGCCCGAGGGCCGCCGGTGCCGCGCTCATGGCGGCGTTGATGCCCTGCTGGTCGAAGGTGTCCGGCTTGGGCAGCGTCGCCCAGCGGGTGGGCGGCCAGGCGATCACGATGGCGCGGCCCACGACGTTGTCCACGGGGACGGCGCCGCCGCCGGGCTGGTTCTGGTGGTAGCGGGAGTCCAGCGAGTTCTGCCGGTGGTCACCCATGACCCAGATCTTGCCCGCGGGGACGGTGATCTTGAACTGGCCGCCCTGGTCGTCGACGCTGCACGGGGTGTTGCCCTCGAAGACGTACGGCTCGTTCAGCGCCTTGCCGTTGACCTTCACCGGACCGGTGCCCTTGCACTCCACCGTGTCGCCACCGACCGCGATGACGCGCTTGATGAGGTCCTTCTCGTCGGCGGACGGCATCAGGCCGACCCAGCCGAGGACCCGCTGAATCGCGTTCGGGTCGGGCGTCGGCTCACCGTCCAGCCAGTGGCCGGGGTCCCTGAAGACGACGACCTCGCCGCGCTCAGGCTCCGATCCGAACCACGGTGTCAGCTTGTCGACCAGGACGCGGTCGCCCTTCTGGAGCGTGTTCTGCATCGAGTCCGAGGGAATCGAGAACGCCTGCACCAGGAAGGTCTTGATCACCAGGGCCAGGATCAGCGCGATGCCGACGAGGAGCGGCAGCTCCTTCCAGAAGGAGCGGGGCTTCTTCGCCCCCTTGGCCTGCTTCCCGTCCCGGTCACCGGGTGCGGGACCGGCGCCCGCGGTGTCACTCCCGGGGTTCACGCCGTCCGCTGCGGCCCCGTCCTGGGGCTCGTCCGATCGCCCTGGCTGCTCCTCGGGCCCACCGTGTCCGGACCGTGCGCCGACCGCCACATCCCCCACATCCACTCCTCAGTCCGTGCCGCTGCCCGCGCCTGATGCGATGCAGGCCCACCACTCCCATAACGAGCGGGAGTTCCGCAGGGGTCGGGAGTCCGGTCAATCCGTATCGATCGCCGGGTGCCACCCTATGCGACGGCCCGAGAGCAGTGGCCGACCCCGCACCCGCGTCGGGCACTGACGCGTACGTTTCGGGCTCCTCCAGCTTGCGCCAGTGGTCGAAGGGCCAGGCGATGACGAGCGCGCGCCCCACGACGCTGTCCTCACTGACGGTGCCGCTGAACTTCTCGGTGCGGTGAAAGCGGGAGTCGGCCGAGTCGGAGCGGTGGTCTCCCATGACGAAGAGACGCCCCTCGGGAACCTTGACCTCGAAATCGAAGGACGAGGGCTCATCACCCGGATTGATGTACGGCTCGGTGAGCGGGACTCCGTTGACCGTGAGCTTCTTGTTCTTGTCACAGCACTTCACGGTGTCGCCGCCGACGCCGACCACGCGCTTGATCAGGTCGCGTTCGTTGTCGGAGGGCAGCAGCCCGATGAAGGACAGGCCTTCCTTCACCTGCTTGACGCCTACGGGGTCGTCCTTCTTCTTGGTCTGTTCGTCCTCGAGCCAGTTGCCCGGGTCCTCGAAGACGACGACGTCGCCGCGCTCGGGCTTGGCACCGAACCACGGGGTGAGCTTGTCGACGAGGACACGGTCGCCGATCTTGATCGTCTGCTCCATCGAGCCCGAGGGGATCACGAAGGCCTGCACCAGGAAGGTCTTCAGGACCAGGGCTATGAGGAGCGCGACGCCTATGAGGAGCGGTATCTCCTTGATCGCCGAGCGCTGCCTGCGCCGCTTGACCTTCCGCGCGAGCTTGCGCCGCTCGGCCCTTCCGGGGAGTACGGGACCGGTGGTGGGCCGGGATCCTGTGGGCAGCCTGGTGTCGGAACGGTGACTTGCGGCTCGCGTCCGCCCTCGGTTACCCATGCGCGCCGCCTGGTGCCGGCACGCGCGCGTAGCTGTCGGGACGGTCCAGGGACGTCCAGTGCCCGACGGGCCAGGCGATCCAGTCGGCTCTGCCGATCACGGAGTCGAGGGGAATCATGCCGCCGCCGGGCTGGCCCAAGTGGTCGCGGGAGTCACGGGAGTCGGCGCGGTGGTCACCGAGGAGGAACAGGCTGCCTTCCGGTACGACGACGTCGAAGGGCACCTTGGAGGGGGCATCCCCCGGGTACAGGTACGGCTCGTCGACCGGCTCGCCGTTCACCTTGATCCTCCCCCGCTCGTCGCAGCAGACCACGCGGTCTCCCCCCACCCCTGCGACCCGCTTGATGTAGTCGGCATCCCCGAAGTAACCGCTGCCGTCGAAGACGACCGCGTCACCTCGCTGCGGCTCGGAACCGAAACGGTACGCCAACTTGTTGACGAGTACCCGGTCTCCGACCCGGAACGCGGGCTCCATGGAGCCGCTCGGGATCTGGAACGGCTGCATCACAAAGGTGCTCACGAGCAGCAAGGACACCATGCAGACCAGCAGCGTCAGGGTGATGCGGCCGCCGGGCACCCAGGAGACGAACGACATAAAAGCGGAGCGCGACCGGTCCTCCGCCCCCGCGGACTCCCCGTCGCTCTCGGCGCTCGGGGAATCGGTGGGTGGGGAGGAGCGGTCGCGCTCCGTGTGCTGTGCTTCGGTGTCCATCGGGGCCAGATGCTATCCGGCCCCGCTGTGGACCCGTGCGCGAGCTCAGTTGTCGCGCTTCTCCTTGATCTTCGCGGCCTTGCCGCGCAGCTCACGGAGGTAGTACAGCTTCGCGCGACGCACGGCGCCGCGGCTGACGAGCTCGATCTTCTCGACGATCGGGGTGTGCACCGGGAAGGTGCGCTCCACGCCGACGGAGAAGGAGACCTTGCGGACCGTGAAGGTCTCGCGCACGCCGGCACCCTGGCGGCGGATGACTACGCCCTTGAACTGCTGCACACGGGAGCGGTTGCCCTCGATGACGCGCACGTGGACGTTGACGGTGTCACCCGGGCGGAAGGCCGGGATGTCGGTGCGCAGCGAAGCGCTGTCGACGGAGTCGAGCAGGTTAGCCATGATCGTCTGCTTTCTTCACTGATGCCACAGGTCATCAGCGGTAAGTTCGTGATGAGGATTCGATAGCTGTTCACATCGGGCGGGCGTCTGTCCCCCTGTGGCAGGGGCGCACGCTGGACGTACAGCAGCGGCCTATTCTTCCACGGCCTCGGGGTCTCGCCCAAATCGGCCGTCGGGGCCCGGCCGCCACCCCAGGATCGAGAGCATCTCGCGGTCCTTCTTGTCGAACGCGGCGGGGTCGCAACGCTCGATCAGGTCAGGCCTGTTGCGGACCGTGCGCCGCAGCGCCTCGTCCCTGCGCCAGCGCGCGATCTTGCCGTGGTGACCGCTGACCAGCACGTCCGGGATGCCGTGGCCACGCCACTCGGGAGGCTTCGTGTAGACG
The DNA here is from genome assembly GCF_056434405.1 of Streptomyces sp. NPDC044044. Classification (NCBI taxonomy): domain Bacteria; kingdom Bacillati; phylum Actinomycetota; class Actinomycetes; order Kitasatosporales; family Streptomycetaceae; genus Streptomyces; species Streptomyces sp. NPDC044044. Next base: position 81,458 of record NZ_JBWKFG010000013.1, on the reverse strand, counting down.
GGGCCTTCGAGGAGGTTCGCCATGGCGCCGGGGGCGAAGGAGTCGTCGCGGTGGGACTCGGCGTTGCCGAGGACTCCGGGCAGCAGCCGGGCCACGGCCTCGGTGACGACCAGGACGGCAGCCTCGCCGCCCGCGAGGACGTAGTCGCCGATCGACACTTCGTAGACGGGCATCCGGGTCGCGTACTCGTCCATGACGCGGCGGTCGATGCCTTCGTAGCGCGCGGGCGTGAAGACCAGCCAGGGGCGCTCGGAGAGCTCGACGGCGAGCTCCTGGGAGAAGGGGCGTCCGCTGGGCGTGGGGACGACCAGAACCGGCTCGTGGGCCCCGGCCTCGTACCCCTCGGCGAGCACGTCGTCGAGCGCCGCGCCCCAGGGGGCGGTCTTCATGACCATGCCGGGGCCGCCGCCGTACGGGGTGTCGTCGACCGTGTTGTGCCGGTCGTACGTCCACTCCCTGAGGTCGTGCACGTTCACGTCGAGCTGTCCACGCGCGCGTGCCTTGCCGACGAGGGAGACGTTCAGGGGTTCCAGGTACTCGGGGAAGATCGTGACGACGTCGAGACGCATCAGGCTTCGTCTCCCGAAGGATCCTCGTCGTCCCTTGCGGAGGCGATCTCCGCGCGGTCGTCGATCAGGCCGGGCGGCGGGTCGATGATCGCCCGCTGCTCCTCCAGGTCGATCTCGGTGACGATCGCCTCCACGAAGGGGATCATCACCTCGCTGCCGTCGGGCCGCTCCACGATGAACAGGTCCTGCGAGGGCAGGTGCGAGATCTCGGTGATCCGGCCGACCTCGATGCCGTCCTTGGTGACGATGTCGAGGTCCATCAGCTGGTGGTCGTAGTACTCGTCCTCTTCCTCCGGGAGCTCCTCCGGGTCGACCTCCGCGATCAGCAGCGTGTTGCGCAGCGCTTCGGCGCCCGTGCGGTCGCGTACGCCCTCGAAGCGCAGCAGCAGGCGGCCGCTGTGCACCCGGCCGGTCTCGATGGTCAGCGGCCCTGTGGAGGCGGGGTCGGTGGCGAGGACGGCGCCGGGCCCGAGCCGCAGCTCCGGCTCGTCGGTGCGCACCTCGACGGTGACCTCACCCTTGATGCCATGGGCGCGGCCGATCCGCGCGACTACCAGCTGCACTGCTTTCTCTCCTGTCGTGTGCCTACGGAAGGGTCACCGTTGACGACGGCAGACGCCTGGAAACGACTACGGGCCGGGGAAGGCCCAGAAGCCCTCCCCGGCCCGTGCCGGTGCTACCTGTGGTTCAGTGAACCTGGTCCACGTCGACGAGGTCGACGCGGACACCACGGCCGCCGATGGCGCCCACGACGGTCCGCAGAGCGCGCGCGGTACGGCCGTTGCGGCCGATCACCTTGCCGAGGTCATCCGGGTGGACCCGGACCTCGAGCACACGCCCCCGGCGCAGGTTGCGCGAGGCGACCTGCACGTCGTCGGGGTTGTCGACAATGCCCTTCACGAGGTGCTCGAGAGCCTCCTCGAGCATGCTCAGGCCTCGGTCGACTCGGTGGGCGCAGCCTCGGCCGCGTCCGCCTTCTTGTCAGCCTTCTTGGCCTTCTGGGTGATGGCCTCACCCTTCGCGTCGTCGCCCTCGAGGCCCTTGGTGAAGGCCTCGAACGCGGCGCGCTTGTCCTTGGGCTCCGCGACGAGCAGCGGCGCCGGGGCCGGAAGGCCCTTGTGCGCCTGCCAGTCACCGGTGAGCTTCAGGATCGCCATGACCGGCTCGGTCGGCTGAGCGCCGACGGAGAGCCAGTACTGCGCGCGCTCCGAGTTGACCTCGATGCGCGAGGGGTTCTGCACCGGGTGGTACAGACCGATCTCCTCGATGGCCCGACCATCACGGCGGGTACGGGAGTCGGCGACGACGATGCGGTAGTGAGGCGCGCGGATCTTTCCCAGACGCTTCAGCTTGATCTTGACTGCCACTGGAGTGGTGTCTCCTGGTCTTGACGTGGTTGGGCACAACGAGATGCCACGTGGGGTTGCGGTACTCGGGGTGCCCGATGGACGCGTCAGCCGGAGGCGAGAGGGTTCCTATGCGGCTGTCGAGTACAGCTAGCCATTGTGCCATACGTCGGCGGGGCGCCCGAAACGGGTCCGGGTGCCCCGACCGGCACAGCTCTCCAGCTCAGCCCCGTCAGCCCGCGACGGCGCCGACGACTTCCGGGATCCGGAAGGGCTTGCCGCAGCCACCGCAGACGATCGGCGCCTGGGCGAGCACCGACGGGACCACGCGGACGTTGCGCCCGCAGTCGCAGACCGCCTTGACACGGACGCCGCCCCCGGAGGAGCCGTGCCGGGCGGCCGGGCCCCGGAAGCTGCGTGCCGTGTCGGCGGCGGTCGCCGCGGTGTGCGCCTTGAGGGCGCGCTGGAGCCGCTCGATCGTCGGGCGGTAGCGCTTCCTCGCCTCGGGGTTGAGCGTGACCAGCGAGAAGCCGCTGCTGGGGTGCGGCTCCTCGGGATGGTCAAGGCCCAGCTCCTCGGCGATCGCGAGGAATCTGCGGTTGTGATAGCGGCCCGCGCGTGAGGTGTCGCGTACGCCGCGTGACGCGGCGATGCCATGGACTGCCTCATGGAGCAGTCGCTCGAAGGAGAGCTCGGCGCCGCAGGCGGACGACGACTCTCCGATCAGGGATTCGGGCGCGGCTAGATCGGGCAGCTCGGGGTGGTGCCGCTGAATATCGGCCCACGCCTGTGCCAGCTCTGCGGCGAGAACAGGTGGTGTCGTGCTCACGTCGTGAACAACGAGCCGGGATGCCCAGGGGTTCCATTCCGGGGCATCCCAAATAATTTGCACGTACCCGTCAGTTGCCATTGATGCGTCAAGACGAGGGCGGGTGCGCTGATCTGCCCAGAAGCCTCGCAGGTCATGGCAAGCCGGTACGTAGTAGCGCGTACGCCCCGGCGCGTAGAAGAAGTCCGCACACCGGGGCTTGTGTTGCCTGGGCAGGCGTACGAGCCAGGAACGGGCGCGCTGGTACCGGAGGCGCGCCCGTCAGTAGGCGCGGGCCACCACAGCGACGTTACCCGGGGTCTCATCGGCGTCGGGCACCGCCCCGTCCTCCGTGACCAGACACCGTACGGACACGGAGTGCTCGGCAAGCTCCGCCTCGCCCTGCGGACCGAGCGTGGCCCAGGGGATGCGCGCCCAGCCGCCGGCGGCCGTGGCCTCCACCGCCTGGGCGACGGTGGTGACGTCCGAGGTGCGTGACTCCCTGCGCTCGCGGGCCTGGTCCAGGAGCAGCTTCTGGTCCTCTTCGAGGACGGTGGGCAGCAGGGCGGCGAGGGTGTCGATCGCGACCGGCTCCTTGCCTCCCCTGATGCGGCGGGCCAGCATCGCGGTGCCGTTCTCCAGGTCGCGCGGGCCGACCTCGACGCGGACCGGCACTCCCTTGAGCTCCCAGTCGACGGCGCGGCGTCCGAAGGGGGTGTCGGTGCGGTCGTCGACCTGGACGCGCACGCCCGCGGCCTTCAGGCGCTCGCCGATCTCGTGGACCTTGGCGAGCACCGCGTCGTCGCCCTTGATGGCGAGGACGACGGCCTGGACCGGAGCCAGGCGCGGCGGGACCCGCAGGCCGCTGTCGTCCCCGTGCATCATCACCAGGGCGCCGATCATCCGCGTCGTACTGCCCCAGGAGGTCTGCCAGACGAGCTCCTGCTTGCCCTCCTTGGAGAGGTACTGGGTGTGGAAGGCCCTGGCGAAGTTCTGGCCGAGCTCGTGGCTCGTGCCGAGCTGGAGGGCCTTGCCATCGCCCATCATGCCTTCGAGGGTCAGGGTGTTGATGGCGCCCGCGAAGCGCTCCTCGGCGGTCTTGCGGCCCAGGACGAAGTCCATCGCGAGGACGTCCCGCATGAAGGCTCCGTAGACGTCCCGGTGGATGCGGGCCGCGAAATCGCGTGCCTCCTCGTACGTCGCGTGGGCCGTGTGGCCCTCCTGCCAGAGGAACTCCGACGTCCGCAGGAAGAGCCGGGGCCGCAGCTCCCAACGGACCACGTTCGCCCACTGGTTGATCAGGAGCGGCAGGTCGCGGTAGCTCTGCACCCACTTCGAGAAGTACTCGTTGACGATCGTCTCCGAGGTGGGGCGGATGACGACCGGCTCTTCGAGCTCCTTGCCGCCGCCGTGCGTGACGACCGCCAGTTCGGGGGCGAAGCCCTCGACGTGCTCGGCCTCCCGGGTCAGATACGACTGGGGGATGAGGAGAGGGAAGTACGCGTTCTGGGTACCCGTCTCCTTGATGCGGGCGTCCATGTCCTGCTGCATGCGTTCCCACAGGCCGTAGCCGTACGGTCGGATGACCATGGTGCCGCGCACCGGGCCGTTGTCGGCCAGCTCCGCCTTGTTGATCAGGTCTTGGTACCAGCGCGGGAAGTCTTCCGCCCGGGGCGTGAGAACAGGTGCCTTAGCCATGGCGCGCATGGTACGGCGGGCCTACGGAGGGCGGGAATTGAATTCCTCCAGGGGGCGCACGACGGTGGCACGCAAGCATTGCCCCACAACCTCTGGACGCCGCGACGGATGCGGAGTTCTCTGGCATACGGGGGGAGTGCGAGCGCACTGCACGGGGGCGGACGAAACGTTTGAATACGACACTCCAGCAACTCTCGGCGGAATGGGGCGCTTTCGATGACACCTACACTCGCGCAGCCGCACCTCCCCCACGCGGGCACGACCCCCCGTGGCGTGGACCGGTGCGCACGCGCGCGTGACTGGGCGGAGATCCAGGAACGGATGCTGGTTCCGCTCTATGAAGCGGTGTACGAACGACTCGACGTAGGCAGCGGAACACGGCTTCTCGGTCTGGGCTGCGGTTCCGGACTCGCCCTCCTGATGGCGTCGTCACGGGGCGCGTCGGTCACCGGCGTGGACCCCTCGGCACCCGAACGGCTCGCCCTGGCGCGCGAACGCCTGCAGCCCGACGCGAGCCCGGACGGACGGCCGTACGGCGACACCCGGCTCGTGGAGGGCGGCCCCGACGACGTGTCGGGGCCGGACGTGCCCGCCTTCAACATGGTGACCGCGTTCCACCCGATCGGCTGTACGGCGGGTGACTCCGAAGGCCTCTCCGGCCTCCTGGAGTCCACCGTCCCGCTGACCGGGAGCGGCACCCCCGTGGTCCTCGCCGGATGGGGCCCTCCGGAGCGCTGCACGACCTCTTCTGTACTGAAGGTGGCGGCCAAGCTCGCCGACCCGCTCCGCAGTACGGGGAGTTGGCGCCCCGCGCTCCGCGACGACCTGGAAGAGGTGGCCCAGCGGGCGGGCCTCAAGCCGGACGGCTCGGGACGCGTCGCGTGCCCCTTCGGGTACGCGGACACGGACAGCGCGGTCCGCGGTCTGCTCTCGACGGGACTGTTCGACGCGGCGGTGGGCGCGACGGATCAGGTGCAGGTCGACAAGGAGCTGACGGAGGCCCTGCACCCGCACAAGCGGCGGGACGGGACCGTGTGGATGCCCAACGTCTTCCGGTACTTGATCGCGCGCACGCGGTAGCGGACCTGCTTCAGCCCAGCGCTGCCTGAAGCCGGTCGAGCAGCACCCTGGCCGCCGGGCTAGTGGGCCCGTCCGTGCGCCAGGTCAGGGCGATCCTGCCCCGCGGCCTCGGATCCGTGATCTCCAGCGTCCGCAGCCCGTACGCGGCCGCCGCCGCCGAAGTGGTCTAGTCGGCGTCCTTCCTGAGCCGCGTGATGCCGGCGACCCGGTACGCCCCTTCCTCCTCCAGCGTCTCGTTCTCCAGAAGGGCGGCGGCAAGCGCATCGAGCTGCCCCCGGTGGTCCCTCAGTTGCCGGCACGCGCTCTCGTAGCACTCGTCGACGATCCGCCGCATCTCGTGGTCGATCGTGTCGAGGGTGCCCGGGGCCGCCGAGAGGCCGTAGGCCTGCTGGGCGTCGCTCGGCAGCGCGGAGAGACGGCCCACGCGCTCGCTCATGCCCCAGCGGCCGACCATGCCGCGGGCGATGTTGGTGACCTGTTCGAGATCGCTCTCGGCGCCCGTGGTGATGGCGTCGAAGACGACGTGCTCGGCCGCCATGCCGCCCAGGGCTCCGACGATGCGGCCGCGCAGATACTCCTCCGTGTACGCGTACTTGTCGGCGTCCGGGGTCGACAGCGTGACGCCGAGGGCGCGGCCACGGGGCACGATGGTGATCTTCCGGACCGGGTCGGCGCCGGGCTGCAGCATGCCGAGCAGGGCGTGGCCGCTCTCGTGGTACGCCGTGCGCCGCCGCTCCTCGTCGGGCATGACCAGCGGCCGTTCGGCGCCGAGCTGGACCTTCTCCAGGGCCTCGGAGAGGTCGGACTGCGTCACTTCCTTCTGCTTGCGCTTGACCGCGAGCAGGGCGGCCTCGTTGGCGAGGTTGGCGAGTTCGGCGCCGGTCATCCCCGGTGTCGTACGCGCGACTTGTGCGAGGTCGGCGTCGTCGGCCATCGGGATCTCACGGGTGTGGATCTTGAGGATGGCCTCGCGTCCGCCGCGGTCGGGCGGGCTGACGGTGACGACCCGGTCGAAGCGTCCGGGGCGGGTCAGGGCCGGGTCGAGGATGTCGGCGCGGTTGGTGGCCGCGAGGACGATGACGCCCTCGGAGCCCGAGAAACCATCCATCTCGGTGAGGATCTGGTTCAGCGTCTGCTCGCGCTCGTCGTGCCCGCCCATCCCGCTGCCGCCGCCGCGCGCCCGCCCGATGGTGTCGATCTCGTCGATGAAGATGATGGACGGCGCGACTTTCCTTGCCTCGGCGAAGAGTTCACGTACGCGCGACGCGCCGACGCCCACGATCATCTCGATGAACTCGGAGGCGGACGCCGAGAAGAAGGGCACCCCCGCCTCACCGGCGACGGCCCGCGCGAGCAGCGTCTTGCCGGTGCCGGGCAGGCCCGCGAGCAGCACGCCCCGCGGCATTTTGGCGCCCATCTCGCGGTAGGCGGCGGGATTCTTCAGGAAGTCGACGACATCGCTGAGCTCGCCCTCGACCTCGTCGATGCCCGCCACGTCCTCGAAGGTGGTGCGCTTGTCACCTGGTTCGAGCTCCACCGGCTTCGGCGGTGTCTTGCGGCCCAGCATGCCGCCGGCGCCGCCGCCCATGCCCGAGCTCATCCGCCGGGCGATGAAGATCCACAGAACGACCAGAAGCAGCATCGGGGCGAGCGAGATGAGCAGGTTGGAGAGGAAGCTGCGTTCCTGGACGACGGGCTCGGCGGTGACGGTGACGTCGTGCTTGGTCAGGTCGTCCCAGAGCTTGTCGTCGGCGAAGGCGGGGCGCTGGGTGGTGAACTTGGTGTACTTCCCCTTCTCGTCCCCCGGCTTCTCCTGCTCCTTCTTGAGCTGGCCCTGGATCGCGTCGCCCTTGGAGTAGATCTTCGTGACGTTCCCGGAGTCGACCTGCTTGCTGAACTCCGTGTACGAGATCGTCGGCTCGTCGCCCTCGTTGAAGAAGGAGAGCACGAGGTTGGCGATGAGATAGACGATGAGCGCGGTGAGGATGAGCCCGCCCCACCCGCCCGGCATCTTCTTCTTGGGCGGCGGCTTGGGCTCGGGCGGAGGCGCGCCCTCGGAGCGCCATGGCTGGTCGGGCGCCCGGCGCGGCGGCACAGGGTTGCTCATATGGGGACGTTACGACACAAACAGGGGCCGGGCACCTGCTCCGAAAACGCCTGGGGCGCCCCTCCGCGGAGAGGGGCGCCCCAGGCGGCGTACGAGAGGTGAGGCGTCAGCCCATGAACTTCTTGAACTCGTCCGGCAGCTCGAAGTTCTGCCCCTGCTGTCCGGCGGGCAGGCCGAAGGCGCCGCCTTCCTGACCGGCCTGCTCGCGGCGGGCGGCGGCCTCCTGCTCCTCCTGCTTGCGCTTCATCGGGTTGCCCGACTTCCGCTTGCCCTTGGCCTGCTTCTGCTTCTTCTTCTGCTTGCCGGCGCCGCCGCCCATGCCCGGCATCCCGGGCATGCCCGGCATTCCGCCGCCCTGGGCCATCCGCGACATCATCTTGCGGGCCTCGAAGAAGCGCTCGACCAGATTCTTGACCGCGCTGACCTCGACGCCGGAGCCCTTGGCGATACGGGCGCGGCGCGAGCCGTTGATGATCGCCGCGTCCGCACGCTCGGCGGGCGTCATCGACTTGATGATGGCGGCGGTGCGGTCGACGTCCCGCTCGTCCAGGTTGTTGATCTGGTCCTTGATCTGCCCCATGCCGGGCATCATCCCGAGCAGCTTGCTGATGCTGCCCATCTTCCGGACCTGCTCCATCTGGGCCAGGAAGTCGTCGAGCGTGAAGTCCTTGCCCTTGCTGCTCGCCAGCTTGGAGGCCATCTGCTCGGCCTCTTGCTGGGAGAAGGTCTGCTCGGCCTTCTCGATCAGCGTGAGCATGTCGCCCATGCCGAGGATGCGGGACGCCATGCGGTCCGGGTGGAACGCGTCGAAGTCGTCCAGCTTCTCGCCGTTCGAGGCGAACATGATCTGGCGCCCGGTGACCTGCGCGATGGAGAGCGCGGCACCACCGCGGGCGTCACCGTCGAGCTTCGAGAGCACCACGCCGTCGAAGCCGACGCCGTCGCGGAAGGACTCCGCCGTGTTGACGGCGTCCTGACCGATCATGGCGTCGACGACGAAGAGGACCTCGTCCGGGCTGACGGCGTCGCGGATGTCCGCGGCCTGCTGCATCAGTTCCTGGTCGATGCCGAGGCGGCCCGCGGTGTCGACGATGACGACGTCGTACTGCTTGGTCTTGGCGAACTCGATCGAGTCCTTGGCGACCTGGACCGGGTCGCCCACGCCGTTGCCCGGCTGCGGGGCGTAGACGCCGACGCCGGCGCGCTCGGCGACGACGGACAGCTGGTTCACGGCGTTGGGACGCTGCAGGTCGCACGCCACCAGGAGCGGGGAGTGGCCCTGCCCCTTCAGCCAGAGGCCGAGCTTTCCGGCGAGGGTGGTCTTACCGGCACCCTGCAGACCGGCGAGCATGATGACGGTCGGCGGGTTCTTGGCGAACCGCAGGCGCCGGGTCTCGCCGCCGAGGATGCCGACGAGCTCCTCGTTGACGATCTTGATGACCTGCTGGGCGGGGTTCAGGGCCTGGGAGACCTCGGCCCCTGCGGCGCGCTCCTTGACCTGCTTGATGAAGGCCCGGACGACGGGGAGGGCGACGTCCGCCTCGAGCAGGGCGATGCGGATCTCGCGCGCCGTGGCGTCGATGTCCGCCTCGGACAGGCGGCCCTTGCCCCGGAGGTTCTTGAATGTCGCTGCGAGGCGGTCGGAGAGAGTGTCGAACACGGCGGTCGCGAATCCTCGGGTCGAAGGGGGCGCCCCCCGCTCGCGCGGAGCTGAGCGTGGGGGAGGGCGGATAGGTCGCCCTCCAGGGTATCCGCACCGCCGGACGCGTGGGTGCGCAGCGTCCGGGCCGGGTTTCCCTGCCCCGTGGCGGGGGCGCCCCCTCCCGATCACCGACCGGCGTCGGGCCCGCCGAACTGGCCTCTCCCGCCCACCCGATCGCCTCGGGTGACCAGGTGGCACTCGCCCTCCGGGAGGTGGGGGATGGGGAAACCGCCCCCTACCCCCTCAACGCCTCCTCCACAGCCCGAGCCACCCCCGCGGCCCGCTCCCCCGACAGCGGCGTCGGTGGCTTCGGTGCCTTCGCCTTGGACTCGGCCTCCGTCACATAGAAGGCGTCCACCGCATTCGCCCCGAGCGTCGACACATGCGCACTGCGCACCACCACCCCCGCCGATTCCAGAGCACGCCCGATCCGGTGCAGCAGCCCCGGAGCGTCCTGCGCCCGCACCTCGATCACCGTCGCCAGGCGCGAGCCCGCCGACGCCACCGTCACGCGCGGCGGCGGTGCCACCGTCCCCCGGCGCCGCGGGTACGCCGCGTCCCGTTCCGCCAGCCGCGACGCGATGTCCAGCGACCCGTCAAGCGCCCGCACCAGATCCGACCGCAGCCGCGCGGCCTGCGGCAGGGAGCCGTACTCCGCGGCGACCCGCCAGTTCAGGAGCAGCACCGGGTCCTCGAGGCCGGACGGCAGCCCGACCCCCCGCAGCTCCGCCGTACGTACCGCAAGGCGATGCATCGCGAGCACCCCCGCGACAGCGGACAGCACACCAGGCTGGTCCGGCACCGCGATGATCAGTTCAACCCCCAGTGGCTCGGGATTCCCGGCAGCGTCCTCGGCCCCCTCCGTCTGCGCCCGCAACGCCAGCACTGGCCCACCCGTACGGAACGCCTCGACCGCGAGCCGCTCCTGCTCGGCAGTGGGAGCGATGTCCTCCACCGCCTCCGGTTCCTCCCCCGACAGCACCGCCCCCACCCGCTTCACCAGATCGGCGACCAGCGAGCCCCGCCACGCGGACCAGGCCGCGGGACCGGTGGCCAACGCGTCCGCCTCCGTCAGCGCGTGCAGCAGTTCCAGCGTGCCGAGCGACCCCACCGCGTCCGCGACGGCCCGCACCGTGGCCGGGTCGTCGAGGTCCCGCCGCGTGGCCGTCTCGATGAGCAGCAGGTGATGACGTACCAGCGTCGCGAGCACCGCCACATCGCCCCGGTCGAACCCGATCCGCGCGGCGACGTCCCGCGCGATGATCTCGCCCGCCACGGAGTGGTCCCCCGGCCACCCCTTTCCGATGTCGTGCAGCAGCCCGGCCACCAGCAAGAGGTCGGGCCGTCCCACACGCCGGGTCAGCTCCGAGGCCTGCACCGCGGTCTCCACCAGATGCCGGTCCACCGTCCACGTGTGCACGGCGTTGCGCTGCGGACGGCACCGCACCCGCTCCCAGTCGGGCAGCAGCCGGGTGATGAGCCCCTCGGCCTCCAGGGCTTCCCACACCTCGACCGTCGGACGCCCCGCGCCAAGGAGCGTCACCAGCTGCTCCCGGGCCTCAGCGGGCCACGGCGTCGGCAGCGGCCGCACGGCCGCCGCCATCCTGCGCACCGCGTGCAGCGACAGCGGCAACCCCGCCTGAGCAGCGGCGGCAGCGGCACGGAGCGGCAGCACGGGATCGCGCTCAGGCCGGGCCGCCCGCGCGAGGACCACCTCCCCGTCCTGCTCCACCACACCCTCGGCCAGCGGCGACCGCTCGGCAGCAGCACCCTTGCCGCCCCCCAGCATCGCCCGCAGCCGGGGCCGCACGGACCGGGACCGCAGCACCCTGCCCACCTCGCGCCACGTCACGTCACTCGCGTACGACACCGTGCGCGCCGCCTCGTACACCTGCCGCAGCAAGGTGTCGGCGTCCAGCAGACCCAATTCCGCGGCGACTTGATCCTGCTCCTGCAGGGCGAGCCGGTCCGTGGCCCTGCCCGTCGTCAGATGCAGCGCGTCCCGCACGTCAAGCAGCCGCCGCCGGGCGTCGGAGAGCCCCTCCCGGGGCGCGTCGGCCAGCCACGAAGCGGCGACGGCCCGCAAGGCGGTCGCGTCCCGCAGCCCGCCCCGCGCCTCCTTCAGGTCAGGCTCCAGGAGATAGCTCAGCTCCCCCTGCCGCTCGGCCCGCTCCTCGCACAGCTCGCGCAGCTCCGGCAGCCGCTTCGGCGCGAGGTTGCGCCAGTCGGCGAGCACCGCCGTGCGCAGCCCGGCGGTAAGACCGAGGTCACCCACGACGTGCCGCGCGTCGAGCAGCCCCAGCTGCACCTTGAGGTCCTCGCCCGCGGTCTTGCGTGCCTCCGCGGGCGTGCGCACGGAGTGGTCGAGCGCGAGCCCGAGGTCCCAGATGGGGTACCAGACGCGGTCCGCGAGGGCCGCCACCTCACCGGCGTCCGCGCTGCCGTCGTGCAGCAGGAGCAGGTCGAGGTCGCTGCGCGGCGACAGCTCGCCCCTGCCGTAACCCCCCACGGCGACCAGCGACGCGCCCCTCGGCGCGCCCGCGGCCGTGAAGAGCCCGGTCAGCCAGTCGTCCGTGAGGTCGGCGAGGGCCGAACGGCGCGGCGGCCCGGACTGCGCCTCCCCTTGAAGGAGGCGCAGCCGGGCCGCCGCATAGCCGCTGGGTCCGGAGTCTTCCGAGTCCGATTCAGTACGTACGTCCACACTCGTCACCCAGCAGCTCCTGTCAGTCCCGCTCAGTTCCGCTCAGTCCCGCTCAGTTCTGGCAGCTCGGTCCTCGCCGACCGAGCTCACAGCGCATCCGGTCCGCGTTCACCGGTCCGCACCCGTACCGCCGTGTCGACCGGGACGCTCCAGACCTTGCCGTCCCCGATCTTGCCGGTTCGGGCAGCCTTCACCACGACATCCACGAGCTGTTCGGCGTCGTCGTCCTCGACCAGGACCTCGATCCGGATCTTCGGCACGAGGTCGACGGTGTACTCCGCGCCACGGTAGACCTCGGTGTGGCCGCGCTGGCGGCCGTAGCCGCTGGCCTCGGTGACGGTCAGTCCCTGGACGCCGAAGGCCTGGAGGGCTTCCTTGATCTCGTCGAGCCGGTGCGGCTTGACGACCGCGGTGATGAGCTTCATGCGTCCACCTTCTTGTTCTTACCGGCGTCCTGGGCCGGCGGGCCGGGCACGGAGGCGGTACGGGGAGCCGTGCCGCCGCCCGCTCCACTGAAGTCGTACGCGGTCTCGGCGTGCTGCACCTGGTCGATGCCCGCGACCTCCTCGTCCTCGCCGACCCGCATCCCGATGGTCTTGTCGACCAGGAGGGCGAGGATCGCGGAGGCGATCAGGGAGTACGCGAGGACGGCGCCGACACCGGCGGCCTGCTTGCCCAGCTGGTCGAGGCCGCCGCCGTAGAAGAGGCCCTTGGCGTCGGACTGGACGCCGCCGGTGGCGAAGAAGCCGACGAGCAGCGAGCCCACGACACCGCCGACGAGGTGGACACCGACGACGTCGAGGGAGTCGTCGTAGCCGAACTTGAACTTGAGGCCGACGGCCATGGCGCAGAGCAGACCGGCGATGGCACCGACGGCGATCGCGCCGAGCGGCGAGACGGAGCCGCCTGCCGGGGTGATCGCGACGAGTCCTGCGACGGCGCCCGAAGCGGCGCCGAGCGTGGTGAACGCGCCGTGCCGGATCTTCTCGTAGGCGAGCCAGGCCAGCATGGCCGCGGCGGTGGCGACCTGGGTGTTCAGGAACATCATCGCGCCGACGCCGTCGTCGTTGCCCAGCCACGATCCGGCGTTGAAGCCGAACCAGCCGAACCACAGGAGCGCAGCGCCGAGCATGACCAGCGGCAGGCTGTGCGGCCGCATCGGGTCCTTCTTGAAGCCGACGCGCTTGCCGATGACCAGGATCACGCCGAGTGCCGCGGCACCCGCGTTGATGTGCACGGCCGTGCCGCCCGCGAAGTCGATGACACCGAGCTCGAAGGCCCAGCCGCCCGCGCCCCACACCCAGTGCGCGACAGGGAAGTAGACGATCGTGGCCCAGAGCGCGACGAACAGCGCCCAGGCGGTGAACTTCACGCGGTCGGCGAGCGCACCGCTGATCAGGGCGGGCGTGATGATCGCGAACATCAGCTGGAAGACCGCGAAGACATAGACCGGGATGGTGTAGCCGTCCCACAGCTCGTTGAGCCCTATGCCGCTCAGGCCGACGTAGTCGGAGGACCAGCCGAAAAGGCTGCCGTGGTCGGTGCCGAACGCGATGGAGAAGCCGTACAGCACCCAGAGGATGGTGACGATCCCCAGACTGATGAAGCTCATCATCAGCATGTTCAGCGTGCTCTTGACGCGGACCATGCCTCCGTAGAAGAAGGCGAGTCCCGGCGTCATGAGCATCACCAGGGCGGAACAGATGAGCATGAACCCGGTGTTGGCGGCAGACAGCTGCGGGGCGTCTGCGGCGATCGTGATGCCTGGGGGCATCGGCGTCTCCTCGTCGTCGTATGCGGCCCGTGCGGGCGGGGCAAGAGGGGTGGGCCGTTATGCGCCATGAGATTGGCGCAGCGCCGTTTCCGGGGGCGCCCCTCGATGTTTCGCCGCAGTGACGAAGAGGTCGTACGTGTTACGCGTCCATGAACTGCCGGGTCAGGCGGGGCGCGGTTTCATACCCTGCGCACAGCACACAAACCGGCCGCGGCGGCCATCCGATTGACCTGGCGTGGGGGAGCCGAGTCGGGCAGTTCGGGATGGTCCGGCCGCGACCGGAGTTCTGGTGGGGCGCCGTCAGACCGCTTCCGCGGTCTCCGGCATGTCGATGGCGAGCTGGTCGGTGAGCTGCACGACCTCGGCGATGTCGCCGAAGTCCCGCACGGCGGTGTCCACGGTCTTGCGAAGGCGGGTGTTGACCCGCTCGGAGCGGACCTTCTTGGCGATGGTGAGGGCCTCGCCCGCGAGCACCGTGCTCTGCTCGGGCTCGCGCTGGAGCAGGTGGACCGTGGCCATGCCGATGAGGTTCAGTGCGTACGAACGCTGGTGCTCGGAGTCCTTGCCGAAAAGGTCGACGGCGCGCTCCATGACGGGCTCGGCGAGCGAGGCGTACGTGGGGCTGCGGCCCGCCACGTAGGCCAGGTCGCGGAACGAGTGGGCGTTCTCGCCGTTCAGCTCGGCCTCGGAGAAGAAGCGGATCCAGTCGGGCTCGGGCTCGTCGAAGTCATCGGCGTCGGCGAAGGTGTCCTCGGCCATGCGCACGGCCCGCTTGCACTTGCCGGGCTGGCCCATGCTGGCGTAGGCGCGGGCCTCCATCGCATACAGCATGGCCTGGGTGCGCGGGCTCGCGCAGTCCCGGCTTCCGTACTGCGCGAGGTGGATGAGTTCGAGCGCGTCGTCGGGCCGCCCGAGGTGGATCATCTGGCGGCTCATGCTGGAGAGCACGTACGAACCGAGGGGCTTCTCGCCCGCTTCCTTCGCGGCGTGCAGGGCCAGGACGAAGTACTTCTGGGCGGTGGGCTGGAGCCCGACGTCGTAGCTCATCCAGCCGGCCAGCTCGGCCAGTTCGCCCGCGACCTTGAAGAGCCGCTTGGACGTGGCCTCCGGCTGGGGCTCCTGCAACAGGTCCGTCACCTCGTGCAGTTGGCCGACGACCGCCTTGCGCCGCAGCCCGCCGCCGCACTGCGCGTCCCACTGCCGGAACATCACGGTCGTGGACTCCAGGAGGTCGAGCTCCGGTTTGGAGAGCCGGCCGGGCCTGCGGGACGGTGTGAGCGGCTCGGGGTCGCCGACCGGGGTCGTCGGCCCGGGGACGAGCCAGCGCTGCATGGGCTCGATGAGGGCGGGGCCCGCGGAGAGCGCGAGCGAGGTGCCGAGGAAACCGCGCCGGGCCAGCATCAGGTCGCTGCGCGAGAACTCACTGATGAGCGCGACCGTCTGCGGGCCGGTCCAGGGCAGGTCGACGCCCGACACGGAGGGCGACTGGTGGGCGGCGCGCAGGCCGAGGTCCTCGACCGCGACGACACAGCCGAAGCGCTCGGAGAACAGCTCGGAGAGGATGCGCGGAATGGGCTCGCGGGGATTCTCGCCGTCCAGCCAGCGCCGCACGCGCGAGGTGTCGGTGGAGATGTGATGGGCGCCCAACTGCCTTGCCCTGCGGTTCACTTGGCGCGCGAGCTCGCCCTTCGACCAGCCGCTGCGCACGAACCAGGAATTGAGCAGTTCGTTGGGGCGCTTCTCAGC
Source organism: Streptomyces sp. NPDC044044 (assembly GCF_056434405.1). Taxonomy (NCBI): domain Bacteria; kingdom Bacillati; phylum Actinomycetota; class Actinomycetes; order Kitasatosporales; family Streptomycetaceae; genus Streptomyces; species Streptomyces sp. NPDC044044. Next base: position 65,927 of record NZ_JBWKFG010000013.1, on the reverse strand, counting down.
GTTCGCACCACTTCCGCCATTGCCGCCCACTGGAACGCCCCCATCCCTCAAGACACTTACGCGCGGTCTCACGCCAAGCCCTACCAGAATGCCGCGTGTTGCGGCTCTCCGTCCGGAGAACGTCACCCATCGAACAGGAAACCGACTTGCCTCCGGCATACCCACGAGTGCACAACACTCAGGGCCCGTGCACTGAAAGTAATCCTACGATCACCCCTCCGGCGAGGGCGATCGCGGAAACGCCACCATTCGCCACCCCTTCGAATGAACTCCCGGCCCGCCACAAGCGATTGACTTGACAGTGGACGACCGAAGGTGGGCGGAAGGGAGCACTTGGGGGCGTGCATGACCGAGCGCACCCCCCTCAGGGCGTCAGGCGCCTGAACAAAAGCACAGGGTCACGATCCGATTCCGTCACGTAACCACACCGCGCTCGACCCGTTGGAGGGGGCATGGGCTTCACGATCGGCGGCATCCGGGGGACCGACAAGCCCCGCACCGGTTCACGGCGGCGTGGCCGCGCGTCGGACTGCACCGCGGTGGCCGAGTACACCGGGCTGTGGGGATGGGCCGCCATCCCCGGCGCACGCGCCCTGGACGGCCGCTGCTCCTGCGGCGCGGCCGACTGCGCCGCCCCTGGCGCCCACCCCATCGAGTTCGCTCCCGAGGTGTCCGCGGGGGCGACGCTGGACGAAGTGACCGAAGCCTGGGCCCAGTTCCCCGGCGCCGCCGTGCTGCTGCCCGTGGGGCGCGCCTTCGACGTGATCGAGGTGGCCGAGGCCGCGGGGCGCAGGGCGCTGGTCCGCCTGGAGCGCATGGGCCTGCCGCTCGGCCCGGTGGCGGCCACCCCGGAGGGCCGCGCACACTTCTTCGTCGCGCCCGGCGCCGCCGCCGAACTCCCCCAGCTGCTCTACCGCATGGGCTGGGACGACGCCGGCATCGACCTGCACGGCCTGGGCCCCGGCACGCACATCACGGCCCCGCCCTCCGACCGCGCGGGCCTCGGCCCGGTCCGCTGGCTCCGCGCCCCCGACCTGGATTCGGCGACCCATCCCCCGCAGGCACGGCTGGTGCTCGGCACCTTGGCGTACGTGGCGCACCGCTCCCCGGCGTAGAAGCGCCCGCACACGGAAATGCCCCACCCCGGCTGCACCCCGGGGTGGGGCATTTCTCTGGCGTACGTCTCCTACTGATCCGCCGTACGCGGCCTAATCCGCCGTACGCGGCCTACTGGTCGCCGATGAGCGCGTCGACGAATGCCTCCGGCTCGAACGGAGCCAGGTCGTCCGCGCCCTCGCCGAGCCCGACCAGCTTGACCGGCACACCCAGCTCGCGCTGGACGGCGACGACGATTCCGCCCTTGGCGGTGCCGTCCAGCTTCGTCAGGACGATGCCGGTGATGTCGACGACCTCGGCGAAGACCCGCGCCTGCACCAGGCCGTTCTGCCCGGTCGTGGCGTCCAGGACGAGCAGCACCTCGTCCAGCGGCGCGTGCTTCTCGACGACGCGCTTGACCTTGCCGAGCTCGTCCATGAGGCCGGTCTTGGTGTGCAGGCGCCCGGCGGTGTCGATGAGGACGACGTCGGCGCCCTCCGCGATGCCTTCCTTGACCGCGTCGAAGGCGATCGACGCCGGGTCGCCGCCCTCGGGGCCGCGCACCGTACGTGCGCCGACGCGCTCGCCCCAGGTCTGCAGCTGGTCGGCGGCGGCGGCGCGGAAGGTGTCCGCGGCGCCGAGGACCACGGAGCGGCCGTCGGCGACCAGGACGCGGGCGAGCTTGCCCGTGGTGGTGGTCTTGCCGGTGCCGTTCACGCCGACGACCATCACGATGCCGGGCGTCTCCAGGCCCGACTCGGTCTTCACGGCACGGTCGAACTCCGCGCCCTCGCGCGTGCCGAGCAGCGTGAGGAGTTCCTCACGGAGCAGCGCGCGCAGGTCGTCCGGGGTGCGGGTGCCGAGCACGCGGACGCGCTCGCGAAGGCGCTCGACCAGTTCCTGGGTGGGGGCGACGCCGACGTCGGCGGTGAGGAGCGTGTCCTCGATCTCCTCCCACGTGTCCTCGTCCAGGTGCTCGCGGGAGAGGAGCGTGAGCAGCCCCTTGCCGAGTGCGTTCTGCGAGCGGGAGAGCCGCGTGCGCAGACGGACCAGGCGACCTGCCGTGGGCTCCGGGGTCTCGATCTCCGGGGCGGCCTCGGGGGCCTCTTCGGTGACGACCGGCGCCTGTGCTCCGGCGCCCGGGAGTTCCACCTCCTCGATGGTGCGGCGCGGTTCGTCGCGCGGCGTCTCGGCCTCGTCGCCGACATGCGGCTCGGCCGGAGGGGCGGTGATGGTGGGCGTGGACGACGGGGCCTGCGGCGGCAGCTGCTTCTTCTTGCGGCTGCCGATCACGAGCCCGCCGAGCGCGCCGATCACGACCACGGCGATGACTACAGCAAGGATGACGATTTCCATAACCCACCCAGTATCAGCCATGGGGGCAACACGGGCCCAGGCTGTAGCTTCCTCCAAAGAACATAAGCTCATAGAGGGCACTACTCGGACTAAAGTACGATGGAGCTCTCCGCATCAACGCGCGTAGAGTCCAACGCGATCACCCCCACGGACGGATCGCGGCGTTGCGATCCGAGCGAGAGGCACGGACCCCACCCCATGAGCACCACCGCCGAAACCGAAGGCGCCCTGGAGACACGCGGCCTCGAGCCCGTCCCCGACTCCGAGCGCACGGGCCGGACCCGCGAGCTGTTCCCCACCTGGGTGGCGGCCAACATCAGCGTCCTGCTCCTCACCATGGGCGCGGGCCTCATCGTGACCAACGGCCTCAACTTCTGGCAGGCCCTGGTCGTCGCCCTCGTGTCGCCCCTCCTCAGCTACGGCCTCGTCGGTCTGATCTCGATCGCGGGCAAGCGCGGCGGCTCCCCCGGCATGACGCTCTCGCGCGCCGTCTTCGGCCAGCGCGGCAACCTCTTCCCGGGCTCGCTGATCTGGATCGCGCGCTGGGGCTGGGAGACCATCAACGCGGTGACGGGCGCGTACGCGATCATCACCGTCCTGGACATCTGCTTCGGCGTGAAGTCCAGCACGTGGCTGACGGTCGTGACGCTGATCGCCTTCGTCGCCTGTACGTTCGTCATCAGCGGTCTTGGCCGCAAGGTCCTGCATGTCTGCAACACCTGGGCGACGTACCTCTTCGGCGCTTTCAGCGTCCTCGTCCTGGTCTACCTCGTGGCCAACACCCCTTGGTCGGACGTCTTCTCGCAGTCCGCGGGCTCCACCGCGGCGATGGTCGCGGGCGTCGGCGTGATCGCAGCGGGCGGCATCAGCTGGGTCCCCACAGGGCCGGACTTCACCCGCTACCTCCCGCGCAAGGCGTCCAGCAAGGCCCTGGTGGGCAACGCCATCGGCGGCGCCGGCATCGTCGTCGTACCGATGGTCCTGATGGGCGCGGTCATGGCGGTCAGCACGCCGAGCCTGTCCAAGGCCTCGGACCCGGTCTCCTTCCTCGGCCAGCTGCTCCCGACGTGGATCGCGGTTCCGTACCTGGTGATGGCCCTGATCGGCATGCTCCTGATCAACTCGATGTCGATGTACTCCGCGGGCTTCACCGCGATGACGCTCGGCATCAAGGTCCCGCGCACGTGGGCCGTGTCCATCAACGCCATCATCAGCCTGATCTTCGGCTACCTCCTGATGAACGTGGCCACCAGCTTCATCGGCTCGTTCATCTCCTTCCTCACGCTGCTCGCGGTCGCGTTCTCCGCCTGGATCGGCGTCTTCGGCATCGACATGCTGAGCAGGAAGACGTACGACGGCGAGGCGCTGATGGACACCAAGCACACCAGCGCCTACTGGTACAAGGCGGGCTTCGCCTGGCAGGCCATGACCGCGTGGGCGATCGCCCTGGTGATGGGCCTGCTCTTCACGAAGGTCGACTGGTTCAGCGGCCCGCTCGCCACCTCCTGGATCGGCCGCAACGGCCTGGGCTGGCTGGCCACGATCCTCATCGCGGCCGCGCTGTACGCCGTGCTGCCGAGGACCCCGGCCGCCGAGGCCCCCCAGGGCAAGGGCGAGGGCGAGACGGAGCTGGTCTCCGCCTGACATTCCTCTGAGGCGGGCGTCGTTCCGCGCCTGATCCGGAACAACTGCCCCCGGGCACTGGTCATCTGACACCACGTCATCTAACGTCCCTCTTCGCCCGCCCACGGTGAAGGGGGACGTTTTCCATGCCCGTCACAGTCGTACGTTTCAACCTCGTCGATCCGGACGCCACACCCGCCTCGCTGAGCGAGCGTTACAAGGCCGCACTGGAGATGGCCACGTACGCCGACGACCGGGGCATCTCCACCGTGCAGACCGAGGAGCACCACGGCGCAGGCAACAACTGGCTGCCCTCGCCCTTCACTTTCGCCGGCGCGGTGTTCGGCGCGACCCGGCGCATCGCGGTCACGGTCTCCGCGATCATCGGCCCGCTGCACGATCCGCTGCGGCTCGCCGAGGACATCGCCGTACTCGATCTGCTCAGCGGCGGTCGCCTGGTGACGGTGGCGGGGATCGGCTACCGGCCCGAGGAGTACGCGGCGTTCGACGTCGACTGGAAGCGGCGCGGCAAGCTCCAGGACGAGCTCCTGGAGACCCTGCTGCAGGCGTGGACCGGCGAGCCCTTCGAGTTCCGCGGCCGCACCGTGCGCGTCACCCCGCGCCCGTACACCCAGCCCCACCCGATGCTCCTGGTCGGCGGCTCCTCGCAGGCGGCGGCCCGGCGCGCGGCCCGGCTCGGCCTGCCGTTCTTCCCCAGCGCCCATCTGCCGGAGCTGGAGGCGTACTACAACGACCGCCTCGCGGAGTACGGCACCGAGGGCTGGACGATGATGCCCGCCGCCGAGACATCCCTCCTGCACATCGCGGACGACCCGGACCGCACCTGGGCCGAGCACGGCCAGCACTTCCTGCACGAGGCCCGCACGTACGCCTCCTGGCAGTCCAAGGACATCCGCTCGGCGGTGAAGTCCACCGCCACGACGGTCGACGAGCTGCGCGCCGAGGGCGTCTACCGCATCCTCACGCCCGACGCGTGCGTGGCCCATGTGCAGGGCGGCGCCGCCAATCTCGTACTGCATCCGCTCTCGGGAGGGATGCCGTTGGACGAGGGATGGCGCAGCCTGCACCACTTCTGCGAAAACGTACTGCCCCGGCTCAAGGAATAGGTCCTTGAACCGGGGCAGCTTCCTCAGAGGAGGGGCAGCGGGGATTAGCCCATCTCCTCCAGGGTCTTGCCCTTCGTCTCCTTGACGAACTTCATGACGAAGGGGATCGAGAGCACGGCGAAGGCGCCGTAGATGATGTACGAGCCGGTCAGGCTCCACTCGGACATGCTCGGGAACGTCTTGGTGATCGCGAAGTTGGCGAGCCACTGCGCCGACGCGGCCACACCCAGTGCGGCGGCGCGGATCCGGTTCGGGAAGATCTCGCCGAGCAGGACCCAGACCACCACGCCCCAGGAGAGGGCGAAGAAGAGCACGAAGAAGTTGGCGGCGATGATCGCCGTCAGGCCCTGCGCGTTCGGCAGCGTGACGTTGTCGCCGGAGCCGGTGCGGTACGAGAACGCCCAGGCACAGGTGAAGAGCGCGAGCGCCATGCCGGCGGAGCCGATGATGGCCAGCGGCTTGCGGCCGATGCGGTCGACGAAGATCATCGCGATGACCGTGCCGATGATGTTCACGATCGACGTCTCGAACGAGTACAGGAACGAGCTGCTCGGGTCCTTGCCGACCGACTGCCACAGCTGGTTCGAGTAGTAGAAGATCACGTTGATGCCGACGAGCTGCTGGAACACCGAGAGGCCGATGCCGATCCAGACGATCGGCAGGAAGCCGACCTTGCCGAGCAGGTCCTTGAACGAGGACTTGTGCTCGCGGCGCATGCCCTCCTCGATCTCGGAGACGCGCGCGTCCAGGTCGATCTTGGTGCCCTCGACCTCGCCGAGCACCTTCTTCGCCTCGACGTCACGGCCGACGGAGATCAAGAAGCGCGGCGACTCGGGGATGACGAAGGAGAGCACGCCGTACAGGACGGCCGGGATGACCATGACGCCGAGCATCAGCTGCCAGGCCTCCAGGCCCATCAGCTTGCCGCGCTGGTCGTCGTCCGCCAGCTTCAGGATGCCGTAGTTGACCAGCTGGGAGACGGCGATGCCGATGACGATCGCGGCCTGCTGGAAGGAGGCGAGACGGCCTCGGTACGCGGGCGGTGCGACCTCGGCGATGTAGGCCGGGCCGATGACGGAGGCCATGCCGATGCCGATGCCGCCGATGAAGCGCCACATCGTCAGGTCCCACGCCGCGAACGGCAGGGCGGAACCGACGGCGCTCGCCGCGAAGAGGACGGCGGCGATCTGCATGCAGCGGATACGGCCGATGCGGTCGGCGATGCGCCCGGCGATCGCCGCGCCGAGGGCGCAGCCGAGCAGCGCGGTCGCGATGATCCAGCCGAGCATGTTCGCGTCGACCTCGAACCGGTGCTGGATGGCGACGGTCGCGCCGTTGATCACGGAGCTGTCATAGCCGAAGAGGAAGCCGCCCATGGCGGCGGCCGCCGTGATGAAGATGACGTGGCCGAGATGGTCCGGCCTGGCCTCTCTGCCTTCGGGCTGCGGCGCCTTCGTTGTGCTGGTCACATGGACTCCTCGGGCCACCGGCAACATCGCCGGGGGTGGGGGTGAGCACTTCAAGTGGCGCACAACTTCACGCCGCCCACCACCTGAAGGTAAAAGCAACGTTGCAGAGACTATGCCTTCAAGTTTCGAAGTCAAGACCTGGGTTCCTGTGAATTTCAGGTGCGCTTGAGGTGACGTTCGTTCACATCTTGAACTCAAGGAGGGAGAGCACCGAGGGGGCGCCGACAACTGCGCGACCAGCCGGGAGCGCCCCGCACCCGGCGGCCGAAGCCGGAACCCCGGTCCGGGAACAGCGCCTAGCGAAGCCGCTGGCTGATCACCTTCGAGACGCCGTCGCCCTGCATCGAGACGCCGTACAGCGCGTCCGCGACCTCCATCGTCCGCTTCTGGTGCGTGATCACGATCAGCTGCGACGCCTCCTGCAGCTCCTCCATGATGCGGATGAGCCGCTGCAGGTTGGTGTCGTCGAGCGCGGCCTCGACCTCGTCCATCACATAGAAGGGACTCGGCCGTGCCTTGAAGATCGAAACGAGCAGCGCGACGGCCGTCAGGGACCGCTCGCCGCCGGAGAGCAGCGAGAGACGCTTGACCTTCTTGCCGGGCGGGCGCGCCTCGACGTCGACTCCCGTGGCGAGCATGTTGTCGGGATCGGTCAGGATGAGCCGCCCCTCGCCGCCCGGGAAGAGCCGCGAGAACACGCCTTCGAACTCACGGGCCGTGTCCCGGTAGGCCTCGGTGAAGACCTGCTCGACGCGCTCGTCGACCTCCTTCACCACTTGCAGGAGATCGGCCCGCGTTTTCTTCAGGTCCTCCAGCTGCTCGCTCAGGAACTTGTGGCGCTCCTCCAGCGCGGCGAACTCCTCAAGGGCCAGCGGGTTCACCTTCCCGAGCTGCTGGTACGCCCGTTCGGCTGACCTCAGCCGCTTCTCCTGCTCACCGCGGACGTACGGCACGGGCCTGTTGCGCGGGTGCTCCGGGTCTTCGGGGAGTTCCTCGCCCTCGGCCGCGGGGGATGGCGGCACGAGCTGGTCGGGGCCGTAGTCGGAGACGAGTCCTGCCGGTTCCACACCGAGTTCCTCCAGCGCCTTGGACTCCAGCTGCTCGATGCGCAGCCGCTTCTCGGCACCGAGTACCTCGCCGCGGTGGACCGAATCCGTCAGTTTGTCGAGCTCCGCCTTGAGGTCGCGCCCCTGGCTCCGCTCGGCGGTCAGATCCCGCTCCCTGACCTCCTTGGCGCGCTCGGCGGCGGCACGTTCCTCCTGGGCCCGCACGAGAGAGACCTCGACGTGCGCGAGCAGCTGCCGCGCGCCACGGGCGACGGCCTCGGCGACCGCGGCCTCGTGCCGCATCCGGGCCTTGCGCTGCTCGGCACGCGCGCGTGCCTCGCGTTCGGCGCGCGCGGCCCGGTCGAGCGAGTCGGCACGCCCCGCGAGCCCCTTGACCCGCTCCTCGTGCGTACGCACCTGGAGCCTGGCCTCCATCTCGGTCTGCCGGGCATTGGCACCGTCGGCGGCGAGCCGGTCGCGCACCGCGGTGTCGGGCTCCTCCTCCACCGGGGCCTCCTCAGCGACGGCGAGCCGCTCGGCCAACTCCTCGGCGTCCTCGACCGCCTTGTCCAGCGCCTCCTGCGCCTTGGCCGCGGCCGCCGCACTGCGCTCGGCCTCGCCCGTGGCGCCCCGGGCCTGCCCGGCGAGCGCACCGAGCTGCTGCGCCACGGAGGACTTCTCCCGGTCGGCGGCGCGCCTGCGCTCCCCCAACTCCTCGACGAGCGCGGCGACTTCCTTGCGCCGTTCGCCCGCCACCTGCTGGGCGTGCGCCAACTCGTCGCACTGTTCGGCCAGTTGCTCCAGCTCGGCCGCCGCCTCGTCGACGGACGCCTGCACTTCGAGAAGGCTCGGCGCCCCGGCGGACCCGCCCTGCGCGAAGTGCGCCCCGAGCAGGTCCCCCTCGGTGGTGACGGCGGTGAGCTCCGGGTGGGCGTAGACGAAGTCCTCGGCGTCCTCAAGGGTGCCGACGGCGACCATCCCCCGCAGCAGCCGCCGCACGGCGGGCATCAACTCCGCGGGACCGCGCACCAGTTCGGCGACCAGGGGCGGCCCTTCGGCACCTCCCGGCCGTACGTCACGGGGGTCGGCGCCCGGCGCCTCCGACGCGCTCGCGAGCAGCAGCGCGGCCCGCCCCGCGTCCTGCTTGCGCAGCAGCCGGATGGCCTCCGCCGCCGATGCCGGTGTGGTCACCGCGATGGCGTCCGCCGCCGCGCCGAAGGCCGCCGCGACGGCGACCTCGTACCCCGGAGTGATCGAGAGCAGCTCGGCCGCGGGACCGAGCAGCCCCGTGAGACGGTCCCTGGCGGCGAGCAGCGCCCCCGTACCGTCCTTGCGGCGCAGGCCGAGCGCGAGCGCCTCGTGCCGGGCGGCGACAGCGGCCCGCTTGCGCTCGGCGGCGGTGGCCGCTTCCCGAGCCGCGGTCAGCGCGCCCTCGGCCTCCGTGAGGGAACGCTTCGCCTCGTCGTGCCGCTCGCCGAGCTCCGCGTCACCGGCGTCGAGCCCGTCGACCTCCGCCTTCAGCTGCTCGTACTCCTCCTGGGCGGCGACCGCGCGCTCCCCCGCCTCGTCCCGCGCCACGGCGAGCCGGTCGATCTCGGCCTGTGCGGAGCCGGCCCGCGAGCGCGCCGCGTTGACCTGCCCGGTCAGCCGCGCGAGCCCTTCACGCCGGTCGGCGATGGCCCGCGCCACGTCCTTGAGGCGGCGCTCCTCGACCGCGAGATCCCGCTCCAGATCGGCACGGTGGCCGATGGTGTCCTCCAGGGCATGCTCGGCCGCTTCGAGTGCGGCTTCCAGCTCCGCCTCCTGCTCGCGGATCCGCGCGGCCTCGCGCTCCATGTCCTCGGGGTCACGGCCGCGCCGCTCCTCGGGAGGCGCGGCCGTCGCGCTCTTGACCCGGGCGTCGGCGAGCGACACCGTGCCGCGCACCCGCTCGGCCAGCTGCGACAGCTCGTACCACGTCTGCTGTGCCCGCTGGAGCCGCGGAGTGAGGCGGCGCACCTCGTCCTCGAGCTCCGCCTCACGCTGGAGCGCCTTCTTCAGGTCGGCCTCGGCGCTGTCCTTGCGCCGCTTGAGCTCCGCCTCGTCGGCGACCTCGGTCCGCAGCGCGTCCCGCAGGCGTACGAGATCGTCGGCGAGCAGCCGAAGGCGGGCGTCGCGCAGATCGGCCTGGATGACGGCGGCCCTGCGCGCCACGGCGGCCTGCCGGCCAAGGGGCTTGAGCTGGCGCCGCAGTTCGTCGGTCAGGTCCTGGACGCGCGCGAGGTTGGCCTGCATCGCGTCGAGCTTGCGCAGCGCCTTCTCTTTGCGCTTGCGGTGCTTGAGGACGCCCGCGGCCTCCTCGATGAAGGCGCGGCGCCCCATGGGGTCGGCGTGCAGCACGCCGTCGAGCTGGCCCTGCCCGACGATGACGTGCATCTCGCGGCCGATGCCGGAATCGGAGAGCAGTTCCTGAATGTCGAGCAGCCGGCAGGTGTCCCCGTTGATCTGGTACTCGCTGCCGCCGTTGCGGAACATGATCCGCGTGATGGTGACTTCGGCGTACTCGATGGGCAGGGCACCGTCGGAGTTGTCGATGGTGAGGGACACCTCGGCACGGCCGAGCGGCGGGCGCCCGGTGGTGCCGGCGAAGATGACGTCCTCCATCTTGCCGCCGCGCAGCGACTTGGCGCCCTGCTCGCCCATGACCCAGGACAGCGCGTCCACGACGTTGGACTTGCCGGAGCCGTTCGGTCCGACAACGCAGGTGATGCCCGGCTCGAACTTCAGCGTCGTGGCCGACGCGAAGGATTTGAAACCGCGCAGTGTCAGGGCCTTGAGGTGCACGCCGCCGGACTCTACCTTTCACTGACCGTTTCACCCAGGAAGATGCAGGGCACATCAGCTGTAAAGGAAACACATTACGGGGGCGGCAAGAAAGAAGGGACGCCGAAGCGTCCCTTGCAGATCTGGACAAGCGGCTGACATGGGCAGCCCGACCACGTGCGTGAAGAGGCAGCTCACACGGCGAAAAGAGCGCGACGCTGAATGATCATTGCGCAAGCCCTGCGAGAAAAGCGCCTTTACTCAGGATGGCAGTGGTCAGGTGAGCGCAGGCTCCGCCTGGGGTACGTCGATGCTCTCCAGGAGCGATTCGTGAGAAGCGGCAGCCGCGAGCGCGTCGTTCTCGGCCTGGATCTTCACAAGCTCAGATTCCAGGTCCTGGACGCGTTGCTGGAGCCGTCGCATCTCGGCGAGAAGTCGCGGGTCGGAACCGCCGACGTAACCGAGAAGCGCCTTTGCCATGATGGATGGTCCTCCACAATGAGTGACCGACCGAAGCGGTGTGGGTCGTGAGGGAATCGCACCCGCGGTGCTTGGCACTCGTTGTTCGTGCTGGGTCGTGCTGGCCGTTCTCACATGCCAAACAGCTAAGGTGCGCGGGGATTCCAGAGTCTCACCAAAAAGTTTGACGGTCAACACGATCACGCCCCGTATTGGCGGGCAACCCGGGGGCTTGCGGCCGTGGAAACGGCGGCGCTGCCTCTGCTGCGGGGCCCTGGGGGCGTGTCGATCATCCTGCACTTGGGAGCCTGCCACGACGCGCCCTTCTTGGCAACCACCAGGCGTTTCCTGCCCCTGACAGTCGCCCTGACCACACCGGAGCGCGTCCGCACGGCGGCTCTCCGTCAGCGAATCGCGAACGTCTCGTAGATGCCGCGCGGAGTGTCCCAGATCTCAGTGACGCCGTCGACGCGGCCGGGTGTGTCGCCCTCGCGCAGCCAGTCGAGCAGCCCCTGGGCGCCCGCGCGCGGACCCTCTGCGACGACTTGCACACGGCCGTCGTCCAGATTGAGAGCAAAACCACTCAGGCCCCCGATCTCCAGAGCCTTGGCCCGCGTGAACCAGCGGAATCCCACGCCTTGCACCTGGCCACGCACCCAGGCCGTGACTCTGACTTCTTCGTTCATGGGTGCACGCTAACCGGCCAATTGCACTCGGAGCACTTCGTCCCCATGCGCCATCGCGTACAGTCCCGACTCGATGAGCCTCACTCGTATGGGTGAGCCACGTTGACCGCCAGGACGAGGAAGGCCAGGAGATGGGACGCCACCGACGCTCCGGCGCAGGGGCAGCCGCCACCGGCCGCGCCACTGGAGTCTCCGACGTGTACGCGGGCGAGCACGCCGGCGTCCCGGAGCCCCGCCCCGCCAACGTCGCGCACCGCCACAGGGGCCGCCGCGCCACACCGGTGCGCACCGGCCTGCTCGGCGTGTCGGCAGCCGTCGCCATGGGCGCCGTGGCCGTCGCATCCGGCCTGGTCCCGGGCGCCGAGAACTACTCCCTGGGCGGTGGCGGCGACTCGAACAAGGTGCGTGCTGCCACCACCCCGAGCGAGGTGACACCGCAGGGCGGCGAGAACGGCACCGCCGACCGCGAGTCGGCCCCGCCGAGCCGCGGCTCCGAGCGCCCCGACGCCCCGGCCCCCTCCCCCTCGAAGACCACCGAGAAGCCTACGGCCGAGCCGTCGAAGAAGCCGTCGACCAAGGCGCCCGCGCCCGAGGCCGACGAGAAGCAGAAGAAGACGACTCCCCCGAGCCCCTCGCGCACCCCCTCCGAGAAGCCGAAGGCCCCGCCGGTCACCGGCTCGAAGTCGCCGTCCACCGAGAGCGCGGCCGAGGCCGCGGTGCTCACCCTGGTCAACGCGGAGCGGGCCAAGGTCGGCTGCTCCCCCGTGCGCGCCGACGCCGCGCTGGCCTCGCTCGCCGGAGCGTTCAGCTCGGACATGGCCGAGCGCGACTTCTTCGACCACACCGACCCGGACGGCGCGACCCCGTGGGACCGCGCCGAGAAGGCCGGGATATCGGACCTGGGCGGCGAGAACATCGCCCGCGGCCAGGCGAACGCCCAGTCCGTGATGGACGCCTGGATGAACAGCCCCGGCCACCGGGCCAACATCCTCAACTGCGACTACAAGACCCTGGGCGTCGGCGCGCACTTCGCGCCGGGCGGCCCTTGGTGGACGCAGGACTTCGGCTTCTAGGAAGCCCCAGGATTCATCAGGCCGCGGTCGGCGCGACAGCCGCGCGGCCCGTCACGAACACCTGTGCGGTCTGCGTGATCCGGCGGCCGAGGTGCTCGGCCGTGGCGATGTCCGCCTTGTGCACGCCTTCGGGGCCCTCGTCGGCGTTGGTCTGCGCGGCGGCGCCCGAGAAGAAGCCGAGACGGTTGAGGTCGTGCTCGGAACCCTGCGTGGAGTTCCAGCCCGGGGTCAGACCGAGGCTCACCCAGTGCATCGCGTGCTGTGCCGCGAGCGTCTGGAAGTACTGCAAGGTGTGCAGCTTGTCGCCGCTCTTGGAACCGGAGTTCGTGAATCCGGCGGCGAGCTTGTCGTGCCACGTCTTGGCGAACCAGCGCTTCGACGAGGCCTCCGCGAAGACGTGGAAGGCACCGGACGCGGTGCCCATGTAGGTGGGCGAACCGAAGACGATCGCGTCCGCGGCGTCGAGCAGCTCCCAGTCCGCCTCGGTGATCTCGTCGACCTTGATCAGGTGAACGGTGGCGCCCGCGTCGGCGGCACCGGCGCGGACCGCCTCGGCGACGACGGCGGTGTGGCCGAAGCCCGAGTGATAGGCGATCGCGACAACAGGGCTGGTCATGGTGGGGACTCCTCATACGGCGGCAGCACAGCGGAACAGAACAGTCGGACGGACTCCGAGCAGTGACTGAAGGAAAGCACTAACTTCTAGTTAGCGCAACCCGTCAGATAGCGCTGTGCGGGAGTATGCTGTCGGCATGGATTCCACCGCTCAGGCCGAAGACGTCCAGGCCGAAGACGCTCCGGCCGAAGACGCCCAGGCCGCGGACGACCTGGCGTACGACGTGTTCTCCAAGCAGTGCCCCTCGCGCGGCACCCTGGAGCACGTCACCGGACGCTGGGGAGCACTCACCCTGGGCGCGCTGCACGACGGCACGTTCCGTTTCAACGAACTGCGCCGCCGGGTCGACGGCGTGAGCGAGAAGATGCTGTCCCAGACCCTGCACGCGCTGGAGCGCGACGGCCTGGTCCACCGCGAGGCACAGCCCACCAACCCGCCGCGCGTGGAGTATCGGCTCACCCCGCTGGGGCGGGAGATCGCCGATCGCCTGATGAGCCTCATCCACTTCGTGGAGGGCAGGATGGACGGCGTCCTCGAAGCGCGCGAGCGCTACGACAGCGTGGCGGCCGGCGGCCGCTGACAGCGCGGGCAGAAGTAGCTGGAGCGGTTCATCCAGGGCCGCCGGCGCATCGGCGTACCGCAGCGGCGGCACGGCTCGTCCTCACGGCCGTAGGCGTCGAGCGACCGCTCGAAGTACCCGGACTCGCCGTTCACGTTCACGTACAGGCTGTCGAAGCTCGTGCCGCCGACGGCGAGGGCGGCGTTCATCACGTCCCGTACGTGGCCCAGGAGTTGGGCCGTGCGCGGACGCGTGAACGTGGCGGTGGGCCGCTCGTAGTGCAGCTTCGCCCGCCAAAGGGCCTCGTCCGCGTAGATGTTGCCGACGCCGCTGATCAACGACTGGTCGAGCAGGGCGCGTTTGATCGTCGTACGACGGCGGCGCAGCGCGGCGTGGAAGGCCGCGTCGTCGAACTTCTCGTCCAGCGGGTCGCGCGCGATGTGCGCGATGACGTCCGGCAGCCCGTCCGGGGTGCTCTCGTGCAGCGAGAGCCCGCCGAAGGTGCGCTGGTCGACGAAGCGCAGCTCGGTGCCGAGCGCGTCGGCGAAGCGGATCCGGATCCGCAAGTGCTTCTCGTCCGGAGCCTCTTGGGGCTGGACGAGCAGCTGCCCGCTCATGCCGAGATGGGCGAGGATCGAGGTGCCGCTGTCCTCGACGGGCAGCCAGAGATACTTCCCGCGCCGCATCGCCGTACCGACTCGGTGGCCCTTGAGGCGGAGCCCGAAGTCGTCACCGCCCGCGACATGCCGCCGCACGGCCCGAGGATGCAGCACCTCGACATCGGCGACGGTGCGCTGAGCCACCCACCGCTCGAGCCCACGCCGGACGACTTCGACCTCGGGCAGCTCGGGCATGTGACTACTCCGGGGCAATCGGGTGGGTGAGAAGGGAAAGAATGCCGCGAAGCGGCGAAATGACTGGTGCCGGCCACCCAGAGGGCGACCGGCACCAACATTAGAGCTGTCAGGCAGAGGAGGCTTCGGCAGCCCCGTCAACCTCCGCGGCAGCGGGAGCAGCTGCGGTGGCGGCGTCGGAAGCCTCCGCCGCCTTGATCCGCTCATCCGCGGCAGCGCGAATCTCGCGCCACGCGGACTCCGCGGCCTGCTGCTCCGCTTCCTTCTTGCTGCGGCCGGTGCCGGTGCCGTACGAGACGCCTCCGACGCGGGCGGCAGCAGTAAAGGTCTTCTCGTGGTCCGGGCCGCTCTCCGTGACGAGGTACTCGGGAACACCGAGGCTCTCGGTCGCGGTGAGCTCCTGGAGGCTGGTTTTCCAGTCCAGGCCCGCGCCCAGGTTCGAGGACTTCTCGATCAGCGGGTCGAAGAGCCGGTGCACCAGCTCGCCCGCCGCGTCCAGACCCTGGTCCAGATAGACCGCGCCGATCACCGCTTCAAGGGTGTCGGCGAGGATGGATGCCTTGTCCCGGCCACCCGTGCCCTCTTCGCCCCGGCCGAGCCGGATGAAGAGACCGAGTTCGAGGCCACGACTGACCTCCGCCAACGCACGCGAATTGACCACCGCGGCCCGCAACTTGGCCAGCTGGCCTTCGGGCAGGTCGGGGTGGGTGCGATAGAGCGTGTCCGTGACGACGAGTCCCAGCACCGAGTCCCCGAGGAACTCGAGCCGTTCATTCGTCGGCAGACCGCCGTTCTCGTACGCGTACGAACGGTGGGTCAGTGCACGCACCAGAAGGGCGGACTCGAGTCTGTACCCGAGCCGCCCTTCCAAAAGCGTGTGGGACGAGGCCGTGTTTTCCGCCTGCTTCTTGGCGTTTTCCGCCTTGGCGTCATCCGCCATTTTGTGGCTAGACACGGTGCCTCTCACCAGCCGCTCAGACCTCGAGGACCTGGCGCTTGTTGTACGTGCCGCAGCTCGGGCACGCGATGTGCTGCTGCTTCGGCTCGTGGCAGCGCTCGCACGCAACCAGGGTGGGGACCGCAGCCTTCCACTGCGACCGGCGGTGGCGCGTGTTGCTGCGCGACATCTTCCGCTTCGGAACAGCCACGGCTACTTCTCCTGCTTCTCGTCGACGCCGGCTTCGGCGCCGCTCACGTCGTCCTTCTCGCCGTCCTGGATGGTCCCGGCGAGTCCCTGCAGTGCCGCCCAACGAATGTCGACGGCGTCATGGTGGTGGTCCGGGTCGTCCGCGAGCCGTGCTCCGCACTGGGAACACAGGCCCGGACAGTCGTCCCGGCACACCGGCTGCATCGGCAGTGCGAGCACTACCGCGTCACGCAGCGCGGGTTCGAGGTCGAACAAGCCGTCCTCGAGATAGAGCCTGTCCTCATCTTCCTCGGCGTCGTCGGCCGGTTCCGCGGTGCGGCTCCGGTCGTCGGCGTCAGGGTACGAGAACATCTCCTGGAAATCCGCGTCCACCTCAAGCTTCAGCGGCTCCAGACACCTTACGCACTCCCCCTCGGCCGACGCACGGGCGGTGCCTGTGACAAGCACCCCTTCCATGACCGACTCAAGACGGATCTCCAGCTCGACCGAAGCACCTGCCGGCACTCCGATGACCCCTTCGATACCGAAGACATCCGGCGAACCGGGGGCCTCGATGGAACGGGTCAGCCGCTGCAGCGCACCGGGACGCCGACCCAGCTCGTGTGTGTCGAACACGAGTGGGTTTCGGTGGTCAAGGCGAGCACTCAGGGCTTTTCCTGCTTTCGAATCCTGGAAGTTCAAGGAGGGCCGCCCCCGTCGTGAGCTTGGCTCACTAGCCGGGCAGCCTGGATCGCGGACGTACGCGCGACCGAAGAGCCAGGATACTGGACCATTCGCTCTCGGCCCAATCCGGTCCCGGACAGGCCTCGGGGCAGGGGCTAGCGGCCCTGTTCGTACTGGCGCAGCTGCTCCGCGGTGATCATGCCGGTGTCGAAGAGACTGGTCTCGTCGAGCACCCCGGGGGCCTGCTGCTGCTGGTGGTGCTGCTGCTGGTCGCCGTACCCCTGCTGCTGGGCCGCCTGGTCGTATCCCTGCTGCGGGTAGCCGTAGGGATCCTGCTGCTGGTAGCCGTACGGATCCTGCTGGGCGTACTGCTGCTGGTAGGCGTACTGATCCTGCTGCTGGTAGGCGTACGGGTCCGGCTCCTGCTGGGGCGGGGCGTACGGCTGCTGCACGGGGATCTGCGGGGGTGCCTGGGGCGGCTGCGGGGCCTGCGGGGGCTCCGGGGCGGGGGCCGCGGCGGCCGTGGGGTCGGTGAGGCCCGCGAGGTACTCGGCGTCCGTGGTGTGCGCCTGGGATCCGAGGCCCTCGGCGAGGGCCGCGAGGTCGTCGGCGGGCGCACGGCCGTGCAGGGTCTGGCGGCCGCGGCCGACCGCCTCCAGGGTCTTGGCCAGGACCGCCTCGAAGGCGCCGAGCTTGGCGTCGACGTACGCGTCCGCGTCCCGGCGCAGGGTCTCGGGGTCGTGGCTGCGCTGCGGGGCGTCCTCGTCCTCGTAACCCTGCTCGTCGAGGCCGGGTCCGGTGCCGAGGAGCTTCTCGCGGCCGCGGCCGACGGAGCCGAGGGTCTTGGTGAGGACGACCTCGAAGTTGGCCAGCTTGCTGTCCACGTAGTCGTCGGCCTCGACGCGGACCTCGTCGGCGGCCTGCCGCGCCTCGGCGAGGATGCGCGCGGCCTCGCCCTGGGAATTGCGGGCGACCTCCGTGTCGGAGATCAGCGAGCCCCGCTCGGCGTGCGCGGTCTCGATGATGCGGTCGGCCTCCTGGCGGGCCTGCTCGACCAGCTGCTCGCGGCCGCCGATGAGCTCCTGGGCCTGGGCGAGGGAACCGGGCAGTGCCTGGCGCACCTCTTCGAGCATCGACAGGAGATCGGCGCGGTTGACCACGCACGAGGCCGACATGGGCATGGACCGGGCGCTGCCGACCGCCTCGACGATCTCGTCGATCTTCTTCTGCACGTCCACCGTGTGCTCGCCACTCTCTACAGCTGGTTTGGAGACGGACGGGACGACTGTAAGGCCAGTGGCCGACCGCCCGACACCGGGTGACGAACTGTCAGTGGGTCACTTCTTGCCCAGGCGTTCGACGAGCGCCTCGTGGACGAGCGGCGGCAGCAGGTGGGCGACGTCGCCGCCCCAGGCTGCCACCTCCTTGACCAGCGAGGAGGAGAGGAAGCTGTAGGTGGGGTTGGTGGGCACGAACAGGGTCTCGACGCCCGAGAGGCCGTTGTTCATCTGGGCCATCTGCAGTTCGTAGTCGAAATCGCTGACCGCGCGCAGGCCCTTGACGATGGCCGGGATGTCGCGCTGCTTGCAGAAGTCGACGAGAAGGCCGTGGAAGGACTCGACCTCGACGTTCCCGAAGTCGGCGGTGACCTCACGGATCAGCTCGATCCGCTCCTCGACGGAGAACAGGCCCTTCTTCGACTGATTGATCATCACCGCGACGTGCACCACGTCGTACAGCCTGGAGGCGCGGGCGATGATGTCGAGGTGTCCATTGGTGATGGGGTCGAATGACCCCGGACAGACGGCGCGGCGCAACTGAAGTCCCTCGCTCTCCGGTCCGGTCATGGCGCGATCACTGAGTCGTCGCACGTAGAGGCGGCGCGACCGTACCAAAACGTGCCTTCGCCGTAGCGACGGGACCTCAGTGCCTCGAAGCCGTCGGGCCAGCAGAATTCTCCGCCTCTGGTACTGCGTTCAACGGTGACGAGCGCATCGCCCGTGAGCCAGCGTTCCGCGCGGAGTGTGAGCAGGATCTCGCGAAGATCGTCATCGGTGACGGCGTACGGAGGGTCGAGGAAGACCAGGTCGTACGGGGCCGCGGGAGTGCCGCCCTGGACGATCTGGGCCGCTTTGCCCGACCGGACCTCGGCACCGGGCAGGCCGATGGACTTCACGTTCTCCCTGATGGTGCGCACCGCGCCGGTGTCGGCCTCGACGAGCAGGGCGTGGCCCGCGCCGCGCGAGAGCGCTTCGAGGCCCACTGCGCCGGACCCGGCGTACAGGTCGAGGACGCGTGCCCCGTCCAACGTGCCCTGCAGGGCCTGCCAGGTGGAGAACAGGCCCTCGCGCGCTCGGTCGGACGTGGGCCGTGTGCCGTTTCCTGGCGGGACGGCGAGGCGACGTCCGCCGGCCACACCGGCGATCACGCGGGTCATCTGAGTCCTTGTCGGTGTCCGTACGGGAAGATCCGGGCTCAGTCTCTCAGCCCCTGTGCCCCCGCTGCCTGTCAGCCCTTGTCGAGGTACTGCTCGCGCTCGTCGTCCAGGAGGGCGTCAAGGGCCGTGCGCAGCTCGGGCAGGTGCTCCAGGTCAGGGTCCTTGGAGACCACGGCGACGGCCTCCTCGCGGGCCTCGGCGATGATCTCCTCGTCCTCGATGACCGCGAGCATGCGCAGGCTGGAGCGGACACCGGACTGCGCCTGGCCCAGTACGTCGCCCTCGCGGCGCTGCTCCAGGTCGATCCGGGAGAGCTCGAAGCCGTCGAGCGTCGCGGCCACGGCTCCCAGGCGGGCGCGGGCGGGACTCGCCTCGGGCATGTCGGTGACCAGGAGGCAGAGGCCGGGGGCCGAGCCACGGCCGACGCGGCCGCGCAGCTGATGCAGCTGCGATACGCCGAAGCGGTCCGCGTCCATGATCACCATGGCGGTGGCGTTCGGGACGTTCACGCCGACCTCGATGACCGTCGTCGCGACCAGGACCTGGGTCTCTCCCGCGGCGAAGCGGCGCATCACCGCGTCCTTGTCGTCGGGCTGCATGCGGCCGTGCAGGACCTCCACCTTGAGGCCGCTCAGCGGACCGCGGGCGAGCTGCTCGGCGACCTCGATGACGGCGAGCGGTGGCCGCTTCTCGGCGGTCGCCTCCTCCTCGGCCTTCTTCTTGGCCTTCTTCGGGTCGTCGTCCTCGTCGCCGATCCGGGGGCAGACCACGTACGCCTGGTGGCCGTTCTCGACCTCCTCGCGCACGCGCTCCCACGCGCGTGCCAGGAAGTGGGGCTTGTCCTCGGCCGGGACGACATGGCTGGCGATCGGCGAGCGGCCCGCGGGGAGCTGGTCGAGGACCGAGGTCTCCAGGTCGCCGAAGACGGTCATCGCGACCGTCCGCGGGATGGGCGTGGCCGTCATGACGAGGAGGTGCGGGGGCTGCTTGCCCTTGCCGCGCAGGGCGTCGCGCTGCTCGACCCCGAAGCGGTGCTGTTCGTCGACGACGACCAGGCCCAGGTCGTGGAACTGGACCTTGTCCTCGATCAGCGCGTGCGTGCCGATGACGATCCCTGCCTCGCCCGTGACCAGGTCGAGCAGCGCCTGGCGCCGGGCCGCCATGCCCATGGAGCCGGTGAGCAGCGTGACCTTCGTGCCCTGGTCCGAGCCGCCGAGCATGCCGCCCTCGGCGAGCTCGCCCATCATCTCGGTGATCGAGCGGTGATGCTGCTGGGCCAGGACTTCGGTGGGCGCGAGCATCGCGGCCTGCCCGCCCGCGTCCACGACGGCGAGCATGGCGCGCAGGGCCACCATCGTCTTGCCGGAACCGACCTCCCCCTGGAGGAGGCGGTGCATCGGGTGCTCGGTCGCCAGGTCGTCGAAGATCTCCTTGGAGACCTTCTCCTGGCCCTCGGTGAGCGTGAAGGGCAGCTTGGCGTCGAAGGCGTCGAGCAGGCCGCCCTCGCGGGGGCGGCGGGCGATCGCGGGGAGCTGCGCGTCCGCGTACCTCCGGCGGGCCAGGGCCACCTGCAGGACGAAGGCCTCGTCCCACTTCAGGCGGTCGCGGGCTGATTCGATGTCCGCCTTGGTGTGCGGGCGGTGGATCTTCAGGAGCGCCTCGGGGAGCGGGATCAGCTCACGGCCGTCGCGCAGGCTCGGCGGCAGCGGGTCGACGGCCTCCTGGGCGCTGGGCAGGACCGCGTCGATGGACTTGGCGATCTTCCAGGACTCCAGCTTGGCGGTGGCCGGATAGATCGGGATGAGGGCGCCCGCCCAGGAGCCGACGGCCTCGTCCGCGTCGTCCGAGTCGCCCTTCAGGAGTTCGTACGCCGGGTGGGCGAGCTGCA
The DNA here is from genome assembly GCF_056434405.1 of Streptomyces sp. NPDC044044. Lineage (NCBI taxonomy): Bacteria > Bacillati > Actinomycetota > Actinomycetes > Kitasatosporales > Streptomycetaceae > Streptomyces > Streptomyces sp. NPDC044044. The sequence goes on along the minus strand of NZ_JBWKFG010000013.1, from coordinate 45,027 downwards.
TCTTGCGGTTGAAGACGGATGCCTTGCCCGCGAACATCGCGCGCGTGCCGGGCAGCAGGTCCTTGTGCGGCTTGTGGATGCCGCGGCCGAAGAAGACCAGCTGGAGCTGGCCGCTGCCGTCGGTGATCGTCACTTCGAGGCGCTGGCCCCTGCCGCCGTTGAACGTCAGGATGCGCGCCGTCGCGACCTGGGCGACCACCGTGACGTGCTCGTCCAGCGGCAGGTCGGCGAGACGGGTGAGCTCGCCACGCTCCGCGTACCTCCGCGGATAGTGGTGCAGCAGGTCGCCGACGGTGTGCAGGTCCAGGTGCTCGGCCATCACCTTCGCGGTGGCGGGACCGACCACTTTCTTCAGGGGTTCTTCGAGCGCGGGCACGAGATCCATTGCACACCACGCCACTGACAATTCGGCGTACGTCCCCGAAATCCGCTGGTCAGGAAGGCTGAACGCGGCGGCTACTCCACGCCGATCAGCAGCAGCGCCGACTGGCGTCCCCCGCGGTAGACCACCGTGTCGACCGCCAGATGCGCCTCGCGCACATGCTTCTCCAGCTGGTCGCCGAGGCTGTCCGGCACGTCGTCCCCGAGCACCAGCGTGACCATCTCGCCACCCGCGGCCAGCATCCGGTCGAGGACGGAGCGCGCGGTGCGTGTGGTGTCGTCGCCGATCACCGCGACGTCGCCGTCGATCAGGCCGAGGACGTCACCGGCCTGGCAGATGCCCGCCATGGTCCACGACTGCCGCTCGGCGACGGCCAGTTCGGCGTACCGGGTCGCTCCGGCCGCCGAGGTCATCGCGACGACGTCCTCGTCGAAGCGGCGGTCCGGCTCGTGCACGGCCAGCGCCGCGATGCCCTGGACCGCGGACCGGGTGGGGATCAGCGCGACGCGCACCCCTTCGGTGCGGGCCTGCTCCGCGGCGGCGGCAGCGGTGTGGCGCAGCTCGGCGTCGTTCGGCAGGAGCACCACCTCGCGCGCGTGGGCACGCCGGATCGCCTCGACGAGCTCCCCGCTGGCGGGCGGCTCCCCGGGGCGCGTGGGCACGGTGGTCGCCCCGGCATCGGCGTAGAGACCAGCGAGCCCCTCCCCCGGGACGACGGCGACGATCCCGCGCTGGACCCGCTCCCGTGGCGGCTGCGTGACGCCCGCGGTGTGCGCGTCCCCGACCCCGAAGTGGGTGATGCGGATGCGGTGGGGCCGCCCCGCCTCGACGCCCGCCTCGACGGCTGCCCCGGCGTCGTCCACATGGACGTGGACGTTCCACAGCCCGTCCCCGCCGACGACGACGAGCGAGTCACCGAGTCCGTCGAGCCGTGTCCGCAGCCGTGCGACGGCCGCGTCGTCGGCCTCCAGGAGGTAGATCACCTCGAAGGCGGGGGCTGCCGCGTCGGCCTGGGGGTCCTGGCACTCCGCGTCGGCCTGGGGGTCCTGGCACTCAAGGGGTTCCGCGGGCTCCACGCGCGCGTGGCCGCCCGACTCGGCCGCCTTCCCGTACGGGGAGGCGGTCTTCACGTACGGAGAGGCCGTCCCGCCCGACAGAGCCCCCACCAGAGCCCCGAGCACCGCCACGAGCCCGCGTCCCCCGGCGTCCACCACTCCCGCGCGCCCGAGCACCGCGAGCTGCTCCGGCGTCGCGTCCAGCGCCCGGCACGCCCCGTCGTACGCGGCCCGCGCCACCGCCCCGCAGTCGCCGTCGGCGCCAAAGGCCGCGTCGGCAGCGGCGGCGGCCACCGTCAGGACGGTGCCCTCCACGGGATGCGCGACCGCTTGGTAGGCCGACTCGGCGGCCCGCCGCAGCGCGAGCGCCAGAGCCCGGCCGTCGGCGTGATCGGTGTCACGGTCGGCGCCGAGCACCTGCGCCATGCCCCGCAGCAGCTGCGACAGGATGGTGCCCGAGTTCCCGCGGGCCCCGATCAGCGCGCCGTGCGCCATGGCCCGCGCGGCCTCGGCCAGGGCCGGCCGGGCCGGGTCGAGGCCGGTGAAGACCGCGTCGACCGCCTGGGACGCCGATTCCACGGTCAGGTAGAGGTTGGTTCCGGTGTCCCCGTCCGCGACCGGATAGACGTTGATCGCGTCGATCTCCTCGCGGGCCCGCCCCAGGGCGTCCAGAGCGAGGCCGCACCAGGCGCGCACCGCGACGGCGTCGAGGTTCTGCGGCACCTGCTCGCCTCCTAAGGGCATCCGGAATGGACGCAGCGTAGACCGGGACGGGCGAAGGGCCCGGGGCGGGGCCGGGGCGAGACATGGTAGTTTCGTTCTACCGAAGCAGTCGTTGTATGCTGCTCCGGTTGCCCGATACCCATCGGGACCTTCCTCCTGGCAACGCCACCCACGATCATTGCACTGATCCCGGCATGCCGGGATTACCCGTAAGTGCATCTGAAGTCTTGGAGTGACCCGTGGCTGCCAACTGCGACGTCTGCGGCAAGGGGCCGAGCTTCGGCAACAACATCTCGCACTCTCACCGCCGTACGTCCCGTCGCTGGAACCCGAACATCCAGCGCGTTCGTGCCGTGGTCAGCGGGACGCCGAAGCGGCTCAACGCCTGCACCTCGTGCATCAAGGCCGGCAAGGTCTCGCGCTGACGCAAGTAAGCGCGGCCACCTAGCTGGTTGCTGAAAGAGCCGGTCCCCTTCGGGGGACCGGCTCTTTCGTGTGCCCACAGCTCTGCTCCGGGGCTTCGGGTCTTCGGGGGTCCCCAGCACTCACCGCCGGTTCTTGAACCGCCACCCATGATCCACGGGCCCGATCCCGCCGCCGAGCGCGCACCCGGCCTCCGATCGCCCCGGTGCGCGCGCACCGCTTCCACCGGCAGCTCCCAAAAGCCTTGTACGCCAAGGGAGTTCCGCGCGGGGGCACGGCGGTCCTGGTCAGTCCTCGAGGTTGTCGCCGAAGTGGTCCCAGCCCTTGCTGGTCCAGGGCGCGCCGTCGACCGTCACCTGCGGCAGGGCCGAGGGGTTGAGGACCTCGCCGATGACCTTCCAGCGGGCGGGCAGCTTCACGTCCGGCGGGAACGTCGCCACGATGGCGTGGTCCTCGCCGCCGTTGAGCACCCACTGCAGCGGGTCGACGCCGACGGCCTGGCCGATGTCGTTCATCTGGGAGGGCACGTCGACGTCTCCGGAGCGGATGTCGATGCGTACCTTGCTCGAATCGGCGATGTGCCCGAGGTCGGCGATGAGGCCGTCGCTCACGTCCGTCATCGAGGTCGCGCCGAGGCCGGCGGCCGCGGGGCCCGCGTGGTACGGCGGTTCGGGCCTGCGGTGGGCCTCCACGAAGGCGCGGGGCGAGCGGAAGCCGCGCGAGAGCACCGCGTGCCCGGCGGCGGACCAGCCCAACCAGCCCGTGACGGCGACGACATCGCCGGGCTGTGCGCCCGCGCGGGTCACCGGCTCGTGGTTGCGCAGATCGCCGAGCGCGGTGATCGCGACGGTGATCGTGTCGCCGCGTACGACGTCGCCGCCCACGACGGCCGCTCCCGCGACCTGGCATTCGTCCCGCAGGCCGTCCATGAGCTCGGTGGGCCAGCTGGCGGGGAGTTCGGCGGGGACGACCAGGCCCAGGAGGAGAGCGGTCGGCACGGCGCCCATCGCGGCGATGTCGGCGAGGTTCTGCGCGGCGGCCTTGCGGCCCACGTCGTACGCGGTGGACCAGTCGCGGCGGAAGTGCCGTCCCTCCAGGAGGATGTCGGTGCTCGCCACGACCCTGCGGTCGGGAGCCGACACGACGGCGGCGTCGTCACCCGGGCCGAGCCGGACGGCCGGGGTGGTGGTGAGCCGGGAGGTGAGTTCCCTGATGAGTCCGAACTCCCCCAACTCGCCGACGGTTCCCTTCACCGGGAGTCACCATGCCCTTTCACGCTGCTCGGCTTGCGGTCGCGAGCCTTCACTGTCATAGGTACGGTCGAGATGACCGTCAACTTCTGTTGCCCGTCCACCGCGATGTGCGCGCCACAGCTCCCCCGGGTCTCCCCGTGGGAAGCGGCGACGCGGTACCGTGGCGTCCCTTCTCCCCACATGATCCTCGTGGCCGCCCTGGAGGTTCCGTGGTACAGGCGTACATCCTGATCCAAACAGAGGTCGGCAAGGCGTCGACCGTCGCCGAGCTGATCGGCAAGATCCCAGGAGTCATCCAGGCCGAGGACGTGACCGGACCCTACGATGTCATCGTGCGCGCCCAGGCGGACACGGTGGACGAACTCGGCCGCATGGTGGTCGCCAAAGTCCAGCAAGTGGACGGCATCACCCGCACCCTGACCTGCCCCGTCGTGCACCTCTAGCCCCCGTCTACCCTTGGCCGGTGAAGATTTCCCGTCGCCGGCGTCGCTGCCTCGTCTCGGCCCCCGCCCTCGCACTCCTGATCGCGTCCGCGGGCTGCTCCTCAGCAGACGAAGCAGTGAAGGCTGCGGTTCCCACCCCGGACAGCAAGGTCACCGAACTGTGCCGGAACCTGGACAAGCAGCTGCCGAAGAAGGTGGACGGTCTTGGGCGCGCTGATCCCGAGCCGAAGTCCGAGCTGACCGCCGGGTGGGGAGACCCGGCGATCATACTGCGCTGCGGTGTCGCCAGACCGACCGAGATGAACAACCCCGAGGCGGACGGCGTGACGGCGGACGGCGTCAACTGGCTGCTCGAGGAGCAGGACGACGGATCGTTCCGCTTCACCTCCACGCTACGCAAGGCGTACGTGGAGGTCACGCTGCCCAAGGAGCGCGCGGGGAGCGGCGTGAGCCCGCTGACGGACTTCGCCGCCCCCGTCAAGAAGGCGATCCCCAAGGGGATCGCCTAGCGCCTGCAGGGGTGCTAGCGCAGCCCTGTGGACCGGTTGAGGGCCGCCTGGACGAGGCGGTCCACCAGCTCCGGGTAGCTGACGCCGCTCGCCTCCCACATCTGCGGGTACATCGAGATGGGCGTGAAGCCCGGCATCGTGTTGATCTCGTTGATGACGAACTGCCCGTCCTCGGTGAGGAAGAAGTCCGCGCGCACCAGGCCCTCGCAGGACGTGGCCTCGAAGGCGTCGACGGCGAGCCGCTGGATCTCGGCGGTCTGCTCGGGCGTCAGCGGTGCGGGCACGATCCCGGGCGTCGAGTCGATGTACTTCGCCTCGAAGTCGTAGTAGTCGTGCGACTGCACCGGCGGGATCTCGGCGGGCACGCTCGCTCGCGGCCCGTCCTCGAACTCCAGGACCCCGCACTCGATCTCGCGGCCGCGCAGCAGCGACTCGATCAGGATCTTGGGGTCGTGGCGGCGGGCCTCCTCGATCGCCTCGTCGAGGCCCTCGAAGGAGTCGACCTTCGTGATGCCCATCGAAGAGCCGCCGCGCGCAGGCTTGATGAACAGCGGCCAGCCGTGCTCGCCTGCGAACTCGGCGATCTTCTTGCGGGCGGCCTGCTGGTCGCGGTCCCACTCGCGCGGGCGGATCACCAGGTACGGGCCGACGGGCAGCCCGAAGGAGGTGAACACCCGCTTCATGTACTCCTTGTCCTGGCCGACGGCCGACGCGAGCACTCCGGCGCCCACGTAGGGCACTCCGGAGAGCTCGAGGAGTCCCTGGAGCGTGCCGTCCTCGCCGTACGGACCGTGCAGCATCGGGAAGACGACGTCGACCTCGCCGAGCGCCTTGGGCACGGACCCGGGCTCGCTGTAGACGACCTCGCGGTTGTTCGGGTCCAGGGGCATCACGACGCCGCCGTCGGCCGACTCGGCGAGTGCGTCGACGTTGGGCACCTGCCGGTCGGTGATCGCCATGCGCTCGGGATCGTCGGCGGTCAGGGCCCAGCGGCCGTCCGTCGTGATGCCGATGGGCAGGACGTCGTACTTGGTGCGATCGATGGCACGCAGTACGGCGCCCGCCGTGACGACCGAGATGCCGTGCTCCGAACTGCGGCCGCCGAACACGACGGCCACACGCGGCTTGCGGAGCGGCAGCTCAGAGCTCTGCTCGGTGCTCGGCCTGGGGCTCTGGGGGAGGTTCTCGCTGCTCATATCGGCTTGAGAGTACCCGCTGGCCCCCGGAGAGTCAGCGGCGCTCGGCCTTGGCGCTGCGCGACATCAGCTCCTTGAGGGCGACCACGGGCGGTGTGCCCTCGTGCACGATGCCCACGACCGTCTCCGTGATGGGCATGTCGACGCCGTGCCTGCGGGCCAGATCGAGCACCGACTCGCAGGACTTGACGCCTTCGGCGGTCTGCTTGGTGACCGCGATGGTCTCCTCCAGCGTCATGCCCTTGCCGAGGTTCGTGCCGAAGGTGTGGTTGCGCGACAGCGGCGACGAGCAGGTGGCCACCAGGTCGCCCAGGCCCGCGAGTCCGGAGAACGTCAGCGGGTCCGCGCCCATCGCCAGGCCCAGACGGGTGGTCTCGGCGAGGCCGCGCGTGATGAGCGAGCCCTTGGCGTTGTCGCCGAGGCCCATGCCGTCCGCGATGCCGACGGCGAGACCGATGACGTTCTTGACGGCGCCGCCGAGTTCGCAGCCGACGACGTCCGTGTTCGTGTACGGGCGGAAGTACGGCGTGTGGCAGGCGGTCTGGAGGCGCTGCGCGATCGATTCGTCGCGGCAGGCGACCACGGCGGCGGCGGGCTGCCTCGCGGCGATCTCGCGGGCGAGGTTGGGGCCCGTGACGACGGCGACGCGGTCGGGGGCGACCTTCGTGACGTCCTCGATGACCTCGCTCATCCGCATCGCGGAGCCCAGCTCGACGCCCTTCATGAGGGAGACGAGCACGGTGTCGGGGGCCAGCAGCGGCGCCCACTCGGCGAGGTTGCCGCGCAGCGTCTGCGAGGGCACGGCGAGCACGGTGAAGTCGGCGCCCGCCGCGGCCTCTGCCGGGTCGGTGGTCGCCCTGAGGCCCTCCGGGAGTTCGACACCGGGGAGGTAGTCGGGGTTGCTGTGCGAGGAGTTGACCGCGTCGACGAGTGCGGGGCGACGGCCCCACAGGGTGACGTCGCACCCGGCGTCGGCGAGCACCATGCCGAAGGCGGTACCCCAAGAGCCCGTTCCGAAGACGGCGGCCTTCACCGGGTTCGTCACTTGCTGTCCTCCGTGGTGTTCTCAGGGGTGTTCCGGGGGACGCCGCGACCGCCGCGGTCCGCCGCCTTGCGTCGTTGCGCGAGCCGCGCCTTGCGGGGGTCGTACGGGATCTCGGGGGCCTTCTCCTGCCGGACCTCCTCCAGGAGTTCGGTGACCGCGGCCATGATGGTCTCGGTCACCTCCCGCAGGATCTCGGGGCTGGGTTCCTTGTCGTAGAAGCGCGAGAGGTCGACCGGCTCGCCCGCGAGCACCTGCAGCTTCTTGCGCGGGAAGAGGCTGAGCTTCTTGCTGTACGGGGGGAGCGCGAGGTTGGCGCCCCACTGCGCGACGGGGATCACCGGGCACTTGGTGCGCAGGGCGACCCGCGCGGCACCGGACTTGGCCGTCATCGGCCACATCTCGGGGTCCCTGGTGAGGGTGCCCTCGGGGTAGAACGCCACGCACTCACCGCGCTCGATCGCGTCGACAGCGGCACGGAAGGCGTCGAGCGCGTTCGTGGTCTCGCGGTAGACCGGGATCTGGCCCGTGCCCTTCATGACCTTGCCGACGAACCCGTCCTTGAAAAGGCCGTCCTTTGCCAGGAAACGGGGCACTCGTCCGGTGTTGTACTGAAAATGCGCGTACGAGAGCGGGTCGATATACGAGTTGTGATTCACCGCGGTGATGAATCCGCCGTCGGCCGGAATGTGTTCCATTCCTCGCCAGTCCCGCTTGAAGAAAACCACCAGGGGCGGTTTGGCGATGACCGCCGCCAGGCGGTACCAGAAGCCGATTCTGCGGCGGGACACTCGGACACCTTCCTCCATGAACCTGGTCGGCCGCACAAGTGTCGCCCCAGGCTGCCGGTCTGTCGAGAACACCGTACGCCCGCCCCCGCAACCCGGCCCCGCTAGTGCCCCGGTCAGCAGGTCACAATGGGCGCGACGCGAAGGACGGAGCCGCCCCCCGTGCAGTGGACCCTGGTCATACCCCTGAAACCGCTGGAGCGCGCCAAGAGCAGGCTCACCGCCGCCACCGGCGACACCCTGCGTCCGGGCCTCGCCCTCGCCTTCGCACAGGACACCGTGGCCGCCGCGCTGGCCTGTCCCGCGGTACGGGATGTGGTGGTCGTCACGGACGACGGCCGCGCCGGGCGCGAGCTGGCGGCGCTGGGGGCCCGGATCCTGCGGGACGAACCCGCGGGCGGCCTCAACGCGGCCCTGGCGCACGGAGCGGCGGCGGTGCGCGCCGGGCGGCCACAATCGGCTGTCGCGGCGCTGAATGCGGATCTCCCGGCACTGCGCCCCATGGAATTGGCCCGGGTACTCGACGGGGCGGCTCCATTTCCCCGTTCTTTCCTCGCGGATGCCGCGGGAATCGGTACGACACTGCTGTCCGCGGCCCCCCGCACGGAATTGCGTCCCGCATTCGGCGCGGCGTCCCGTTCCCGGCACGCGGCTTCGGGTGCGGTGGAACTTCCGCTCGAAGGCGTCGACTCCGTGCGCCAGGACGTGGACACCGGCGACGATCTGCGGGCCGCCCTCGCTCTGGGCGTCGGGCCGCGTACGGCGACGGCTGCCGCGAGGCTCCTGATCGCCGACTGAGTACGCTTCCCCCATGCAGGCGACCGCGTACACGTACGACTCCGAGACCCGCAGCGGCAGCGTGCTGCTCGACGACGGCACCCCGGTGCCCTTCGACCCCCCGGCGTTCGACGCGGGTGGCCTGCGGCTCCTGAGGCCCGGCCAGCGGGTACGGATCGAGGTCGAGGGAGAGGGCGAGCAGCGCCGCATCACTCTGGTGACGCTGCAGACGTTCTGAGGGCCGTCCGGGGACGTCCCGGCAGGCACCACCGCACACGCCGCGGGCCGGGCTCCCAGTGGGGAGCCCGGCCCGGCGCGTGAGTGCCCTCGTGCCCTTACTTCTTGCGGGCGGTCGCCTTCTTGGCGGTGGTCTTGCGCGCCGTCGACTTCTTGGCGGGCGCCTTCTTGGCGGTGGCCTTCTTGGCCGGCGCGGTCTTCTTGGCGGTGGCCTTCTTGGCGGGAGCGGTCTTCTTGGCCGTCGCCTTCTTGGCCGTGGCCGCCTTCTTGGCCGTCGCCGTCGCCTTCTTGGCGGTGGTCTTCTTGGCGGTCGCCTTCTTCGCCGTCGCCGTCGTCTTCTTGGCGGTGGCCTTCTTGGCGGTGGCGGCCTTCTTCGCGGTCGCCTTCTTGGCGGTGGCCTTCTTGGCCGCTGCCTTCTTCACGGTCGCCGAAGCGCTGCCGCCCGAAAGGCTGCCCTTGGGCGCCTTCTTGACCGCGACGTCGTTCTTCGGGAGCTTCTTCGAGCCGCTCACCAGGTCCTTGAAGCCCTGTCCTGCGCGGAAACGCGGAACCGAGGTCTTCTTGACCCGAACGCGCTCCCCGGTCTGCGGGTTGCGGGCGTAACGGGCCGGACGGTCCACCTTCTCGAACGAGCCGAAACCGGTGACCGAAACACGGTCTCCGCTGACGACGGCACGGACGACTGCGTCCAGAACCGCGTCCACGGCGTCGGCGGCCTGCTGACGGCCACCCACCTTGTCGGCAATCGCTTCTACGAGCTGCGCCTTGTTCACGTCTTCCCCTTCGGAGACCTCGCCCGAGCGTATTCGCCAGGCTTTTTCGCACGTTAGGCAGATATATACCGCAAATCAAACACGAAACGGGCTAATCACCCTTGTGCCGCAACGAACTCGGCTGTCCATGAGTTCCTCGAAGGCTCCTCGAAGGGCCGTTTGAGCCTTGTGGCTCAGGCATCTTCGGGGAATCGGCCCTCGTCGGCCTCGTCGATGGACTCCATCAATCGCTCCAGACGCCTTGCCGCATCGGCGAGATCGTGTTTGGCCGCGGCCGTAATGACCAGCAGCTTCCGGGTCAGCGCCATCCGTACGCCCTCCGGGACTTGCAGTGCACGCACCCTTGAGTGCGCTTCCTTCAGTTGGTCCGCAACAAGCCCGTAGAGCTCGAGTTGGCTGTCACGTTCCATGCACCGATTGTGCCATCTGGGGCGAGTTGTCGCCTCCGCAGGGGGTAACTACCCACATCCGGCGCCCTCCTGAGGGTACCCGCTCAGAGCGAGTACAAGGGGATTTCAAGCCTCTTCTGCCGTCCGAATCAAGGGAGTTGACACCACCCGTTCAGGTCATGGCCCACCACAAAGGGGGCAGACACAGATGTACCCCCAACCGTCCACGATTGGGGGTACACCAGGGTGTTGCGGGGGTGTCAGACCTGCACCGTCCGCGGCTTGTACGAGGGGCGCTTCGACTCGTACGCGGCGATGTCCGGCTCGTTCTGGAGCGTGATGCTGATGTCGTCCAGACCGTTCAGGAGACGCCAGCGGGCGTTCTCGTCGAGCTCGAAGTCGGCGGTGACGCCCTCGGCGCGAACTTGGCGATCCTGCAGGTCAACGGTGATTTCGGCCTGCGGGTCGGCCTCCGTCAGAGCCCAGAGCGCGTCCACGACCTTCTGGTCGAGCACGACGGTGAGCAGGCCGTTCTTCAGCGAGTTGCCGCGGAAGATGTCGGCGAAGCGCGAGGAGATGACGGTCTTGAAGCCGTAGTTCTGCAGCGCCCAGACGGCGTGCTCACGCGAGGAGCCCGTTCCGAAGTCGGGACCCGCGACCAGGACCGTCGCACCCTCACGTTCGGGTTTGTTCAGGATGAACTCGCCGTCCTTGCGCCAGGCCTCGAAGAGCCCGTCCTCAAATCCGTCCCGGGTGACCTTCTTCAGCCAGTGGGCGGGGATGATCTGGTCGGTGTCCACGTTGCTGCGGCGCAGCGGAACGGCCCGGCCGGTGTGCGTGGTGAATGCTTCCATGGCTCTCAGACTCCGGCGGTGACGGGGGCGTCAGGGGCATCGGTCAGGTCGGCGGGTGAGGCCAAGTGGCCCGTCACCGCGGTGGCGGCGGCCACCTGGGGCGACACCAGATGGGTGCGGCCGCCCTTGCCCTGCCTGCCCTCGAAGTTGCGATTGGACGTCGACGCGGAGCGCTCGCCGGGGGCCAGTTGGTCGGGGTTCATGCCCAGGCACATCGAGCAGCCCGCGTGCCGCCATTCGGCGCCGGCGGCGGTGAAGACCCTGTCCAGGCCCTCCGCGACGGCCTCGAGGGCGACCCGGACCGAGCCGGGGACGACCAGCATCCGTACGCCGTCGGCGACTTTGCGGCCCTCGACGATGGAGGCCGCCGCACGCAGGTCCTCGATACGGCCGTTGGTGCACGAACCTACGAAGACGGTGTCGACCTTGATGTCGCGCAGCGCCTGCCCGGCGGTCAACCCCATGTATTCCAGGGCCTTTTCGGCGGCGTACCGCTCCGAGGCGTCTTCGTACGAAGCAGGATCGGGGACGTTCGCCGAGAGCGGCGCGCCCTGGCCCGGGTTGGTGCCCCAGGTGACGAACGGCGCGAGCTGGGTGGCGTCGATGTAGACCTCGGCGTCGAAGACCGCGTCCTCGTCCGTCTTCAGGGTCTTCCAGTACGCGACCGCCGCGTCCCACTCCTCGCCCTTCGGGGCGTGGTCACGGCCCTCGATGTAGTCGAAGGTGGTCGCGTCGGGGGCGATCATGCCGGCGCGGGCGCCTGCCTCGATCGACATGTTGCAGATGGTCATGCGGGCTTCCATCGAGAGTTTCTCGATGGCGGAGCCGCGGTACTCCAGGACGTAGCCCTGGCCGCCGCCGGTGCCGATCTTGGCGATGATGGCGAGGATCAGGTCCTTGGCCGTGACGTCGTCGGGCAGTTCGCCGTCGACGGTGATGGCCATGGTCTTCGGCGGGGCCATCGGCAGCGTCTGCGTGGCCAGGACGTGCTCGACCTGGGAGGTGCCGATGCCGAACGCCAGCGCGCCGAAGGCGCCGTGCGTGGAGGTGTGGGAGTCGCCGCAGACCACGGTGGTGCCGGGCTGGGTCAGGCCCAGCTGCGGGCCCACCACGTGGACGACGCCCTGCTCGACGTCGCCGAGCGAGTGCAGGCGCACCCCGAACTCGGCGCAGTTCTTGCGCAGCGTCTCCAACTGCGCCCGCGAGACCGGGTCCGCGATCGGCTTGTCGATGTCGAGGGTCGGGGTGTTGTGATCCTCGGTGGCGATGGTGAGGTCGAGACGCCGCACCGGGCGGCCGGCCTGCCTGAGGCCGTCGAAGGCCTGCGGGCTCGTCACCTCGTGCAGCAGGTGCAGATCGATGAAGAGGAGGTCGGGCTCGCCTTCGGCGTGCCGGACGACGTGGTCGTCCCAGACCTTCTCCGCGAGTGTCCTACCCATCGCTTTCCCTCCGACCGGCTGTCTTGTGCCGGCCCAACTAGAGAATTGTTCGTCCACGCCCGTACCCCTCGTGCCGCGCGTGGACCGCTTTCCGTTGGTCCGCGGATCGCACGTACAGGGTGACGTGTTCCATGGAAAATTGAACTTGCGTTTCACAGAGTGAGACGCGAGTATCGACGCATGGACAACTCTAGCGGCGTCGGCGTTCTCGACAAGGCGGCTCTCGTCTTGAGCGCCCTGGAGTCCGGTCCGGCCACCCTCGCGGGTCTGGTCGCGGCCACCGGACTCGCACGACCCACGGCACATCGCCTCGCCGTGGCACTGGAACACCACCGGATGGTGGCGCGCGACATGCAGGGCCGTTTCATTCTCGGCCCGCGCCTGTCGGAACTCGCGGCGGCGGCCGGCGAGGACCGCCTGCTCGCCACGGCGGGCCCGGTCCTCACGCACCTGCGTGACGTGACGGGCGAGAGCGCGCAGCTCTATCGCCGCCAGGGCGACATGCGCATCTGCGTCGCCGCGGCCGAGCGCCTCTCGGGCCTGCGGGACACGGTCCCGGTCGGCTCGACGCTCACGATGAAGGCCGGCTCGTCCGCGCAGATCCTGATGGCCTGGGAAGAGCCGGAGCGCCTGCACCGCGGCCTCCAGGGCGCCCGCTTCACGGCCACGGCCCTCTCGGGCGTACGCCGCCGGGGCTGGGCCCAGTCGATCGGCGAGCGGGAGCCGGGCGTCGCGTCGGTCTCCGCCCCCGTGCGCGGCCCCTCGAACCGCGTGGTCGCCGCCGTATCCGTCTCCGGGCCGATCGAGCGCCTCACGCGCCACCCGGGCCGGATGCACGCCCAGGCCATCATCGACGCCGCCGGGCGCCTGTCCGAGGCACTGCGCCGCACGGGCTGAGCCCGCACCGTCCACAGACAGCACACAGAACGCCCGAGGGGCCGCCTCAACGCCGCGGCGGCCCCTCGGGCGTTTTCCTGTCCGCTGTCAGGCCGCCTTGAGCCGGTCGGCCGCCCTGTCCCCCCGGCGGCCGACCGGCACCACACCGATGGCCTTGCCGAGGCCGAACTCCGGCATGTTCACGTACACCGCCTCATGGGCCCCGGCCGGCACCACATACGTCTCGTGCCAGAAGCCGACCTTCCCCTTGCCCTCCCGCATCCGCCGGTTGAAGGCGGCCCAGGCGGGCCGGTGCTCCTTGCCCTGATCGGACGCGTACGCGAGCAGCTTCTCCGGCGACTCCCAGTACTGCACCACGTACAGCACGCGCGGAGCGCCGAGCAGCAGCTGATAGTCCAGCATGCCGATCCCCCGGTCCACGGACAGCTCCTTGAGCATCCGCGGCATCGCCCGGAGGACGGGCCACCAGCTGCGCACGGCGCGGAAGTTGTTGACGCGCATCCCGATGGTGAAGACGGTGACACCGCCCTGCGCATCGGCGGTCATGCGCCCTTCGATCGGCTTGGTGCTCACGATGGTTCCCCCTTCAGAGAGCGTTCAGGAGAGCGTTGGATAGTTCCGCTATCCATGATTGGATAGTGTCACTCACCAAGTGGATGCGCAAGGGGAAAAGAGGAGAAGCGAGCCGATGAGACTGGCGGAGCTCAGCACGCGCAGCGGGGTCTCGACGGCCACGATCAAGTACTACCTGCGCGAGGGACTGCTCCCGCCGGGCCGCCGCGTGACGGCGACGCAGGCCGAGTACGACGAGAAGCACCTGCAGCGGCTGCGCCTCGTCCGGGCGCTCATCCAGGTGGGCCGGGTGCCGATCGCCTCCGCCCGGGATGTGCTCACCGCCCTGGAGGACGACTCCCTGGACCACAACTCCCGTCTGGGCGTGGCGGTCTGGGCACTCCCCCACGGCCCCGAACCCGCCGCCGAAGATCCGGCGACACAGACGGCCCGTCACACGGTGGACGCCCTGCTGGAACGGCTCGGCTGGCAGTACGGCCAGGACTACGGGCCCGATTCGCCGGCGTACGGAATGCTCGTGACCGCGGTCGCGACGCTGGCCAGGCTCGGATACCCCTGCGCCGTCGAGGACTTGGCGCCCTACGCGCGCTCGGCCGGCCAACTGGCCGTCGCCGACCTGAACTTGGTGGAGCGTTACGAGTCGCCCGACGAACAGCTGGAGGCGGCGGTCGCCCTCACCGTGCTGTACGAGCCGGTCCTCCTGAGCCTGCGCAGGCTCGCCCAGGCCGAGGAGTCCAACCGCCGCTACGGGCAGGAGAGTTCGGGCGGACCGGAAACGCCGGAGGAATGACGAAGGGGCCCTCCCTTGCGGAAAGGCCCCTTGTCCATTCGCGTACCCCCGACCGGATTCGAACCGGCGCTACCGCCTTGAGAGGGCGGCGTGCTAGGCCGCTACACAACGGGGGCTAGCTTCTCCTGCGCTACTGCTCTGTCCTGCTGTACTGCGCTGGGCTACCAGGACTCGAACCTAGAACAACGGAACCAGAAACCGTCGTGTTGCCAATTACACCATAGCCCACTGTGGTCTAGACCAGCTAGACCCTGCGTACCCCCGACCGGATTCGAACCGGCGCTACCGCCTTGAGAGGGCGGCGTGCTAGGCCGCTACACAACGGGGGCCCTAGCGATCCTGCATCGGCTGCAGTGGGTGCGACCCGGACTGCTTCCATGGGAAGGATCTGTACCCCCGACCGGATTCGAACCGGCGCTACCGCCTTGAGAGGGCGGCGTGCTAGGCCGCTACACAACGGGGGCGTTGCAGATAAGCTCTGCGAGCTGGCCTACCAGGACTCGAACCTAGACTAACGGAACCAGAAACCGTCGTGCTGCCAATTACACCATAGGCCATCGATACGCAACCCCTTGCGGGATCTTTGATCGACTTGCGCTTCCTGATCGGACCTTTCGGCCTTCTCGGGCGGCGCAGGAAGAACATTACCCGAAGGTGGACGGCGCTCCAAAACGGGTATCGGAGCGGAGCAGTGCGGGCAGCTCGGCGAGACACGTAATGCGGTGCACCCCCGACGGGCCTTCCTGGGATGCGCTGTTGCGGTCGAGCCAGATCCCGAGAAGCCCGGCGTCACGGGCACCCCTGGCGTCGATCTCCGGCTGATCCCCTACGTAGGCGATCTCCTCGGGCCGCAGCCCCATCGCCGTGCACACCGCGAGGAACGCCTCGGGCGCGGGCTTGGAGACGCCGAGTTCGGCGGCGCACAGGACGGCTTCGAAGCGGTCACGCACCCCGAGAACGCTCAACTTGCGCTCCTGGACGACCAGAGCGGAGTTGGAGAGGACCGCCTGGCGGTACTCGGCGGCGAGGGCGTCCAGGGTGGGGACGGTGTCCGGGAAGAGGGTCCAGGCGGATTCATAGTGACCGAGATAACGCGCGAACCAGGCGTCCGCCTCCTGGTCGGTCATGACGGCGTCCAGGAACTCGCGTACGCGATCGCGGCGCTGGGCCTCGAACTCGATCCCCCCGGCGCTGAAGCGTGCCCAGTGGCGCTCGGTGACCTCTTTCCACAGCACGAGGGCGCGCTCGGCGGTCTCGTACCGCTCGATGAGGCCTTCGGCGGTGAGGTGGGCGTGCATGCCGGTGGTGTCGGCGTGCGCGTAGTCGAAGATCGTGTCGTCTACGTCCCAGACCACGGCTTTGATCGTCATGTCTCCGACGGTATGCGAAGGACCCGGGAGCCGTCGCGGCTTCCGGGTCCTTCGTTCTGTCCGTGCGTACCTCTGTCCGTGCGTGCCTACGCGGCCAGCTTCGCCAGCGTCGCGTCGATGCGGGACAGCGACTTCTCCTTGCCCAGGATCTCCAGGGACTCGAAGAGGGGCAGGCCGACCGTGCGGCCCGTGACGGCCACGCGGACCGGGGCCTGGGCCTTGCCGAGCTTGAGGCCGTGCTCCTCGCCGGCGGCCAGGACGGCCTCCTTGAGGGACTCGGGGGACGTCCAGTCGGCGGCGTCGAGCTTGGCGCGGGCCGTCGTCAGGAGCGCGGCCGGGTCGCCCTTGCCCATGGCCTTCGTCCAGGACGCCTCGTCCTCGACGGGCTCGTCCAGGAAGAGGAAGTCCACGTTCTCCGTGATCTCGGAGAGGACCTTGATGCGGGTCTGGGCGTGGGGGGCGATGGCCTCCCAGGCCGCCTGGTCGAAGGCCTCGGGGGCCCAGTTGGCGTGCGGGGCCTTCAGCCACGGCTCACAGGCCGCGGCGAAGGCCTTCACGTCCAGCATGCGGATGTGGTCGGCGTTGATCGCCTCGGCCTTCTTCAGGTCGAAGCGGGCCGGGTTGGCGTTCACGTCCGCGAGGTCGAACTTGGCGACCATGTCGGGGATCGAGAAGACGTCCTGGTCCGCGGAGAACGACCAGCCCAGGAGGGACAGGTAGTTGAGGAGGCCCTCGGGGAGGAAGCCGCGCTCGCGGTAGAGGTTGAGCGATGCCTGGGGGTCACGCTTGCTCAGCTTCTTGTTGCCCTCGCCCATGACGTACGGGAGGTGGCCGAAGGCCGGGGTCTCCTTGGCGATGCCCAGGTCGGCAAGCGCCTTGTACAGGGCGATCTGGCGCGGGGTCGAGGAGAGCAGGTCCTCGCCGCGCAGGACGTGGGTGATCTCCATCAGGGCGTCGTCGACCGGGTTCACCAGGGTGTAGAGCGGTGCTCCGTTGGCGCGGACGATGCCGTAGTCCGGAAGGTTCTCCGGCTGGACGGTGATCTCGCCGCGGACCAGGTCCGTGAACGTGATCGCCTCGTCGGGCATGCGGAAGCGCACGATGGGCTTGCGGCCCTCCGTGTCGTACGCGGCGCGCTGCTCGGCGGTCAGGTCGCGGCAGTGGCCGTCGTAACCGGACGGCTTGCCGGCGGCGCGGGCGGCCTCGCGGCGGGCGTCCAGCTCCTCCGTGGAGCAGTAGCAGTAGTACGCGCGCCCGGCGTCCAGGAGCTTGGCGGCGACGTCCTGGTAGATGTCCATGCGCTGCGACTGGCGGTACGGCGCGTGCGGGCCGCCGATCTCGGGGCCCTCGTCCCAGTCGAAGCCCAGCCAGCGCATCGCCTCGAGCAGCTGCTCGTACGACTCCTCCGAGTCGCGCGCCGCGTCGGTGTCCTCGATGCGGAAGACCAGGGAGCCCTCGTTGTGCCGGGCGTAGGCCCAGTTGAAGAGAGCGGTGCGGACCAGGCCCACGTGGGGGTTGCCGGTCGGCGAGGGACAGAAACGTACGCGGACGTTCGCGTTAGCCACGCTTGATCACCTTGTTGGTGAGAGTGCCGATGCCTTCGATGGTGACGGCGACCTCGTCGCCGACGTTGAGGGGGCCGACCCCTGCCGGGGTGCCCGTGAGGATGACGTCGCCCGGGAGCAGCGTCATGGCCTCGGAGATGTGCACGATCAGGTCCTCGATGGAGCGGACCATCTCGGCCGTACGCCCCAGCTGGCGCTGTTCGCCGTTGACCGTGCACTGGATGGTGAGGTCGGAGGGGTCGAGCTCCGTCTCCACCCAGGGGCCGAGCGGGCAGGAGCTGTCGAAGCCCTTGGCCCTGGCCCACTGGTTCTCGCGCTTCTGCACGTCACGCGCGGTGACGTCATTGGCGCAGGTGTAGCCGAGGATGACGTCACGGGCGCGCTCGCGCGGGACCTCGCGGCACATGCGGCCGATGACCACGGCCAGCTCGGCCTCGTAGTGCACCTCCTGCGAGAAGGAGGGGTACGCGATGGCGTCGCCGGGGCCGATCACCGAGGTGGACGGCTTGAAGAAGGCGACGGGGGTGTCGGGGACCTCGTTGCCGAGCTCCTTCGCGTGGTCCGCGTAGTTGCGGCCGATGCCCACGACCTTGTTGGGGAGCACCGGCGGCAGCAGCCTGACCTTGCTCAGCGGGACCTTCGTGCCGGAGAGCTCGAAGTCCGCGAACGGGATGCCCTTGATGATGTCGAGGACGAGCCCGTCGGTCGTTCCGGGGGGACTTTCGCCCTCGACCGCGCCGAAGGCGACGTTGCCGTCGATGGAGAACCTGGCGATGCGCAAGAGCGGTGCCCTTTGCTGGAGGGGGAGGGTCTGACACCCCAGGCTAACGTGGCCGTGTGCCGCGGAGCCTCCCGTGCCCGCGCGCCCGCGGCCTCCGTCGATCGCGCCGCGCGCTCGCCCTCGAACGCCGGACGGACTGGAGCCTCGGGCTCAGACGCCGGACGGGCTGAAAGCCTCGGGCGCCGTCATCAGGACCGTGCGGCGGGGGTTGGCCGTCACCGTCGGGAGTTCGACGGCGTGCTCGGGCTGGTCGGCGGCCGGGGCGACCTCCTGCGCGTCCGTGAGGTGGGCGAGGGTGGTGCGGCGCGGGTTGGCTATGTTGTGGAACATCGCCGACTTCACAGTCTTCATCTGCTCTTCATGCCCTGTCAGTTGAGCGTCGTGTGGTGGACGCGGGTTGTCGGATTCGCCATCCCTGTAAAGCGCCAGGCTAAACATCCAATTCCCGGCCAAAGCCCGGATGAGGCCTTGATCTTGATGTGAGTTTGCTCACGAGCGAGCGGGCAAATAGGTCAATTCAGGCCCGTGGAGACCTTGTTGGAATCGGACATTGCCCCACTGAAGCCATCATTCCGCTCCCGATCATGAAGACTGGGACACCGCTTACCTGCGGGCCTGCCGGGGCTAATCGCCCGTTTTGCCCCGGATCACTTTCTACGTCTCGTGACGCGGCACTCACGCCGTGTCACGGAGGTCGCGACGCGACACACGGGCCTTGTTGGAGATCCTGCACTGTGCTGGAATTCCCGGGACCGCCGCGGGATCGAACCGGCGCGCAGGGGCGCAACGCAGCGCCGAGTGGCGGCGGGAAAGGGGAGCAGCGCCGGCTCACTCACGACCACCATGGGGCGTTCTGCGCCCCACGACGCCGACACCGTCCCGCCGTTTGTGCGGAGGGACGCCTGGTCCAGAGGTTGCGACGCTAGTGCAGGGACGTTTCAAGAGGGATGGCAGCAGCGCTGCGGCGGAGCCGGAGCGCGGCGGGACCGACCGCGGCTCCTCGCCCCAGCACGCCCAGAACCCCGGGCAGGTACCGTCCGGCGACAACGGTCCCGGGACCGTGCGCGGTTCCGGTGGCGGAAGTCTGCCCACATCCGCCGCGAACCCGGGCGGTTCGACGGGCACGGTCAAGTCGCCCACAGGCCCCGGCTCCCGAATAGCCCTGCGCAACTGGCGCATCTCCACCCGTCTGGTCTCGCTGCTCGCGCTCCCCGTGATCACCGCGACGTCCCTCGGCGCGCTGCGCATCAACGAGTCCATGGACGAGATCCAGCAGCTCAACAACATGAAGCTGCTGACGGACATGACCAAGCGGGCCACCGAGCTGGCTTCCGCGCTCCAGGAGGAGCGCGACCGCTCGGCAGGTCCCCTCGCGCACGGCGCGAACTCCTCGGACTACGTGGTCAAGGGCTCCCGGCAGAAGACGGACCGCGCCTACAACCGCTTCCTCCAGGAGACGCAGGACCTCGACAACACCGACGGCGACAAGGGTCTCCTCGGCGTCCGGGCCAACACGGTCGAGATCACCCAGCAGCTCCAGAAGATCAACGACGTACGCAAGAACGCCTACAGCGACTCGAACTCCACGTCGCAGACGGTCGACGCCTACAGCCAGCTCATCGAGCAGCTGCTGACCCTGTCCTCCGACATGGCGCAGGCGACCAGCAACCCGGACATGATCCAGCGCACCCGCGCCCTGACGGCCTTCTCCTCCGCCAAGGAGTACGCCTCGGTGCAGCGCGCCGTGATCGCCGCCTCGCTCCCCGCGGGCGACAGCACGTTCGGCAAGATCTCCGAGACCGACCGCCGCTACGGCTGGTCCGCGCTCGACAAGGAGAACTCCGAGCTGGATGCCTTCAAGGGCATCTACGCGGGCAACCCCGACGAGCTGACCAAGCCCATCGACGGCGGCAACTCGTCCATCAAGGGCGCCGACTCCTACGCCAAGCGTGTGCTTGAGCAGGAGGGCGGCATCAAGCTCCAGGACAAGCGCTCGTACAAGGACTGGGTGGACGCCGACACCACCAAGATCGACGCGATGTCCAAGATCGAGCTCACGCTGCTCAACGAGATGGAGCAGAAGGCCCGCGAGCTGCGCAACGAGTCCGAGCAGGCCGCCATCCTCAACGGTGCGCTGATCCTGCTCGTCCTCGGTGTCTCGCTCGTCGGCGCCTTCGTCGTGGCCCGGTCCATGATCCGCTCGCTGCGGCGCCTCCAGGACACCGCGACCAAGGTCGCCCAGGACCGGCTGCCCGAGCTCGTCAAGCAGCTCTCCGAGGCCGACCCGCAGGACGTCGACACCTCCGTCGAGTCCGTCGGTGTGCACTCCCGGGACGAGATCGGCCAGGTGGCCGCGGCCTTCGACGACGTGCACCGCGAGGCGGTCCGTCTGGCCGCCGAGCAGGCGCTCCTCCGAGGCAACGTCAACGCGATGTTCACCAACCTCTCGCGCCGCTCGCAGGGCCTCATCCAGCGCCAGCTCTCGCTCATCTCCGAGCTGGAGTCGCGCGAGGCCGACCCCGACCAGCTCTCCTCGCTCTTCAAGCTCGACCACCTCGCGACCCGCATGCGCCGTAACGGCGAGAACCTCCTCGTGCTCGCCGGTGAAGAGCCCGGCCGCCGCTGGACCCGGCCCGTTCCGCTCGTCGACGTGCTGCGTGCCGCCGCGTCCGAGGTGGAGCAGTACGAGCGCATCGAGCTCTCCGCGGTCCCGACGACCGAGGTCGCAGGACGCGTGGTCAACGACCTCGTGCACCTGCTCGCCGAGCTCCTGGAGAACGCGACGTCGTTCTCCTCTCCGCAGACGAAGGTCAAGGTCACCGGTCACGCGCTGCCCGACGGCCGTGTGCTCATCGAGATCCACGACACGGGCATCGGCCTGTCTCCCGAGGACCTCGCCGCGATCAACGAGCGGCTCGCGTCGCCGCCCACCGTGGACGTCTCGGTCTCGCGCCGCATGGGTCTGTTCGTGGTCGGCCGTCTGTCGCAGCGTCACGGCATCCGCATCCAGCTCCGTCCTTCGGACTCCGGCGGCACCACCGCGCTCGTCATGCTGCCCATCGATGTCGCCCAGGGCGGCAAGAAGGCGCCGAACAAGCCCGGTGCGCCCGCTCCCGGCCAGGGCGGTGGCCCCGTCGCCGCGCAGGCGTCCGCGGGTGCCGCAGCGGCACGTCGTGGAGTCGGCGCCGGGAACGGCGGCGGCAACGGTGCGCCCGGCTCGGCGGGTCCCGCGGGTTCCGCGGGCCGGCTCGGTGCGGGTCCGCCGCGCGGTCAGGTGACGGGTACGGGGCCGCGGGCCGCGCTTCCCGCTCGTGACGCGGGTTCGCGGACCGGTTCGCCGTCCGCGCCTGCGGGTCCTTCCGGTCAGCAGCCTCCCCGGCAGGGGCCGCCCGGACAGGGCGCCGGTGCCCCGGGCGGTTCCGGTGGCAGCCTCTTCGGTGGCGGGCAGGGCGGTGGCCGCGGCCAGTCCGCGCCGCAGCCTCCCGTACCTCAGCAGCGTACGAATCCGGTGAATCCGGCCGCGCCCGTGAACCCCTCCGCGAACAACGCGGGGGACCAGGGACGCAGGCCGCAGCTGCCGCCGCGCGGTGGTCCGCGTGCCGAGCTTCCCGGGGGCAACCCGCAGCCGCGCGTGCCCAGTTGGAGCGACGAGAACGCGCAGCCGCAGGTCTCACGCGAGCCCTTCGACACCCCGCGCGGGCACGAGGAGCCGGAGTCCACCGGACAGTTCCCGCACCCCACGGCCGGCTCCCCCTCGCAGGGCCCCGGTTCGACCGCCGAGTTCGCGCGGCCCGACTTCAACGGACCGCCGCCCGGCACGGGTTCGCCGCAGAACGCGGGCCAGCAGGGCGGTCAGGGCCAGAACCAGGGACAGGGCCAGGGCCAGGGCCAGCAGGGCACCGGCCAGTTCGTCCGCCCGGATGTCTTCGGCGGCCAGGACACCTCGTCCGGCACGGGTCAGTTCCAGCGTCCCGGCACCAGCGCCCCCGGCTACAACGGCGGGGCGCCGGGCGCCGGTGCGCCGCAGCAGCGCGGTGGCCGTGACGCGGGCGACGCGCCTCGGCGTGGCCAGGGACCCGGCCAGGGCCCCGGTCAGGGTCAGGGTCAGGGCGGCCAGCTCGGCATCCCGCCGGTGCCTCCGGTGCAGCAGCAGCCCGTACAGCCCCAGCAGCCCGCGCAGCCGGAAGGGCTGCCGCCCGCCGGTCCCGGCGACGGCCGCACCCCGCTGTTCGACACGCTGGAGACCAACTGGTTCCAGCAGCAACAGCAGCAGCAAGGACAGCAGGGTCAGCAGGGCGGCGAACGCTCCCCCGCGCCCGATGCGCCCGATGCGCCCGAGCCGCTGCAGCAGCAGCCCCAGCGTCCACAGCGCCCGCAGCCCTCGTCGCCGCTCCCCTCGCGGCCCCAGGGGCAGCGTCCGCAGGGACAGCAGCCGCAGAACCCGGCCGCGCCCCAGCGCCCGGCCGCGGCGCCCGCCCCCGCGTCCAACGGAACCGGCGGCGGCAACAGCAACTTCGGCAACGTCACGAACGGCAGCGCCGCATCCTGGCGCACCTCCCCCAACGACGAGCTGGGCCGACAGGCCGAGCGCGTCCGGCAGCCGTCCGCAGGTGGCGTCACCACGTCCGGCCTGCCGCGCCGTGTCCCGCGAGCCAACCTCGTCGCGGGCACCGCACAGCAGCAGCAGGACAGCACAGGTCCGCAGGTCTCGCGTGCGCCCGAAGAGGTACGCGGCCGGCTGACGAATCTCCGTCGGGGCATCCAGCAGGGTCGCCAGGCCGGTACCGGCCAGACCGGCAGCTTCCCCACTCACCAGCAGGAGCGTTAGTTGAGTCCGAGCCAGGCGGCACAGAATCTGAACTGGTTGATCACGAACTTCGTGGACAACACCCCCGGGGTGTCCCACACCGTCGTGGTCTCCGCCGACGGCCTCCTTCTGGCGATGTCCGAGGGCTTCCCGCGTGACCGCGCCGACCAGCTGGCCGCGGTGGCGTCGGGACTGACCTCCCTCACCGCCGGGGCCTCCCGGATCTTCGAGGGCGGCGCCGTCACCCAGACCGTGGTGGAGATGGAGCGGGGGTTCCTCTTCCTCATGTCGGTCTCCGACGGTTCGTCCCTGGCCGTGCTCGCGCACCCCGAGTGCGACATCGGCCTTGTCGGATACGAGATGGCGCTGCTCGTCGACCGCGCGGGCGCCGTCCTCACCCCGGACCTCCGCGCCGAACTGCAGGGCAGCCTGCTGCACTAGCTCTCTCCATCGGCCGCCCCACCGACCGAACGTACTGACCACCGTCCGGCCAACCTGGTGCCCCCCACCGGCTCTATCAGACGGCACGCAGACCACCTGCTGTCCCGCCCGGAGGATCCATGACCCCGCCCAACGCCTCTCACGACCCGTACGGCTCTCACGCGTCGTACGGCATTGAAGGCGACCAGCCGCTGGTGCGTCCTTACGCGATGACCGGCGGCCGGACCAGGCCCCGCTACCAGCTCGCGATAGAGGCGCTGGTAAGCACGACGGCCGACCCGGCGCAGCTGATGGGGCTGCTCCCGGAGCACCAGCGCATCTGCCACCTCTGCCGTGAGGTCAAGTCGGTGGCCGAGGTGTCGGCGCTGCTCTCCATGCCCCTCGGCGTGGCCCGGATCCTCGTGGCCGACCTGGCGGAGGCCGGGCTCGTCGCCATTCACCAGCCCGGCGGCGACGAGAACGCCGGCGGTCAGCCTGACGTGACACTGCTCGAAAGGGTGCTCAGTGGACTTCGCAAGCTCTAGCAGCGGAGCGACAGCTCGCTCCACCACCAGCGCGAAGATCGTGGTGGCGGGCGGCTTCGGCGTCGGCAAGACCACGTTCGTCGGCGCCGTCTCCGAGATCAACCCGCTGCGCACCGAGGCCGTCATGACGTCCGCGTCCGCGGGCATCGACGACCTCACCCACACCGGGGACAAGACCACCACCACGGTGGCCATGGACTTCGGCCGCATCACCCTGGACCAGGACCTGATCCTGTACCTCTTCGGTACACCCGGTCAGGACCGCTTCTGGTTCATGTGGGACGACCTCGTACGCGGCGCCATCGGCGCCGTCGTGCTGGTCGACACCCGCCGTCTCGCCGACTGCTTTCCGGCCGTCGACTACTTCGAGAACTCGGGCCTGCCCTTCGTCATCGCCCTCAACGGCTTCGACGGCCACCAGCCGTACACGCCGGACGAGGTGCGCGAGGCTCTCCAGATCGGCCCCAATACGCCGATCATCACGACCGACGCGCGACACCGTGCGGACGCAAAGAGTGGCCTGATCACGCTGGTCGAGCACGCACTTATGGCACGACTCAAGTAGACGAGGCCGTACGGCAGTTGCCGTAGATTCCACAGAGCGGTCTGTGTCCTTTGACACGGATGACCGCTCTGTTCATAACGTTTCGACAGAGAATTGACCGGGCGCCGCCACGCGTCGCGGTCATCCGGTGCCGCTGTGCGCACAAGAGCCCCGCCTTTTGGCGGGGCTCGCTCTATTTGACCGTTTTATCTGAGGCTTACACCACTCGGAACCAGCGCTTCTCACTGTTTGGTAGAGGACCCCCTGACGTGCTGGAATGCGCTGAACTGCCCAGTAGCACGGGCCTTGGAGACGACAGCGGGACCGGTGTAGGTCCCGCCGCCGAGAGGTTGTTGGTCGAGTGAGGCGAAGCAAGACGAGCCCCGCACCGCCGCATACGCGGGACACGCGGGGCAACTTCACCCCGCCGCCGCGCACAGCGGCGTCCCCCACCGATGTGCAGGGCATGGAGCCGCCGGCGCCCACCGGCGGCAGAATGTCCCCGCGCAACTGGCGCGTGCCGACCCGCCTGAACGCGATCCTCCTCATACCCGTGCTCGTCGGTCTCGTCATGGGCGGCTTCCAGGTCAAGGGCTCGATCGACACCTGGAGCGAGGCCCAGGACGCCGAGGCGACGGCCCGCCTCGTGCAGGCCTCCCTGAACTACGGCAACCGCCTCATCGAAGAGCGTGACCTCTCCGCCGCTCCGCTGCTGCGCGGCAAGAAGAACGACCCGGTCGTCGTGAAGGCCCGCAAGGCCACCGACGAGGCCGCGAACGAGTTCGACGCCGCCGCCGAGAACATGCCGCAGAAGGAAGGCCTCGAGCGCCGCCTCGAAGGCTTCCACAAGGTGGAGCCGGGTCTGCAGTCCCTGCGGCAGGCCGCCTACACCTCCAAGCTCTCCGGCGCGCAGACCGAAGAGGGCTACGTCGCCATCCAGCACCCCCTGATGGAGTTCGCCAACGAACTCGGTCTGGGCACCGGAAACATCACCAGCTACGGCCGCACCGTCTACGCGATCTCGCTGACCAAGGCCGCGCTCTCCCTGCAGCGCTCCCTCGGCACCCACCTGCTCGTCAAGCCCGGCCCCACCGCCACCAGCCTCGCCAAGCAGCGCGTGGCGCTCTCCTCGTACGCCTACCTCGAAGGCATCGCCATCGAGGAGTACACGGGCGGCGGCACCCCCGCGGACGTCGCCAAGCTCGAGGCCGCGAAGAAGCAGCTGAAGGCCGACGGCGAGAAGCAGGCCAAGCAGGCCGCTGCCGCCGCCAAGGCCAAGGGCGAGACGTTCGTCCCGCCGCCGTCGTCCGAGGCGATGGTCGCTGCCATGGCGCAGCTGCAGAGCACGCAGCCCAGCGCCCGGGTCGCCCTCGCCGGTAAGGGCGTCACCCCCGAGGCCTGGTGGGCCACCACCTCCGCCAAGTTCGACGCGTACCGCACCATCGAGTCCGACCTGGCCGACAAGGCCGTGACCGAGGCGTCGGACATCGCCGCCGACGCCCAGCGCAACGCGTACATCACCGGCGCCATCGTCGTGATCGCGCTGCTCGCCGCCTTCATCCTGGCCGGGATGATGGCCCGCCAGATGTCCAAGGCGATGCGCCAGCTGCGTACGGCCGCCTTCGGCATCGCCGAGCAGCGCCTGCCGATGCTGGTCGACCAGCTCTCGCGCACCGACCCCGGCCGCGTCGACACCCGCGTACAGCCCATCCCGATCTCCTCCACGGACGAGATCGGCGAGGTCGCCCGCGCCTTCGACCAGGTGCACCGCGAGGCCGTGCGGCTCGCCGCCGAGCAGGCTCTGCTCCGGGGCAACATCAACGCGATCTTCACCAACCTCTCGCGCCGCAACCAGTCCCTGATCGAGGGCCAGCTGACCCTCATCACCGACCTGGAGAACAACGAGGCCGACCCGGACCAGCTGGAGAGCCTCTTCCGCCTGGACCACCTGGCGACCCGTATGCGACGCAACGGCGAGAACCTCCTGGTCCTCTCCGGCGAGGAGCCGGGACGCCGCTGGGACCAGCCGGTCCCGCTGGTCGACGTCCTGCGCGCCGCCTCATCCGAGGTGGAGCAGTACGAGCGCGTCGAGCTCTCGGGTGTCCCCGAGGCCGAGATCCACGGCCTCGCCGTGACCGACCTCGTGCACCTGCTCGCCGAGCTCCTGGAGAACGCCACCACGTTCTCCTCGCCGCAGACCAAGGTCCGCGTCACCGCGACCCGGCTGCCCGACGGCCGCATCATGGTCGAGATCCACGACAAGGGCATCGGCCTCACCGCCGAGGACTTCGCGGACATCAACCACAAGCTGGCCAACCCGCCGACGGTGGACGCCGCGATCTCGCAGCGCATGGGCCTGTTCGTGGTCGGCCGGCTCTCCGACCGGCACGGCATCCGCGTCCAGCTGCGCCCCTCGGGCGAGCAGGCGGGCACGACCTCGCTCGTCATGCTCCCGGACGGGATCACGCACGGTGGCGGCGGCGAGAACCAGCTGCCCGAGTCCGAGTTCACTGTCTCCTCGATCATGCCGGAGCAGCACGCCCCGGAGCAGCCGTCCTTCAACCACCAGCCGATGCGTACGGCGGCCGAACTGGGCTTCGACGACAGCCGCTACAACGGCGACGGCGCCGACGCCCAGGAGCTCGACCCGGTGGGCCGCTCGCTGATGCGCGAGGAGCGGCGTGCCGCTCTGGAGGCGCAGGCGCAGTCCGCCGACGGCCGTCCGCTCTTCCGCGACGAGGTCGACGGTCAGCAGGGATACGACCAGCAGGGCGGCTACGACCCCTCGTACGACCAGCAGGCGCCGGCGTACGACGAGTACAACCAGGGCCAGGCCGCACAACCGGCGTACGAGGACGCGTACTACCCGGCGCAGGAGAGCTACCAGGACGCCCCCTATACGGAGGCCGGTCACGACGATCACGCCGCTCGTACGGGTGCCGTCTCCGAGCCCTTCGTGGCCTACCCGGACCGCTCTCACCAGGACGACTGGCCCTCGCGTGACGGATACGAGAACAACTCGGGCGCGTATCAGGCCGAGTACTCTCCGGAACCGGAATCTGGTCCGGCGGCTCCCGCGAACGGCGCCGACCGCGTAGGCTTCGAGCGTCCCGGACCGGCCCCGTCCGCAGTCCACGACACGACCGCAGCGGGTCTCCCGCGCCGCGGCTCCACGGGTGCGACCGGCAACGGCAGCGCCCCGGCGGCAGCCCCGACCGGCGACGCGTTCGGCAACAACGACGACAGCAGCTGGCGTACGTCCAACGACGACCGCTGGCATCGCGCCGAGTCCCTGAAGGAGCCCAAGGCGGGTGGCGTCACCCCGTCCGGTCTCCCGAAGCGGGTGCCCAAGGCCAATCTGGTCGAGGGCACGGCGGAACAGACCCCACAGGGCGGCCCTCAGGTCTCCCGCGACCCCGAGGACGTTCGGGGTCGGCTGAGCAACCTGCGCCGCGGCGTCCAGCGGGGACGCAGCGCAGGCAGTGACACCACGAATGGCCAGGGCTTCGGTCCTGACAGCACCTACAACCAGGAGCGTTAGTGTGAGCCCGATGAGCCAGGCGGCGCAGAACCTGAACTGGTTGATCACCAACTTCGTGGACAACACCCCTGGGGTGTCCCACACGGTGGTGGTCTCCGCCGACGGACTCCTTCTGGCGATGTCCGAAGGCTTCCCCCGCGACCGGGCCGACCAGCTCGCGGCCGTCGCATCCGGTCTGACCTCCCTCACCGCCGGGGCCTCCCGGATCTTCGAGGGCGGTTCCGTGACCCAGACCGTTGTGGAGATGGAGCGAGGATTTCTCTTCCTTATGTCCATCTCCGACGGCTCCTCGCTGGCCGTCCTCGCCCACCCGGATGCGGACATCGGTCTCATTGGGTACGAGATGGCGCTTCTTGTCGACCGCGCCGGCACCGTACTCACGCCCGACCTGCGTGCGGAGCTGCAGGGGAGCCTTCTCAACTAGTAGACGTACGGTGCGTTTTCGCGTCCCGTGGCCGTAAGGTTTCGGGACGCGGCTCCAGAATGATGGTGCCCGGCACAGTCGGAGGAGGAGTACGTGGCAGGTTCAGGAACACCCCCGGACGGTTCGTCATCGGCCAACTGGTCGCCTGGTCACGGCCAGGGGCAGGGGCCGCACGACGGGGCGCCGAACCGTTACAACTTCCCCTCCGCGCCCAGCCAGCACCGCAGGCCCTATCAGCAGCCGCAGCAGCCGGGCCCCCGCCAGAGCCCGTACGAGCAGCCTCACACCCCCAGGATCCAGCCAGTGCAACCACAGCGACGCGCCCCGGAAGCGGCGCCCGCAGGTTCTGCGAGCAACCCCCTGGTGCGCCCGTACGCCATGACGGGCGGCCGCACCAGGCCCCGCTACCAGCTCGCCATCGAGGCGCTGGTGCACACCACCGCCCAACCGCACCAGCTTCAGGGCCAGTTGCCCGAGCATCAGCGGATCTGCAATCTGTGCCGCGAGATCAAGTCAGTCGCTGAGATCTCGGCACTTCTCACCATTCCCCTCGGCGTCGCCCGGATCCTCGTAGCCGACCTGGCGGAGGCCGGACTTGTCGCCATCCATCAGCCGGGCGGCGACGAGTCCGCCGGCGGCCAGCCAGACGTGACACTGCTCGAAAGGGTGCTCAGTGGACTTCGCAAGCTCTAGCGGCGGAGCAACAGCCCGCTCCACCACTTCCGCGAAAATCGTGGTGGCGGGCGGCTTCGGCGTGGGCAAGACCACGTTCGTCGGAGCGGTCTCTGAGATCAACCCGCTGCGCACCGAGGCCGTCATGACGTCCGCGTCCGCGGGCATCGACGACCTCACCCACACCGGGGACAAGACCACCACCACGGTGGCCATGGACTTCGGCCGCATCACCCTGGACCAGGACCTGATCCTGTACCTCTTCGGTACGCCCGGTCAGGACCGCTTCTGGTTCATGTGGGACGACCTCGTACGCGGCGCCATCGGCGCGGTGGTCCTGGTCGACACCCGCCGTCTCGCCGACTGCTTCCCCGCGGTCGACTACTTCGAGAACTCGGGCCTGCCCTTCGTCATCGCCCTCAACGGCTTCGACGGCCACCAGCCGTACACGCCGGACGAGGTGCGTGAGGCGCTGCAGATCGGCCCGGACACCCCCATCATCACGACGGACGCGCGGCATCGCGCGGACGCGAAGAGCGGTTTGATCACGCTCGTGGAGCACGCGTTGATGGCCAGGCTGCGTTAGCGGTCCTTGCCTGTACGTGAATGGGCCTCGCACCCTCAGGTGGGTGCGGGGCCCATCGTGTTCGTCCGCGGGTGCGTCCCGGCAGCACGAAGGCCCCGCACCGGAAGTGGTGCGGGGCCTTGTCAGGCGGTGGGGGCTAGCCCTGCCAGCTGTGCGGGGCGCGGAAGCCGGGGCTGCGCTCCAGGCGGCGCCAGCCGGCCTTGTCGCGGCCACGGCGGGGCGCGGGCGCCTGCGCGGTGGCAGCGGCGCTGCGGGCCAGCAGGATCGCCGTGATGGCGGCGACCTCCTCGGGCTCGGCGTGGCCCTTCTCGACGCGGATGTCAGGCGTAGTCATGTGCAGCGTTCTCCTTGTGGGCTACTGCAGGATTACTGCGGGGGGTTGCCGTGCTTGCGCGACGGCAGGTCAGCATGCTTGTTGCGGAGCATCGCGAGGGAGCTGATCAGCACCTCACGCGTGGCCGCGGGGTCGATGACGTCGTCGACCAGGCCTCGCTCGGCGGCGTAGTAGGGGTGCATCAGCTCGGCCTTGTACTCCTTGACCATGCGCGCGCGCATCGCCTCGGGGTCCTCGGCGGCGGCGATCTGCCGACGGAAGATCACGTTGGCGGCGCCCTCGGCACCCATCACCGCGATCTCGTTCGTGGGCCAGGCGTAGGTGAGGTCAGCGCCGATGGACTGGCTGTCCATGACGATGTACGCGCCGCCGTAGGCCTTGCGCAGGATCAGCGAGATCCGCGGCACGGTGGCGTTGCAGTACGCGTACAGGAGCTTCGCGCCGTGCCGGATGATCCCGCCGTGCTCCTGGTCGACACCCGGCAGGAAGCCGGGGACGTCGAGCAGCGTCACGATCGGGATATTGAAAGCGTCGCACATCTGGACGAAGCGGGCCGCCTTCTCGGAGGCCTCGATGTCCAGGACCCCGGCCAGGGACTGCGGCTGGTTGGCGACGATGCCGACCACCTTGCCGTCCAGGCGGGCCAGGGCACAGATGATGTTGCGGGCCCAGCGCTCGTGGACCTCCAGGAAGTCGCCGTCGTCGACGAGCTCCTCGATGACCTTGGTCATGTCGTACGGACGGTTGCCGTCCGCCGGGACCAGGTCGAGCAGGACGTCCGAGCGGCGGTCCGCCGGGTCGTCCGACTCGTGGGTGGGCGGGTTCTCGCGGTTGTTCGAGGGCAGCATCGCGATGAGGTAGCGGACCTCGGCGAGGCAGGTCTCCTCGTCGTCGTACGCGAAGTGCGCGACGCCGGAGGTCTCGGCGTGCACGTCCGCGCCGCCCAGGCCGTTCTGCGTGATCTCCTCGCCGGTCACCGCACGCACCACGTCCGGCCCGGTGATGAACATCTGCGAGGTGTCGCGGACCATGAACACGAAGTCCGTCAGGGCCGGGCTGTAGGCCGCGCCGCCCGCGCACGGGCCGAGCATCACGCTGATCTGCGGGATGACACCCGAGGCCTTGGTGTTGCGCTGGAAGATGCCGCCGTAACCCGCGAGCGCGGAGACGCCCTCCTGGATACGGGCGCCGGCGCCGTCGTTCAGGGACACCAGCGGCGCACCGGCCGCGATGGCCATGTCCATGATCTTGTGGATCTTCGTGGCGTGCGCCTCGCCGAGCGCGCCGCCGAAGATGCGGAAGTCGTGCGCGTAGACGAAGACCGTCCGGCCCTCGACCATGCCCCACCCGGTGATCACACCGTCGGTGTACGGCTTCTTGGCCTCCAGGCCGAACCCGGTCGCCCGGTGCCGGCGCAGCTGCTCGACCTCCTGGAACGAACCCGCGTCCAGAAGCAGCTCGATCCGCTCACGCGCGGTCAGCTTGCCCTTGGCGTGCTGGGCCTTCGTCGCCTTCTCGCTCGGGCCTCGCAGCGCCTCGGCACGGATCGCGTGCAGTTCGGCCACACGCCCACGCGCGTCGGTGGGCTCGCCCTGGGGAGAAGCGGTGTCGTCCAAAACGGTCATGTAGTGACCTTACGAAGTGGGCCTACGGAAACGGACCGTCGACTCTGAACAGTCTCCGGCCCGTTTTCCTGGCACCCCCGAACAGAAGCTCAGTCCAGTGCGCCCGAAGTGACTGCTCAGAGGGCCGTCGCGCTGTAGGGATTTCACAAAGAGGCGAGTGAGATCCACCTCACATGTCGCCTCGCGCCGGGACTTTGAGCCCATGCGGTGCGTGATCACTTCGACACGTTCCGCTCGATGTTGAATGTTGAACCGAATGGCGCTAGAGTCAATCTCGTTGAACATTCAACAGACACACCCCGTAGCTCGCAGCTCGGCTTTCCCGCTCGCAGCTCGTCCCCAAGGAGCAGTCATGGGTCTCTTCGGCCGCAAGAACGAAACCGCCACCTCCCCCGCCACCTCCCCCGTCGGCACCGTCACGGCGCCCGCTCCGGTCAACCCGGATCTGGCCGCCCTGACCGGCGAGTACGCGATCGACCCCTCGCACACGTCGATCGGCTTCGTCGCACGCCACGCCATGGTCACGAACGTCAAGGGCTCCTTCACCGACATCGCGGGCACGCTCCACCTGGACGGCGCGGACCCGTCCCGGTCGACGGCTTCCATCGACGTCAAGATGGACAGCATCGACACCGGCAGTGCGGACCGTGACGGTCACCTGAAGAGCGCGGACTTCTTTAAGACCGAGGAGTTCCCGGAGATGACGTTCCGCTCCACCAAGGCGGAGGCGCTGGGCGGCGACGACTACCGCATCACCGGTGACCTGACGATCCTCGGCACCACGAAGCCGCTGGCCATCGACCTCGAGTTCAACGGCTCCGCCACGGACCCCTTCGGGAACGAGCGGGTCGGCTTCGAGGGCAAGGCGGAGATTCTCCGTTCGGAGTGGGGCCTCACGTGGAACGCCGCGCTGGAGACGGGCGGGGTGCTTGTCTCCGACAAGATCAAGCTGAGCTTCGACATCTCCGCGATTAAGTCTGGCTCCTGAGCCTCGCTGGGGTTCTGGGCCGCCGCTTCGCGGCGGATCTCTCCCACCCACCCACCCGATTGCCCCGCAGCATGCATGCGGGGTGGGGTGGGTGGGTGGACTTGTATGTGTGCCGGGTGGGGTGGGTGGGGGGCGCCTCGCATGCGTGCTGGGGGTGGGTGGGGGGCGCCTCGCATGCGTGCTGGGGGTGGGTGGTCGCCTCGTATATCTGTGCCGGGGTGGTGAGTGGGGCGCCCCCGCATGTGCGCTGGGCGAGGTGAGTGAGTTGCCTCGCATGCATGCCCGCCGGACTAGGTGGGTTGCCTCGCATGCGTGCCCGGCGGACTGGGTGGGTTGCCTCGTATATGTGCCGAGGCAGTGAGTGGGGCGCCTCCCGCATGTGCCCCGGGCGAGGTGAATGGGTTGCCTCGCATGCATGCCCGCCGGACTGGGTGGGTTGCCTCGCATATGTGCCGAGGCAGTGAGTGGGGCGCCTCCCGCATGTGCCCCGGGCGAGGTGGATGGGTTGCCTTGTATGTGTGGCGGACTGGGTGGGTTGCCTCGCATGCGTGCCCGCCGGACTGGGTGGGTCGTCTCGTAGATGTGTGTTTGGGCGGTGGATGGTTGCCTCAGCGCGTGTGCCGCTTGCGCGGGGGGCGACTCGCCTGTGTGCCGGGGGGATTGGGTGGGTTGCCTCGTACTCGTGGTGTGGCCGTGGTGGGGCGGCTTGTTTGTCTGACCTGTGTGGTGAGGGTCCTATAGCGTTCGGGGCGTGGTCGAGTTCATACAGCAACTGCCCGCCCTGATAGGCGTGATCGTCGGTGCGCTCGGGTCGTATCTGGCGATCACCCGAGGTGATCGGGCACGCTTCCAGCGGGAGCAGGCCGCCCGTTGGGAGGAGCGGCGGCTCGCCGTGTACGGCGACTACGCCCGCGTGGTGAAGCAGGCGGTCACGCTCACCTACCGCGTCGCGGCGCACCTCGGCAACGACCCGCACCCGCATCCCCTGACCCCCGAGGAAGCAGCACCCCGCCTGGCGGAAGCCTCCATCGCGCGGGACCCGGCCGGAGAGGCGCTGCTGATGCTCGGCACGCCGGACGTGGTGGACAAGGCGCGGGTCTGGGTGCTCACGGTCGTCGAGATGGAGCGCTTCTTGCGCGCGGGCACGCACGATCCGGATGCGTGGTCCGCCCTGCTCGACCGCCAGCGGACCACACGCGAGGGCTACTACCAGGCGGTCCGGCGTGACTTGGCGCTCCCGCCCGGACATTCGGGGAGGTGGCGCATGCCGCCGTCGGAGAGCGCCTGAGCCTCCCCCCTCTCTCCCCCCGGCTACGCCCAGTCGGGTCGGCGGCCGAGGTACCTCAGCAGTTCGGCGGCCGCTCCCCTCTCCGCCCCACCCGCTTCCGCCCCAAGGGCAGGCGCGAACGCGAACGCACGGACCGGCTCGACCACCTGCCGGGCCACGTCGAGCAGCGGTTGCGCCAACTCATCGTCGAGCGGCGAGGGTTGGCCGGTGGCCACGGCCATGTCCCATGCGTGGACTGCGGCGTCGAGTGCGCAGGCGCCGACGCCCAGGGCGGCCGTCATGGTGCCGGGCGGAATCGGTACGCGTACCTCCTGGGCCGACGCGTCGACCGTCCCCCATGCCGCCGCGGCTGCCGCGAGCGCCGGTTCCAGCAGGGCCTGGGGGGAATCCGTCAGCTTGCCGGAGGGTGTGAACGGGTTCTCCGTGGGGCCGGGGCCCCCGGTGAGGGACGCGGCATAGCCGAGCTGGTCGCCGGCGGCGTGCTGAAGGACCTGGGTGACGTTCCACTCCGCGCAGGGCGTCGGGCGGTCCCAGTCCCCGTCCGGTACGCCGCGGACGGCCGTGCGCAGGGCCGCGTGCGCTCGGTCGAGGATGGCCCAGGTGGTGTCGTTCGTGCCGTGCTCGCTCACTGTCTTCCCCCGCTTGTCCATTGTCCGTGTACGCCCGGAACGGTCCCTCCGCCGGTCAGGGCACACCTTGCCCTAGAGCGCGGTCCAGGTTCTAGCGTCGCGCTCATGACCACACAGCGAGAGCAGCGGCAAGCGCAACAGCACAGGATCGGCAGCGGGTTCGGCGCGTCGAGCACGGCGGACGACGTACTCGCCGGGATCGACCTCTCGGGCAGGACGGCGCTGGTCACCGGCGGCTACTCGGGACTCGGCCTGGAGATCACCCGGGCGCTCGGCCGGGCGGGCGCGCACGTCGTCGTCCCGGCGCGCAGGCCCGACGCGGCACGCGAGGCGTTGCGGGGCACGGACCGCGTGGAGGTGCGGGCGCTTGACCTGGCGGATCAGGACAGCATCCGGCGCTTCGCGGAACGCTTCCTCGCCACGGACCGCGCCCTCGACATCCTCATCAACAACGCGGGCGTGATGGCGTGCCCCGAGACCCGGGTCGGCCCGGACGGCACCTGGGAGTCGCACTTCGCGATCAACCACCTGGGCCACTTCGCCCTGGTCGGCCTCCTCCAGCCGGCGTTGACCCCGGGCACCGCACGCGTCGTGTCCGTGGCCTCGTCCGGCCACTTCCTCTCCGACATCCGCTGGACGGACCCGCACTTCCACGAGGGGTACGACCGCTGGCTGGCCTACGCCCAGTCCAAGACGGCGAACGCGCTCTTCGCCGTCCACCTCAACTCACTGCGCACGGCCGACACCAGCCGCCCCCGGGCCTACTCCGTACACCCCGGCAGCATCCTCACTCCCCTGCAGCGCCACATCCCCCGGGAGGAACAGATCGCACAGGGCTGGATGTCCGCCGACGGCACACCGGCACAGGGATTCAAGACCCCGGCGCAGGGTGCGGCCACGGCGGTCTGGGCCGCGACGTCACCGCTCCTGGACGCCCACGGCGGCGCGTACTGCCAGGACTGCGACATCGCGGAACCCGCCACCACGCAGGACATGCTGATCGGAGGCGTCAAACCCTGGGCGACGGACCCCGACGCCGCGGCCCGCCTCTGGCAACTGTCCGCGGAGCTCACGGGGTTGCGGAACGGCGCGGCTAGGACCTGACGGCGTCCGTGTGCGTCAGGATCGCTTCCGCGAGCGGGCCCTGCACCGCCGGGGGCAGTGCGTGCCCCATGCCCGCGATCTCCACCACGCGTGCGCCGCCGCCTCCGATGACCTGGGCCAGGTGGTGCGGGTGCGGGGGCGGGAACACCGGCTCGGCAGGGCCGGAGATGACGAGCGTGGGGACCTTCGTGTCGGCCAGTTCGTCGGTGCGGAGCATGTGGGAGTCGTCGGCTCGGGCGTGTGCGGTCGAGGCGACGTGGGTTCCCGTGTGCGCGATGATCCGGGCCTCCAGATCGCGGAAGTACGCGTCTTCGACGGGGAGTTGGCCACCGTTCAGGACACGCCAGTGCTCCACCCGGCGGTCCAGTTCGGCCTCCGGGCCCTTGTCCTCGACCGGGCGGGACCACATCTCCAGGACCTCCGGGGCGATGCCGGGCAGCTCCCCGACGGGTACCCGCGTTCCGTCCGGCGCCTCGTACGGGGTCTCGCTGAGCGCGCAGGTGCCGATCAGCGTGGCGCTGAGGACGCGCTCGGGGTGGTCGGCGAGGACCAGCTGGGTCAGCATGCCGCCGAGGGACATGCCCACCAGATGCGCCTTCTCGACGCCGAGGCCGTCCAGGACCGCCACAGCATCCTGGGCCAAGTCGGTGATGGGGTACGGGTGTTGGTCGAAGGCGGTGGTGGAGCGGCCGGTGTCCCGGTGGTCGTAGCGGATGACGTGATGCCGGGCCGCGAGCGCGTCGACCAGGTCGTCGGGCCAGCCGAGGCCTGAAGCCTGGGCACCCATGATCAGGAGCAGCACGGGGGCCCCGGGGGCACCGCGCCGCTCCGTCCACAGGCGGACGCCGGGGGCGGTTTCGACGTACTGCTGCTGCATGGTGACCTTCCGGGTCGGCGGGAAAGCAACGGAACGATACGTATCGTCTCGTCAAACTGCCGGAACGTCAACCCCCGGCCTCAGAGACCCGGCATCACAGACCCAGCACCCCAGATCCGGCATCACAGAAGGACCGGCCCCGCGCCGCGCCCCCCCTCAGCCGAAGCCCCTAGAACCCGCCACCCCCGAAGTCCCCTCCACCCCCGAAGTCGCCGCCGCCTCCGAAGTCCCCAGGATTGAAGTCCGACCCCGAGTAGTCCCCGCCGTCGTACCCTCCCCCGCCGCCGAAGTCCCCGTACCCCGACCCGTAATCCGCCCCGTACGCCGGGCTCGCCATCATTCCGCCCAGCATCGTGCCCACCAGGAGTCCCGGCAGCATGCCGCCGCCGAAGTAGCCGCCGGCCCACGGGCCGTACGCCGGGCCCGCCTCCCAGTACGGGCGGCGCTCCCCCGACTCCGTGGTCACCGTCCGTGCCATCGGCTCCTCCCCGTCCGCGAGGCGCGTCGCGTCCGCCAGGCAGACCGGGACCGACCGCTCGGCCCCGCCCCGCGGCGCCCATTGCGCGTCCTTCACCGACGGGCCGTGGCGCGGGTCGAAGAAGCAGGGGGCCCGCCGCTCCGGCAGTGGGCGACCCTCGCGTCGTGCGGCCAGGAGCGCGAGCGAGAAGCGGCCGTCCTCCAGGGACTGGGTGACCGCCCGCACCTCCTCGGGCCGCTCCGCCGCCGCCATGAACGACTTCGCCTTCTCGTACGAGTCGAGGGCCCGTTCGTAGTCCGCGCGCATCGTGTCGTCCGCGCCCGCCTCCGCGGGGTGGAAATCGAGACGGTCCAGCTCCTCGCCGTACGCCGTGATGTCCTCGTCCACCACGACCCGCAGCTTCTCCAGCGCGACCCGCTGCTCCTCGGCCTTCCGCCGCCGGTTGCGCCGGACCACCGCGTACGTGGCCCCGCCACCCGCGACGAGCACCGCGCCGACACCGATCAGCGCGC
This sequence comes from Streptomyces sp. NPDC044044, assembly GCF_056434405.1. Taxonomy (NCBI): domain Bacteria; kingdom Bacillati; phylum Actinomycetota; class Actinomycetes; order Kitasatosporales; family Streptomycetaceae; genus Streptomyces; species Streptomyces sp. NPDC044044. The sequence goes on along the minus strand of NZ_JBWKFG010000013.1, from coordinate 7,394 downwards.
CCACGGGAGTGCCGCCGTCAGAACCCGCGGCGTCGTCCCACGAAGCCGGCGCCGAGCCGCGCGCGTCCTTCACCGCCTGGTCGACGAAGTCGTTGAGCTGGGTCTTGGTGTCGCCCACGTCCTTGTACGTGGTGACGAGGTTCGCGACGGCCGCGTTGCTCAGCACCGCACTGTCCGCTCGCGCGTTGAACGCATCGCCGAGCCTGACCCCGTACACACCCGTCACACCGGTCTCGGTGCGCAGCTTCTGGAACAGGTCCTGCTTCGGGAAGTCCGCGGGCAGGACCGCCACGAACACGGGCTTGTCGGCGTCCTTGATCTTCTCCGCGATGGCGTCCGCTTCGGCCCCGGACAGCTGGTCCGACGCGTCCGGATCCACGTACACCGGGCTCTTCTCCCAGGCTTCGGCCACCGCCGGGACACCGGTGGCAGCCGCGGCCCCGGGCGCTGCGGTCAGCGACACGGCACCCAGGGTCACGAGAAGCCCGGACAGTGCGACAAATATTCGCTTCGTCCCATTGGTCATACTTCGAAGCTAACTCAGTCGGGCCCCCGACGGCGGTCCGGGACGACCTCAATTCCGGCGACCACTCCACCGGTTTCCGGCGACCACTCCACCGGTTCTCCAGCGACTACTCCACCGGCTCGACGCCCGCCCGCAGCAGACCGAACGTGTACGCGTCCTCCAGCGCCTGCCACGACGCCGCGATCACGTTCTCCGCCACACCCACCGTCGACCACTCACCGTCACCGTCACTGGTGGAGATCAGCACCCGGGTCGTGGACGACGTGCCGTGCTTGCCCTCCAGGATGCGGACCTTGTAGTCGACCAGCTCCATCTTGGCGAGCTGGGGGTAGATCCGCTCGAGGCCGACGCGCAGCGACCGGTCGAGCGCGTTGACCGGGCCGTTTCCCTCCGCCGTGGCGACGATGCGCTCGCCCTTGGCCCACAGCTTCACGGTCGCCTCGTTCGCGTGCGTGCCGTCGGGCCGGTCCTCGACGATGGCCCGCCAGGACTCGACACGGAAGTAGCGCCGGGCCCTCCCCTCGGCCTCTTCGCGGAGGAGCAGCTCGAAGGACGCGTCCGCGGCCTCGTAGGTGTAGCCCCTGAGCTCCCGCTCCTTCACCCGCTCGACGACCCTGCCCACCAGCGCTCTGTCGTCGCCCAGGTCGATCCCGAGCTCTTTGCCCTTGAGCTCGATGGAGGCGCGGCCCGCCATGTCCGAGACCAGCATCCGGATGCGGTTGCCCACCAGGTCCGGGTCGATGTGCTGGTAGAGATCCGGGTCGACCTTGATCGCGGAGGCGTGCAGGCCCGCCTTGTGGGCGAAGGCCGAGACGCCTACGTACGGCTGGTGCGTGGAGGGGGTGAGGTTCACGACCTCGGCGATGGCGTGCGAGACGCGGGTCATCTCGCGCAGCGAGCCCTCGGGCAGGACCTGCTTGCCGTACTTGAGCTCAAGGGCGCCGACCACGGGGAAGAGGTTGGCGTTGCCGACCCGCTCGCCGTAGCCGTTGGCGGTGCACTGCACGTGCGTGGCGCCCGCGTCGACGGCGGCGAGGGTGTTGGCGACCGCGCACCCCGTGTCGTCCTGCGCGTGGATGCCGAGCCGGGCGCCGGTGTCGGCGCGCACGGTGCCCACGATCGCCTGGACCTGGGCGGGGAGCATGCCGCCGTTGGTGTCGCACAGGACGACGACGTCGGCGCCCGCCTCGGAGGCCGTGCGGACGACGGACTTCGCGTACTCGGGGTTGGCGCGGTAGCCGTCGAAGAAGTGCTCGCAGTCGACGAAGACGCGCCGGCCCTGGCCGGTGAGGTAGGAGACGGTGTCGCGCACCATCTCCAGGTTCTCCTCCAGGGTCGTGCGCAGAGCGAGCTCGACGTGCCGGTCATGGGATTTGGCGACGAGCGTGATGACCGGGGCGCCGGACTCCAGCAGGGCGTTGACCTGCGGGTCCTTTGCCGCCGAGCCACCCGGGCGGCGCGTGGCGCCGAAGGCGACGAGCTGGGCGTGCCGGAAGGTGATCTCTTGCTGAGCGCGGGCGAAGAACTCGGTGTCGCGGGGATTGGCGCCCGGCCAGCCGCCCTCGATGAAGCCCACGCCGAAGTCGTCCAGGTGCCGGGCGATGGTCAGCTTGTCCGCGACGGTCAGGTTGATTCCCTCGCGCTGCGCGCCGTCGCGCAGCGTGGTGTCAAAGACGTGGAACGTATCGTCGGGTGTGCTGGTTTCCGTCATGCTGATCTGGCTCCTGTGTCGGATCTCGGTCTACCGGAATGACCGGCTCCACCGCCTCAATGATCCCTCGCGCTCCGCGTCCGGCTGATGTTGGGCCAGGAAACGAAAAAACCCCTCGTGGGTACGAGAGGTTTGCGCGCGGGTCGAGAGACGACGGTGTCCGCCCGTACATGGTGGTACGAGACGGTCACTGCGGACCGGCGCGCCTGCTGCCAATAATCATGGCGAACGAGAGCACGGTGGCAGCTTGCCACAGCGCGCACACACCGCGCTGCCCCGTCTCACGATGCGGGCGGCGCGTGGGACGCGCCGCCCGCATGCCACAGGACGTCAGCGCACGTGGCGCACGAACGTGTCGTAGCCGTCATTGGTGTCGCCGCTCAGGAGCGAGGCGTCACCGGAGAGGAAGGCGACGCGGCGGCCGTCGGCCGAGATGCCGCCGGGGGCGACCTGGGCCGAGGCCGCGCCGCCCGTGGTGTCCGGGGTGACGAGCGTGGTGCTGCCCTTCTTCAGGTCCCGCAGATAGACGGGCCACTCCTTGCCGTACTCCGATCCGGCTTCGGTGAGCTCCGACATGAACGTCAGCCTGCGGCCGTCGGCGCTGATCGCGGGCGAGCGGGTGTAGACCTCGCCGGGGCCGCCCTGCGTGCCGTGGATCCGCTGGTTCTTTCCGGATGCGACGTCGTGCACGAAGACGTTCCAGGCGACGTCGTCGTCGTTCGGGACGAGATGCGTGTCGCGGGACTCGAAGACGACGGTGCGGCCGTTGCCGCTGATGGACGGTTCGAGTGACTCCTTCTCCGTCTCCGACCCGTCGTGGGAACGGTCGACCTCCGTCAGCTCACCGGTCTTGCGGTCACGCAGCCAGACGTCGCTCCAGTCGTCGCCGCGCGGGCCGTTGAAGTAGTTGTACGCGTAGACGACACGGCTGCCGTCGTCGCTGACGGTCGCCCCGTGCGCGGTGCGCCCCTCCCTCGCCGGGTCGGCCTCGCTGATCCGCTCGGTCGTGCCGGTCTTCCGGTCGCGCAGGAAGACGACGCCGCCGGGGCTGCCCGCGCTCTGGCTGACGTCGAAGACGGCGTACCGGGCGTCGGGCGTCAGCGAGACGCTGCCCGCGCCCGCGGCGCCGTCGGGCAGCTCGACGTCGAGCCGTTCGGTCTTCTTGGTCCTGCGGTCGTAGAGCCGGACGTCGGAGTCCGAGTAGGAGCCGGCGGGGCTGGTGACCACCGCGACGTATCGCCCGTCCGCGCTCAGCGAGGGGCTCCTGACGTCGCGCCCTTGTAGGGCGATCCGCTCGGTCTTTCCGGTGCGCAGATCGCGTACGAAGACGTCGCCGAGGCCGTTCGTGTCGCCTGCGACCAGATCGGTGGCCTCGGAGTCGAAGGCCGTGAACCGGCCGTCGCGGCTGATCACTGCGCCCGCAGAGCGGTCGTTCGCGGCCTTGCCGTCGGCCGTGACGCTGATGCCCTCGGTGCGGGGCGCGTCGGCTGCGGGCGCGGCGAAGGCGGCGGGCAGGGTCGTCGCCGTGACGGCGGCGACGAGTGCGGCGGCGGCCAGGGCGGCGCGGCGCTTGGTGCTGTGCATGGTCAAGTCCCCCGTGATTTCTTGGTGTTCGGTGCGGATGCCGCGTTCAGTACGGATGCGTCGTTCGGTGCGGCGCGGCATTCAGTGCGTGCAATGTCTGTGATGCGCGAGATGGTCTTATGGTTGCGGGCCTTGTGGAACTGTCCGCACGAAGATGCCGGAGCTGCCGTCCGTCAGCGCGCCGTCCACTTGAACACGTCCCCCACGCCGTTCGTGTCCCCCGGCACGATGTCCGCGTCGTCCGAGGAGTAGACGATGCTGCGCCCCTTGTCGGCGATCGCCCCCACCGCGGCGGCTCCGCCGTGGCCGATCGTCCGCTCGTGGCCGCTGGGCAGGTGGCGCAGCCGGATGTCCGACCGTCCGTCTCCGTGGACCCCGTAGACGAGCTGACGGCCGTCCCGGCTGACTGCCTGCGCGCTCGCCCCCGGGAAGTGCTCGACCCTTCCGGTGCGCAGGTCCCGTACGTAGGCACCGTCCGAGCCGTTCATCGCCACCGTACGGCCGTTGACCTGCACCACCTTGGACGGCGTGCCGTCGTCGACGCGGGTGAGGCTGCCGGTGGTGCGGTCGCGGAGCCAGACCTCTCCGGTGCCCTTGTCCTCGTAGGCGACGTAACGGCCGTCGGCGCTGATGGACGGGTCCACCATGTCGCGGGCCGAGTCGGGCGGTCCGTCGCTGACGACCTCGCGGGTGTCGCTCTCGCGGTCGTAGACCTCGACCCGCTGGGGGTCTCCGGGGTGCTGCGGCTGCAGGTCGTACGCGACGAAGCGGCCGTCCGCGCTGATGGACGGCGAGGACGCGCTGTACTTGAAGCCCCGGCCGTCGATCTGCTTGATCTCCCCCGTGCTCAGGTCGGTGAGGAAGACGTTGATGCCGTGCGAGCCCCAGCCGGTGTGCGCCGCGTACCGCCCGTCGTCGCTGATCACGGGGGCGGCCATGGAGTTCTTGAGGCGCTTGACCTCGCCGGTCTCCAGGTCCTTCACGAACGCCCAGTCGTACGGCCCCTGATGACCCTCCGTCAGATTCTCCGCGTCGCTGTAGAAGGCGACGTAGCGGCCGTTCGCCGAGATGGACGCGGTGCGGGAGGCACCGTCGGCCTCGGTCCCGTCGGCGGCGACGCTCACGCGCTCCACCTTCGGTGCGGGCGGCGCCGACGGCTCGTGCGGCGCGGCCTGCGCCGCGGCCGGTAACACGGTGGCGCCGAGCGCCGCGACCAGTGAAGCGCTCAAGGACACGCGTCTTGCAGTGGACATGGCTTCCCCCAAAACCTGTCATTCCCCCCGGCCCGGTACCGAAGGCCCACGGGGATACAAGCGCACCGCCAGGTCACACACAATCCGCAGGAACGCGTACAACCTAGACGGGGGTAACGGGGTCCCCCGAGCCGGAGGCGAGTGCTCCGTCCAGGAACTCCCGTACGTGCGCGAGGATCTGGTCACGTCCCGTGCCGCGCAGGCCGATCGCCACATGGATGGAGAACCCGTCGAGCAGCGCCCGCAACCGCGAAGCGAACCGGTCGGGGTCAAGGGCCCCGAACTCGCCCCGCGAGACGCCCTCGGCGAGCAGCGCCACCAGGTCGCGGTGCCAGGCGCTCTCGATGGCGACCTGCCGGTCGCGCTCGTCCTCGTCGGCGTTCAGGGAGCGGTTCCAGACCTCTAGCCAGAGGGTCCAGTGGGGGTCGCCGGGGGCGTCAGGGACGTACAGGTCGACGTACGCGTCCAGCCGCTCGCGGGCCGTGCCCTGCCGGGCGAGCAGCCGGCCGCGCTCGGCGCCGAGCGCGGACTCGCTCCACTCCAGGGTGCGCAGGAGCAGCTCGTCCTTGGTGCGGAAGTAGTAGAGGAGATGGCCGCTGCTCATGCCGACCTCGCGGCCGAGCGCGGCCATGGTCAGCTTCTCCAGGCCGCGCTCGGCGATCATCTCCATGGCAGCGGCCAGCACGTCCTCGCGCGGTGGTGCGTTCTTCCGGCGGGCGGCCTGGGCCACGGGGACTCCTGCGGTGACTCGTCTGACGCTAGATCTTGGGCTGCTGCTGGGTGATGCAGTGGATGCCACCACCCCCGGCAAAGATCGTACGGGCGTCCACGAGCGTCACGGTCCGCTCCGGGAAGAGACGGCGGAAGATGCCGGCCGCGACCTCGTCGCGCGGGTCGTCGAAGGCGCACAGGACGACGCCGCCGTTGCAGAGGTAGTGGTTGATGTAGGAGTAGTCGACCCACCCCTCGTCGTCGGTGAGGACGGTCGGCGCGGGCACCTCGACGATCTGCAGGGTGCGTCCCCGGGCATCGGTCTGCCCCTTCAGCACCCCGATGATCTCCTTGCTGACCTCGAAGTCCGGGTGGGCGGGATCCTGCTGCGAGTGGACGAGCACGATGCCGGGCGCGGCGAAGGCGGCGACGATGTCGACGTGCCCCCGGGTGCCGAACTGGCCGTAGTCACCCGTCAGGCCCTTCGGCAGCCAAATCGCCTTGCGCGTGCCGATGCGGGCGTGGACCGCCTCCTCGGCCTGCTCGCGGGTCAGCCCTGGATTGCGTCCCGGGTCGAGCTGGACGGTGTCGGTCAGCAGCACCGTGCCCTCGCCGTCGACGTGGATGCCGCCGCCTTCGTTGACCAGGGGCGAGGAGTGGACGGGCACGCCCGCGATGTCGGCGACGTGCCGGGCGATCTTCGCGTCGTGCTCCCAGCGGGCCCAGTCCTGGCCGCCCCAGCCGTTGAAGATCCAGTCCACGGCGGCGAGTTGATCGCCGTCGCGTACGAAGGTGGGGCCGATGTCCCGCATCCACGCGTCGTCCAGGTCACGCTCGACGAGATCGATGTCGGGGCCGAGGAGCGCGCGGGCCGACTCGCTCTGGCCGGTGCCGACGACCATCGTGACGGGTTCGAAGCGGCGTACGGCACGGGCGACGCCCGCCCAGGCGGCCCGGCCCTCGGCGAGCTCACGCTCATTGGTGAACGTGGGATTGGGGCCCGGCCAGGCCATCCAGGTGCGCTCGTGCGGGGCCCACTCGGCGGGCATGTGGAAGGTCATGGTGATCCCTACGGCAAGGACTGACGGGACGGACTACAGGACTGACGGAACGGGGACTACAGGAAGTAGAGGCGGTTGAGGGACACGGAGTCGGCGGGCTCGGATCGCACCGGGTCGCCGTCGAGCGTGACCAGGCCGGAGCGCTGGTCGACGTCGATGGATCCGGTGCGGGAGTTGAGCCGCAGATCGGCGGGGCCGATGCCCCGGGTGCCCCGCACGGCGACGCGGCGCCGCCGGGTCGGCATCTGGTCGTTGCCCTGGTCGACGGCGGCCCGCGCGACGAAGGCCACCGAGATGTCGGCGGGCGTCGCGCCGTACGCACCGAACTGCGGCCCCAGGACGAGAGGCTCGCACGTGTCGGTGGCGGCGTTCGGGTCGCCCACGACGCCGTAGGCGGGGAAGCCGGACTTGAGCACCAACTGCGGCTTGGCGCCGAAGAATTCGGGCTTCCACAGCACGATGTCGGCCATCTTGCCGACCTCGATGGAGCCGACCTCGTGGGCCAGGCCGTGGGCGATGGCGGGGTTGATGGTCAGCTTGGCCATGTA
>NZ_JBWKFG010000012.1:0-319530 GCF_056434405.1 Streptomyces sp. NPDC044044 | reverse complement strand
GACGGTCAGGTCATCGGCGAAGTGCCGGTCGCCGGTGGCGTCGGGCACGTACTTCACGGTGACAACGATCCTCAAGCTCACGCCGGCTCTCCTACTGCATCGTCTTTACTGGGCTGCTGCCTTGCTCTGGCCACTGCCTTCTTGCAGGCAGCATAGGCGCCTGAAGGGGCGGATCCCGGTCGGGGCGGCCCGCGCTCCGACCAGAATATTACTCGCCAGTACACCCAGTACTTTCCCACTAAGCAAGCGCTTTGAACTGTGACCTTCCCAACGCTCTGTAATCGGGCACGGAGGGGGTCATCCGGGAACTCTCAGTCGCGCAGCGCGTTGAAGCGCCCTTGGTGGTAGAGCAGGGGCCGGCCGGCGCCCGCCGGGTCCCCCACCAGCGCCTCGGCCAGGACGATCCGGTGGTCACCCGCGGGCACCCGCGCCGCGACCCTGCAGACCAGCCAGGCCAGCGTGCCGTCCAGCACGGGCACGCCTTCAGGCCCCTCGTACCAGCGCGTGCCCGCGCCGAAGCGGTCGGCGCCGCTGCGCGCGAAGGTCGAGGCCAGGTCGAGCTGGTGCTCGCCGAGTATGTGGACGCCGACGTGGTCGGCTTCCGAGACCGCGGGCCAGCTGGAGGCACCCGTACCGATGCCGAACGACAGCATCGGGGGCTCGGCGGAGACCGAGACGAGCGAGGTGGCGGTGAAGCCGACGGGCCCGGCGGGGCCCTGGGCCGTGATCACGGCGACCCCCGCCGCGTGCTGCCGGAAGACGGAACGCAGGAGGTCGGGGGATGCGAGCTGGGGAGTGCGGAGATCGGGCGTGGCCGTCATGGAATTGTCCTTCTGCAGGAGGTACGAGCGATTCCGTGGCTGCTCAGCAGCCCGGACAGCGCGCACTTGCATGACGGGCGAGGTCCACGTGGACGCGCTCGTAGAGAAGGAGCTCCGGAGGCATAGGAGAAGGCTGGCGATAGATGCCGGGTGCAGTCAAGTCCGTTCCGCGATGTGAAAGACGGCCGGCCGAGCCCTGGACCTGCGTCGTCCCGGTCTCGCGCCCTCTCCTCATCGCGGTCTCCCGCCCCTGTGGCACGCCGCTCCCTCCCTGTCCCGCGCCGTTCCGTCCCTGCCTCATGGCGCTCCTCCCCCATGTACCCCGGTCTCACACGGCCTTGCCGAGGGCGGCGATCACATCGGCCTTGCGCGGCTGTCCGGTCGCGCGCAGCACGACCCGTCCGTCCGCGTCGAGGACAAGCACCGTCGGCGTCTTGAGGATGCGCAGTTCCCGTACGAGACCGAGCTCGGCCTCCGCGTCGATCTCCACATGGGAGACGCCGGGGACCATTCCGGCCACCTCGGCGAGGACCCGGCGAGTCGCCCGACAAGGCTGGCAGAAGGCGCTGGAGAACTGCACGAGCGTGGCGCGCTCCCCCAGTTCGTAGTCCGCCCACGCGCCCGGTGCCGGCGCGTCGGGCCGGTCTCCCGCATCGCGTATCCGCACGTCAGCCTCCCGCCCCTGTGCCATGGTCCAACTGTCCCCGCCTTCAGCGTCCGCGCGCCCGCGTACATTCCCAACGTGACGAGAATCTCGCGCTCCCCGGGCACGATGGGTGGCCAGCCGTCCGTTCTTGGGGCACGATCTGCGCAACGCCGAAAAACCTACGGCTGCGTAACTTCCCGCCGGGAGCCCCCTCCCAAGGCAGACACGAAGGGCCCTCCCCACCCATGGCAGAGCTTGTCTACCGTCCGGTCATCGGTGCCGCGAAAACGCTGTTCAAGGCATGGGACCTGAAGATCGACTGCAAGGGGTCGGAGAACATCCCTCGCACCGGCGGAGCGGTCCTCGTCAGCAACCACATCAGTTACCTCGACTTCATCTTCGACGGCCTCGCGGCCCTGCCGCAGAAGCGGCTCGTGCGCTTCATGGCCAAGGAGTCGGTGTTCCGGCACAAGATCTCCGGTCCGCTGATGCGCGGGATGAAGCACATCCCCGTCGACCGCACGCAGGGCGAGGCGGCCTACCAGCACGCGCTCGACTCGCTGCGCTCCGGGGAGATCATCGGCGTCTTCCCCGAGGCGACGATCTCGCCCTCGTTCACGCTGAAGTCCTTCAAGTCGGGCGCCGCGCGCCTGGCGCAGGAGGCGGGCGTCCCGCTGATCCCGATGGCCCTGTGGGGCACGCAGCGGCTGTGGACCAAGGGGCAGCCGCGCAACTTCAAGCGCAGCCACATCCCGATCACGATCCGGGTCGGTGAGCCGGTCGAGGCTCCCGCGGACCAGTTCGCGGGCGCGATCACGCGGCGCCTTCGCGAGCGCTGCCAGGAGCTCCTCGAAGCGGCGCAGCGCGCCTATCCCGTACGCCCCAAGGGCCCGAACGACACGTGGTGGATGCCGGCGCACCTCGGCGGCACCGCGCCGACTCCGGCCGAGGTGAAGGCCGCCGAGGCGAGCTGAATCGATTACTCCGGGCGCTGCGACGCCCGCTCCGGCGCGTGGACGGTGATGCGCGCGCCGGGGCTGAACTTCTCCAGGAGTTCGGCCAGTTCGGCGCCCGCCGCCTCGACGCCGGAGTCAGGGCCCATCCCCTCGAGCAGGAAGATGGCGTTGACCGACTCCTCGGTGAGGCGGGTGCGCGGTCCCTGGCGCCAGTTCCAGCGCCGGCAGGTGACGCCCTCGTCGTCGCACCAGACGACCTCGCCCGCGTCCGGGTGCTCGACGGCCCGCTCGCCCCCGGCCATGGTGACGAAGTCCTCGGTGCCGGTGGCCCGCACCAGACGCATGCCGCCCTTGATGTGGTCCAGGTCCTCGCCGCCGACCGGGATCAGGTGGGCGACGCTGATCGCGTTGTAGACGTCGACGAGGGTGTTGATCCGCGGCAGGCCGCCGTCGGCGAGGGCACGCTTGGCCAGCGCCTCGGCCGAGTTGCGCGTACGGGACGGCTTCGCGCCGAAGGCGGTGTACGCCGCGCGCCAGGCCACCATGTGCGGGTCCTCGTGCGGGGCGCGGCCGTCGAGCCGCTCGGCGAGGCGGCGCGCGGCCTCGTCGAGGAGGGCCGAGGTCGCGTCGGTGCTGGGCTGGTTGACGAGTCCGTAGGCCTCGATGGCGACGTGGGTGAAGCCGGGCGCGAGGGTGCGCACGTCGTCGGTCACAGTGATCTGGAAGGTCATCGTCTGCCTTGCGTTCGGGGTGGGGCGGTTCAGGGTGCGGTCGTGTCGGCTCAGGGGGTCGTGTCGGTTCAGAGCGCGTCGGGGAGGTGCTCCCACAGGTACGGCCGGTCCGGGGCGTCCTTCAGGGCGCGGAGAACCGTCGCATGTGGTGCAGCATAGAGTACTGGATAGTCCACCTCACTGGACTCGACGTCCGCCACGAAGGCGAGGCGCTCACCGCCGAGCGAGAACTGGGCGTCGACCCCGGGCTTGTTCCCGCGGGGGTCCTGCCGGTGCCAGGCGCCGTTGAACCGGACGGCCACGAGGCCGTGCACGCAGTAGCCGGTACCCGCGTCGTACGCCAGCCGCTGGTAGCACAGGGCGGTGGGGATGTCCTCGGCTCGCAGCAGCGCGGTCAGCGCGTGGGCCTTGGCGTGACAGATGCCGGTGCCCTGCTCCAGGACGTCGGAGGCGCGCCAGGTCACGCGCAGGTCGCCGCTGTCGGCGGAGTGCGGGACGGTGTCCCGCACGAACTCATAGGCCGCGCGGGCGTATGCGTATGAATCCGCGGCCTCCGCCGCGAGTCGCGCCGCGGTCTCGCGGACGAGCGGATGACGGTGGTCGACGACCTCGTCAGCGGCCAAGTAGGCGGACAGGTCGGGGATTTCCTGGATCAGCTGCATGCGACGGGAGCATAGAAATGCGACCGACCGCGAGTCAATGCCTTTACGGTCGATCGCATATCTATGCAGACCTCTATGCGGTGGTCTCCATGCGGTGATCAAGGAATCGGCTAGCGCGCCATCTCTTCCTTGAGCGCCGCCACGAACCCGTCCACGTCCTCCTCGCGCGTGTCGAACGCGCACATCCAGCGGACGTCGCCCGCCGCCTCGTCCCAGAAGTAGAAGCGGTACTGCTTCTGCAGCCGCTCGCTCACGTCGTGCGGAAGCCGCGCGAAGACCGCGTTGGCCTGCACCGGGTAGAGGATCTCCACGCCGTGGACGGCGCGCACGCCCTCCGCCAGGCGCTGCGCCATCTCGTTCGCGTGCCGGGCGTTGCGCAGCCACAGGTCCTTGGCGAGCAGCGCCTCCAACTGCACCGAAACGAAGCGCATCTTGGAGGCGAGCTGCATGGACAGCTTGCGCAGGTGCTTCATGTGGCTGACGGCGTCCTGGTTGAGGACGACCACCGCCTCCCCGAAGAGCGCGCCGTTCTTCGTGCCGCCCAGGGACAGGATGTCCACGCCGACCGCGTTCGTGAACGTCCGCATGGGGACGTCGAGGGACGCGGCGGCGTTCGATATCCGCGAGCCGTCCAGGTGCACCTTCATGCCGAGCCCGTGCGCGTGGTCGCAGATGGCGCGGATCTCGTCGGGCGTGTAGAGCGTGCCCAGTTCGGTGTTCTGCGCGATCGACACGACCTGCGGCATCGCCCGGTGCTCGTCGTCCCAGCCGAAGGCCTGCTTGTCGATCAGCTCGGGTGTGAGCTTGCCGTCGGGCGTGGGCACCGTGAGCAGCTTCAGGCCGCCCATGCGCTCGGGGGCGCCGCCCTCGTCCACGTTGATGTGCGCGGACTCGGCGCAGATCACCGCGCCCCAGCGGTCGGTGATCGCCTGGAGCGCGACGACGTTGGCCCCCGTGCCGTTGAAGACCGGGAACGCCTCGGCCGTGGGGCCGAAGTGGCCCCGGATCACCTGCTGGAGGTTGGCCGTGTAGTCGTCCTCGCCGTACGCGATCTGGTGACCGCCGTTGGCCAGTGCGATGGCGGCGAGCACCTCCGGGTGGGCGCCCGCGTAGTTGTCGCTGGCGAACCCCCGTACGTCCGGGTCGTGGTGACGGCGCGCGTCGGTCTTCGGAGGGTTCACGGCTTCTCTGTCACGGGTGTCGCGAGCGGTCACGGCTTCTCGGTCAGCCACAGGCGGTTTCCGTTCACTTCTCCGGCGGGCCTCTCCCAGACTCCGGCGATGGCCTCGGCCAGCTCCTTGACGTCCGTGAAGCCCGCGAACTTCGCGTTGGGCCGCTCCGCGCGCATCGCGTCGTGCACCAGCGCCTTGACCACGAGGATGGCAGCCGCCGATGACAGGCCCTGCTCGCCCCCCGCCTTGCGGAAGGCGTCGCCGAGGGCGAGGGTCCAGGCCTCGGCGGCGGCCTTCGACGCGGAGTACGCCGCGTTGCCCGCCGTGGGCTTGGAGGCGCCGGCCGCGCTGATCAGGAGATAGCGGCCGCGGTCGCTGCGCTGCAGGCCGTCCTGGAAGGCGAGGGTGGTGTGCTGCACGGTGCGGATCAGGAGCTTTTCGAGCAGGTCCCAGTCGGCGAGGTCGGTCTCGGCGAAGGTGGCGCTGCCGCGCCAGCCGCCGACGAGGTGGACCAGGCCGTCGATCCGCCCGAATTCCTTCTCCGTGCGGGTCGCCCACTCCCGGGTCGCGCCCAGGTCGAGGAGGTCGACCGTGTCGCCTATGACGGTGGCCCCGCCGTGCGCGTACCGCGCGGCGTCCACGGCCTCCGCCAGGCGCGCCGCGTCGGCGTCGGACGCCACGACCGTGGCTCCGGCCTCGGCGAGCCTGAGCAACGTGGCACGGCCTGCCGGACCGCCTGCCCCCGCGACCGCGACCACGGCTCCATCGAGTGCGGACATCGTCCTCGCCTCCTTGGTGCGGTCGCTCATGCGGCGACCTGCTCGGCGCCTGCCGCGGTGATCCCCTTGGTGGAGGCGATCACATGCTTGAGCTTCTTGGAGAGCGCCTCATAGAACATGCTGAGCGGAAACTCGTCAGGAAGCACCTCGTCGACGAGTTTCCGGGGCGGAAGCTGTGTGTCGAGGGCGTCCGGGCCCTTGGCCCAGCGCGATCCCGGGTGCGGGGCGAGGTACTGGGAGACCAGGTCGTACGCGGCGAACCAGTGGACGAGCTTGGGGCGGTCGATGCCGGCGCGGTAGAGCTCCTCGATCTCGGAGCACAGCTGGTTCGTGACCCGCGGCGCGCGCTCCCAGTCGATCTTGAGCTTGTTGTCGGTCCAGCGGACGACGTCGTGCTTGTGCAGGTACGCGAAGAGGAGCTGGCCGCCCAGACCGTCGTAGTTCTTGACGCGGTCGCCGGTGACCGGGAAGCGGAACATGCGGTCGAAGAGGACGGCGTACTGCACGTCACGCGCCTGCGGGATGCCCTCGGCCTCCAGCTTCACGGCCTCCTTGAAGGCGGTGAGGTCGCAGCGCAGCTCCTCCAGACCGTACATCCAGAACGGCTGCCGCTGCTTGATCATGAAGGGGTCGAAGGGCAGGTCGCCATGGCTGTGGGTACGGTCGTGGACCATGTCCCACAGGACGAACGCCTGCTGGCAGCGGTCCTGGTCGCCGATCATCTCGCGGATGTCGTCGGGCAGTTCGAGCCCGAGGATGTCGACGGAGGCCTCGGTGACGCGGCGGAAGCGGGCCGCCTCGCGGTCGCAGAAGATGCCGCCCCAGCTGAAGCGCTCGGGAGCCTCGCGCACAGCGATGGTCTCCGGGAAGAGCACGGCCGAGTTCGTGTCGTACCCGGCGGTGAAGTCCTCGAAGGTGATGCCGCAGAACAGCGCGTTGTCGTAGCGCGTGCGCTCCAGCTCGGCCAGCCAGTCCGGCCAGACCATGCGCAGGACGACCGCTTCGAGATTGCGGTCCGGATTGCCGTTCTGCGTGTACATCGGGAAGACCACGAGGTGCTGCAGGCCGTCCTCGCGGTGGGCCGCGGGCTGGAAGGCGAGCAGTGAGTCCAGGAAGTCGGGCACCTGGAAGCCGCCGTCCGCCCAGCGGCGCAGGTCGGCGCCGAGCGCCCGGTGGTACGCGGCGTCGTGCGGCAGGAGCGGGGCGAGCTGGTCGATCGCGGATATCGCGCGGTCGACGGCGAGTTCGGCCACGGACTTCGCCGGGGCGCCCTCCGCGTCGAAGTCGATCGAGCCGTCCGCGGACTGCCACGGGCGGATCTCTTCCACGGCGTCCTTGAGCATCGGCCAAGCCGGGTGCTCCACGACCCTTTCCACGGGGGCACCCCCGCTCACGGGAGGAACCGTCCCCTCCGTAACCCTCTGCACAAGAATTTCCGTCACTTGTCAACCTCCACGGGAGAACCTCGCGTTAGAACACCGTATGCGGGCGAGGCTCTCCACCACAAGAGGAGGCTCGGGAGATTATCCTGTGGCACCCCCAACATCACCGCTGTTTTTCCTGTCGTACACCGCTGAGGCGACCGCTTCTGCCACATCTGCCACCGCGGCCCGCGCATCCTCCAGGAGCCGCGGGAAGCCCAGGAAGCCGTGGAACATCCCGGGGTAGTGCCCCTGTGCCACCGGAACCCCCGCAAGCCGCAGCCTGACCGCGTACGCCCCGCCCTCCTCACACAGCGGGTCGCAGCCCGCGGTGACGATGTGCGCGGGCGGCAGCCCGGCGAGGTCCGCGCCCAGAGGCGAGGCGTAGGGGTGCGTGCCGTCGCCGTCCGGCCCGAGGTACTGCTCCCAGAACCACCGCATGTGCGCGGCCGTGAGGAAGTAGCCGGTCGCGTTCGACGTATACGAGCCGCTGCCCTGCCCCGCGTCGAGCACCGGATAGATCAGCACCTGGAGCGCCACGGCTGGACCGCCCCGGTCCCGCGCCATCAGGGCCGCGACGGTGGCGAGGCCGCCCCCGCTGCTGTCCCCCGCCGTCACCACGGCGCCCGGATCCCCGCCGAGCGCTCCGGCCCGCGTCTGGGCCGCGGCCCAGCACAGGGCCGCGTACGCGTCCTCGGTGGCCGCGGGGAAGCGGTGCTCTGGGGCGAGGCGGTAGGCGACGGAGACGACGACGGCGCCGGACTCGGCGCAGAGGGTGCGCGCCGTGGCGTCGTGGGTGTCGAGGCCGCAGAGGGTGTAGCCGCCGCCGTGGAAGAAGACGACGGTGGGGCGTGACCGGCTCGTCCCCTGGGGGCGGTAGACGCGCACGGGCAGGCCGGGAGCCCCGGCGGGACCGGGAATGCTCCGGTCCTCGACCGTCCCCACGAGCGGCGCGGCCTTGCCCGAAGGAGGCGTCGCGGCCAGGACGCGGCGGGCCTCGGCCGCGTCGGTGACGGTGCCGCCGAGGTCGGGGAACGCGGCACTCAGGGCGTCGACGAGGGGGCGCGCGCCTGGGGCGAGGCGATCGCCGTCCGCGGCCGGGGTCATCGTCACCCCGCTTCCTGGGCGCGGAAGTACGGGATGACCTTCTCGCCCCACTGCCGCAGTGTCTCCATGCAGGCCTCCTGCGGGACGGTGCCCATCTGGATGAGGCACATGATCTCGTCGGCGCCCGCGTCGCGAAGCCGCTCCACGTACGCGATGGCGTCGTCGGCGGTCCCATAGGCGTGGTCGGCGTTGAAGGTGGCCGTGGAGGTGGGCCGCACCGGGATGTCGTGCTCGTTCAGCCGCGCGACGACCTGCTCGGCGGCCTCGCGCATCGCGGCCGCCTCGTCGGCCCCCTCGACCACGGCCTCGTCGGGGATGCCCGCCCCGCCGTACCAGTGTCCGATGGACTGCGCGAAGAACCGCTGGCCGCGGATGCCCACACTCCGGGCCGCGTCCCGGTCGTCGAGCACGATGGTCGGGCAGAGGACGGAGAAGTGGTCGTTGACGACGCCGGACACGAAGCGCTCGTCGCCGCGGCCCGCGATCGCGGAGTCGTACGCCGTACGCATCTCGGCGATCGCATCGGGCCCCGCGAAGCCCATGACCAGGGCGCCGATGCCGAGTTCGGCGGCCTGCGTCAGTGTCTCGGTCCGGCTGCAGGCGAGGAAGAGCGGGGGGTGCGGGGTCTGGCGCGGCCGGGGCAGGATCGGGTGCGGATCGATGTCGAGCAGCGCGCCGTGATGTTCCAGCTCCTCGCTCGCCCAGGCCTTCCCGATGATCTGCAGCGCCTCCTCGACCTCCTGCGTCGTACGTTCCCTGTCGACGCCGCAGAGCGAGGTCTCCTGGAGCGTTCCGCCACGCCCCGCCCCGAGGTCGAGCCGGCCGCCGGACAGCAGATCGAGCATGGCGGCGCGCTCGGCGACGCGCGCCGGGTGGTTGAAGCGGAACGGCATGCAGACCACGCCGTGCCCGATGCGGATGGTGCTGGTGCGCGCGGCGACCCAGGTCAGGAAGATCTCCGGGGCGCTCATGTGGGCGTACCACTTGAGGGAGTGGTGCTCGACCGCCCAGATGCGGTCGAAGCCCATCCGCTCGGCGAGGACGGCCTGTTCGACGCTGTCATGGATGAGTTGATGCTCGCGCTCGACGGTGGGGTCGGCGAGCTGTGCTTCGAAGATGACGGAGAACTTCACGTGCCCTCCAGGGAGTTGACCCGCTGCGGCATGACCGCCGCCCTTGTTTCGATCAGCCATATGACTAGTCGTCATATGCTGAAGTCGCAAGGGCTTCGTGGAAACAGCTGGGGCCCGCACCTTCCGGTGCGGGCCCCAGCTGCACACAGTGCACCCCGTGGTCAGAGACCGAACTCCTGCGGCGAGACGCCGAGCGCCGCGCAGGCCTCCCGCAGGACCTGCTCCTCGGCCGGGGCGATGTACCCGTCCGCGCCGGCGACGACGAACCCCGTCTGCACGACCGCCTTGGCCTCCATCGGCTTCTTGGCCGCCTTGGCGATCTCCTGCATGGCCTCGGTCTTGCCCTGCTGGAAGTTGAACGTCAGCTGGTCGACGTGCTTGTTGAACCGCTGCTGCAGCTGCTCGGGCGGGAAGTTCTTCAGGACGTCGTTCTGCAGGATCAGCGACTCCACGTGCTGCCGCTCGGCCGGGTCGACCGATCCGTCGGCGGCCGCGACCAGGGCGCACATGGCCATGCTGGCGTCGCGGTAGGCGCCGCTCTTGAGCTCCGTCTTGAGGGTGGCGAGCTGGGACTTGAGCACGCCCACGAGCTGGGCCTTCGACCCCCCTCCGGACCCTGACCCCGACCGTCCGTGACCGCCGGAGCCGCGCGCCCCCTGGGACTGCTGCTGCATCCCCTTGGCCTGGTCCTTGATCCGGTCCCACATCGCCATCCGTGCCACCTCTGCTACCAGTTCGCTCGTACGCGCGCGTTCCACGCGTCCTCCTGCCAACGCCTCCCCGACCTTCGAAGTTCCTCCGGCGGCTCCCCGCACACGCGTAGGGTGCCGGCACAGCACCTGCCGAGAGGAGTCACCCATGTCCATCCGCCGGGCCATGCCCGACGTCAGATCAGAGGCCATGGAGGAGAGCCGGGACTTCTACGGACTCCTGGGGTTCGAGGAGGTCATGAACCTCGGGTGGGTCATGACGCTCGGCTCTCCTTCCAACCCCACGGCGCAGGTCACCTTCATGAGCCACGACGCGACCGCGCCCGTCGTGCCCGACATGAGTGTGGAGGTGGACGACGTGGACGCGGTCTACGCGGCGGTGCGTGCGAGTGGCGCGGAGATCGTGCATCCCTTGCAGGACGAGGAGTGGGGAGTGCGCCGGTTCTTCGTACGCGACCCCAACGGCCAGGTGGTCAATGTGCTGGGCCATCGGTGACCGCGGTGCCGGTCACGCGTCGAGGCCTCCGCGTTTGACCAACTGGCTCGCGATGATGTTGCGCTGGATCTCGTTCGTGCCTTCGCCGACGATCATCAGGGGGGCGTCGCGGAAGTAGCGCTCCACGTCGAACTCGGTGGAGTAGCCGTAACCCCCGTGGATCCGCATGGCGTCGAGGGCGATCGTCATGGCGGTCTCGGAGGCGAAGAGCTTGGCCATGCCTGCCTCCATGTCCACGCGGCGGCCCGCCTCGGCCTTCTGGGCCGCGTACAGGGTGAGTTGGCGGGCCGCGGTCAGCGAGGTGGCCATGTCGGCCAGGTGGTTGCCGATCGACTGGTGCTTCCAGATCGGCTCGCCGAAGGACTCGCGCTCCTGGGCGTAGGCGAGGGAGTCCTCGAACGCGGCCCGGCCGACCCCCAGCGCCCGCGCGGCGACCTGGAGCCGTCCGGTCTCCAGGCCCTTCATCATCTGCGCGAAGCCCCTGCCCTCGACCCCGCCAAGGACGGCGTCGGACGGCGCCCGGTAGTCGTCGAACGACAGCTCGCAGCTCTCCACGCCCTTGTAGCCGAGCTTGGGCAGGTCGCGCGAGACCGTCAGGCCGGGGCCGTGCTCGACCAGGAGGATCGAGATGCCCTTGTGGGCGGGGCTCGCGGCCGGGTCGGTCTTGCACATCAGGGCGATGAGCCCGGACCTGCGGGAGTTGGTGATCCAGGTCTTCGACCCGTTCACCACGTATCCGTCCGCGGTCCTGCGGGCGGAGGTTCGCATCGCCTGCAGGTCCGAGCCTCCGCCCGGTTCGGTCAGCGCCATGGTCGCCCGGATCTCACCGGTGGCCAGCTTCGGCAGATGGCGGCGCTGCTGCTCCTCCGTGCCGAAGTAGAGCAGCAGCTTCGCGACCACGGTGTGGCCGCCCATCGCACCGGCCAGGCTCATCCAGCCGCGGGAGAGCTCCTCGGTGACCAGGACGTAGCAGGGCATGGAGACCGGTGTGCCGCCGAATTCCTCCGGGACGGCGAGGCCGAAGATGCCGAGCCGCTTCATCTGCTCGATCAGGGCTTCGGGGTAGGTGTCGGAGTGCTCCAGTTCCCGGACGACCGGCCTCACCTCCTGGTCGACGAAGTCCCGCACCGTGCTGACGACGTACTGCTCGTCCTCGGACAGGATGTCGAGAGTGCTCATGCCAGGAAGCTCCTCGTTGACGGATGGGCGCCGTCGGAACGGGAAGTGCGGTGGGCCGGCGCGGTTCTCGGAGGCGGTGAATCGGTCACCACGGTCGACGGGCGGATGGTCGACAAGCCGGTGCTCGACCGCGCACGGCGGGTGCTCGACGGCTCTTGAGGCGGGCAGGACGAATACACCCTCCTTGCCACTCTCAAGGTATAGCCCACGGGGGGCCTTGCGGCAAGGCCCAGGTCATGCCGCAGAATCAGCGCCTCGACGCAAGAAACCATGGGGGGTCTTCATGATTGATGTCATCGTCGTCGGTGGCGGACCGACCGGCTTGATGCTGGCGAGCGAGCTGCGTCTGCAGGGGGTGCACACGGTCGTCCTGGAGAAGCTGACCGAGCCGACCGGGGAGTCCCGCGGACAGGGCCTGCACGCGCGCAGCGTCGAGGTGATGGACCAGCGCGGCCTGCTGGAGCGGTTCCTCGCGGTCAGTGAGAAGTTCCAGGTCGGCGGTCTCTTCGGCGGCATCATGAAGCCCTGGCCCGACCGTCTGGACACGGCCCACCCGTTCGGTGTCGCCACCCCGCAGCCGCTCACCGAGCAGCTGCTCAACGAGCGTGCGCTCGAACTCGGCGCCGAGATCCGGCGCGGCTGCGAGGTCCGCGGACTGAGCCAGGACGAGAACGGCGTGACCGTCGAGCTTGCGGACGGCACTCCCCTGCGCTCGCGCTACCTCGTCGGGTGCGACGGTGGCCGCAGCGCCGTGCGCAAACTGCTCGGGGTCGCTTTCCCCGGTGAGCCCGCGACGGTCGAAACCCTCCTCGGCGACATGGAGTTGACCGAGGACGCGGAGACGATCGCCGCCGTCGTCGAGGAGGTCCGCAAGACCCAGCTGCGGTTCGGCGCCGGACCCGGCGCGGACGGGACGTACCGCGTCGTGGTGCCCGCGGACGGCGTGTCCGAGGACCGTGCCGCCCCGACCATCGAGGAGTTCAGGCAGCGGCTTCGGGCGGTCGCGGGCACCGACTTCGGCGCGCACTCACCGCGCTGGCTCTCCCGGTTCGGCGACGCTACCCGGCAGGCGGAGCGCTACCGGGTCGGCCGGGTGTTCCTCGCCGGCGACGCGGCGCACATCCACCCGCCGACCGGCGGTCAGGGGCTCAACCTCGGTGTGCAGGACGCGTTCAACCTCGGCTGGAAGCTGGCCGCGGCGGTCAACGGCTGGGCTCCGGATGAACTCCTCGACACCTACCAGACCGAACGGCACCCGGTGGGCGCCCGCGTCCTGGACAACACCCGTGCGCAGATCACGCTCCTGGGGACCGATGCGGGTCCGACCGCGCTGCGGGAGCTGTTCTCGAAGCTGATGGACTTCGAGGAGGTGAACCGGTACGTGACCGGGATCATCACCGCGGTCGACGTCAGCTACGACTTCGGCGAGGGCCACGAGCTGCTGGGCCGGCGGATGAGGGACGTGGAGCTGAAGCAGGGGCGCCTGTACGAGCTGTTGCACGAAGGCCGCGGACTGCTGCTCGACCGGACCGGCCGTCTCTCGGTCGCCGGGTGGGAGGACCGGATCGATCACGTCGTCGACGTCACCGAGGAACTGGACGTGCCCGCCGTCCTGTTGCGGCCGGACGGCCACGTGGCGTGGGTCGGTGAGGACCAGCAGGACCTGCTCGACCGGCTGCCGAGGTGGTTCGGCGCACCGAGCCGCGACGGCTCGGGCACCGGTACGTCACCGTCCGCGGTGTGAGCGCGGTGGCCACGGGCATGGCCGGGTCTCAGCCGACCTGCGTGTGGAACTGCACGAGTCGCTGCTGAACGAGGTTCACCGTGCCGCGCCGGCGGCCGGGTACGCGGCGGCGCAACGCGACCAGTGCCGGGCCGAGTTCACGCACGGTGTCGGGGTCACGGACCTGCTCCCACTGATGGTGGGCCAGGTCCGCTGCCGCCTCGACGTCGGGGCCGTCGGGGGCCTGTCCTGCCGTGAGTCTGGCGGAGACCACGGCGAGCCAGATCTGGCAGCTGCGGCCATGGTCCTTGGCGAAGATCGCCAGATGTCCGCGGACCTCCATCCAGTGCACCACCTCGGGTGAGGACGGCCCGTACGTCCGCAGGGCCTCCTGCTCCCATGCCGCCGCCATGGCCGCGGCCTCCCCGTGCCGTCCCGCCTCCACGGCCTTGGTGATCGCCGCGTGCGGATCCGCTCCGGCGGTCCGCGGGGCCTGCGAAGGCGGTGCGCCGGGGGTGGGGCCCTGCTGCTGGGCGGGCACGGGCACCCGGTTCGGCATGCCGCCGATGCCGTGCGCGTGCGGAGCGACGGCGGGGTCGGCGGCCAGCACGATGTCGGTCGCGCCCTCCTCCAGCGCCTGGGCGACGACGTGTTGATGCAGGTCGGGCAGCGGCGGCCGGTGTCCGCTGCGCAGGACCGTCGCCAGCGCCTTCATGTACGAGGGCACCGCGACGGCACGGCGACCGGGCGAGGGAGCGATCCGTCCGTACAGCGCAACGCCCGTCCCCACGTCCAGGGGGCGCTGGGCCAGCTGCTGCCAGCTGTCCGTGTCGGCGTGCAGATCGGCGATGACGGTCGTGCCGCCCGGCGGGCGCAGCCGCAGTTCCTGGGCGATCCAGTGCCAGGGGAAACCGGTGTAGCGCACCGTCGCCGCCGTGGTGCGCGCCAGGGCCACGTGCTGCAGTTGCTGACGGCGGTCGAGATGCAACTGCCCGACCAGGTACACCGTCAAAGGTCCCGGCGCCATCGCCGCGGCCCGCAGCCGGGTGAGCACGGTCTGCGGATCGAGCGGGTCCGCGAGCTCCACGACACTCGCGGTCGCGGTCCCCGCGAGCACCGCGGGCGACACCGCCGCGAGCACGGGCAGCACGGAGGCCGCGTCCACCATGCGGGCCTTGCCGAGCGGCGCCGCCGCGATCAGCAGCGCGGTCCCGGGCGCTGTCCCCTCCCCATCAGTCACCAGAGCACCGTATCCGCTGCTCACCTCGTGAGTGGCAGCGGGAAGACTCTTCACTTCGAGCGCCCGCTCAACGGCACCCGCCGTGCGACGACCTTGCGGTGGCGGATGCGCCGGCAGTCTTCGTCGCACAGGTGGCCGTGCATCGAGATCAACTCGGAGACGGCGGTGCGGTCCTCAATGGTCGGTGCCATGAAAGTCCTCAAGGTCCTCAAAGGTGTCCGTGTCAGGGCAGCCACAGCATCCTCCCAGTTCACGGCCTCGCGCGACACGCTTTAGGCTGCGGCCACAAGATTTCTACGGGGGAGCGGGGCCGTGCGCATAGAACGCCATCACATCGACGAAGCCGCCGTCCTTGCGGCGCGCGAGGACTTCACCAACCAGATCGGCCGGCGGGTCCGCTCGATGTCGAAGGCGGGGCCCATCACCGGGTACGACTGGGGGCTGCTCGCCGAGGAGTTCGTCAGCTACCTCGGCGCGCTCTCCGTCGAGACCCCGGACCTGCACACCCCCGAGGCGAAGGCCGCTCTGCGCGACGCGTCCGAGGCGGCGGCCGGCAAAGTCGCGTACGCGGCGTACTACCCGGTCGCTTCCTTCCAGGTCTCCCTGGACTACGTGGACTTCGGGATGGGCTACGACGCCGGGTCCGACGGCGAGCGCGAGACCGTCTCCGCGTACGAATGGATCGACGCCTTCTGCCTGGCCGTCCTGGCCGGACGGGCCGAATGGCACGGGGAAGCCTTCCACTTCGCCCGCGAGACGCCCCAGCAGGGCGCGGCGGGGCGCCCTGCCGTCGAGCTCATCAACGGGCTGATGGCGTACGTCATGGGGGACACCGGGGACGAGACCGCGAGCTTCCCGCCGTCGCGGGAGGAGAAGCTGGCCGCGCTCGACGCCGCGCTCGCCCGGATCAGGACCCTGGACCGCGAACTCGACGCCGGACTCCTCGACAAGCCCGAGTCCACGGCGCTCCTGGGCCTGCGCGCCCTGGCCGCCCATGCCCAGGAGGAGTTCGCCGCCGCACTGACCACCTTGCTGACCCGGCACAGCAGTGTTTCCGCCCGCAGCACCCAGCCCGACACCCTGCTGCCGCTGCTCCCCCTGACGCTGGCCGCGCTCGCCTACCGCCGCGAGGGCTGGCAGGTGCCGGTCGAGACGGACTACCTGCCGCATGCGCTGGTCACGGGGTTCGAGACACCGGGCCCCCGGGTGGGCGCCTTCGGCCGCGACCGCCGCCCGGACGCGGTGGCTCAACTCGCGGCCGGGCCCCTTGAGTTCACCCGGCCGGAACATCCCCGGCCGCTCACCGGCGAAATGGTGGCGCTGTTCCAGCGGGACACCGATGAGGTGCTCTCACCGGACCGCGAGGAGCCGGTCTCCGCCGCGGACTGGTCGGACGCGATGAGCGACCAGGAGTCGCTGTTCCGCTTCCGCTCCACGCTGACGTCCGATGTCACCGACGAGCAGCTCACGAACCTCACCCTGGCCTCCCGCCTGGGGGCCGAGGCCTTCCGCGCCGCTCACGGCGACGGCCGGGTCGACCCGCACTGCACCGGCCCCTGGCGCTGGCTCACCGCCGTCGGTTTCGCGCTGATCACGGGGACGCGTCAAGACCTCGCTCCCCTGGTGCTGATCGATCCGGCGCTGCTCGCCGACGGGTCCGCCTACGCGTCGTACTACCAGGCCCTGCACGACTACCTGCGCGGCGCGGACCCCGAGGAGGCCGCCGAGCGCGCCGTGGCGGACCGGGAGAACTGCGTCCGGTGGGGTTTCTTCCCGCCGCCGTCGGTCCTCTTGTCCCAGCTCGTCGAGGGCGACGAGGAGAGCTTCAACCTCGCACTCCTCGACGCGCTCGAAGCACACCGCGACCACTACCGCGTGGCGGACCGCGCGGAGGATCCCAACGCCGCGATCAACCTCAACATCCTGGCCCTGACCTGCCACGCGCGGCGCCGGGGCTGGAACATCCACATCTCGTCCCCGTACCTCCCCGCGCGCCTTCTGCACGCCGCACAGCCGCTGTAGGGAGAGTTCGCGGGACGGTGTGCTCGGGGCCCACGGCATGTGCGGCCCCGGGGGTGTCGGGCCGTGGACGGCGGGTAAAGGGGGTGGTTCCGGGCAGTGGACCGTGCTGCCGGAGCCTGCGGCCGCCGCAGGATTCGGCGGCGGCGGCCGCGGCGCTCCAGAGGGCAGGCTCCCCCTGCCCACGGAGCAGGTGTCCGCACCGGCTGATGGCCGGGAGCCGCGGGAGTGGCCCCTGATGCACCAACCGGCGGGACGTGCCGGTGTCCGTGCGTCCGCTGCAAGGAGGTACGGAACCGGCGGCCTGCGTCACCGGTGTGCTGTCCGCTCGGCGCCGGGGCGTGAGCGGTGTGTTCGGGCCGTTCCAGGGGCTGGGGGCAGGCCTCCGCGCCAGAGTAGAACGAGCGGGCAGGAGCGGACAACGCCTTTCCGACCTCCTGACCGCCACCGATGAGTTCTCGCGTGCACCGCGGTCAGTACCTCCGTAACCGCGAGGATGAAGCGGCGACGAGAATCGACTCACTGGGAGATCTTGAGATGCGTACGTTGATCAGCACCGCTTTCGTCTCGCTCGACGGCGTCGTGGAGGCCCCGGGCGGCGAGCCCGGCTACCGGAACTCCGGCTGGACCTTCAAGGACATCGAGTTCCTCCCCGAGGCGTACGAGATCAAGGGCCGTGAGCAGGAGGAAGCCGCGGCACTGTTGCTCGGCCGGGTCAGCTACGAGGCGTTCAGCCCGGTCTGGCCCGGCATGCAGGAGTTCGCCGACTACAAGGTGATGCCCAAGTACGTCGTCTCCACCAGCCTCACCGAGGGCGACCTGGTGTCGGACTGGGGCGAGACCACGATCCTGCGCTCCCTGGACGAGGTGGCCGCGCTGAAGAAGACCGAGGGAGGACCGATCATCATGCACGGCAGTGCCGCCCTGAACCACAACCTCTCCGACGCCGGCCTGATCGACCGCTACCACCTGCTCGTCTTCCCGCTGCTGCTCGGCGCGGGCAAGCGGCTGTTCAGCGACACGGACAAGGACGCCCAGAAGCTGCGGCTCGTCGAACACGAGGTGTACGCCAACGGCCTGCAGAAGAACGTCTTCGACGTCGTCCACTGACGCCGCCCACGCCCTCCTGCCGGCCGCGCCGTCCGCTAGCCGCCCCGTACGACACAGTCCTCCGGCTGTGGCCTGCCGGTGGGCCAGGCCAGGTCCACGAAGTCCAGCGTGCCCGGTCCCGCCTTCGTGCCCGGCTTCAGGGCGACCACCGCGAGCGGCTTGTCGTAGGGGTTGCCCGCCTTGGTGAGACAGATGCGGCCGCTGGTGCCGTTCACACGGTTCTTCGACTGCATCGTGGCCCAGCGGTTGCCCACCTGTTCGGCGGAGGGTGCCGCCTCGCCGGTGGGCTTCGCACCGCGGATCGCCTCGACGGCGGCGCGTACCCCGTCGTGCACCATCATCGTGCGGGAGTCGCCGAGTTCCACGGCGCCGATGTCGCGGCCCGCCGACTCCAGCGAGGTGACCGTGTCCTCCAGCCGGGTCAGCTCGTCCAGCGGATCGCGCAGTGAGCCGGGAGCCTTCGACGCGGGCGGCTTCTTCCCGGTGCGCTTCTTCTCGTCGTCCTGCCAGCGCCGTATCTCGGTGCGCCAGGAGGCGGGGTGGGCGGGTGCGGCGTACTGCACGGTCATGCGGGGCTTGCCGGAGCCGTCCCGGAGTTCGGCCCAGTCCTCGTCGGTCATCCGGTTGTTCAGGGAGGCCGCGTCCGAGCCGGAGACCACGGTGAACCTACGCTCCGCGCAGGCCTCCTTGGCGAGGCGCTTGAGGAAGAGCCGCAGATGAGTGGAGCGGCCCGCGAAGTAGACCGTGTCCGCGCCCGAGTTGCAGATCGTGTTGACCGTCGGCCTGAACTGGTTGTCGACGTCGCCGGGGTCGGCGACCCCGGGGGACGTGAAGGTCATGTCGTCCGGGCCCGCGGGTCCGTCCTCCGGCAGCCCCTGGAAGGCGCGGGCGAGTGAGCGGACGTAGGGGTCGGGCCGGGTGTCGCGGACCAGGACGGTCTGGCGGTCCTCGCGGCTGCCGTTGAAGGCGGCGAGCGCCCGCGCCTGTTCCTCGTTGGTGGGGATGATCCGGGCGAGCCCCTTGAAGTCGTACGTCCCGTCCTTGCTCTCCCGGTTGGCCAGGGAACTCGCCGACGCCCGCGCCACGAGCACCGGCACCTGCTGCTCGGTGAGGCTGCGCACCGCGTCCTTGGTGGCGTCGAGGGAGAGGTTGAAGCCGGTCACCGCGCGCAGGTTGTCCCGGTCGGAGCGCGCCATCCGCACCAGGTCGGGCACCACCTCGTCCTGCCGGAGGTAGTCCTTGCCCGGGTTGGCGAGCACGAGGCGCACCACCGGCTTGCCCGGCTCCCGGTTGGCGCGGTACTGCGCCAGGAAGGCGCCCTGCAGCTCGCTGCGCAGCTGCCGCCGCTCGGCCTTCGAATCCGGCTGCAGCGGGAGCATCATCGCCACGCTCACGTGCGGCTGCTTGTCGATGCGGCGGTTCTCCTCGGCGATGCGGGCCGCGACCGGGGCGATCTCCGGCTCCCCGAAGTCGTAACCGGAGCCGTTGACGCCGATGCACTCGCCGCCGGACTCGGTGACGCCGTCGGCACAGCTGCCCGCCTCCTCGGTGAGACGCGAGACGAGGCCGTACGCCCCGAGGGCGAGGACGGCTGCCACGGCACAGGTGACGATCTTCTTCAGGAGCGTGTTCCACAGGTGCTCGTGCAGCCAGTCGGCGGCGGTCTGCAACATCCGCTCAGCTCCCCTCTCCGATGTGGGCCGTACAGGAACAGGACTGCAGCGGCTGCCGGTTGCGGGCGCGGCGGTCCCAGTGCCCGGCCCGCGCGGTGAGCACGGGCGCGGCCGCGGCGTACTCCCGGGCCAGTTCCCGCAGGAGCTGCGCCATCCGGTCCGCCGCGGCGATGTCCGGCGGGCGGGTGCGCTCCTCGCAGAGCCACACGGCGTGCAGCAGCTCGTCCAGCTGGCGCTCCAGCTTGGTGCCGTCGACCCGGGCCACCCTCATCCGGGCGTGCCGCTCGTCGCGGCCGCCGGGCGAGGGGGCCTGGGCGAGCGCGAGCAGCTGGTCGCACCACTCCTCGGCGCCCACGCCGTCCGAAGGGAAGGTGGCGGCGAGGTGGTGGACGGCTCGCTCGGGGCCGTTGGCGACCAGGTCGTGGTTGAGTCCGTGTGCCGCCGTGGTGCCGAAGGCGCGGTCGGGGGACTCCGCCCGGCTGCGGTAGTGCGTGTGCACCAGGCTGTGGTTGCGGCGCCATTCGGCGCCCGCTTCGGGCGGTCCGTGCAGTCTGCTCATGAGCAGCTGGCGGAGGCCGAAGTCGCCGATGAAGTGCCGTTCGCAGGCGGGCCAGCCGCTCTCCAGGAGATAACGCCCCACCTCGTCCGCGGTGAGTCCGCCGGCCAGCTGTTCCAGCTGCGGGCCGCGCAGCAGGGCGCGGGCGCAGTCGCCGGTGTGCGCGACCGACAGCTGGGTCAGCAGGTCGAGCCAGCGGTCGGTGTGCTCGACGGGCAGCCGCTCGGGCAGCTGACGCAGCACCAACTCGGCGAGCAGCACGTCGCGTACGGCGCGGGTCTCCCCGTCGAGCCGCGCGGGCTGGTCGAGGAGCTCGCGGTCGTTGTCCAGCTCCGGCAGCTCCCCGGCCGCCTCGACGAGCCGCTGCACCATCCGGGGGCGGCGGCCGGACAGCCGGTGCACCGCGCTCTGGGCCCGCCGCAGGCGCGCGGCCTCCGGTGCACCGCCTGTGTGCTGTTGCAGCTCCTTGTGGATGTGCTCGGTGGTGAGCCGCGGCATCCGCAGCAGCAGCACGCCCTGCCCCAACCGGCCGCGTGTGGCGAGCCGTTGCCAGCCGGGCGGCTCCTCCTGATCCGGCCGGTGGACGGCGAGCCCTTCGGTGCGCGGCTCGTCGGCGAGGAACAGCGGCTCTGCCATGCGTTCGCTCGCCACGAGCACCGTGCGCTCGCGGTGGCCGTCGGCCCGGTCGGCGAGCGCCGCCGCCAGGAGTGCGCGGCCCACGGGCCAGTTGGCGTGCTGGAGCAGTACGGCGGGGCGGCCGACCCGGGTGAGTGCGGCGCCGAGTCCGGTGTAGGCGGCGTCCAGGTCCTCGCGCAGCGCGCGGAAGAGGAAGCCCTCCGCGAACCGCCGCTCCTCGCCGCCCTGTTGGAAGTCGTGGGCGAGCAGCCGCAGCCCGGTGCCCGCACTTCCGGCGGCGCCGGGATAGTCGCCGTAGGTCGCGCGCACCGGTTCGGCGCCGGTGCTCGCCAGCTTCTCGAGGAACTCCGTCAGCGCGGCTCCCACCAGCGGCGCCGCCGCGGGGGCGACCACCCCGGCGAGCGCGGACAGATAGCCGGTGAGCAGATTGCGCACGAACCGGCCGAGCGCCCTGCGCGGCTGCAACAGGACGCGGTGGCGGGCCAGTTCCTGGTCCAGCTCGCGCCGCCGCAGCCGGGCGCCCGCCGCCACCGCCGCCATCCCGGCGAAGAAGCGGGGCGCGGGCAGGGCGCCTCCCGGCCCCTCCCACTCGCTCATCCGCAGGGCGACGTCGTACATCGTCTCGGTCGTCTCCGAGCGGCAGGACGGGCGCCGCGCGGCCTCTTCGGCGTACCGCGCGTCCGCGCAGTCCACGTACGCCACCGGCACCTTGCGCCCGAACCGGTCCCGCAGCAGCTCCAGGAGCCGCTGTTTGCCCATGCCCGGCCCGCCGGTGAGCAGCACGACGGGCAGGTCGGGCCCGTACAGAAGCTTCTCGTCGCGTCCCCGGGCGTTCCGGCCGAGCAGCCTGGGGAAGAAGCCCTGGTCCTCGATGAGCCCCTCGAATCCCAGCTCCCGGCTCATCCGGCTTACCCCCGTGCCGTACGTGGCCGCTGTGCGGCGTGTGGTCAATGTCGCACGGAGCGTACTGGGCATGCCTTCCGAATACATCAACTTTCATGCAGGAAAGGTCGGTTGACGCCCTTCTCGATCGAGCGTGCCGGTGAGGGCGACGCCTTCGACGACGTGCGGGGTCTGACCGCGTCGTCGTGAGCCAGGTCCGCATCTGGGGCGCGGGAGGTGCGGGCCTGCGCATCCTGGCTTCCTAGGCGGCAGGCCCCACGGACGTGCGCCGGCCCGGCTGACGGACGCCGTGCGGCCCGTCGGTGCCTGCGTCGAGGTAGCGCTTCGGGGACGTGCCGACGGTCCGGCGGAACGCCGCGAGGAACGCGCTCGGCGTCGCGTACCCCACGGCATGCGCGACCCGGGAGACAGGCTGGCCCTCGGCGAGCAGGGGCAGTGCGGCCCGCAGTCGCACGTGGGTGCGCCAGCGGTCGAAGCTCATGCCCGTGTCGCGCACGAACAGCCGCGTCAGGGTGCGCCTGCTCACTCCGGCAGCCCGTCCATGCGCCTCCAGACCCCGCGGGTCCGCCGGGTCGGCGAGCAGCGCGTCGGCCACGGCGCACACGCGATCATCGACGGGATACGGCACGTCGATGGGCAGGGTCGGCAACGGGTGCAGCAGATCCAGCACGACCGCCTCGGCCCGCAACCGCGCCTCGTCGGCGAGGTCCTGCCGGTTGAGGTGGTCGATCAGGTGGGCGAGGAGACCGTCCACGCCGACCGGCGTGGGCTCCGCCCAGTTCAGGGCGCACCGGTCCGGTTCGAGGTAGAGACTGCGCAGCACCGCGTCGCGGGTGGCACCGGTGCGGTGGACGACCCCGGCGGGGATCCACAGCGCCCTGGTGGGCGGCAGGACCCAGTGGGTGTCGTCGACGGCGATGCCGAGCACGCCGCGCCGCGTCCAGGCCAACTGGTGCTGCGGGTGGCTGTGCGGGGAGATCCACTGCCCCGCCGACAGGGGAAAGTTCCCCACGACGATCGCCCCCACCCCCGTGGGCGCGACGCCGAATTCGGGCTCGGTCATGCCGTTCAGCGTATGTCCTCAGCACGACATGGCATGGCCCCATAGCGGATTGTGGCCATCTGGGCCTGTACATAGCGTCGTTCCATGCCGACAAGCCGCCCGCCACGTCACGTACTCAACCGTCCTAGTGAGGACCTCCGGTCCGCGCCCGGCGGCGCAGGACGCCGCGGACCGGCGCTGATCGTGCTGTGCCTCGTGCAGTTCATGCTCGTCCTGGACGACAACGTGGTGAGTGTCGCGCTGCCGAGCATCCGGGACGAACTCGGGTTCTGCTCCGCGGGCCTGGCCTGGGTCGTCAACGCGTACTTCCTGGCCTTCGGCGGGCTCCTGTTGCTGTCCGGCCGGGCAGCCGACCTGCTGGGCCGCCGACGCGTCTTCCTCGTCGGCGTGGCGCTCTTCGGTGCCGCGAGCCTGGCCTGCGGAGTCGCACAGGAGCCCTGGCAGCTCGTCGCGGGGCGGTTCGTCCAGGGCGCGGGATCGGCCATGGCGAGCCCGGCCGCGCTGTCGCTGATCACCCTCCTGTTCACCGGCGCCGAGGAGCGCGCCAAGGCCTTCGGCATCTGGGGCGGGATCGCCGCTCTGGGCGGTTCGGCGGGCCTGGTCGTCTCCGGTGTGCTGACCGGTCTGACCTCCTGGCGCTGGATCTTCCTGATCAACCTGCCGGTGGTCGTCATGGCCATGGTGCTGCTCCCGCGTCTGGTCGCGGAGAGCCGTGCCAGCCGCCGGGCACGCCTGGACGTACCCGGTGCGGTCCTCGGCACCGGCGCCGTCCTGTCCCTGGTCCATGGACTGCTCCGGGCCGGGGACTCGGGGTGGGACGACGCTGCCGTCGCCGGGCCACTGATCCTCGCCGTCGTCCTGGCCGTCTCGTTCTTCGTGACCGAGGCCCGCGTGGCCGAACCGCTGGTGCCGCCGGCGTTCCTTGCCTCCCGCACGCGCGCCGTCGCCAACGGCGCGACCCTGCTGTTCTCCGCCGCCATGTACGCGATGGCCTTCCTCCTGATGATCCATCTGCAGACCGTGTTCGGCTACGGCCCGCTCAAGGCAGGCCTCGTCCACCTGCCCTTCGGTGCCGGGATCCTCTCCGGCATGTGGCTCTCGTCCCGGGCGGTGATCAGACTCGGGACGCGGCAGGCCCTCGTCATCTCCTTCCTGATCACCTCGGCCGGGCTGCTGCTGCTCTCCGGCGCGGCTCCGGGCGACGGCTACGCGACGGGCGTGCTGCCCGGCATGCTCGTCACGAGCGTGGGGTGCGGCCTGAGCCTGCCCGCCCTGACGGTCGCGGCGGTCACCGGCACCACCGAGGAGAACGCGGGCCTCGGCTCGGCCGTCGTCAGCTCCGTCCAACAGCTCGGCGGCGCCGTGGGGTTGTCCGTCCTGGTCACGCTGGCCGCACGTCGCAGCGACACCGTGGCCGAATCGGCAGGACCGCTGCGCGCAGCGACGGAGGGCTACTCACTGGCGCTCACCGTGGCGGCCGTCCTGCTCGCCCTCGGCGCCGCGTTCGTCGCCGCGCTGCTGGGCAAGGGCCGCGAGTGAGACGGCGCCCCGCGGCGGCCGGGGCCGCCCGGCCCCGGTCCCGGCCCCGCCGGTCAGACGTTCCTGCCGTGCTCCCCCACCGCGATCTGGGCCAGCTTCGTCAGCATCATGCCGTTGCGGACCGCGACCACGTAGTCCACGGGCAGTCCGTGCATCCGGGTGCCCGGCCCCCGCAGCGGATGCCAGTCGAGGATGAAGACAGTGTGCTCGCCCCAGGGGATCAGCCGCATGGCGATGCGGGCCGCTCCGAAGGGGCCCGCCTTCGCCTCCAGCTCCAGGCGGCTCTCCGGTTCGCTGATGCGCACGACGCAGGTGTCGTCGAGGACCAGCGGGCCGACGCCCACCCGCACCCGCAGGCGGGCGCCCACCGCCGGCCAGTGCGGGTCCGCGGCGAGGACCTCCTGCGTTCCGGTCACCCACTCCCCGTACCGGTGGCCGTCGGACAGCAGGCTCCAGACCTCGCCCGGCGAGGCCAGGATCAGGCGGCGGTTCCGGGACACACTGACCACGCTCCTCCTGGGGCTTCTGGCACGATTTTTGCACTTTGTCACCTGAGGCACCTTCCGAGACGGCCGGCGCCGGGCCGCTGCCGTGCGGCACGCCCTGTGCGAGGGTGAATGCCTCACCTCGGACGCAAGGAGTCGCATGCCCCCGGCAGCCACCACCGCAGCGAGCCTGGCCCTGGACGTGACCTCAGGGCTGAAGACCCGTGACCTCGAGGACCTGTACCAGGACCTGCACCGCCACCCCGAGCTCTCCTTCCAGGAGCACCGCACGGCCGGGGTCCTCGCCGAACGGTTGCGCGGTGCCGGGTTCGCGGTGACCACCGGTGTGGGCGGTACGGGCGTCGTGGGCGTCCTGCGGCACGGTGACGGGCCCGTGGTGTGGCTGCGCGGCGACATGGACGCGCTGCCCGTCACAGAGACCACAGGCCTGGCGTACGCCTCGACCGTCGACGGCGTGATGCATGCCTGCGGCCACGACATGCACGTCACCTGGCTGGCGTTCGCGGCCGAGGCGCTCGCGGCCGCCCGGGAGACCTGGTCGGGCACGCTCGTGGTGATCGGGCAGCCCGCGGAGGAAGCGGGGGGCGGAGCGCGGGCGATGGTCGCCGACGGACTGCACGAACGCTTTCCCCTCCCCGACGCCGTCTTCGGCCAGCACGTCGCCCCCGGCCCCGCGGGACTCGTCGCCCATACGCCGGGGCTGATCATGTCGGCCGCCGACGACCTGCACATCGTGGTGCCCGGCGTCGGTGGCCACGGTTCGCGGCCCGAGGCCACCGTCGACCCGGTGGTGACGGCCGCCTACATCGTGACCCGGCTGCAGACCGTCGTGTCCCGTGAGGTGGCCGCATCGGAGGCGGTGGTGCTCACCACGGGGCAGTTCAACGCGGGTCAGCGGCCCAACATCATCCCGTCGGAGGCCCGGCTCGGGCTGAATCTCCGTACGCAGGACGTGAACGTGCGCGAGCGGGTCCTGTCCGCCGTCCGCCGCATCGTCGAGGGAGAGTGCCAGGCCGCCGGGTGCCCCGCGCCGCCCGAGGTGAGCATCGGCGCGAGCTTCCCGGCCACCGTGAACGACGCGGCCCTCGACGCGGAGATCGCCGCCCTGCACCGCGAACTGTTCGGTGCGGGCAGCGTGTTCGACTTCGGGCCCGCGATGGGCAGCGAGGACTTCTCCCTCCTCGTGCCCACCGGGGTGCCCTACGACTTCTGGTTCGTCCCCTCGACGCCGAAGGACACCTGGCAGGCGGCCGCGGGACAGGAGCTCAGCCAGAAGATCACCGCGGTGCCGGGCAACCACAGCCCGCTGTTCGCCCCGGAGCTCTCGGTCCTGCTGCCGGGCGTACAGACACTGGTGGGCGCCGCGCTGCACAAGCTGGGCGCCTGAGACCCGGGCCCGCCGGTCAGCGGAAGGCCGCGTGGCCGGTGAGCGCCTGGCCGAGGGCCAGCGTGTGCATCTCGCTCGTGCCCTCGTAGGTCAGCACCGACTCGAGGTTGTTGGCGTGCCGGATCACCGGGTACTCCAGCGAGATACCGTTCGCGCCGAGGATCGTGCGCGCGGTGCGGCAGATCTCGATGGCCTCGCGTACGTTGTTCAGCTTGCCGAAGCTGATCTGTGCCGGGTGGACCCCAACCGGTGAGTCCTTGAGGGCGGACAGGTGCAGGGCGGTCAGCGTCGCCTTGTGCAGCTCAAGCGCCATGTCCACCAGCTTCTGCTGCGTCAGCTGGAAGCCCGCGATCGGCCTGCCGAACTGCTCGCGCTGCAGGGCGTAGTCGCGCGCCGACCGCCAGGCCGAGCGGGCGGCGCCCGTGACGCCCCAGACGATGCCGTAGCGCGCCTCGTTCAGACAGGTGAGCGGGGCGCCGACTCCGCTCGCCCCCGGGAGCAGCGCGGATGCGGGCAACCGGACGCCGTCCAGGACGAGTTCACTGGTGACGGACGCGCGCAGCGACATCTTGTGCTTGATGACCGGCGCGGAGAATCCAGGGGTGTCGGTGGGCACGACGAAGCCGCGTACGCCGTCCTCCGTCCGCGCCCAGACGACGGCGACGGCCGCCACCGAACCGTTCGTGATCCACATCTTGCGGCCGTCGAGGATCCAGTCGTCGCCGTCACGCCGGGCGCGGGTGGTCATGGAGGACGGGTCGGAGCCGTGGTCGGGCTCGGTCAGGCCGAAGCAGCCGATGGCCGAGCCCTCCGCCATACGCGGCAGCCACTCCTGCTTCTGCTCCTCGGAGCCGAAGCGGTGCAGGGCGAACATCGCCAACGACCCCTGAACGGAGACGAAGGAGCGCAGACCGGAGTCGGTCGCCTCCAGCTCGCGGCAGGCGATGCCGTACGCGCGCGCCGACATTCCGGCACACCCATAGCCCTCCAGGTGCATGCCGAGCAGCCCCATCTTGCCGAATTCCCGGGCGAGTTCGGGCAGGTCCGGCAGCTCGCCCGACTCGAACCAGTCGGCGATGTGCGGCTCCACCTCGGCGTCCAGGTACTGGCGGACCGTGTCGCGCACGGCGCGTTCCTCGTCGGTGAGGAGAGCCTCCAGGTTCAGCGGGTCGGCGGCGTCGAGGGCGGGGAACGGCATGGTCAGGCTCCTTGCGGGTTCTTCGGGTTCTTCGAGTGGCGTGGGTGTCACGGGTGGTCGAGCAGGCGGTCGATGTCCGCGTCGTCGTAGCCGAGTTCGGCGAGTACGTCCCTGCTGTGCAGGCCGAGGGTGGGCGGGGCGGTGCGTACGGCGGGGCGCTCGCCGCGGAAGCTGACGGGGAAGGCGACCTGCTGGAGCGGGCCCACGTCGGGGTGGTCGACCTTCTGGACCATGCCGAGCGCCTCGGTCTGCGGGCAGTCGTAGACCTCGTCGAGGGTGCGGATGGGCGCGACGGGCACGCCGCGCGGCTTGAGCAGCGCGCACCAGTGGGCCACCGTCTCGTCGGCCAGGACCGCCTCCAGCTTGGCGTTGAGGGCCCTGCGGTGGGTGACGCGGACGCGGTTGGTGGCGAAGCGCGGGTCGTCGGCCCACTCCGGGTGCCCGAGCGACTCGCTCAGGCGGCGGAAGAGCCCGTCGCTGCCGACGGCGATCACGAAGTGCCCGTCGGAGGCCGGGTAGGCCTGGTACGGCACGAGGCTCGGGTGGCCCGAGCCAAGACGGGTGGGCCGTTCCCCGGTGGCGAAATAGCCGGTGGCCCAGTTGATGTGCAGGGCGAGCTGGGACTCGTACAGGGAGGTCGTGACGTACTGGCCGCGCCCCGTGCGTTCGCGCTCGACGAGGGCCGATGTGACACCGATGAGGCCGAAGAGGGCGGCGCCCAGGTCGCCCATCGCGTAGCCGGCCTTGACGGGCGGCCCGTCCGGTTCGCCGGTCAGGGACATGAGGCCGGCGCTCGCCTGGGCGACCATGTCGTACCCGGGCTCGTCGCGCAGTGGTCCCGTGTCGCCGAATGCCGAGATGTGGAGCAGGACAAGGCGCGGGTAGCGCTCGCTGAGGGTGCGGTAGTCGAAGACGTCGGCCAGGGAGCTGCCGGGGCGGAAGTTCTCCACCATCACGTCCGCGTCGGCGAGCATCCGGTGGACGGCCTCCTGCCCCTCCGGGGACTTGAGGTCCAGGGTCACCGAGCGCTTGTTGCGGTTGGCCGCCAAGTAGTAGGTGGCGTCCGGGCCGTTGAAGGGCGGTCCCCAGGCGCGGGTCGGGTCGCCGCCCTGGGGGTGCTCGACCTTGATGACGTCCGCGCCCAGGTCGGCGAGGGACATGGTGACGTAGGGACCGGCCAGGATCTTGGAGAGGTCCACGACCTTCATTCCGGCCAGCGGGGATGCGGGACCGGTCTCCGGGGACGCGGGGCGGGCCGCTGGGGACGCGGGGCGGTTCTCATCAGGCATGTGCGGCGGCCTCCTTGGCCGTGGCGAGCGGGACCTGCCCACCCTCGGCCAGTTCGGCCAGGTGGTCCAGGGCCGTCCGGGGGACGGCGTCCGGGTCGTCGAGGAGCGCCGTGTAGGTGTGGGCGACCAGGAGGGCGCGGCCGTTGCCGCTCGTGCGCTCCTCGTGGTCGGCCTGGTCGTACAGGAGGGTCGCCATGACGGCGCGCGTGAGGCGGTCGGCGTACCGGCCGACCCTCATCTCCTGTTCTTCTTCCGGGAGTTCGAGAAGAGCGTCGCCCTGCTTGCGCAGGAGCTCCCAGCGGCCGCGCACCGGCCCGCGGTCGCCGCAGGTGTCGGCGAGGGTGTGGTGGGAGCCGAAGCGGCGCATGCAGCGCAGCACGTCGAGCGCGATGACGTTGGAGGAGCCCTCCCAGATGGATCCGAGGTGGGCGTCGCGCACGAGCCGGGGGTTGACCCAGTCCTCGATGTAGCCGTTGCCGCCGCGGATCTCCATGGCCTCGCCGGTGACGGTGCGGGCGCGCTTGCACAGGGTGTGCTTGGCGAGCGGCGTGAGGACGCGGACCAGCGCCTCGGCCCGCTCGTCCCCGTCGTCGGCGGCCGTGAGCCGGGCCGCCGCCTCCAGGACCAGGCCGAGCGCGGCCTCCGTGTCGAGGATCAGCGGCAGGAGCGTGGCGCGCATCAGGGGCTGGTCGAAGAGGGGCTTGCCGAAGACGTGGCGGGTGCGGGTGTGGTCGACGGACTCGCGGACGGCGCGCCGCATCAGGGCGGTGGCGCGCATGGCGTTGGAGAGGCGCGAGACGTTCAGCATCTCGGCCATCTGCCGGAATCCGTGGGTGAGTCGACCGACCGGCGTCGCGTAGGCCTCCTCGAGCGTCACCTCGCCGCTGGCGATGGACCTGGAGCCCAGCTTGTCCTTGAGGCGGTCGATGCGGATGGCGTTGCGGGTGCCGTCGGGGCGCAGGTGCGGGACGAGGAACATGCCGAGGCCCCGGGTGCCGTCGCCCTGCCCGGGGACACGGGCCAGGGTGAGGATCACGTCGGCGGCGGGGTTCGACGCGAACCACTTCTTGCCGGTGAGCGTCCAGTGCGTGCCCCGGTCGGTGGCGACCGTCCGTGTCAGGCCGACATCGGTTCCGCCCTGCTGCTCCGTCATGAACATCGCGCCCGTGGCCCGGAGTCCGGGATCCGTCGAGGAGAGCGCGGCGATCTCGGCCGCGTACCGCTCGGGGTCGAACAGGCGCAGGATGCGGGCGGCCGAGTCGGTCATCGACAGCGGGCAGGCCATGCCGAACTCGGACTGTACGTAGAGGTAGGAGAGGGCGTACTTGACGGTGTGCGGGATCTTGGTGGGCCAGCCGTGGACGCCTGGCCTGTGGGACATCGCGGCGAGGCCGAAGCGTTCGTAGGCGATGGCGGCGGCGCGGTCGTGGGCCGGGTGGTACTCGATCGCGTCGGTACGGGTGCCGTCCGGGGCGTACGGGATCAGGCGCGGCGGGTGGGCGTCGGCGAGGGCGGCCTGCCGGTCGAGGTCGCCCGCGGCGAGCGCGCCGAGTTCGGTGAGCAGGGGCTCGACGCGGGCGCGGTCGTCGGCGGGCAGGAGGCGGTCGAGCAGGGGGCGCAGGGCGGGATCCCGGTCGGCGAAGTTCACGGGAGAGGGCGATGACACAGGTGGCTCCAGGTCAGACGGGCTGCGTGGTACGGGAGTCGGCGACTTCGGCGGTGTCGTCGGCCGCGTCGCCCGTGCGGGCGAGGAGGGGCAGCACACCGGCGAGGGTGAGCGCGGTGTAGCCGAGGCCGAGGGCGACGACGGGCCAGATCGAATGGAAGGTCGTCAGCAGGTAATGCGAGACGATCGGCGCGGTCCCTGCGAACAGGGTCGTGCACAGCTGGTACGAGAGGGACATGCCGGTGTAGCGGACCTCGACGGGGAAGACGCGGGCGAGGATCCCTGCGAGCGCGGCGTAGTACATGGCGTGCGGGAAGGTCGCGAGGCCCATGCCGAGGACGGCGAGCCAGAAGTCGCCCGTCCCGACGAGGACGAACATCAGCGGCAGCAGGACGAATTCCGGAAGGAGCATCCACAACACTGCTTTGCGCACGGGCCACTTGGTGGCGAGCACGGCACCGAAGGGCTGCACGATCACCTGCACGACCAGCGCGAGCGAGATGACCGTGAGGAACGTCGTGCGGTCGAAGTCCAGGTCGGCGGTGGCCCAGGAGAGCGCGAAGGTCGTCTTGACGTAGGTGATCGCGACGCCTGCCGTGCCGGCGAGCACGCCGAGGAACACGAGCATCGGGGAGCGCGTGAGCACTTCCTTGATGGGCAGCTTGATGGTCTTCTTGCGGGCGAGCGCGGCCTGCATCTCGGGGGTCTCGGCGAGCCTGAGCCGGATGAAGAGTCCGACGGCGACCAGGACGGCGGAGAACAGGAACGGCACGCGCCAGCCCCACGACTCGAAGGCCGCGTCGGGGAGTTGGGCCATGCCCAGGAAGGCGAGGGTCGCCAGGAGGTTGCCGACCGGGGAGCCCTGCTGGGCGAACGAGCCGTAGAGGAGCTTGCGGCCGGGCGGGGCGTACTCGGTGGCGATGAGGACGGCGCCGCCCCACTCGCCGCCCATGGCCACGCCCTGGATCATGCGCAGCAGGACGAGGAGGATCGGCGCCGCGGCGCCGATCTGCGCGTACCCCGGGAGCAGTCCCACGCAGAACGTGGCGCCGCCCATCATCGTCAGGGTGGTGACCAAGGCCTTCTTGCGGCCGTACTTGTCGCCGAAGTGCCCGAATATCAGGCCGCCGAGGGGGCGGGCGAGGAAGCCGACCCAGAAGGTGGCGAAGGCCGCGAGGGTGCCCACGGCGGGTGAGGCGTCGGCGAAGAAGATCTTGCCGAGGACCAGGGCCGACGCGGACCCGTAGATGTAGAAGTCGAACCATTCGATGGTGGTGCCGACGAACGCGGTGACGCCAGCGCGGCGCGCCTCGCGGACGAGTCGTGGATCGGGGGCTTCCTGCGCCCCCGGGGCCGGGGCACCGTTCGGGTCCCCGGAAACCGGGGCGTCTTGCTGCATGACGAGCGTCCTCTCGTGGCGGCAGATCCCGCGACGGAGGGCGACGAGGTGGGGATGGGGAGCCGAGCGGCCGGCTGCCGGTCCTCGCTCCGTCGCGAGACGTGGATCACTCTGCCTCCCGGCATTAGGAGGTGTCCAAGACCAATAACGGCCCGCACTGAGACGTCATCCAGCGGAATCCGGGGCGTCGGCGGGTACGGGCAGGACCTCGTCGGCCACCCGGAGCACCGCGTGCAGCGCCGCCGACCGGTTGCCGGTGCGCCAGCCGAGCGCGATCGGAAGGACCGGCACGTCGTCCCCGGCGAGCGGACGGAACACGACGTGCTCCAGATGGATGTTGCGGGCCGACTCCACCACCACCGCGAGGCCGACGCCCGCCCCCACCAGGGCCAGCATGTTGTACGAGTCCGGCGCCTCCTGCACGATCCGGGGCGCGAACCCGGCTTCGTGGCAGGCCTGCACCATGGCCTCGCGCACCGCGGACTCGCGGGACAGCGGGAACGTCACGAGCGGCTCGCCGGCCAGTTCGCTCACCGGGACCTCGGGCCGCGCCGCGAGCGGATGGCTGTCGGGCAGGGCGAGCACGAGCCGCTCCATGCGCACCACGCGGGCCGTGATGCCGCGCCGCACGGGAAGCGCCACGAACCCGATGTCGAGCGTCCCGTCGGCGACCCGGCGCAGCGCCTCGCCCGTGTACGTCTGGCCCTCGAGGACCAGCTCGATGCCCGGGAGCTGGGAGTTGACGGCGCGGGTGAGCAGCGGCAGCGCCGAGTAGCTGCTGGCCCCGGCGAAGCCGACGCTGACGCGGCCGACCTCGCCCAGATGCGCGGCACGCACCGTGCGCCGCACCGCCGAGGCGTCGGCGAGCAGCCGCCGGGCGGGCTCCAGGAGGGCCTGGCCCGCGGGGGTGAGGCGGACGGTGCGGGTGGTGCGGTCGAACAGCTTGACCCCGAGGTCACGCTCCAGGAGCTTGATCTGCTGGCTCAGGGGCGACTGGGCGATGTGCAGGCGGTCGGCGGCGCGGCCGAAGTGCAGTTCTTCGGCGACGGCGACAAATCCGGACAGGTGTCTGAGCTCCACGCCGGTGACCCTACGGCGCCGGTCCGGGGCGCGCCGGGCAGGGGCGCGCGGCCCGCACCACCTCCCGCACCACCTTGATCGCCGGGGCGCCACCGGTAATTCGCCTGATCGTCTTCCCCTGTCCGCGCCGATGTGGGAGAACGCTCTGATGTGCGATGACGAACTGATACCGCCCCGGGCGGACTTGACCGAGAAGCAGTGGCTGCGGGCCGACCCGCCGCTCGCCCGGGTCCTCGCCGACAGGTGGGGACCGCAGGCCCTCACGCTGCACCGGCGCACCCTGCTCGGCGGTGCGGCCGCCGGAGCCGCGCTCGCGGCCCTGCCGTTCGGCGGGCGGCAGGCCACAGCGGCGCAAGGCGTGGCCGCGCAGGGTACGGCGGCGCAGGGTGCGGCGGCGCAGGGTGCGGCGAAATTCCCGTTCCCCGACGGGCCGAACCACAAGGGGGAGTTCGCCGTCCTGGTGACCGGCGACGCCGGCACCGGCGGCGATGAGCAGCTGGCCGTGACGGAGGCCGCCCGGCGGGTCTGCCGTGACGAGGGGATATCACTGGCCGTCGGCCTGGGCGACAACATCTACGAGAACGGGCCGGAGTCCGACCACGACTCCGAGTTCCGGACCAAGTTCGAGACCCCCAACACCGGCATCGACGTCCCTTGGCTCATGGTCCTCGGCAACCACGACTGCTCGGGCCTGATCCCGGGCAGCGGCGGCGACCCCTCGCGCGGGGACCGCGAGGTCTCGTACGCGGCCTCCTCACCGCGCTGGTACATGCCGAGCCGCTACTACAACGTCACGCTGCCGTCCGCCGAGGGGCAGGGCGCCGGTGACGACCCGGTGGTGGAGTTCTTCGCCCTCGACACCAACCCCGTCGCCTCGACCGTCGCCCAGATCTCGCCCCACTACCGGTGGGACGGCCCCTACATGCGCGCCCAGCGCCAGTGGCTCGACTCCGCGCTGTCCGCGTCCCGGGCCCGCTGGAAGGTGGTCCTCGGCCACCACCCCTACCTGAACAACGGGAAGCACGGCAGCGCCGGTTCGTACGACGGATTCGTCATCGGGCACTACACGAGCGGGATCCACCTCAAGGAGCTGTACGAAGAGGTGGTGTGCGGCAGGGCCGACCTGATCCTGTCCGGGCACGACCACACCCTCCAGGTCCTTGAACCCACGACCCGCACGGCGGGCACCCGCCAGATCGTCT
Source organism: Streptomyces sp. NPDC044044 (assembly GCF_056434405.1). Lineage (NCBI taxonomy): Bacteria > Bacillati > Actinomycetota > Actinomycetes > Kitasatosporales > Streptomycetaceae > Streptomyces > Streptomyces sp. NPDC044044. The sequence continues at coordinate 285,528 of NZ_JBWKFG010000012.1, read as the reverse complement.
GCGGGGCCGCCGCCAAGTCCGGTGACGGAAAAGCCCACTTCGACCACCCCGCCGCCTGGCAGAACTTCTCCGACGTGGGCTTCATGGTGCTCAAGGTCTCCGAGCGGGCCATGACCGTGGACACCTACACGGTCGACGTCCCGGCACGGACCGCGCACCTGGCGCACACCACGACGACCTCCACCGCGGTCGCGGGCCGGAGCAGCGTGGGCTAGGACCCGGCGTCCCCCGCCACGTTCCTGGCCCACAGCACGAGCGGGATCTGGAGCGGGAGGCGGCCGACCGCCGCTGCCCTGAGCGGGGCGGGGCGGCGCCGCCAGTCCACCGCCATTTGTACGTTGGCGGGGAACACGCCCACGAAGAAGGCCGCCGTGGCGAGCGCCGCGGTGCGCCGGGTGCGCGGCAGCGCCACTCCGGCCGCGAGCGCGAGCTCGACCGCGCCGCTCGCGTACGTCCAGGTGCGCGGCGATCCGGGCAGGACGCGCGGGATGGTCGCGTCGAACGGCTTCGGGGCGGCGAGATGGGCGACCCCGGCCCCGGCGAGCAGACCGGCCAGGAGCAAGGGGGAACGGGGCGCCAGCGGCATGCTGCCTCCTCGGTCGAGCGGGGACGGGGAGCTGACCTTACTGGACAGTAAGTACGAAGTCACCGTCCACCGGCAGCAGTCGCCGGTCACCGATCCCCGGGCGCCAGTCCGTCCAGCGTGAGGTCGACGAGGCGCTCGGCCTGTTCCCGCTGTCCGGGCTCGCCCGAGGTGAGGGCGATGCCGGCCAGCGCGGCGAACAGGTCGGCCGGACGGATGTCGGAGCGGATGGCACCGGCGGCGACCCCCGCGTCCATGAGCGAGGTGAGGGCCCCCTGGATCAACTCGCGGCTCTCGCCGTAGGGGTTGACCCCCGAGGCGACGACGGCCCGCAGCGCCTCGGCCATGCCGAGCTTGGCGGTCACGTAGTCGAGGAAGCGGCGCATCCACGCGTGCAGGGCGTCCCGTGGCGGCATCGTCGCCAGGAGGTCGGGGACCGCGTCGCACAGCCGGGCCACTTCGTTGCGGTAGGCGGCCTCGATCAGCGTCTCCCGTGTCGGGAAGTTCCGGTAGAGGGTGCCGGTGCCCACACCCGCCTCCCGTGCGATGCGCTCGAAGTGCGCGTCGAGCCCCTCCTCGGTGAACACCCGCACCGCGGCGGCCAGGATCTTGTCCCGGTTGCGCTGCGCGTCCGCCCTCAGCGGGCGGCCTGCTTCTCGCTCTCCGACCATCGGCGGTTCTCCCCTGCCTTCCTTCGCCTTCCCAGGCCTCCGCGCACCGTCATACGCCTTCGCACGCGTTCGCACGCGTCCGCACGCCACCGCCCGCCGCCGCTTGCTAAGTGGAGGAGCCTCCACTTAGCCTGGACGAGTGAAGTGGCGGCGCCTCCACTTTAACGTCCCAGGGCACAGAACTGCCCCGCCCCTCCCCGTTTCCACGGGAGACCCCCTCAGGAAAGGACTGCCGATCATGTCGGGCATAGCAGACAAGGTCGTGGCCATCACGGGCGCCAGCAGCGGCATCGGCGAGGCGACCGCCCTGCTCCTCGCCGAGCGCGGCGCGAAGGTCGTACTCGGGGCGCGCCGCCCCGAGCGTCTCCAGGCGCTCGCCGCCCGCATCGAACAGGCCGGTGGCGAAGCCGTCTGGGCGCGCACGGACGTGACGCGGCGCGCGGATCTGACCGGCCTCGTCGAGCTGGCACGCGAACGGTTCGGGAGGCTCGACGTCCTCGTCAGCAACGCCGGGGTCGGGCCGATCTCGCCCCTCGACGACCTCCGCGTCGACGACTGGGAACAGATGATCGACGTGAACTTCAAGGGCGTCCTCTACGGGATCGCCGCCGCCCTGCCCGTCTTCCGCGAACAGGGCTCAGGACACTTCGTCAACACCGTCTCCACCGCCGGGCTGCGCATCGTTCCGCTCCAGTCGGTGTACGCCGCCACGAAGAACGCCGTCCGCACCGTCTCGGAGGGTCTGCGCCAGGAGGCCGGTGACAGTCTGCGCGTCACCGTCGTCTCCCCCGGCGTCGTACGGACGGAGTTCGCGGACCACATGGACCCCGAGGTGAAGGACCGGATCCGCGACAGCATGGACACGGTCGGCCTCTCGCCGGACGCGGTGGCCCGCGCCATCGCCTTCGCCGTCGAGCAGCCGGACGGTGTCGACGTGGGCGACATCGTCGTCCGCCCCACCGCACAGGCCTGAGAGCTCAGGCCTCACAGCAGCCGGGCGCCACGCCTCGCGAGGTAGCTGACCGGGTTGACGTCCGATCCGTAGCCGCGCCGGGCCCGGATCTCCAGGTGGAGGTGGGGTCCGGTGGCCCGCCCTGTGGCGCCGCTGCTGCCGATCCGGTCGCCGGTGCCGATGCGGGCGCCCCTGCGCACCGAGAGGCGGGAGAGGTGCGCGTACACGGCGTAGTGACCGTCCTTCAGACGCACCGTCACCGCCTTGCCGTACGCCCCCGACCAGGCCGCGAGGACCACGGTGCCCGCGCCGACCGCGTGCACCGGGGTGCCCGAGGGGACGGCGAGGTCGATGCCGGTGTGGTGCCCGGCGAGCCAGTTGCCCCGGATGCCGTACCGGGCGCTGACGCGGAAGCGCCTGCGCAGCGGCAGCGCGAATCTGCCGGGAGGTCCTTCGGGGGCGAGCGCGCGGTCCTCGGGGATCGTCTCGTCCGCCTCGGCGAGCGCTTCCTCGAACTCCGCGTCGTAGCCGATGCCGCAGCCACCGTCACCGCTGTCACCGTCGGATTCCACGGCGGCTGCATGCGGCGCGGGTCCCGCCACCGTGAAGGCGCCGCCGGCCAGGAGGACCGCGGCGACGCTCAGTACGTCACGTCGTGTCGTGCCCGCTTCACGCGGGCTGTCTATGTCGTAGCCCATGCCCGCCAGCACACGCGCGACGAGCCCTGCGCGCACGCCGAATGCGCCGCTTGGCGTAATGCCTCCGGCGCCCGCGCCGTGGTCAGTCGGAGCTCGGCCGGTACACGGTGAGCGCTTCGGGGAGCTTGTCCAGGAGCAGCGCGGCGGGCGCGGGGGCGATTTCGCCGTCGTACGCCATCTGCGTGCCTTCGGGCAGGCCGGAGATGACCAGGCGCTGGGCCTTGGCGGACGCGTACACGCGGGTCTTGGCCAGCTGCCCGGCCAGCGCCGCGACCAGCAGGCGGGTGCGCGCGAAGCGCCCGCCGTGGGCGATGCGGATGTCGAGCACCCCGTCGGCGAGGTCGTGCCGACGCACCGGGGCGATGCCCGCGCTGCGGTAGGCGCCGTTGCCCGCGAACAGCAGCCACATCGAGCGGGCCTTGCCGTTCACCACCGCGCGCAGCGGCCGTCCGGTGTGCAGGATCTGGGCGACGCCGAGCAGCGAGGCGGGCGGACCGCCGACCTTCGGGGACCACTCCTCCCTGATGCGTACGAGCTCGGGGTAGGCGCCGAGGCTGAACGTGTTCAGGAAGTACGCCGGATCGGAGTTCGTCCGGCCGTCAGGACCGGTCCCGGCCAGGGGCTTGATCCGGCCGACGTCGGCCCGTACGGCGCTGCCCTCGGCGAGGGCGGCGCAAGCGTCCGCGACCGTGTCGACGCCCAGGTCCGCGGCGAAGTGGTTGAACGTACCGCCGGGCAGCACCATCAGAGGCACGTTGTGGCGCAGGGCCGGTGTCACGGCGGCATTCACCGTGCCGTCTCCCCCGCACACGCCGAAGACTCCACCGCGCCGGGCGGCGTCCCTGGCCGCTTCCTCAAGGACCTTGGGCAGCGGCCCCGCGTCCTCCTCGTACAGCACCACCTCCGCACGGGGCAGGGCCGTCTTCAACTGCCGGACGGGGTCCATGAGTTGTGGCTGCGCCCCGGACGAGGGGTTCACCACCACGATGAGGCCCTCGCCCTCCGGCAGCGCGGGCGCGTCCGTCTGGGGCCGCGCGGGGGGCGGCATCTGCGCCCGGGAGGGCACCATGCCGCGCACCGCGTAGGCGGCACCCACGCCGAGGGCGGCGCCGACCAGGACATCACTGGGGTAGTGCACGCCGGTGTACACGCGGGAGAAGGCCACCGACGCCGCGATCGGGGCCACGGCGGCGCCAAGACCCCGTGACTCCAGCGCCACGCCCGTGGCGAAGGCCGCCGCCGATGCCGAGTGCCCGGAGGGGAAGGAGCTGGTAATCGGCTGGTGGGAAAGGTGCCTTATCACCGGCACCGTGTCGAGGACCGGTCGCGAGCGGCGCACCGCGCTCTTGCCCAGGGTGTTCACCGTGCCCGAAGCGAGCGCCAGGGAGGCGACGCCGCGCACCGCGGCACGCCTGCCGCGCGCACCGCCGAACGCCCACATCCCCGCGGCGATGCCGAACCACAGCAGCCCGTGGTCGGCGCTCCGGCTCAGCCGTGGCAGGACCGGCTGTGCCGCCGGCCAGGAGCGGGCGGCCACGCGGTGGAACGCCAACCGGTCGGTGGCCCCGAGCAGTCTGCGGATGTGCGGTTGCGGAAGATCACTCATGAACCCCCTATACCCCCGCACGCCCTTCGCACCGCACACATCTTGCGCGGGCACTGTGACGTTCACTTCAATCAGCCGTATGGCAGCCCCCCGCCCCACGTCACCGCAGCGCTCCACCGCACCGCAACGGCCCTCCGAGCTGCCGCCGACCGCGTGGGCCGTGCTCGGCCTGCTCTCCTTCCCCGGGGAGCGGACCGGGTACGAACTGAAGAAGTGGGCCGACGCGTCGCTGCGCCACTTCTACTGGTCGCCCGCCATCAGCCAGATCTACGCCGAGCTGCGCCGCCTCGAAGCGCTGGGATACGCCACGTCACGGCGCTCGGGCCCCGAGGAGCCCCGCGCGAAGCGGTCGTACGCCATCACCGCCGAGGGGCGCGCGGCGCTCGTCGGATGGGCGGGCGGCGCCGAGGAAGCGGGGCCGCCCGTCCTCAAGCATCCGCTGCTGCTGCGGGTCTGGCTCGGGCACCTCGCGGCGCCCGAGCATCTGCGGGCCCTGGTGAGCGAGCACATCGCGCACACGCGGGGCGAGCTGAAGGAGGTTCATGACGCGCTCGCCCGCGCGGACGGCCAGGAGGCGTGGACGCATCCGCAGATCGCGCTCCGGTGGAGCGGGCGGCGGCTCGAGGCCGAGATCGAACTGGCGGAGGCGATGCTCGCCGATCTCGCTCGCGTCGACCTCGCGGAAGCCCCCGGTCAACCCCCCGAGGACTCGCCCACCCACGGGTGATGTGGCTCGCGGCGCGGGGCCCTCAGCCGGTAGGACGGGCGGGGTCAGCCGACCCCGCCGTATGGAGCAGTGCACCTGTGACCACCCGTGCCGTCCTTGTCGCCGCCGTCATCACCGGGCTCCTTCTCGGGATCGTGGGAAGCAGAGCGGACGACTCCGATTCCTCGGGGCGCCCCGGTACGGGCGGTTCCATCACGGAGGCGGGCCGTTAGGCTGCGACCGCCGCGTGGCACCTCCGTCCTCGCCGCGTGGCCACCGAGCCGCCGTCGACGGAAGCGAGTGAACCTTGAACTTCCTCACCATCGGTCATCGCGGGGTCATGGGTGTCGAACCCGAGAACACCCTCCGGTCCTTCATCGCCGCGCAAGCCGCGGGCCTCGATCTCATCGAGCTCGATCTGCATCTGAGCAAGGACGGCGCCCTCGTCGTCATGCACGACGCCGACGTGGCCCGTACGACCGACGGAAAGGGACCGATCGCCGAGAAGACCCTGGCCGAGCTGCGGGAGCTCGACGCGGGGCGCGGCGAGCGCATCCCCGTCTTCGAAGAGGTCCTCGACGCCGTGAAGGCGCCGCTGCAGGCCGAGATCAAGGACGTGGCCGCCGCCCGCGCCCTCGCCGAGGTGATGCACCGCCGCGATCTGGTCGCCCGCGTCGAGGTGATCTCCTTCCACGACGAGGCGATCGCCGAGATCGCGCGCCTGGTCCCCGGCGTACGCACCGCGCTCGTCGCGAGCCGCTACGGCACCGACGTCGTGGAGCGCGCCACGGCGGTCGGTGCCACCACTCTCGTGCTGAACATCAGGCGCCTGACGCTCGAGATCGTCGAACGTGCCAAGAAGGCCGACCTGCGGATCATCGGCTGGGTCGTGAACACGCAGGACGATCTGCGGCTCGTGCGCGCGCTGCAGCTGGACGGCGCGACCACGGACTACCCGGAGATCAAGCGCACGGGCCGCTTCACGGCCTGACCCGGCTCGGCACCTACAGACGCACGCGCTCAGATCAGACCAGGGATTTGACCAGCAACTCGAACTGCAGGTCGTCCCGCTGCGGAATGCCGAACCGCTCGTCGCCGTACGGGAAGGGAGTCATTTTTCCCGTACGGCGGTAGCCGCGCCGCTCGTACCAGGCGATGAGGTCGTTGCGTACGGAGATCACGGTCATGTGCATCTCCTTCGCGCCCCACGCCTCGCGGACGGTCCGCTCGGCCTCTGCCATGATCACCTTGCCGAGGCCCGCGCCCTGGAGCGCCGGGCTCACCGCGAACATCCCGAAGTAGGCGTGCTCGCCGCGGTGTTCGAGCTGGCAGCAGGCGACGACCTCGCCGTCGCGCTCGACGGCGAGCAGCTTGCTCACGGGCGACTTGATGACGTCGACGACACCCTGCGGGTCGGTCCGCTGCCCCTCCAGGATGTCCGCCTCCGTGGTCCAGCCTGCCCGGCTTGAGTCACCGCGGTACGCCGACTCGATGAGCGAGACGAGCACGTCGACGTCCGCGTCGGTGGCATCCCGGAAGGTGAGGTCGCTCGTGCTGGGGCTCGGTGCGGTGTCCATGGGGCGGATTCTCCGATCTCTCTGGCCCACCGCTGTCGGGCGCGGCGTGGGCGAGGCACCGCCGAGCGTATCTCCCCACTAAGGTGCGGCTGCATGGTGCATGTACTGAGCAGCAGGACCCTTCTCCGCCCCACCGACCCCGAGCGCTCACGCACGTTCTACGGCGAGGCGCTCGGCCTCGCGGTCTACCGCGAGTTCGGCACGGGCCCCGAGCGCGGCACGGTCTACTTCCTGGGCGGCGGCTTCCTGGAGGTCTCCGGCCGCTCCCAGACACCACCCGCACCCGGCCTCCAGCTGTGGCTGCAGGTGGCGGACGTGCGGGCGGCGCATGCGGACCTCGTGGCGCAGGGGGTGGAGGTGGTGCGGGAGCCGGTGAAGGAGCCCTGGGGTCTCGTCGAGATGTGGATCGCGGACCCGGACGGCGTCAAGATCGTCATCGTCGAGGTGCCGGAGGACCACCCGTTGCGGTACCGCCCCTAGCCCGGAAATCGCGGCTCGCGGCAGAGCCCCCACTGCCGTCAGTCCCAGCGGTACACGCCGCCGCCGGCAGGGGCGCCGGACCGGAGAACGGCGCCCACGATGTGGAGTCAAGTCCTGCGAGACCCCCATGAGATGGGGAAGGTCACGTACTGGCTGCGGCGCGTCCTCGCCGAGCTGTCGACGTCGTCGGCGGTACTCGCCCTGCTCGCCGGGTCAGGCTGCCCGTATCAGCCCGTATCACCCTTTGGGCCAATCAGGGGAAGACGGAGCGGTCTCCATCGATGTGGGCCCGCCAGCTGCGGAAGGATGCGTTCCATGCGAACCATGAAACGCGTTCTCCTCGCGGCTGCGGCCGTGTCACTGCTGGTGGCGAGCCACGGCGCAACTGCCGCCGCCTCCGCACCCGCACCCTCGCCCGCACAGTCCACGCCGGCCGCCGGGCCGGGCTGGCACCACGTGGCGGACTTTCCTCCGGCCGAGGAGAACCGCTGTCATGAGCGCGGCCGGTGGTACTTGGAGAACGGCGTACGCGCCTACGAGTGCCGAGCCGCCGGAGTCTGGGAGTTGTGGGTTCTCACCGAGCCCTCCTGACCAGAGGTCGGGGCCGGATCGTCGCCCTTGAGGCGGTGCAGTCCGCGGCAGCAATGCCGGGCAGGCACCGCCTCCGTCGGCGGTGCGGTCTGCGGCAGCCGGCGAGCCAGGCGAGGGACCGTTCGACGACCCAGCGGTGTCCGCGGACCAGACAGGTCATCGCGCCATGCCCCCTCACCTCCCATGAGCGGGGATCCTCGGGTCGCGGCACGCGTCCATGAGTGCGCGCTCCTCTCCGGAGCGATACGAGCCGTGCCGACCGTCGCACTCGTCGTCTTCATCCCACCTCTCGGTCAATCCCCTCTGACCTCTTGTTCTCTCTAGACCGGTCGGTCTAGAGTCTCCCGTGTGACCAAGACACGCGGCGACACCCGCGCCCGCATTCTCCGCACAGCCGCCGACCTGTTCCAGCGGCAGGGGTACGGCGCGACGGGACTCAATCAAGTGCTCGCGGAGAGCGGTGCCCCCAAGGGGTCGTTGTACTTTCACTTTCCGCAGGGCAAGGAGCAGTTGGCCGCCGAGGCCGTGGCGCTTGCCGGGGGTGAGATGGAGGCTCGGATGGCCTCCGTCGTGGGCTCTGCCGACGGGGTGGCCGATGCCGTTGTCGGGGTCGGTGAGTTGCTCGCTGGAGGACTGCGGGACTCCGGCTTCCGGGACGGGTGCCCCGTCGCCACCGTCGCGCTCGAACAGTCCGGGGGCGACGGGCCCATCAGCGACGCCTGTCACGTCGCCTATGACTCCTGGCTGGCCGGGCTCGCCGAAGCCTTGCGGGGGTGGGGGGCCGCCGATGACGAGGCCGCCGAGCTCGCCGAGCTCGTGATGTCCTCGCTGCAGGGGGCGCTGCTTCTCGCGCAGGTGCGGCGCGACACCTCGGTCATTTCGTCGGTTGCCCGGCGCGTCGGCTCGGTCGTCGCGCAGAGCCTGGAGAAGCAGAGCCTGGAGAAGGGGACGGCGAGCACATCGTGAAGGTTCATCATCTCAACTGCGGGTCCATGATGAAGATCGAGCCCACCTATGACGGGCCGCCTCCGTTGCACGCCGTGTGCCACTGTCTGTTGGTGGAGACCGATGCGGACGGTCTCGTACTCGTCGAGAGCGGGCTCGGGCGTGGTGACGTGCGCAGGCCCCTCGAATCCCTCGATCCGGAGTGGGCCGAACTCGCCGCTCCTGAGCTGGACTTCGCCGAGACCGCGCTCTCCCAGGTCGAGCGGCTGGGGTTCGCCGCCTCCGACGTGCGGCACATCGCCCTCACGCATCTCGACGTCGATCACAGCGGCGGACTTCCCGACTTTCCCGAGGCGCGTGTGCACCTCATGGCCGCCGAACTCGACGCGGCGCGCACCGAAGCGCCCAGCCGGCGCTACCGGCCCGCGCACTGGGCCCATGGCCCGCGCTGGGAGACGTACGAGGAGAACGCGGGCGAGGAGTGGGCCGGGTTCGCCGGGGTGCGTCAACTGGCCGGGCTCGGCGAGGAGTTCCTCATCGTGCCGCTCGGCGGGCACAGCGCCGGGCATGCCGCCGTGGCGGTGCGGGATCGCGGGCGGTGGCTCGTGCACGCCGGGGACGCGTACTTCTACCACCGCGAGATCGCGCAGGACGCCCCGCACTCGCACCCCCTGATGGACATCATCCAGCTGGACGCCCAGGTGGACGCCGAGCTGCGGGTCGCCAATCAGGAGCGGCTACGGGAGGTGGCCACCCGGACGGACGAGTTCACCGTCCTCAACGCGCACGACCCGTGGGACTATCTCCGGCTCGCGGGGGCAGGGGGCTGATCCGACGGTTCGGGTGTGGTCGTCCGACGGTTCGGGGGTACTCGGGTTCCTCGCCCGGCGCATCCGACGTGCGCCGGGCCACCCCTCGTCGGAGGATTGACCGGACCCCTCGCCCAACCCTGGAGCGATCTCTTATGCAACGTCCCCGGATTCTGATCATCGGCGGCGGTTTCGCCGGTATGGAGTGCGCGCACAAGCTGGAGCGGACGCTCAAGGCGCAGGACGCCGAACTGCGGCTCATCAGCCCGCAGGACCATCAGCTGTATCTACCGCTGCTCCCCCACGTCGCGTCGGGCGTGCTGACCCCGCAGTCGGTCGCGGTGCCGCTGCGTCGCATGCTGCGCCGTACGGCGATCGTGCCGGGCGGGGCCATCGGGGTGGATCCGCACGCGAAGGCCGTGATCGTACGGAAGATCAATGGCGAGGAGGTCGTGGAGCGCTACGACTACCTCGTCCTGACCCCGGGCAGCGTGACCCGGCAGTTCGACATCCCCGGTGTCGACCGGCACGCCGTGGGCGTGAAGACGCTGGCCGAGGCCGCCTGGATCCGTGACCACGTGATCTCGCAGCTCGACCTGGCATCGGCGAGCTCGGACCGCGCGGAGCGGGAGGCCCGGCTGCAGTTCGTGGTCGTCGGCGGCGGGTACGCGGGCACGGAGACGGCGGCCTATCTGCAGCGCCTGACGAGCGCCGCCGTCAAGCGGTACCCGGGACTCGACGTCTCGCAGATCAAGTGGCATCTGGTCGATGTGGCGCCGAAGTTGATGCCCGAGCTGGGCGACCGGCTCGGCGAGAAGGCCCTCGCCATCGTGCAGCGGCGTGGGATCGAGGTGTCGCTCGGGGTCACGGTCGACAAGGCGACGGAGGACACCGTCACGCTGACCGACGGGCGCACGCTGCCCTGCCACACCCTGATCTGGACCGCCGGCGTGGCACCGAGCCCGCTCATCGCCACGCTGGGCGCCGAGACCAACCGGGGGCGCCTGGTCGTCGACCCGGAGCTGACGGTGCCCGGCCTTGACGGCGTGTTCGCGCTCGGCGACGCGGCGGCCGTCCCCGACCTCGTCAAGGGCGGCGACGCGATCTGCCCGCCGACCGCACAGCACGCGATGCGGCAGGGATGGGCCGCCGCGAAGAACATCACCGCGGCGCTGCGGGGCGCGCCGCTGACCCCCTACCGGCACAAGGACATGGGTCTGGTCGTCGACCTGGGTGGCATTCAGGCCGTATCGAAGCCGCTGGGCGTGCAGTTGACCGGCCTGCCCGCTCAAGTCGTCGCGCGCGGCTATCACTTGGGTGCCCTGCGCACCGTCACCGCGCGCTTCCGCACGGCCGCGAACTGGGGGCTCAACGCCCTCGCGGGTGACGACTACGTACGGACCGGGTTCCAGACCCAACGGCCCGCCACGCTCAAGGACTTCGAGATGACGGATGTCTATCTGTCGCCCGAGGAGATCCACGCGCGGGTGACGGCGGAGGTGGCCGGGCGTTCGATGGCCCCGGAGAAGCCGCTGCTGCCCTGACGGCGGCAACCGGAGAGGCCTCCGGGCGGCGACCGGGGGCGCACCACCGAGGAACACGCGCACGCCGGGGCGGGTCGCCGCCTCCCTGGTCGTGCGGCTGAGCGGCGACTACCAGTGGTGGGTGGTCGCCGCTCTCAACTCGCCCCGGGCCCGGCCGCGTCGGAGCAAAGGGCGCACGCGCAGGGCTCCGGAAAGGGGCGGCGGGCGTCTGAAGGCCGATGCCGCCGTCAGGTGGCTGATGGACGCCCTTCCTGGGCACCGTCTCGTCGCCTGGTTGATCACGGCGTGCGTCACGTCCGTACTACGCATCACCCGTCGTCACACGAAGGACTCCACCACCATGCGTATCGGCATCGATGTCGGTGGGACCAACACCGACGCCGCCCTCCTGGGGCACGACGACCGTGTGCTCGCGGCCGTCAAGTCACCGACCACCCCCGACATCACCTCCGGTGTCACCGCCGCGATCCGGGCGCTCGCACCGCCCGTCGAATCCCTCACCGCGGTGATGATCGGCACCACGCACTTCGTCAACGCGCTCGTCGAGGGCGCCCGGCTCACTCCCGTGGCGGCCGTACGTCTCGGCCTTCCCGCCACCGCCGCCCTGCCCCCCATGGCGGACTGGCCCGCGCGGCAGCGGGACGCCCTCGGCGGGCACGGCTACCTCTGCCACGGCGGGCGGGAGTTCGACGGGCGGCCGCTGTCGCCGCTCGACCCGGACGAGCTCAAGCGGACGGCCGCCGACATCGCCGCGCACGGACTCACCTCGGTCGCCGTGTCGTCGGTGTTCTCGCCGGTGGCGAAGGCCGACGAGCAGCGCGCCGCCGAGATCCTGCGGGCCGAGCTGGGCGAGGGCGTGCACTTCTCGCTCTCGCACGATCTGGGCCGGGTCGGGCTGCTCGCGCGGGAGAACGCCACGATCATCAACGCCTCGCTCCGCGACCTGGCCACCGTCATCGTCGAGTCGTTCGGGAAGGCGCTGGCCGAGATGTCGATCACGGCGCCGTTCTTCCTGTCGCAGAACGACGGAACGCTGATGGACGCCGACTTCGCGCGCGCGTACCCCGTGGCGACGTTCGCGTCGGGGCCGACCAACTCGATGCGGGGCGCGGCCTTCCTCTCCGGGCTCAGAGACTGCGCGGTCGTCGACGTGGGCGGCACGACGGCCGACATCGGCATCCTCGCAGGAGGCTTTCCGCGCGAGGCTGCGGGCGAGAGCGAGGCCGCGGGGATCCGCACCAACTTCCGTGTCCCTGACGTCCTTTCGCTCGGCATCGGCGGTGGGTCCTGGGTCTCGCGCGACGGCGAGAGCGGGCCACGGTCGGTCGGCTACCTGCTCACGGAGGAGGCGCTCGTCTTCGGCGGCACGCGGCTGACAGCGACGGATCTCGCGGTGGCCGCGGGCCGGGCCGACATCGGGGACAGCTCCCATGTCGCCCATCTGGACCGGGAGTTCACCGAGCGCGCCCTGGAGCGCATCGCCGAGCGGCTCGCCGAGGGCGTCGACCGGATGCGGACCTCGGCCGCGGCGCTTCCGGTGGTCGCCGTCGGCGGCGGCTCCATCCTCGTCCCCGACGGGCTGCCCGGCTTCGAAGACGTGCGCAGGCCCTGGCACTTCGACGTGGCCAACGCGGTGGGCGCGGCCATCGCACAGGTCGGCGGCGAGGTCGACCGGGTCTTCCACGTCCCCGAAGGCCGCCGCGACGCGGTGCTCGCCGGGGCCCGCGAGGACGCCGTGGGGCGTGCGCTGGATGCCGGGGCACGACCCGGCAGCGTACGCGTCGTCGACATCGAGGAGGTGCCGCTCGCCTATCTGCCGGGCGGTGCGACACGCATCCGCGTCAAGGCGGTGGGCGATCTCGACCTGGGGCGTCTTCCCGCGGCCACGGGGTCCGGTGCCGGGGCGATCCGCGATGCGTGAGGTCACCCTCGACAACCTCGACGACATCGCACGGGGCGCGGGCATCCTCGGCACGGGCGGCGGCGGTGACCCCTACATCGGAAAGCTGCTCGCCCGCGAGGCGATCCGCGCACACGGCCCGGTGCGGGTCGCGCACATCGACGAGGTCGACGCCGACGCGACCGTCGTCCCCATCTCCGGCATGGGTGCGCCCACCGTCCTCCTGGAACGCATCCCCAACGGAAGGGAGGACCTGGCCGCGCTGCGCGCCCTGGAGAAACACCTCGGGCGCCGGGCCACGCACCTCACCGCGCTGGAGGTCGGCGGGGTCAACTCGATGCTGCCGATCGCTTGCGCCGCGCGGGCCGGGCTCCCCCTGGTGGACGGGGACGCGATGGGGCGGGCGTTCCCCGAGGCGCAGATGGTGCTGCCCGGCCTCGCCGGGATCACCAATTCGCCGATGGCGCTGGCCGACGACAAGGGCAACACGGTCATCGTCGAGGCCATCGACAATCACGCGGCCGAGCGGATCGCGCGCGCGGTGTGCGTGGAGCTCGGCTGCCAGATCAGCTGCGCGGACACGGTGCTGCGCGGCGATCAGCTCGCCGACGGCCTCGTCCCGGCGACGCTGACGCTCGCCGCGCGGCTCGGCGCGGTGGTGCGCGAGGTGCGCGCCGCGCACGGCGATCCGGTGGAGGCGGTGCGGGCGACGCTGGACGGCAAGGTCCTCCTTGCGGGCAAGGTGGTCGACGTCAGCCGTCGCACCGAGGGCGGGTTCGCGCGCGGTCACGCCCGTGTCGAGGGGACACGGGAGGACGCGGACCGGGTGCTCGAACTCGGCTTCCAGAACGAGCACTTGATCGCCACGCGTGACGGGGCGACCGTGGCGACCACGCCCGACCTCATCTGCGTCCTGGACAGCGACACCGGTGACCCGGTGACCACGGAGGGACTGCGCTACGGCCGGCGCGTGAGCGTCGTCGCCGCGCGCTGCGATCCGCGCTGGACCACTCCGGACGGCCTCGCGCTCGCGGGTCCCCGCTCCTTCGGGTACGAGGTGGACTACCTGCCCTTCGGGTCGGCCGCCTGAGACACCCCTTGAGCCGCTCCCTGAGCATCCCCGGCGGACGGTCGCAGCGTGATCGTCCGCCGCGTGTGCTTCTCCACCGCCTCACGCGAGTAGAGCAGCGGGAAGGAACCGTCGGCGGCCCAGCTCGCGAACAGGTCGTCGTAGTGCGGGCTGCCCGGAACACCGGACTGCCCCGGCGAGTTCATCGCCACGGAGTCGTCCCAGGAGCCGACGTCCACGACGATCCGGAAGGTGGCCCCCGCGGTCTGCCGGAACCCAGCGCCGTAGGCGGCGGCCCCCACGGTGTCGCCGCTGCCGCCGCGCGGCACGGGGCCCACGGAGGCCCACTGGGGCGCGGGCCCGTCGAGCAGGGCGGCGATGGGGTGGTGCGGGTGGGCGTGGTGGAGTGCGCCCCAGGACCAGGCGTCCGGATCGGCGCCCAGGAGCGCGGTGAGTTCCTCCACGGCCGCGGCGAGCGTGCCGAGCAGCAGCGCAGGATCCGGATCACCGTCCAGGAGCTCCAGATCGACACGGGCGTCCGCCGCCGCGTCCTCGGCGGGCAGCACCCGCGCCAGGGCCCGGTCACGCTGCTCCTCGCCCACGGCCGCATCGAGCGCCCGCGCGAGGAGGGCGGGGCGCAGGTGCCGCCGGTACCAGACCTCGAAGAGGGCGGCGGCCGGGGATTCGACGGTGAGGCGGGTGTCCCAGCGGCGGAGGAGGGCGAGGGCTGCGGCGACGCGGACATCGGGGGCGCAGGCGCCGTCTTCCGCACCCGCATCCCCCAGCCCCGCGAGCAGCTTCTGTATCCGCCGCCCCGGCAAGCTCACGTAGTCGGCCTGCAGCCGTACGCACTCCTCGACCGTCCAGGCCTCGTGCGCGCTCAGTTCCTCCGTGATGCGGTCGTGGCGGGTCGGTGCATACCAGTCGTACGTCACCGTCTTCTCCGCGTTCGGGTACGTGGGCGGCAGGTTCAGCTCGTTGGCCGTGGCGAACCAGCCCTGGGCCGGGTCGCGGACCGAGGGGAGTTCCTCCACGTCCAGGAAGCCGTCCCATTCGTAGCGGCCGTCACCCGGCACGGGGAGCGTGCCGTCCCAGCCGGGACGGACGGGGACGCGTCCTGCGGGGCGCCAGCCGATCGTGCCGTCGGGGGACGCGTAGACCTGGTTCTCGCCGGGGGCTCCCCAGCGGCGCATCGCCGCCACGAACGCGTCAGGGGTCGCCGCCCGCATGTAGTCCATGCTGCCCAGGTAGGGGGCCATGCCGGGGCCGAGCCAGGCCGCGCGGACCGCGAACGCGGCGTTTTTGTCGGGGAGTTCGCGGATGACCGGGCCGTGGCGGGTGAACCACAGGTCGGCCACGATCGGCTCGCCGCCGCGCACCGGGATCGGTTCCGTGACGCGCGTCATCGGCTCCCAGCGGTCCTGGTACCAGTACTCGTGCGGGTTCGCCGGGTTCGTGCGGTAGACGTACAGGTCCTCCTGGTCGATCGGGAAGATCGTCAGGCCGAACGCGACATGGCCGTTGTGGCCGATGGAGATGCCGGGCAGGGCCGGTTCGCCCGCTCCGACGGCGTCGATGCCCGGCGCCGAGAGGTGTGCGAGGTAGCGGAGGGCGGGCAGGGCGATCCCGCGGTGCGGGTCGTTGGCCAGGAGCGGGCGGCCGGTGGCCGTGCGGGACGGGGCGATGACCCAGTTGTTGGAGCCGTCGAGGCCCTGGCGGGGCGCCGCGCCCGCCGCCCACGGAGGTGTGGTGGCCATCTCGTACACGCGCAGGACGTCGGCCGGGATGACGGACAGGTCGAGGCCTTCGGGGACGCTCAGCCGGTGCGGGGCTGGCTCGCGGCGGCGGCGCAGCTCCTCCGCCTCGGGGCCGTGGTCGCGCAGCGTGAGGGCGCGGGCGACCTCGTCGCGGAGGTTGTACTGCAGGCCGTGGCTGCGGATGCGGGCCACGTCGGAGGGCTGCCAGTAGGCCGGTTCGTACTTCAACAGGGCGAATTCGGGCGGGAGTTGGGCCGCGTCGGCGCGGCAGAGAGTCACGTAGGCATTGATGCCGTCGACGAACGCCGTCGTCACCCGCTCCGTGTCGTCCCCGTACGCCCGCCACTCCTCGGCCATCTCCCCCCGGTAGAGGAACAGCCTTGCGGCACGGTCGTGTTCGGCGTACCGCTCCCCCAACACCTCGGCGAGCAGGCCGAGTCCGCGGCGCCGCCACAGGTCGAGCTGGAAGAGGCGGTCGCGGGCGGCGTTGAAGCCCTGGGCCAGGAAGAGGTCGTCCTGCGATGCGGCGTACAGGTGCGGGACGCCCCACTGGTCGATCCGGATCTCCACGGGCTCCTGAAGGCCCGGCACATCGAAGACGTCCGTGTCGGTCATGCGCGCCTCACTCCCCAGGTCTCGTCGGTCATCGGGACTCCCTCACGGAAGCCTGCGCCGAACTCTCGCCCGGAACGGCCGGCTCGGTGGCCGCCGTGGCGGCCGGTCCTGGCCCGGGCGCCAGCCGGACGACCGCGAGCAGTACGACGAGGTTGGCGGCGAGCGCGATGATGCCGCCGTTCACGCCGTGGTACGGGTCGTTGTCGGTGGCCCACAGCGCGGTCATCACCACGAGCCCGGTGACCATCCCGGCGACGGCGGCCCTGGCGGTCAGCCGCCGCCAGAACAGGGCGAGCAGCACGACCGGCACGAGCTGCGCCAGACCCTCGTACGACAGGACGGAGAGTTCCACGAGGGTGTTCGGGTAGAAGAGACTGCCCGCGAGGGCGATCAACCCCGCGATGATGCACACCAGTTGGGAGAGCCGCTTGGTGCGCATGTCGTTCGCGTCGCCGGACTTCCCGGGCGCGCGGCGGCGCGCCCGCGGGTCCGCGCCGTTGCCGCCGCCGAGGACCGTGCGGCCCCACAGCGTGCCGATGGAGAGCATGAAGACGCTCATCGGGACGATCGCCGAGAGGGCGCCCGCGACGCCGATGAGCGCGACGACGGGTGAGGGCAGGGAGTCGGTGACGAGGCTGAAGAGGGCCAGGTCGGGATTGCCCAGGGTCGGCATCACGAACAGGGCGGTGGCGCCGACCACCATCGGGACGAACAGGAGCAGTTGGTACCAGGGCAGGAGCAGCGCGTTGCGGCGCAGCGCGTTCGGGCTCTTCGCGCTGAGGTAACCGGCCACGGTGGTCGGGAAGATGGTGATCGTCACGGCGTTCAGGACCACGGTGCTCAGGAACCACATGGCGTTGCGCCCGCCGGACTCGTGCCCGGGGAAGGTCAGCCACTCGGGCTTCTCGGTCACCATGCGCTGCATGAAGTCGCTGAAGCCGCCGAGGTAGTGCATCGGGATGTACACGGCGAGGAACACGACGGCGACGATCACCAGCATGTCCTTGAGCGCGCTCACCCACGCCGAGCCGCGCAGACCGGACACGAGGATGAACACCTCGGCCACGACGAAGGAGATGACGGCGGCGACCTTGAGGTCGACGCTGCCGTACGTCATCGCGTTCACGACGACGCCCATGCCCTGGATCTGCACCTGGATGTAGGGAACGATGAAGACGGTCGCGACGACGGCGACGAGGATCCCCACCGGGCGTGAGCGGAACCGGAATTCGGCGATGTCCGCGATCGAGATGAGGCCGTGCCGGGACGCGTACGTCCACAGGGCGGGGCCGACGACGTACGCGACGGCGAAACCGACGGTCAGATAGGCGACCAGGTAGAGGATCGGCGCGCCGAAGGAGTACGACCAGCCCGCGGTGCCGAGGAACGAGAAGCTCGTGTACGTCTCGCCGGCCATGAGCAGCCAGATGAACAGGACGCCGAGCCCGCGGCTGGAGACGGACCATTCGGCGAGGCCCTTGGACCGGCCGCGGGCGCTCCATACGCCGATCCCGATGGTGGCCACCATGGCGATCCCGAAGATGGTGGTCGCGACTGCTGCGGAGCCGTTCATCGGCGGCCTCCTTCGGTGTCGGGGCCCGCGAGGTCGTCGGCCGGGATGGGCTCGACGGCGTTCGTGCGGTACGCCGGGTCGAGCCGGGCGGCCAGCCAGATGACCAGAGGGCTGATCACCGTGGCGGCGATGACCCAGGCCAGGAGGAAGGGGACGCCGAGGATGCGCGGTTCGATGCGGTTGGCCACGAGCGGGGCGGCGCCGTAGAGCAGGACGGGGACGAGGAGCAGCCAGAGGGAGGGGCGGGCCACGCCGCGGACGGTGGGGAGGCCGTCGAGGGGCGAGGCCGCGGGGTCGCTCGTGCTGTCTCCGGCGCTGTCCTTCGCGCCGTCATCAGCTGTCGGGGGCATGGGGGACTCCTTGTGGGGCGGGCATCAGGGGCACGCCGGGGGAAACGGAGAGAGAAGCAGTGGGGGCTACACGGAGGGGTCGTAACGGCCGTCGACCGCGGTCCAGCCGCCGTCGACGCTCAGCACTGTGCCGGTGACGAACGTGGACGCGTCCGACACGAGATAGGCGACGGCGCCCGCGAGTTCGTCGGCGCGGGCCCACCGCTTGAGCGCGGAGGCCTGGGCGTAGGCATCGAACCATGCGGGGTCGGCGGCGATCTGATCGGTGAGCGGAGTACGGACGACGCCGGGCGCGACCGCGTTGAAGCGCACGCCCTGCGGCCCCCATTCTGCGGCGGCGGTCCGCAGCAGCTGCACGAGGCCTGCCTTGGACGCGGCGTAGGGCCCCTGCCCCGGCTCCACCTGGAAGGCCCGCATCGAGGCGAACCCGACCACGCTCCCGCGGCCCCGCTCGGCCATGCCGGGGGCGACGGCCTGGACGAGCGTGAGATAGGAGCGCAGGTTCAGTGCGATGACGCGGTCGAACTCGTCGAGGCTGTAGTCGGCGATGCGCTTGCGCACGTTGGCCCCGACGGTGACGACGAGCCCGTCGAGCGGCCCCCATGCGGCGACCGCGGCACGGACCGCTTCGGGGTCGAGAACGTCCAGGGCGTGGATCTCGGCGGTACCGATGCCCTGGGCCGCCGCCTCACCCTCCCCCACCGCCAGCGCCACCGTCCGGGCCGCGCCCTCCGTGTCCCGGTCGGCGACGACGACGTGCGCGCCCTGGGCGACAAGGGCGCGTGCGGCCTCGCGGCCGATGCCGCTCGCGCCGCCCACGACCGCGACGCGGCGGCCGTCGAGCCGGAACAGATTGCCGTAATCCATGGTGGTGATGCCTCTCTTGCCGGGCCGTAGGTCCGTGGGGCCGGTGGGGTCGGTCGGGTGCCTGCTGTCTCTGCCGAAGGCCTAGGGCCGTACGACGACCATCCGCGTCACCGTCAGTTCCTCGATGGCGAACCTGGGGCCCTCGCGGCCGATGCCCGAGTCCTTGACGCCTCCGTAGGGGGCGATGTCGCTGCGGTAGCCGGGGACTTCGTTCACCACGACACCACCGACCTCCAGGCGGTCGACGGCGCCGAGCGCGGCGCGCAGGTCACGGGTGTAGACGGCCGCGTGCAGGCCGTAACGGCTCGCGTTGACGAGGTCGTACGCGGTGTCCAGATCCGGCACCCTGCGCAGGCAGACGACCGGGCCGAAGATCTCCTCGTCCCAGGCGGGTTCGCCGTCGGGGACCTCCGCGAGCAGGGTCGGGGCGATGCACCGGCCGTCCGCGTCACGGACTCCCCCGGCCACCAGGCGCGCTCCCGCCGCCCGCGCCCGCTCGACCCAGTCGAGCACCCGCCGCGTCGCCGTCTCGTCGATGAGCGCCGAGACGCGGGTCCCGGGATCCCTGGGGTCGCCGACCACCACGTCCGGCAGCCGCCGCGCGAGCAGCTTCTCGAACTCCTCCGCCACCGCGTCCACGACGATCACCCGCTGCACGGAGATGCAGGCCTGGCCCGACGCGTAGAACCCGCCGCGCACCACCGCGTCCGCGGCCGCGTCGAGATCGGCGTCCGCGGCCACGACGAGCGCCGCGTTGGAGCCGAGTTCGAGGACCACCTTGCGGGGTGCCGCGTCGCGCGCGATGTGGTGGCCGACGGCCGCGGACCCGGTGAAGGAGACCGCGGCGACCTCCGGGTGCGTGGTGAGCGTACGGCCGACCTCCGCGTCCCCCGTGACAAGTTGCACCGCTCCGGCCGGCGCGCCCGCCGCCACGAGCTGCTCCCGTACGAGATGGACGAGCCGCAGGGTGGCGAGCGGTGTCGCGGGGGCGGGCTTGACGATCACCGGGCAGCCCGCGGCGAGCGCCGGTGCGATCTTGTGGGAGGCGAGCAGGACGGGGTAGTTGAAGCCCGCGATGCCGACCACGACGCC
This sequence comes from Streptomyces sp. NPDC044044, assembly GCF_056434405.1. NCBI lineage: Bacteria > Bacillati > Actinomycetota > Actinomycetes > Kitasatosporales > Streptomycetaceae > Streptomyces > Streptomyces sp. NPDC044044. The sequence goes on along the minus strand of NZ_JBWKFG010000012.1, from coordinate 265,143 downwards.
GACGGGCTTGCGCGTCCAGAAGCCGAAGAGGCCCTCCCCGGAGGGCTGGAGGTCCAGCGGCACGGTCTCCCCGTGCAGATGGGCCACCTCGTCCGCGGCCGACTGCCAGGTGGCAACGGCCCGTTGCATCTCGACCCCGCAGTCGACCCGCGGCTTCCCGGTCTCCAGGACGAGCAGGTCCACCAGCTCGGCCGCCGCGTCGGCGAGGGACGCGGCGACCCCGGCGAGCACCTGCCGCCGCACCCCGGCGGCCAGCCTGCCCACGTCCACCCGCACCGCCGCGGCGTGCTCGACCGCGCGCTCCGCGAGATCCTGGTCACCGACGGGCGCCACGGCGATCTCGGTGCCGTCGTACGGAAAACGGACGGGCCGACCTGCGGGCGCGGTCACCCAGCCGTCCCCGACGGGCAGCCCTTCGGGGCACGTCCCGGGGTGGGTCATCGCGCACCTCCGGTGGCGCCGTTCAGGAACGCGCGCGCCGCGGCGGCGTACACCCGTGTGTACTCGACGATCTCGCGCACCTCGACGAACTCGTCCTTCTGGTGCGCGATCCACTTCCCGCCGGGTCCGTAGACGACGGTCGGCAGACCGGCGTCGCGGGTGAGGATGGTCCCGTCCGTGGTGCCGGGGACGGCTCCGAACGGCGGTGGATCACCGTGCACGTGACGGTGTCCTTCGACGAGCGCGGTGACCACCGGGTGGTCCTCGGGGAGTTCGATGGCGGGCCGGTCGTCGACGACGGTGAGCCCGACGCCCACCCCCACGCTCCCGGCTGCCTCGACCGCGAACTGCCTGATGCGCTCGATGAGTTCGGCGTGATCGGTGCCGGGGATCGTGCGTACGTCGATGCCGACGATCCCGTGGGCGGGGATGACGTTGAGCTGGTCCGGGTCCCCGCCGAGCAGCACGGTGGGCGTGACCGTCACCCTCCCGGCGTGCGGGTGGGTGCCGTACCGCTCCTGGGCCCAGTCCTGCGCACGGCCGAGCGCCTCGACGACGCGCGCCCCGGCGACGATCGGGCTCTTCGCCTCCTGCGGCATGGCGCCGTGGGCCATCACCCCGTCGAGATCGAGCCGGAGCCGGATGCCGCCACGGGCGGATGTGCACACCTCGTACCCCTCCGGCTCGCAGACGATCACCCCGTCCACCTCGCGCGCGAGCGGCGTCGCGGCGAACGCCTTCGCGCCGAGCATCAGCCCTTCCTCGTCGCAGAGCACGCCGAGGACGACGCGGCCCGGGAAGGGACCGGCGAGCTGCAGCGCCCGCACTCCGTAGATCATCGCCGCGACACCGGACTTCATGTCGGCGGAGCCTCGGCCCCACAGCTTGCCGTCCCGGATCTCGGCCCCGTAGGGATCGACGCTCCAGTCGCCCGGATCGCCCTCCGTGACGACGTCGATGTGCCCCTCGAACATCAGGGTCGGCCCGTCGCCTCCCCCGCCCTCGATGACGGCGACGGTGTTGGGCCGGCCCGGCGCGACCTCCACCACGTCGTAGGTCCAGCCGAACTCGGTGAAGAGCCGGGCGACGAGTTCGGCGGCGGGCCGCTCGACCTCGGTGGCTCCGGCCGCGTTGACCGTACGCAGCCGGACCAGATCCTGGGTGAAGGCGACGACGGCGGCGGAGTCGACGGCCGGGTCGGCGAGGGGCGCGGCGGATCCGGTGTGCCCTGAGCCGGTGTGCCGTGAGCTGGTGTGCATGGAACCTCCAAGTCGGCCGACCACGAGGCCAGTCGACTGGTCAGACCAGTTGAGTTCCCGTACTCTGCCTCCACGTTCACGGCCGGGTCAACCACCAGATCTTGGTTTTCCCGCGCCGATGTCGCGTATCAGCTACGTACGTGGAGGGGGCGGGCCGATGGCCGCCGACGACACCGACCTGTTCCGGCCGGTCACACCGGTCCGCGCCTATCAGCGCGTCGCGGAGCAGATCGAGGAGCGCATCCTCAGCGGTGATCTGCCGCCGGGCTCCCGCCTGCCCGCCGAGCGCGAGCTGGTCAACCGCTTCGGCGTGGGCCGCTCCACGGTCCGCGAGGCGCTGCGCGTCCTGCAGTCGGCGGGCCTGATCCGCTCCCGGCCCGGCGATCCGCTGGGCGCCGAGGTCCTCGGCGTCTCGCCCGACAACCTCAGTCAGGCCCTGGGCCGCCTCACCCGCTCCAGCGTGTCCACGCTCGGTGAACTGGTGCAGTTCCGCATGGTGTTGGACGCCGAGAGCAACCGCCTCGCGGCTCGCCTGCACGGCGCGGACGACCTCGCCCGGATGCGCGAGCAGATCACCCGGATGGAATCCCTCAGCGGCGGCGGTCCGGCGTCCCTGCACGCGTTCAGCGAGGCGGACGCGCTCTTCCACCGCGCGATCGCCGAGGCGAGCGGCAACTCCCTCCTCGGCCTGTGCGCACGCGCCGTGCACGAGGCGGTGGTCGAGGTGATCGAGAAGAAGATCGCGGGCGTCACGGACACGACGGCCTGGATGGAGCGCTCCATAGCCCATCACCGCGAGGTCCTGGCGGCGATCACCGCGGGCGACGGCCCCCGCGCGGCCCGCCTGGGCCGCACCGCGCTGCACGAGTACTACGCGGAGCATGTCGAGCCGGAGACGAGGGAGTTGCTGGCGGCTTCCGTCGAGGACCACTGAGCGGGCGGGGAGTTCCCCTCAGCCCCGGAAGCCGGGCGTGAGCCCGAGCCGCCCCTCCAGCTGCGCCAGCAACTCGCCCAGCAGATCACTGAGTTGCCCCTGGCCGCGCTCGTCGAGCCCCGCGAGGACCACGGTCTCGTAGGCCAGTTGGTCGGGCAGGATCGAGTCGACCAGATCGCGGCCCGTGGCGGTCAGACCGACATGCGAGACACGACGGTCACGGGTGTCGGCGCGCCGGTCGACCAGGTCGCGCTCCTGGAGCTGCTTGAGGCGCTTGGTGACGGCGGCGCCGGACGAGAAGGTCTCGCGGGCCAGTTCGCCGGGGGTCAGCTCGTGGCCGGTGCGGCGCAGCGCGCCGAGGAGGTCGAACTCGGGGCGGGTCAGGCCGACGCGGCGCAGCGGGGCGTCCTCGGCCTGCTGCAGGAGGGCCGCGCAGCGATTGATGCGGCCGATGACCTCCATGGGGCCGGTGTCGATGTCCGGCCGCACCGCCTGCCACTGCCGTACGACGGCCGCGACGGTGTCACGGGGTACGCCCGGGGCACTGCCCGCCGCGCCCGCCGCGCCCGCAGCGCTGCTCGCGGGGCCGCCCGCGCCGCTCGCACCGCGTACACCGCCCGCGCCGCCGTCTCCCGCACGGGCCGCGACGTCCGCCGCCGTGTCCCGTTCGCTCCCGTTCCTCATGCGCCCCTGTCCTCGCCCTTGCGCCTCGCCCGGCTCGTCACACCCGTACGCGTTCGCCGCGCTCGCCGTGCTCCGTGCCGCGTACCGTCGCCGCGAGCGTACGGTGTCCGGCCTGCTCGGCGACCATCACCCGCTGTTCCGGCAGGGCGCGCTGCCACCATTCGCCCGCCGCCGCGTCATGGGCGGTGCGCAGGTCGACCAGGGCGGCCGTCAGACCGCGGCGCGCCGGGCGCAGGGCGTCGGGGTCGGCGAGCGGGGCCGCCAGGGCCTGCTCGGCGCGGGCGCGGGCCCGGTCGGTGGCGTCGATGGCCAGCTCGATGTGGTCGGCGGCGCGCCGGTTGGTGACGGCGATCGCTGCGACGATGCCGAGCAGTGCCCCCACGAACGTGTCCACGACCCGGTCGAGGATCAGCTCTCCGGGCTGCTGGAACCGCGCGAACTCCGTGACCAGGAGCGCCATCGGCGTGACGCACACGCTGCCCATCCAGTAGTTGCGGGCCATCAGCGCCTCCGCTCCGAAGGCGAGGGCCAGGCAGCAGACGATCAACGCGGCCTGGCTCAGGTGGGCCAGCGGGACGATCGCGGCGAAGGCGAGCACCCCGACGAGGTTGCCGACCACGCGCTGCACTCCCCTGTTCCAGGTGAGCGTGACGTTGGCCTGGTAGAGCGAGGCCGCCGTGACGAGCGCCCAGTAGGGGCGGCCGACGCCGAGCGCCAGCGACGCGTACCCCGCGAGGGCGCAGCCGACCGCCGTGCGCAGCGCGATGGGCGGCAGCGGCGATCCGGGGCCGAGGCGCCGCCACAGGGAGCCCGCGGCCGAACCCGCCGCCAGCTCGGCTTCCACACCCAGGAGTTCGTCGTCCGCCTCGGGCCGTACGCCGCCGGGGCGTGGCACCGCGCCCGTGCCGCGCAGGCCCGCCGCCCAGTCGCGCAGCTGGGCGGGGTCCGCAGCCGCGGGTGCCGCCAGGGCCTCCTCGGCGCGGATCACCAGGCGCTCCAGGGCGCGGCGGGCCGCCGTGCGGGCGCCGGTGGCGAGCAGTGCCTGCCAGGCCGCGTGTACGGCTGCGGCCGCCCCCGGCCTGGCGCGCTCACGGCCGGGGCCCGAGGCCTCGGCGTAGGCGGCCGCCGCGCGCAGGGCCCGCGCGGTGGCCCTGCGCTCGGGGCCGTGGGGCCGGATCAGGGCCGGGGCCATGCCGACGAGCCAGGCCACGGCGCCCGCGCCGAGCGTCAGGGCCAGGTGGCCGGGGACCTGCCCGATGGCCTGCGGCGCGAACAGCGTGGCGGAGCTGATGAACGTGAAGATGAGGTGGCCGGGCGGGCCGATGCGGGTCGCGTCGCAGAGCGTCTTCTGCGCGGCGGCGAGCAGCGCACCGACCGCCACGAGCACCACCGCCGACGTGGTGAGCGAGGAGGCGACCATGGCGATCCCGACGCTGGCCAGCATGCCGACGACGACACCGGCGAGGGCGCGGGCCCGCGCGGCGTAGGGGAGGTTGTGGGTGTAGAGCGCGCAGAACGATCCGGCCATCGTGTACATGACGAGGTCGAGGCGGCCGATCGCGAGGAGCGTCAGATTCGGTATCGCGGTGGCGACGACGACGCTGGACGCGGGCTTGAACCAGATGTCGGAGCGCTTGCCCGGACGCAGCACACCGGCGAGCGGGAGCCGGCGGACACGGGAGGGGCCGGAGGCGCGGGGCGAGGGTGGCGGCGTACTGCTGACCGGCGCGCTGCTCGTAGGTGTCGTGGGTGCACTGCTCATACCAAGAACCTTAGCAAGTGTTTTACTCGAAAACGATTCATGTCGCCGCGGCCTCGCCCGCTCCCCTCCGCGCTCCCCGCGTACACCCATGCGCTCGCGTACGACGCCCCGTGCGAGGGCATCGACCCGACGACACCGTCGATCGGGGAGGTGCGCGGTGCACGGACCGGTGCAGGCCGGCTGGCTGCTCGTCGCGCTGTGTGCGGCGACCGGGTCCTACTGTCTGCTGCGGATGCGCAGCAGGATCGAGGAACAGCGCCGGACGGCCGGCGGCGAGGCGCTCATGGGGTTCGGGATGGCGCTGATGGCCCTGCCCGCAGCCGTGCTGACCCCGCCGCGATGGGCCTGGCTCGCGTACGCGGCCGTGTTCGGCGCGGCGGCTCTCCGCGCGCTCTGGGCGGCCCGGCACAACCGGCATCACCTGCATCATCTGGTCGGCGCCTGCGCCATGGTCCACATGGCGGTGGCCATGGCGGCGACCCCCGCCACCCACGCGGGCCACGGCGGCACGGGCACACCGGCGCTCACCGGAGCACTGCTGCTCTACTTCGCCGGATACGTCCTCTGGTCAGGGGCGCGCCTCCTGCCCGTACCGACGCTCGCGGCGGCGGAGGGAGGTGGCGGCGGCATGATCACGGGGTGGGCCGACCGCACGGAGCTCGCGATGGTGTGCCGTCTTTCCATGGGGATCGCCATGATCGCGATGCTCCTGACGCTGTAGACCGCCTCGGGAGGCCCTCTCGGGAGGCCCCGGAGCGCGGAAGGCGCGAGGCCGTGCGGTCCGTAAGGGGTGATATCCCGCGATCGGCCGTGGCGTGCGTCACTTGAGGCGATAGGCCATACCCTCCGGCAGCGCCGTCCTCATAGTCTTGACGCATGTTGCTCCCCGTTGCGCTGTTGCTGCTGGGCGCCCTCACCGCCGTCGTCGCCCCGCGCCTCCTCGCACGCGCCGACTGGCCGGAGCGCGAACCGGTGGTCGCGCTGTGGGCGTGGCAGTGCGTCGTGGCGGGTGTGCTCATGTGCTGTGCCCTGTCGATGACCCTGAGCGCCGCCGCCGCGTGGCAGGCCGTGCGCGGCCATGTCTTCGCCCCCGCGCCGCACGACGTGGTCGATGCGTACGCACTCGGGGCAGGCGGCGTCTGGGCGCCCGCGACCGCCGTGGCGCTGGCGCTCGGCGGGGTGTGGACCGCCGCGATGCTGACCCGGGAGATCGCCCGCGCGCGGGCCAGGCGCCGCAAGGGGCGCAGCGAACTCCTCCTGCGCGCACCGCTGTTGCCCGGCGAGGAGCCCGGCGCCGACCGTCTCGTCGTCCTGGAGGGCGAGCGCCCCGATGCCTGGTGGCTGCCGGGTGCGGCGCCCCAACTGGTCATCACCACCGCGGCGTTGCGCCGCCTGAAGGGCCGTCAGCTCGATGCCGTGCTCGCCCATGAGCAGGGGCACGCGCAGGCGCGGCACGACTGGCTCCTGCACTGCTCGGGCGCGCTGGCCACGGGGTTCCCGCAGGTGCCGGTCTTCGCCGCGTTCCGGGGCGAGATGCACCGCCTGGTCGAGCTGGCCGCCGACGACGTGGCATCGCGGCGCTTCGGGCGCCTGACGATCGCCCTCGCGCTGATCGAGCTCAACGAGGACCGGGGCGTGTTCGGCCCCTGCCCGACCCCACAGGCGCACGTGCCGCAGCGGGTGCACCGGCTGCTGTCCGCGCGGCCGCGGCTCACCGCCGGGCGGCGGCTGCGGCTGACGGCGGCCGCGGCGCTGGTGCCGGTGGTCCCGCTCCTGGTGACGTTCGTGCCGGGACTGCGCGCGCTGGGCTAGTGGCCCGGCGCCGGAGAGCGAGGCCGCCGGGGCTCACCTGGCTCACCCGGCTCACGCAAGGGGAGCGCGCCCCGGGATGGCCACCGGCACCGCGCGTCGGCGAGGATCTCCCCATGCACTCCGCCGCACCCCTCGACTCGCCGCCCAGTCCGCCCCGCCCGCGAAAGTCCCGTGCCGCGCTCGTCGCCGCGCTCCTGTCCGTCCCCTCGCTCCTGCTGATCCTCCTGGTGGAGCTGGAGTGGGGCCCGCTGGGCACCATCGACGGCGACATCGCGCGCACCACGCACCGCTGGGCCGTCGCGCACGACGGCCTCACCCATTCGAGCCGCATCCTGACCGACTGGGTGTGGGACCCATGGACGATGCGCGCGCTGTGCGCGGTGGCCGTGGTGTGGCTCGCCCTGCGCGGCGCGAACTGGCTGGCGCTGTGGATCGCCGCCACCTGCGCGGTGGGCACCCTGGTGCAGCAGGGCCTCAAGGCCGCGGTCGACAAGCCGCGCCCGAGGTGGCCGGACCCGGTGGACTCCGCGCACTTCGCGGCCTTCCCCTCGGGGCACGCCATGACGGCGACGGTCGTCTGCGGGCTGCTCCTGTGGCTGCTGCGCATGTACGGCGCCGGGCCCGCCGTGTGGCGCACGGGGGTGACGCTCGCCGTGGTCTCCGTGGCCGGGGTCGGCGTGACCCGGATCTGGAACGGCGTGCACTGGCCGTCGGACGTCGTGGGCGGCTGGCTCCTGGGCGCGCTGATGGTGGCCCTCGCGATCGCGACGTACGCGCACCGACCGGGCACCCGCACACGAGAATCCACGTAGCGAAACACACACCCAGGCAGCACACGCCCCACCACCGCCACTGCCGCCGCCCACGCCGCACCGGCCGGGCGCCCGCGCCGCCAGAACCGACCGGCCCGAGAACAGCGCGCACCGACGAGACATCGCGCAGGGACTCACAACGCACCTGCGGCCGGGCGCACTTGACCCTTTCTCAGGCCGTCCCGGAGGATCCTTGCCATGACGATCAAGGGCGCGCTCTTCGACTTCTCCGGGACCCTCTTCCGCATCGAGTCCGCCGGGTCCTGGCTGCGCGCGGTGCTCCAGGAGGCCCGGGTTCCGCTCCCCGCGGCCGAGTCGGAGCGGCTGGCCGCCGATCTGGAGCGAGCGGGGGCGCTGCCGGGCGGGGCGCGTCCCGCCGTCGTGCCCGACCGGCTCGCCGAGCTCTGGGGCAGGCGCGACCGCAGCGCCGCGGAGCACCGCGCGGCGTTCACGGCCATGTCGCGCGTGGTCCCGCTGCCCGATCCGCGGCTGCACGAGGCCCTGTACGACCGCCACATGCGGCCGGAGGCCTGGCGCCCCTACGCCGATGCGGCCGAGGTGCTCACCGCGCTGCGCGAGCGGGGCGTCCGCGTCGCGGTGGTCAGCAACATCGGCTGGGACCTGCGCCCCGTCTTCCGCGCCCACGGCCTGGACGGGTACGTCGACGCGTACGCCCTGTCGTACGAGCACGAGATCCAGAAGCCGGACCCGCGCCTGTTCGCGCACGCCTGCGAGGAGCTCGGCGTCGATCCGGCGGACGCGCTGATGGTCGGCGACGACCGGCACGCGGACGCCGGCGCCGCCGCGCTCGGCTGCGCCGTGCACTTCGTGGACCCGCTGCCCGTGGACCTGCGGCCGGACGGGCTGCGCCCCGTCCTCGGCCTCGTCGACCGGGGCTGAGGCGTCAGGCCTCGCCGGACGTTCCACAGGGGCCCGAGTGATCGCAGTACGGCTGGTTCCCGCTCGCCCCGCAGCCGCACAGCATCACGCGCGTCTCCCGCACCTCGGGGCCGCCCGTCGCCGCGATCCGCAGATCGCCGCGGAGCACGAGCGTGCCGCCGGCCGTGCGCTCGACGGTGGTGGGGCCGGTCGGCCGCTCCGTCGTCCCGTCGGCACCCTCGTACTGCAGCGCCCCGGACGGACAGCGGCGCACCACATCGGCGACCTCGTCCGCGGGGGCCGCGTCGGGGGAGATCCAGGGGCGGCGCCCGGTGTCGAAGACCTGGGGCAGCCCGCGTACGCACTCAGCGGCGTGCAGACACCGCCGCGCGTCGAAGGTGACGGTGATGCGCTGCCCTCGGTACGGCTTGCCCCGCTCGGCGCCCATACGGCTCCTCGGCCTGCGGTTCGGCTGACGACTACGGTGCGGGGCTGTTCATGAGCGGTAGCCCTCGACCTCGGCGGCGGGCCGCACCCGCGCCTCGTCCGGGTTCTCGCCGAACTCCGCCTTCGCGCGCCGCTGGCGCAGCAGATCCCAGCACCGGTCAAGTTCACGTTCGAGCGCGCCGAGCCTCGCGCGCTCCGTCGCCTCGTCGATGGCTCCCGATGCCAGGGAGTCCCGCAACGTCCGCTCGTCGTCGACCATCGACGAGATCCGGGACAGAATCTGCTCTTGATCCATCTCAGTACGCCTCCTCGGCCCCCCGGCCCACTGTAAGGACGGTTCGGCCGATCGGCACCTGTGAGCAGGCAACACTCCCCCGCGGTGTTGCCTGCCCCAGGCCACACCGGACCATGAGGGACCCACTGGGGCTCTTGGTCCGAGACACGCTGAGTATACTGGCTCGAAGCCAGTCAACGCAGGAGTTACAGGATGTCCCCGCGTAGCGCATCGGTCAATGAAGAGTTGCGAAGGCGTTCCAGGGAACGGCTCCTGCAGGCCACGGTCGAGCTGGTGAGCGAGCGCGGCTATGAGGCGACGACACTCGGCGACATCGCGGACCGCGCGGGCTCGGCCCGCGGTCTGGTGTCGTACTACTTCCCCGGCAAGCGCCAGCTTCTGCAGTCGGCGGTGCACCGCCTGATGCACCGCACGCTCCAGGAGGCCCTGGAACGGGAGCCGCGGACGACGGACGGGGACGAACTCCTGGCCCGTGCCATCGACGCGATCCTCGGTCTGGCCCGTGATCAGCCGCTCCTCATGCGCACGCACATGGCGGGGATCCTCCAGGCGGACGGGTTCGTGCGCTGCCCGGAGCAGCAGCACCTCGCCGAACTGCTCCGCGACACCGTCGTACGCCATGGGTCGCCCGACGTGGACACCGACTATCCGCTGCTGCGCGCGCTGCTGATGGGCGCGGTCTTCGCGGTGCTGCTCCCGGGGGCGCCGATGCCCGAGGGCGCGCTGCGGGCCGAGCTGTTCCAGCGGTACGGGCTCGCGTGGGAACGCGGCGTCCCGCCGGGCGACGAACCGCCCGACGGGACGCATGCGCGAGTGGACGACCAGGCCGCGCAGGAGACGCGGTCCGCTCGGCGGCCGACTCAGTCGAAGTAGTCCGGCTGGGTCTGGACGTTGAGCTCACGGACGCGGACCCGCTCGGCGGGATCCGTCCGCTTGTCGTCGATCTTCAGGACGTCGAGGCCCTTCTCGATGTCGTTCGAGTAGACGTAGCCGTTGTAGTAGTACGCCGACCAGGAGCCGCCGATCTTGATCGCGTCGGTGGTGAGCGGACCGCGCTCGAAGTAGCCGATCTCCTTCGGCTTCGAGGAGTTCGTGAAGTCCCAGACGGAGACGCCGCCTTGGTACCACGCCTGGACCATCAGGTCCTTGCCCTTGACCGGGATCAGCGAGCCGTTGTGGGCCACGCAGTTCTCGGTCGCGGCCTGGTGGCGCGGGATCTTGTAGTAGCTCTTGAAGACGAGCTTGCGGTGGTTGCCCTTGCCGGTGACGTCGTAGATGCCGTTGGCACCACGGTCAGGACCGGTCGCCTCGTCGCAGGTGGCGCCGCCACCGCCGCCCAACTCGTCGGTGAAGACGACCTTGTCGGCCTTCTGGTTGAAGGTCGCCGAGTGCCAGAACGCGAAGTTCTTGTTGTCCTGGACGCGGTCGATGACCTTCGGGTTCTCCGGGTCCTTGATGGAGAACAGGATGCCGTCGCCCATGCAGGCGCCCGCCGCGAGGTCCTTGGAGGGCAGCACGGTGATGTCGTGGCAGCCGGTGGTCTTGGAGACGCCCGGGTTGGTGGGCCCGCCCGGGTTGCCGCCGCCGTCGGGGCCTTCACCCGGGAAGAGCACGGGGAAGTCGACGACCGCCGCCTTCTGCGGGGCCTTGCGGGGCACCTTGATGACGGAGATGCCGTCGTGCGGCGGCTGGCAGTCCGGGAACGTCGCGCTCGGGGAGTACGAGGAGACGTACACGTAGACGTTCTTCTTCTCCGGCACCAGGGTGTGCGTGTGCGAGCCGCAGGCGGTCTCGACGGCGGAGACGTACTTCGGGTTGGCCTTGTCGCTGATGTCGAAGACCTTCATGCCCTCCCACGAGGACTTCTCGGTCGCGGGCTGCGTGGTGCTGCTGCAGGAGTTGTCGTTGCGCGAGGAGTCGGTGGAGAGGAAGAGCAGGTTCCCGGAGACGGAGATGTCGTTCTGCGAGCCGGGGCACAGGACCTGGGAGACGGTCCGCGGCTTCTTCGGGTTGCTGATGTCGTAGATGCGGAAGCCGTCGTAATTGCCCGCGAAGGCGTACTTCCCCTGGAAGGCGAGGTCGGTGTTGAGACCCGGCAGCGCGTCCTTGGGGATGTTGGCGAGATGTTTGATGTTGTCCGAGTGCACGATCTCGTCGGGCGCCGGTATCTTGCCGCTCTTGATCGCCGCCTTCGCGTCGGCGGCGTCACTCTTCGACACGCTCTTGGGCGCGGCGGGCGAGTCACCCGGGTCGGGCGTCGCACCGGCGGGCGCCGCGCTGAACAGCGCGGCAATCAGACCGAGCGCGGCCGCGCCGACGCCGAAGCGTCTGCGCCGTGTTCGGGGGTTGTTCAACAGGGTCACTGCGTCCTCCCTAGTCGCCGTTCATAGTTGAACGGTTCACGGACACCCCGCAGTATCGTGCTCAGCATGCACAGATCAACAGATGGCAACGCATCTGTAATGAAAGTTTTTGATCATCCACGCGCGCAAGCGTGCTAGGACGGTCACCAACTCCCCCGCGCGCCACAGGAGGCAGCCGTGCTCAACCGTCGTACGCCCGCCGTCACCGTGTTCCTCACGGCCGCCGTTCTGGCGCTCGGCGCCTGCGATTCAGGTGGTTCCGACGCCGGCTCGGAAACGGCCGGGAAGGCCGCGCCAGGACCCTCCGTGATCGCTCCGGGCAAACCGGGCGAGACGGCCGCGACGATGTCCGCCGAGGACGCGGCCAAGAAGAGAACCGACGACGACAGCCCCAACTCGGCCGACTTCACCTACACGCAGATGATGATCACGCACCACGGCCAGGCCCTGACGATGACCGAACTCGCCCCGAAGCGCGCCGAGTCCACGAAGGTCAAGCGCCTGGCCGACCGCATCGCGGCTGCGCAGCGCCCGGAAATAGGCGCCATGAAGGGCTGGTTGAAGAGCCACGGCGGCGCGAAGAAGCAGCAGGGGCACGACCACGGGACGATGCCCGGCATGGCCACGGAGGGCCAGCTGAAGCAGTTGCGCGCCGCGGAGGGCAAGACATTCGACGAGCTCTTCCTGAAGCTGATGATCACGCACCACAACGGCGCGATCACGATGGCCACGGAAGCGCTCACCGACGGCAACAACATCCAGGTCGAGGAGATGGCCAACGACGTGATCGCACAGCAGACGGCGGAGATCGGCCGGATGCGCAAGATGTGAGGTGCCCGTCGGGAGGGCCATCGGCGGAGTAGAGCCGCCGGGAAGGCCGTCGGGCGCGGGGCGTCAGGTGACTTCAGGTGACGTCAGGTGTGGCTTCGGGCGGCGGCTTCCCGTTCGTCGTGCGGCGCGTGGTCGCGTCGCGGCAGCAGCAGCGGGGTGGCCAGGATGAGGATCCCGGCGATCCCGACCGCGGTGCGCGGACCGGTCGCGGCGGCCAGCAGGCCCCAGAGACCGGTCAGGGCCGCGATGCTGAGCTTGCTGGTGACCGACCACGCGGACAGGGTGCGGGCGACACGGTCAGCGGGGGTGTGGTCGAGCCGGTAGGTGGCGAACACCGGGTTGAACACCCCCGAGCAGGTGATCAGGCCGAACTCGACGACGATGACGAGGACGAGCCCGGCGGCGCCGGGGCCGATGAAGGCAAGGCCGATCAGCCAGCACGCCCGCAGCGTTCCGGCGGTGCGCAGGACCCGGTGGCGCCCGAACCGCTCGACGAGCGGCCGTGCGAGCCGCGAGCCGAGCAGGCCGCCCACGCAGGGCGCGGCGAAGGCCAGGCCGTACTGCCAGGGCGCGAAGCCGAGTTCGCCGACCATCAGGACGATCAGCAGGGGCGATGTCGCCATGATCAGGCCGTTGTTCAGCACCGTGTTGAAGAACAGCGGGCGCAGCGCCGGGCCCGCCAGGATGTAGCGCCAGCCGTCGAGCAGATCGCCCGCCCGGAACCGGGCTTGCGGCTCGGTGCGCTCGGGGTGCGGCTCCTTGCCGCCGATCGCGCGGATGCCCAGGGCCGAGAGCAGGAAGCTGACCGCGTCGGCCACCACGGTCATCACCGGGCCGAAGAGCCCGATCGCGGCGCCGCCCAGCGGCGGCCCGAGCACCAGGGCGGTCCAACTCGTCGATTCGAGGCGGCCGTTCGCGACGAGCAGGTCCTGCGGCCGCACGAGCGCCTTGAGGCAAGCGCCGCTCGCCGCGGTGAAGGCGATGTCGGCCGCGCCGACGACGACCGCCACGAGCAGGAGCTGGCCGAAGCCCAGCAGGCCGAAGGCGTATGCGGCGGGGATGCTGAGCAGCGCCGCGCACCGGACCACATCCATCGTGATCATCACCGCCCGCTTGCGGCGGAACTCCACCCACGGACCGAGCGGCACCGCCACCACCGCGCCGACCGCGAACCCCGCGGCCGCCAGGACCGACACCTGCGTCGGCCCCGCGTCCAGGGCGAGGATCGCGATCAGGGGGAACGCGTCGAACGCGAGCCGTGTGCCGAACGCGCTGACCGCGTAGGCCGCCCACAGCCATCCGAACCGCCGCCCGAGGGACCTCCTGGCTCCCATGCCCGGTGCCACCCCTCGCCGTCGCGCTCGAACCACCTCACCTTGACCTGCGGCATCCAATCCGGCGGCGGGTCCGCAGGTCAAACAACCGCATCGCGTGGGCGGCCACAACCGCTGGTTGTGGCTCATAGGATGTCCGGCGTGGACCTTCACGCCGTGCGCACCTTCGTCGCCGTCGCGGACGCCGGTCAATTCCAGGGGGCGGCCTCCGCGCTCGCGGTGACCCAGCAGGCCGTGTCCAAGCGCGTCGCCGCCCTGGAGAAGGACCTCGGCGTGCGGTTGTTCACGCGGACCGCGCGCGGGGCCCGGCTCACCATCGACGGGCAGGCGTTCCTGGCCCCTGCCCGTGATCTCCTGCGGGCCGAGCAGCGGGCGGCGGACTCCGTGCGGCCGGGCCGCCGGGCGCTGCGGGTCGACGTGATCGGCCGGCGGCTCGCGCCCGCGGGGCTCCTGAGCGGCTTCCGCCGGGCGCATCCGGGCACCGCACTCGACGTCGTGACGCTCTTCGACGCCGACACGGCACTCGCCGCCGTCCGGTCGGGCACGATCGACGCGGCCTTCCGCGCCCTCACCCGGCCCGCGCGGGAGCTGCCCGACGGCATCGAGGCGGCCCGGGTGTACGACGAGCCGGTGCAGCTGCTCACCGGGCCCGACCACGCGTTCGCGGCCGAGCACGCGGTGACGCCCGCCCGGCTCGCCGGGCACAGGATCTGGATGCCCGGAATCGTCGCCGGTACGGAATGGGCCGCGTACTACGAAGATCTCGCCGCCGCGTTCGGGCTCACCATCGAGGTGACAGGGCCCGATTTCGGCACCGAGCCGCTCCTGGACACGCTCGCGGGATCCTCGGTCATCGCGACGTTCGTCGGCGAGCGGACCCGCCTCGTCTGGCCCGCCGACCACGACCTGCGGCGCGTCGCGGTGCACGGCCCGATGCCGGTCTACCCGCACTCGCTGATCTGGCGCGGCGACAACCCGCACCCCGCGCTCACCACGCTCCGCGACCACCTCGCCGCCACCCGGCCCGACAGCCGCGACGCCGATACGTGGACGCCGAGGTGGGCGCGGTGATCGGCCCGGTGATCAGCGCCGCGTCGGCCGCACCGGGCGCGGGCTAGCGCCGGTTGTGGCGTGGGGGCAGGGTGCCGGCGTCCCGCGCGGAGGCGATGAGCTTGAGGGACCTGCGGCGGCTGCGGCCGGTCGCGTACATCACGGCGAGCACGGGATCCCGCCCGTCGGCCTGCGCCGCGCGGTACTCCTGGGCCACCATCAGCCGCCCCTCGCGCCCGCGCGGCCACGACGGGCGGGCGCGCTGCACGGCGGGCTGGTCCTGGGCGGGCGCGAGCACGTGCGGATGGGGATGGGACTGCGGACGGGGATCCGGTTCGCAGCGGGGCTGCGCGGCCACGTCGTGACCGGACAGGACGGAGAAGTCGTGACCGGACGGGGCCGGGAAGTCGTCGGCCGGATGCGCATGCGGCGGCCGGGCGTGCAGGCCCTCCAGGGTGATCCGCCCTTCCGACACCACCGCCCGCGCGTCGACGGCGGCTCCGTCACCGAAGGTCAGCCGTACATGGAATGAGGGCGAGCCCGTCGAGCAGGCAGGATTCGGTCGATAGTGATCAGAAACGCCAAGAAAGAGGCTCTCAAGCACAATCAAAAGGTAGCCGTGCGATCGCATTAGGTCACGAACGGCACGCAGGGCCGCGCGGCGGTCAGCCCTGGAGCGAGGCACCCGGATCAACGCGCCCCCTCACCGCATCTCCCCCTCGACGCACCTTGGTGCGATGCTGAACCCATCCCCCGAGGCCGCCTCGCGGAAGGAGCACCGCCGTGCTGCAGGTCGCCGTCGTCGGATCGGGCCCGAGCGGGGTCTACACCGCGCAGTCCCTCGTCCAGCAGGACCGCGTGCCGGGGGTGCGCGTCGACGTCATCGACCGGCTGCCCTGCCCCTACGGCCTCGTGCGGTACGGCGTCGCACCCGACCACGAGAAGATCAAGTCCCTCCAGAACAACCTGCGTACGGTCCTGGAACACGACCGCGTCCGCTTCCTCGGCGGCATCGAGATCGGCCCCGGCGGCTTCCCCGTCGCGCGGCTGCTCGGCCTCTACCACGCGGTGGTCTACTGCGTGGGCGCGGCAGCCGACCGCAGGCTCGGCGTACCGGGCGAGGATCTGCCGGGAAGCCACTCGGCCACGGAGTTCGTGTCCTGGTACAGCGCGCACCCGGACGCGGCGGCCGACGGTTTCGTGGGGGGCGTGGAGTCCGCAGTAGTCATCGGCGTCGGCAACGTCGCGGTGGACGTCGCGCGGATGCTGGCCCGCGGCGCGGCCGAGCTGCGGCCCACCGACATGCCGCAGGCCGCGCTCGGCGTGCTCGCCGCGAGCCGGGTGCGCGAGGTCCACATGGTGGGGCGGCGCGGCCCTTCACAGGCGCGCTTCACCACCAAGGAACTGCGTGAGCTCGGTTCGCTCCCGAACACCGAAGTGATCGTGGATCCCGGTGAGTTGGCGCTCGATCCCGCGTACGCCGACCCCTCCGGCCTGCCCGCGGTGGGCCGCCGGAACGTCGAGGTGATGCGCGGCTGGGCCGAGCGCCCGGAGCGGCACCTGCCGCGCAGCATCCGGCTCCGCTTCTTCCTGCGCCCCGTGGCCGTCACGGAGGCGGCGGGCCGCGTCGGCGGGGTGCGGTTCGAGCGGACGCTGCCGGACGGGCGGGGCGGGGTGACGGGGTCCGGGCAGTACGAGGACATCGCGGGGCAGCTGGTCCTGCGCTCGGTCGGCTACCGCGGGGTGCCGATCGACGGACTGCCGTTCGACCCCGGGCTCGGCACGGTTCCGCATGCGGCGGGGCGGGTGCTGCGGGAGGGCGCGGTGTCCCCCGGCGAGTATGTGGCGGGCTGGATCAAGCGGGGCCCGACGGGCGTCATCGGGACCAACCGCCCGTGCGCCAAAGAGACGGTGCAGTCCTTGCTCGACGACGCCCCATCCCTCGTACGCGAAGGGGTGCCCGAGGATCCGCTGCCCGCTCTCATCGACGCGGGGCTGCACCCCGTCGAGTGGCAGGGCTGGCTGGGGATCGAGCGTGCGGAGGCCGCGGTCGGCGCGGCGCTCGGCCGGGGGCCCGTGAAGATCCCCGACTGGCCGGGGCTGCGGGCCGCCGCGCGGGGCGAGCAGCCGTAGGCGCCGGGCGGGTCTCGGGTGGACAGGGATCCGCGGGCCCGGCGAGGGCCGGTCGCGCAGGTCCTCGCGCCCTTTACGGGGCGCCCGTACGCTCCGCCTGCGCCGTCGCCGCGACGAGAACCGTGTCGAGGAGCCCGGGGAAGAGCGCGTCCAGGTCGTCGCGGCGCAGTCCGTTGAGCTTGGCCGTGCCGCGGTAGATCTGCTGGATCACGCCACTCTCGCGCAGCACCCTGAAGTGGTGGGTGCTCGTGGACTTCGTGACGGGCAGGTCGATCTGCGAACAGGAGAGGCCGTCGAGCCCCGGCTCGCACCCGGCCAACTGCCGTACGACCCGCAGGCGCATCGGGTCCGACAGCGCGTGCAGCACAGCCTCGAGCCGGATCTCCACCCGCGCCGGATGGTCGAGCGCGCGGGTGCTGACCGGTGCGGCGATCGTCATGACGGCTCCACTTCGTCCGGGCTTCACGTCTCTCGAAGGCCTCCATAGTACGAGAGTCATCGTAGTTTGACATCTGGCGTACTACGAGGGCTACCGTACGAGCCGTACCGAAGTCCGTGACGAATGGAGTCCGCCGTGAGCGCGCTGTTCGAGCCCTACACCCTGCGATCCCTGACCGTCCCCAACCGGGTGTGGATGGCGCCGATGTGCCAGTACTCGGCCGAGGTGTTCGGACCGAACGCGGGTGTGGCGAACGACTGGCACTTCGCCCACTACGGAGCGCGCGCCGCCGGCGGCACCGGCCTGATCCTCGTCGAGGCGACGGCCGTGAGCCCCGAGGGCCGCATCAGCCCCGCGGACCTCGGGATATGGAACGACACGCAGGTCGAGGCGCTGCGCCGCATCACCGGCTTCCTGAAGACCCAGGGCACCACTCCGGGCATCCAGCTCGCCCACGCGGGCCGCAAGGCGTCCACCGACCGCCCCTGGAAGGGCGGCGGACCCGTCGGCCAGGAGGAGAACGGCTGGCAGCCGCTCGCACCCAGCGCGCTCCCCTACGACGAGGGCCACCACCTGCCGCACGAGCTCACCACGGACGAGATCCACGCCGTCGTCGGCCAGTTCGCCGCCGCGGCCCGGCGCGCCCTTGACGCCGGATTCCAGGTGGTCGAGATCCACGGCGCCCACGGCTACCTCATCGGCGAGTTCCTCTCGCCGTTCACCAATCACCGCACGGACGAGTACGGCGGCTCCTTCGAGAACCGCTCCCGGCTCGCCCTCGAGGTCGTCGACGCCGTCCGCGCCGTCTGGCCCGAGGAACTGCCCCTCTTCTTCCGGATCTCGGCGACCGACTGGCTCACCGAGAACCCCGAGGACGAGCGCGATGGCTGGACCGCCGACGACACGGTCCGCCTCGCGAAGGAGCTGCACGCCCACGGCGTGGACCTCCTCGACGTCTCCAGCGGAGGCAACGCCCCGAGGGCACGCATCAAGACGGGCCCCGGCTACCAAGTCCCCTTCGCGGCACGGGTGAAGGCCGAGACGTCCCTGCCCGTGGCGGCCGTCGGCATGATCACCGACCCCGAGCAGGCGGAGAAGATCCTCGCCAACGGCGAGGCGGACGCCGTGCTCCTGGGCCGCGAACTCCTGCGCAATCCCTCGTGGGCCCGGCACGCAGCGAACGAGCTCGGCGGCGATGTGGCCACTCCCCAGCAGTACCACCTCATGGTGTGAGCACCACCGCGCAGGGCGCCGACCATCCGCAATAGCCTTGGCCAAGGGTCGGTGACTGGGGACATCCCTAGGTGACACCCCGAAGCGAGGGGCGGTCCAGGCTTCGTACCGTGGCGCTGTCGCGATGTGTCACGGTTCGGGGCCCGTACCGGCCCTCGGGAGGGCGTTGTGCGCTACGTCATCGAGGTGTTCCGCTCGCCTGCGGGCGTGCACGGGAACGTGGTGGATGAGTGTGAAGAGGAAGGGGACACGGGCCGCTGCACGCCGTTCCACGGCTGGCTCGAGCTGCTCTCGCTCCTCGAACCGCCGCCGGACGCGTCGTCCACGGAGACCGGAGAGCCGGCCTCCGCGACGGATGGCGACTCCTGTGGCGCCTGATCCCACGGCATGGCAAACAGCTCGGCGGGAGCGGGGAATCTGCTTGTACCGGGACCCGTTCGGGCATCATCGTGGACGTTCAGGGCCATGCGCCCGGCACGGGTCGCCGTCACAGTCCTGGCGTCCGTACCGGGTGCCGACATGTGGGGGCGGTGATGACGTCCGGCGGCATACTGAACGGCCATGCCCACGCACCGGCGCCCCATGAGGCGTTCTCCGGTCGGCGCCATGAACTCGCGGCGCTCCAGGAGGAGTTCCGCCAGGCGTGCGACGGTGTGCCGCGTCTCGTCCTGATCGACGGTCCCGGCGGCATCGGCAAGTCCGCGCTGGTGCGCAGGTTCCTCGACACGGCGGGCGACGCCTGTGTGCTGCAGGCCAGCGGCGAGGAGAACGAGAGCGCGCTGCCCTGCGGGGTGCTCGCCCAGTTCGTCGGGCAGAGCCCGATCCCGCTGCCGGACTGTCTCGGCTCGCTGGTCCGCACGCCCCGCTCGGCGCCCGGCACCCTGCCGCCGCTCGCGGCCGGCTTCGGGCTGCTCGACCTGCTGAGCGAACTGCAGGACAAGGGTCCGGTCATCCTGGTGCTCGACGACGCCCACTGGGCCGACTCCGCCTCCCTGAACGCCCTGACGTTCGCGCTGCGACGGCTGCGCGTCGACAAGGTCCTCGCGATCGTGACGGCGCGCGACCCGCAGGCGCCCCAACTCCCGGACGGCATCCGCCGGTTGCTGTCCGACGTCCGCACCCGGCGCATCCCGCTGCACGGGCTCACACCGGACGAACTGGGCTCCCTCAGCGCGCAGATGGGCTCCGACCGGCTGCCGCACTCCGCGTCCGTACGCCTCCACACTCATACGCACGGCAATCCGCTGCACGCCCGGGCGCTCCTGGACCAGGTGCCCGCGCACGTCCTGCGGGACGTCGCCACGCCGCTGCCCGCGCCCCGTTCGTACGCCATGCTGGTGCTCGCCAATCTCGCGGAGTGCGGTTCCCAGGCGCTGCGGCTCGTCCAGTCGGTCAGTGTGCTCGGGCTCTCCTGCCAGCTGGGCGTGGCCGCCTCGCTCGCCCGCGTCACCGCGCCCCTGCCCGCGCTCGAACGAGCCGTCAAGGCAGGCCTGTTGAAGGAGACGCACCCGGGGGCCGCGCCCGAGATCGCCTTCCCGCATCCGCTCGTCCACGCCGCGGTCTACCAGGACATCGGGCCCGCGCACCGGGCCGACCTGCACACGCGGGCCGCGGCCCTGGTCGACGACGAGTACGCGAGCCTGCGGCACCGGGTGCTCGCGGCCACCGGACCCGACGAGCACCTCGCCGCCGCCCTCGCCGCGTGCGCCCGGCGCGAGGCGGCCACCGGACAGTGGGCGGTCGCGGGCACGCACCTGCGGCACGCGTCACGGGTGGCGACCACCGACCTGGAACGCGACCGGCTCGCCGTCGAGGCCGTCGAGGCACTGCTGCTCGACGGCCGGGTGCACGAGTCGGCCGAGCTCGCGGCCGGTCTTCCGGCCGGCGCCGACCCGGCGCTGCGCGGGTACGTACGCGGTTATGTGGCGCGCGTCCAAGGGCGCATGGAGCAGGCGCAGACGCTCCTCGTCGACGCCTGGAACCAGTGCGACCACGAGAGCGACCCCTCGCTGGCCGCGCGGGCGGCCGAGCAGCTGAGCTACGCCGCCGTGATGCGGGGGCGCTCGGCCGACGCCGCCCAGTGGGCGGAGCGCGCACAGCGGCTCTCCACCCTCCAGGGGCCGAGCCGGATGCTGCGCTTCAACCACCTGCTCGCCCTTGGCCTCAGCGGGTTCGCCAAGAAGGGCATCGAACTCGCCGGGGACCTGCCCGATCCGCTCCTCGTCCCTCCGTCGAGCATCGATCTGCTCCTGGCGCGAGGGCAGTTGAGGCTGTGGTCGGACGATCTCCTCGGCGCACGCGCGGACTTGCAGGGAGCCGTGGCCAACTGCCGCAGGGGCACGGTGCCGTTGCGGCTGCTGTCCGCCTCCGCGCTCGCGCAGACCCTGCACCGGCTCGGCGACTGGGACGAGGCGCTGATCCACGCAGAGGCGTCCGCGTCGATCGCCGACGACACCGAGCAGTCGTGGCTCAAGCCCGTCACGCACGCCATCGCCAGCTGGATCCTCTCCGCACGCGGCTCGTGGGACCGGGCATCGGCGCACCTGCGGCTCGCCCTGGACGCGCCGGGCTGCGACGAGAGCGCGCTGGCCTACGCGTACGCCGCGTCGGCGCACGGGGCCTTCGCCGAAGCGCGCGCGGAGCCGGAGCGGGTGGTCGAGGCACTGCGCCCGCTCCTGGACTTCGCCTCGCACGACGGCGTGAACGAACCCGGCGTGGTGTCCTGGCGTGAGCTCCTGGTCGACGCGCTGACCCAGCTCGGCGAGTTCGACGAGGCTCAGGCGGTGCTCCTGCCCTACGAGGAGCGGGCCTCGGCGCGCGGGCAGCACTCGGCGCTGTCCGCCGCGGCCCGGGTGCGCGGCAATCTGCATGCGGCGCAACGGGACACGGACCGCGCCCAGGCCTCGTTCCTGCGCGCGCACGACCAGGCGGCGCAGATCCCCTCGCCGTTCGGCCGCGCCCGCGTGCAGCTCGACCACGGGGCGTTCCTGCGCAGGATCGGCCGCCGCTCGGTCGCCGTGGCCCAGCTGCAGGCCGCGTACACGACGATGCGTGAACTGGACGCCTCGCCCTACCTCGCGCGGTGCGAAAGGGAGTTGGACGCCTGCGGGCGTGCGGCGCCGCCGCGGCTCGCGCACGATCCGACGGCCGCCGACTCCGCTTCCGCCGCCGAGGGGCTCACTCCGCAGGAGCTGGCCGTCGCGCGTCTGGCGTCGCAGGGCTTCACCAACCGGCAGATCGCCACCGCGCTCGCGCTGAGCGTCAAGACCATCGAGTACCACCTGGGCCACACCTATACGAAGCTCGGGATCGCCTCGCGCATCGGGCTCGTGCAGCACTTCGCCCCCCCAGGAGCGGCGCACGTCCTCCTAGCCCGTCCTGGTCTGTCTCCTGGTCCGTCTCCTGGCCCGTCTCCTGGCTCTTCCCGCCGGTCCTCCTAGCCCGCCCCCTGGGCGGAGCCCTGGCACACCGGGGTTATCCCTGGGCGGTTCCCTGAGGCACCCCTGCCCCTGCCCGGCGTAGGTTCTTGGCTGGTCAGGGCACGGAATGCACAACTGGGGGTGCACAGATGGCTGTCACGGAATGTCCGGCGGTACGCGACGACGCGCCACCGGCCCTGCGTCTGCGGCTGCTGGGGGGATTTCACCTCAGCCGCGGCGAGGGCGACGGCGGCGAGCAGGTCGACGTGTCCGCCAGCGGGCAGCAGTTGCTCGCCCTGCTCGGGCTTCGTGGCCCCGCGACGCGTTCGGTGCTCGCGGGGACGCTGTGGCCCGAGGTCACCGAGGAGCGTGCGCGTGCCTGCCTCCGTACGGCCATCTGGCGCCTGAACGCGGCGGGTTCGGCCATCTGCGACCCCCGGCCCGGGGTGCTCGCGCTCAGCCGGCTCGTCCGGATGGACATCGAGGACTTCACCACCACTGCACACCACATACTCGCGGCCTCGGCAGAGGGGACCGGGGCCGCGTGCGCCTCGCTGATGGGCATGGGTGAGCTGCTGCCCGGCTGGTACCAGGACTGGGTGGTGTTCGAGCGCGAGCGGCTGCACCAGCTGCGGCTGCACGCGCTCGAGGCCCTCTCGGCCCGGCTTGTCGCACAGGAGCAGTACGCCCCCGCCCTGGAGGCCGCGTTGGAGAGCACCCGGATCGATCCGCTGCGCGAGAGCGCGCGGCGGGCGGTCGTGACGGTGCACCTCGCCGAGAACAACCTCGCGGAGGCGGTGCGCCACTTCAAGGCGTTCCGCGGGCTGCTCCGCACGGAGCTCGGCATCGAACCCTCGGAGCAGTTCCTCACGATGGTGCGCCACGCGCTGACCTGACGTGCGCGACGGGGAGGCGAGGCAGCCATGGCGACCGTGACCGCGGCCGGGATTCCCGCGGCCGGAGTTTCCGCGGCGGGGGTTCCTCAAGTACGGGTGACGCGCCATCACGTCACCGCAGGCCTGTCTGTCCGTGCGCGCTCGGGGGCGCACGGGCCGCAGGTCGGCCCACCCACCCCTGCCGGCCGTGTTGGGGGACGCGGCCGGCAGGCCACCGACGCTCCACCACGCACGGACACGGGGGTGCCGCGCGCGGCGACGGAGCCGTCGGGAGCCGCGACGGCCGGGGCACGACTTCCCGGCCGTCGCGGCCTCATGCCGTCCCCGTGGGCCCTCTTGGGCGCTGCGGGCGCTCGCGACGGCCGAGCGGGGCCTCACTCTCCTTGCGGCTTCCCCTGCGGGCGCCTGAGCTCCCCGATGGCCTTGTCCACCGCCTTGTGCGGCATGCCGGTCCTGTGGGACAGGTCCTTCGGCTCCATGCCCCGCAGGACGTCGTCGACGCTCTTGTCCTCGACGCTCGCGATCTCCCGTACGTAGCGCTGGACCCGCTCGACCGGATCGGCGGCCCGCGGTCGCCGGGCCGCGCCGGCGCCCCCCGGCACCAGCGGGACCAGGCCGCCGCGCGCCGCGATCCCAGGCCCCTGGCCCTGCTCGTACTCCTGCCTCTGCTCCTGCTCCTGCTCCTGCTCCAGCCAGGTCGTCCAGACGCCGCGTCCGACCATGTGTTCCGCCGCGCTCTCAGCCACCGAACCGTCCTGGAGGATCCCCGGGTCCGCCGAGTCCGCCCGGACGAGCAGGCGGCAGGAGGCCGCGAACATGGGCGGCGACGCGACCGGCGGCACCGGCTCGCCGACCAGGGTGCACAGCGCGGCGATGTCCGGCTGGTCGGGGGCATGGTGGACGAGGCGCTCCAGGATGCTGCCGATCCGCCCCAGGTCGGGCGTCGGGTGCAGCAGCAGGGCGTGCGCCCCGATGATGCCGAGGAAGGGGTTGACGCTCCTGGCGTCGAGCAGGCCGAGCAGTTGCCGCGTCGACACGAGGTCGATCCCCTGCCGCAGCCCCGAGAGCGCGGCCTCCAGGGCGAGGTCCAGGGTGCGGTCCGCCGGCTGCCAGCCGACGCCGCGGGGCACCATCTGGATCGAGGCGAACTGCGGCTGCGGGCCCTGTGGTCCGTTGCTCACGAACACCAGGGTCGTCCACCCGTCGAGGACGTGCAGCGCCTGTGCGAGGGTCAGCCCGTCGGCGGGCTTCCTGCGCGTCCTCAACCGGTAGCCGCCGGGCGGCAGTTCACCGCTCCAGGCCGACCACTCCTGTCCCCCGGCAGGCTCCCAGCCCCCGGCGCCGCCGTCCACGGGCCTGCCGCACTCGTCGGCGATCTCCAGGGAGAACGGGTCGAGCTGCCAGCCCCTGCGCAGATTGCGGATCAGGACCATCAGGGTCGGCGGGCCCGTGCCGTGCGTCGCCTCGGTGCTCCAGCGCACCGCCGCCGCGCGGTGGTCCTCACGGGTCGTGGGGGTGCCTTCGACCGGGGTGGCCGTGGGCATGTCGGGCAGCGCGAGCCGCTCGACGAAGGGTTCCGTGCCGACCTCGACGAACCGGCTCTCCACGGCGCCGCCGAAGCGCTGCTCGATGCGGTAGATGCCGGGCGGCAGCGTGGTGTCGATGGTGCCCATCGCGTGCGCCACCTCGCGGAACGCGGAGTCCGTGACGGTGACGAGGACCGACGGGGTGTCCGGTATGACGACGAACGGCACCCGCTTGGCCTTCTCCTCGCGTGCGCGCCGCCGCTCTTCAGAGCTGGACACCATTCCCACCGCCCGTCATTACCTCGAAGAATCCACCGTTCTGGAAGTCGTCCGCCGCCCAGCTCTCCGGCGTGACCCGGTACAGGCCGGGGGCGAGCTTCTCGACGTGTTCCGCGGCGTCGACGTGCCACCTCAGCGGCGGCTCGTCGGGGTCGCCGCCGCGCAGCTGCACCCAGCCCCGGAATCCCTCCGGGAAGCGCAGCGTCACGAAAGGCATCCCGTTCTCCACGTCCCGCACGAAGACCATCGGGGCGCTGCCCTTGACGAACCTGGGCTGCTGCGGGACCAGCAGGTGCCGGGTGCGGTCCTCCACATGCCGCACGACGTAGTCCGCGAGGCTGTCGGAGGTGATCAGCCCCTTGCGGGTGACGCTGCGCCCGCCGAGACCGTCCAGGAGCGCGGTCGTGAAGTGCCCGCGCGCGAGGTCGGGGTCCGCGTTCTGTTCCTCGTAGGCGGGGTCTCCTTGCGAGGTGGCGTACCCGACGAAGCAGTCGACCTGCTCCAGCGCCCCCACCGTGGTGGTGAAGGGCGGCCCGAAGGGGAAGACCGAGCCGTTGCCGTTGCTCGTGCGGCAGCAGTCCGCGAAGCAGACGATCTCGCGGAACGGCGACGACGACTCGTACCAGTCCAGGTACTGACCCACGGCGAGATGATTGCCCAGGAGGTCGAACGCGGCGTTGGCCATGAGCAGCGCGGTGCTGTTGGGGGGCGTCATGAAGCCGTGCCCCGCCAGGAAGAAGTAGAGCCGCGTCCGCTGCCTCGCGGCCTCCCACTCCTCCTCGGGCCGGTCCTCGATCGCCCGCTGGACCGCGATGTTCGCCCGGTAGAGCGCCAGGTCGACGTTCTCTCTGGTCGGTACGGCCGTCATGAAGTCCGCGGTGCGCTCCTGCTCCTCGGTGGCGGTCACCAGCGTGACGTTGCCTTCGGGCACATCGCCTCCCTTGGGGTCGACGAGCCAGTCACGGAACCGGACGGCATCACCCCGTGCGGCCTGCAGGTCACCGATGGCCGGATAACGGTTGATGCCGACGACCACGGCGTAATGCAGGTCGTTCATCGGACTCTCCCCCTTGTTCAGCCTCGCGCCGTTCAGTCGGCGAGCATGGCGGCCACGCTCGCGAGGACCTCCGGGTCGTCGTCGAACGCGGTGTGGCTGCGCGCCCCCGCGCGCAGACCGGGGCCGACGTCGCCGGGCGACCAGACCGTGCGTGCGGGGTCCGCCCGCAGGAAGCCGCGCAGGCCGTCGGAGTCGGGTCCCGTGGCGGCAGGGTCGAGGTACCAGCGCTGCAGGCCCGCGATCGGTGTGACGACGGACCGCTGGGAGGGCCCGCGCTCCAGGACCCCGGAGATGAAGTAGAGCAGCGACCTCGGGTACAGGAACGGCACCAGGTGGTCGGCCTGCTCCGCCGCGTCGGTCATGGTGAACATCCGGAACCGGTCGAAGAGTTCGGCCTGGCGGCGGACCACCGGGGCCAGCTGCGCCACCGTGCAGGCGGGCGCGAGGAGCACCACGTCCCGCAGCCGGAAGTCGGCGGGGACGGGGTCGTCGTCCTCGGCGCGCCTGCGCGCGAGGTCGTCGAGGAGGTTGGAGATGAACACGGCGCCCGCGCTGTGGCCGACCACGGTCACCCGGGGGCGGGTGCCGGCGGCCAGCAGCTCGGCGAACCGGTCGAGGAAGTACCGTCCGGCGCGGACCTCGTCCCCCGCACCGGCGAACGTGTCGGCGGTCTGCCGCTTCATCGCGTCCCAGATCGCGGCGCCCGCGTTGGCGAGGTAGAACTCGCGGAGGATCTCCTCGACGACCGTCGGATAGAGGCCGTGGTCGTTGCGCTGCCGGAAGCGGCCCACGACGGCGGCCACCACCCGCACGGTCTTGCGCACGACCAACGCGGTGCTCACCAGGGCACGTTCCCCCGTGCCCGCCCTGGCCGCGAGATCGGCCACGACGTCGGGTGACATCAGTGTGGCCGCCGCGGCACGCCCCCCGATGACCTCTCGCGCCGCGGCGACCGGCTCTGTGGGGTGGACCTGGTCCGGTGGCACCACCGAGTTCACGATCTCCCGGGTGCGTTCGGCCAGTTCGATGTCCGCCGAGAGTTCGGCGGCGATCTGCTTCTGCTCGGCCTCGCTCAGCGGCGGCACGTCCGGCGGCGCGGTCAGCCGCGCGTACGGCTCCTGTCCATCCCGCACCTGGGCGAGTTCGGCTGCTACCGCCCTCGGGGAAGGGGTGGCCACCACCCCGAGGGCGCGCTGTCCCGGCTGCCGGAAGACGGTGCCGGTGGCGTAACGGGTGACGCGGTTGAGCAGCGTGCGGAAGACGCTCTCGTTCAGGATCTGCGGAAGGTTGCCCCGCAGGGTCTCCAGGAGTCCGCTGCTCCACACGAAGAAGACGGGGTCGGCGCCGGCCGCCTCGTACACGGGCGTGAGCCGCTCGGCCGTGGCGAACCCCAGCGTGTCGTCGATGAGTCCACCGTGGAAGTGCAGCACGACGCGCGGCCGGTCCTTGAGCCCGGCCACGAGCTCGTCGATGTCGGCGGTGGTGGTCGAGGCGAGCCGACCACCCTGCCGGCTGTGGATGCACCGTTCACGGAAGGAAGCCATGCCCAGGAAGGTAGGACGGCCGCGCCGCCCGGACATCGGGGGCGGGCTCAGGGAAACCCCTGGCTAGGAACCCGAGGGGGCGCCCATCCACTCGGCCTCGTACCCGGCGTACGTCCCGTCGTGCGTCGCCAGGTGCGTGAACTGGTCGACGTACTCCTTGAATTCCTCGTCCCCGCGCGGCAGTGCGTAGGCCTTCTCGGAGAAGGTGAAGGGCTTCTCCGGGTGCAGGGAGCAGAGTTCGGGGTGGATCTTGGCCTGGTAGCGGGTCTCGCTCGCGTCCGTCATCATCACGTCCGCGCGGCCCTCGATGATCTCCTGGAAGATCGTGGTGTTCTCCGGGTGCTGCTTGATCGTGGCCTGCTTGATGTGGGCGCGCGCGAACTGCTCGTTCGTGCCACCGGGGTTGACGATGACGGTGGTCCCCGCCTTGTCGATGTCCTTGAGTGTGCCCTCGCCGAACTTCTCCTTGTCGGCGCAGCGGATGATCGGTGTCTTGCCGTCCTCGCGGGTCGGCTCGCTGAAGTAGACCTGGCGGGCGCGCGGCAGGGTGATGGAGACGCCGCCGACCGCGATGTCGCAGCGGCCCGCCGCGACGTCCTTGGTCAGGTTCGCCCAGGTCGTGGCCACATACTTGGGCTTGGCATCCAGGCTTTTCGCCAGGTCTTCGGCCATCTTGATGTCGACGCCGCTGTACGTGCCGTCGGCGGGGTCGAGGTGGGTGAACGGGCGGTAGTCGCCCGTCGTGCACACCTTCAGGACGCCCTTCTTGGGCACGGAGTCCAGGAGGCTGCCGTGGTGGCGGTCCTTGCCGCGCCCCGCGTCGGGGGACGCGGGGGCGGCGGCCGTGACGGCGAGCAGACAGACCAGGGCGGACAGGGTGGCGGCACGCTTCACGGGGGCTCCTCCGGGCGGGTTCGCGGCTCGAAGGGATCACCCTCGCAGAACCGTTCTGGCCGGTGAAGCCCCTTCTCACCAGGCGATCACCGGGCTCTTCAGGCGAGCGGCGCCAGCCGGGCCGCCGTCAGGGCGGGGCCGTCCCCGCCCTCGTACGCGTCCTCGTCGAACGGGTACAGCGGGCGCTCGACCCGGTGGTGACCGAGCCGCAGCAGGTCCTGGTCGACGCCGCCGGGAGTGAGGGCGAGGAGCCAGTCGGCGGCCATGTCATGGAGCTCGGGCTCCAGATAGCCGATCTTGACCACGACCAGGTCGAAGGTGCGCGGGTCGATGCCGAGGCCGCCGTCCGCAGGTCCCATGAAGTCCGCGAGGGTGTGGAAGGGCTTGCGGCGCTCGACCAGGATCACGGTCACGCCGCCGGTCTGCACGGCCGCCATGTCGACGCCCCGGTCGTACGCGCCGCCCTCGGCGCGGTCCTTCTGCTCGGCCGCACGCTGCAACGCCACGACGGTGCCGGTGAGTTCGTAGGGGCCCCCGTGGTGCGCGTCGACCTTGCCGCCGACGCTCAGGGTGACCTCGGCGCCCACTCCGGCCTCGAAGCAGCGGGCGACGGCCACGGGGTCGGTGATGCCGGGGTGGACCGCGGTGACCTTCCCGGAGCGGATCGCGTCGTTCTCCAGGAGCTTGCCCAGCATGTACGCCAGGTCGCCGGCGCCGCCCGCCGTGGGGTTGTCGCCGGAGTCGCTGATCAGGAAGGGCCGCTTCGTCGAGGCCACCGCCTGTGCGATGCACTCCTTCGCGCCGCCGGTGGGGCCGACGAAGAGGAAGTCGCGGCGCGCGTCCCAGTAGCGGCGCGCGAGCTTCTCGGCCTCGGCGGCGGCCAGTTCGGCGTCGTCGCCGGTGACGACGATCGCGGCCTTGCAACGCGGTTCGTCCGCCCAGGCGTAGCCGACCCACATCGCCGCGTCGAGGATGCCGGGCAGCTGCTCGATGTCGGCGAGCGAGGCGTAGAGGGACTTGGCGGGCTCCAGGCGGGTGCTGGTCTTCTCGCCGGGCAGGAGCACCGGCACCTGCACCCAGGCGCGGTGCGGCCGGGTGCCCTCGCGCAGGCAGCGCACGAGATTGCGTGCGGCGCGCTCGCGGGTCTCCCAGGCGTCCTCGTGCGGGGCGAGGCGGTGCGCGGTGAGCAGGTCGATCGGCTCGGCGAACCGGCGCGAGACGTTGCCGTGCAGGTCCATGGCGGTGGAGATCATCGGGCGTCCGCCGTCGGGGGTGCCGACGGCGTCGAGTGCGGCGCGCACCGCTTCCGTCAGGTCGGCTTCGGCGTCGGTCAGGCCGATGACGCTCATCGCGCCGTGGATGTCGTAGACCAGGCCGTCCAGGGGGCCCGCTTCCCGTATGCGCGTGACCAGTTCGTCCTTGAGGATCAGGTACGACTGGGCCTCCACCGGACCGCCGGGCAGCGAGGTGGCGTGCAGGAGAGGCACCCACTCGACCGTGTAGGCCAGGTCCGAGTCCGGCTGGGTCCAGGTGTAGCGGTCCAGGAGGTCCTGGCCGCGGGTCTGGCGGAAGTCGTCGGTGGTGGAGCGGTGCGGGCAGAAGGTCGAGGACTCGATGCCGATGCCGCCGATGCCGATGCGGAGGCGGCGCTGGTTCGTCGCGGGGGTGGTCATGCCTGGACGCTCTCTTCCTGGGACGACGGGTCCTGGGGTGCCGGGGAGTGGGGGAGGTTCTGGCGCAGGGCGGTGAGTCCGGCGCCGAGCAGGCCCGCGTCGCGGCCGGTCACGGTGGTGGTGATCTCCAGGTCCGCGGTGGCCAGGGGCAGGCAGCGCTCGTAGAGGACGCCTCGTACGGCGGCGACGAGCGGTTCGGCGGTGGCCAGGACACCGCCGAGGGCGACGGCCTGGGGGTTGAAGAAGTTCACGACCACGGACAGGACCGTGCCGATGTGCCGTCCCGCGGTGCGGACGAGGGTGGTGGCCTGCGGGTCGCCGTCGGCGACGAGGCGCAGGAGTTCGGTGGTGTCGTCCACCTCGACGCCCTGCAGGGCGAGTTCGCGGATGAGGGCGGCGCCGCTGGCCACGGTCTCCAGGCAGCCGATGTTGCCGCAGCTGCACGGGCGGTCACCCGCCGCCTCGATGCGTACGTGACTGATGTCGCCCGCGGCGCCGCCCGCGCCGTCGTGCGGGCGGCCCGCCACGATGACGCCGCTGCCGATGCCGCGGCCCGCCTTGACGACGACCATGTGGTCGAGGCCGGGGCGCGCGGTGCGGTGCTCGCCGACGGCCATCATCGTGGCGTCGTTGTCGACGGTGACGGGGATGCCGAGGCGTTCGGCGAGGACGTCGCGCAGCGGGTAGCGGTGCCAGCCCGGCATGCGGGACGGGCTCAGGACGCGGCCCTCGGCGGGCTGTACGGGACCGGGGAAGGCGACACCGAGGGCGCGGACGGCGCGGCCCGCCTCGCGCTGGCGGGCGCCCATGTCGGCGACCTGGCCGCAGAGCCAGTCGACGGCGGACTCGGGGCCCGCGGTGATGTCGTGCGGCAGGTCGACGGCGTCGAGGACCGTGCCGCCGAGGTCGACGACGCCGATGCGCGCGTGGTGGCTGCCGAGGTCGGCGGCGAGTGCGACGCCGCCCTGCGCGTGGACGCGGAGCAGCCGGGGGCGGCGGCCTCCCCGTGACGCGCCCTCGCCGGACTCGGTGAGCACGCCCGCGGAGACGAGTTCCTGCACGCGCAGCGACACGGTGGAGGGGGCGAGCCCGAGCTCCCGCACGAGATCGGCCCGGGAGGAGGCGGCGCCCGAGGAGACCAGCTGCAGGATGTGCTGCGCCGACCCCGGTTCGCCGTGCGGTGTACCGGACATGCCGCCCCCAGTTGCTTCGATCAGTTCGTTCGACATCGGGACGAACACTAGGTCCCCTCAAAGCAAGTTGGCCAGACCCTCCCGATTTTGAGACTTCTTGCCGAACGAAGCTCTTGACTTGATTTTGTCGCCAGACCTAGCGTTCAGGCGCCGCCCGTCGATCTCCGGCACGGTCCGGCTCTCGCATCCTTGGAGGCCCTTCGCCATGCGCTCAAGGCGATCACGTCCCCGCGCGCGGCGCCGCGCTCTCATAGCCGCGGCGGCATCCGTCGCCGCGCTCGCCCTCACGGCAGTGACCGGCTGCACGAAGGAGGGCGGCCGCGTCGACATGGGCCCCACCGGCGGCACTCCGGTCGAAGGGGGCACCGCCACGATGGCGCTGCCGCCCGCCGCGACGCCGAACTGGATCTTCCCGATCGGCGCCCCCGGCTACGGCGCCTCGTACAACTACGGGATCCAGTCGCTGCTCTTCATGCCGGTGTACGACGCCGTGCAGGACAAGGGCGAGCTGACCACGCACGGCCCGAGCACCCTCGGCGGGAAGCCGGAGTTCAGCGACGGCAACAAGACCGTGACGGTGCCGCTGCGCGAGGGCGTGACGTGGTCCGACGGAAAGCCGGTCACCGCACGCGACATCGAGTTCTGGTTCAACCTCGTCAAGGCCAACAAGGCGAGCTGGGGCAACTACTCGGTCGGCACGATGCCCGACAACGTCAAGCGCTTCGAGACCGTCGACGACCACACCGTGCGCCTGCACCTGAGCCGCGCGTACAACCCCGACTGGTTCACCGCCAACCAGCTCACCCTGATGCGGGCCCTGCCCCAGCACGCCTGGGACGCCAAGAACGACGGCGGCGAGGTCGGCGACTGGGACCGCACGAAGGACGGCGCCAAGGCCGTCTTCGCACGGCTCACGCGGCACGCCAAGAGCCTGGGCTCGTACGGCTCCGACCCGCTGTGGAAGACGGTCAACGGCCCGTGGAAGCTGGCGGGCTGGCGCGACAGCGGCCAGGTCACCATCGTCCCGAACGACAAGTACACCGGCCCCGCGTCCCAGCGCCCGCACCTCGACAAGGTCGTCTTCAAGCCCTTCACCACGGCCGACTCCGAGTACAACGTGCTGCGCTCGGGAGGCGTCGACTACGGCTACATCCCTCCCTCGGTGATGGCGCAGAAGGAGAAGTTCGAGGAGAAGGGCTACCGCGTCGATCCGTGGGAGGGCTGGGCGGCGACGTACATCGTCTACAACTTCAACTCCACGCACGCGGGCCCGATGATGGACCAGCTCTACATCCGCCGGGCGATGCAGCACCTCGTCGACCAGAAGGCGATGAGCGACGTCATCTGGCAGGGCAGCGCGACACCGACGCTCGGACCGGTGCCGGTGACGCCGAAGAGCCAGTACCTCTCCGAGGCGATGGAGAAGAACCAGTACCCCTTCGACGTCAAGAAGGCCAAGGCGCTCCTCACCGCGCACGGCTGGCGGACCGAGGACGGCACCGCACGCTGCGTGCGCCCCGGGACGGGCGCCGACGAGTGCGGCAAGGGCATCGCGAGGAACGCCCCGCTCGAACTCACCCTGCTCTCCCAGTCGGGCTCCACCGAGACGACGAACATGATGCAGGAGCTCAAGTCCTCGCTCTCCAAGGGCGGGATCGACCTCACCGTGCGCCAGCAGCCGCTGAACTCGGTGCTCGGCAACTCGGTGCCCTGCAAGGCCAAGGACCCCGGCTGCGACTGGGACATGTCGTTCTTCGGGACGGCCGGCAGCTGGTACTACCCGCTCAACCCCAGCGGTGAGCAGCTCTTCTCCACCGGCGCCTCCGCCAACTTCGGCAACTACAGCGACAAGAAGGCCGACCGGATCATCCGCGCCGTGCAGTACTCGCCCGACATGAAGGCGATGCACGCGTACGGCGAGTACCTCGCCGAGCAGCTCCCGGTGATGTGGATGCCCAACCCCGCCTATCAAGTCTCCGTGATCCGCAACGACTTGCGGGGCATCGGCCAGAACCCCACCGTCACGTTCGCGCCGCAGGACTGGTACTACGTCAAGAAGAAGGGAGCCGACAAGTGACCGGCTTTCTGGTCAAGCGCTTCCTTCAGGCGCTCGTCGTGCTGTTCCTGGTCTCGATCATCGTCTTCACCCTGCTCCACATGCTGCCCGGCGGCCCCGCGCGCGCCATCCTCGGCCCGAAGGGCACACCGCAGCAGATCGAGCACTTCAACCACCAGCAGGGGTACGACCGTTCGCTGCCCGCGCAGTACGTGATGTACCTGAAGCGGCTGTTCACCGGCGACCTCGGGGAGTCGTTCAAGCTCAACTCGCCGGTCTTCGACCTGCTCAAGCAGCGCCTGCCCAAGACCCTGCTCCTGACGGTGCTCTCCACAGCGCTCGCGGTGGTCATCGCGGTCCCGCTCGGTCTGCTGCAGGCGGTGCGGCGCGGCAAGGCGTCGGACTACGCACTCACCGGCGTCGCGTTCCTCCTCTACGCGACGCCGGTGTTCTTCCTCGGCCTCATCATGATCATCCTGTTCGCACAGGTGATGCCGATCCTCCCGGCAGAGGCACCACAGGGCGAGAGCGTCGGTGAACTCCTCGGCGATTTCACGGGGCTGGTCCTTCCCGTCGTCACCATGGCGTTCGGCATCGTGGCGATGTTCAGCCGCTACATGCGCTCGGCGGTCCTCGACAACCTCACCGAGGAGTACGTCCGTACGGCGATGGCCAAGGGCCAGTCGAGCCGCCGGATCATGGTCCGCCACGTCCTGCGCAACGCGCTGATCCCGCTGGCCACCCTGCTCGGCCTGTATCTGCCGACGCTCTTCAGCGGCGCGCTCGTCGTCGAGTCGATGTTCAACTACCCCGGCATGGGGCTGCTGTTCTGGAACGCGGCGCAGGGCTCCGACTTCCCAGTGCTGCTAGGCGTGACGCTCGTCGTCGGTGTCGCCACCGTCGTCGGCTCGCTGCTCACCGACATCCTGTACGCCGTCCTCGACCCCCGGATCCGGAGCGTGGCATGAGTACCGCGACCGCAGACGTCACCCCAGAGGCCGCTCCGGGGAACGAGGCGGCGGCCCAGGCCACGCCCTCGCTCGCCCGCCGCACGCTCCAGGTCTTCACCGGCAACAAGCTCGCCCTGACGGGCGTGGTGGTCCTGGTCCTCCTCCTGGCCTTCAGCTACCTCGGACCGCTCCTGCACCCCACCGAGCAGGTGCACACCGACCTCACCCGGGCGAACCTCGCGCCGGGCAGCCCCGGCCACCTCCTGGGCACCACCGACCTGGGCTACGACATGGTCGGGCGGCTGATGGTCGCCGGGCAGACCTCGCTCGAGATCGGCCTGGCGGCGGGCCTGTTGGCGACGCTCTTCGGGACCGTGTACGGCGCGGTCGCGGGGTACTTCGGCGGCTGGGTGGACGCTGCCATGATGCGGATCACGGACGCCGCGCTCGCGATCCCGGCGATGTTCCTGCTGGTCGTGGTCGCCGCGATCATCACGCCCAGCAAGGGCGTCCTCATCGTCATCATCGCCTCGGTCGCCTGGCTCTCCCCCGCCCGCCTCGTGCGCGGCGAGGCGCTCTCGCTGCGCGACCGCGAGTACGTCCAGGCGATGCGGATGATGGGCGGCGGCGGCGCGCGTGCCGTGTTCAAGCACATCGTGCCGAACGCGATCGGCACGGTCATCGTCAACTGCACCTTCCAGATCGCCGACGCCATCCTCTACGTCAGCTATCTGGCCTTCCTCGGCCTGAGCATTCCGCCGCCCTCGGCCGACTGGGGCTCGATGCTCTCGGCCGGCATCACCTACACACAGAACGGCTACTGGTGGCTGATCTTCCCGCCGGGCATCGCGATCGTCCTGGTCGTCGCCGCGTTCAACTTCATCGGTGACGGACTGCGGGACGCGTTCGAAGTACGGCTGAGGAAGTAAGGGAGAACCGACGAGATGACCGAGCCACTGCTCACAGCCGAGCCGCTGCCCGCGCCCGAGCCGCTGCTCAGGATCGACGATCTGCGCGTCGACATCGCCTCGCGCGAGCGCACCGTCCACGCCCTCGACGGCGTCAGCCTCGAACTCGCCCCGGGTCAGGCCCTGGGCATCGTCGGCGAGTCGGGCTGCGGCAAGACGATGACCGCGCTCAGCGTCCTCGGACTGCTGCCGCCCGGCGGCGAAGTCACCGGCGGACGCGTCCTGTTCGACGGCCAGGACCTGGCCAAGGCCCCCGCCCCGGTCCTTCAGGGCGTACGGGGCAACACCATCGGCATGGTCTTCCAGGACCCGCTCACCTCACTGAACCCGACGATGACCATCGGCGCGCAGGTGGCCGAGCCGCTCGTCCTGCACCGCCCCGACCTGAGCAGGAAAGAGGCGTGGGCGCGGGCCGAGGAGATGCTGCGCCTGGTCGGCATGCCACAGCCCGCCGAGCGCATGAAGGCCTATCCGCACCAGCTGTCCGGCGGCATGCGCCAGCGCGTGGCGATCGCCATGGCCCTGGTCTGCGAGCCGAAGCTGCTCATCGCGGACGAGCCGACCACCGCCCTGGACGTCACGACGCAGCACCAGATCCTGGAGCTGATCGACGGCCTGCGCGAGCGGCTCGGCATGGCGATGATCCTGGTCACGCACGACCTGGGTGTCATCGCCAACCGGGTCGACCGGGTCGCGGTGATGTACGCGGGCAAGGTCGCCGAACAGGCGGACGTGCGCGGCCT
This sequence comes from Streptomyces sp. NPDC044044, assembly GCF_056434405.1. Lineage (NCBI taxonomy): Bacteria > Bacillati > Actinomycetota > Actinomycetes > Kitasatosporales > Streptomycetaceae > Streptomyces > Streptomyces sp. NPDC044044. Next base: position 229,237 of record NZ_JBWKFG010000012.1, on the reverse strand, counting down.
GTTCGCGCGACCCCGGCACCGCTACACGGAGGCGCTCTTCGCCTCGCTCCCCGAGCGCGCCGCGGACAGCGGCACCGCGCTCCACACTATCCCGGGCCTGCCACCGAACCTGGCGGTGCGCCCCACGGGGTGCCGCTTCGCCCCGCGCTGCACCTTCGCGACGGACGAGTGCCGCACGCGGGAGCCGCAGCTCGCGGACGACGAAGTGCGCGGCGGCGAGCACCGGTTCGCCTGCTTCCACCCGGTGCCGGAGAACGCCACGGAGGCGGAGGTCGTGATCCCGCCGGCCGTGCCGGCGCCGCGCGCCCCCGGCGACGTACTCCTCGAACTCGACTCCCTGGCCAAGGACTTCCCCCTCAAGGGCGGCGCCTTCTCGCGCAGCCGGGGCACGGTCAGCGCGGTCGGCGGAGTGTCCCTGGAGATCCGCAGGGGCGAGACCTTCGGCATGGTCGGCGAGTCCGGGTGCGGCAAGACCACGCTCGGGCGGATCGTCGCGGGCCTGGAGGAGCCGACGGCCGGACACGTGCGCTTCGACGGGCACGACCCCGCCCGCATGTCACGGACGGAACGGCGGGCGCACCGGCGGCGCGTGCAGCTGATGTTCCAGGACTCCACGGCCGCCATGGACCCCCGGATGCGGGTGGGCGAGATCCTGCGGGAGCCGCTCGTCATCCAGGGTGTCGGCAGCCGCGCCGACCAGGAGAAGCTGATCGGCGAACTCCTGGACGCGGTCGGCCTGCCGCGCGGCGCCGTGCACCGCTACCCGCATGAGTTCTCCGGCGGCCAGCGTCAACGCCTGGGCCTGGCGCGGGCGTTGACGCTCTCCCCCGACCTGGTGGTCGCGGACGAGCCGGTCTCCGCGCTCGACGTCTCCGTCCAGGCGCAGATCCTGAACCTGATGCGGGAGCTGCAGCGGGAACGCGGTCTGACGTATCTGTTCATCTCGCACGACCTGGCGGTGGTGCGCCACCTCGCGGACACGGTCGGCGTGATGTACCTGGGCAAGCTCGTCGAGTCGGGGCCTGCCGCACAGGTGTACGCGCACCCGCTGCACCCCTACACGCGCGGGCTGCTCGACACGGTCAACCTGCCGGACCCGCAGGCCTCGGACGGAGTGGACCGCACTCCCCTGGAGGGCGAGACGCCGTCGGCCGCCAGGCCCCCGTCGGGCTGCCGCTTCCGCACCCGGTGTCCCGTGGCCCAGGAGGTGTGCGCCACCACGGAGCCGCTGGTGAGCACCCCGAACAGTGCGGGACATCAGGTCGCGTGCCACTTCCCCCTGTCCGCGCCTCGGCTAGCGTCGGCAGTGTGAAACTCGCGGAAGCACTGACCCGACGCCCGCTCGTGCTCGACGGCGGCCTCTCCAACCAGCTGGAGGCCGCCGGGCACGACCTGAGCGATGCCCTGTGGTCGGCGAGGCTGCTGGCCGACGAGCCGGAGGCCGTCGCGGCGGCGCACCGGGCCTACTACGAGGCGGGCGCGGACATCGCCACCACGGCGAGCTACCAGGCGACGTTCGAGGGCTTCGCGAAGCACGGCATCGACGCGCTGAGCACCGCCGAACTGCTGCGCCTGAGCGTGGAGTTGGCGCGCGAAGCAGGCGCGGACGTGGGCCGCGAGGTATGGGTGGCCGCGTCCGCGGGCCCGTACGGGGCGATGCTCGCGGACGGCTCCGAGTACCGGGGCCGCTACGGCCTGACGGTGGCGGAACTCGAACGCTTCCACCGCCCGCGCCTGGAGGTCCTGGCCGACGCGGAGCCGGACGTCATCGCCCTGGAGACGGTCCCGGACACCGACGAGGCGCGGGCCCTGCTGCGGGCTGTGCGCGGCCTGGGGGTGCCCGCCTGGCTCTCGTACACCGTCTCCGGCGGCTACACACGGGCGGGCCAGCCCCTGACGGAGGCCTTCGCCCTGGCGGCCGACGCCGAGGAGATCCTCGCGGTCGGCGTCAACTGCTGCGACCCGCAGGACGCGGACGCGGCGGTGCGCCTCGCCGCGCGGATCACGGGCAAGCCGGTGGTGGCCTACCCCAACAGTGGCGAGACGTGGGACGCGACCGCCAGGGCGTGGCGGGGCCCTGCCCACTTCAGCGCGGGCCGGGTCACGGGATGGCGGGACGCGGGGGCGCGGCTGATCGGGGGGTGCTGCCGGGTGGGGCCGGAAACGATCACGCAGGTGGCCGCCGAGCTGTCGGGCGACGGGCCGAAGTGAGGGACCGAGGACGTGCGCCACATCCGTCACTCCCGACCTGACCTGCGAGAACGCCCTGCCCAGGGGTGACTGTCAGTGCCGAGGTGCAGACTGAGCCATACCTGTGACAACGACGTCCCGGAGGTGGCTCACCATGGCCGAGATCATTCTCACCGTAGGCACCCGCAAAGGCCTCTTCATCGGCCGCAAGCGCAGCGGCGCGAGCACCTGGCAGTTCGACGAGAGTCCGTACTTCAATGCCCAGGCCATCTATTCGGTGGCCATCGACACCCGCGCCGAATCCCCCCGTCTCTTGGTGGGCGGCGACAGTTCCCATTTCGGCCCGTCCGTCTTCCACTCCGACGACCTCGGCCGGACGTGGACGGAACCGCCCAAGGCGGCCGTCAAGTTCCCCAAGGACACCGGGGCCTCCCTGGAGCGGGTCTGGCAACTGCACCCCGCCGCAGCCGAGCCGGACGTGGTGTACGCGGGCACGGAACCGGCCGCCCTGTACAAATCGCGGGACCGCGGCGAGACGTTCGAGCTCGTGCGCCCGCTCTGGGAGCACCCCACACGCGACAAGTGGGTGCCGGGCGGCGGCGGAGAAGGCCTGCACACGGTGCTGACCGACCCGCGCGACCCGGACGCGGTGACGGTCGCCGTCTCCACCGCCGGCGTCTTCCGCACCCTGGACGGCGGCAAGAGCTGGGCCCCGTCGAACAGCGGCGTATCGGCGGCCTTCCTGCCGGACCCGGACCCGGAGTTCGGCCAGTGCGTGCACAAGGTCGCGCGGGACGCGGTCGATCCGGACCGCCTGTATCTGCAGAACCACTGGGGCGTGTTCCGCAGCGACGACGCGGGCGCGCACTGGACGGACATCGGCGAGGGACTCCCCTCCGACTTCGGCTTCGCCGCCGTCGCCCACCCGCACCGCGCGGACACCGCCTACGTCTTCCCGATCAACGCCGACATGGACCGCGTCCCCGCCGACCACCGATGTCGCGTCTACCGCACGAGCGACGCGGGCAAGAGCTGGGAGCCGCTGAGCGCGGGCCTCCCCTCCGGCGATCACTACGGCACGGTGCTGCGCGACGCGATGTGCAGCGACGACCAGGACCCGGCGGGCATCTACTTCGGCAATCGCAACGGCGAGGTGTACGCATCGGCGGACGACGGGGACAGCTGGCAGGAGTTGGCCTCCCACCTGCCCGACGTACTGTGCGTCAGGGCGGCGGCCATCGGTTGATCGACGCCCCCGTTACGGCAGTAGGGTGACGCCGTGGCACCACGACCCTTGCATGAAATCGTCGAAGCGGGCTGGGCGAAGGCCCTCGAACCCGTCGCCGGGAAGATCACCGAGATGGGCGGCTTCCTGCGCGCGGAGATCGCCGCGGGACGCACCTACCTCCCGTCCGGGCCGAACGTCCTGCGGGCGTTCCAGCAGCCCTTCGACGAGGTGCGGGTGCTGATCGTCGGTCAGGATCCCTACCCGACCCCCGGGCACGCGGTGGGTCTGTCGTTCTCGGTCGCGCCCGAGGTGCGCCCGCTGCCCGGCAGCCTCATCAACATCTACCGCGAGCTGGGCTCCGACCTGGGGCTCCCGCCGCCGACGAACGGCGACCTCACGCCCTGGACCCAGCAGGGCGTCCTGCTGCTCAACAAGGCGCTCACCACGGCCCCGGGGCGTCCAGCCGCGCACCGGGGCAAGGGGTGGGAGGAGGTCACCGAGCAGGCCATCAAGGCGCTCGCCGCGCGCGGACGCCCCCTCGTCTCCATCCTGTGGGGGCGTGACGCCCGCAATCTGCGGCCGCTGCTCGGCCCGCTGCCGTCGGTCGAGTCGTCGCATCCCTCGCCGATGTCGGCGGACCGCGGCTTCTTCGGCTCGCGCCCCTTCAGCCGGGCCAATGACCTCCTTGTCCAGCAGGGCGGGCAGCCGGTGGACTGGCGGCTTCCGTGACGGACGCCTCGTGTGTCATCGGGGTCGACTCGGGCGGTTCAGGGATGCGGGTCGCCCTCGCCGGTGCGGACGGGGCGGGCCTGCCTGCCCGGGTGAGCTCCAAGGAGCCGGTGCGCACCGGTGCGCGCGGCATCGACGCCGGGCACTTCACGGAGCAACTGGTGCCCATGGCGCGGGAGTTGCTGGAGCGGTCGGGCAGCGCCCGTATCGCTGCCGTGGCCATCGGCGCCGCGGGCATGGCGACCCTCGGTGACGACCTGCGCGCGGAGCTGCCGTCCGCGCTCCACGGGGCCCTTGGCGTCGGTCGCCTGGCGCTCGCCGCCGACGCCGTCACCGCGTACGCGGGCGCGCTGGGCGATCGCCCCGGCGCGGTCGTCGCCGCGGGCACCGGCATGATTGCGATCGGCACGGATCTGACCGCCTGGCACCGCGCCGACGGCTGGGGGCATCTGCTCGGGGACTGCGGAGGCGGCGCGTGGATCGGCCGCGCGGGCCTGGAGGCGGCGATGCGCGCGTTCGACGGCAGGCACGGCGGTTCGAAGGCGCTGCTCGCCCGCGCCGAGGAGCTCTTCGGCCCCGCGTCAGGAGTGCCCGGTCAGCTCTATCCCCGTACGGACCGGCCCGCGATGCTCGCCTCGTTCGCGCCCGAAGTGGCGCGCTGCGCCCCCGACGACCTCGTGGCCCGGGCGATCCTGCGGGACGCCGCCCGGCACATCGCCGAAGCCGCGGCGGCCGTCTGCCCGGCGTCCGGCGCGGGGGGCCGGGGCGAGCGGCCCGAAGTCGCGCTGACCGGAGGCCTGTTCAAGATGGGTGACGTGCTGCTCGACCCGGTGCGGGCGGAGCTGAAGGGCCGTCTGCCGCACGTGCGCCTCGCGCCGGCCGCGGGCGACCCGCTGGACGGCGCCGTGCGCATCGCCCGCGACATCGCCGCGCAGCGGTCGCGCCTGCCGCTCGACCCGCACATGCTCACCGTCCACACCGAGCACACCGATCACACCGAGCACACCGGGTACGACAGTTGACCACTTACATAGCGTGACAGTTGACCACTACGTAACTCATAAGACAAAAGCGGACTTATACCGCCCACCTGTACCCTCCCCGAACAGCGAAGCCCCCGAGACCAGTAGCATGCGGGGCCATGAGCTCCCCCACCGGGCCCGCATCAGGCCTGCCCGTACGAATGCCGCGACCCCGCCAGCCCGGTCGGCACCGCCGGCCGGAGCCCGTGGCGGCTCCCGAGAACGCGCCCGCGCTCGTTCTCGCCGTACCGGGCGTACCCAGCACCGCCACGCGCAGCCTCGCCGAAGAGGTCGTGAGCATCGCCCGCTCCGAGCTGCCCGGCCTTGACGCACGCATCGGGTACCTCGACGGAACCGAGGACGCCACGACCACCTCGTTCCCGGAGTTCCCCTCGCTGCAGTCCGTGCTCGCGCACGCCGCGACCGAGCGCACCGCCCGCTATGAGCAGGCGCGTGCCGCGGGGTCGGACGTCGCCGAGCCCGACGGCCCCGTCGCCGTCGTGGTGCCCCTCCTCGCGGGCCCCGACAACGCGCTGATGCGGCGCGTGCGCCAGGCCGTGATGGACAGCCGGGCCCCGGCCGAGCTGACGGACGTCCTCGGCCCGCACCCGCTGCTCGCCGAGGGGCTGCACGTGCGTCTGTCGGAGGCCGGGCTCGCCCGCGCCGACCGCGCCCGTCTGTTCACCGTGGCCACCGCGGCGGACGGCATCGTCCTCGCCACGGTCGGCGGCGAGGAGGCCGTACAGGCCGCCGGGATCACCGGCATGCTGCTCGCGGCCCGCCTCGCGGTGCCGGTGATGGCCGCCGCGCTCGACCAGGAGGGCGCCATCGCGAACACCGCGGAGGAGCTGCGCGGCTCCGGCTCGACGCAGCTGGCGCTCGCCCCGTACCTGATCGGTCCCGAGATCGACGGCAGCCTGCTCGACGCCGCCGCCAAGGAGGCCGGCTGCTCGGTCGCCGAGTCGCTCGGCGCCTACCCTGCCATCGGCAAGCTGGCCCTCTCCAAGTACACGTCGGCGCTCGGGATCGCCCCGCAGCAGCCGTCGGGCGCGCCGGTCCACTGACCGCACCGCGCCGGCAGACCTGATGCCGTCACGCCGTTGGGCCCGCCCCCTGATGCAGGGGGCGGGCCCGACGGCGTGAACGGGGCGCGGCGGCTCAGCCGAAGATCACGCAGGACGCGGCAGGGGCATCGACGGAGCCCGCGCGGCGCGGGATGCCCGTCGCCGGGTCGATCACGAACCAGGTCACGTCGCCGGACCGCTCGTTGGCCGCGTACAGGAACCGCCCGGACGGGTCGATGGCCAGGTCACGCGGCCAGTGGCCGCCGCAGGGGACGGTGGCGGTGAGCCGCGGCCTGTCCCCCGCGTCGTCGAGCGCGAGCACCGAGATGACGTCCTGGCCGCGGGTGGCGGTCCACAGGAAGCGGCCGTCGGGTGCGACGACGGCCTCCGAGGGGAAGGCCTCGCCGTCGCCGTCCGCGGGGCCCGGCAGGACGGCCGCCTCGCCGAGCGGCTTGAGGGCCCCGTCGGCGGCGTCCCAGGCGCAGATCGTGACGGTGGGGGCGAGCTCGTTCAGGACGTACGCACGGTCTCCGCGCGGGTGGAAGACGAGATGCCGCGGGCCGGATCCCGGCCGCAGCGCGATCTCACGGTGCAGGGTCGGCTCACCGTCCGCGGTGAGCTCGCACACGCGTACGGAGTCGGTGCCGAGGTCGACGCTGACCACCCAGCGGCCGCTCGGATCGGGCAGGACCTGGTGGGCGTGCGGCCGCTGCTGGCGCTGCGGGTGGGGTCCCGCACCGGTGTGCCGCAGGACGCCGGAGAGGGCGGGGGCGAGACTGCCGTCGGAGCGCACGGGCACGGCGGTGACGCTGCCGGAACCGTAGTTGGCGGTGAGGACGTGCCCGGCGTGCAGGGCGATGTGGGTGGGCGCCTCCCCGCCGACCGCCACCGGCGGCCCGGCCTGCTCGGCCTTGTCGCCGCTGAGGCGGTACGCCGCGACGGCGCCGTCGGACGTCTCGCTGACGGCGTAGAGCATGTCGCCCGCGGCCGACAGCGCGAGATACGAGGGATCGGCGACCGTGTCCGTGGCGCCGAGGACGGTCAGCGCACCGCTGTCCGTGTCGACGGCCGCGGTGAGGATCCCGGCCCCGCCCGCCGCGGTGAAGGACCCGATGTACGCCCGTTGACTGCTCCCGTGCCCGCCGACCACTGCGTTCCCCTCTCGACTCTCGACCGAGCACCGCGTCCAGGGGGCACTCGTGCGGCAGACGCTAGCAGTCGGTCTAGACCAAGGCGCTCTAGACCGGGGCGTCCCGGACCAGGGATTCACCGCACTCACCCCGCGTCCTGGCGAGGGCCTCGGGGTGGTGGACGTAGGCCGGATGCCGCTCCACGGTGTCGTACGTGCGGTGGAAGACGGGGGTCGTGCTGCCGGAAAGGGGCGGCACGATCCAGGACCAGTCGGCGCCGACGGCGCGGCCCTTGCTCTCCTCGCGGCCGAGGTGGGTCAGGAAGCGCCGGGACTCGGTGTGGTGGTCGGACATGGTGACACCGGCCCGGTCGAAGGAGTGGAGCACCGCGCGGTTGAGTTCGACGAGGGCGCGGTCCTTCCAGAGCGAACGGTCGCTGGCCGTGTCGAGCCCGAGCCGTTCGGCGACGCGCGGCAGCAGGTCGTAGCGATCGCTGTCGGCGAGGTTGCGGGCACCGATCTCGGTGCCCATGTACCAGCCGTTGAAGGGCGCCGCCGGGTAGCAGACGCCCCCGATCTCCAGGCACATGCAGGCCAGCGCGGGCACGGCGTGCCAGCGCAGTCCGAGCCCCGCCCACCAGGCGTGATCGGGGTGCTCGATCGGTACCTCCAGGACGGCGTCGGGCGGCAGCCGGAACCAGCGGGGCCCCTCCCCCGATCCCTGGATCACCAGGGGCAGTACGTCGAAGGGGGTGCCGGGGCCGCCCGGCCAGCCGAGGCCGCGCGCGAACGCGGTGATCCCGGCGTTGCGCGGGTCGCCGACGACACCTCCGCCGGGGCGCGGGTAGCCCGCGTACCGGATGAGCTGCTCGTTCCAGATGCGGGGCCCCGGACGGCCGGGCGCGTCGGGCGCGAAGACGGTGATGAGCGGCCTGATCCGCCGTCCGTCGCTGACGGCGGCGCGCAGATGGTCCGCCGACGCGGCGGCCACGTCGTCGGCGGCGGTCAGCTCCCTGCGGTCCAGGACGCGCAGGGAGCGCCAGTAGAGGCGTCCGATGCAGCGGGCGGCGTTGCGCCAGGCGAGCCGGGCGCCGAAGACGAGCTCGTCGTGCGTGTGGCGGTACGTCCCCGTCTCCGCGATCTCGGCGAACACCTGGGCGATCCGTGGCGCGGGGTCACCGCGGTGGGCCTCGCCGTGGTGGAGGCGGACGAAGTCGGCGGCGGCCCGGCGCAGGGCGGGCCCGGCCGGCGCGCCGTCCGCGGGGCGCGGCCACGACGGGGCGGCGGCCTCCTCATGGCCGCCGACACGCTCCGGGCAGGCCGTGTCGGCGGCACGCTGATGGAGATCGGCGGGGATCTCGGCACCCCGCGTACCGCGGTCCGCAGGGGCTCCGTGTCCGGCCCTGCGCAGGTAATTCCGCATGGCGCACCCCCTGGGGCGGCTCGGGGGCGCGAACCGCTCCCGCGCGGTCCGCACGTCTGTCAGCCGCGGAGTTACCCCTCTCATGGGGTGATCCACCCTGTGCGTGCGCGGTGAACATGCCTCAGACGCGGGCGAATTGTCCACCGTGACCGCGAACGGCAGGCCGGCGTGGGCCTCGCGGTCGGCGAGAGGTCAGGGATGGATCAGAGATGGGTCAAGGAGAGGTTGCCGCGGCCGCGGGCCCGGTGGCGTCCTTGATGGCGGGCAGTGCGAGGGCACCGGCCAGCTCGGCCAGTTCCTCGTCGGTCGGGCGGACGGGCCCCTCGGCGCCGTCCTCGGCGAAGGCCCGGATGCGCGGGGTACGGATCCCGGTCTTGTCCGCGATCGCCTGCGGCGTCAAATGACGGCGGCGCATGGTCTGTTGGAGTAGCTGAGACAGGTCGTCCATTGAGCTCTCCTGCCCCGCCCGCGTGCTCTCATGCCCCGCGCCTCACCACGCGGCGTCCACCGCACGGCGGGGCCGCCGTCATGAGGCCGCCGTCATCGGGGCAGAACGGCCCGGATGGTCTTGCCGTGCGGCCCGCTGGTCACGGTGACCGCCTTGGCCATGTGCTGGACCATGGGCCAGCCGAACCCGCCGGTGCCGCCGACCAGGTCGGGCGCCCGCTCCCGCGGTGGTCGCGGATCGGCGTCGCCGACCACCACCGCTACGCCGTCCGGCTCTGCCTGCAGGCGCAGGGAGCACGACGCCCCCAGCGCGTGGCGTACGGCGTTGGTGACGAGTTCGGACACCGCGAGTTCGATGCTCGCCGCGTCCTGGGTGTCCACCGGGGGGTCGAGCCTGTCCACGAAGGTGCGGGCGAAATCCCGCGCGTGGGCGACGGCTTCCGGCCGCTTGTCGAAAACCGCCTGGTCCGACGGTCCTGTGTCCAGTCGCATCCCGTGCGTCTTCATGAGCCCTCCTCGTACGGGGTGGCCTCTGTCCGAATATGGGGTGGCCGCTGTCCGAGATGCACACTTGCCCGTCATGCGGAATCTATAACGCTCGAACACATAACGGATCTTGTTGCGCGACGGGGTGCATGAAGCACCGGCGTCTGGGTACGTGCGCTTCACCGGCCGGTCGGGGGACGACGGAGGGCCGGTACGGACAGGGGAGGGCAACCATGACTACGGCCACCGGGACATCCACGGACACAGGCATCGCGGAGCTGCCGGAGATCGTCTCCCCGCAGGGGGTCGAGCCCAAGGACGCCCGCGACCTGTCGAAGCTGTTCTTCACCAGGCTCGCCGTACTCGAAGAGGGCACACCCGAGTACCAGTACGCCCGCAACACCCTCGTCGAGATGAACATGTCGCTGGTCCGGTACGCCGCAGGGCGGTTCCGCCATCGCAGCAACGACATGGAGGACATCGTCCAGGTCGGGACGATCGGTCTGATCAAGGCCATCGACCGCTTCGAGCTCTCCCGCGAGGTCCAGTTCGCCACGTTCGCCGTGCCGTACATCGTCGGTGAGATCAAGCGGTTCTTCCGCGACACCTCCTGGGCCGTCCACGTTCCGCGCCGCCTCCAGGAGGCCCGCGTCGAACTCGCCAAGGCGACCGACGAGCTGAGCACCCGTCTCGGCCGCGCCCCCAAGGTCGCTGAACTGGCCGAGCTGATGGACCTCACCGAGGACGAGGTCATCGAGGCACGCACGGCCTCCAACGGCTACAACTCCACCTCCCTCGACGCCACCCTCCACGGCGAACGCGACAACAGCGAGGCGGCCCTCGCCGACTTCATCGGCGCCGAGGACCCCGCCATGGAACTCGTGGAGGACTTCCACGCCCTGGCACCGCTGCTCGCCCAACTCGAGGAGCGCGACCGGCAGATCCTGCGCCTGCGGTTCGTCGACGAACTCACCCAGTCGCAGATCGGCGAACAGCTCGGCGTCTCCCAGATGCACGTCTCGCGTCTCCTGTCCCGGACCCTGGCCCGCCTGCGCGTCGGGATGCTCACCACGCGCTGACGCTCCCCGGTCGGGGGACGGGGGAGGAAAGGCGGCGTTGGGACCGCTCACGGGGCGTTAGCATCACTGCGCCGCTGATGTCCGACCGAGAAGGCGAATTCCCGCGATGGCCGACGACGCTTACCTCTTCCTCCTTCCTGACCGGCACCCCCGGCTGGGGACCGCGCTGGCTGCCGTCGGCACCCTTCAGTGCGCGGAGACCCCCGCCGTGCACGGCTGGCTGCAGGCTCACGACGTGTCGGCCTCGTCCGAACTGGTCAGGATCCTGCCCGCCGACGCCGAGGCGTTCATCCCCGAGGGCGCCGAGCGCCTGCCCATTCCGTTGAGCGAGGAGGAGGCGCTGCGGGTCCAGCAGGAGTGTGCGCCCCAGTCCGTCACGGACATGGAGGGCGAACTGCTGCAGTTCCGCGAGACGACCCAGGACTGGGAGGCGCTGGTGCACAGGGCGCTGGCCGCGGGCGTCCCCGGGCCGCGCATCGCCCAACTGACCGGCCTCGACCCGCAGGTCATCGGCCGTCTGACCGTCTGACGTGTGACCTCGCGCCCGACCGCGCGAAGTGCCCCCCTGCCGCTAGTCGGCGGCGGTCGGCCGCTTGGTGAAGCGGTGCCACCAATGCCGGCGGCGGGGATGCACGGCGCGGCCGAGCCTGCGGCCGATCAGCAGGTAACCCAGCACGGCGCCCGACGTGTTGAGCAGGACGTCGTCGACGTCGAAGGCCCGCCCGGTCACGAGGAAGCCCTGGGCCAGCTCGACGAGGAGCATCACCAGCGCCGTGACGGCGATGACGCGCAGGAGGCCCCGGGCCCGGGGCACGAGCACCGGCAGCAGCATGCCGAACGGCAGACCCAGGACGATGTTGCCGCCGAGCTGCTTGACGGTGTCGCGGAACGCGGGCTGTGCGAGATAGTCACGGATCGAGTCGCCGGGGCGCAGATTGCTGTGCGTCAAGGACTCGGAGGCGGCCGACGGCTCCAGCGTCAGCCGGGCGAGGAGCACGGCGAAGACCAGTGTCCCCGCGAAGGCCACCAGCATGGCCACGCCACGCGCCCATCGGGAGAGCGGCGGCACGCCGGGAGCGCTCGGGCCCCCCGCTTCTTTCACGGTCTTGCCCTGCGGAACTGTCCGTGCCATCACGAGCCTCCATTCAGGGAGTGTCTTGTCTGCTCAGGGGGTGTCTTGTCCGCGCTTTCCGCTGCCCGTCGGGTGGAGCCGGACCAAGTGCGCGGAGAGCGGAGATCATGTGGGGTCCGTACGGCCGAACAGACCGGCGTGCCCCGGCGGAAGCTGCGTGAGGATGCGGCGCAGCAGCGCGTCGTCGGCGACCTCCGCGACCGTGGCGAGCACCGCGGTGACGGCACGGCGGGCCTGCCCCGCGTCGATGTCGACGTGTGCGCCCACCGCCGCGACGAAGGCCGCGGGCGTCAGGGGTTCGCTGGCCGGTGAGCCGTCGGTGAGCAGCGGGCCGCACGGCCGGGGCAGCAGCCGGGCCAGATCCGTGCGGTCGTCCCCCACCAGGTGCGCGCCCAGGACCTCAAGGACGCCCTGCACGGCCCCTGCCGCCTCCTGCCGTTCCGCATAGCCTCCGCGGTCCTGGACGCGGTCAAGCAGCACTTCCACGGACTCGTTCATGGCCGCTCCTTCCTTCGAGCTCGTCGCAGTGGTGGGCGCGGGAGGGCTGCAGGACGGTGTCGGCCACGTCGAGCAGCGAGAGGCCGTCGCGTGCGCTCATCCCCTGCAGCCATGCCAACGCCTCGGCGACGGCGCAGTCTTCGCGGGCGGCGACGTAGTCGGCCGCCTGGTGGATGCGCTCCCAGCGCGCCGCGCGCGTGCTGGTGGTCCACACCGGGCGGCGGCTTCCTGTGCCCGCGTGCACGGGCCGCCAGCGCATCAGTGCGTCGAGGGCGAGACCGGCGGCGCGCTGCGCGTGGCTGATGTGGGTGGGGGTCACGTCGGTGTGCTCGGTGTAGTAGAGACACAGCACGCCGACCGGTGTGTGGCGGGAGTGCAGCGGCAGGGCCAGCACGCGCCGGGTGTCGGGCAGTTCCTCGGTCAGGGGCGGTCCGGTGCGGCACGGATAGTCGCGCAGGTCCGGCACGAACACGGGCTGCATGCCCAGTGCGGCGCTGACCGAGGGGCCGTCGGCGCGGGTGAACTGCGCGGCCTCGGCCTGCAGGGCGGGCTCGTCGGTGGCGTGCAGCAGTTGCCAGTGCTCGAGCCGTGGCAGCCAGGACAGGGCCGCACGCTGCGCGCCCAGGGACTCCGTGAAGGCGGTGCAGAGCCGGTTGGGCAGCGCGCGTCGCCCGACAGCCGCCGCCACCGACACGTCGTGCACGATCGACGGTGATTCCTCCGGCATGGTCAGCATCCCTTCCAGTCGCGCGCCTCACGGTCCGGCAGCACCCTCCGGACTGAGGCGCACGGCTGGGCCCGGCGCCCGGAGGAGCGGAAGTTCATCTACCACGCGACGGGCCAACCATGTGTCATCGGCCGGAGTCATCGATTGGTGTGACCGGTCCGACCCGCGGGCGACCGAGGGGATGGCGCCTGCACAGGCCCTGCCCAGACCCCGCTCGGACCCTGCTCAGACCCTGCTCAGGCCCTGCTCAGGCCCCGATCAGAGGCGTACGCGTCGGGCTGCGCAGCGGCACGGCCAGTTCGACCAGTGCCTTCTCCAGGCCGTGCAGATGGGCAAGCACGGGCTCGAGGGGGGAGGGATGCGGCAGGGCGACGGCGTCGGTGGCCGGTCCGCCCGCGGCCTCCGGTGCGGTGAGCGCCTCCACCGCGGCCTCCACGCGCCAGCAGGCTGCGGCGAGCCGGTCGTCGTGCGAGGCCTCGGGGTCCGCGGCGATCGAGGCGAGCCCGCGCACCTCGCGGGCGCAGGCGTCGAGCAGCGCGAGCACCTGCCGTGCGCGTTCCTTGCGGGCCCGCAGCGGACTGAAGGGGTGCACCAGCGGGGCCAGCGAGAACCGCACCTTCCCGAGGAGCTGCTCCAGCTCGGCGACGCGCGGCGCCGGATCGGCGCTCTCGGACCCGGCGAGCCGGGCCGCGGCCTCCGCCGTGCAGGTGTGCACGCACCGCAGGGCGCGCTCGATCCAGGCGTTCGTCGTGGCGTGCGTGGTGACGGGCAGGACGAGGAGCACGGCGAGTACGGCGCCCAGCGCCCCCACGCCGGTCTCCGCGACCCGCAGCGCGAGCAGCCCCGGGTTCAGCACCCCGAGCAGTCCGTAGAGCACCCCGGCCATGACGGTGACCGCGAGCATCATCCAGGTGTAGGAGACCGCGGCCGTGTAGAAGATCCCGAAGACGCTGACGGCGACGATGACCGCCGAGGGCACCGGCGCACCGTGCAGCGGGACCGCGAGGACGAAGCCCGCGCCGATGCCGATCACCGTGCCGAGCACCCGCCGGAAGCTCCGTACCAGCGTCTCCCCGCTCGAGGCGGTGTTCACGAACACCCACCAGGTGGCGCCCACGGCCCAGTACCACCGCTCGTGGGAGAGCACCTGTCCCGCGGCGAGCGCGAAGGCGCCGCCGAGCGTCGCCTGGACCGCCTGCCGGGTGGTCGTCCTGGCAAGACCCCTGCCTCCCGGCACGGTGGGCGCGAGGACGGGCGGCAGGCGCCGCTCGTAGCACCACAGCCCGAACCGGACGGCCGACGATGCGCACAGCGACAGCAGGATGGCGGCGAACAGCTCGGGCAGCTGCTCCGGCACCGTGTGCAGGAACTGCGTCGCGAAGAAGGTCATGAACGCGAAGACCCCGAGCGAGTGCCCGCGCGGCCCCCACCGCCGCGCGTACACACCCGCGCCCAGTACGGCGAGGAAGGCGACGTCCCGTGCGACGGGTACGTCATGCAGGAACGCCGCGAGAGCAAGCACGGGAAACCCGACGACGGGCAGCAGAGCCGTGGTGAGGGCCTGGCCCCGCACGGTCGCGTCGCCCACGGTGAAGAGGGCGAGCAGCGCCGCGAGCCCACCGGTGATCGCCGCGACGAGCGAGTGCCCGGCCAGACCGCACACGGTCACCGCCAGCGCGATGCCGATGACGGCCCGCGCGGCGAACCGCAACCGCACCCGCCCCGGGTCCGGCGCCACGAACACCCTCTTCAGCACGGCTTCCCCGCCCCTTTCGCGTCCAGCTCGACCTGCGCACATGGAAAAGGCGCCGCGGGGATCCGCAGCGCCATCGACAGACACATCACACCATCCAAGGCCCTACTGGCTCAACCGACACCAGTTTCACTGAGCCATTGGCCCACTCTCACGGCATCACACCGAGCCACAGAAGGACCAACGGACCATTCTCGCCGCCGCGGCCCCCCGCACCGGCGGCACGCCGGGGTACCGCGCGAACACCCCGTCGTAGGCTGTCAGTTCTCACGACTGAGGAGTCGACATGGCCGGAGTCATCAACCGCATCAAGCAGTTCATCCGAAGCCCTCAAGGGCAGCGGGCGATCCACCAGGCCCGCCAGGCATCGGCCGACCCCAAGAAGCGCGCCCAGGCCAAGCGGATGCTCGGCAAGTTCCGAGGGCGCCGCTGAGCCTCAGGAGACGGCGTGGGACGGCGGCGATGTCAGGCGCCCTCGCGCCGGCCTCCCGGTGAGATCAGTCCTGTCTCGTAGGCGAGCACGACGGCCTGGACACGGTCCCGCAGGTCCAGTTTGGACAGGATGCGGCCGATGTGCGTCTTGACCGTGGTCGGGCTGAGGAACAGGCGGTCGGCGAGCTCGGCGTTGCTCAGGCCCGTCGCGAGCAGCCGGAGCACCTCCAGCTCGCGGGGCGTCAGGCCGGACAGGTCCCGGTGGAGGGTCGCCGCTTCGCCCTCCGCCTGGATGGCGAAGCGTTCGATGAGGCGGCGGGTGATCGCGGGCGCGAGCAGGGCGTCACCGGACTGCACCAGGCGTACGGCGGCCACCAGGTGCTCGGGGGTGACGTCCTTGAGCAGGAAGCCGCTGGCGCCCGCGGTGAGCGCCGCGTAGACGTAGTGGTCCAGGTCGTACGTGGTGAGGATGATGACCCGCGTCGCGTGCGGGCCCTCACCGCCCAGGATCCGCCGGGTGGCCTCGATGCCGTCCATCTGCGGCATACGGATGTCCATGAGGACGACGTCGGGCCGGGTGCGCCGGACGGCGGCGACCGCCTCGGCCCCGTCGGCCGCCTCGGCCGTCACCTCGATGCCGTCGGCGGCCAGGATCATCCCGAAACCGGTGCGCACGAGGGCCTGGTCGTCGGCGATGACGATGCGCAGCGGGGACCGGCTCATGCGGTGCGCCAGGGTATGAGGGCCTTGATGCGGTAGCCGCCCGTGAGGGTCGGTCCTGCGGTGAGTTCGCCGCCGTAGACCGCGAGGCGCTCGCGCAGGCCGATGAGACCGCGGCCGTTGCCGCCCGCCGGCGGTGCGTCCCGCACGCCGCCGGTGTCGACGACCTCGATCTCCAGGCGGTCGTCGGCGCAGCCGATGGTGACGGATGCCTCGGCGCCGGGCGCGTGCTTGATCGTGTTGGTCAGGGCTTCCTGGACGACGCGGTACGCCGCGAGGTCCACGCCGGGTGACAGCGGGTCCTGCGGCAGGACCACCGTGACGTGCACCGGTGTCCCCGCGGCACGGACCCGTTCGATCAGGGCGTCGAGCTGACCGAGGCCGGGCTGTGGTTCGAGGCCGTCCGCGGGGCTGTCGGGCCTGCCGGTGTCCGGGGCCGCCAACAGGCCCATCACATGCCGCAGTTCGGCCATCGCGGCCCGGCCTCCGGCCTCGACCGCCAGGAGGGCCTGCTTCGACCGTTCCGGTGCCGCGTCCATCACCTTGCGTGCCGCGCCCGCCTGGATGACCATCACGCTCACATTGTGGGTCACCACGTCGTGCAGTTCAGCGGCTATCCGGGATCTCTCCTCGTCCACCGCGCGGCGCATGGCCTCCGCCTGCTCCCGCTGCAGCTGCGCGTACCGGTCCTTGCTCGCCGTCAACTGCCGCTGCCAGAGCCGGACAAGGCCGGCGAGCACCCCCGCCACCAGGAGCACGACCGCCGGGCTCGACCAGCCCGGCAGGACGGGCTCCGTGTCCCGGAAGCCGATGCCCGCCAGGACGGCGGCGGCGAGCAGCACGGCCATCGCCCGCATCCGGTAACGGCTGTACATGACCGCGCTGTAGGCACCGATGACGCAGGTCAGCACGTTGATCCAGGAGGTCCGGTCCTCGCCGATGACCAGCGCGATGCCCAACACCGCCGCGAACGCGGCCAGTGGATACCTGCGCCGGTATGCCAGCGGAAGCGCCGAGAGGGCGACGAGCGGCCACGGCGCGGCGTAGGTCACGGGGTGCGGCATCTCGGGCCCCGGCGGCGGCGGTTCGGGCATCGGAGGCGGCTCCCCGGGCTCCGGAAGCGGCGGTTCGGGCATCGGAGGCGGCTCCCCGGGCTCCGGAGGCGGATCCGACGGCCCGGAGGAGACGTCCTGCCCGATCGTGACCGGCCCGCTGTCGGGGTACCGCGCCGCCACGATCAGGGCGACGACGGTCAGCAGGACCGCGAGGGCCACATCGATCCGCATCGCCCGGCGCGACAGCGGGGCGGGCCTCGCCTCCGGCCGGAACGCGTCCCGCAGTTGCTGACGCCGCCCGCGGCGCTCTCCCGTGTCCACCGGCTCATTGTGCGACCCGCCCGCTCCGGTCCGCATCAGCCTGCGCGGCCGGGCTGCCGTACCACGGGAGTACGTCGCTGTGATGACCCCGTGCCGGAGTCATCCGCGGGAAGCACCGCATGTCGGTGCCGCGGCCGACGCGGCCGGACGGCGCCCGCTCCTACCTTCGCCGAGCAGGCACGGCATGAGCCATCGACCTCAAGGACGGACACCTGCCATGACTCACGTGATCGAACTGAAGGGCGTGGCCAAGCGCTACGACAGCGCGGGCGCGCCCGCGCTCGGCCCGCTCGACCTCGGTGTCGCCCAGGGCGAGGCGCTCGCGGTGACCGGTCCCTCCGGCAGCGGCAAGTCCACGCTCCTGAATCTCGTCGCCGGCCTGGACAAGCCGACGGACGGCACGGTCACGGTGGCGGGGCGGCGCATCGACCGGCTGAGCGAACACGCGCTCGCCCGCTTCCGCCGCGAACAGATCGGCATGGTCTTCCAGTTCTTCAACCTGCTCGACGACCTCACCGTCGCCGACAACATCCAGCTGCCCGCCCAACTGACAGGAACGGCACGGAAGAAGGCGGCGGCCCGCACCGTCGAGCTCATGGAGATCCTCGGCATCCAGAAGCACGCCCGCGCCTATCCGGGCCGTCTCTCCGGCGGCGAACGCCAGCGCGTCGCGGTCGCGCGGGCGCTGGTCAACCGCCCCGCGCTGCTCCTCGCCGACGAGCCGACCGGTGCGCTCGACACCGCGTCGGGCCACGACGTACGGGAGCTGCTCGTGGATCTGCACCGCGGCGGGCAGACGATCGTCCTCGTCACGCACGACCTGGCGCTCGCACAGGCCTGCGCGAGCCGCACGATTCACCTGGTCGACGGCCGTCTCGCCCTCGACACGCATGCGCAGGCCCTGCGGTGAGCGGCTTCGGCAGCGGCGCGCTCGGCCGCGTCGTGCGCTCCGGGGTGGGCCGGCGCCGGGTGCAGACCCTGGTGATCGCCGTGGCCACGATGATGGCCGTGGCATCGGCCGTGGTCGCCGGGTCCCTCATGGTCGCCGCGAACGCCCCCTTCGACCACGCCTTCGCGCAGCAGCACGGTGCGCATCTCACCGCCCAGTTCGATCCGGCGAGGACGAGCACGGCACGGATCGAGGCCACCGGGCGCCTCGACGGCGTCACCGCGAGCGGTGGTCCCTACCCGCTCACGACGATCCACCCGGTGGCCCCGGACGGCGGTCAGGTACCGGCCATGACCCTGGCGGGGCGCTCCACCCCGACGGGCTCCGTGGACGACCTGGACCTCAAGTCCGGCCGCTGGGCGACGAAACCGGGCGAGATCGTCCTTGACGAGTCCTTCGCCGGACCCGCCTTCGAGCCCGGCTCCACCCTGAGGACGTCGGACACCGCCGACGGCAGGACCCTCAAGGTCGTCGGCCTCGCGGTCTCGGTCAGCAAGACCGCGGGTGCCTGGGCGACGCCCGCACAGGTCAGGGCGCTGGCGTCCAAGGACAGTCCGGTCACGAGCCAGATGCTCTACCGCCTCGACTCCGCGGACACGAACGCGCAGATCACCGCGGGCCGGAAGGAGATCGCCGCCGCGGTTTCGTCCGGGGCGCTGCTCGGCACCCAGTCCTATCTGGACACCAAGCGCGCCGCCGACCAGGGCGCGGCGCCAACCATTCCGTTCCTGATCGCGTTCGGTGTCCTCGGCATCGCGATGTCCGTGATCATCGTCGGGAGTGTGATCAGTGGCGCGGTCGGCACGAGCCTGCGCAGGATCGGCATCCTCAAGGCCATCGGCTTCACACCGCGCGAGGTCGTGCGCGCCTATGTGGCCCAGGCGCTGATCCCGGCGGGCATCGGCATCGCGCTGGGCGTCGTGCTCGGAAACCTGCTGGCCGTCCCGCTCCTGGACGGCACCGAGGAGGTGTACGGCACGGCATCGCTGTCGGTGGCCTGGTGGGTGGACGTCGTGGTGCCGGCCGCCGCGCTGCTCGTCGTCGGCGTCGCGGCCCTCGTGCCCGCGCTGCGGGCCGGGCGGCTGCGCACGGTCGAGGCCATCGCGGTGGGCCGGGCGCCGCGCACGGGGCGCGGTCAGTGGGCACACCGGGCGGCGGGTCGGCTGCCGCTGCCGCGGGCGGTGACCTACGGTCTCGCCAGCCCCTTCGCGCACCCGGTCCGTACGCTCGCGATGCTGCTCGCGGTGGCCTTCGGCACGGTCGCGGCGACCTTCGCGGTGGGTCTCACGGCGTCGCTCAACGCGGTCGGTGACGCGTCGGACCCCGAGGAGCGCGCCGCTGTCACCGTGTTCAGCGGGGGCGGGCCGCCGCAAGGCCCCGCCAAACCCCGCTCCTCGGAGGCCGGTTCGGCTCCCCCGGCCGCCGACCCGGCGAAGGTGCGCGCCGCCGTCGAGGCGCAGGCGGGCACCGGCTCGTACTACGGCCTGACGGAGACCGAGGCCACCGTGGGCGGGATCTCGGGACCGGTCCGGGCCAGCCTCTACCAGGGCGACATGGGATCGGGCGGGTACGAGATGATCTCCGGCCACTGGATCAGCGGCGCGGGGCAGCTCGTCGTGTCCACGCGTTTCCTGGAGAGGACCGGGACCGAGATCGGCGACACCGTGCGGGTGACCCTCCGGAAGGAGAGCCGGACCCTGCGGATCGTCGGTGAGGCCTTCGACACGTCGGACGACGGTCTGCACCTCCACGCGGGCCTCGCCGACTTCCCCACGGTCGAGCCCCAGACGTTCCTCGTCGAGGTGAAGGCCGGCGTCTCCCCCGCCGCGTACGCCGAGAAGCTCTCCGCGACGCTCGAGCCGCTGGGCGGGGACGCCGTGGCCAATTCCCCCTCGGAGCAGGAGGGCACGATCCTCGTCCTGAACACGATGGCGGTGCTGCTCACCTTGATGCTGGTCTCCGTGGCGGCCCTCGGCGTGCTCAACTCCGTCGTCCTCGACACCCGGGAGCGCGTCCACGACCTCGGCGTCTGCAAGGCGATCGGCATGTCACCGCGGCAGACCGTGAGTCTCGTACTGGCCTCGGTGGCGGGGATCGGTGTGGTCGGCGGGCTCGTGGGCGTGCCCGCCGGGTTCGCGCTGCACGGCTTCGTGCTGCCGGTGATGGGGCGCGCCGCGGGCACCGCGCTGCCGCCGTCGGTCCTCGACGTGTACGCGACGTCGCATCTGGTCCTGCTGGGTCTGGCCGGGGTGGTCATCGCGCTCCTGGGCGCGCTGCTCCCCGCGGGCTGGGCGGCCAGGGCCCGCACGGCCACGGCGCTGCGCACGGAGTGAGGGCCCGCCCGCCGCGGACTGCCGAGGGGGCTACGGCTCCCTCGGCGGCCACTGGGGACGCTGGTCGTCGGGCAGGGTCCCCAGGGCCTGGCCGACCGTGCGGTGGGCGGGGAGCAGTTCCGTGCTGCCGGTCAGCGTCAGCATCTCCGAAAGGCGCCGGCCCGCCCCCGCGAGCAGCAGCTTGCCCTCGCGGCGGGCGAGCAGCCAGCGCACGGCGAGCAGGCAGTTGAGCCCGCGCGAGTCGCAGAACATCAGCGCCGTCACGTCGAGGACCAAGTGCCGGTGGCCTGCCTCGACGGAAGCGCCGAGGGTACGCAGAAAATACTCCTCGCAGGACTGGTCGAGCTCGCCGCTGACCCGCAGCACCGCGGAGTCGGAGCAACTCGCGAGCTCGGTGATGGTCAGGCGATGGGTCTCAGTGGACATCGCACCCCCATGAGCCATCGTACCGAGATCAACCCAGTGGCCTCTCCCGAAACAGCCCGGCGCGGCTCGCGCGCTGCCGCGTGGCGCTACCTCTTGTCGAGGAGCTTGACCCGCAGCCGCCCGAGAATCTTGGTCAGGATGCGCGAGACGTGCATCTGGGAGATGCCCAGCTCCGCGCCGATCTCGCTCTGCGTCATGTCGGCGGCGAACCGCATCGCGAGGATCCTGCGCTCGCGTTCCGGGAGGGCGGCGATGAGCGGCTTCAGGGTGTGCAGGTCCTCGACCTTGTCCAGCTCGGGATCGCGGTAGCCCACGTGGTCGGCGAGCGTGTCGTCGGAGTCGACCCCGTCGGCCGGGAAGTCCAGGGAGGCCGTGGTGTAGCCGTTGGCCGCGGTGAGGCCTTCGCTGATCTCGGCCTCGTCCAGGTCGAGGTGCTCGGCGAGTTCGGCCGTGGTCGGGGCGTGCCCGTTGGTCTGCTCGAGATCGGTGGTGGCCTTCACGAGGTCGAGGCGGAGCTCCTGCAGCCTGCGGGGAACGCGCACGGCCCAGGTGGTGTCGCGGAAGAAGCGCTTGATCTCGCCCATGATGGTCGGCAGCGCGAAGGTCGGGAACTCCACGCCCCGCTGCAGGTCGAAGCGGTTGATCGCCTTGATCAGACCGATCGTGCCGACCTGGACGACGTCTTCGTACGACTCGTCGCGCGGGCGCATCCGATGCGCGGCGTACCGCACGAGGTTGAGGTTCAGCTCCACCAGCGAGTTGCGCACATAGGAGTGCTCGGGGGTGCCTTCCTCCAGCGCGTCGAGGCGGGCGAAGAGCGTCTTGGAGAGGGCCCGCAGATCGGCCGTGCGCTGTCCGCCGCCCAGGGGCAGGGGGTGCTCGGTGGCCGTCGGCTCGGCTGCGGCGACGTCGGGGCCGGCGGTATGTCGCTCGGCGAACGCCACCGTGGGTGCTGGGCTGCTGGGCGTCGGGGCCACCATCGTCACTCCCGGAACACATGGCGCCCTCGGGGTGAGAGCGCGCCGTGCACGGGCTCTTACCCGCCATCTCTCGTTACATTCCCGTGACTTGACTCTCCGTATAAAAAACCGCTTCGGGATAGGAAGCCTCTTCCGGGGAACCCGGTTCAACGCGGGATGACTCGGGAGGTGGACGGCTGTGATCTGGTGGATGTGGCTGACCGTCGTAGTGGTCGCACTGCTCCTGCTGGCCGGTGCGGCCTTGGGAACTCAGGCCCGGCGCCGGGGCGGCGGCGCGATCGTGGTCCGTCGAGGGCGTCGTGCGGGACGCGGGAGGACCCGATGACCACGCTGATGCTCGCCGCCGGGCTGACCAAGCGGCCCGTGGTCACGCTCGGCGGGGAGGCGGTGGCCCAGGTCAAGGACACCGTCTTCGACGCGGCGGGCGGACGGATCACCGGTTTCACGCTGGCGGGCCGCGGACTGTTCTCCGGTCCGCTCAAGCAGAGCCTGCCCTGGTCCGGCGTCCACGCGCTGGGGCCTGACGCGGTGATGATCCCCGCCGTCGAGGTCCTGCAGGCCAGGGACGCGGTGGTGGACAGGGGCGAGGCCGACACCGGGCAGGTGCGCGGCGCCCGGGTGCTGAGCGATGCCGGTCTCGAGTTGGGCACCGTGCTCGACGCGGTGGTCGAAGGGGGCGCCAGCGGCCGGGTGGTCGGCTTCGAGGTCGCCACCACCGAGGCGATGGGCCGCCATGAACGCCGGGCGTTCCTGCCGGCACACGGCCAACTGGCCATGACCGGGGACACCTTGGTGATCCCGGCCCCGCTCGCCGAGCAGGCGGTGGACGACCTCGGCGCGCTGACCGCCCTGTGGGAGCGGATCCGCACCACGGGTGAGGCGGGGTTCCGGAAGGGGAACGACCGATGATGCTGCTCAGTCAGGTACTGGGTCACCCGGTGATCAGCGCCGAGGACGCGCGTCCCGCCGGGGAGGTGGCCGGACTCGGCATCGATCCGCGGACCCGCCGGATCACGGAGCTGTACCTGCGGGACACCAAGAGCGGCGACAGCGTGCCGTGGGCCGCGGTGCGCGGGGTGGGCCCGGACGCGGTGATCATCGACACCGGCGCCACGGCCGAGGAACCCCGGAGCAGCTCGCACTCCCGGGCACACAAGAGGCTGCTGGGCAAGCGGGTCCTCACCGAGTACGGCGAGGACATCGGCACCCTCACCGAGGTCACCTTCGACCCGGACACCGGCACCGTCGGCGACCTCTACGTAGGACGCGAACAGGTCCCCGGCAGCCGCCTGGTCGGCCTCGGCCCCTATGCGCTGGTCCTCGGCGCCGGGCCCGCACCCGCGCCTTGATCAGGGCCCACGGGCCGCCACCCTTTTGGCGGAGTGTGTGCCTTCGGGCGCAGGGCACCCGAAGCGCCATGCGACTCATCAGCCTGATCGAACACACCATGGAGCGATGGACGACGCCCCTGTGGACCACGGTGCTTCCGACCCGGCACCGGCGCGGGGAAGTGGTGGCCACCCTGCGCCGTCAGTGCGACGACAGCGCGTTGATCCTCGGGCACGAGCGCGTTCTCGTCCCCAACGCGTTCGTCATCGAGCTGCCGCCGGAGAGCCACCGCCGGCTCACGACCACCGGCGCGGAGCTGAGTCGCCACCTCGCCGCACAGGTCCACCGGCACGCCGCCGAGCAGGGCTACACGTTCGCGGGCCCGGTGGCGGTGAGCCTGCGTCCGGCCGGCGGGGACGCGGTCGGCAGGTTCCGGATTCACGGCCGTATCGCCCCGCAGACCACGGGGCGATCACCCGGCCGAGCCGCTGCGGCAGAAACGCTGTGTTTTGAGTGAACCAATATGTGTGTCGGCCGTGAGAGAAATCAGCGTGAGGCGCTCTGAGAGTTTCTTGCACGCCAACAGGAACGGCATTTTTTACCCCACGGAGCCGACCGCAGCGTGCTACTGTCGATCTCAGTTGCAGTTGTGGTTCCCAAAAAACTTCAAGTGCCCTCACCTCTCTTTTGTGCAGGTGGGAGCACTTTTGTATTTCCGGTCATTTCCGGCGGGGCGATCATCGCGGCGACACGGAGTGCGCACAGTGCGGACTCCGGGCACTGCCCCGAAGGAGATATGACATGGCTATTGGCACCGTGAAGTGGTTCAACGCTGAAAAGGGCTTCGGCTTCATCGAGCAGGACGGCGGCGGCCCCGACGTCTTCGCCCACTACTCGAACATCGCCGCCCAGGGCTTCCGTGAGCTCCAGGAAGGCCAGAAGGTGAACTTCGACATCGCCCAGGGCCAGAAGGGCCCGACGGCCGAGAACATCGTTCCCGCCTGACGCTCACGCGTACTTCGCAGCTGGGGCCCGCACCTTGGGGTGCGGGCCCCAGCTCGTGCATTTCCCGCAACATCCAGGGCCACGCATTCTCTGCGCGAACACTGCGTCATCGACCTTTTGTTCGCCGCGTCCCTGTCCGGAACGTCATTACGTTCCCGCGCATCCGCCCGCAGAACACCTGCAGCCGGCCGGATTCGCTTTACGCATTTTCCCCGGCCCGTTCTCGTGATTCTCCGCGCTGCGTTCTCGCTGCGGAATTTCCTTGGTACGTGCCGCATCAAGGAAGGTTCCGCATGAACCGCACACGCACGAACGACCGCTCTTCCCGCGCACGCTCCGGCGGCTACGGCTCCGGTTCCGGCTCGAGCTACGGCTCCGGCTCGGGCGGCGGCAGGAGCGGAGGCCGCTTCGGCGCCCCGTCCGGCGGCGGCCGCTCCGGCGGCCCGAACCGTTCGGGTGGCTACGGCCGCCGACCGTCCGCACCCCAGGGCGAGTTCGCCCTGCCGGTCACGGTCACCCCCGCGCTCCCGGCCGTCGAGGCCTTCGCCGATCTCGTGATGCCGGCGCCGCTGCTCGCCGCGCTCGGCCGCGAAGGCATGAGCGTCCCGTTCCCGATCCAGGGGGCGACGCTGCCCAACTCCCTCGCGGGCCGCGACGTACTCGGCCGTGGCCGCACCGGCTCGGGCAAGACCCTCGCCTTCGGTCTCGCACTGCTCGCCCGTACGGACGGCCAGCGCGCCGAGCCGCGCCAGCCGCTGGCCCTTGTCCTGGTGCCCACCCGCGAACTGGCCCAGCAGGTGACCGACGCGCTCACGCCGTACGCCCGCGCCCTGAAGCTGAAGCTCGCCACGGTGGTCGGCGGCATGTCCATCGGCAAGCAGGCCGGCGCGCTGCGCGCCGGAGCGGAAGTCGTCGTCGCCACGCCCGGCCGCCTCAAGGACCTCATCGACCGCGGCGACTGCCGGCTGAACCAGGTCGGCATCACCGTCCTGGACGAGGCCGACCAGATGGCCGACATGGGCTTCATGCCCCAGGTCACCGCGCTGCTCGACCAGGTGCGCCCCGAGGGCCAGCGGATGCTGTTCTCGGCCACCCTGGACCGCAACGTCGACCTGCTGGTCCGCCGCTACCTCAACGACCCGGTGGTCCACTCCGTCGACCCCTCGCAGGGCGCGGTCACCACGATGGAGCACCACGTGCTGCACGTGCACGGCGCGGACAAGCACCGGACGACCACCGAGATCGCGGCCCGCGACGGCCGCGTGATCATGTTCCTGGACACCAAGCACGCCGTGGACAAGCTGACCGAGCACCTGCTGAACAGCGGCGTCCGCGCCGCGGCGCTGCACGGCGGCAAGTCCCAGCCGCAGCGCACGCGGACCCTGTCCCACTTCAAGACCGGTCATGTGACGGTGCTCGTGGCGACCAACGTCGCCGCGCGCGGGATCCACGTCGACAACCTCGACCTGGTCGTGAACGTCGACCCGCCCACCGACCACAAGGACTACCTCCACCGTGGCGGCCGTACGGCCCGCGCCGGTGAGTCCGGCAGCGTCGTCACGCTGGTGACCCCCAATCAGCGTCGCGACATGAGCCGCCTGATGGCCGCCGCGGGCATCAGCCCGCAGACCGCCCAGGTGCGCTCCGGCGACGAGGAGCTGAGCCGCATCACCGGCGCCCAGGCCCCCTCGGGCGTCCCGGTCACCATCACCATGCCGGCCGCCGAGCGCCCCCGGCGCGGCAGTTCGTCCTCGTCCCGTGGGCGCCGCAGCCGCAGCGCCCAGGACCGGCGCACCGACCGTGCCCCGCGCCGCGCCGCGCAGGGCCCGTCCGCATCTGCGGCCTAGGCTCCACGTTCACCAGGCTCATCCATCCCTGCAGGAGGCACCTTTGACACCGGTTCAGACGCAGCCCCGCCCGGCGGACCCCGCCACCGTCCCGCTGACCGACGGCGCCGAAAGCGCCGGCGGCACGGACGCGAGCGGGCCTCAGGTCCGTGACGACATGACCGTGGAGCTGGCTCTGTCGGTCATGTCCGGCTCGGGCGCCGGCCATCTGTTCCTGTGCGACGAGGACGACCAGTGCACGGGCCTGATCACCCGGGCCCAGCTCATCGCCGTCCGCGAAGGCCCCGCCTACACGGACCAGGTCCGCCTACGGGACGTTCTCGCTCTCGCGCGTTGATCGCCCCACCACTCTCAGTCGGCCCCTCTCCTCACATGTGAGGCATCATGCGCTGCGTCATCGCCCGTTTCCCGTTCGACCTCACCAAGAGTGGGGTGCTGGACGCGATGAAGGGCATCAAGCCCGAGCCCATCACGGGCGACTCCGTCATCGTCGGCCGCCGCCACTACCCCATCAAGCAGGTGGGAGCGGTGATCACCCGCCAGGACCGTCGTGACTTCAGCGCCGGTGAGGTCACCCGTGCCATGACGCTCCTCGGCTTCACCTGCCGCACCCCCTCCGAGGACGCCGCCCCGCGCGTCCTCACCCCGCTGCAGACCGCGTCGGCGATGCTCGGCGCCTCCACGCCCGTGTAACGACGCAGAACACCAGGAGGGCCCTGCCGGCGCGCGCCGGCAGGGCCCTCTTGCATGCCCGCCTCGCATGACTGCCTTACAGGCCCGCCTTACATGCCCGCAGCAGCCGCGTTCGGCCAGCAGCGCACAAAATCTGTTCTCGCGGGAGTAGACATTGGGCGGTCGCATGATTAGGGTTTCTCTCGTACCCATGGATCGGAGACGAACGGAGGAGCAGACGCCATCAGGATCGCCCGGCCCGAGATCGATTCGGCCCGGGTGCCGCAAGACCCCGGATTGGAAGGTGGTCCCCGGTCACGCATCAGCGATCCCCGCAATCCCGCCCTGTTCTCGGGCCGGACGGCGGAAACAAGAGGTCGGCGCAGCAATAAGGCCGACAGATGGTGTTGAATTTCCTTCGGGGCCTTGGTGCCGTACGGCACCAGGGCCCCTCGACGCGTTGGCACAAGAGGTGACATGACTGCAGATATTCCGCTCAGTGGTCGTCTGGACGACGACGACTACCCCGCCTACACCATGGGGCGGGCCGCCGAGATGCTCGGCACCACACCCGGTTTCCTGCGGGCCATCGGTGAGGCCCGGCTGATCACACCGCTCCGCTCGGAAGGCGGGCACCGGCGGTACTCCCGCTACCAGCTGCGGATCGCCGCGCGCGCCCGCGAACTGGTGGACCAGGGCACCCCCGTCGAGGCGGCGTGCCGCATCGTCATCCTCGAGGACCAGCTCGAGGAGGCCAAGCGCATCAACGCCGAGTACCGCCGCTCCGCGGCCGATTCCAGCGACGCCCCGGGCTGACCCGCAGGCTTCACGCGGCCGGAGGCCACACCCCCGGGACGAGAACCCCCAGCGCGTACGCCCGAGCCACCAGTTCCGTCCGGTTCGCCGCGCCCCAGCGCTCGCTCAGGCGCCGCAGGTGGTAGGTGACACCGTCGCGGGTGAGGCCCGTCTCGCGGGCCGCCCGAGCCGTGGTGGCGCCGCCGGCCAGCAGGGCCAGGATGCGGGCCTCGGCCGCCGTGGCAGCCTCGACGGGCGCCGGAGCCGGGGTGCGCTCCTCGCCCAGGACGCGGAGCAGCACGAGCAGGCCGGGCACCGCATCGACCGTGTCGCTCACCGGCTCCGCCGTCAGCTCGCCGTGGCGCCGTACCCCGTCGGCCGCCTCCCAGTGCACCGCGACCGGATAGCGCGAGCGGTGGCGCAGCCGTACCGCCTCGGCGATCCGAATGACCTGCGTCTTCTCCTCGGGGCGGAACAGCTCAAGGACGTTGCGGCCCCGCAGGGTGCCGGAGGTCTCGCCCCACTCCGCCGCCATCGCCGGGTTGGCGAGGATGATCGCCCCGCTCGCGTCGCACACCGCGACCGGCATCGGGATGCGGTTGAAGAGGAGCATGGCGCGGTTGCGCCACAGCACGGAGTCCGCGGAGTCCACGGGGCGACTCCTTCCAGCCAGGGGCAGTCAAGGGCGGTGCATCATTCGCCACTACACAATCATGTAGTGCTGCGGCGCTGACCCGCGGGGACCGGCGATCAAGCTGGGGATCAGTGACTTCCGTACGGCGAAAGGCAGTTGTCACGCCATGCCCCCCCACCACCACCGCACCGCTCCCCCAGGACGCCGGATCCGGCCTCGACGGTGTACCCCTGATCGACATCTCCGCCACCGGGCCGGGGCCCGCCCCGCTGCAGCAGGCCATGGAACTGGTCCGCCGTCACGGGCCCGTGGTGCGGCGGCGGCTCCACGGCCGCGACGCGCTGTTCGTGAGCGATCTCGATCTCGTCACCGAGCTCGCCGACGAGACCCGCTTCGCCAAGCACGTCGGCCCCGCCCTGGAGAACGTGCGCGAGTTCACCGCCGACGGCCTTTTCACCGCGTACAACGACGAGCCCAACTGGGCCCGCGCGCACGACATCCTGATGCCCGCGTTCGCGCTGGGCTCGATGCGTACCTACCACCCGATGATGCTGCGCGTCGCCCAGCGGCTGATCGAGTCGTGGGACCGCGGCGCGAAGGACGGGCTCCCCGTGGACGTGCCGGGCGACATGACCCGGATGACGCTGGACACGATCGGGCTCGCCGGGTTCGGCTACGACTTCGGTTCGTTCGAGCGGGCCGAGCCGCATCCCTTCGTCGACGCCATGGTCCGCTGCCTGGAGTGGAGCATGACGCGGCTGAGCCGCACGCCGGGCAGTGACCACGCGGCGGCGGACGCGGCCTTCCGCGCCGACGCCGACTATCTGGCGCAGGTGGTCGACGAGGTCATCTCCGCGCGGGCCGGTGGCGCCCCGGGCGCCGAACCCGCCGATGACCTGCTCGGCCTCATGCTCAGCGCCGCGCACCCCGGCGACGGCTCCAAGCTGGACACCGCCAACATCCGCAACCAGGTCATCACCTTCCTGATCGCGGGGCACGAGACGACGTCCGGCGCGATGTCCTTCGCGCTGTACTACCTCACCAAGCACCCCGCCGTCCTCGACCTCGTACGGCGCGAGGTCGATGCCCTGTGGGGCGACACGGCCGACATCGAGCCGACCTTCGACGAGGTCGGGCGGCTCACCTACACCCGTCAGGTGCTCAACGAGGCGCTGCGGCTGTGGCCGACGGCCGCGGCGTTCGGCCGGCATGCCCGCGAGGACACGCTGCTCGGCGGCCGGATCCCGCTGCGCGCGGGCCAGGGCGTCACCGTCCTCACGCCGATGCTGCACCGGCAGCCCGTGTGGGGCGACAACCCGGAGCTCTTCGACCCGGAGCGCTTCACCGCCGAGGCGGAGGCCGCGCGCTCCCCGCACGCGTTCAAGCCGTTCGGCACCGGTGAACGGGCCTGCATCGGGCGGCAGTTCGCGCTGCACGAGGCGACCATGCTGCTCGGGATGCTGGTGCACCGCTACCGCCTGCACGACCACGCCGACTACCGGCTCACCGTCAAGGAGACGCTCACCCTCAAGCCCGACGGCTTCACGCTCACGCTGACGCCGCGCACCGCCCCCGACCGCGTGCACGGCGAGCTGCCGGGCAGGACGGCGGGCCCGGCGGTCGCGGAGCCCGATGCCACCGCGCTGCCCGCACGCGTCGCGCCCGGCACGCGCGCGCTCTTCCTGCATGGGAGTAACTACGGCACCTGCCGGGACTTCGCCGCCCAACTCGCCGACGAGGCCGCATCGGTGGGCTGCGAGACGGAGGTCGCGCCGCTCGACGAGTACGCGGGCGCGCTGCCCACCGACCGCCCGGTCGTCATCACGGCCGCCTCCTACAACGGCCGGCCCACCGACGACGCCACGGTGTTCGCCTCCTGGCTCGACGGCGCGCCCGCGGCCACCGCCGAGAACGTCACGTACGCCGTCCTCGGTGTGGGCGACCGCAACTGGGCCGCGACGTACCAGCACGTCCCGACGCGCTTCGACGAGCGGCTCGCGGAGCTGGGCGGCGCCCGGCTCCTGGAGCGGACGGCGGCCGACGCCTCGGGCGATCTCGGCGGCTCCGTACGCGAGTTCACGGCGCGGCTGCGCGGGGCGCTTCTCGAGCGGTACGGCGATCCCGACGCGCTGGACGCCCCGGAGGCCACCGCCGCCTCCGACGCGTACGAGGTGCGCGAGGTGACCGGCGGCCCGCTGGACGCGCTCGCCGCGCGGCACGGGCTCGTTCCGATGACGGTCAGCGAGGCCCACGACCTCACCGCGCCCGGTCACCCCCGCAAGAAGCGCTTCGTACGGCTCGCCCTGCCCGACGGCGTGACCTATCGCACCGGCGACCATCTCACCGTCCTTCCGGTCAACGACCCAGCCCTCGTCGACCGGGCGGCCGCCGCGCTCGGCGTGGACCTGGACACGGTGCTCGACATCCGCGCGGGCCGCCCGCGCCGTGACGGCCTCGCCGTGGACCTCCCCTTGACGGTGCGCCAACTCCTGTCCCACCACGTCGAGTTGCAGGAGCGGCCCACCACTGGCCAGCTGGCCTTGCTCGCCGCCGCCAACCCCTGCCCGCCTGAACGGGCCGCTCTCACCGCACTCGCCGACGATGCCGGGGCGCGCGCGGCCGACGGGCGCACGCTGCTCGAACTGGTCGAGGCCTGCCCGGCCCTGCGCGGGGCACTGGAGTGGGCCCAGCTCCTGGAGGTGCTCACGCCCCTGCGGCCCCGCCACTACTCGGTGTCCTCGTCGCCGGGCGCGCGCCCCGGGCACGCCGACCTGATGGTGTCCCTCCTGGAGGCCCCGGCCCGCTCGGGCAGCGGGCTGCTGTACCGCGGCACGGGCTCCGGGCACCTGGCCGGGGTGCGTCCGGGCGACACCGTCCTGGCCCGCGTCCAGCCCTGCCGCGAGGCCTTCCGCATCGACCACGCGGACGCGGCGCCCGTCATTATGGTCGCCGCGGGCACCGGCCTCGCCCCGTTCCGCGGCACGATCGCCGACCGCGCGGAACTGACGGCCGGTGGAAGCCAACTCCCGCCCGCTCTCTGCTACTTCGGGTGCGATGCGCCGGACGCCGACTTCCTGCACGCCGATGAGCTGCGCGCCGCGGAAGCCGCCGGAGCGGTCTCCCTGCGCCCCGCCTTCAGCGCCGCCCCCGTCGACGGGGTGACCTTCGTCCAGCACCGCATCGCGGCGGAGGGCGACGAGGTGTGGGGCCTGCTGGCCGCAGGAGCCCGGGTGTACGTGTGCGGCGACGGCTCACGCATGGCGCCGGGCGTGCGTGACGCCCTGCGCACCCTGCACCGGGACCGCACGCCGGGAGCCACGGCGGCGGACTCCGAGCGGTGGCTGGACGAACTGACCGCGGAAGGGCGGTACGTCGAGGACGTGTACGCGGCCGGGTGAGGCAGGCAGCGGCTCACGCCGGGTCCGGCGCACCGGGCCCGGCGTGCGTGCCGACTTACGTACCGGCCTCCCTACCGGCCTACTTACCGGTGGCGAACAACTCCCCCAGAGCGCGGGCCGTTTCGTCGCTGTCCACGTGGTGCAGGCTCCGGATGCCGAGGCGTGCCGCGCCGACCAGATTGTGCTCCAGGTCGTCGATCATGACGCAGGCGGACGGTTCGACGCCGAGGCGGTCGCAGGCCGTCCGGAAGATGTGGCGGCCCGGCTTGCGCGAGCCGATGTCGCTGGAGATCACGACGACGTCGGCGAGCGCGTCCAGGTCGTATCCCTGGTAGCAGTCGTCGCCCAGCGCGTTCGACACGATCGCCACCGGGATGCCCTGGGCGCGCAGCCCCCTCAGCGCGGCGAGCATCTTCTCGTCCGGCCGCATCCCCGCCCCGATCGCGGCGACGAGGCCCGCCGCCTCCACCTCCACGCCCTTCTCGCGCAGCCGCCCCGCGATGCCCCGCTCGAACTCGGCCTCGTCCATGCGCCCGCACTCGTGCTCCACGAGGAGCGCCGACGCCTCCGCGTCCTCCCGGAACAGTCGCTCGATCAGCAGCGGATTGTCGCTCACCCGCGCGGAGTACGAGCGGAACGAGTCGAGCACGCTGGTGGTCAGCACACCGCCGAAGTCGGTGAGCACCGCACGCGGCGACGCGTCGGGCCGCACCTCAGGCGCGTCATCCACTTCTGCCTCCTCACATTCCGCCCTTGCCGGCGTAGTTGAATCGTCCGTCGAGGATCTCGAGGACCCGCTCGCCCCAGCGTAGGTTCGACTCCTCAAGGGACCGGCCCGCCATCAACGTGAGGTAGGGGCCGATGCGTTCGGCCTCGCGCAGGTACTGCGCCTCGTCACGGCCGCCGAGGAGGTGGAGGCGCAGCCGTTCGTACCGGGCGAGCTTGCCGCGCGACCACTCCATGCGCTCCTCGATCAGCGCGCGGGTGGCCGCCGGGTCTCCGCCGTCCATCGCCTGCACCTTGACCATGAGTTCGTCCCGGATGGCGATGGGCCGGGGCGGCTCGGCGGCGAAGGCGTGCAGGTCCCGCAGACCGGCCTCGGTGAGCGTGAACATCCGCTTGTTGGGCCTGCGTTCCTGCTGCACCACGCGTGCCTCGATCAGGCCGTCGCCCGCGAGTCGCTCCAGCTCGCGGTAGAGCTGCTGGGGAGTCGCGGACCAGAAGTTCGACACGGACACGTCGAAGATCTTGGCCAGGTCGTAGCCGGACGACTCGCCCTCCAGGAGCGCCGCGAGCACCGCGTACTTGAGAGACATCCGGACACCGTACCTGGACACCGCACACCGATGTGATTACTCTCCTGCACACCTACTCAACAAATTGAATATCAGCCTGATCGCCATCAGTCTGATCAATGATGACGCGAGGTGTGGGCATGCACGCTTTCCGCAAGGCCGTCGAGGCCGACGACCACGAGGCCATCGAGGCGCTCCTGGCCGATGACGTGGTCTTCTCCAGCCCGGTCGTGTTCCGGCCCTACCCGGGCAAGGCCACGACCGCGGCGATCCTGCGCGGCGTCACGCGGGTCTTCGAGGACTTCCGGTACGTACGCGAGATCAACGACGCCTCGGGGCGCGACTCGGCGCTGGTCTTCGAGGCACGGGTCGGCGACCGGCAGATCACCGGCTGCGACTTCCTCCACGTGAACGAGGACGGGCTGATCGACGAGTTCATGGTCATGGTCCGCCCCCTGTCGGCCGCGCAGGCGCTCGCCGAGGCCATGGGCGCTCAGTGGGAGCGGATCACGCGGGAGGCGGCGGGCGCCTAGCCGGCGCCCGCGGCTACCAGGCGCGGGCCGACCGGACGAGGTGGTCGCGGACGAGGGCGACGTGCGGGTTGTCCGCGGATCCGGGGCGCTGCACCAGGTAGCCGGTGTTGATCGGGGCGTCCTCCGGGTCGTGCAGGAGCACCAGGGTGCCGGCGGCCAGCGCGTCGCGGCAGAGGTAGCGGGGCAGCACGGAGAATCCGGCGCCCGCGACGACGGCCGCGAGGACGCCGCGCAGATCGGGGACCGTGACGGAGGCCTCGCAGGCCAGCCGCTTGCCGAAGACGTGGCGCCAGTAGCGGCGGGCGATCGGCAGGTCGTCGGCGTACGTGACCAGCGGGACGCCGAGCAGCACCCCGGGCCCGTCGGCGGCGATCCGCGTGGCGCCGCCGATGCGCTCGGCCCACGAGGCCGAAGCGACCAGGACGAACTCCTCGTCCGCGAGCGGCACGGAGCTCAGGGAGCGCCCACGGGGGCGGGCCGTGGCGATCACCAGGTCGTGCCGTCCCGCCCGCAGCTCGTCCAGGAGCCGGTCGGTCAGGCCCGTCGTCACGCGCAGCCGGACCCCCTTCTCGACCAGCGGGGCGAGCGCGGGCAGCGCGCAGTGGCAGAGCATCTCCGCCGGGCCCGCCAGATGGACGGGCTCCGCGGGGGCGCCGTCCAAGGGGCCGCCGTGCCCGGTGACCGCGGCGAGGGCGTCGAGGGGATCGACGACACGGGCGGCCAGCGCGTCCGCGTACGGCGCCGGGGCGACGCCGCGCGGCAGCCGCTCGAACAGCTCCCGGTCGACCTGCCGCTCAAGGGCCCGGATCTGCGTGGTGACGGTGGGCTGCGAGAGGCCGAGCAGACGAGCCGCAGCGGTGAAGGAACCCGACCGGTACACGGCCAGGAACGTGCGCAGCAGGTTCAGGTCCAGCGGGCCTCCGGCGGCGCTCTGCGCCACGGCCGCCCCGTCAGGACCCTCCGGTGCGGCCACCGGGGCTATTCCCGTCGACCCATCGGAATTCCTATCTCCCATATGGGTCAGCCTATTGGATTTCGTTGGGTACGCCCACCTACCTTCGAGGACAGCACCACCTGACGCTCTGAGCACAGAACGTCAGAGATTCCAGCCAGCCTCGGAGAGACACCATGGCCAAGATTCTGTTCGTCGTGACCGGCGCCGACCACTGGACGCTGGCCGACGGCACCCAGCACCCGACCGGCTTCTGGGCCGAGGAGGCCGTCGCGCCGTACGAGGCGTTCAAGGCCGCGGGACACGAGATCGTCGTCGCGACACCCGGCGGCGTCGTACCGACCGTCGACCAGGCGAGTCTGGCGCCCGAGTTCAACGGCGGCCAGGAAGGCGCCGACAAGGTCGCCGTCACCCTCGCGGAGATCAGCGAGTTCCTGCGGCCGCTCAAGCTGGCGGAGGTCGACCTCGCCGACTACGACGCCGTCTTCTACCCCGGCGGCCACGGCCCCATGGAGGACCTCGCCGTCGACGCCGAGTCCGGCAGGCTCCTCACCGCCGCCCTGGAGTCCGGCAAGCCGCTCGGTGTCGTCTGCCACGGCCCGGCCGCGCTGCTCGCCGCCACGAAGGAGGACGGTTCCAACGCGTTCGCCGGGTACGAGCTCACCGGCTTCACCAATGCCGAGGAGACGCAGTCCGGCTTCGCCGAGAAGGCCAAGTGGCTGCTCCAGGACCGGCTCGTCGCGGCGGGCGCCGACTTCCAGGAGGGTGAGGCCTGGGCCCCCAAGGTGGTCGTCGACCGGAACCTGATCACCGGTCAGAACCCGGCGTCCGCTGCGCCGCTGGCGGCCGAGCTCGTCAAGAAGCTGGCCTGACCCTCATGGGTACCGACCGGCTCGACGAGGTCCTCGACGCCGCCTACGACTCCCTCACGCGGTATGGCGTACGGCGCACGACGATGGACGACATCGCCTCCACGATGGGCGTGTCCCGGTCAGCCGTCTATCAGTACGTCCGCAACAAGGACGACGCCTTCCGCAAGCTCGCCGAGCGCCTGCACTCCGAGGCGCTCGCGCGGGCCCGGCAGGCGGCGGTGGACGACGCCCCCAGCGCCGAGCGCATCCGGGGTGTCCTCGCCGCCAAGCTCGACCTGGTCCTGCGTCTGGCCGGGGACTCGCCGCACTCCGCCGAGCTCCTCGATGCCAAGGCCCGCCTCTTCGGCGACATCTGCCACGACTTCACGGGATCGCTGCGGCGCCTGCTCATCGACCTGTTCACCGAAGCGGGGACCCCGGCAACGGTGGAGCCCGCCGAAGCGGCCGACATCTGCATCGCCCTGGTCATGGGCCTGGAGTCCGTGTCCGGCGCCCGCGAACTCTTCGGGCCCGCCACGGACGCGCTCCTGACCGGCCTCCTCGGCTCGCCGGTCACCACGACGACCGACTGACGACCGGCTGACCGATCCTCCCTCCCCCTCACTCCCCTCTCTTACCCCCATGCACCGGCTCATCTGAGACCTCCCGAGGAGACCCCTCATGCACCACCCCGAAGCAGCCGCCTCCGCAGCGCCCGCCCCCGAGGCGCTCGTCGCCGGGCTCCGTGCCACCTTCGCCACCGGCCGCACCAGGCCCCTGGCCTGGCGTGAGGAGCAGCTCACCCAGCTGCGCTCCCTGTTCACCGAGCACCGCGAGGACATCGCGGACGCCCTGTACGCCGATCTGCACAAGCCGCGCACCGAGGCGTACACCGCCGAAGTCGACTTCCCCGTACGGGAGATCGACCACACGCTGGCCCATCTGGAGGAGTGGCTGCGCCCGCAGCCGCTCGCGTCCGGCGCCCTGGCGGGGCTGCCCGAGGGAACCACCGCAGGTACGCAGTACGAGCCGCTCGGCACCGTCCTGATCATCGCGCCGTGGAACTACCCCGTGCAGCTCCTCCTCGTCCCCCTGGTGGGCGCGCTGGCGGCGGGCAACACCGCCGTCCTGAAGCCGAGCGAAGTCACCCCGGCCACCTCGGCGTTGATCGCCCGCCTCGTCCCCGAGTACCTGGACACGGACGCGGTCGCCGTCGTCGAGGGCGGCGTGCCGGAGACCACCGCGCTCCTCGCCCAGCGCTACGACCACATCTTCTACACCGGCAACGGCGCCGTCGGCCGCATCGTGATGCGCGCCGCCGCCGAGCACCTCACCCCGGTCACCCTCGAACTCGGCGGCAAGTCACCGGTGTTCGTGGACCGGGACGTCGATGTGGCCGCCGTCGCGACGCGTCTCGCCGAGGCCAAGTTCCGCAACGCCGGGCAGACATGCGTCGCCCCGGACTACGTCCTCACCGACCCGGACACCGCCCCCGCCCTCGCCCGGGAGCTGCGTACGGCCGTGGAGCGGGTGTTCGGCACGGACCCGAAGTCCTCGGAGACCTACGGACGCATCGTGAACGAACGGCACTTCGACCGGGTCTCCGCTCTCCTCGGCTCCGGGACGACCGCGTTCGGCGGGCAGAGCGACCGCGACGACGTCTACATCGCGCCGACCGTGCTCACCGACGTGAAGCCCGACGAGCCGGTGATGCAGGAGGAGATCTTCGGTCCCGTCCTGCCGATCGTGAACGTCGACGGTCTCGACGAGGCCATCGCCTTCATCAACGACCGCGACAAGCCGCTCGCCCTCTACGGCTTCACCGAGAACGAGACGACACGGCAGCGCCTGGCCGCGGAGACGTCGTCGGGCGGGCTCGGCTTCGGCCTTCCGATGGCTCATCTCCGCGTCCCCGAGCTGCCGTTCGGCGGCGTCGGCGAGAGCGGCGTGGGCAACTACCACGGCCCGCACTCCATCGCCACGTTCAGCCACCGCAAGGCCCGGCTCGACGTGCCGCTCGCCTGACTCCCGGCCGCTCGCTGTGGCGGCCCTGTGCAGTTTCCGCCCTCCCTGTGCTCCTCTCGGCCGCCGCGCCATAAGCTGCGCGGTCGATCAACGCGACGCCACCGTCCAGGTCGTTCGCGTTCCCCGATGTGGTCGAGGAACGTGGGACGCCGGCCGCCTCATGACCCGAGCAACGCGTCGAGTCCCGCAGTCAGTTGCTCGGGACCGCCCTGCCCGTCCAGGGAGATGGCCGTGGCGCGCAGCCGTGGAAACTCCTGGGCGGGCATGCGGTGCAGGCCGAGCCGGAATGCCGGGTCCGGTTCGCCCGGCTCGTCGTCCATGGCCCGCAGTTCCACGAGGAGGTAGCCGAGCAGCCACGCAGTGAACGCCCGGTGGACCCGCACCGTGCGGCGGTCGCCCAGACCGGCGTCATGGAGCAGGGCCAGGATCCGCTCGTCGCTGCGCAGCACGGCAGCGGGGCGGCGGGCCAGCGGGGTGGACAGCAGGCGGGTGGCGAGCAGCGGGACCATGTTCGGGTGCCGTTGGGCGACGCGGTAGGTGGCGAGTGCGATGCGGTGCAGCTCCCGCCTCCAGTCGTCTGCCTGAGGCTTGGCAGGGGCTTCGGACTTGTCGGCGGCTCCGGGCTTGGCAACGCTGGGCCTAGCGGCTCTGGGCCTGGCGGCGGCTTCGGGCCCGGCGGCGACTTCGGGCCCGGCCGCGGCTTCGGGCCCGGCGGCGGCCAGATCGCCCTCCAGCTCCTGGCAGAACGCCTCGACCAGGCCGTCGAGCAGAGCTCCCTTGCCCGCCGCGTACCGGTACAGGGCCATCGCCTCCACCCCCAGCTCCGCGCCGAGCTTGCGCATGCTCAGGCCCGAGAGCCCGTCGCGGTCGACGACGTCCAGGGCCGCGGCCAGGACGCGCTCCCGGCTGAGCCGTCCATAGCGCCCCCGGTCACTAGCGCGCCGCCCCTCGGTCGCGGCCTCCCCTTTCCCCTTCGGCTTGCCCGCCGCCTCTTTCGGCATGTCCGCCGCCTCCGCCTCTCTGGCCCCCTTGACCTCAGGGAACATCGGGTGCAAAGTCGTACATATACGACGTAAACGTACGTAGTCAGCGTACAGCGTCAGACCTCTCAGGAGCGTCTCGCCATGACGCACAGCGAGCCGATGTCGACGGATCTGGTCCAGGTGGAGCGCGATCTCGCGCGGATGTCGGACGGCAACGTCGTCCGCGTCACCGCCGGCGGCCCCGTCTTCGGACATCCGTTCCCGGTGCGCACCGTCCGGCCGACGACCTTCGTGCCCGCACTCCCCCGGCACGACCGGGCCGCGCTCATGGTGATCGCCGCGGGCTGGGGGCTGAGCTTCCTGTGGTTCTGGATCTGGTGGCTGCAGCCGGAGCACCGCGTCGGCTGGGCGGGCCTGATCATCAACAGCGCCCTCCTGCTCTACCTCACCGGCCTGCCCTGCTACTTCTTCGTCACCGCCCTGCGCCTGCGCCGCGTCGACCCGCACCTTCCGGTCCCCGCGCTGCCGGTCGCCTTCGCCGTGACCCGCGCCCCCTCGGAACCGTGGCCCACCGCCCGGCAGACGCTGGAGGCGATGCTGGCCCAGGACTTCCCGCACCCCTACGACGTGTGGCTGTGCGACGAGGACCCCACCGAGGAGATCACCGGCTGGTGCCGCACGCACCGGGTGCGGATGTCCTGCCGCCGCGGCGTGGACCCGTACCACCGCAGCGACTGGCCGCGCCGCACCCGCTGCAAGGAAGGCAATCTCGCCTACTTCTACGACAACTGGGGCTACCGCCGCTACGACGTGGTCGCGCAGCTCGACTGCGACCACGTGCCCGCGCCGACCTACCTCTCCGAGATGGTCCGCCCCTTCGACGACCCCGCCATCGGCTACGTGGCCGCGCCCAGCATGTGCGACGCCAACGGCGCGGTGTCGTGGGCGGCCCGGGGGCGGCTGCACCGCGAGGCCGTGTGGCACGGCGCGGTGCAGCTCGGCCACAGCGACGGGCTCGCGCCGATGTGCATCGGCTCCCACTATGCCGTGCGCACCCGCGCGCTGCGGGACATCGGAGGCCTCGGCCCCGAGCTCGCCGAGGACTTCTCGACCACGTACCTGCTCAACTCGGCGGGCTGGCACGGCGCGTTCGCCATCGACGCCGAGGCGCACGGGGACGGGCCGCTCACCTTCGCGGACATGGTCACGCAGGAGTACCAGTGGTCGCGGAGCCTGACCACGATGCTCCTGGGTCTGCTGCCGCGCCATCTGCCCCGGCTGCCCCTCGTGCTGCGGCTGCGTTTCGCGTACGCCCTCGCCTACTACCCGCTCCTCGGCCTGATGATCACCGCGGGACTCACCCTGCCGCCGATCGCCGTCCTCACCGGCCTGCCGTGGATGAACGTCAACTACTTCGACTTCCTGATCCACTTCTGGACCATGCCCGTGTGGCTGCTCCTGACCCTGTACCTCATGCGCCGCTGCGGAATGCTCCGCCCGCGCAACGCCCCGCTGATCAGCTGGGAGACATGGCTGTTCGCGCTCGCGCGCTGGCCCTTCGTCATCCTCGGCCTGTTCGGCGCCGTCGGGCAGAAGCTGCGGCGGCGGCCCGTGACCTTCAAGGTCACGCCCAAGGACACCGGCGGACCCCGGCCGCTGCCCACCCGGCTCATCCTGCCCTTCGTCGCACTGGCCGTCTCCCTGTCCTCGATCGCCCTGATCGGCGAGCTGACAAGCCCCTCGGCCGGCTACGTCTTCCTCTGCCTGCTCGCCGCCACGACCTACGCGGCCGTCGCCCTCGCTGTCCCGCTGCTCCACGTGCGGGAGGCGGCACGGGCCGCGGACGTCCGCTTCACCCGCGCGCTGGCCCCCGCACGGCTGCCGCTGGCCCTCGGCCTTCTTGCGGCACTGCCGGTCGCCACCGCCCTCGTCTTCTACCCGGCGTACGCCGCCGCCGTCCTGAGCTGGTGAACGGCCATGAGCGCACCCTCCACGATCCTCGTCACCGGCGGTGCCGGCTTCATCGGGAGCCACACCTGCGTCGAACTCCTCGACCACGGCTACGAACTGATCGTGATCGACGACTACTCCCACAGCACCCCGCAGGTCTTCACGCGGGTGGAACGGATCGCCGACCGCTTCGTCGGCGCCGTCTATGAGCTGGACATCCGTGATCGGCGCGCTCTGTCGGCCGTCTTCGACCGCCACTCCGTGGACGCCGTCGTGCACTTTGCCGCGCACAAGGCCGTGGGCGAGTCGACACGGATGCCCATCGAGTACTACGACACCAACGTCGGTGGCACGACCGCGCTGCTGCAGGTCATGCGCGAACACGACGTGCACCAGCTGGTGTTCTCCTCCTCCTGTTCCATCTACGGCGACGCCGGGCGCGGGCCGCTCGACGAGTCGACCCCCGCAGGCCCCACCAATCCGTACGCCGCCTCCAAATGGATGTGCGAGCAGGTGCTCGCCGACGTGTGCGCACGCTGCCCGGAGTTCACCGTGCTCGCGCTGCGCTACTTCAACCCCGTCGGCGCCCACCCCAGCGGCCTCCTCGGCGAGGACCCGGGCGGCGTCCCCGACAATCTGATGCCGTACGTGGCGCAGGTCGCCGTCGGACGGCGTGAGCGGCTCCCCGTGTTCGGCGACGACTACCCCACGCCCGACGGCACCGCGATCCGCGACTACCTCCACGTCATGGACACCGCCGAGGCCCACCGCATCGCCCTGGACCACCTCGCCGACGGACCGGGCCTGCGGGTGTTCAACCTCGGCGTGGGCACGGGCCGTTCGGTCCTCGACGTGATCTCCGCCTTCAGCACCGCCTGCGGAAGGGCCATCCCGTACCAGATCATGCCGCGCCGCCCCGGCGACGTCACCGAACTCGTCGCCGACGCGGGCGCGGTGGCGCGCGCCTGGGGCTGGCGGCCCACCCGGGACCTGCACGACATGTGCCGGGACGCATGGCGGTTCCAGCAGCTCAACCCCCATGGATACGCCGGCCCCGGCCGGCACATCAACGGCAAACACCACAGCACGTGAGGCACGACCCGTAAGGAGCGACGTCATGCGGATGACAGTGATCGGCACCGGTTACGTGGGAACGGTGCACGCCGCGTGCATGGCCGACATCGGCCACCAGGTCCTCGGCATCGACATCGACGCCGAACGGATCGCATCCCTGTCGGCGGGCCGGGCGCCCATCCACGAGGACGGACTCGACGAACTGCTCGCCAGGACCGTCGCGTCGGGCAGGCTGCGCTTCTCCACCTCGCTCGCCGAGGGCGCCGCGTTCGCCGGGACGCACTTCATGTGCGTGGGCACCCCGCAGCGCCCCGACAGCAAGGCGGCCGACCTCCGGTACGTGGACTCCGTCGTGGACGGCCTGGCCCCGCATCTGCCGCCCGGCAGTCTGATCGTCGGCAAGTCGACCGTGCCGGTGGGTACGGCCGCACGGCTCGCCGAGCGCCTCGCCGACATGACGCCCGGCACGGAGGTCGCCTGGAACCCCGAGTTCCTGCGCGAGGGCTCCGCGGTCGAGGACACCATGCGGCCCGAGCGGCTCGTCGTGGGCGTGACGTCGCAGCACTCCGAGGCGGTGCTGCGGTCGATCTACGCGCCGATGATCGCCTCCGGGGTGCCGTTCTTCTGCACCGACCCGGCGACGGCGGAGCTGGTCAAGGTGGCGGCGAACTCCTTCCTCGCCACCAAGATCTCCTTCATCAACGCCATGGCCGAGGTGTGCGACGCCGCGGGCGCCGACGCGTCGGTCCTGGCCAGGGCCATCGGCGCGGACTCGCGGATCGGCCCCCGCTTCCTCGAACCGGGGCTCGGCTTCGGCGGCAGCTGCTTCCCCAAGGACATCCGGGCCTTCGCGGCCCGCGCCGAGGAGATCGGCGCCGGTGAGGCCGTGGCGTTCCTGCACGAGGTCGACCGGATCAACACCCGGCAGCGGCCGCGCACCGTCGAGCGGGCTCGCCGTCTGCTCGGCGGCTCGTTCACCGGGCGCAGGATCGCCGTGCTCGGTGCCGCGTTCAAGCCGGGCAGCGACGACGTCCGCGACTCGCCCGCCCTGGTCGTGGCGGCGGCCCTGCACCAGCAGGGCGCGGAGGTCCGCGTGCACGACCCGGAGGCCGTCGACAACGCGCGCGCCGTCCATCCCGAGCTGGCCTACGCCCTGGACGTCGACAAGGCGTGCGAGGACGCCGACCTGGTCCTGCATCTGACCAACTGGCCGGAGTACCAGGACATCGACCCCGCCGCTCTCGCCGCGCTGGTGCGCACCCCCGTCCTCCTGGACGCCCGCAACAGCCTCGACCCGCGGTCCTGGTCGGCGGCCGGCTGGGCCGTGCACGCCCCGGGCCGGCCGCGGCTCTCCTCGCCCATCCCTTCCAAGGCCAAGGTGGCCGCGCTCGCCGGAGGTGCGTCATGAGGGTCGTGGTGACGGGCGGCGGCGGATTCGTGGGATCCCATCTGTGCGAGGCCCTGCTGCGCAGAGGAGACACGGTCTGCTGTCTGGACAACTTCTGCACCGGTGAACCGGAGAACGTCGCCCACCTGCGCGGCGCGCCCCGCTTCCGGCTGCTGCGCGCCGACGTGACGGAGCCGTTCGACGTGCCGGGCCCCGTGGACGCCGTCGCCCACCTCGCGAGCCCCGCGTCCCCGCCTGACTACCACCGCCTCGCCCTGGAGACCCTGGCCGTCGGCAGCCGCGGCACCGAGAACGCCCTGCGCCTGGCGCAGCGGCACGGCGCCCGCTTCCTGCTCACCTCCACCAGCGAGGTCTACGGCGACCCCGAGGTCCACCCGCAGCCCGAGGAGTACTGGGGCCACGTCAATCCGGTCGGCCCGCGCAGCGTCTACGACGAGGCCAAGCGGTTCGCGGAGGCGCTGGCCACGGCGTACCGGCGCAGCCTCGGTGTCGACGTCGGCATCGTGAGGATCTTCAATACGTACGGTCCGCGGATGCGGCCGCACGACGGACGCGTGGTCTCCACCTTCGTCCGCCAGGCCCTGGCGGGCAAGCCGCTGACCCTCTACGGCGACGGCAGCCAGACCCGCAGTTTCTGCTACGTCGACGACCTCGTCCGGG
Source organism: Streptomyces sp. NPDC044044 (assembly GCF_056434405.1). NCBI lineage: Bacteria > Bacillati > Actinomycetota > Actinomycetes > Kitasatosporales > Streptomycetaceae > Streptomyces > Streptomyces sp. NPDC044044. The sequence continues at coordinate 185,703 of NZ_JBWKFG010000012.1, read as the reverse complement.
GCCTGATCGCGATGCTGGACAGCGACCGCGGCGGACCGGTGAACCTGGGCAATCCCAGCGAGCGCACCGTCCGCGAGCTCGCGGAGCTCGTCCTGCGCATCACCGGATCGCCCTCGCGCATCGCGTACCGCCCGCTGCCCGTCGACGACCCGACCCGCCGCCGCCCGGTGATCAACCGGGCCGTGGAACAGCTCGGCTGGATGCCGCGCGTCCCCCTCGACGAGGGGCTGCGGCGCACGGTGGCGTGGTTCGCCACGCGGTCCGGACCGCCGCTCGCGCGGATACCGGTGGAGGCCTGATCCCCATGCGCAGGAAAGCCGCCTCAGCCGCCGCCAGGCGCTGCACCGGCCCTGGCGTCCTCACCGCCGCGATCGTGCTGATCGGCGCGAGCGGCTGTGCGGCCACGCCCCACTACGTGCCCGAGACCAAGGCCGCCGGCACGTACTACGTCAGCCCCGAGGGCGACGACGGGAACGACGGCTCGTCGCCCGGCCGGGCCTGGCGGACCCTCGCCCGTGCCGAGCGCGTGGCGCTCGAACCCGGCGACCGGCTGCTGCTCGAAGGCGGCGCCCGGTTCACCGGCACCATCACCCTGAACGACAACGAGGCGGGCAGTGCGGAGCGGCCCGTGGTGGTCGGGTCGTACGGCGAGGGGCGGGCGGCGGTCGAGGCCGAGGACTCCCCCGGAATCTCCGTGCACAACACGGCGGGCGTGGAGATCCGCGATCTCACCGTGAAGGGGGACCGCGCGTCCTACGCCCGTGACGGCGGCATCAATCTCTACGCCGACCGTCCTGGCGGCGGAAAGCTGGACCGTGTCTCGGTCTCCGACGTCACCGTCTCCGGTTTCCAGGTGGGCATCGCGGTCGGCGGCATCGAGAAGGGCAACGGATTCAAGAACGTGACGGTACGTCAGGCCGAGCTGCACGGAAACAAGGACGCCGGCCTCCTGACGTACGGCCCGCAGTTCGACCCCGGCCAACCCGCCTACGCACACGAGGACTTCTCCATCTCGGACGTCGACGCGTACCGCAACAGCGGCGATCCCGAGGCGGTCGAGCGCCACACCGGCGACGGCATCATCCTCGGCGCCGTGCGCCACGCCACGGTGCGCGACTCCAGCGCCCACGACAACGGATCGACATCGGCCACCGAGGCACCGTCGGGTCCGGTGGGCATCTGGGCCTACGACGCCACGGACGTGCTCCTGGAGCACAACACCGCCTACCGCAACCACACGGGCTCCGACGTCGACGGTGCCGGGTTCGGCTTCGACGAGAACGTCTCGCGCTCGACGATGCAGTACAACCTGGCGTTCCACAACGACGGCCCCGGCTTCTACGCCTACACCAGGAAGGCGAACGGCGCGCACACCGACAACACGATCCGCTACAACATCACCTCCGACGACGGCCGCAAGCTGCCGCGCTTCGGCGGGCTCGCCGTCTACGGCCACGACGTGCGCAACCTGCGGATCTACCAGAACACCGTGGTCATGACGGCTCTGGAGAACGGAAAGAGCGGTCCCGCCCTGCGCCTGATGGACGGCGAGACGGGCGTCACCGTGCGCAACAACACCTTCGTCACCGACGGCTCGCCGCTGGCCCTGGTGGACCGGGGACTCACGGCCGAGAACGCCCTCCTGCAGGGCAACAACTACCGTGCGCCGCAGGGGCAGTGGGCCCTTCAGTGGGGCGATCACGCCTACACCGGCCTCGACACCTGGCGGAAGGCGACAGGCCAGGAACGCGTCGAAGGAAAGCCGTCCGGCCTGACCGTCGACCCCTGCTTCGCCGGGGGCGAGCTGCCCGCCATCGGATCCCCCGGCGACGCGCACCGGTTCGCACCGGACTGCGACGCCCTCGCGGACAAGGGCCTCGACCTGCGCAAGCTGTTCGGCATCGACCCCGGGTCCGTCGACTACTTCGGCCAGGCAGTCGGTACGCCGCCGCCGGTCGGGGCGGCTCTGCCGCCGACCGACTGAAGATGCAGGCGTCCGCCGCCCGTGCCTACGATCGTAGGAGCGAGACCCCGGGTTGACGCGTGTTCTCGGCCGGGTGTCCCTGCCACGCAGGGAGGCGCTTTGCCATTGCTTCGGGCACATCCTCGGGGACACCCGCGCGCCCATCGGCTCATGGCCGTCTACCTCGTCCTGGTCGCCGCTCTCACCGTCGTCTACATGACGCTGCCGGGCCTGCGCGCCCCGCTCTGGGCGATCATCGGGCTCGGCGGCGTCGCAGCCGTCCTCGTCGGGGTGCGCGTCCACCGTCCCGCGCACCGCTGGCCGTGGTGGGTGCTTGCGGCCGGGCTGCTGGCGTTCGCCGCGGGCGACACGTACTACAACGTGGTCGAGCAGTACTTCCAGGAGTCGAATCCCTTCCCCTCCCCGGCGGACGCCTGCTACCTCGCGGTGTATCCGCTGCTCGCGGCGGGCCTCTTCGGCCTCGTCCGCTACCGCTGGGCGGGCCGCGACCTGCCGAGCCTCCTCGACGCGCTGATCATCACCGGCGGGCTCGCGCTGCCCGTCTGGGTCTACCTCGTCCAGCCGCTCACCGAGGTCGAGGGCCTGACCTGGCCGCAGCGCGCCATCAGCATCGCCTACCCGCTGGGCGACGTACTGGTCCTCGCCCTCCTGGCCCGGCTGCTCACGCCGGGCTTCGTGACCGGCCACAATCCCGCCGTACGCCTGCTCGTCCTCGGCACGCTCACCCTGCTCGTCTTCGACATCGCGTACGGGATCTTGCAGCTCAACGGCCTGTGGCAGGCAGGCACGCTGCTGGACACCGGCTGGATCGTCTTCTACACGGCGTGGGGCCTTGCCGCGCTGCACCCCTCGATGGTGGAGCTGACCGCCTACACGCACCGGCGCCAGACCCTGCTCCCGCCGCCGCGCAGGCTCGTGCTGCTCGCCGCGGCCACCCTCATCGCCCCGGCGATCCTGCTCGCGGAGGGCCTGCTCGACAGCGCCCATGACGCGGCCGTGATCGCCGCCTTCTCCGGCACGCTGTTCCTCCTGGTGATCCTGCGGCTCGCGGGGATGGTCGTGGCGCACCGCAAGGCCGTGGACCGTGAGCTCGCGCTGCGCGGCGCGGCCTCCTCGCTGGTGGCCGCGATCACCACGGAGCAGATCACCAAGACCTGCGAGACGACGGTCGCCGCGCTGTCCGGCCCCGGAACCCGCCCCGGGACCCTGATCCTGGAGCCGGGCGACACACCAGCGGCCCCCTGCTCCGCCCTCGACCTGCGCCGCACGCATCTGGTGCGGGCCGCCGACCTCGGCCCGGAGCTGGCCACCCGCTTCGGGGCCGCGCAGCGTGCGCTGGTGTGCCCGATGATCCAGCGCGACCGCCCGGCCGGGGACGAGCCGCCGGGTGTGCTGATCGCGGGCGGCTCCGAGAAGCAGCTCACCGAGATCTGGGGCTCCCTGGAGATCCTCGCCTCGCACGCGGGCCTGGCGAAGGAGCGCATCACCCTCCGCAAGGAGATCATCCGGCGGGAGAGCGAGGCGTACTTCCGTGCGCTGGTGCGCAACGCGTCCGACGTCATCCTCATCGTCGACGACGACAACACCGTGCGGTACGCCAGCCCGTCCGCCCAGGCCGTCTTCGGGGACGCCCCGCTGATCGGCGCGGAGCTGCCCGTGCTGGTGGACCCGCGCGACAGAGACCGGGCCACACGGGTGCTCGCGGCCATGCGCAGCGGCACGCAGCACGAACCCCACGACTACTGGTGGATGCCGCGGGACGGCGGGCGCATCGAGGTGGAGGTGCGGTGCAGCGACCTGCGCCAGGACCCGACCGTCCGCGGGCTCGTCGTCACGCTGCGGGACGTGACCGAGCAGCGCCAGCTGGAGCAGGAGCTCACCCAGCGGGCCTTCCACGACGCGCTGACCGGCCTTCCCAACCGGACGCTGCTCCTGGAGCGCATCGAGCGCGCGCTGCTGCGAGGCCGCCGGGAGTCGACGCTGACCTGCGTGCTCTTCATCGACCTCGACGACTTCAAGGTCGTCAACGACACGCTGGGGCACTCGGTCGGCGACCGGCTCCTGACCGCGGTCGGATCGCGCCTCTCGCGGTCGCTGCGCCGCAGCGACACCGCGGCCCGCCTCGGCGGCGACGAGTTCGCCGTCCTGATGGAGGACGCGAAGCGGCCCGTCGACGCCGAGATCCTCGCCGCGCAGGTGGTGCAGGCGCTCAGCAGGCCGTTCCATCTGTCCGGCGACAGCGTGAGCGTCTCGGCGAGCGTGGGCGTGTCCACGGCCGTGGACAGCGCGGGCGCCGATGAGCTCCTGGCCCACGCCGATCTGGCGCTGTACGCCGCCAAGGCGGCGGGCAAGCGCCAGTGGCGCCGCTTCCAGCAGCGGCTGCACGTACGCATGCGGGAGCGGCACGACCTGCAGGCGAGCCTGGACCGGGCGATCACCGACGAGGAGTTCGCCCTGCGCTATCAGCCCGTCGTGGACATCAGCGCGAACGGCGGCCGGGCGGGCGGCGCGGCGGGCGCGGCCGAGATCGTCGGGTTCGAGGCCCTGGCTCGGTGGCCGCACCCCCGGCGCGGCCTGGTGCCGCCGCAGCAGTTCATTCCGCTCGCCGAGGAGACCGGGCACATCACGCCGCTGGGCGCCTGGGTCCTCGGCAACGCCACCGCGGGCATCGCCGGACTGCAGGGCGTGGGGCCCTCCCGGGCCCGTCGCCCCTACATCAGCGTCAACGTGTCCGCGCGGCAGTTCCGTGACACGGGCTTCCTCGACGAGGTGCGCAAAGCCCTGGACACGCCCGGACTCGCCCCGGGGTCACTGCAGTTGGAGCTCACCGAGTCGGTGCTGATGCGGCGGGACGGACAGATCCAGGCGGTCATGCAGGCGCTGAAGGACCTGGGCGTCCGGATCGCGGTCGACGACTTCGGCACGGGATTCTCCTCGCTGCGCTACCTCCGCGAGTTCCCCATCGACGTACTCAAGATCGACAAGACGTTCATCGACGACATCGCCGACGACCCACGCCAGCTCGCCCTCGTCGAGGGAATCGTGCACCTCGCCGACACGATGGGCCTGCAGGTCATCGCCGAGGGGATCGAGGAGTCCGCGCAGTGGGACCTGCTGGCCAAGATGGGCTGCGGGTTCGGGCAGGGCTATCTCTTCGCACGGCCGCTGACGGCCGAGCAGGGGGAGCGGCTGCTGCGCCGGGGGCTGGGGCGGGGCGGCAACGGTGCTGCCACGGGTCCAAGATCCGTGCGGGGCGGCCGCGTCGCGCCCGCCGCACCCGCTGTCGCCGTCGCCGCTGTCCCTGTCGCCGCTGTCCCCGTCGCCGCACCAGCAGCCCCGACCGCCCCGATCCCCTCGGAGAGGCAGAGCGACATGAGCGAACCGGACACCGAACTCCTGGAAGCACGGCGCGATCCGCGCTGGGGCGATCTCGACCACCTGCGGCGGACCAGCCCGATGAGCGACTGCGTCCTGGACGAGGTACGCGGCCGGCGCATCCGCAGCGGGGACCACTGGCTCATCGACTTCGCCTCCTGCAACTACCTGGGCTTCGACTGCGATCCGGAGATCATCGACGCCATCGAACCCGCCGTACGCCGCTGGGGAACGCACCCCAGCTGGTCCCGGCTGCTCGGCAGCCCCCGGCTCTACCCCGAGATCGAGGAGCGGCTCGCCGCGCTGCTCAAAGCGCCCGACACCCTGCTGCTCCCGACGGCCACGCTGATCCACGCCTCGGTGATCCCCGTCATCGCCGACAAGGGCGAGGTCTTCGTCGAGGCAACGGCGCACCGCACCGTGTACGACGGCTGCGTGGCCGCCCGCGGACAGGGCGCGACGCTGCGGCGGTTCCACGCGGAGCGCCCCGACGAACTGGCCGCCCTGCTGCGGGCGGCGCCCAGCGGCGCGCCCCGCCTGGTCTGCCTGGACGGCGTCAACAGCATGAGCGGGAACATCGCCGACATCCCCGAACTCGCCGGGATGTGCCGGGACCTGGACGCCACGCTGTACATCGACGACACGCACGGATTCGGCGTCATCGGGGAGCGCGGCACCGACGAACCCTGCCCGTACGGCATGCGCGGCAACAGCGTCGTGCGGCACACCGGCGAGACGTACGACAACATCGTGCTCGTCGGCGGCTTCTCCAAGGCCTACTCGTCGCTGCTCGCCTTCCTCGCCCTGCCGTCCTGGCTCAAGGACCATCTGAAGGTCTCCGCCGCCCCCTACCTCTACTCCGGGCCCTCGCCCACGGCCTCGCTCGCCACCGCGCTCGCCGGCCTGGAGGTCAACGACCGGCGCGGGGACGCCATCCGCGCCGATCTGCACCGCAAGACCGTCCGGGTGCTCGACCACGTGGCCGGGCTCGGCATCGACACGCTCAACTCCGATCAGCTGCCGATCGTGGAGATCCCCCTGGCCGACGCATCCGATCTGGACGCGGTGGCCGGATTCCTGTGGGAACAGGGCATCTACGTGACCCTGGCGGCCTATCCGCTCGTGCCGCACGACCGCGTCGGATTCCGCGTGCAGCTCACGGCCCTGAACACGGACGAGGACATCGACCGGCTCAACGCGTCCCTGACGCGCCTGTCCGAACGGTTCCCGCTGCGGCCGGGGAGCTGACTCCCCATGGCCCCGACCCGCAACGACGACGTGGACTGGGACAGCTGGCCCGTGCAGGACTATCTCGGCGAGAACTACCGCGAGCTGCACCCGTCCGACGCCGCGGTCATCGCCCACCACTGCGCCTTCTACCGGCATTTCGCCCCGGGCAGCGCCGCACGCTCCCTGGAGTTCGGGGCCGGGCCCAACCTCTACCCGCTGATCCTCGCCGCCGCCGCGAGCCGCCGCATCGACGCCGTCGAGGCGAGCGCGGCGGGCGTCGCCTATCTGACCCGGCAGCTCGAACAGGGCCCGGACGAGAGCTGGTTGCCGTTCCACGCGCTGTGCCGCCGCCTCAACCCCGATCTGCCGCCGACGCTTCCGGAGGCGCTCGCGGGGGTGCGCGTCGTGCACGGCGACATCCGGGCGCTGCCGCCCGGCACGTACGACATCGCGTCGATGAACTTCGTGGCCGAGGGCGTCACCGAGGACTTCGCGGAGTTCACGGACTTCTGCCACCGCTTCGTGCGCTCCGTCGCGCCGGGCGGGCATCTCGTCGCGGCGTTCATGGAGAACATGCCGACGTACCGCATCGGGCCCGCGTCGCGCTGGCCCGGCTGTCCGGTGGACCCGGCCGTCGTCACCGAGGTGTTCGCCCCGCTCACCGAGCGCCTCACCGTCACGAGGATCGACGCCGACCCGACGCTGCCGGACTACGGGGACTCCGGCATGGTGCTCCTGACGGCGGCGCGGCGCGGTGCGTGACCTCGCTGCTCAGGCGCCCGCCTCCTGGAGCGCGAAGGCCGTCTCCACCAGCGCGATGTGACTGAACGCCTGCGGTGCGTTGCCCAGTTGGCGGCGGCCGTCCGGATCCCACTGTTCCGCGAGCAGGCCCACGTCGTTGCGTACGTCCAGGACCCGCTCGAAGGTCTCGCGCGCCTGCCGGAGGCGGCCGGTCGCCGCCAGCGCGTCGGCGTACCAGAGGGAGCACGCCACGAACGTGCCCTCGGATCCACGCATTCCGTCCACGTCGTGCGTGTCCCTGCCGTCGTGCGTGCCCCTGCCGTCGTGCGCGTACCTCCGCACGAATCCGTGGTGGTCAAGGGCCTCCATCGCCCGTACGGTGTCGCGCACGCGCACGTCGTCGGCGGGCAGGAAGCCGACCTTGGGGATCAGCAGGGCCGACGCGTCGAGGGCGGGCGATCCGTAGCACTGCACGAACGACCTCCGCCCGTCGTCCCACCCCTCGCGGCACACCTCCCGGTGCACCGCGTCCCGCATGGCGCGCCACTCCCCCGCGGACTCGTTCCTGCCGAGCATCTCGCCCATGCGCAGGGCCCGGTCGGCAGCGACCCACGACATGACCTTGGAGTGGACGAACTGCCGCCGGGAGCCCCGGACTTCCCACAGGCCCTGATCCGGTTCACGCCAGTGCTCCCGCAGATGGCTCATCAGGGATTGCACCAGGCTCCACAGATGCGGCTGCATCGGAATGCCCGCCCGCAACGACAAATAGAGCGTGTCGAGAACCTCGCCGTAGACGTCGAGCTGAAGCTGATCGACCGCGGCGTTCCCGAACCGTACGGGCCGCGACCCCTCATAGCCGGGCAGCCACGGCGCCTCGGCCTCCGGCAGCCGCCGCTGTCCCTCCACCCCGTACACCGCCTGCAGATCGGCGGGGTCGCCGGCCACGGCACGCACCAGCCAGTCGAGCCAGGCCGTCGCCTCGTCGCGGTAGCCGCTGCGCAGCAGGGTGGACAGGGTCAGCGTGGAATCGCGCAGCCAGCAGAAGCGGTGGTCCCAGTTGCGCTCGCCTCCGACGCACCCGGGGAGGGAGGTGGTCGGTGCCGCGACGACGCCGCCCGTGGGGGCGTAGGTGAGGGCCTTCAGCGTGATCAGCGAGCGCGTGACGGCCTCTCGCCAGGGGCCCTGGTAGCGGCACTGGGCCGTCCAGCGCCGCCAGAAGTCGCCGGTCGCCTTGAGCGCCGTCTCCGCCGGGACGCTCAGGGGCTGGGGCGGATCGGGCAGATGCGAGGGCGCCCATACGAGCTGCAGCGCGAGGCGCTGGCCCGCCGAGACCGTGAAGTCCAGGACGGTGGAGGCGGTGTGGTCGCCGCCGCGTATCTCCATCGGGCCGTCGGCGCTCAGCCAGAGCGCGTCCGGCCCGGCCACGGCGACCGTGCAGTGCTCCTGGGCCCGCACCCACGGGATGACACGGCCCTGGTTGAAGCGCGGCCGCAGTTCGCTGCGCATGGGTACGGCGCCGGACAGGCCCTCGACGACGCGCACGATGCAGGGCAGCTGTGCGCGGGGCGGCATGAAGTCCGTGACACGTACGGCACCGGTCGGACACTCCCAGTGGGAGTCCATGACCAGGGTGTCGTGGCGGTAGGCCCGCCGGTCGCACGGGCCCGCGCCGACGGGGGAAAGCCGCCAGAATCCGTTGTCCGCCGTGCCGAGCAGGGCGGCGAAACAGGCCGGTGAGTCGAAGCGCGGCAGGCAGAGCCAGTCGATCGACCCGTCCGTGCCGAGCATGGCAGCGGATTCCAGGTCACCGATGAGGGCGTAGTCCTCGATACGTGCGTTCATGATCGAGTCACGCCGTCGTGCACATTGCCGCCCTTCCAGTCTACGGCGGACAGGCGGTGTACGGCGGGTGCGCACGGACAGGCGGTGTACGGCGGGTGCGCACGGACAGGCGGTGTACGGCGGGTGCTCAGCCGGGCCCGGGCTCAGGCCCCCGCTCTCGGCACCACGAGCCCCGATTCGTACGCCGCGACCACCGCCTGGGTGCGGTCGCGCAGCCCGAGTTTGCCGAGCACCCGGCTGACGTGGGTCTTCACCGTCTCCTCGCTGACGTGCAGCCGCCCGGCGATCTCGGGGTTGGAGAGCCCCTCGGCGATCAGCCGCAGCACCTCGGTCTCGCGTGGTGTGAGCGTGTCGAGCCGGGCGGCGGGGCCCGCGGGCCGCTGTGGCCTGACGCGGGCGAACTCCGCGATGAGTCGGCGGGTCACGGTGGGGGCGAGAAGACCCTCGCCCGCGGCCACCACACGCACCGCGTCGAAGAGGCGCTCCGCCGTGACGTCCTTGAGCAGGAACCCGGCGGCGCCCGCGCTCAGCGCGTCGTACACGTGCTCGTCCAGGTCGAAGGTGGTGAGGATCAGCACGCGCGTACCGGTCCCGGAGAGTCGCCCTGTCGCCTCGATGCCGTCCATCACCGGCATGCGTATGTCCATCAGGACCAGGTCGGGCAGCAGCTCCCGGCAGAGCTCGACCGCCCGCGCTCCGTCGGCGGCGGTGCCGACGACCGTGAAGTCGGGCTGGGTGGCGAGGAGTCCCGCGTATCCGGCGCGTACGACTTCGTGGTCGTCGGCGATGACGAGGCGCAGCGGAGCAGGGGCGGAGGCAGGATCAGGGGTGGGGGCAGGGGCGGGGCCGGGGGTGTTCATGCGGCATGCTCCCTCACCGGCACCGGGAACGTCGCCTCGACGAGGAAACCGCCGCGCCGCGCCGGGCCCGCGCGCAGCTCGCCGCCGACCATCGCGGCGCGCTCGCGCATGCCGACCAGGCCGTGCCCCTCGTCAAGCTCCTGTGCGGTGTGCGGACTTGGGCCGTTGTCGCGCACGCGCAGGCGCAACGCGTCGTGGGTGTAGCGCAGTTCCACGTCCACCGAGGCTCCCGGCGCGTGCCGCCGGGCGTTGGTGAGGGCTTCCTGCACGATGCGGTACGCGGTGAGTTCGAGACCGGGATCCAGTGGGCGTACCGGCCCCTCGACGATGAGGCGCACGGCGGCGGCCGACGCGTCGCGCGCCTCGTCGACGAGTTCGCCGAGCTGTTCCAGGCCCGGCTGGGGGCGGCGGTCCGGCGCGGTGCCGCCCGCGTCCTCGCGCAGCACGCCGAGCAGCCTGCGCATCTCGGTCAGGGCCGCGCGGGCGGTGTCGCCGATGGCCAGGAAACGCTCGGCGCCGACGGCGGGCAGGCCCGGTGTGGTCAGCCGGGCGGTCTCGGCCTGGACCGCGATCATGGAGATGTGATGGGCGACGACATCGTGCAACTCCCTGGCGATCCTGGCCCGTTCACCCCGCGCGACGTGTTCCAGGAGGGTGTCAGCGACGGCCTGCTCGGCGGCGCTGTTCACGAGGGCGGTGTCCCGCGCGCTCCGGGCGAGCCCCGTACCGGCGGCGACCGCGACGCCCACCGCGGTGACGACGGTGAGGAACCGGTCCCCCGCGCCGGATCCCGTCGGCACGGTGACCGCGTACGCGATGAAGGGCAGCGGGAGGAGGGCGGCCAGGTACTTCAGGCCCCGGCGCCCGGCCTGGTGGAGCGAGACGAGCAGCGCGCACAGCCCGGCGCCGGTCAGCAGGTGGAACGGCGCGAGGGAGAGCATGCCCGCCGTGCCGGCGAGGACGGCCGCGGCGGCGAAGAAGCCGCGGGTACTTCTTGTCGCGGCAAAGGGCTGGGGCATGAAGTCGCCGCCCGCGAGCACCGCGACCGGCACCGTCGTGCCCAGCGCGAGGGAGAGCGCGAGGGGCAGCGGCACATCGCCGTCCGCGCGCAGCAGCACCTCGCTCACGGCGCCGAGCGCCAGGAGCGCCGCGGCCACCACCGGGATCTCCGGGCGGTGCACGAAGCTGCTGCTGTGCTGCGCGGCGCGGCTGTAGTGCGCGAGACGACCACGGCGCCCTAGACGGCCAGGACGGCCAGGGCGGCCGAGAGGGCCAAGACGGCCGAGGCGGCCGCGCGCCGAGCCGCGTCCGAAGCCCGCCATGGAAGATCTCGCTCTCACCGGTGTCCCCCTCACACGAGTCATTGTCACCGGCCCGGGGCCCGGCGGCGTCCCTCACGTGAGGGATGTGAAGACGGCTCCCCGGCGTGACGACCGGCGAGCTCGGCGTCTCTAGCCTCGCTTCTCATGGATGGCATCACAGCAACAACCGATGGCGGCGAAGCGGCCATCGAAGTGCGCGGACTGCGCAAGCGGTTCGGCTCGGTCACCGCGGTGGACGGCCTCTCCTTCACCGTCGCGCCGGGGCAGGTCACCGGGTTCGTCGGCCCCAACGGCGCGGGCAAGTCGACCACCATGCGCATCATCCTCGGCCTGGACTCCGCGGACGAGGGCACCGCCCTCATCGGCGGCCGTCCCTACGGGGCGCTGCGTACGCCGCTGCTCGAAGTGGGGGCGCTGCTCGACGCGGCCGCCGTGCATCCCAGCCGCCGAGGGCGCGATCACCTCCTGTGGATGGCGCACTCGCACCGGCTGCCCGTGCGGCGCGTCGACGAAGTCCTCGATCTCGTCGGGCTCGGGCAGGCCGCGCGGCGCAGGGCGGGCGGGTACTCGCTCGGCATGCGGCAGCGTCTGGGGATAGCGGCGGCCCTCCTTGGCGACCCGCCCGTGCTGCTCTTCGACGAACCCGTCAACGGGCTCGACCCGGAAGGCATCCGGTGGATCCGCGGCTTCCTGAAGTCCCTGGCGGCCGAGGGTCGCGCCGTCCTCGTCTCCAGCCACCTGATGAGTGAACTGGAGGACACCGCCGCGCACTTGGTGGTGGTCGGCCGCGGGCGCGTCATCGCCGACACGAGCGTACGAGAACTCCTTGCCGCGGCGTCGGGCGACCGCGTCGAGGTGCGGACGGCCGAGCGGACGACGGCGATGACCGTCCTCGCGGGCGCGGGGGCGAGCGTCGCGGCCACCGGACGCGACACGCTCACCGTCTCCCTTCTCGCGCCGGAACGGATCGTGGAACTGCTGGGCGGCGCAGGCGTCGCCTTCTCGGGGGTCGCCGCGCACCGGGCCACGCTGGAAGAGGCGTACATGGAACTGACCAGGGACGACGTGGAGTTCGCCGCCGAGCACCCGGTCGAGGAGGGCACGCGATGACCACCCTGACGCCACCCCGGCGGCCCGGCACGGTCGTGGCCGGACGCGACGGCTTCCCGCAGCTCCTGCGCGCCGAATGGACCAAGCTGCGCACGGTGCGCCGCTGGGGCTACACGCTGCTGGCCGCGGTCCTGGTGACCGTGCTGATCTCCCTTTTCTCCGCGTCCAGTTCGGGCGTCCAGATCGCGGGCGGCGGCTCGTCCGCGCCCACCGGTCCCGGCGGGCAGTCCATCCGCGACGACTTCACCTTCGTGCACCGCACGCTCCCCGCCGACGGCGCCATCACGGCACGGGTGACGGGGCCCACCGGCGTGCGCCCCGACCGGGCCCCGGAGTGGGCCAAGGCCGGGGTGATCGTCAAGGAGAACACCGAGAGCGGCTCCGACTACGCGGCGCTGATGGTCACCCCGGGGCACGGGGTGCGGTTCCAGAGCGACTTCATCCGTGACGTCGCGGGCCCTGCCGCGTCCGCCGACGAGCCGTACTGGCTGCGGCTGACCCGGGCAGGCGCCACGATCACGGCGTACGCGTCGGACGACGGCCGCGACTGGAGGAAGGTCGGCGCGGCCGAACTCGACACGTCCACGGGTGCGGTCCCGGTCGGTCTCTTCGTGGCGTCGCCCGACGTGCAGTCCATGGACCGCGAGTTCGGCAGCGCCTCGGTCCGCGACGACCCGACACGCTCGACCGCGCGCTTCGACGAGGTGAGCGTCAAGGGCGCGGCGGGCGGAGCCGACTGGCAGCGGACCGACGTCGGGCAGGGCAACGGCGGCCAGGGCGAACTGGGCCGCTCCGGCGGCACGTTCACCCTCACCGGCGCAGGCGACATCGCCCCCGGCGCCCCCATGCAGCCCGACCTCGTCGCCGCCGCCCTGAACGGCACCCAGCTCGGCCTCGTCCTGATCGCCGCGCTCGGCGTCCTGTTCATCACCGCCGAGTACCGGCGCGGCATGATCCGTACCACGCTCGTGGCAAGCCCGCGGCGCGGCCGGGTCCTGGTCGCCAAGGCCACGGTGGTCGGCGCGGTCGCCTTCGCCGCCGGGCTCGTCGCGTCCCTCGCCTCGTACCTGATCAGCATGCCCGTGCTGCGGGAGAACGGTCACAAGCCGCCGCAGTTCCCCGAGTTCTCGCTGACCGACGGCCCTGTCCTGCGCGCGGTGCTCGGCACGGCGGCCCTGCTGGCCCTGATCGCCGTGCTCGCCCTGGCGCTCGGCGCGCTGCTGCGCAGCACCGCCGCCGCGATCACCACCGTCGTCGTGGTGATCGTCCTGCCCCTGGTCCTGGTCAGCGTGCTGCCGATCGGCCTGTCGCAATGGCTGCAACGGCTCACGCCCGTCGCGGGGTTCGCGGTCCAGGAGACGACGCCGCGCTACGACCAGGTGGCGAACCTGTGCCTCCCGGAGGACGGCTGCTATCCGCAGAGCGCGTGGACCGGCCTCGCGACGCTGGCCGCGTACGCCGTCGTGGTGCTCGGCGTCGCGGTGTGGCGCATCCGGAAGCGGGACGTGTGAGGGGCGGGGGTGTCGTCCGTGCGCGGGACGGCCGGGCGCGGGACGGCCGGGCTCGGGACGGCCGGGCTCGGGACGGCCGGGCTCGGGACGGCCGGGCGCTCGCCGTGGTGCACGCCGAGTGGACCAAACTCCGTACGCTGCACAGCACTTGGTGGCTCCTGTTCGCCGTGGTGGCCCTGACCGTCCTCGCGGGCGCGGTCACCGCCGCGTCGCTGACCGCCGGGGACTGCCCGGTCCCTGCCGACTGCCACGAGGACACCGTCAAGCTCAGCCTCACCGGCGTCTGGCTCGGCCAGGGCGCGGTCGTCGTCCTCGCGGTGCTCACGATGAGCGGCGAGTACGGCACGGGCACCATCCGTACGACCCTGACGACGGAACCCGGCCGCGTACGGCTCCTCGCCGCCAAGGCCCTGGTGCTGTGCACGCTGACCGCGGCGGCGAGCGCGGTCGGCGTGCTCGGCTCGCTCCTCGCGGGCAGGCTGCTGCTGTCCGCCGACGGCTTCGCCGTTCCGGGACTCGCCGACGGACCGACCCTGCGCGCGGCCACCGGCACGGTCCTCTACCTCACGCTCGCGGCCCTGATCGGCCTGGGCGTGGCCACCGCGCTGCGCGACACGGCGGCAGCCGTCACCGCGGTCCTCGGCCTCTTCTACGCCTTCCCGCTGCTCGCGGGGCTGCTCGCCGACCCGGACTGGCAGGAGTACGCACGGCGGGCGGCCCCCGCGACGGCCGGGCTGGCGATCCAGGCGACCGTCGACCTGGACCAGCTGCCGATCGGGCCGTGGGCGGGGATCGGGGTGCTCGCCGCGTACGCGGGCGCGGCGCTCGTCGCGGGTGGGGCGGTGCTGCGGATGCGGGACGCTTGAGGCGTTGAGGCGTTGAGACGACGAGGGGCGGGGCGTTGAGACGTTGGGACGATGAGGCGTTGCACGGGCCGCTTGCCCCCATGGACAGCGCCCGAGCTGCTGTGATCTCATCCGTCCGGGCGGATCGATCGACCTTCGGCGTGGATCGACGGACCTGCCACGCCGGCCAGCAGGCGATCCCTGCGTGCGGTGTGTGACCGGCCACCGTCCTGGCCCGCACGTCCGTGGGCCGGTCATTGCACGCCTCCGCTCAGGCCCGAAAGACCCCCACACATGCAGAAGACCAAGTCCGCGCTCTGGGAGTTCCTCCAGGGCCTCGGCAAGACGTTCATGCTCCCGGTGGCCCTGCTCGCGTTCTGCGGCATCATGCTGGGCATCGGCTCGTCGCTCTCCAGCGAGGCCGTCACCGACAACCTGACCTTCCTCCAGGGCGAGGGCTTCCACCTCGTCTTCACGTGGATGGCCAGCACCGGCCTCGTCGCCTTCAAGTTCCTCCCCGTGATGTTCGCGATAGCCATCCCGCTGGGCCTGGCCCGCGAGGACAAGGGCGTGGCTGCGTTCTCCGGTTTCGTCGGGTTCGCGGCGATGAACCTGGCGGTGAACTTCTACCTCACCGCCAAGGGCGTCGACTTCGATGACAACGATGCCATCGCCCATTACGGCATCGCCGACGTCATCGGCATCCAGTCCATCGACACGGGACTGCTCGGCGCCGTGGCCGTTGGCATCGTTGTCAGCGTCCTGCACCGGCGCTTCCGCGGCCAGCGGATGCCGGACGCCCTCGCCTTCTTCGGCGGCCTGCGGTTCGTGCCGATCATCTCCACGCTCACGCTCAGCCTGCTCGGCCTGCTGATCCCGCTGGTGTGGCCTACGTTCAACGGCTGGATCACGGACCTCGGGCGCGCGATCGGTCACGCGGGCGTCTTCGGCCCGTTCTTCTTCGGCATGGGAGAGGTGCTGCTGCGGCCGGTCGGCCTGCACCACATCCTCGTCGCGATGTTCCGCTTCACGGACGTGGGCGGCTCGGGCGCGGTGTGCGGCGACAACGTCTCCGGCGCCCTCAACCTCTTCTACGCGCAGCTGAACTGCTCGCACGCGCCCACAGAATCGGTCACCAACGCCACGCACTTCCTGTCCCAGGGCAAGATGGCGGTCTACCTCGGCGGCCTGCCGGGCGCGGCCCTGGCGATGTACCACTGCGCGAACAAGAAGATGCGCCCCGAGATCAAGGCGCTCCTGATCTCCGGCGTCGTCGCCTGCGTGGTCGGCGGCATCACCGAGCCGCTGGAGTTCCTGTTCCTGTTCATCGCGCCGTGGCTGTACTTGATCCACGCCGTGCTGGTCGGCCTCGGGTTCCTGACGGCCGCCGTGCTCGGGGTGTTCATCGGCAACACCGACGGCAATGTCATCGACTGGCTCGTCTTCGGCGTCCTGCAGGGCACGACCACGAAGTGGTACCTGATCCCCGTCATCGCGGCGGTGTGGTTCGCCGTGTATTACTTCCTCTTCCGCTGGGCCATCGTGCGCTTCGACCTCAAGACGCCGGGCCGCGACGAGCCGGTGGCGGAGGAGGCCGACGCGGAGGGCTCCGAGGAGGCCGGGACCGAGAAGGCCGGAACTGAGGAATCCGGGACCAAGGAATCCGGCACCAAGGAATCTGGCACCACGGAGGCGGCCCCGCGCGAGCTGATCGCCGGAAAGTACGACGCGGTGGCGATCCTGAAGGCGATCGGCGGCGCCGAGAACATCCAGTCCCTCGACAACTGCATCACGCGCCTGCGCATGACGGTCGCGGACGCCGAACAGGTCGACGAGGCCCGCCTCAAGAAGCTCGGCGCGGTCGGCGTCATCAAACTCGACGGGCACAACGTGCAGGTCATCATCGGCCCGCAGGTGCAGTCGGTGAAGGACGCGATCGCTTCGCTGGTCGGGGTGGGCTGAACAGTGCACCACCCGTCACGCGCCGACGCGTTCGCCTTCGACTTCGACACCCCCGTGGATCGGCACGGAACCTGGTGCACGCAGTGGGACTACGTGGAGGACCGCTTCGGCGTCGCCGGCCTGCTGCCCTTCACCATCTCGGACATGGACTTCGAGACGGCACCCGAGGTCCTGTCCGCACTGCGCGGCCGCCTTGACCACGGCGTGCTCGGATACTCCCGCTGGCGCCAGGACGACTTCCTCTCCGCGATCGTCGACTGGTACGGCACGCGCCACGCCACGGAGGTGACCCCGGAGTCGATCGTCTACGCCCCGTCCGTGATCTACCAGATCGCGCAGCTCCTGCGCCTGTGGTCGGCCCCCGGCGACGGCGTCGTCGTCCACACCCCCACGTACGACGCCTTCCCCAAGACGATCGCCGCGAACGAGCGACGCCTGCTCGGCTGCCCGCTCGGCGACTGGGCCGCGCTGGAACGGCTGCTCGCGCTGCCCGACACGTCGGTCCTGCTCCTGTGCTCGCCCCACAACCCCACGGGCCACGTGTGGACGGAGGCGGAACTGAACCGCATCGCGGGACTGTGCGCGCGGTACGGCGTCGCGGTGATCAGCGACGAGATCCACTCGGACCTGGCGCACCCGCCGCACGTACACCGCCCATGGGCCCTGCACGGCGGCCCCGACGAACGATGGGCGGTGGTGACGTCGGCGTCGAAGTCCTTCAACATCCCGGCCTTGACGGGCAGTTACGGCATCATCGGCGACTCCGCGACCCGCGAGGCATACCTGCGCCACCTCAAGGAGGCCGACGGCCTGTCGTCCCCGGCGGTGCTGTCGCTGGTCGGACACATCGCGGCGTACCGGGAGGGATCCCCCTGGCTGGAGGCGCTCGGCACGTACATCCGCGGCAACCTCCACCTGGTGGCCGACCGCCTGAACACGGCGTTCCCACAACTGAACTGGACGCCACCCCAGGCCGGCTACCTGGCGTGGATCGACGTACGCCCCCTGGAAGTGGACGACGAAGCACTGCAACGCGAACTCATCGACACACAAAAGGTGGCCATCATGCCGGGCACGCCCTACGGCTCCCCCGGCCACCTGCGCCTGAACGTGGGCTGTCCACGGGCAAAGGTACAGCGGGGGGTTGATGCGCTGGTCGAGGCGGTGCGGGCGGTCCGGCGGGCAACTGGTGTCGGCCTGTGAGCGATCGAACCGGCCCGGGGCATGCGACCGCCTGAAGCGTGGACGTCCGTCCTGCGCATGCAAGCGCGGAACATTCGCGTGATCCTGGAGTAGGAGGCGCGTCGATTCGCGCACGGCCCTCAAGACGGGGTGTGTGCAGGTCCGACCACCCCCGCGACACCGGCGCCAGGCAGCACCGGAACAGACAACTGAAAAAGGGCAGCATCACCATGAACCACCAAGAAGAACCCCACGCATCGTGGAAGACCCCCCAGTGGAACTCTTCCACCCCTCCCCCGCAGAATCCGCAGGTGATTCACCCGGCGCAGGCCCAGGCGGTCCCCCAAGCACAACCCCCACAACCCTCACCATTCCCCCAGGCTCCCCAGGCCCCCGCTCCCACGCCAAAGCGCTCACGATGGTTCATGTGGGCGTTCCTCGCAGTGCAGGTGATCTTCCTCCTCTGGGTGATCCTCGGCGCCAGCAGCAGCGCGGGCGCCCCAGGTGACTGCGGCACCCTCGACGCGCAGACCTGCAACGACGCCGAAAGTGCCGGAACGGCGATCGGCGTGGGACTCGTCATCTTCCTGTGGGCCCTCGTCGACGTCATCCTCGGCATCACGTACGCCGTCATCCGAATCGCTCGGCGCCCGTGACCCCCTGCCTCGGCTGACCTGCGTTGGTACAGTCACCAGGCTCATCACCTTGCACCTGGGAGACCCCGCACCATGGCCGTCGACGAACTCGACACCCGCATCCTGCGTCTCCTCCTGGAGCAGCCCCGCACCAGCGTCCGTGAGTACGCGCGTGTGCTCGGTGTGGCCCGTGGCACCCTGCAGGCCCGGCTCGACCGGCTCGAGCGGGATGGGGTGATCACCGGGACCGGGCCGTCCCTCTCGGCTGCCGCGCTCGGGCATCCTGTGCTCGCCTTCGTGCACATCGAGGTCACTCAGGGGCATCTGGACGAGGTGGGCGACGCGCTCGCCGCCGTGCCGGAGATCATCGAGGCCTTCTCGATCACCGGTGGCGGCGATCTCCTGACCCGCGTGGTCGCTCGGGACAACGGCCACCTGGAGGACGTCGTCCAGCAGCTGATCCAGATGCCGGGCGTGGTCCGTACCCGTACGGAGATGGCCCTGCGCGAGCGTGTCCCGCACCGGCTGCTGCCGCTCGTCGAGTCGATCGGGCGGGCCTCCGCCGCGCAGAGGTGATCCTGGTGCCCGTGCGGCGGTGATCTGCGGCTTTGGCATGCTGGAGGGCATGAGCAACCTCGGCACCATCTCGGTCATCTTCGATCTCGACGGCACCCTCGTGGACAGCGAGCCGAACTACTACGAGGCTTCGCGCGAGCTGCTCGCCGAGCACGGCGTCGAGTACACCTGGGCCGACAACGAGCAGTACGTGGGCATCGGCACCCAGGAGACCCTCGCCACTTGGAAGGACCGGTACGACATCGGCGTACCGGTGGCCGAACTGCTCACCGAGCTCGACCGTCGCTACCTCGCGCTCGCCCGCGCCGACACGCACGTCTTCCCGGAGATGCGGAAGCTCGTGGAGCAGTTGCACGGAGCAGGGGTGCCGATGGCCGTGGCCTCCGGGTCTTCGCGCGCGGCCATCGACGCGATCCTCTCGGGCACCGGCCTGGACTCGCTCCTGACCACCGTCATCTCCGCCGACGAGGTCGCGCACGGCAAGCCCGCGCCCGACGTCTTCCTGGCCGCCGCCGCGCTCCTCGGCGCCGAACCGGCCGACTGCGTGGTCCTGGAGGATGCCGCCCCGGGCGCGACGGCGGCGCACGCGGCGGGCATGCGCTGCATCGCGATCCCGTACGTCACCGCCCACGCGGACGCACCCGCGTTCGCCGCGGCGGACCTTCTGCTGCGGGGCGGACAGGCCGAGTTCACCGCGCGGGCGGCTTGGGACTACCTGGCGTCGGTGTCGGCGCCGGTGTCGCGACCGTAGTCGTCACCGGGTGCGCAGGCGTAGCCGGTGACGCGTCCTCGACGGTCACGACTGCCGGTGGGGCTGCTCGCCAACAACCCGGCACCTGGGCCGGGCGATCGACCGCGACGCGGCGGACAAGGCGGAACGCTTCCTGCGGCTGTGCGACGCGTTCGGGCTTCCCGGGCGTACGGTCTCGGTGCGATGGCCATGACGGGCGGCTCCACCCGCGCGCCCGTGTCCACGGCGGCGTGGCCCAGCGATGCCCATGTCGCGGAGTTGTACGAGCACGGCGAGGCGGTGAACGCCGCGGCGGCGCTGAAGATCGACGCGGTCATCGACCCGGCGGAGTCGAGGAGCTGGATTCTTGCGGCGCTGGAGGGTGCGGGCGGGTCTCGGGTGTCGTCAGGAGAGCCGCGGCTGTGATCAGGCTGACCGAGGGGGTCATGGGCGGCCGGGCCCGACGCGGAAGAGCGTCCGCAGTAAGCCCGTCGAGGGGCGGCCGGATTCGCAACCCCCGGCGAGCCGATTTTGCAGCCCCTGGCCAGCCGAATTCGCAGCCCCCGGCCAAGAGCGCTGCCGTCAGTCAGTACATGATCCCCACGAGGCCGTCCCCCTGCTCGGCGCAGACGAGTCCGCCCGCGCAGCAGGCGCCCCAACTCCCGGATCCAGGCCCGACCAGGGTCACCCGCTCCCAGTGCTCCGCCGTCGGCGTGGCCCGTGAGAGGCGCAGGCCCAGCTCGTCCACCGCCATCTCGGCCGGCGGCGGGCCGCCGGGCGAGGGGATCCCGGGCAGCACGGCCACGATCTCCGCGGCGGGATAGCCGAACAGGTCGATGTCCTCCCAGGCCACCGGAGTCGGCTCCGGGCCGTCCGCCTGGGCCCGCGCCTGGATCTCCACGCGGGCCAGCCGGTCCGTGGCCCCGGGCCCGCCACCGCCGAACCCCAGGACGACGCCGTCGAGCTCGGCGTCGAAGCTCCAGTCCGGTTCGAAGAGGAGGCCGCCGAGCCAGGCGTCGTGCGCGTGCCGGAGCTCCGCGTACTGGTCCAGGGTCAGCCCCATGCACTGCCGGTGGTGCGTGACCCTGTCGGGCGGCAGCAGTTCAAGGACCTCGCCGGGTGTCATCCCGAACTTCAACAGTCCAGCGCCGCCCGGCAGTTCCACGCCGACTTCTCGCAACAACTCCAACATTGCACCATTGTTCACCCGTTGACCCAGGTGGCAAGGGTGTTCACGGGATCACACAGAAACCGGTGCGCGGTCGGCGATCAGGACTGGGGACGGCTGCCGTGGTTGGCCGCGTGCTTGCGGCGTGCCTTCTTCTTGCGGCGTCGCTTCGATGACATGCGATTCCCCTCTCACAAGGTTCGCCAGTATTGGCCTTTAGGGCATTTTCCACCGTTTCATACGACACCACGACCAGCGACTGGACCGGGCGAGGGCTGGGTCAGCCCCGGCCCGACCCAGCCCGGCCATGCAAACAGATTGTTCACAACGAAGCATTGACAGTGCGGCGTGTGCCGCCGACGCTGATCCCATGTCCTCGACTCCGGAGCAGCAGCACGCCGAGACCGACCCCTTCAGCCCCACCCACCCGGACCAGGTGCGCGCGGGCCGCGCCCACACCTCCCTGTTCCGCATCGCGGAGCGGCACGCCGCCACCGACGAACAGCGGCGCCGACAGGTCCACGCCACGATGATCGGCCCGTACGAGGCGGCGCGGCTCGTGACGTTCCTGCTGAGCGGGATCGCACAGCCCGCGGATGGCGAGCCGGAGGTGGACCACGCGGACATCACCGCGGCGCTGACGCTCATGCCGACGGCGCGCGGCGAGATGGACGAAGTGGAGGCCGGGCTCCTGCAGATGGCGCGCGGTCGCGGCATGACCTGGCCGGAGATCGCCTTCGGTCTGGGCCTCGGCACTCCGCAGGCGGCGCGGCAACGCTACGAACGGCTGGTCGGCCGCACGTCGATCGACCCGGAAGCTACTCCCCAGGGCCGGTAAGGCGCTCCACGACGGTCTCCCCGATCCCGGCGAACGCCTCGATCTGCTCCGGGGTCAGGAGATCCACGAAGTGCCTGCGCACGGACTCGACGTGCGGCACGGCCGCGGCCTCGATGGTGCGCACTCCCTTGTCCGTGAGCACGACGAGAGCACCCCGTCCATCGGTCTCGCACTCCTCGCGCACGACGAGGCCGCGCTGCTGCATGCGGGCCAGGTGGTGGGACATGCGGCTTCTGGACCAGAGCATCCGGTCCGCGAGTTCGGTGATCCGACGACGATGACCTGGGCTCGAACCCAGGTTGGAAAGCACGTCGTAGTCGGGCTCGGAGAGGCCGCTGTCCTTGGCGAGGTCGCGCGCCAGCCGGGCGTTGAGCAACAGCGTCATCCGCCGGTACGCCTGCCAGGCGCGCTGCTCGCGATCCGTCAGCCACCGTGGGTCCGGGTTCACGCGGTCCTGATTCACGGGCCCACCCTACTCACCAACGGTTGACACGTCACCTACATCGCCTAGAGTCATAGGTGACACGTCAACTAGGTAGCCGTGACCAGGTACCTGACCAGGTAGAGGTGGAGGGTGGTGCTTCGCCGTGACCGCTGCCCCAGCGCCGACGTCCGCCATGACGCGCCGCCTTTCGCGGCTGTTCGTGGGCCTCGTCCTGTTCGGCGTCAGCGTCGCCCTGATGATCGACGCGGGCCTGGGCGTCCCGTCGTGGGACGTACTCCACCAAGGCGTGTCGCGTAGCTCAGGGCTGCCCTTCGGCTGGGTGGTGATCGGCGTCGGCGCCCTGGTCCTGCTCGCCTGGATACCGCTGCGCGTGCGTCCGGGCATCGGGACGATCAGCAACGTCCTCGTCGTCGGCCTGGTCGCCGACGCGGCACTGGCCGCGCTGCCCTCGCCCGGTGACATCGCGGTGCGCGTGCCGCTGCTCCTCGCGGGCATCGCGCTCAACGCGGTGGCGACGGGCCTGTACGTGGGAGCCGGGCTCGGCCCCGGCCCCCGTGACGGACTGATGACCGGCCTCGCGCGGCGCGGCATCTCGATCCGGACCGCGCGTACGGCGATCGAGGTCCTCGTGCTCGCGACCGGGTGGCTGCTCGGCGGCACGGTCGGCGTGGGAACGGTCCTGTTCGCCGTGGCCATCGGCCCGCTGACCCAGCTCTCGTTGCGCCGTTTCGGCCTGACCCCACCCGACGACCTCACCCGACGACCCGGCCGTTTCCGCCTGACCTCACTCTCCTGACGACCCAAGGGACCCGCCACCATGGCCACGCACCGCCTGCACATCGTCTCCGCAAGCACCCGTCCGACGTCGGCGGGACGCCCCCTGGCCCACTGGCTGACCGAACGCGCCCGCGCACACGGGGAGTTCGAGCCCACCCTGATCGATCTCGGCGAGGTCGCGCTGCCCTTCCTCGACGAACCCGAGCACCCCTCCGAAGGCCGTTACCTCCACCAGCACACGAAGAACTGGAGCGCGAGGGTCAGTGCGGCCGACTCCTTCGTCTTCGTCATGCCGATGTACAACGGCGGCTTCAGCGCGCCGCTCAAGAACGCCATCGACTTCCTCCACCAGGAGTGGCAGGGCAAGCCGGTGGGCCTGATCAGCTACAGCGCGGGTACGTCCGGCGGCGCTCCCGCCGTCGAGATGCTCCGCCCCGTGCTCGACCGGGTGGGCCTGCGCCCCGCGCCGAGGTCCCTGTCGATCCCCGGCATCGAGGGCCACCTCACGTCCGACCACCGGTTCCGCGCGACCCCTGCCCTCGCCGGGGACGCCGACGCCGTGCTCGACGCGGTGGCGACGCTGCTCACGCCGACGCGCCCGCGTGCCGGAGCCACACGTAGCTGACGGGCTGCGGGGCGTTCCACTCCGCCGCCAGAGCGGAGGCGACCGGCCGGAACCCGGCCGCGCGATAGCAGCGCAGGGCCGCGGCGTTCCCCGGATGGACGCGCATGAAGATCTCCGCGTACCCGGCCCGCAGGGCGAGCCCGGCCAGCTCCCGCACCATCACGCGCCCGACTCCCTCACCACGGGCGCCGGGCGCCACGATGATCCGGGCAAGCTCCGCCTCGCCCTCCCCGGCATCGCACCAGACCTCCCCGTAGCCGAGGAGCTCCTCCCCGTCGGCCAGCACCCACCCCCGCACATCCCCGTCCAGCTGCCACCCGGCGATCACCCGCGCGGCCACGGGAAAGTCCGGCAGCCCGCACCACAGGGCCACCTCACCGGCAGAGGTCGGCCAGCGCGCCACGGTGGCCGCATCCGCCACGGCGAAGGCTCGGAGCTCCATGTACGATCGCTCCCGCCATGCAGATGAATGACAACTACACCAGTCTCGTCGCGGTCGGCGACTCCTTCACCGAGGGCATGTCGGACCGGCTGCCCGACGGCAGCTACCGCGGCTGGGCGGATCTGCTCGCCGCCCGGATGGCTGCCGCCTCCCCCGGTTTCCGGTACGCGAACCTCGCGGTGCGCGGGAAACTCATCGGGCAGATCGTGGCCGAGCAGGTGGACGTCGCCGCCGCGATGCAGCCCGACGTGATCACCCTGGTGGGCGGCCTCAACGACACGCTGCGCCCCAAGTGCGACATGGTCCGCGTACGCGACCTCCTGGAGGAGGCGGTCGAACGCCTCGCCCCGTCGTGCAAGAAGCTCGTCCTGATGCGCAGCCCCGGCCGGAACGGCCCCGTCCTGGCACGTTTCCGCCCGCGCATGGAAGAGCTCTTCGCGCACATCGACGAGCTGGCGGTGCGGCACGGCGCCACGGTCGTGGACCTGTACGGATCGGCCGCGCTCGGCGACCAGCGCCTCTGGGACGTGGACCGGCTGCATCTGACGGCCGAGGGGCACCGCCGGGTCGCGGAAGCGGTGTGGCAGGCGCTCGGCTACGCCCCCGAGGACGACTGGAACTCCCCGCTCGCGGCCACCGCCCCGCCCAACTGGACGGCACGCCGCATCGCGGACGCCCGCTTCGCCAGGCAGCACCTGGCCCCGTGGATCGTCCGCCGCCTCACGGGCCGCTCCTCCGGCGACGGCCTCCCGGCCAAGCGGCCGGATCTGCTGCCTTACGAGGATCCGTTCGCGTAGGACTCCGGGACGCGGCTTCCTCCTGCCCTACTCCTGCTCCTGCCCCCTACTCCTCCACCTCGTCCTCGAAGTGCAACGCGATGGACTGCAGCACGTCCGCCGACGTCACATCGGTGCGGCCCTCGTCGTGCGCCTCCGCGAGCTGCGCGAAGGAGAAGGCGAAGGCCGATGTGATCTGCTCGATGACGGGGCTCAGTTCGCGGCCCACCACCTCGGCGACCTCGATGGGGGTCGCGTCGGCGGGGATTTCGATGCGCGGCAGCATCTCCTCCAGCATCGTGCCGACCGCGCCGCTGGGTTCGACCTCGCCGTCCGGGTTCTCCCGTACTTGTCGGCGCATCTCGATCGCCTCGGTCAGGATGCCGACGACTCTTTGGATGATCTCGCGCTGCTCCATACGTCGAAGCCTAGACGTACGTGGATCACCAGGAGCCGGAGCGCGCCCGGGTGGCCCGCCCGCCATCGGTGGGCCCGGAGGGCGAGTTGGGTGGTGTCGTGGTCCATGTGCCTCGGTCCGCTGGGCGGCTTGGGGCCACCGGCCGTTGTCAGTGCCGGCTGACACGATTCCCCGGACCTCAACACATTCGGGAGCGCGCATGGGTACCTGGGACGTCGGACCGTTCGACAACGACACCGCGGCTGATTTCTG
This sequence comes from Streptomyces sp. NPDC044044, assembly GCF_056434405.1. NCBI lineage: Bacteria > Bacillati > Actinomycetota > Actinomycetes > Kitasatosporales > Streptomycetaceae > Streptomyces > Streptomyces sp. NPDC044044. Next base: position 160,054 of record NZ_JBWKFG010000012.1, on the reverse strand, counting down.
CGGGGATCTCGACGACGCCCTCGACGGTGACCGGCTCCGCCTTGTCCGCGCCGCTCTGAGCGACGCCGCCGGCGCCGACGGGGATCTGGACGCCGACATCGCGCAGACGGCCGTGGCCGCCGCCGCCCTGGTTGCCGCGCAGTGTCCCGGCGGGGAGCCCGCCGACCCCGTCTACGGGCCGGAGCAGCCGCTTCCCGGCCTCCTGTCGCTGCGCCGGCCGGCGCGCCAGGCTCTGGACCGCGTGCTGTCCGACGACTCGGAGCTCCTCGAACTGTGGGCGGAGTCCGACGGGGAGCCATGGCGAAGGAGCGTCGAGGCATTGCGGCGGGTCCTGTCGGCGCCCGGCGACCAGTAGTCGTGACGGGGCACCTCGCGCCGCCCCCTGGATGATGCTCCAATGACCTGCGCTTTCCGGACTGTACGGACGGTCAAAGAGCAGGTCGGACGGCAGGTAAACTCCGTACACGTGACTGCCGCGCCTGCAAAGCCCCGTATCCCGAACGTCCTCGCCGGGCGTTATGCCTCCGCCGAGCTCGCCACCCTCTGGTCGCCCGAGCAGAAGGTCAAGCTGGAGCGCCAGCTCTGGCTCGCCGTTCTGCGGGCCCAGAAGGATCTGGGCATCGAGGTGCCGGACGCCGCCCTCGCCGACTACGAGCGCGTCATCGACGACGTCGACCTCGCCTCGATCGCCGAGCGCGAGAAGGTCACGCGCCACGACGTGAAGGCCCGCATCGAGGAGTTCAACGCACTCGCCGGGCACGAGCAGGTCCACAAGGGCATGACCTCCCGTGACCTGACCGAGAACGTGGAGCAGCTGCAGGTCCGGCTCTCCCTGGAGCTGGTGCGCGACCGCACCGTCGCGGTGCTCGCGCGGCTCGGGAAGCTCTCGGGCGAGTACGCCGAGCTCGTCATGGCAGGCCGCTCGCACAACGTCGCCGCGCAGGCGACGACGCTCGGCAAGCGTTTCGCGACGACCGCCGACGAGCTGCTCGTGGCGTACCGCCGCGTCGACGACCTGCTGCGCCGCTATCCCCTGCGCGGCATCAAGGGCCCCGTCGGCACCGCCCAGGACATGCTCGACCTCCTTGGCGGCGACGCCGAGAAGCTGACCGACCTGGAGCAGCGGATCGCCGGGCACCTCGGCTTCGACCGCGCCTTCACCTCGGTCGGCCAGGTCTACCCCCGCTCGCTCGACTACGAGGTCGTCACCGCCCTGGTGCAGCTCGCCTCCGGGCCCTCCTCGCTGGCCAAGACGATCCGGCTCATGGCCGGGCACGAGCTCGTGACCGAAGGCTTCAAGCCGGGCCAGGTCGGCTCGTCCGCGATGCCGCACAAGATGAACACCCGCTCCTGCGAGCGCGTGAACGGCCTCACCGTCATCCTGCGCGGCTACGCGTCGATGACCGGCGAGCTCGCGGGCGACCAGTGGAACGAGGGCGACGTCTCCTGCTCGGTCGTGCGCCGTGTCGCCCTGCCGGACGCGTTCTTCGCGCTCGACGGGCTCCTGGAGACCTTCCTGACCGTGCTCGACGAGTTCGGCGCCTTCCCTGCCGTCGTCGCGCGCGAGCTGGACCGCTACCTCCCCTTCCTCGCCACGACCAAGGTCCTGATGGCCTCGGTGCGGGCGGGCGTCGGCCGCGAGGAGGCCCACGAGGCCATCAAGGAGAACGCCGTCGCCTCCGCGCTCGCCATGCGCGAGCAGGGCGCCGAGCGCAACGAACTCCTCGACAAGCTCGCCGCCGACTCCCGGATCCCGTTGGACCGCGCCGAGCTCGACGAGCTGATGGCCGACAAGCTGTCGTTCACGGGCGCGGCCGGTGACCAGGTCGCCGTCGTCGTCGCACAGATCGAGGCGCTGCTCAAGGAGCACCCGGAGGCCGCTGCCTACACCCCGGGCGCGATTCTCTAGCCGCTTCTCCGGGGCGCCGATCGTCCGCTGCCACAGCAGGAGCCGAGGCCTGATGGCCTCGGCTCCTGCTGTGCTGTTCGGGGTGCCCCCCCTACAGCCCCCCCCTACAGACCCACGTCCCTGCTGCGGAAGTCCTCCAGCGACTCGCGCCGCACCAGGAGCCGCGCGCGCCCGTCCACCGCGGCCACCACGGGCGGGCGCCCGACGAGGTTGTAGCCGGACGCCATGGAGAGGTGGTAGGCACCCGCCACCGGCACACCCAGGATGTCTCCCGGCCTTACGTCGCCCGGCAGTTCGACGTCGGAGGCCAGTACGTCGCCCGCCTCGCAGTGCCGCCCGACGACGGTCACCGGCGCGGACGGCACCAGGGAGCGCCGGCCGATCAGGCGCGGCGCGTACCGCACGCCGTACAGCGCGGGCCGCGGGTTGTCGCTCATCCCGCCGTCCACGGCCACGAAGGTGCGCCCGCCGGTGCGCTTGACGGCGAGCACACGGTAGAGGGCCACCCCTGCGGGGCCGGCGATGGCACGCCCCGGTTCGATGAGCAGCCTGGGCACGGTGAGCCCGGCCGCCGCGCAGCTCTCGATCAGCTCGCCGCGCACCTTGCGGGCGAGCGTGGTGATGTCGAGGGCCGCCTCGCCGGGGCGGTAGGCGATGCCGTGGCCGCCACCCAGGTCCAGCTCGGGGAGGGTGACGCCGTGCTGTTCCTTGATGCGGGCCATCAGGCCGACCAGTCGGCGTACGGCGGCGATGAACGGCTTGTCGGTGGTGATCTGCGAGCCCAAGTGACAGTGCAGGCCGGTCAGTTCGAGGCCGGGCTGGCCGATGATGCGGGCGATGGCGTGCTGCGCCGAGCCGTCGGTGATCGACAGGCCGAACTTCTGGTCGTCGGTGCCGGTGCGGATCTTGGCGTGGCCGCCCGCGGCGATCCCCGGCACCACCCGGACCATCACCTTCTGGCGGCTGCCCGGCGGCACGGCCGCGGCGAGCCGGGCGATCTCGGAGGCGCTGTCGATGACGATGCGCCCGACGCCGAGCCGCAGCGCGGCCTCCAGGTCGTGCGGGCTCTTGGCGTTGCCGTGCAGCAGGATGCGCTCGGCGGGGAAGCCCGTGGTGACGGCCAGCTCCAGCTCCCCGGCGGAGCAGACGTCGAGCCCGAGCCCTTCCTCCGCCACCCAGTGGACCATCGCGCGGCACAGGAACGCCTTGGCGGCGTAGTGCACTTCGGCGTCGGGGAAGGCGTGCAGGTAGGTGCGGCAGCGTGTGCGTACGTCGCCTTCGTCGATGAGGTAGGCCGGTGTGCCGAACCGTTCGGCGATCTCGGTGAGCGGTACGCCGCCGACGGCGAGGTCGCCGTGGGCCAGACGCGCGGTGGACGCGGGCCAGACGGACAGGTCGTCGTCGGCGGTGGCGTCCGGGGTCACGGGTTCGTGCAGGGTGGTCATGGGCAGGTTCTCTCTTCGCCTCGTCCTGTGGCTGCTGCTGTGGTGGCTGTCGCTGTCGCTGTTCCGCTCCTGCTCCGCGTCCTCAGCCGATCCAGGTGGTCAGGGCGCCGACCAGCGCCGCGGCCCCGGTGACGCGCAGCGCGCCGACCGCCTGCGGGTCCCACTCGCGCCAGGCGGGGGTGCGCCGCCTGGGTGCTTCGACGGGGTGTGCGGTTTCGAGCCGCGGGTCGACGGTGACTTCCTGGACCCCGAGCGGCTCGGTGAGCGCCCGCAGCGCGGGCTCGGAGAGCCTGATCCAGGCCTGGCGGTCACCGAGGGCCGCGCTCAGGCGCTGAGGGGTCGTGAAGGCGACGGCGGTACGGCCGCCGACGGGCGTGCGGAACAGGCGGGCGACGCAGCCCGCGGGTCCCGGCCGGACGGGGACGAAGAGCGGTCCGGCCGGGCCGGGTTCGGAGGGCTCGGGGTCCTCGCCGCACTGGAGCTCTGCCATGGGTTCCTCCTTGCGGATCCTGTTGTTCCGTGAGGGGCCCGCTGCAGGGGCCCGTTGTTCCGTGAACTGTTCCGTGAACGGTGGCCCCCGGGGGCCGGGCAGGAACCCGGGGGCATGTGGTGACGCTATGCCCGCCGCAGGGTGCCTCTTGCCCCTCCATGACGCGACATTGACGGTCGTGCGACCCGCGTTGACGAGGGCTTGACGTGCACCCCGTACGCACCGTCAGAGGCCCGTAAATACCCAGGTGCACCAGCCGTTCGGGGGCATCGCCGAAGCTACGTTTCCTGTTCGCACCCGGCCGCGCATGCCGTCCCGTCGACGCGTGGCCGCGTTCGCGATCAGCCGGTCCTGCGCAGGGGCCCTGCGCAGGACCGGCCCCATGACACCGCACGGTCCCTCACCAGAAGGTCACGCCCCGATGCTTCCCGCCGCCCCGCAGCAGGCTCCGACCCCGCCCACGAAGCCTCCGTCCAGAGGAAGTTCAGCGGTACGGCCCGGTCGCATCGACGGCGGGCGCGTCCGCTCCGGGGTCCTCCTCGATCCCGTACAGGTGATGAAGTCGTTCCCCGATGCGCTGCACAAGCTGCGTCCCGGGGCACTCGTCAAGAAGCCGGTGCTCGCCGTCGTCGCCTGCGGTTCGGTCCTCACCACGCTGTCCGCGCTGCTCGATCCGTCCGTGTTCGCCTGGGTGATCAGTGCCTGGCTCTGGCTGACCGTGATCTTCGCGAATCTCGCGGAGGCCGTGGCGGAGGGCCGCGGCAAGGCGCAGGCACGCGCCTTGCGGAGCGCGCGCACGGACGCGGTGACCGTCCGGCTGCGTGACAACTGGCGCGTGGGGGTCGACCTCGGACACGCGCAGACCGAGGCGGTGGCCGCCACCGACCTCAAGCCCTTCGACTTCGTGCTCGTCGAGGCCGGTGAGCTGATCCCGGCCGACGGCGATGTCGTCGACGGCGTCGCGGCGGTCGACGAGTCCGCCGTCACCGGCGAGTCGGCGCCGGTCATCCGCGAGTCGGGCGGCGACCGCAGCGGCGTGACGGGCGGCACGGTGGTCCTGTCCGACCGCATCGTCGTCCGCGTGACCTCGCGTGCCGGGGACTCCTTCCTGGACCGGATGATCGCGCTCGTCGAGGGAGCGTCCCGGCAGAAGACGCCGAACGAGATAGCGCTGAACATCCTCCTGTCCGCCCTCACCATCGTCTTCGTCCTGGTCGTCGTCGCGCTCCAGCCGATGGCCTCGTACGCGGACGCGGCACAGTCCACGACCGTGCTCGTCGCCCTCCTGGTCACGCTCATCCCCACGACGATCGGAGCACTGCTCTCGGCGATCGGCATCGCGGGCATGGACCGGCTCGTGCAGCGCAACGTACTCGCCATGTCGGGGCGCGCGGTCGAGGCGGCCGGGGACGTCAACACCCTGCTGCTCGACAAGACCGGCACGATCACCCTCGGCAACCGCGAGGCGACGGCCTTCGTACCGCTGCCCGGCCTCGACGAGCTGCAGCTCGCGGATGCGGCGCAGCTCTCCTCCCTCGCCGATGTGACGCCGGAGGGCCGCTCGGTCGTCGTACTGGCCAAGAACAAGTACGGCCTGCGCGAGCCGGCACGTGGCGAGCTGGCCAACGCCACGTTCGTCGAGTTCAGCGCGCAGACCCGGATGAGCGGTGTCGATCTGCGCTGGGACAACGGCGCGGCCTGCGTCATCCGCAAGGGCGCCGCCGCCCAGGTGATCACCTGGGTGGAACTGAGAGGTGGTCAGGTGCCTGCCGAGGCACGTCTGTTCACTGATTCCATCGCGGCGTCCGGCGGCACTCCGCTGCTCGTCGCCGTGCACGACTGGGACGGTCCGCGCGTCCTTGGCGTGATCCACCTCAAGGACGTCGTCAAGGACGGGATCCGTGAGCGGTTCGCCGAGCTGCGCCGCATGGGCATCCGTACGGTCATGATCACGGGCGACAATCCGCTGACGGCACGCGCGATCGCATCGGAGGCGGGCGTGGACGACTTCCTCGCCGAGGCCACGCCCGAGGACAAGCTGGAGCTGATCAGACGCGAGCAGGCCGGCGGCAAGCTCGTCGCGATGACCGGGGACGGCACCAATGACGCCCCGGCCCTCGCGCAGGCGGACGTGGGCGTGGCCATGAACACCGGGACCTCGGCCGCCAAGGAGGCCGGGAACATGGTGGACCTGGACTCCAACCCCACCAAGCTCATCGAGATCGTCGAGATCGGCAAGCAACTCCTCATCACCCGGGGCGCGTTGACGACCTTCTCGATCACCAACGACGTCGCGAAGTACTTCGCGATCATCCCCGCCATGTTCACGGGCGCGTATCCCGGCCTGGAGGCCCTGAACGTCATGGGCCTGCACAGTCCGACCTCCGCGATCACCTCGGCGATCATCTTCAACGCGCTGATCATCGTGGCGCTGATCCCGCTCGCGCTGCGGGGCGTGCGCTACACGCCCGCGTCCGCGCACGACCTGCTGCGCCGCAACCTCGCGCTGTACGGCGTCGGGGGCCTCGTCCTGCCCTTCGTCGGCATCAAGCTGATCGATCTGGTGATCTCGACGGTTCCGGGGATCGGCTGACCAACTTCACCCAAATGCCCCAAAACTTACTGCACTTACCTGGACGTGCCGGGGATGCGGCACACTCCGCATGACTGTGCCGCAAAGGGCCGCTCCGGGCGCCCGCGCCGCAACACACTCTGGAGGACCGTCCCGTGATCCAGCTTCCGCCCCACAAGCTGCCCGCGCTCGCTCGCTGGTTTCCCGCCGGGTCACCCGGTGTGGCCTCCTTGCCCGAGCACGCGTTCACCACCGGTGTGGGTACGTGGTGGGCTGACCGGGTACTGAATCCGCGGGTCGTGGCCGTCAGTTGTGCGGGGCACGTCCTGCTGAGCGGCGCCCCGGAGGCCGTCGACCCCGTGGGCCTGGCTCCCTTCGCCGGCAGCCATGTCGGGGCCCTGGCCCGCTTCCTTCCCGTGCTCGGCGCCGCGTTCGACCGCATCGTGCCCGCCGAGCGCATGCTCTACGTGCACCGCGAACCGATGTCCGCGCCCCCGGCGCCGCGGGGGTTCACCGTGCGCCGCCTGGCCGGCGCCGACGCCCCCGCGCTCGCCGCGCTCACCGACCAGGTTCCTGACACCTCCTGGATCCACGACAGCTGGGGCGGTCCCGAGGGGCTCGCCGCCTCCGGCCACGCCTGGGCCGCCTTCGACCGGGACGGCCGGATCGCCACCGTCGCCTGCGGCTACTTCGCCGGAGGCACGTACGAAGACGTCGCCGTCGTCACCGCGCCCGAGCACCGCCGCGAGCGCCTCGCCCTGGCCTGCGTCACCGCCCTGTGCGGGGACATCGCCGCCCGCGGCCACACCGCGAGCTGGTCCTGCGCACGCGACAACCGGCCGAGCCGCCTCCTCGCCTGGACCGCGGGATTCCGGCTCCATCGCGAGTACGTCCACTACGTCACCGGCAGACCGGCGGCGCGCCCCGCGCCCAAGCCGGGCCCGAGCCTGAAGGCGACCCCGAAGCCGAGCCAGGATGGCGGCACGAAGCCCTTCCGCGAGCCCGCCGGCGGCCTTACCGCCCTTGCCGTGCCCGGCAGCCGCGGCACCCCGGAGGGCGTCGCCTGACGTCAGGCGGTCGTCAACGCGGCCGGGCGCGGCGTCAGTGGTGCGTCAAGGGTCGCGCGCGGCGGGGCGGCTCCCGGCGGGACGCCCCTAGCGTCGCCTCATGGCCCGACGTACGACGCGCCCCGCACGGCGCACCCCCGGCGCTCCCCCGGAGCGTGTCCCCTGGTCGCACGACAGCACCTGGGCCGGTGACGCCCGCTCGGCAGCCGCCTGTTCCCTCCTGCTCCTCGGGCTGCTGCTCGCGCTCGACGCGGCGGTCGGCAGGCTCACCGTCTGGCGTGCGCTGCTCTGGCTGGGTCTTGGCGTGCTCCTGTTCGCCGTCCTGACGCCGCCGCGCGTGGCGGCGCGGGACAGGATCCTGTTCTCGCGCGGCCCGTTCCGTGTCCGGTCGGTGCGCCTTGATCATCTCGTCGCGGTGCGCCGGTCCGACGGCATCTCACCCCGGCTGACGCTGCGGGACGAGGCCGGTGGCGAGGTCGTGCTCGACCCCGAGGTGCTCGTCGTCAATCCAGGGCTCTGGGAGGCCGTGTCCAGGGGTGCTCGAACATCGGCCGAAGGAGGCTCGCTCCTGTGCGGGGCGACCGCGCTGCGCCGGCTCTCGGAACGTATCGACCGCGATACGGCCGAGGGGGTCTTCAGGGCCTCTGGCCTGGAGTGACTCCGGAGCGGACACGGAAGGGCCCGGACCCCGCCCCGCCGTAGCCGCCCGCTCGTTCGAGATCAAGAGCGTCCGGAAGAGGCCAAGGTCACAGCCCTACACGGCACCGGGTGCCAGGGGTTCCGCCCTAGCATCATGCCCATGACGGTCCTGCCTGACGACGGGCTTTCCCTGGCCGCCGAGTTCCCTGATGCGACCCATGAGCAGTGGCAGCGCCTGGTGGAAGGCGTGCTGCGCAAATCGGGTAAGGACGTATCGGGGTCGGCCGCCGAGGAAGCGCTGTCCACCGCACTCGAGGACGGGCTCAGCACCCGCCCCCTGTACACCGCCCGCGAAGCCGCGCCCGACGCCGGCTACCCGGGCTTCGCCCCCTTTGTCAGGGGCGGCACCGCCGCAGGCAGTGCCGCGGCCGGCTGGGACGTACGGCAGCGGCATACGACCGCGGATCCCGCGGGGACGAACGAGACCGTGCTCGCGGACCTGGAGAACGGTGTCACCTCGTTGTGGCTCGGCGTCGGCCCCGGCGCGCTCCCGGTGTCCGGCATCGAGCGCGCCCTTGACGGCGTCTTCCTCGACCTGGCGCCGGTCGCCCTGGACGCGGGCAGCGAAGTCCGGCCCGCGGCACGCGAGTTGTTCCGTCTCTACGAAGAGCGGGGCATCCCGAAGGACACCGCGCGCGGCACCCTCGGCGCGGACCCCCTCGGCCACGAGGCACGCACCGGCGAGCGGCTCGACCCGGCCGACGCCATCGAACTGGCCCGGCAGTGCGGGCAGGAGTACCCCAACCTCCGCGCGCTGACCGTCGACGCCCTGCCGTACCACGAGGCCGGCGGCTCGGCCGGGCAGGAGCTCGGCGCCTCGCTCGCCACGGCGGTCGCCTATCTGCGCGAGCTGACCGGGGCCGGGCTCACGGTCGAAGCGGCCTGCGCCCAGCTGGAGTTCCGGTACGCGGCCACCGCCGATCAGTTCCTGACCATCGCCAAGCTGCGGGCGGCGCGGCGGCTGTGGGCCCGCGTGGCCGAGGTCTGCGGCGCTCCGGACGCGGGTGCGCAGTACCAGCACGCCGTGACCTCGCCCGTGATGATGTCGCGCCGCGACCCGTGGGTGAACATGCTGCGGACGACGGTGGCCTGCCTCGGCGCGGGCGTCGGCGGCGCCGACTCCGTGACCGTCCTGCCCTTCGACCACTCGCTGGGCCTGCCGGACGCATTCGCGCGCCGCATCGCCCGCAACACCTCGACGATCCTGCTCGAGGAGTCGCACCTCGCCCGCGTCATCGACCCGGCGGGCGGCTCCTGGTACGTGGAGCGTCTCACCGACGAACTCGCCCACGCGGGCTGGGAGTTCTTCCAGGAGATCGAGCGCGCGGGCGGCCAGGCCGCGGCCCTGCGCTCCGGCCTGATCGGTGAGCGCACCGCCGCCACCTGGGCCAAGCGCAGCGAGAAGCTGGCCAAGCGGCGTGAACCGATCACCGGCGTCAGCGAGTTCCCGAATCTGACGGAGCGTACGGTCGAGCGCGAGGCCCCGCCGGCCGAGGCGTCGGGCGGCCTGCCGCGCGTCCGCCGCGACGAGGCGTACGAGATCCTGCGCTCCCGCTCGGACGCCCACCTCGCATCGGCGGGGGCCCGCCCCCGGGTGTTCCTCGCCGCGATCGGACCCGCCGCGGCGCACACCGCGCGGGCCTCCTTCGCCGCGAACCTCTTCCAGGCGGGCGGCATCGAAGCCGTCCACGACCCGGTGTCGGTGGACGCGACGACGGCAGCCGATGCGTTCAAGGCGAGCGGTGCCACGGTGGCGTGCCTCTGCTCCAGCGACGCGCTCTACGAGGAGCAGGCCGAAGCGGTCGCCGAAGCGCTCAAGTCGGCAGGCGCGCAGCGGGTGTTCCTCGCCGGACGGCCCGCCGATGTCGCCGCCGTCGACGCGTACGTCTTCGCCGGCTGCGACGCCGTGTCCGTGCTCTCCTCCACCCTCGACCACATGGGAGTGGCGTAATGGCGATCCCCGACTTCTCCGGCGTCGGCCTGACGCCGGACGCCTCCCCCGAGGTCTCCCAGGAGCAGGTCTCCAAGGACCAGTGGCGCAGCGCCGTCAAGGAGTCCACCGGCAAGGCGGACGACGACCTCCTGTGGGAGACCCCGGAGGGCATCGCGGTCAAGCCGCTGTACACCGGCGCCGACCTGGAGGGCCTCGACTTCCTGGAGACGTATCCGGGCGTGGCGCCGTACCTGCGCGGCCCCTACCCCACGATGTACGTCAACCAGCCCTGGACGATCAGGCAGTACGCGGGCTTCTCCACCGCCGAGGAGTCCAACGCCTTCTACCGCCGCAACCTCGCGGCAGGCCAGAAGGGCCTCTCGGTCGCCTTCGACCTGCCGACCCACCGCGGCTACGACAGCGACCACCCGCGCGTGACGGGTGACGTCGGCATGGCGGGCGTCGCGATCGACTCGATCTACGACATGCGCCAGCTCTTCGACGGCATCCCGCTGGACAAGATGACGGTGTCGATGACGATGAACGGCGCGGTGCTCCCCGTGCTCGCCCTCTACATCGTGGCCGCCGAGGAACAGGGCGTGGCTCCCGAGAAGCTGGCCGGGACCATCCAGAACGACATCCTCAAAGAGTTCATGGTCCGCAACACCTACATCTATCCGCCCAAGCCCTCGATGCGGATCATCTCCGACATCTTCGCGTACACCTCGCAGAAGATGCCGCGCTACAACTCCATCTCGATCTCCGGCTACCACATCCAAGAGGCGGGCGCGACGGCCGACTTGGAGCTGGCGTACACCCTCGCCGACGGCGTGGAGTATCTGCGGGCCGGTCAGGAAGCGGGCCTGGACGTCGACGCGTTCGCGCCGCGGCTCTCCTTCTTCTGGGCCATCGGCATGAACTTCTTCATGGAGGTCGCCAAGCTCCGCGCGGCGCGCCTGCTGTGGGCGAAGCTGGTCAAGCAGTTCGACCCGAAGAACGCCAAGTCGCTCTCGCTGCGCACCCATTCGCAGACCTCGGGCTGGTCGCTCACCGCGCAGGACGTGTTCAACAACGTCACGCGTACGTGCGTCGAGGCGATGGCGGCGACGCAGGGTCACACCCAGTCGCTGCACACGAACGCCCTCGACGAGGCGCTGGCCCTGCCGACCGACTTCTCCGCGCGCATCGCCCGCAACACCCAGCTGCTCATCCAGCAGGAGTCGGGCACGACGCGCACGATCGACCCGTGGGGCGGCAGCGCGTACGTCGAGAAGCTGACGCACGACCTGGCGCGCCGCGCCTGGCAGCACATCGAGGAGGTCGAGGCGGCGGGCGGCATGGCGCAGGCCATCGACGCGGGCATCCCGAAGCTGCGCGTCGAGGAAGCGGCGGCCCGTACGCAGGCGCGGATCGACTCCGGGCGCCAGCCCGTCATCGGCGTCAACAAGTACCGCGTGGAGACCGACGAGCAGATCGACGTCCGTGCGGTCGACAACTCCTCCGTCCGCAACCAGCAGATCGCCAAGCTGAAGCGCCTGCGCGAGGAGCGCGACGAGGCGGCCTGCCAGGACGCGCTGCGGGCCCTGACGGCGGCGGCCGAGCGGGACCCCGGTCCCGGCCTGGAGGGCAACCTCCTCGCGCTCGCGGTCGACGCGGCGCGCGCGAAGGCGACCGTGGGCGAGATCTCCGACGCACTGGAGGCCTCGTACGGGCGGCACGCGGGGCAGATCCGTACGATCTCCGGTGTGTACCGCACCGAAGCAGGATCGTCCCCGTCCGTGGAACGCACCCGCACGCTCGTCGGGACCTTCGAGGAGTCCGAGGGGCGCCGTCCGCGCATCCTGGTCGCCAAGATGGGCCAGGACGGCCACGACCGCGGCCAGAAGGTCATCGCCACCGCCTTCGCCGACCTCGGCTTCGACGTGGACGTCGGCCCGCTCTTCCAGACGCCCGCGGAGGTCGCGCGCCAGGCGGTCGAGGCGGACGTGCACATCGTCGGCGTCTCGTCGCTCGCGGCCGGGCACCTCACGCTCGTACCGGCGCTGCGTGCGGAGCTCGCCGCGGAGGGCCGCGAGGACATCATGATCGTGGTGGGCGGCGTGATCCCGCCGCAGGACGTGCCGACGCTCCTCGAGATGGGCGCCGCGGCCGTCTTCCCGCCCGGAACGGTGATCCCGGACGCCGCGTACGACCTGGTGAAGCGGCTGGCGGCCGACCTCGGCCACGAGCTGTGAGCATGGCGGCGCCACGGATCGACATCGACGCGTACGTCAAGGGCGTGCTCGACGGGAAGCGGGCGCAGATCGCGCGCGCGATCACGCTCGTCGAGTCGACCCGGCCCCAACACCGGGCCCTGGCGCAGGAGTTGCTGACCCAGCTGCTTCCGCACAGCGGGCGCGCGCGGCGGATCGGGATCAGCGGGGTGCCCGGCGTGGGCAAGTCGACGTTCATCGACGCGCTCGGCACGATGCTGACGGGGCTCGGGCACCGGGTCGCGGTTCTCGCCGTCGACCCGTCGTCGACCCGCACGGGCGGCTCGATCCTCGGCGACAAGACGAGGATGGAACGCCTCGCGGTGGACCCGTCCGCGTTCGTGCGCCCCTCCCCGACCGCCGGGACGCTCGGCGGTGTCGCGAAGGCGACGCGCGAGTCGATCGTGGTGATGGAGGCGGCGGGCTACGACGTGGTGCTCGTGGAGACGGTGGGCGTGGGCCAGTCGGAGACGGCGGTCGCGAACATGGTCGACTCGTTCCTGCTGCTGAGTCTGGCCCGCACCGGCGACCAGCTGCAGGGCATCAAGAAGGGCGTACTCGAACTGGCGGACGTCCTCGCCATCAACAAGGCGGACGGCCCGCACGAACGCGACGCGCGCTCGGCGGCACGTGAACTCGCGGGCGCCCTGCGCCTGATGCACCCGGCGGACGCCGCGTGGACCCCGCCGGTGCTCAGCTGCAGCGCACGGGAGTCCAGCGGCCTCGACGAGGTCTGGGACCGCCTGGAGCAGCACCGCACGCTCCTGGACTCCACGGGCCGCCTGGCCGCCAAGCGACGCGATCAGCAGGTCGACTGGACGTGGACGATGGTGCGGGACGAGCTGCTGGACCGGCTGCGGGGGAACGGGGCCGTGCGGGAGCTGGCCCCCGACCTTGAACAGCGGGTGCGGGAGGGCACGTTGACGGCCACGTTGGCGGCCGAGCGGATTCTGGAGGCCTTTCAGGGTCACGGTCAGGGTCAGGGGAACGGGAGTTCCGGGGGCGGCTAGACCGGTGGGCGGCCGGTGCGCCGAAGGCGGATCCGCCGGGCAGGGGTGGCGGTGCGCCGGGTCGGCGCTCGAAACCCCTTACGAAAGTAGCGGGTTGCCGCACACCTTCGTCGGTGCCGGACGTCTTCCGCGGTTCATACGCTCCAGTACATGAACCGAATCCGCACACGGCGCAGCGCCGTCACCGCCCTGCTTGCCATCTCCCTCCTCACCCCGACCGCCGCGGCCTGCGCCGATGCCGACGGCTCGTCGCCGGCGGGGCAACCCGCCCCGTCGGCGCCTCCGGAGGCCGCGCTCTCCCTTCCACGTCTTTCCGGTTCCTACGCGATCGGACGGGACACCCTCCACCTCGTGGACGAGAAGCGCAGAGACCCGTGGGTGCCCTCGGCGGGGCCCCGAGAGCTGATGGTCTCCGTCTTCTACCCGGCGCGGCCCGGCGACGGCGACGCCGACCGAGACGGTGGCCGTGCTCCGTACCTGGCGGCCGGTGAGGCAAAACTGCTCCTGAAGGGGCTGAAGCTGGACAAGAGGATCGACGCCGATCAGCTGACCTCCGTCCGCACGAACGCCCGCTCCGCCGCCCGCCCCGCCCGGGGCAAGCACCCTCTCGTCGTCCTGTCCCCGGGGTTCACCCTGCACCGCGCCACCCTCAGCACCCTCGCGGAGAAGCTGGCCTCCCACGGCTACGTCGTCGCCGTCGTCGACCACGCATACGAGTCCTACGGAACGGAGTTCCCGGACGCGAAGGACTCCCCGGACTCCCCGGACTCCCCGGACTCCTCGGACTCCCCGGACTCCTCGCGGATGCGCACCTGCATCGCGTGCGAGAAGGTCGAGCAGGCGCCGGGCGGAGACGCCGGGGAGAAGAAGATGCTGGCCAAGGCCGCACGGACCCGGGCAGCTGACATCTCGTACGTCGTCGACGCGTTGACCGGCCGGTCCCGCCCCGACGGCGGGCGACACCCCGACTACGCGGCGCTCGTCGACACCCGGCGGATCGGGGCCGCCGGACACTCGCTCGGCGGAAACGCGGCGGCCGTGGCCACCGGGACGGACCGCCGGATCCGTGCCGCCGCCAACCTGGACGGCTCGTTCTTCGCTCCTGTCCCGGACGCGGGCACCAGCCGTCCCGTCCTCATGCTCGGCACCCGCAAGGATCACAACCCCCTTGCCGAGGACGCCACCTGGCCACGCCAGTGGCACGCCCTGCACGGCTGGAAGCGCTGGCTCACCGTCGCGGACTCCGGGCACCTCACCTTCACCGACATGCCCGTCCTGGGCGCCCAGCTCGACATGACCGACCCGTCGGCGCCCCTCTCCGGCGAGCGCTCGGGGCAGATCACCACCGCCTACGTCACGGCCTTCTTCGACAAGCACCTCGACAAGCGGCACCGCCCCTTGCTGAACGGCCCCTCACCGGCCAACCCGGAGGTCACCTTCCACTCGCCCTGACGAGACCGGACGGCCCCCGCCGCCGCTCGCCGGGCCCACGACGTAGATTCGATCTGTGCGGGCACGTCCCTCGCGTGCCCGCCGAGCGAATCATCCGCCGTCGAAGGAGCCACTCGCCCCATGCCCACCGCTGACTCCGACGAAGCTCCCGTTCTCCTGCGTGTCCAAGGCCGCGCGGGGCACATCACGCTCAATCGCCCCCGTGCCATCAACGCGCTCAATCACGAGATGGTCCGCCTGATGGACGGCGCCCTCACCGGCTGGGAGCAGGACGACGCCGTCGCCACCGTGGTCCTCACCGGCGCCGGAGCCCGCGGGCTCTGTGCCGGGGGTGACATCCGCTCCATCCACGACGACATCCGGGCGGGCGGCGGCGCCGCGTCCGTGGCCTTCTGGCGTGACGAGTACCGGCTCAACGCCCGCATCGCCCGCTTCCCGAAGCCGTACGTCGCCGTCATGGACGGCATCGTGATGGGCGGTGGTGTCGGCGTCTCGGCGCACGGCAGCGTCCGGATCGTCACCGAGCGCTCCCGGATCGCCATGCCGGAGACCGGGATCGGCTTCGTGCCGGACGTCGGCGGTACGTACCTCCTGACGCGGACGCCCGGCGAGCTGGGCACTCACCTCGCGCTGACCGGCTCGGCGGTGGGCGCGGGCGACGCGCTGCTGTGCGGCCTCGCCGACCACTACGTGCCCTCGGAGCGGCTGGCGGAGTTCACCGCGGCGCTGGCCGACACCGAGGTGGGCGACGCGGTCACGCGGTATGCCGTCGCCCCGCCCGAGGGTGAACTCGCCGCCCACCGCGAGTGGATCGACGCCTGCTACGCGGCCGACTCCGTGGAGGAGATCGTCGACCGCCTTTACAACTCCGGTGACCAGGCCGCGAAGGAGACGGCCGAGACCATCCTCGGCAAGTCGCCGACCTCCCTGAAGGTCACCCTCGCCGCCCTGCGCCGGGCCCGCGCCCTCGCCTCCCTTGAGCAGGTGCTCGACCAGGAGTACCGCGTATCGGCCACCGCTGTCACCGCGCCGGACATGGTGGAGGGCATCCGCGCCCAGGTCGTCGACAAGGACCGCACCCCGCGCTGGTCCCCCGCCGGGCTCACGGAGGTGACCGACGCGGAGGTGGCCCGTCACTTCGCGCGGCGCGACGGCGACGAGCTCGGCCTCGCCCCCGGGGCGGCCCCGCCATGCCCCTGATCCTGACGCCCCGGCTCGTCCTGCGGCGCTGGCGCGAGTCGGACATCGCCCCCATGACGACCATCAACGCGGATCCCGATGTGATGCGGTGGATCGGCGACGGCTCCGTCCACGACGAGGAGCAGACGCGGTCCACCATGGCGAGGTGGGAGCACGAGTGGGAGACCGAGGGCTTCGGGCTCTTCGCGGTGGAGGTGCGCGCCACCGGTGAACTCGCCGGGTTCACCGGTCTGTCCGTGCCGCACTATCTTCCCGAGGTGCTGCCCGCGGTGGAGATCGGCTGGCGGCTCGGGCGCTCCTTCTGGGGGCAGGGCCTGGCCACCGAGGCGGCGCGGGCCGCTCTCGACTTCGGCTTCGCCGACCGCGGTCTGGAGCGGGTCGTCAGCATCGCCCAGGTGGGCAACGACGCATCGGAGCGGATCATGAACAAGCTCGGCATGCGCGTGGAGCGAGCCACCCTCGACCCCTACTGCGGCCGTGCCATCCGCGTCCACGCCCTGAACGCGCCCGCTACGGCGGATCGATCTCCGTGACGACGGCGAGCAGTTGGAACGGCAGCTCCTTGTCCCACTGGGAGACGCCGAGTGCGATCCACCGCCCCTCGACCCGCCACAGGTGGAGGTCCGGGACCGAGGAGCTCAGCGAGCCCCACGGCTCCGGTATGTCCTCGCTCTCACGGCTTTCGCCCTCTTCGTCCCAGCCCTCGCCCTGCGCCCGCTCGAAGAGGCTCGCCAGGCTGAACATCTGGGGCGCTCCCCAGCGCTCGGCCAGCAGGACCGTCAGGCCGTCGCGCTCGGCCTCGTACTGATCGGCGGTCGCCTCCCACAGCGTGCCGTCGTCCTCCCAGAAGTCGCCACTCGTCAGTAACTCGGCGATGTGATACCCCGGACCGCCGGTGCCGCTCGGCGACCTGCCGTGCTCGGCGGGGAACTCCCGTGAGCGCAGCAGGTCGATCGCGGCGAGATGCTGTGCGGTACTCATGGCACCCAGTAAAGCGGCCGCCACTGACAACTGGCCCGCCGTCAGGCCGCCGACGTCACCATCCGGACACGTGCCCCGCGCGCGCCTCAGGCGTCGCGCCTGCGCACCGCCCACCAGCCCGCGAGCAGTGCGGCGGCCGCCCACGCCGCCGAGACGGCAAGTCCCGCCCAGGGGCCGAGGGTTCCCGTCGGGTTCTCGTGGAGCACCTGCTGTCCCGCCTGGTCCGGCAGGAAGTCCGCGACGCCGCTCGCGACGTCCCCGACCACGAAGGACACGATGAGCGTGAACGGGATGAGGATGCTCAGGACGGCGACACCGCTGCGCAGCAGCGTGGTCAGCCCCGCGGCGAGCAGCGCCATGAGCGCGAGGTAGATGCCACCGCCGACGCAGGCCCGCAGGGCGCCGTCATGGCCGAGGCCGATGGCGTACTCCCCCATGAAGGCCTGACCGGACAGGAAGCCCACGAAGCTGGTGAGGAGCCCCACGCCGAGGGCCAGGGCGCCCACCACGGCGACCTTGGCCCCGTAGAAGAGCCCTCTGCGCGGCACCGCGGAGAGCGAGACCCGCAGGGCGCCGTTCAAGTACTCGGACGACATCGCCGTCGTACCGAAGGCGATGGCGGCGATCTGGCCGAAGTTGAGTGCGTAGAAGGCGCCGAAGAGGGGCTCGAAGTCGGCGTTGTCCGCCTCCGCCGTGCCGACCGCGGCGAACGCGAGCACGGTGATGGCGACGGTGGCCACGAAGACGGCGATCAGCGAACCGAGGCTGGCGCGCACCGACTTGATCTTGATCCACTCCGAACGGAGCACAGCGGTCGTCGACATGGTCAGGCCTCCTGGCGGGACGTCGGGGTGGCGGCGGCGAACTCGGTGTCGTCGGCCGTGAGGGCGAGGTAGGCCTGCTCCAGGGAGGCCTGCTCGTCGGAGAGTTCGAGGAGAGGGATGCCGTGACCGGCCGCGATGGACCCGATCTCCTCCGCCTTCGCGCCGTCCACGGTCCAGCGGCCGGCGTCCCCCGCGGTCATCGCGTACCCCTTGTCCGTCAGGAGGCCCCGCAGCCGCTCGCCCTCCGGGGTGCGCAGCCTCACCCGCGGGCTGCTGTGCGCCGCGATGAAGTCCGGCATCGAGGTGTCCGCGAGGAGCTTGCCCCGGCCGAGGACCACGAGGTGGTCGGCGAACGTGGCCGTCTCGTTCATGAGGTGGCTGGACACGAGGACCGTCCGGCCCTCACGGGCGAGGCGCCGCATCAGTTCGCGGATCCAGATGATGCCTTCGGGGTCGAGGCCGTTGGACGGCTCGTCCAGCATGACGATGCGCGGGTCGCCGAGCAGCGCCGCGGCGATGCCCAGGCGCTGGCGCATGCCGAGGGAGAACGTCTTGATCCGGCGCCCCGCCACGCTGGCGAGTCCGGCCTCTTCGAGGACCTCGTCCACGCGCCGCGCGGGAATGCGGTTGCTGACGGCGAGGGCGAGGAGGTGGTGGCGGGCGGTACGCGATCCGTGCGCGGCCTGGGCGTCGAGCAGGGCTCCCACGTGGCGCAGGGGTTCGTCGATGGCCGCGTAGGAGCGGCCGCCCACCATCGCGGTGCCCGAGGTGGGCCGGTCGAGGCCGAGCACGAGGCGCATGGTGGTGGACTTGCCGGCGCCGTTGGGGCCGAGGAACCCGGTGACCTTCCCCGGGCGGACGGTGAAGGTCAGTCCGTCCACCGCGCGGGTGGTGCGGTACTCCTTGGTGAGGTCTTGGACGTCGATGCTGGTCATGGGCCAAGCCTCGCGGCCCCGGGCGGGACGGGTCTTCCCCCGCCCGGGGAGTGCGTCTCCCCCTCACGGGGGAGCCGTGCGGCGCGGCCGGGCTGGCACGATGACGTGATGCCCCGCTTCCTCAGCCCGCTCACGCAGGCGGTCACCTACACGCGCTGGCTGCACCTGCTCATCGGCTCGGCCATCGCTTTCATGGGCGCGTTCGTCACGCCGGGGCTCAGCAGTCCCTCGGTCGGCGAATGGGTGCAGATCGCGCTCCAGCCGATCCCCCTGGTGGTGTCGGCCTCTCTGCTGCTGGCGTCCCTGCGCGGTGCGGAGGGCCTCCAGGCCCGGCTGATGCTGTTCCCGGGGCAGCACGCGCGCGTGCCGGGAGGTGACGAGGATCCCGGCATCTCCGTCGCGCCCTCCGCGTCGTGGCGCGACCGGGGCAGGACCGCGCTGTGGGCCGTGCTGCGCCTGGAGGCCGGCTGCGCGGCGGTCTTCGTCACCGTGCAGCTCCTCGGGTCCGCGCTGGCCCTGATCGGCACGACGTCCGAGCCCGGCGACGCGTCCGGTCTGCTGATTCCGCTGCCGGGCCAGAGCCCGCTGAACGCGCTGCTCGTGCCGGTCCCGGTCGCGGTGCTCCTGGCGGTGATGGTGGTCTCGGGCCGGCTGATGACGGGGGCCGCCCGGCAGCTGCTCGGCCCCTCACCCAAGGAGCGCCTCGCCGCCCTGGAGGAGCGCACCGAGCAGCTCCTCGAACGCAACCGCATCGCGCGGGAGCTGCACGACTCCATCGGGCACGCACTGACCGTCGCGGTCGTCCAGGCGGGCGCCGCGCGGGCCGCCGCGGACCCGGAGTTCACCGACCGCGCGCTGGACGCCATCGAGGAGACGGGCAGGGCCGCCCTCGAAGACCTGGAGCGTGTCCTGCGGGTGCTCCGCGAGGACGAGCGGCCCGCGAGCCGGCGGCCCACGCTCGCCGACGCGGACCGTCTCCTGGAGTCCGCGCGCGCGTCGGGGGCGGAGGTCGACACCGAGGTGACGGGCCCCCTGGAGAGCGTCCCTGGACCGGTGTCCCGCGAGGGCTACCGCATGCTCCAGGAGTCGCTCACCAATGTGCTGCGCCACTCCGGTCCGGTCCCGGTGCGGGTGCGGATCGCCGTCGGCGACGGCGTGCTCGGCATGGAGGTACTCAACACGCTGCCGCAGGGGCGACCGCCGACCGGCCGGGGCGGCAGCGGCCTGCGCGGCATCCGCGAACGGGCCACGCTCCTGGGCGGCCGGGCCACCACGGGCCCCCGCGAGGGCGAATGGCAGGTGCACGTCGAGCTGCCCCTGAGGTGATCTAGGCTGACCGGATGCCGGTCACTGTCCTGCTCGTCGACGACGAACCCCTCGTACGCGCCGGTCTGCGCGCCGTCCTGGAGGCGCAGCCCGACATCGAGGTGGTCGGCGAGGCGGCCGACGGCGCCGCGGTGATTCCGCTCGTGCGCCAACTGCGGCCGGACGTGGTCGCCATGGACGTGCGGATGCCGCTCCTCGACGGCATCGAGGCCACGCGCGCGGTCCTGCGCACGGTGCAGGACCCGCCGAAGATCCTCGTGGTGACGACCTTCGAGAACGACGAGTACGTGTACGAGGCGCTGCGCGCGGGTGCCGACGGTTTCCTGCTCAAGCGCGCCCGTCCCGCGGAGATCGTGAACGCCGTCCGTCTGGTCGCCGAGGGCGAGTCGCTGCTGTTCCCCGCCGCCGTGCGGCAGCTGGCGGGCGAGTACGGGCAGCGCACCGGAAACGCGCAGGCCAGGGCCGCCTTGGAGCGGGCGGCGCTCACCGAGCGCGAGGCGGACGTACTGCGTCTGATGACGCGCGGCCTGTCGAACGCGGAGATCGCCGCGGAGCTGATCGTCGGCGCCGAGACCGTCAAGTCCCATGTGAGTTCCGTGCTCGCGAAGCTGGGTGCCCGCGACCGGACGCAGGCGGTCATCGCCGCGTACGAATCCGGTTTCGTCGCGCCCGGGTGAGCACTCCTGATCGGCACTCTGCGTCACAGGTGGGCCCGGCACTCGCAGCGCTCGGCCCCGGCGAGTACGATCCGCCCATCATGCGCACGAGCTGGGAGGACGGACGTTGGGGCGGCTGACCGGCGGGGATCCCTCTCTGCTGCGGCGGATCAACTCCGCGGTGGTGCTGCACGCGCTGCGTGGGGCGGACTTCGCGACACTCACCGAGGTCACCCGGGTGACCGGACTCTCCCGACCCACGGTCGAAGGCGTGGTCGAGGGGCTCATCGATGCCGGGCTCGTGGTGGAGACCGCCGCCGAGGAAGGCGCGGCCAGACGCCAGGGACGGCCCGCCCGGAGGTTCCGCTTCCGGGCCGAGGCGGGGCATCTGCTCGGCCTGGAGATCGGCCCGCACCGGGTGGCCGCGGTCCTCTCGGACCTGGACGGCCGGGTGCTCGGCACGGCGGCCAAGGACGTGGACGAGACGGCCCCGGCGGACGAGCGCATCGAGCGCCTGCGCACCGTGGTGGCCGATCTGCTGCGCCGTGGCGGGATCGCCCGCAGCTCGCTGCGCGCGGTGGGCGTCGGCAGCCCCGGCATCGTGGAGGCGGACGGCACGGTCCGGCTCGGCACGGCGCTGCCCGAGTGGACGGGACTCCCGCTGGGCGAGCGGCTTCGCCGCTCCTTCAAGTGCCCGGTCCTGGTGGAGAACGACGCGAACACGGCGGCCGTGGCAGAGCACTGGAAGGGCGCCGCGACCGAGGTGGACGACATGGTGTTCGTCCTCGCGGGCCTCAGCCCGGGGGCCGGGGCACTGATCGGCGGGCGACTGCACCGCGGGTACGGCGGCGCCGCCGGCGAGATCGGCGCCCTGCATCTGCTGGGCCGTGACGTGACCCCGGAGACGCTCCTGTCGACCACGGACGAGCCCCTGCACCCGCTCGACGAGCAGGCGGTGGCGGAGGTGTTCGCCCACGCGCGCGAGGGCGACGAGCGGGCGCGGCAGGCCGTCGAGCGGTTCATCCGGCGCCTGGTGCACGACGTGGCTGCGCTGGTGCTCGCCCTGGACCCCGAACTGGTCGTCGTGGGCGGCTGGGCGGCCGGTCTGGACGGCGTACTGGAGCCGCTGCGCCGGGAGTTGGCCCGCTACTGCCTGCGGCCGCCCCGGGTGGCCCTTTCGGTGCTCGGCGAGGCGGCTGTGGCTACGGGCGCGCTGCGTCTTGCCCTCGACCATGTCGAGGAGCAGCTGTTCGCGGTCGAGGGGACGGTCACGGCGCGGCGCTGAGGCGCCGCGCCGACCGGCGCGTCAGGAAGCCCGGCGCTCCGGGCCGTGGTGGATCTCGACGCCGCCCGCGTCACCGAACGTGAGGCGGCAGGTGTCCGCGCGGTACGTCGCCACGGATACCGCGGCGGTGCGTCCCTCGGCGAAGAAGCGGGTCGTCACGACGAGGACCGGGGCCCCGGGAAGCCGGTCGAGCGCCTTGGCGTCGTCCGCGCGGGCGGAGCCGAGCTCGACGGCGCGGTCCTGTCCTTCGAGGCCGAGCCGGTGCAGTTCGCGCAGCACGCCACGCGCGCGTGACGGTCCGGTCGGGGCGTCTATGGCGGAGAGCTCCGGGACGGACGACGTCGACACGTACAGCAGCTCGGCGGCCACGGGCTGGCCGTGCGAGACGCGCGTGCGACGCACCACGTGCACCTGCTCGTCGGGCTCGGTCTCCAGCATGCGGGCCACCTCGGCGGGCGGGACCGCCGGTGCGCAGTCAGCAGGCTGCCAGGCGTCGCCGACCTCGCCCGGCCACGTGCCCTGTGCGGATCCGACGGCCACACCCATCCGCGGCGGGGCGACGGTCGTGCCGACCCCGCGGCGGCGCTGCAGCCTGCCTTCCAGCTCCAGCTGCTCCAGTGCCTGGCGGAGCGTGGCGCGGGCCACGCCGAACCGGGCCGCGAGATCACGCTCGTTGGGCAGGATCTCGCCGACGGCGAACTCTGAGTCGAGTGCCTCGCTGAGCACGGTCTTGAGGTGCCAGTACTTCGGCTCCGGTGCCGTTTCCAGCTGCGTGGTCCCCACCCTGTCCTCCGCAATCGCCGTGTGCCGGCGGCTTTTTAGCGCCCTTGTTTATTAAAGGTTCCTGCACTATCTCTGCGACGATAGAGCGGCACCCACCCTTGGTCAAGACCAATCCTCGATCCGTTACAGCCCGCACAGGGACGATGCCACAGAGCATTCACGCGGTGTTGGTGTCGGGTCACGCGCGCGTAGCGAACAAGACAAAACCCCCGCCCTGCGTGGACGGGGGTCTGCCGGCCGATGGCCGGGGGGCTGTCTGGGAGCCCTCTAGGAGGAGAACCCGGCCAGCTTGTCCGGGTTGCGGATGATGTAGACGCTGGCGATCTGCCCGTCGACGACGTCCAGTTGGAAGACGGAGTCCGGTTTGCCGTCCACCAGGAGAAGCACGGAGTCCGCGCCGTTGAGCTCCAGGAACCGGACCTCCAGTTCCGCCCCCTCCCGCAGGCCCGAGCGGGCCACGCCGTCGAGGAAGCGGCCCACCTTGTCGGCCGTCTCGATGACGCGCAGCGGCGCCTTGGCCTTTCCGCCGCTGTCGCCGACCAGGCGTACGTCCGGCGCGAGCAGGGACATCAGCCCTTCCAGGTCGCCGCCGGCCGCCGCGGCGAGGAACCGCTCGGTCACGTTCCGGCGTTCGTCCGGATCCACCTCATAGCGCGGCCTTCCCTCGTCGACGTGCTTGCGGGCCCGCGCGGCGAGCTGCCGCACGGCGGGCTCCGCGCGGTCCAGCGTGAGGGCGATCTCCGAGAACGGGAACCCGAAGGCCTCCCGCAGTACGAACACCGCGCGCTCCAGGGGCGAAAGGGACTCCAGGACGACCAGGACGGCGAAGGACACGGAGTCGGCGAGCACGGCCCGCTCGGCGGTGTCGGGGACGGTCGGTCCGTAGTCGGTGACCAGTGGTTCGGGCAGCCAGGGGCCCACGTAGTACTCGCGTCGCGACTGCACGTGGCGCAGCCGGTCGATGGCGAGCCGCGTGGTGACGCGCACCAAGTAGGCACGCGGTTCGCGCACATGCGCGTGGTCGGCCGCCGACCAGCGCAGCCAGGCCTCCTGCACGACGTCCTCGGCGTCGGCCACCCTGCCGAGCATCCGGTAGGCCACGCCCATCAGGACGGGCCGGTGCTCTTCGAAAACGTCGATCACGGTGTCGGTTGCTGCCACCTCTCCATCCCAGCCGACGGGCCACCGGCTGTCCAGGCGATACAAGTGCGGCGCGCCCCACATCCGCCCGGCGACCGTTGCCCCCACCCTCTTGAACTGGGGGCTACTGAGCGGTAATTGTTGCTGACAAGGTGTCTAAGGTGTCTGAGGACCGTCGCCAGGCGGCGGGGACTGGAGCAGCAATGGCCGCAGAGGTGTCCTTCAGCGTCGATTCCCCCGGCGGCCCGCGGACGCTGTCCGTCGCCTACGAACGCGTGGGCGAGGGTGAGCCGCTGCTCCTGCTGCACGGCATCGGCCACCACCGCCAGGCGTGGGACCCGGTGTTCGGCATTCTGGCCGCCGAGTACGACGTGATCGCCGTGGACCTGCCCGGCTTCGGGGAGTCCCCCGCGCTCCCCGAAGGGCTGCCCTACGACATAGCGACCGTGGTGTCCGTGCTCGGCGGGCTGTGCGAGGCGCTGGAGATCGAGCGTCCGCACGTGGCGGGCAACTCGCTGGGCGGTCTGCTCGCCCTGGAGCTCGGCCGGGAGAAGCTCGTGCGCTCGGTCACCGCGCTGTCCCCCGCCGGCTTCTGGACGCCCGGCGAGCGGCGGTACGCGTTCAACACCCTGCTCGCGATGCGGCACGGGGCGCGGCTGCTCCCGCTGCCGCTGATCGAGCGGCTCTCGCGGACGGTGGCCGGGCGGGCGGCACTCACCAGCTCCATCTACGCCCATCCGGGGCGCCGTTCACCCGAGGCCGTCGTCGCCGAGACGCTCGCGCTGCGCCACGCCGAGGGGTTCGAGCAGACCCTCGCCGCCGGGCGCGATGTGTTCTTCAGCGACGACGTGCCCGGTCTCTCGGTCACCGTCGCGTGGGGCACGCGCGACCGGATCCTGCTGCGCCGCCAGGGCATCCGCGCCAAGCACGCCGTGCCCGAAGCCCGCCTGGTGCGCCTTCCCGGCTGCGGGCACGTCCCGATGAACGACGATCCGGCGCTCGTCTCGCGCGTCGTCCTCGACACCTGCCGCCGCGTGCCGTCGGCGTAGCACCCCGGAGCCCAGGGCCACCCCGGCACCGACGAGCGCGCTGCCCACGGCCTGCGGGACGCCGTAGGCGCCGGTGCCGGCCAGGGGCGCGGTGAAGGCCGCCGCGACGGGGATCAGACCGGAGAAGAGGGTGGCACGCTCGGCGCCGATGCGCTGGATGCCCGAGTACCAGCAGACGAAACCGATGACGGTGACGATCGCCGCCTGCCACAGCAGGGCCGCCGCCTCGGTGGTGCCGGGCACCCGCAGCCACCGGCCGCCGTCGGCCGCGACGCCGATGACGGCGGACTCGGCGGCGGCGATCCCGCACACCGTGGCGGAGAGCAGCTTCGGGCCGAGCGGCCGCAGCACGGGGACGGCAAGCACCGCGAAGCCGACCTCGCCCGCGAGCGCGCCCACGGAGAAGAGGATGCCGGACGCATCCGTACGGCCCCACCCCTGCACGGTGAAGGCGCCTGCGGCCACGATCAACGCCCCGTACATGACGGCCCGTTGCGGCTGCCGCCCCTCAAGGAGCGGCACGATGACGGCCACGACGACCGGGGCGCAGCCTACGAAGACGCCCGGTACGGCAGGTTCCGCCGTGCGTTCGGCGGCGAGGATCGCCAGGTTGAAGCCGACCATGCCGACGGCGGCGAGGAGCGCGAGGCGCCCCCACTGGCGCCGCGTCAGACGGCGGAGCGGCGCGGTGCCGCCCCGCCCGAGCAGCGGCAGGAGCAACAGGCAGGCCAGGCCGTAGCGCAGGAACTGGCCGCCCGCGTACGGATAGTCGCCCAGGAGGCTGTTGGCGGTGAAGGAGCCGCCTACGAGGAGGCAGGCGAGGGCCGCGAGCAGGGACCCGCGTGTGAGGTTCGCGTTCATGTCCCTGACGCTAGGAAGAGAAGCGGACCGGTTTAAGGTCCACTTCCGGGGCTGGTTCGGGGACCACTTCGGGGAATCACTTCCTCCCTTCTCTCCTCTGGACTCCCTTCTCTCCTCTGGACTCCCTTCTCTCCTCTGGAGGCGCATCCGCCCATGACATCGAGACCGACCCTCGCCGGGACAGCCGCCTGGGAGCTGCTTCTCCCCGCCGCGTCGGCCCCCGCCCGCAGCCGTGGCCGCAGCCTCAGGTCGGCGCTGCGCGACGCGGTCAGATCGGGGCGGCTCGCACCGGGCACGCGGCTCCCGTCCAGCCGTGAGCTCGCCGCCGATCTGGGGGTGTCACGGGGGCTTGTCACCGAGGCGTACGAGCAGTTGACGGCCGAGGGCTATCTGCGCAGCGACCGTGGCGCGGGGACCTGGGTGGGCGGCGCCGCGCGCACGGCCGCGCGAGGAGCACGCGATCTGGCGCCACGTCCCGTCCACGCGCGCGTGGACTTCATCGCGGGCACCCCTGACCTCTCCCTCTTCCCGCGCGCCGCGTGGGCGGCCGCTCACCGCGGCGTCCTGGCCGAACTGCCCCACGACGCTCTCGGCTACCCGGATCCACGGGGGCTTCCCCGGCTGCGTACGGCCCTGGCCGAACTGCTCGTACGCCGCCGTGGCGTGGTCGCGGACCCCGAATCGGTCGTCGTGTGCTCCGGAGTGGCGCAGGCCATGGCGCTGGTCGGATTCGTGCTCCACGCGCGCGGGGTGCGCACCGTGGGCGTCGAGGATCCCGGAAGCCCTCAGCACGGCGAGCTGTTCGCGTCGGCGGACGTCGCCACGGTACCGGTACCCGTCGACGACGAAGGCGTCGTCACCGGGACGCTGAGGGAGCGGGGTCTGCGCGCGGTCGTCACCACGCCCGCCCATCAGTTCCCCCTGGGCATCGGCTACTCGGCACGGCGGCGCACCGAACTCCTCGACTGGGCGCGGTCCGTGGACGGCCTGGTCGTCGAGGACGACTACGACGGGGACTTCCGCTACGACCGCGCCCCGGTGGGCGCGCTGCAAGGCCTCGACCCTGAGCACGTCGCGTACACGGGCTCGGTCAGCAAGTCGCTCGCTCCGGGGCTGCGCCTCGGCTGGCTGCTCGTACCGGAGTCGATGACCGACGAGGTCGTCGCGCGCAAGCGCATGATGGACCTGGGCAATCCCGCGCTCGACCAGGCGCTGCTCGCGCGCTTCGTCGAACGCGGGGACTACGACCGCCAGTTGCGCCGCTGCCAGCGCGCCTACCGGGAGCGCAGGGACGTGCTCGTCGCGGCGCTCGACGAGCACTTTCCCGGCACGGAGGTGACCGGCATCGCCGCCGGTCTGCACGTCATCGCCCGGCTGCCCGGACGCTGGGGGCCGCAGGAGGCCTTCCTGCGGCGGGCCTCGGCGGCCGGGGTCGCGGTCAGGCCGCTGAGCGACTACGCCGACGGCCACGGCCCGGTGGGCGGCTCCGGAGTGAGCCTTGTCCTCGGCTACGCCCACCTGGCGCCCGCCAGGATCGCCGAGGGAGTGCGGCTGCTCGCCGATGCCGGCCGGACGGCCTGATCAGGAGCCCGACGGCCTGATCAGGAGCCGGGCAGCCTGATCAGGAGCCGGGCAGCCTGATCAGGAGTTGGACCACGCGCGCGTGCAGAGCACCAGGCGGTAGCCGTCCGGGTCCTCGACGGTGACGCCCCACTCGTTCCAGTACGGGTTGGGCGAGTGGACGCGCGTGCCGCCGTGCGCTTCGAGGCGCGCCACCAGCTCGTCCGGGACGGGCTCGTCGAGGTAGATGACGAGCAGGTCCTCCTCCGTGGGGCGGGGCAGGACGGGCTCGTCCGCATCGTGCACGAGTTCCAGGTGCCAGGAGGCGTCGGGCCACCCGGCCATGAGCAGGTCGTGCTCGCCGGGAGCGGCGCCGCCCGCCGAGCGCCATACGACGTCCAGGCCGAGGCCGGTCACCCAGAAGCGCTCGGCCGCCGCGAGGTCGCGGGACGGGCGGGCGATGCGGATGTGGCTCTGACCGTTGACCGGCATGGGACTCCCCCTTCGCGCGCGGCGCGCTCGGGCGCGCACCGCTGCCGCCGAGCCTAGACAGCGAACGATCTTCGGGCATCGGCCGTCCGGCCTCGGTCGCGCGACGGGGGCCCCTGCGACCCGGGACCTGCGACCGGGTACCTGCGACCGGGTACCTGCGTCTGGAGATCCGGCCGCCGGCCGCCGCCTCGGGCGACGACGTGGGCGACATAGCGTTCGCACACTGGTTCCCTTGTGCCCATGGGCGGTTGTTCACTTGTGGTTTGTGTGTGCGCCGCCGCGCACCACTAGTTGTGGCCCTGCACACTGGTCCGACCTGTCACTGGAGGCGCATTCATGTCACACCCTCAGCCGAGCCCGTCCCCTCGCCGCCGCAGTGTGCTCCGCGGCTCGCTCGCCGTTCCGGCGGCGCTGGCCGTGCCGTCCCTGGCCGGGGCCGCTCCCGCGTTCGCCCTGGCGGGACGTCCGCGGGCCGAGTGGGGTGTGCAGGCCGGTGACGTGACCGCGCACGCGGGTCTGGTGTGGGTGCGTTCCGACCGTCCGGCCCGCATGATCGTGGAGACGTCCGCCACCGAGTCGTTCCGCAACCCCACCCGGTGGAAGGGCCCGGTGCTCGGCCCGGACACCGACTTCACGGGGACGACACGGCTGCGCGGCCTTCCCGCGGGCGAGCAGATCCACTACCGCGTCATCCTGGCCGACCCGGACGACCCCAGACGCACCGGAGAGCCGGTCACCGGCACGTTCCGTACGACACCGAAGGGGCGCAAGGACGGAGTGCGCTTCCTGTGGTCGGGCGACATCGCGGGCCAGGGGTGGGGCATCAACCCGGACCGCGGGGGATGGCGCGTCTTCGACGAGATGCGCCGCAGGGACCCGGACTTCTTCCTGTGCAGCGGCGACAACATCTACGCCGACGGTCCGATCCTGCCCAGCGTCACCCTGCCCGACGGCAGGGTGTGGCGGAACGTGACCACGGAGGAGAAGTCGAAGGTCGCCGAGTCGCTGGCGGAGTTCCGCGGCGCCTTCCGCTACAACCTGCTCGACGAGAACCTGCGGCGCTTCAACGCGCAGGTGCCCTCCATCGTCCAGTGGGACGACCACGAGGTGAAGAACAACTGGTACCCGGGGCAGATCCTGACCGACGCCCGCTACACGGAGAAGAACGTGGACGTCCTCGCGGGGCGGTCCCTGCGGGCGTTCAGCGAGTACTTCCCCGTCTCGACGCTCCCGCCGGGCGACGAGGACGGCCGTGTGTACCGCGTGCTGCGGCACGGACCGCTCCTCGACGTGTTCGTCCTGGACATGCGCTCCTACCGCAACGCCAACTCGCCCGGCCGACAGCCCGACGACACCACCGGCATCCTGGGCGCCCGGCAACTGCAGTGGCTCAAGCGCGAGTTGTCGCGCTCGCGCGCCACCTGGAAGGTCATCGCCTCCGACATGCCGCTCGGCCTCGTCGTGCCGGACGGCTCGGCGAACTTCGAGGCCGTCGCGCAGGGCGATCCCGGCGCACCGCTCGGCCGCGAGCTGCAGATCGCCGAGCTGCTGCGGCACATCAAGCACCGCAAGGTCACCGGAACGGTGTGGCTGACCGCCGACGTGCACTACACGTCCGCGCAGCACTACGACCCCTCGCGCGCGGCGTTCAAGGACTTCGCGCCGTTCTGGGAGTTCGTCTCGGGTCCGCTCGCGGCGGGCGGTTTCCAGGCGCTCAAGCTCGACGGGACGTTCGGCGCCGAGCAGAAGTTCATCAAGGCCCCGGACCGCGCCAACACCTCACCGGCCGAGACCCCGCAGTACTTCGGCGAGATCGACATCGACGGCGACAGTGGCGAGCTGACCGTGCGGCTGCGGCAGGAGGGCGGCGGGGTGCTGTTCACCAAGGTGCTGCAGCCGGGCCGGGTGGGACAGCAGTGATTTCGCCCCCGAACGCACACCAAGAGGTCGCGCCCGCACACCAAGAGCGAGCAAAGAGGAATTAAACGGGCAGAAGGCCTCTTAACTCGTCAGTCACAAAACGTTCGTGATCACGCAACACCCTTCCTCCACAGTGGCTGTATGAGTGCTGACATGTCTGATGTGACGCGAACCAAACATGGACGTCCCGTCCACCACTGGCGGCGGGATCTGGTGGAGCTCGCCGCCCTGTTCACGGCCGTGGCCGTGGCGGACGCGGTGGCGAACATGATCGGGCACGGCCCCGACGGCCCCGCCCTCCTCGTGATCTCGGCCGTGGTGCTGTGCGCCACGGTCGGGTTCCACACATGGTGGGCACGCCGCCACAACCACGCACCCCCGACGGCGGACGATACCGGCGCCCGGCCGGGCGCCGCCGGGCAGCGGACCGGACCCCGGACGGCCATGGAACGGGCCGGGGCCCTCGCCACGGAGTCGTCCGCAGGGGCGACGACTCTGTGGCGGATGCGCACCACGGTGCGGGACGAGCCCGGCTCGCTCGCCGCCCTGTGCACGGCGCTCGCCCACGGCAAGGTCGACATCCTGAGCCTCCAGGCGCACCCGCTGGCCGAAGGCACCGTCGACGAGTTCCTGCTGCGCGCCCCCGCCGATCTGCCCGCGGCCGAGATCAGCCGGGGCGTCGCGCACGCGGGCGGCTCGGGCACCTGGATCGAGCGCGCGGACGCCCACGACCTGGTGGACGCCCCCACCCGCATCCTCGGCCTTGCCACCCGCACCGCTCTCGACGCCGCCGAACTGCCGCTCGCTCTACGCCAGTTGCTGGGCCGCTGCACCATCCGCTCACTGCCCGCGAAGGCGCAGGGAAGCACGTCCGGGCCACGGGCCGACAAGCCCGCGGACGGCGCGCCCGTCGAGGGCGGCCTCGAAGGCGAAGGGACGGTGCTGCGGCTGCGGGCACCGGACGGCGAAGTGATCACCGTGGAGCGGCCGTACCTGCCGTTCACGCCCACCGAGTTCGCCCGTGCGCGTGCCCTGGTCGAGCTCGACACCCGGCTCGGCCCGCGCATCCCGCGCAGCCAGGACGTACTGACGCTCGCCGAGGGCAGCTCCATCACCGTGCGCCGGGCCGACACCGCCGACGTCGACGCGGCCAAGGCCATGCACGAGCGCTGCTCGCAGCGCACCCTCGGCATGCGCTACCACGGTCCCGTGCGGGACGCCGACCGCTATCTCAACCACCTACTCAGCCCGCGGTTCGGCCGCACCCTTGCGATGCAGACCGCGTCCGGGCGCATCGTCGGCATCGGCCATCTGCTCTGGGACGGCGACGAGACCGAGATCGCGCTGCTCGTCGAGGACGACTGGCAGCGCCGCGGCATCGGCAGCGAGCTGCTCGGCCGTCTGGTGACGCTGGCGGTCGAGGCGGGCTGCGAGAGCGTGTACGCGGTGACGCAGGCGTCCAACACGGGCATGGTCGCGGCCATGCGCGGCCTCGGCCTTCCCCTCGACTACCAGATCGAGGAAGGCACGCTGGTCATCACCGCCCGCCTCGAAGCCACGCCGGTCAACTCACGGCTGCCGTACGACCAGCCGCAGGGGCGGTCGGGGCAGCACTGACCCGAGGGACCC
The DNA here is from genome assembly GCF_056434405.1 of Streptomyces sp. NPDC044044. Classification (NCBI taxonomy): domain Bacteria; kingdom Bacillati; phylum Actinomycetota; class Actinomycetes; order Kitasatosporales; family Streptomycetaceae; genus Streptomyces; species Streptomyces sp. NPDC044044. The sequence continues at coordinate 128,584 of NZ_JBWKFG010000012.1, read as the reverse complement.
GAGCGACCCGAGGAGCCGCGGCCGGCACGCCGGTGCGGGACGGCCGCGGGCCGAGGGCGCCGTCGAGGTCCTGCCACAGGTCCTCGACGTCCTCGAGCCCGGCCGACAGGCGCAGCAGGCTGTCGCTCACGCCCGAGGACCGCCGGTCCGCCGCGTCCACGACCCGGTGGCTGATGGACGCCGGATGCTGGATGAGCGTGTCGACGCTGCCGAGACTGACCGCCGGGGTGATCAACCGCACCCCGGCGGTCACCGCGTGCGGGTCGCCGTGCACCTCGAAGGCGACCATGGCGCCGCCGAGCCGCGGATAGTGCACGCGGCGCACGCGCGGGTCGGCGGCAAGGCGGCGGGCCAGCTCCGCCGCGTTCGCGGACGCGGCACGCACCCGTACCGGCAGCGTGGCCAGTCCGCGCAGGAGCAGATATCCGGCGAGCGGATGGAGCACCCCGCCGGTGGCGAACCGGACCTGCCGCAGCTGCCGCGCGAACTCCTCGTCGCACGCGACCACACCGCCCAGTACGTCCCCGTGGCCGCCCAGGTACTTGGTCGCGCTGTGCAGCACGAGCCGCGCCCCGCTCTCGGCGGGCCGCTGCAGGACGGGCGTCGCGAAGGTGTTGTCGGCGAGCAGCGGCACCGTGCCGCAGTCCTTGGCCACCGCGCGCAGATCGAGTTCGGCGAGGGTCGGATTGGCGGGCGACTCGACGAGCACCAGGCCCGTGTCGGGGCGGATGGCGTCGGCGATCCCCGCGGGGTCGACCCAGGTCACCTCGGAGCCGAGGAGCCCCGCCGTCAGCAGGTGGTCGCTGCACCCGTACAGCGGGCGGACCGCGACGACATGGCGCAGGCCCGTCGCTCCCCGTGCGAGAAGGACCGCGGTCAGCGCCGCCATGCCGCTCGCGAACGCGACCGCGCTCTCGGTCCCCTCAAGCCGGGCCAAGGCGGTCTCGAAGCGGGCCACGGTCGGGTTCGCGAGGCGGGCGTAGACGGGCGGTCCGTCGTCCAGGGCGCCGTCGGCGGCGAAGGCATCGATGCGCGCCGCCTCGCCGCGGGTGTCGTACGACGGGTAGGTGGTGGACAGGTCGATCGGCGCGGCGTGCAGGCCGAGCCCGGCGAGGTCGTCGCGTCCTGCGTGCACGGCCTCGGTCGCGAGGGCGCGCGGCCCCGACGGTGCTGACGCAGGGGCGGCCGAGTGGCCGGATCCGGTGCGGGATTCGGTGTTCGTGTCCATGCCGGACAGCCTGAACAAAGGCCGGTGCTCGGTAGTTGAACCCCGTGCTACGTTCGGCGAGTGGCCGAATCTGTCGTACTTGACCCGGTGGATCTCCGCATACTGCGGCTGCTGCAGAACGATGCCCGGATCACCTACCGCGATCTCGCGGCCCAGGTCGGCGTCGCCCCGTCGACCTGTCTGGACCGGATCTCCCGGCTGCGCCGCTCCGGTGTGGTCCTCGGGCACCAGCTGCGGCTCGACCCGGCGAAGCTCGGGCGCGGCCTGGAGGCGCTGCTCTCCGTACAGGTGCGACCGCACCGGCGGGAGCTCGTCGGGCCGTTCGTGGAGCGGATCAGGGCGCTGCCCGAGTCCCGGTCGGTGTTTCATCTCGCGGGGCCCGACGACTATCTGGTGCACGTGGCGGTGGCCGACACGGCCGACCTCCAGCGGCTCGTCCTCGACGAATTCACGTCGCGGCGCGAAGTGGCCCGCGTGGAGACACGGTTGATCTTCCAGCAGTGGGAGTGCGGACCGCTCCTCCCGCCGGGCGCCGGGGCCGATGACCAAGGGCAGGCCACCGGCCCATCTTGATGACGCGGACGGGTCCCTCGTACGAGGATGTCCGCATGTCAGACACGAAGATCCCGAACGCGAGCGAGAGCAGGAGCCCGCTGCCTCGCCAGGTCGCCGACGCCTACGTCGACGAGCTCATCGCCCTCGACCCCATCAACGGCACGTTTCTCGGCGTCAAGGCCAGCCACAGCAGGCTCCCGGACACCTCACCTGCGGGCCAGGACGCCATCGCGGAGCTTGCCCGCACGACGCTCGCCCGGCTCGACGACGCGGAGCGGCTGCCCGGAGCCGACAGTGACGCCGAGCGCCGGTGCGCGCGCCTGCTGCGGGAGCGGCTCACCGCCGAGCTCGCCGTGCACGAGGCCGATGAGGGGCTGCGCGCGGTCGGCAATCTGCACACGGTGCCGCACGCGGTGCGTGAGATCTTCACGGTGACGCCCATGGAGACGGACGAGGACTGGGCGGCGATCGCCGAGCGGCTGCGGGCCGTGCCGGCCGCGTACGAGGGGTATCGGGCCTCGCTCGAACTGGGCCTGGAGCGCAAGCTGTTCGCGGCTCCCCGCCCCACCGCCACCTTCATCGGGCAGCTCGGCGAGTGGGCGGGACCCGGCGGCTCCGAGGGCCGCGGCTGGTTCGAGGAGTTCGCCTCGGAGGGCCCCGACGCGCTGCGCGCCGAACTGGACGAGGCGGCGCGGGCCGCCACCGCGTCGGTCGTGGCGCTGCGCGACTGGATGCGGGATGTGTACGCGCCCGCGATCGAGGGCGCCCCGGACACGGTGGGCCGCGAGCGCTACGCCCGCTGGTCCCGGTACTTCAACGGCGCCGACCTGGACCTCGACGAGGCGTACGCGTACGGCTGGTCCGAATTCCACCGCCTCATCGCCGAGATGCGCACCGAGGCCGAGAAGATCCTGCCCGGCGCGGCCACGCCGTGGGTGGCGCTCGCCCACCTCGACGAGCACGGCACGCACATCGAGGGTGTGGAGGAGGCTCGGGTCTGGCTCCAGGAGCTGATGGACGAGGCGATCGAGGCGCTGGACGGCACGCACTTCGAACTCGCCGAGCGGGTGCGGAGGGTGGAGTCCCGCATCGCCCCTCCGGGGGGCGCGGCGGCCCCGTACTACACCGGCCCGTCGGAGGACTTCTCGCGCCCCGGGCGGACCTGGCTGCCGACGATGGGCGAGACGCGTTTCCCCGTCTACGACCTGGTCTCCACCTGGTACCACGAGGGCGTGCCTGGCCATCACCTCCAGCTCGCCCAGTGGGCACACGTCGCGGAGAACCTCTCGCGCTACCAGGCGACGATCGGCCTCGTCAGCGCCAACGCGGAGGGCTGGGCGCTGTACGCGGAGCGGCTCATGGACGAGCTCGGATTCCTCACGGACGCCGAGCGCAGGCTGGGCTATCTGGACGCCCAGATGATGCGGGCGCTGCGCGTCATCGTCGACATCGGCATGCACCTGGAGCTGGAGATCCCGGCGGACGCGCCCTTCCACCCGGGCGAGCGCTGGACCCCTGACCTCGCGCAGGAGTTCTACGACGCGCACTGCAGCCGCCCCACGGAGTACGTGGAGAGCGAGATGACCCGCTATCTCTCCATCCCCGGCCAGGCCATCGGCTACAAGCTGGGCGAGCGGGCCTGGCTGCTCGGCCGCGAGAACGCGCAGCGGCGCCTGGGCGAGGCGTTCGATGCGAAGGCGTGGCACATGGCCGCGTTGTCGCAGGGGTCGCTGGGGCTCGATGACCTGGTGGACGAGTTGTCGGCGCTCTAGAAGCCCTGGAAGCAGAAGCCCGGGAAGCAGAATCTCCGGAAGCTCTGGAAGGGACCGGCTCGGGGCGCTCCTGGGCTGTCTCATGAGGCGGGCGCACGTGGGGTGATGCACGGCGCCCGCCACCCCGTCTCAGCAGCCGCAGTCCTCCGCGTCCAGCGGAGCCGTCAGGGGGTCGGGCGTGCGGCGCTCGTTGCCCTCCCAGGTCTCGAACTCGAAGCCCTCGCGGGCCCAGTACTCGAAGCCGCCCAGCATCTCCTTGACCTGGAAGCCCAGTTGGGCCAGGGCGAGGGCGGCGCGGGTGGCACCGTTGCAGCCGGGGCCCCAGCAGTACGTGACGACGGGGACTGCCTTGTCGAGGAGTTGACCGGCCTGCTCCGGGATGAGCGCGGTGGGCAGGTGGACGGCGCCGGGGATGTGCCCCTGGTCCCAGGACGCGGTCGAGCGGGAGTCGACCACGACGAAGCCGGGGTCGCCGTCGGCGGCGAGCGCCGATGCGACGTCGGACACGTCGGCGTGGAAGGCGAGGCTCGCGCCGAAGTACGCGGCTGCGGCGGCCGGGGAGGCGGGGGCGACCCGCAGGACGGAATTCGGGGTGCTCGTGGCGGTCTTCGTTTCGGTGTGCTGTGTCTTCGTCGTTGTGCTCATGGCCAAAAATCTATGGGCGAAGCCGTCGACCCAGAAGAGCCGATCACCGGCGTACCCCTTGATCAGCCGGGGATTCCCCTGTTACCTCTCAGGCATGACCGGTTATTCCACGGACGCCACCGACTGGCGCATCCTCGATGTCCTCCAGCGTGAGGGCCGCGCCAGCTACGCCGAGCTGGCGCGTGCCGTCTCCATGTCCGCAAGCGCCGTCACCGAAAGGGTCCGCCGACTGGAGGAGGCGGGCGTGATCCAGGGGTACGCGGCCGTGGTCGATCCGGAGCGGCTCGGCCTGCCCATTCTGGCGTTCGTGCGGCTGCGGTACCCGAACGGAAATTACAAGCCGTTCCACGACCTGGTCGAGACGACCCCCGAGGTCCTAGAGGCACACCACGTCACCGGCGACGACTGCTTCGTGATCAAGGTCGCGGCGCGCTCGATGAGCCACCTGGAGGAGGTCGCGGGGAAGATCGGCGCGCTGGGGTCCGTGACCACCAGCATCGTCTACTCCTCGCCCCTGCCGAGGCGCCCGCTGGGCCGCTGACCGCGGCCCCTCACACCCCGTCTCACACCCGTCTCACACCCCGCCCCGCTGCCGTACGACAGAGCCCGCGCGCCCCTTCTCGACCTCGAGCTGCGCGTGGACGCGGCGCCGCAGGTCCGCCACGTGGCTCACGATGCCGACGCTGCGGTCCCGCTCGCGCAGTGAGTCCAGTACGTCGAGGACCTCGTCGAGCGTCTGGTCGTCGAGGCTGCCGAAGCCCTCGTCGATGAAGAGCGTGTCGAGCCGTACGCCGCCCGCCTCGTCGGTGACGACGTCCGCGAGGCCAAGGGCGAGGGCGAGCGAGGCGAAGAAGGTCTCGCCGCCGGAGAGCGTGGACGTGTCGCGCTCGCGGCCCGTCCACGCGTCGACCACGTGCAGGCCGAGGCCCGAACGGCCGCGCCCCGTGCGGTCGTCGGAGTGGACGAGGGTGTAGCGGCCCGATGACATGCGCCGAAGGCGTGCGGTCGCCGCGGCGGCGACCTGTTCGAGCCGGGCGGCCAGGACGTAGGACTCCAGGCGCATCTTGCGTTCGTTGTCCGCCGACGTGCCCGCGGCGAGGCCCGCGAGGCGTGCCACGCGGTCGTACTCGGCGCGCAGCGGCGCGAGCCGCCGGGCCCCGGCGGCCGACCGGTCGGAGAGCCGGTCGAGTTCGGTGCAGCGCCGCGTGGCCGCGTCGAGTGCGGAGGCGGCGGCCCTGGCCCGCCCGTCGGCCTGTTCGGCGGCTTCCTGGGCGGCTCGCGGGTCGGCGGGCGGCTGCTGGGCCGCGGCGGCCGCGTCCGGCTCGGCGAGGAGCGAACGCACCGCCGCCTCTTCGTTCTGCCACGCGTCGATACGGTGCTGCAGCTCGCGGTGGCGCGCGTCGTCCAGCAGGGCTTCGGCCGCGGCGCTCGGCGTGTCGAACCCGGCGCGGAAGGCGGCGTCGGCGAGTCGCGCGTCGGCGTCCTTGAGCCGCTGGGCGGTGTCGTCGGCGACGCGTGCGGCTTCCGCCGCCTCGCTCAGGAGCGCGGTCTGCCGCTCCAGCTGGGAGGCTCGGGCCGCGACGCTGCCGCTTGCGCCACGCGCGCGGGTCAACTCCACATCCAGGGCTGCCTGTTCGCGGTCGAGGGTGTCCCGAAGGGCGGTACGCGACGCGGCCCGCACGGCGGCCTCCTGCTGCACGGCGACCCTGCGGCCGTGCTCGCGCTCGGCCTGGGCGAGGGCCTCCCGGGCAGCGTGCAGACCCGAGGCGCGGCTCCGTGCATCGGCGTGTTCCGCTCGCACCTTCTCGACAAATGCGGCGAGTTGCTCGACCGAAGGACCCTCCGGGCGCGCCATGGCCGCCGATCGCCCGTCGTCCGACCCCTCGGCGGCGGCTTCCCCGCCGGAGGACCCGAGCGCGGCGGCCCCGGCCGCCGCGAGCGACTCGCGCACCTCGCCGAGGTGCCGCTCCTGCTCCGTGCGCCGCTCCTCCGCCTTCCGGTACGCGGCGAGCGCCGATTCCTCCGTGGCGCGGTCGACATGACCCGCGGTCCTCGGTGCGGGCGCGGGGTGCTCGGTGGCTCCGCAGACCGCGCAGGGGGCGCCGTCGGTCAGGCCCGCAGCCAGTTCCGCCGCGATGCCGGTGAGGCGCTGTTCCTTCAGGGTCAGCCAGTGTTCGTGGGCCGTGGTGGCGTGCTCGCGGGCCGCGAGGGCGCGTTCGTGGGCGGCGGTCGCCTCCTGGGCGAGGCGGTCGCGGCGGCGGGCCGCGTCCAGCCTGCCCTGAGCGGGCTCAAGTTGGCCCGCGAGGTGCTCCGCACGCGTGGCCGCCTCCTGCGCGGACTCGATGCGCTCCTGGAGTGCGGTCCGGTTCGGGTCCCAGCCGTCGAGCCAGTCCGCCGCCTCGCGCAGCAGCTCGTCGTCGGCCCGCTCCTCGCGCTCCAAGGAGGCGCGCTCCGTGGCGAGTTCGGCGAGGCGCCGCTCGGCGCGCCGTGCGGAATCGAGGCCGCCGAGCTCTTCGGCGGCCTTGCGCGCGGCGGCGGCGAGTCCCGACGCGCCGGAGTCCGCGAACGTGGCGGGCAGGTGGCCGCGCGCGCGTGTCTCTTCGGCGGTCGCGCGGCGGTGCTCCTCCTCGGCGGCCTGGCGAAGCCCGAGCGTGGGGGCGACCGTCTCGGCCTTGCGCGCCCGGTCCATCCGGGTCTGCCTCTCCCGGTGTTCCTCCGCACGCTCCTCAAGGCGTGCGGCCCGCTCCTGCGCCTGGTCGAACCGCCTTTGCAGCCGGTCGAGTTCGCGTACATCGTCCAGTCGGCGCCCCGCGGCGGCCTGCACCGACTCCGCGGCCGAGAGAGCGCACCCGGCGATCGTGCGCCGTTCGCGGGCGCTGGTGCGGGCCACGGCGGCCCAGGCGAGGACGGACTCGGCGAGCCCGGGATCGCCGGGCGAAAGCTCGGGCAGCGGCGACTCCGTGTACTCAAGGGCATCAAGGTCCTCGACGTCCTCACGGGTGCCCCCTGCGGCCTGCTGCATCCGGTGCGCGTCGGCGAGGAGCTCCCTGTCCCCTTCCCGCACCGCACCCTCGGCATCGCGCCGCTGCTCGGCGAGTCGCTGCTCGACCGCGGCGAACCTGCGCGTGTCGAAGAGCCGCCCGAGCAGTTTGCCGCGGGCCTCGGCGTCGGCCCGCAGGAAGCGCGCGAAGTCGCCCTGGGGCAACAGCACCACCTGGCAGAACTGCTCCTTGCTCATGCCGAGCAGCTGCGTGATCTCCTCGCCGATCTCCTGGTGGGAGCGGCTGAGGTCCTTCCACGCGCCGCCGTCATCGGCTGCCGCGTCGTACTCCCGGAGCCAGCTCTGCGCCTTCTCCATGGTGGTGCCGGTGCCGCGCTTCTTCGGACGCTCCCACGGAGGCTGCCGGGTGACCTCCAACCGGCGCCCCGCGACGGTGAGTTCGAGGCACACCTCCGTCCGCACGGCGGGCTGCGCGTGGTCGCTGCGCAGGGTCACACCCTGGCCGCTGCCCTGCCGGGGGCCCGGCACCGAGCCGTACAGGCCGTAGCAGACGGCGTCCAGGACGGAGGTCTTCCCGGCGCCGGTCGGCCCGTGCAGCAGGAAGAGCCCGGCGGCGGAGAGGTCGTCGAAGTCGATGTCCTGGGTGGTGCCGAAGGGGCCGAACGCGGTGATCCGGAGCCGGTGCAGCCTCATCGGGCCACCTCGCGCACCGTGTCGTCGGTGCGCACGGTGTCGAACGCCGCCCGCAGCACCGCCTGTTCGCGCACATCGGGTCCCGCGCCCCGCACATGGGTCACGAAGTCCTCCGCGATCTGCTGGTCGCTGCGGCCCTTGAGGCGCTGGGCGTACGAGACGTCCGGGTCATCGGGGGTGCGTTCCGGGTCGAAGGCGAGGCTGAGGGTGTGCGGGAAGCGCTCGCAGAGGCGGGCCATGGGGTCGTCGGGGCGCACCGGGTCGGTGAGCGTCGCCTCGACCCAGGCCTCCTCGTGGCGGGCGAGCTCCGGGTCGGCGAGCAGTGTCTCGATGTCGCCCCGGATGCGGGCGAGTGTCCGCGGCACCGGGCAGTCGATCCGCTCGGCCTCGATCTCTCCCGCCGGGCCGAGCTCGACGAGCCACATGCTCTTGCGGTGCGCGGACTCGGAGAACGAGTACGGCAGCGGGGAGCCCGAGTAGCGAACGCGCTCGCTGATGGCCTGGCTGCCGTGCAGGTGGCCGAGCGCCGCGTAGTCGACGCCGTCGAAGACCCCGGAGGGGACAGCGGCCACCCCGCCGATCGTGATGTCCCGCTCGCTGTCGCTCGCCTCGCCGCCGGTGACGAAGGCGTGGGCGAGGACGACGGAACGGGTGCCCGGCGTCCGGGCCGCCAGGTCGGCGCGCACCCGGTCCATGGCGGCACCGAGCACCGCTTCGTGACCGGCCCGCTTCACCCCGAACTCGTCCTTGACCAGTGCCGGTTCGAGGTAGGGAAGGCCGTAGAACGCCACGTCCCCGTGGGCGTCGGCAAGGATCACGGGGTCCGCGCAGGCGGCCGGCGCGGTGCGCAGGTGGATGCCCGCGCGGCCGATGAGTCCGGCACCGACTCCGAGGCGGCGCGCCGAGTCGTGGTTGCCGGAGATCATCACCGTCGGGACGCCGAGGTCCGCGAGCCGGTGCAGCGCGTCGTCGAAGAGCTCGACGGCGGCGAGCGGGGGCACCGCCCTGTCGTACACGTCCCCGGACACGACGACGGCGTCCACCTCGCGCTCACGCGCCGTGGCGACGAGGTGTCCGATGAACTCGGCCTGGGCACCGAGCATGTTCACGCGGTGGAACGACCGGCCCAGATGCCAGTCGGACGTGTGCAGAATTCTCAAGACGCCGCTCCGGCCCGCATGCTCGTTCAACCCCTCCTACGCCGCGGAACCAGCACCGCCCCAGCACGGGCCTCGCCGACAGCACCCACCACGCTAGCGCCTGTGGGCACCCGCTCGATCACGAACCTCAATCTGCCTCTGGCGACGACGGCGGTTGCGGGGACTGAGACGTGGGCGGCTGCTCCTGTTGCGAGGAGGGTGTCTGCGGCTCGGACGAGGCAGGCGGTGAGGAGGGCTCGCCGGAGGACGGGGGCGGGGACGAGGACGAGGAAGACGACGCGGAAGTGGAGGCCGACGGAGACGGCTCGGTCACCGGCGGTTCGGTCTTCGTGTCGCCGGCGCCCGTGTCGCCCTTGTCACGTTCGAACCAGTCGCCGCTCTTCGGGTCGTACATGACGAATACGTTCACGACCTGGACGGCGGGTGCCACGACCACGACGTTCGACGACTGGTACCCGGGCCACGCGTCGCCCGTCCGCTTGGGGGTCTTCTGCGCGACGGGGGGCAGCAGCGGGTTTCCGCAGGCGCACCGCACGCGCGGCACGCCCCGGTCGTCGACGAGCACGGCGGTGCCCGCCTGCAGGACGGCTTGATAGGAGGTGGGAGCGCCGTCGCGGTAGCCGTGGTTGGTGACGCGCGTGTCCATCCGCAGCTGTACGGGGGTGAGCGCCCGCAGGTAGGCGGGGACGGCTGACGCGTCGATGTCGAGGACCGAGGCGAACGCCTTGTTCTTCGCCGGGTCCCCCTTGAGGGCGGTGACCTGCTTCTCCACGTCGCAGCTGCCGACCTTGCGCGTCCCGCCGTAGAGGCCGGGGGCGGAGCCGTCGACGCCGCGCGTCACATTGGCCGATGCCGACGAGCTCGGCAGCGCGCTCGGTGACGAGGGCGTGGAGTCGTCCCGTGCCGTCGACTCGGTGAAGGGATCGGGGCCCGACTTCGCCGCGGGCTGGAGGATGACCTCGCCGCTGGAATCCTTGGTGCCGTCCGAGCTGTCGGGCCGCGTGAGCACGACGGTCAGGACGACCGCGGCCACGAGCACGAGGGAGATCGCCGCCACGCGCGGCGCCGACCTCCACCAGGGGCGGTCCGGCTCCGGCCCTTTGCCAGGGCCCTCGTCCGGGCTCGCGCCGCCGGAAGAGTCACCCGGAGGGCCGCCCGGAGTGCCACCCGGAGGGCCGCTCGGCGGACCGCTGGGGGGCGGCGACGGCCGGTCCCCGCTGGGCGGCGGCGTCGAACCTGTCTGGGTCTCCCCCGGCTGCGAAGGGCCCGAGAGCGGGCCTGACGGGGGTCCTGTGGGGCGTCCTGACGACGGCGGTTCGGCGCTCACGAACACTTCTTCCCTGCGTAGGGGCCTGCTGCGGCACACGGAGCTGCGGCACACGGAGTCGGTCACCTTTCGACCGTTCCGCCCGTGTAAATCCGTTACGCGTCTATTGTGTGTCCCGGCTCCCGGGGAGCCGCAAGCCGACGCGGTCGGCCCTCCCGACGGGCGGGCCGCCCCTGCGCTGCTTAGCGTGACAACGTGAGCGACCAGACACCGCCTGAGCGGGCAGGAGCGCAACGCATCCAGCAGGGCCGGCGGGCACCCCACGGCTGGCCCCACGCCTTGGTCACCGTGCTCGCCGCACTGGTGGCCATGGCCGTCGTCGCCGCGCTCGGCCTGTGGGCCGCCGGGGCGGCGGACCTGCCGGGCGGCGCGTTCCCCAGCGTCGTCGCCGCCGTCGTCGTGATGGCGGTCGGCGGCTCCGTCGGGCTGTCCGGCGACGCCGGGGCCATCGCCGAGACGAACGCGGGGCTCTCCGTGCTCCCCCTCTCGGTCACCCTTGCCGGAGCTCTGGTGGTCGGCGCCGGATTCCTCAGGCCGCTGCGGCACCGGGCCGTCGCCGACGCGAAGGAACTCCTCGGCTGGGCCGCCCGGTTCGCGGTGCTGTGGGTCCTGCTCCTCATCGGCCTCGGCCTGCTGGCTCGCCACCGGTTCACCATCTCGCTCGGGGAGGGTGAGGCGGCCGACGTCGGTGACCTGCTGGGCGCGGGATCGCCCAAGGTCGGCTTCGAGACCGATGTGCCGCTGACCCTCGTGTTCGGGCTGCTGTGGCTGGTGGGCGTCCTCGCCGTGGCGCTGCTGGTCTCGCGCGGGGCACCGCTCCCGGCCCGCCTGGTGCGCTTCCAGGAGTCGGTGCGTCCGGCTGCCTACGCCATGGTGGTCCTGCTGCTCGCGTACGTCGCACTGGGGCTGGTCATCGGCCTGGTCGTGGCGGCGACCAAGGGGCATGCCGCCGAGACGCTCGCGGTCCTGCTGCTCGGGCTGCCCAATCTTGTCTGGCTCGCGTTCACCCTGGGGCTCGGCGCGTCCTGGGAAGGCCGCGTGGACGGGCCGTTCGGACTGCCCATGCCGCAGGTCCTGGACGACGTCCTGCGTACTCCGGACGACTCCACCCTCAGTCTGCGGACGCTCTCCGATTACGACGGCCGGGTGTGGTGGCTCCTCGTCGTCGCGGCGGTCATGGTCCTGGGCGCCGCGTTCCTGATGGCGGCGCGCTCGCCCGCCCGGATGCGGGCCTGGCAGCACGCCGTGCACATGGCGGTGGCGCTGGCCCTCACGGTGCTCGCCGTCTGTCTGCTCGCCCGCCTCTCCGCCCACTACGGCCTGTCGCTCCTGGGCATCGGGGACCTCGGCGGCGGCCTGTCCGGCCTGGTGAAACTGGATCCGCAGCTGGGTACCGCCCTGATCCTCGCCGTGGCCTGGGGCCTGGTCACCGGGTTCATCGGCGGCCTGCTCGCGCGGCGGGTCCACCGGCGCGGCGACGTGGGGGACGACGGGCCCGCACAGCCCTAGCCGGGCAGCCGCCGGAAGACGGGCCGTGCCCAGTCCGGCGGCTCCGGGGGTGCTCCCGGGTCCTGCCGGGCACCCACGACGTGGAGGTCCACCTGCGTCGGGGGGTGCCCCTCCGCGCTTCCGGTGACCGCGGCTCGCAGCGCGGCCGCGAACTCCAGGCAGGAGCCGTACCGGTCATCGGGGCTCTTGGCCAGCGCCTTCGCGAGGACTCCGTCGAGCGCGGCGGGCACCTCGGGGCGCTTCTCCGTCAGGCGGGGCGGCTGGTCGTACTGATGGGCCCAGAGCAGGGCCATGTCGTCGTCGCGCTGGAAGGGCGGGCCGCCGGCCATGGTCTCGTGGACGACGCAGGCCAGGCTGTAGACGTCGCATCTGCCGTCGACGGGGCGGCCCGATATCTGCTCCGGCGCCACGTAGTCGAGGGTGCCGACGAACTGCCCCACGGTGGTGAAACCGGTCAGCGAGAGGGACTTCTTCGTCAGGCCGAAGTCCGTGAGGTAGACGTGCTCCGGGTGGTCGCTGTCCGTGCCCGCGGCCACGAGGATGTTGCCGGGCTTGACGTCGCGGTGGACCAGTCCGTGATCGTGGGCCGCGTCGAGCGCGGACGCGACCTGCGCGGCGATGCGGAGGGCGGCTCCGACGGGGAGCGGTCCCGATTCGTCGAGCAGGTGGCGCAGGTCGAGCCCGGGAACGTACCGCATGGCGATGTAGAGCAGCCCGTCCGTCTCGCCCGCCTCGAAGACCGGCACGATGTGCGGATGCTCGATCGCGGCGGCCACGCGCGACTCGTGCGTGAAGCGCTGCCGGAACGTGTCGTTGCGGGCGAGCTCGGGGGCGAGCAGCTTCAGGGCGACGGTCCGGTCGAGCCGCAGATCCTTGGCGCGATAGACGACGGCCATGCCGCCGCGCCCGATCTCACGCTCGACGCGGTAGCCCGCGATCTGCCGCCCGACCAGGTCGGAGGGCCGCCCGGACGGGGGACTCGGGCCCGCCGACACGTCGTCGCGCGGTGCGGTCCCCATCAGGTGTCACCGGGCCGGAGGGGCGGGTCGGGGTCGACCGTGACGGGCGGGATACGACGGGTGGCTTCTTCGCCGTACGGATCAGGGCCGGAAGCGGGATCGAGAAGGGCCCCCGACCCGGGAACGGCTTCAACCACCTGAGTAGGCTCCGCCCCCACCGCGCCACGGGAACCCCCATCCCCGCCGCTCGCCCCGCCACTGACAGGCGGATCACGACGAGCGCTGTCTTCGCGATGTGACGCGTGCGCCCGCCCCGGATCACCGATGGCATCAACCACCCGCGTCGGCTCGGGAGTCACCACGCCACCAGAACCCCCACCCCCGCCACTCACCTCGCCACTGACAAGCGGATCACGACGGGCGCTGTCTTCGCCATGTGACGCGTGCGCCCGCCCCGGATCACCGATGGCCTCGACCACCCGCGTCGGCTCGGGAGTCACCACGCCACCAGAACCTCCATCCCCGCCACTCACCTCGCCACTGACAAGCGGATCACGCGGATCACGACGGACGCTGTCTTCACAGTGTGGCCCATGCGCCTGATCCGAATCCGCCACGCCCACCACCTGCGTCGCCTCCGGAACCCCGGCGCCACCCGCACCGGACGGCACCTGCGCCCGCCCCGGATCACCGGCGGCATCGACCACCCGCGTCGGCTCGGGAGTCGCCACGCCACCGGAACCCCCACCCCCGCCGCCCGCCGGCCCCGCGTCGCTCGTGGGTGGCGCTCGGCGGGTGCTGTCCTCGCCGTACGGCATGTGCGCCGCACCCTGGTCCGCCGCTGCCCGCGTCGGCTCCGGGCCGCCTGTCGGCGCCCCGTCAGCCCTGTCCGCGTCGCCCTGCACGCTCGGGCCCTCCCCCGCCGCGTACGTGCTCAGGCGTGTCCCGTCGCAGTACACCCATCGCTCGTGCTCGGCGTCGTAGAGCCACATCGACTCGCCGTCCACCACCATGCCCACGCGCAGCCCGCGCGTCCGGCTCCGGAAGGACTCTCCGTCGGTGGCGCCCGTCGCCAGCCCCTGTGTCGCGCCGCGGTAGCGGACCAGTGCCTCCTCCGTCCTCGCCAGGAGCGGGGCCGGGTCAGCCGTGCGGGTCAGGGGGTGGCCCGCCGCCGGAGGGTCGCGGGGCACCGCGATCAGGAGGCGGGCGTCGATCCAGGCCGACCAGCCGTTGGCGCAGACGATCCGGCCCCAGTCACCGAGCCGGTCGGCCAGGTGCACGGGCAGCAGCGCGTCGAGCGGCGTCGTCGGACGGTTCACGTCCGGCGCCTCCCAGGCGGGCAGCCCGTCCTGGGGGACGACATGTGTGGGCCGGAACTCGGCGGTGGTCATCCCGTCCGCCCCTACTTCCGCATGACGGCGGGTTCGTGCCGTCGCAGGAGCCTGGCGACCACGTATCCGAAGACGACGCAGAGAGCCACCAGCATGCCCATGTTGAGCAGCCAGACACCCGCCGAGTGGCGGAACAGCGGATCGGCCGTCAGCTCTCCGGGCACGATCCTGCCGAGGCCGATGGTCCCCGCCATCGCGCCCAGCGCCCACCGCGAGGGCACGAGCCACGCCAGCTGCTCGACGCCCGGCAACCCGTTGAGTTTCAGGAGCGCGCCGCAGAACACCACCTGGACGATGGCAAGGAGCACGAGCAGCGGCATCGTCACCTCTTCCTTGCGCACCAGGGCCGAGACCAGGAGCCCCAGCATCATGGCCGTGAACGCGAGCAGGGCCACCGCCAAGGTGATCTCGGCGAGCGGCGGCAGCAGCACGCCCTCGCCGCCGGGTGCGTTGAGATCGACGCCGAGCAGCGCCACCAGGGTCAGCACGACGGCCTGCAGCACGGTGATCGTTCCCAGGACGACGACCTTGGACATCAGGTACGCCGATCTGGAGAGCCCCACGGCCCGTTCACGCCGGTAGATGACGCGCTCCTTCACCAGTTCCCGCACGGCATTGGCCGCGCCGGTCAGGACTCCGCCCACGCAGAGGATGAGCAGCGCGTTCATCGCCGTCTCCTGCGTGAGCTTGCTCCCGGCCAGCGCGCGGGCCATGGCGCCCATCACGAACGGCAACGCGACCATGATCGCGAGGAACGTCCGGTCCGCGCCGAGCGCGGCCGCGTACCGCCGCACCAGCGTCCGCAGCTGGGAACCCCAGCTCTGTGCCTTCGGCGGCGGCGCGTATCCGGCGGCCGGAGTCGCGGCCCCCTGCGGCAGGTACGGCTGCGCGGAGGAGTTGACGATGTACTGCTGGTGGAACGGCGAGCTGCGGTACTCCCCCGCCCAGTCCCGGTCGCGGTCGCCCTCGAAGGCCTCGAACGCCTCGGGCCACTCCTCGAAGCCGAAGAACGGCAGCGCGTCCTGCGGCGGCCCGTAGTAGGCGATCCTGCCGCCCGCCGCGAGCACGAGGAGCCGGTCGCAGCCGTCGAGGCTGAGCACGCTGTGCGTGACGACGATGACCGTGCGGCCGTCGTCGGCGAGGCCGCGCAGCATGTTCATCACCGAGCGGTCCATGCCGGGGTCGAGCCCTGATGTCGGTTCGTCCAGGAAGAGCAGGGACGGCTTGGTGAGGAGTTCGAGGGCGACGCTCACGCGCTTGCGCTGTCCGCCGGAGAGGCTGTGGATGGGCTGGTCGACGCGCTGCTCCAGGCCGAGCTCACGGATGACCTCGTCGACCCTGGCCCGGCGTTCCGCCTTCTCGGTGTCCTGGGGGAAGCGCAGTTCGGCGGCGTATCCGAGGGCACGGCGCACGGTGAGCTGCGCGTGCAGGATGTCGTCCTGCGGCACGAGACCGATGCGCTGGCGGAGTTCGGCGTAGTCGCGGTAGAGGTCGCGGCCGTCGTAGAGGACGGTGCCGTCGTCGGCGGGGCGCAGGCCGGTGAGGGCGTTGAGGAGGGTGGACTTCCCGGCGCCGCTGGGACCGACCACGGCGAGCAGGCACTTCTCTCCGACGGGGAAGGAGATCTTGTCGAGGAGCGTCTTGCGGCCCTTGTCGACGGCGACCGTCAGCTCCTGGACGTCGAGCGACACCTCGCCCGTGTCGACGTACTCCTGCAGCTCATCGCCGACGAGGCAGTACGCGCGGTGGCCGACGCCCACGATGTCCCCCGGCGTGACCGGGGCTCGGGAGACCGGCTGACCGTTGAGATAGGTGCCGTTGTGGCTGCCGAGGTCGACGATCTCGTACGTGCCGTCCGCGAGGACCCGCAGTTCGGCGTGGCGGCGGGAGACGACCAGGTCGTCGATGACGAGGTCGTTGTCGGCCGCGCGGCCGATACGGACGGTACGGGCGGGCAGCGGGCGCACGGTCGTGGGCTGCCGGAAGGTGCCGGTGGCCGAGGGGGTGCGGACGGCGGAGGGGCGCTCGGGGGCGGCCGGCGCGGGTGGCGCACGGCCGACGAGCACCGCGCGCGGGCCGTCCGCGACGCTGCCGAAGCGGAGGACGCTGCCGGGTCCGACGCCCCACTCGTGGATGCGCCGCCCGTCGGCGTACGTGCCGTTCGTGCTGTGCTCGTCCTCGATCGTCCAGTGGTCGAGCTCTGCGTGGAGGACTGCGTGGTGCCAGGAGACTCGGGCATCGTCGATGACGATGTCGCTCAGTGGATCGCGCCCGACGTGATAGTCCCGGCTCGGACTCATCACGGTGGAGCCGGTGTCGGTCTCCAGGACGAGTTCGGGCGCAGTCGGCGCTACAGGCCGCTCTCCCATGCCCGAATTCTACCCATTCGGACGCATTCACGCCTGGGGTCGCTGCCCTCACCGGGGCCGAGCGCCCCGCCGGGTGCCCCACCGCGCACCCCGCCACGCATCATGCGTCCCCGTACGCCTCCCCGCCGAGCTCGAACACCGCGGTGCCCGCGGTCGCATCCGCGAGCCAGGCCGTGAAGGTCTCGACGTCGGCGTCGGGAAGGCCGATCTCGATGGTCACCGCGTCCCCGTAACGGACGTCACGCACCGCGCGCCCCGCCGACCGCAGATCATTCTGGATCTTGCCCGCGCGCTGGTGGTCGACCGTGACGGTGGCGAGCCTGAAGCGCCTGCGGGTCAGCGTGCCGACCGCGTCGAGCGCCTCGCCGACCGCCCCTCCGTAAGCCCTGATCAGTCCGCCCGCACCAAGCTTGACCCCGCCGTAGTAGCGGGTCACGACGGCCACGACGTACCGCATGTCGCGGCGCAGCAGCATCTGGAGCATCGGCACACCGGCGGTCCCGCCGGGCTCACCGTCGTCACTGGCCTTCTGCACCCCGGCGTCGGCCCCGATGACGTACGCGAAGCAGTTGTGCGACGCGGACGGGTGCTCCTTGCGGATGCGCGCGACGAAGTCCTGGGCCTCCCCCTCGGTGGCCGCGGGCGCGAGGGCGCACAGGAAGCGCGAGCGGTTGATCTCGGTCTCGTGCACGGCCTCGCGGGCCACTGTGCGGTACTCGTCGTGCATCACGCCAGGGTAGGCCCCCGCGCAGGCCACGGCCCCGGTACGGTGATCAGTTGTGACGTCACCTTCGAATCGCATACGCCAAGTCCCCCGCCGCGCCGACGTGTTGGAGTCGCTGCTCGCCGCTGCGCCCGTCACCGTCGTGGAGACCCGCGAGGACCCGGCCGACCCCTTCCTGTTCCCCGAGGAGGCGAGCGTCGTGGCGCGGGCCGTGGACAAGCGGCGCCGCGAATTCGCCACGGTCCGGCAGTGCGCCCGTACCGCCCTGTCCGAACTCGGCATACCGCCCGTGCCGATCCTGCCTGGCCCCAAGGGCGCACCGCGCTGGCCCGACGGCATCGTCGGCAGCATGACGCACTGCGCGGGCTACCGCGCCGCGGTCGTGGCCCGCGCCTCGGCGGTCCGGTCCATCGGCATCGACGCGGAGCCGGCCGCTCCGCTCGCCGACGCGGATGTCCTGAAGCTGGTCTCGGACGAGACGGAGCGCGCGGCCCTCGCCGGCCTCGGCATCCGGCATCCGGACGTCCCCTGGGACCGGCTGCTCTTCAGCGCCAAGGAGTCCGTCTACAAGACGTGGTTCCCGCTCACCGGGCGCTGGCTCGGCTTCGAGGAAGCCCGCATCGACCTGGACCCGGACGGCACGTTCAGCGCGGCGCTCCTCGTCCCCGGGCCGACGGTGGCGGGCCGCGAGCTGACGGGGTTCCGGGGCACCTGGCAGATACGCGACGGCATCGCCGTCACCGCGATCGTCCTGCCCCTCACGCCTCCGGCGACCGGTACGTAGCGACGCCGCCGAGCCACGTGCCGAGCACCCGCACGTGCCGGATGGCCATGGGGTCGACCGTGCGCGGGTCGGCGGAGAGCAGGACCAGATCCGCGGGCGCACCGGGCACGAGCGCGACGCGGTCGTCGGCGCCCGCCTGATGGGCGACGCCGCTGGTGGCCGCGGCAAGCGCCTGTTCCACGGTGAGCCGCTGGTGCGGGGTCCAGCCGTCCCGCGGCATCCCGTCGAACGTGCGCCTGGTGACGGCGACTTGGATGCCCTCAAGCGGCTCGTACGAGCTGACGGGCCAGTCGCTGCCGAAGGAGAGCCGCACCCCGTCGCGCGCCAACTCCCCCATGGGGTACTGCCGGTCGGACCGTTCGGCGCCGATCCGCGGCATCGACAGATCGGTCTGGAGCGGGTCGGGCTGCGCCCACAGGGGTTCGAAGTTGGCGATGACGCCGAGCGCGGCGAAGCGCGGCAGGTCGGCCGGGTCGACGAGCTGGACATGGGTGATCACGGGCCGCCGGTCCCAGGCCGGATTGGCGCGGACCGCGGACTCCACCGCGTCGAGCGCGGCCCGTACACCCGCGTCCCCGATGGCATGGATGTGCGTCTGGAAGCCGTCGGCGTCGAACGCGCACACCGCATCGGCGAGCGCGCTCGGCTCCCACACCGGCATACCGCAGCTGTGCGGCGCGTCCAGATAGGGGTCGAGCAGCGCGGCCGTGCCGCCCTCGATCACGCCGTCGCTGAAGTACTTGACCGTGCGCGCCGACAGCAGCGGGCCTCCCTCGGCCGCCACGCGCCCGCGCACCGCGCCGAACAGCTCCCGCTGCTTGCGCCAGTGGTCGGGGTCGGCGCGCTGGGCCAGGTCCACGCGGACGCTCAGGGCGTCGTGCCGGGCCGCCGCGAGATAGGCCTCCGCCATCTCCGGTTCGACCCAGGCGTCCTGCACCCAGGTGATGCCCGCACGCGCGTACGCCTGGCCGGCGCGGCGCACGGCTTCGACCAGTTCGGCCTCGTCGCGGGCCGGCACCTGGTCGAGCACCAGGTCGCAGGCGTGCCATTCGCGCAGGGTGCCCATGGGCGAGCCGTCGGGGCGCCGGACGATCCAGCCGAGGCGCGGATCGGGCGTCGCGTCCCGCACGCCGGCCCGGCGCAGGGCTTCCGTGTTGCACCACACCGTGTGGTAGTCGTACGCCCGCAGCACGACCGGCCGTCGGGCCACCGCCGCGTCGAGCCACCGCGCGTCGAACTCGCCGCCGGGCGCGAGCGCGGGGTCGTAGGACGCGCCGACGATCCACTCCGCCTCCGGGTGCGCGTCCGCCCACCGTCCGACCTCCGCGACGATCGCGTCGACCGAGGTGAGGTCCTTGATCTGCGGCCCGAAGCTCTCCAGACCACCGAAGAGAGGGTGGGCGTGCCCGTCACCGAAGGCGGCAAGGAGCAGTCCGGCCCCCAACTCGACCACGTCGTCCGCCACTTCGGCGAGCGCGCGGGCCTCGTCCCCGAGCGCGACGACGCGTCCGTCACGCACGGCGAGCGCCGTGGTGTCCGGCTGGGTGTCGCTTCCGGTGCGCACCGCCCCCAGGAACACCCGCGTTCCCGTCTCTTCCCTCATGCCGCCCCGCCCCTCCATCACACGCTCTCCGCGTCCACCGTGGTCAGCCGTTCGTACGCCCCCGGATCACGCCGCCGGATCCACCGGGCCCTCGCCACCCCCGCCGCGAACAGGACGGGCAGCGGTGCGACGAGTGCCGCGTCGACGCCGTTCGAAGCCCCCGTCAGGAGACCGAGGTTGGCACACACCAGGGCGATCAGTACCACGAGGCCCACGCAGGCGGTCAGCGGGGCCGCGACCACCCGCCAGGCGGGCATGCCCCTGCGCTCACGCCGGAAGAATCCGTACACCGCGAGCGCGGCGAGCGCCTGCATCAGCATCACACCGAGGATTCCGGAGCCGTTGCTCCACAGGAAGGTGACGGTGTAGGGGTCTGCGCCGCTGACGACGGTCACGGCGACCACGGCCAGCGCGATGGCCGACTGTGCCACGACCGCTGCCACGGGGGCCCGCGTCCTCGGGGAGACGGCGGCGAGGCGGCGCGGCAGCAGCCCTTCGCGACCCAGGGCGTAGAAGTAGCGGGCGGCGCCGTTGTGGAAGGCGAGGGTCGCGGCGAAGGCGCTGGTGATGATCAGTACGTGCATGGAGTCGGCGGCCCAGGCCCCGGCGAACCGCTCGGTGGCCGTGAAGACCATGTCGGCGCCGCCCTCGCCGTCGGCGACCGTCTGGGCGCGGCCGGATCCGTACGCGTTGATGATCATCCATACCGTGAAGGTGTAGAAGAGCGCGAGGAACGCCACAGCGATGCAGGTGGCGCGCGGCACCGTGCGCTCCGGCTCCCTCGCCTCCTCCGCGTAGATGGCCGTCGCCTCGAACCCGACGAAGGCACCGACGGCGAGCACGAACATGCCGCCCACCCCTGAGTTCCCCAGATGCTCCGGGGAGAGCGTGCCCGCGTCGAGCCCCTGCGGACCGCCGCCGTGCGCGAACAGGCCCGCCTCGAAGACCAGCAGTACGAGGACTTCGAGGACCAGCGCGACACCGAGGACCTTGGCGCTGAACGTGACCTTCAGATAGCCGAGCACACCGATGGCGACGAGTCCGGCGAGCGCCCAGACCCACCAGGCGACGCGCACCCCGGTCAGGTCGTCGAACCCGGACTCGGTGAACCACCCGAAGGCGACGAGCAGTCCGACCTCGATGGCGTTGTACGCGAAGAGCGCGACGTACGCGGATCCCGCTCCCGCCGGGCGTCCGAGCCCGCGGCCGATGTAGGCGTAGAAGGCGCCTGCGTTGCGGACGAAGCGGCTCATCGCGGTGAATCCGGCCGCGAAGACGATGAGCAGCAGCCCCGACATCAGGTAGCCGAGCGGCGCCGCCTGCCCCGCCATGCCGATCGCCAGCGGGGCCACGGCGGCCATCACGGTCAGCGGCGCGGCCGCGGCCACGACGAAGAAGACGAGATCGCCGGTGCCGACGGCGCCGCCGCTCAGGCCCTTGGCGGCGCGGGAGGTGGGTGCGGTCACGCGGGCACTCCAAGGGGTCGGGCCT
Organism: Streptomyces sp. NPDC044044; assembly: GCF_056434405.1. Classification (NCBI taxonomy): domain Bacteria; kingdom Bacillati; phylum Actinomycetota; class Actinomycetes; order Kitasatosporales; family Streptomycetaceae; genus Streptomyces; species Streptomyces sp. NPDC044044. Next base: position 107,373 of record NZ_JBWKFG010000012.1, on the reverse strand, counting down.
GCAGGTCCAAAAACTAAGGCCTTTAGTCCGGGCTGGGCAGGACCGTACTCTGCACACGGACGGCTGTGAAGACCCCGTCCGGAGAAGGGAGTTGCCAGGCCATGGGCAGAGGGAGACCTCGCATACCGGTGCTCAGCGCCGATCTGATAGCGCGGGAGGCCCTCGCGCTGATCGACGCCGAGGGGGCCGACGCGTTCAGCCTGTCCCGCCTGGCCGAGCGGCTCGGGGTGAAGACCGCCTCGCTCTACAACCATCTGGACGGCCGCGCCGAGGTCATCGAGGGCGTACGGCGCCTGATCGTCGAGGAGATGGACGTCTCCGCCTTCGACAGGCTGCCGTGGCCCGACGCCCTTGCCGCGTGGGCCCGTTCGTACCGTGACGCGTTCGCCGGGCACCCGCACGCGATCGACCTGCTGGCCACCACGACCATCAGCTCGCCGGCCACGCTCAGCATGTACGAGGCGGTCGTCGCGGCGCTGGCCCGTGGCGGCTGGCCGCAGGAACGTCTGGTCACGGCGCTGACCAGCGTCGAGTCCTTCCTCCTCGGCTCGTCGCTCGACCTCGTGGCGCCGCCGCTGATGATCGACCCCGCCGGCCACGCGCCCCGGGTGCCTGTCCTGGCGGCCGCGCTGGAGGGGTCCATCGGTGGCGACAAGGCGGGGCGGGCCGAGGAGGCGTTCGCGGCGGGGCTCGACGCGCTGATCCGCGGTCTTGTGGCTCAACTCGCGCAGTTCCGGGGGGAGTAGGGCGCGGGTGAGTTCCGGGGCGCCGACGTCGGCCAGAGGCGATCAGAGGCGGTCAGAGGCCGTGCGTGGGGTCGGCGAGTGTCTCCCAGAACATCGCCTCGTAGCGCTGCAGCAGCCTGCCGTGGCGCAGAGCGGACCCTGTCGCGTCCAGGCCCCGGTCCATGCCCGCGCGCACGGCGGCGAGCGCCTGCCGCTCCAGGTCGGGCGCGGGCTCCGCGAAGAAGGCGAAGAACGCGCAGGCCTCGTCGCTGAAGCCGTAGTGGACGGGGAGCGCCTGGGCCAGCGTCGCGCAACAGGCGCCCCAGGCGGCGAAGTTGGCGGTCAGGGCGAGGACCACGTCGACGGGAGCGCCGTTCAGGGCGAGCCAGGCCACGTACGCCGGATAGGCCTGGCAGCCGGCGCGCGGTTCGTAGGCGTCGGCGTCGGCCTTGTCCACGCCGCACGCCGCAACCAGGGCACCGAGCCGTTCGAAGGCGAGCGTCTCGCCTTCGGCGAGGGTGCGGAAGAAGGCCGCGCACGCGTCTTCCCCCGCGGCGGCCGAGCGTTCGGCCAGGTGCAGGAAGGACCGGCGGTCGGCGGGGATCACGGAGCGCTGCTCCAGAGCGAGAGCGGTGATCGCGGAACGGTTGGCGGTGCCGTCCGCGAACCTCGGGACGAGCGGGTTGGCCGCCGGATCAGGTGCGAGCCGCGCGGCCACGGCGTCGAGCAGTTCCTGTGCGGTCCGTGTCATCGTCCGTCCTCCCTGCCTTCGGCGGAACTTCTCGGCACTCCTGCTAGTTTCTACAGTGCTGTAGAAACTAGAAATCAACGTACGGAGCTCTCATGGCCCTGTGGGACCGCGTCAAGGAATCCGCATCGACGATGCAGACCCAGCTCATGGCGAAGAAGAACGACCTCAAGAGCGGCGCCTTCCGCGACTCCAGTATGGCGATGTGCGCCCTCGTGGCGGCCGCGGACGGCTCCATCGACCCGTCGGAGCGACAGCGCGTGGCCCAGCTCATCGCCACCAACGAAGTGCTGCAGAACTTCCCGGCCGACGAGTTGCGCCGCCGCTTCGAGCAGAACGTCGACAAGCTGACCGCCGACTTCGCGTTCGGCAAGGTCAGCGTGTTGCAGGAGGTCGCCAAGGCGAAGAAGAAGCCCGCCGAGGCGCGCGCCGTGATCCAGATCGGCATCGTCATCGGCGGCGCGGACGGCGACTTCGACCAGACGGAGCGGGCCGTCGTACGGGAGGCGTGCTTCGCACTCGACCTGCCGCCGCACGAGTTCGACCTCTGAACCACCACCGCCGCCGGAGCGCTCACGACCGGACAGCTGTCTTGACGACTCTCTTGACGGCCCCTTGAGGAGCGCCACATCGTAACGGGACGCGGCAAACCAGTTACTTCTACAGTGTTGTAGATTTTAACCTCCGGCCCTGACCACGGCCGGTACGCACTTCACCTCAGGACATCAGGAGGACATCGTGGGAGTTTCCCTGGCCAAGGGCGGCAATGTCTCGCTCAGCAAGGAGGCCCCCGGCCTCACCGCCGTCCTGGTCGGCCTGGGCTGGGACGTCCGCACGACCACCGGCACGGACTACGACCTGGACGCGAGCGCGCTGCTCTGCGACGAATCGGGGAAGGTCGTCTCCGACGAGCACTTCATCTTCTACAACAACCTCAAGAGCCCCGACGGTTCGGTCGAGCACACCGGCGACAACCTCACCGGTGAGGGCGAGGGCGACGACGAGGCCGTGAAGGTGAACCTCGCGGCGGTCCCCGGCACGATCACGAAGATCGTCTTCCCGGTCTCCATCCACGACGCCGAGAACCGCGGCCAGAGCTTCGGCCAGGTCCGCAACGCCTTCATCCGCGTGGTCAACCAGGCGGACAACGTGGAGATCGCTCGCTACGACCTCTCCGAGGACGCCTCGACGGAGACCGCCATGGTCTTCGGCGAGCTCTACCGCCACGGCGCCGAGTGGAAATTCCGCGCGGTCGGCCAGGGTTATGCGAGTGGGCTGCGCGGCATCGCGTCGGACTTCGGCGTGAATGTCTGACGTACGCGTCTGACGTACACGTCTGAGGCACGCGTCTGACGTAGGCGTCTGAGGCACGCAGCCCCATCCACCCACCATCGGCGGCAGAAGGAGCGGGACGTGTACGGCGATCCGGCAACAGTGCGCAAGATCCTGACGGAGCTCGGGGACACCTGGGCGGTCGTGGGCCTGTCCACGAACGAGGAACGAGCGGCGTACGGGGTCGCGGGCGTCCTGCAGCGCTACGGCAAGCGCATCGTGCCCATCCACCCGAAGGCCGAGACGGTGCACGGCGAGAAGGGCTATCCGTCCGTCTCCGCCGTGCCCTTCAAGATCGACGTCGTGGACGTCTTCCTCAACAGCGCCCTCGCGGGCCAGGCCGCCGAGGAGGCCGTCGCGATCGGCGCGCAGGCGGTCTGGTTCCAGCTGGGCGTCATCGACGAGGCGGCGTACGAGCGGACGCGGGCGGCAGGCCTGGAGATGGTGATGGACCGCTGCCCGGCGATCGAACTGCCGATGCTGCGGTAACGCTCCGCCGGGGGCGCGGTGAGGGTGCGCGGGCGCGGGCCGGTGATCGACCCGCGGGCCGGTGGGGGCCGGTCGCGCAGTTCCCCGCGCCCCTGACGGGCGCGGGGAAACCCCGCCGTCACCCCACCCGCCGCAGCGCCCTCTCCCGTCGCGCCGCCACGCTGGAGCCCGACTCCCTGCGTGCCATGCGGCGCAGCACGACCGGGGCCACGAGCAGGCCCAGCACGGCCCAGGCCCCCAGCACCCCGGCCGTCTCCCAGTGCCGCCAGGAGTCGGCGATCTCGATCGCGGCCGCGTCGTCCGGCAGCAGGGCCGAGCGCATACCGAGACCGAGCCAGTAGATGGGGAACGCCTGAGCGACCCATTGCAGCCAGTCCGGCATCGCGGTGATCGGGTAGAAGATGCCGGAGATCGCGATCATGCCGAGGATCGGCAGCTGGATCAGGCCCTGGCTGCGCGCGCTGGTGAACACCGAGCCGAGGACCGCGCCGATGGGCAGGGTCGCGACCATGCCCAGGAGAAGGACCCAGGTCAGCGTCGCCCAGGAGCCGGGGCCGCCGATCGCGAGGCCCCCGACGATGAAGATCCCGGGAATCAGCAGGATCGCCAGGTCGGCGAGCAGGCCGCCCGCCACGGAGACGACCTTGCCGATGAGGTAGCCCGGCATCCCGTTCGGCGTCGCCTTGGCGCGCAGCAGGGTGCCGTCCTCGCGTTCGGCGGTGAGCGCCTGGCTCATGCTGACCATGCCCATCGCGGCGTTCATGCCCAGGATGCTCGGCAGGGCGAGGGTGCCGAGCAGGAGTCCGCTGGTGCCGAACGCCGTGTCCCGCATGAAGAACATGACGGTCAGCATCAGGACCGGCCACAGCAGATGTGACAGCACGTCACCGCCGTTGGTGAAGGACTGCCGCAGTTCGATCAGGCCACGGCTCCAGCCCGCCCGGACCGCAACGCTCGTCGCGCTCGTCGCGCTCACCGGGCCACCGCCTTTCCGGTCCCGTGCGTCGCGCCGGTCCCGTACGCAGCACCGGTCCCGCGCGCCGTCCCGATCTCGCCCTGCCCCTGGCCCTGACCCTGACCTCGGACCAGCGCCAGATAGGTGTCCTCCAACGAGGCCCTGCGGACCTCCAGTTCGCCCACGCCATCGCCGTACTCGCGGAACAACTCACGGACGAAAGCCGTCGATTCGGCCGTCGACTTCACGAAGTGCCGCCCGCCGCACGTCCAGCGCACCTCGTCCTCCCCCGCGATCCGCCGCGCCAGCTCGTCCGCCGAACCGTCCGCGATGATCCGGCCCCCGGAAAGGATCATGATGCGGTCGGCGAGCTTGCCCGCCTCGTGCAGGTCGTGCGTCGTGAGCAGGATCGTGGTCTCGTGATCGTCGGCGAGGCGGTGGACGAGTTCGTGGAACTCCTGCCTGGCCTCCGGGTCGAAGCCCGCGGTGGGCTCGTCCAGGAACAGCAGTTCCGGGCGGCCCACGATGCCGATCGCCACGTCCAGCCTGCGCCGCTGTCCGCCGGACAACGTCTTGATCTTCTTGCCCGCGTGCGCGGTCAGGCCGACCGCCGCCATGAGTTCGTCGGTGTCCCACGGCCGCCGGATGGTGCCGGTGGAGTAGGGCGCGTAGTACGTCCCGAGGTGCGCGAGGAGCTCGCGCACCCGCCACTTGCCGTGGTCGCGCCAGGACTGCAGCACGACCCCGATGCGCGCACGCCATGCCTCGGTGCCGAGCGCCGGGTCCGTGCCGAGCACCCTGACCCGGCCCGCCGAGCGCATGCGGAACCCTTCCATGATCTCGATGGTGGTGGTCTTACCCGCCCCGTTGGGCCCGAGCAGGGCGACCACTTCGCCGTGCCTGGCCCGGAACGTCACGTCGCGCAGCACGTCCGCCGTGCCGTAGCGCATGCGCAGCCCTTCGACATCGAGCACGACGTCCTCGCTCGTCGTCGTCACATCAACTCCTCGCCGTATCCGTTCAGATGTCGGCGAAGCTACGTTGCATTCAGTAGGCCATCAATGAATAACTGACCCGGAAGCCCTACCCAGTAGGGGATTTCGAGGATCTGTTGCAATGAACTTGCCGATGAACGCAAGGAGGCCCACGCGTATGCCGGGAGGCAGGCTGACCCACCAGGACCGCAGCCACATCGGCGCGGGTCTCGCCGATGGGCTCAAGTACACCGAGATCGCCAGAAGCCTCGGCAGGCCGACGTCGACCATCAGCCGTGAGGTGACGCGCAACGGCGGGCCCGACGCGTACCGCGTCGACCACGCCCACCTCGCCACCGGGCGACGCGCCCGCCGGCGCAGGCAGGCCCCTCGCCGTGAACCGGCCGAGCCCGCCGACGCGTACGGACGCGATCCCGGTGCCGTACGCGACTTCGCCGAGCAGCTCGCGGCGCTCATGGTCAGGACCGGGGTGCCCCGCATGGCCGCGCGGGTCCTTGCCCGCCTGATCACCGACGACTCCGGCAGTCTGACCGCCGCGGACCTCGTCCAGCGGCTGCGGGTCAGCGCCGCTTCGGTGTCCAAGGCCGTGGGCTACCTGGAGGGCCTTGAGGTGATCGGCCGCGTACGCGACCCGGGGCACCGTCGCGAGCGGTACGTCATCGACGACGACGTCTGGCTCCGGGCGTGGACGACGAGCGCCCAGAAGCACGCGATGTGGGCCGAGACCGCTCAGCGAGGGATAGACGTGCTCGACGCGGCGACGCCCGCGGGCTCCCGGCTCGACCGGATGAGCCAGTTCTTCGCGACCCTCAGCGACGACATGAGCGGCGGCACCGAGGCCGTCGACGACGCACTGACGGTACTGGCCGCACTGCGGCACGCGGGCGCACCTCTGACGGAACACCAACTGGCCACGGCCCTGGCCTGGCCCCGGGAACGGGTCACCGGCGCACTGCGCCTCAGCGGGCCGGACCGGCTCACTCCGGCGCAGCTCAAGGCCTTGCGGCAAATTGCCTCGTAGCCGTGGCCGCCCTGGACAGGGGAAGCGCCCCGCACGCCGGGCAGTCAGGGTGCGGGGCACTTCGTGCGGGGTCCGCTACGGGATGTCCGCGCGGAACTTCTTCGTCAGGTCCGCTCCCCGGATCACGCCGCCCGAGTGGTACTTGAGCCCCCACGCGTCGATCACCGAACCGTCGGCGAACATGCAGGCGGAGACGACGTTCGAGGGGTTGGTCTCACCCTTCTTGGCCCAGCCTCCGCCGTCCGTCGACTTCGGGCCGTACAGGGCGGTGCCGTTGATGGACTTGCAGTAGCCCAGGGACGGGTTGCCGGGGTGGCCGCCCGGGTCGGCGGGCTTGTGGACGTAGGCGAGCGCGGCCAGCGTGGGCTTGTCCGCGGCGAGGCTGTCGGCGCCGATCGTGATCTTGGTGCCGTCCTCGCCGGTGAAGACGCACATCTCGCGTTCGCCGCCGAGCCGGACGATCTGCGTTCCGGTCTTGGTGTAGTACGGGACCTGCTTCTGCGCGGTACCGCCCTGCTTCTTGCACCAAGTGGCGTCGGCGGACGCACGCTTGGCGGCGGACCCGGCCGCGGGCGCGGCGGGACTGTCGGCGGCGCTGGCCGCGACGGCACTGCCCGAGAGCAGCAACGCGACGCCCACGGAAAGGACTTGGGAACGCTTCACGCTTCCTCCAGAGAGGGGACACAGGGGACGGCAGCTGTGATCGGCAATATCTTCGGGAGGCTTTCTCCGCAGGTCAACGCGTTCTCGTGAGCGCGCGGGCGGCCTGGCGAAGTCGACGTGATCGGGTGCGCGTGACCCGTCTGACGTGGGGCGACGAGGGGCGCGATCCGGCCAGTAATGCGCCGGTAACAGGCCGGTGGGAGTGAGCAGTTAGAGTGACTGCCCTCATGGGCGGCACGGGCGGAACGGCACACGCGTACGACACTCAGGGGAGCCCCTGCACCTCTCCCCCCGTGCTCCGCATCCAGCTGCTCGGCGGCTTCCGTGCGGAGCGGGTCGGCGGTGTGCAGCCCGCCGAGCGGTGGCCGCGCCCCGGCGCCCGGACGCTGGTGAAACTGCTCGCCCTCGCTCCGGGGCACCAGCTGCACCGCGAGCACATCATGGCGGCGTGCTGGCCGCACGCGGAACTCCCTGCCGCGCAGCGGAACTTGCGCGTCGCGGTGCACACGGCACGCCACGCCCTCGAACCCGAGCTGACACCCCGGTCGGCTTCCTCGTACGTGGTGACCGACGGGGCGCTGCTGCGCCTGGCCCCGGGCGCGGTCCAGGTCGACACGGACCGCGCCCGGTCCGTGGCCGAAAGCGCTCTGATCGACGGCGACACGGCCCAACTGGCCGCCGCGCTGGCGGCGTTCACCGGTGAGCTGCTCCCCGAGGACCGCTACGCCCCCTGGGCCGAACCGCACCGCACCCGCATCGCCGAGCTCCGCGACCGGGTCGTGCTCGCCCTCGCGGAGGCACAGCTCGCGGCGGGCGAGGCACAGCAGGCCTGCGCGAGCGCCCGCCTCCTCCTGGAGTCCGCCCCCGCGGACGAACGGGCCCACCGCGTCCTGATCAGAGCCTGGCTGCGGCAGGGGATGCGGCGCGCGGCGATCCGGCAGTACGAGCTGTGCGCGCAGGCCATCGACGCCGCCGACCCGGGAGCGCGTCCGGGCCCCGAGACGGCAGAGCTCCACCGCGCGGCGCTCGACCGGCCCGCCGAGCCCGAGGCGGACGCGGCACGGGTGCGCGTGGACTGGGCCCGCACCCTGGAGCGTTCCGGCCGCTACGCCGAGGCGGTCCGCGTCCTGCGGGAGGCGCTCGCGGCATACGAACTCCAACGCAGCGCCGACGCCTGTACGTTGACGGCCACCCGCCTCGCGGAGATCCTGGCCCACACCGCGACGCCCCGGGAGGCCCGCACGATCCTCGACGCATACCCGCCGGACCCGGACGCCGCGGCGGACGTGCGCGCTGCGCACCGCATGGCGGAGTCGATGATCCTGTTCCACGAGGGGCGGTACGAGGCGGGGCTCGCTGCGGCGCGCGTCGCGCACGTGGCGCTCGGGCCGGACGCGGACGGCACCCTGCTCGCGCGCTGCCTGGCCCAACAGGCGATCTGCCACGGTCTGTTGGGGCGCCACGAAGACGCCATCGGGCCCGCCGAGCAGGCGCTCGCACCGGCCGAGGAGTCCGGCGACCCGGCCCTCCTCGCCACCGTCCTGTCCGTCCTGCGTGAGAACGCGCGCCGCGCGGGGCTGCACCGCAAGGCGCTCGGCCACGGGCGGCGCGCCCTCACCCTCGCCGAGCAGGCCGGGCGGCCCACGGCCACCGCCTTCGAGCGCGCCAATCTCGCCGAGATCCATCTGCTGCTCGGCGAGGTGGACGAGGCGGAGCAGCTCGCGGACGCGGCCGTCGGTCTCGCCGAGCCGTTCGGCGGCACGGTCCTGGCGTTCGCGCTCACGGCGCTCGCCCGGGTGCGGACGCCCGCCGATCCGGACCGCGCCCGCGCCCTCCTCGACCGGGCCGAGCGCTGCGCGGCCGACGGCGGGCACCAGCAGGCCGTGGACGAGGTGCGGGCGGCGCGCGCGGAGCTGGCCGCCCGCACCGGCTGACGGCCGCCCGGCGTCTCCACCGGGCGGCCTCAGGGCGGCGCGTCAGGCCGCGGCGCCCGCCAGCGCGGGGCGCTCCGCCTCCCGCAGCCGTTCCATCAGCGCGATGCGGGCCCGCGCCACACGCGAGCGGACCGTGCCCACCGGACAGCCGGTGAGCAGCGCGGCCTCCGCGTAGGGCAGCCCCAGGAGCTGGGTGAGGACGAAGGCCTCACGCCGCTCGTCGGGCAGCGTCGCGAGCAGGTCGGCGAGGACCACGCCGTCGTCGAAGCCCGGCAGCCCTCGGGGCTGGGCCCGCTCCGCGGCGGACTGCCAGTCGTCCGTGTCGGAGAGACGGGGCCGGGCCGCGGCGTGCCGCAGGCTGTCGATCACCGCGCGCCGGGCGATGGAGAGCAGCCATGTGCGGGCGGACGAGCGCCCTTCGAAGCGGTGCAGGCTGCCGAGGGCCCGCAGGAACGTGTCCTGCGTCAGGTCGTCGGCCGCCTGCGGGTCGCCGCCGAGGTATGTCACGTACCGGCGGACGTCCCGGTGCAGGGCGCGTACGAAGTGCTCGACCGCTTCGGGGTCTCCGGCGCGGGCGGCGAGCGCCCAGGCCGTTATCGACTCGTCGGGTGAGCTGGGCAGGGCAGGAATGATCACCTGGTGTCCTTCTCGGGATCCGGGACCCGGATACGCCGTGTCCACGTGCGTCCGGCGTATCCGGTGAGGGGGGTACGGCCGCACGCGAGTGCGTACGACCGATGCCCGAGCCGCCCGGCCGCGCGCGATGCGGCGCGCGGGAACGGCGTCGGGGAGCCGGCTGTCAGGCGACAGCGGTCCCCGCGGGCGGACCCCGAGAAGTGATGGCGTGCACGAGGAGCAACTGCCGCGGCCGGCCCGCCGCACGGTGGCGATGACGCCGGATGCGGGGACGGTGGGCGGGCGCCGGCAGTGCGAGAGGCACCCGCAGCGGCGCGACGAGCCATCCCGCGAAGGCGCGCGCGATGCGGAAGACCGCGCGTTCGCCGTGCGCGAGCCAGAGGCCGCAGAGAAGCGCGGCGAGAAGGTGGGCGGCGAGCATGCCGGTCGGCGACATGCCGCTCATGTCGTGGCCGCCGCCCATGTGTTCCATGTGCTCCATGGAAGAGGCGGCCGAGGGCATGGGCGTCGTCCCCGAGGCGGTCATCGGCGCCGCCATGGCCGAGCCCTGGCCCGCCCCCGCCGGGTCGGCGTCCATCGGCGCCGCGCAGAGCATGTGCTGCACCCACCGCCGCCCGAGCGTGGCTCCGCCCGCGGGCTGCGCGGCGGCCTGCGCCAGGGAGAACCCCGAGTGCAGCGCGGCCTGCGCGGCCACCGTCACGGAGACGACCAGCGCCAGCCCGCGCTCGCGCCCGGCCAGCGTCCACGCCGTGCCGCCGACCGCGACGGCTCCGGCACCCAGCGTCCACGAGGGCACCGAGGCTCCGGACATCAACACGTGCCCCAGGGCAGCGAGCAGTACACAGACGGCGGCGAACACCGCAGCCCGTACCGCGCGAGAACACCACCCGTCAGTCATGGCGGGGCCATCTTTGCATTCGCGCCCCTCCTTTCACGGAGGGGTACGCGAAATGAACCCGGACCGCTCACCCGCCCCGCGCGTGTGAGCCACGGCACATCGACCCGAGGGAACTGGGCGGCTCTCCGCTCCGACCTCTGGTGAGGACCGCTAGCGCGGCCGGACCACGACCGCGTCGGCCCGGATGCTTCCCCCGTCCCGGAAGTGCAGCGTGAAGGGCACCGTGTCGCCCGCCTGCCACCGGCCGCGCGCCCGCAGCATCACGTTGGTGCCGAGCGGCGACATCGTCAGGGTCCCGTGCGCCGGGACCTCCGCCGATGCGGCGCCGCTCATGTAGGCCGCCCGGCCTTCCGTGGTCCGGTGGCGGCCCAGCATGGTCTGGTCGGCGGCCCGGGAGTCCGAGGTGATGCCGGTGAGGCGGTCCGCCGATCCGCCCCTGTTGGTGATGCGGAAGTACGCGGAGGTGTCCCTCGTGTCCCCGTAGGGCAGGAACACCCGCCCCGCCCCGACCTCGATCCGCGCGGGCCTGCCCGCACCGCCCGCGCCCACCCACGTGGTGAGCCCGCCGAGCGCGACGGCACAGGCCGTGACGGGGGCGAGCGCCGCGAGCAGGGGTGCGCGGAGGCGGCGGGCCGCCGACCGGAAGTCCTCGCTCATCGCGTGCCGCCCTTCCGTGCCCGCGCCGGACGCGGCCGCCAGGTGCGCAGCCGCAGGCTGTTGCCCACCACCAGGAGCGAGCTTGCCGACATCGCGGCCGCCGCGACCATGGGGTTGAGGAGGCCGACCGCCGCCAGGGGCACCGTGACCACGTTGTAGCCGAAGGCCCAGCCGAGGTTGGTCCGGATCGTGCGCAGGGTGCGCCGGGCCAGCAGGACCGCGTCCGCGACGGTCTCGATGTCGCCGCGTACGAGCGTGACATCGGCGGCCCCGATGGCCGCGTCGGTGCCGCCGCCCATCGCGATGCCGAGATCCGCGCCCGCGAGGGCCGCCGCGTCGTTCACGCCGTCCCCGATGACCGCGACACGGTGGCCCTGCTCCCTCAACTCCCGTACGAGGTCGGCCTTTCCCTCGGGTGTGCAGCGTGCGTGGACCTCGGTGATGCCGAGGTCGGCGGCGATCGCGCGGGCGGTCGGCTCGCGGTCACCCGTGGCGAGCACGGGACGTACGCCGAGGCGGCGGAGCCGGTCGACGGCTCGGTAGCTTCCGGGGCGCACGACGTCGCCGATCGCGATCAGGGCCTGGGCCGTGCCGTCCACGCGGACCACGACCGGGGTGTGCGCTGCGGCTTCGGCGGCGGCAAGCGCCCGGGACAGCTCTTGGGGCAACTCGCCCTCGGGAGCGCCTGCTTCCACGAAGCGGCCCTCGACGCGGCCGCTCACCCCGACGCCCGGCGTGGCGTGGAACTTGGTCACCTGCGGCAGCGGACGCCCCGCGTACGCGACGACCGCCCGGCCCAGCGGATGTTCCGCGCCCCGCTCCACCGCACCGGCGAGCCGCAGTACCTCCTCGCGCCCGAACCCGTCCGCCGTCACGGTGACGCGGGCGACGCTCATCCGCCCGGAGGTGAGCGTGCCGGTCTTGTCCAGGACGACGGCATCGACGTCCCGCAGGGTCTCCAGGGCCCGCGGGCCCCGCACCAGGACGCCGAGTCGGGCTCCGCGGCCCGTGGCGGCGAGCAGGGCGGTGGGGGTCGCGAGGCCGAGCGCGCAGGGGCAGGCCACGACCAGGATCGCCACGCACGCCGTCACGGCGGACTGCGGGGCGGCTCCCGCGCCGAGCCAGAAGCCGAGCACCGTGACGGCCAGCGCGAGCACCACCGGCACGAACCCGCCCGCCACCGTGTCCGCGAGCCGCTGGGCGCGCGCCTTGCCGGCCTGGGCCTCGGTGACCAGACGGGTGATGCGGGCGAGCCGGGTGTCGGCGCCGACGGCCGTGGCGCGCACCAGGAGCAGCCCGCCGACGTTGACGGCACCACCGGTCACCGGCGTTTCGGGGCCGACCTCGACGGGCTCGCTCTCCCCTGTGATCAGGGAGAGGTCCAGGGCCGAACTGCCCTCCCGCACCACCCCGTCGGTGGCGACCCGCTCCCCCGGGCGCACGACGAAGCTCTGGCCCACGCGGAGGCGGGCGAGAGGGATGCGCCGTTCCGTGTCGCCGTCGCGGACCTCGACGTCCTTGACGGTCAGGCTCGCGAGCGAGCGCAGCGCGGCACCCGTCCCCCGCCGGGCGCGCGCCTCCAGATACCGCCCCGTCAGGACGAACAGCGGTACGGCGACCACCGCTTCGAGGTAGATGTGCGCGGCCCCGTCCGGCGCGGACGGCAGCAGGCTGAACGGCATCCGCATGCCGGGGTCGCCCGCACCGCCGAGGAAGAGCGCGTACGAGGACCAGGCGAACGAGGCGACGACGCCGAGCGAGACGAGGGTGTCCATGGTCGCCGCCGAGTACCGCAGGCCCCGCAGCGCGCGGGCGTGGAAGGGCCAGGCGCCCCAGACGGCGACCGGTGCGGCCAGCATGAAGCACAGCCACTGCCAGTTGCGGAACTGCAGGGCGGGCGCCATCGAGAGGATGAGCACGGGGGCCGCGAGCAGGGCCACGATCAGCAGGCGGTCGCGTTCGCCTCGCGCCTGCTTTCCTTGCGCCTGCTCTCCTTCTGACTGTTCACCTCGCGCCTGTTCCGGCCCTCCATGCGCGGGCTCGGGGAGCGGTTCCGGCTGCCGGACGGGTTCCGCCGTGCAACCCGCCCGCTCCACCGCCGCGACGAGTTCGCCGAGGGGGACCGTGCTCGGATGGGTCACCCGGGCCCGCCCGGTGGCCAGGTTCACCACCGCGCTCACGCCGTCCAGTCTGCCGAGCCGCTTCTCGACGCGGCCCACGCAGGCACCGCAGGTCATCCCGCCGACGGTCAGATCGGTGATGACGTCAGCGTCCGCTCCGGTGGCCGCGGCCCCGCTCATCGGCCGCCGCCGGAGTGCATGTCGCCCATGCCGCCGCCCCCATGAGACCCGCCGCCACCGCCGTCGCCGGGCCCCTTGTCCGTCTCGGTCTCGGTCCGCTGCATCCCCGGTGCGACAGGGCCGACGGCCTCCCCCACGGCGTACGACACCGCGAAGATCACCGCGAGCAGCGCGAGAAACCCGCAGAGCAGGGGCAGTTGGGGGCGATCGCTCATCGCCGCTCTCCTGACACTCGTGAACGCGACAGCGCGGATCCGTCGCGCCCGCGCCTGTTCAGGAGTCGGCCGCGGAGGAGCCCCAGTTCCCGCGACGCACGAGACGCTTGACCTCGACCGAACTTCAGGAATGAGGCTGGCCCCATGAACAGGACATCAGGAGCAGCCACCGAAGCCGCCGTCGACTGGCTGACCCAGCAAGCCCATCCCCTCACCTCCCTCGACACCCAAGCCCCGTTGGACGATCTGCGGCCACTGGCCGACGCGGTGGCGGATGCCGAGATCGTCGCGCTCGGTGTCGGATCCCGTGCCACGCACGAACTGTCCGTCCTCCAGCACCGGATGCTGCGCCTTCTGGTCGAGGAGCACGGGTTCAGGTCCCTCGTCCTCGAAGGGGATGATCCGGCACGGCTCGGCCTCGACGCGTACGTCCTGACCGGGGCGGGCGATCCGGAGGCGCTGCTCTCCGGGGCCCGCTCCTTCTGGCGGACCGGGGAGATCCTCGACGTGCTGCGCTGGATGCGCGCCCACAACGAACGCGACCCGCACGACCCGGTCCAACTGGCCGTGCCGTCCTCGCAGTCGCCGCCGCCCGGCGCGGGTCTCGCCGAGATCGAGCGGGCCATGGCCGACGAGACGATCCGGTGGCACGAACGCACCCGCCGGAAGACCGTCTACTGGGGCGGCCTCGCCCACACGGCCGTCGGCGACCCCCGGTCGCTCTCCTCCCCTGCGCCCCGGAGCCACCGCAACCTGGGCGGCCACCTGCGCGAGCACTTCGGCAGCGGCTACGCGTCCGTCGGGCTGACCTTCCACCACGGGACCGACTACCCCGTTCCGCCCCTGCGGTTCGCCGAAGCGCTGCTCGGCGCGGCGGACCTGCCCGCGTACTCCCTGGACCTGCGCGCGCGGCGCCCCGCGGCCGTCGACGCCTGGCTCGGCGCCCCGGCCATGACCCGTGTCGTCGGCCCCTTCTACGACGCGCGCGAGGACGCCGACCACCACCTGTCGGGCGGCTCCCTCGCGGAGTGGTTCGACGCCGTGGTACATGTCCGCGAGGTGACGCGAGCCAGGCCCCTCCAAGTCTCCTGAGAACCCAGAGTCACTCGGGCAGCTCAGACATGAGCGGGCGGCTCAGACATGAGCGGGCATCTCATCGGCACCCACGGCCGCTTGGGCCTCGGCGGCCAGCTCCCGGCGGTCGGACCCGTGCAGCGGAGCGTGCGCGGTGACCCGCACGGTCAGTCCACGGGCGCGGGCCACACGGTGCAGCGAGGCCCCGAAGGTCTCGTCACCGAGGAAGGCGGCCGTGGTGGTTCGGGTGCCGTGCTGGTAGTAGCGGATGGTCACGGGCCGCACGGGCGCGCCCGCGTCGGCCGCCGCCTGGAAGGTGGCCCGGCGGAACCGGCCGCCGGACACGGAACACCAGGTCGTCGCCTGCGGGAAGACGAGGACGGAGCGGCCCGAGCGCAGGGTCGACGCCACATCGGCCACCGCATGCGGAAGTTGACGCAGCCCGTCGCGGTCGATGAACTGGGACCCGGCCCGCCGGGCCAGCGTGCCGATGACCGGCCACTGGCCGACCTCCCGCTTGGCGAGGACCGTCACGGGCTCGACGGCCAGCAGGCTGACGACGTCGAGCCAGGAGATGTGATTGGCGACGATCAGGGTGCCGGGCCGCGGGCCGTTCACGGTGGACCGCGGACCGTTCACCGTGCCGGGCCGGGGACCGTCCGCCGTCAGCCTCCGCGGCTCCTCCTCGATGCGTACGCCGAGCGCGCCCAGGATCCCCCGGGCCCGCTCCCGCAGCGCGTGGGGCTCGGCGAGCCCCTCGCCCTGCGCCACGCCCAGGCCGATCTCGTACGACAACGCCGCGTACCGGCGGACCAGTTCGGCCCGCGGCACCCGTGGCGCCCGGCCCGTGACGCAGGCCGGGGTGCACAGCGCGCCCGTGGCTCCCGCGGGGCTCACGGCGTCTCCCCCAGGAAGTAGCGGCGGTAGCGGTCGCCCAGCCGGTCCATGTCGAGGAGGACGAAGAAGTCCGCGACGTCGAACTCGGGGTCGTGGGCAGGTGCCCCGCACATCCACGCGCCGAGGCGCAGGTACCCCCTCAGGAGCGGCGGCAGATCGGCATAGGTCGGCCGGCCGGCCACCGTCGGCGCGGTGGGCACCCACGGTCGCCGGGGCTGCACCCGCAGCTCGGGCGGCGACGCGTGCTTGGACGTGCCGAGCAGCCAGGCGCTCGACGCCGCCCTGCCGCCGTCGGACAGCGGCACCGAGGCGCAGCCCGCCAGATAGCGGTGGCCGGAGAGCAGGACGTAGCGGGCGAGCGCCGACCACATCAGGTTGATCACCGCACCGGAGCGGTGGTCCGGGTGCACGCAGGAGCGGCCCGCCTCGATCGTGGAGGACCGCAGCCCCTCCAGCGCGCGCAGGTCGAACTCGCTGTCGGAGTAGGACCGCTGGGCCCGCCCGGGAGGCAGCAGGCGGTAGGTGCCGACGACCTCGCCGGTGGTGGTGTCGGTGACGATCAGGTGGTCCACGAGGTCGTCGTAGGGGTCCACGTCGTGGCCGGGCAGGGAGGTGTGGAGCGTGGCGCCCATCTCCTCGCCGAAGACACGGAAGCGCAGGCGCTGCGCGGCCCGGATCTGCTCCTGGGAGTCGGCGATGGAGGTGACGTACGCCTTGGAGACGGCGGGGCCGGTGGGCATGGCGGGAGCGGTGGGAGTGGCGGGAGCGGTCGGCGTCGAGGCAGCTGATGTCGAGGGCATGACAGATCCGGTCTCCGTTCGGGGAGTGGCTCAGGCGTCGCGGCGCCGGAGGATCACCGTGGACAAGGTCAGGGAGGCGGCCGTCCAGGCTGCGAGGAGCAGCAGCCCGGTCGCGGGGCCGTAGAGATCCGCGTCGGCCGTGAGGAACTGCGTGCCCGCCGCCTGGGGCAGGAACTGCGCCAGGTTCGTGAGGAAGTCGAGGGGAATCGATTGGAGGATCGTCGGCACGATGAGCAGCAGCACGAACAGCACGGTGATGGCCCCGGCTGAACTGCGCACGATGGCCGCGAGGCCGACGGTCAGGACACTCATGAGCATCAGGTGAACGGCGACCGCAAACACCCGGCCCGCCACCTGCGCGCCATCGGACGTCGACTCTTCCAGGGCCGCCGCACCCGCCACGGTCCCGAGCACGGCGAGCACGATCCCGGCGGCGAACGTGACGGCCCCCACCGTGAGGCTCTTGGCGATCATCAGGCGTGCGCGGTCCGGCACGCACTGGAGGGTGTGGGTGATGCTGCCGGTGGCGTACTCGCCGGTGACACAGAGCATGGCGAGGCCGGCGACGACGAACTCGACGCCGTAGACGGTGGCGAGCGTCGCGGGGTCGGCGACCGACGCTCCCGCGTCATGGGTGACCACACCGACGCACGTGGCCGTCACCCCCATCACGGCGGCAGCCGTGAGCAGGAAGTACCAGGTCGAGCGGAGCGAGAACAGCTTGGTCCACTCGGCGGCCACGGCCCCGCGAAGGCCGCCGCCTGCCGTACGCAGCGGCGCCCGGCCGCCCCCTGCGGGTGTCTGGATGCCGTTCACGGCCGTGCCTCCCCGAACTCGACGCTGCCTGCGGTCAGTTCCATGTATGCCTCTTCCAGTGACGCCTCGACGGCGCGCAGTTCGTGCAGTCGTACGTGGCTCTCGTGGGCCAGATCGCCGACGCGCTCGGGCGTCAGGCCCGTCACCACCAGCTCGTGCGCCGAGACCCGCTGGACGTCGTGCGCCTCCGGTGCGAGCCGCCCCGCAAGGGCGTGCAGGCCCTGGGCCTCGGGCCCGCGGACGCGGACCGCGTCGCGGGAGCCGCGCGCGAGGATGTCCTCCATCGGCGCGTCCGCGATGAGCCGTCCCCTGCCGATCACGACAAGCCGGTCGGCGGTGACCTCCATCTCGCTCATCAGATGGCTGGAGACGAACACCGTCCTGCCCTGCGCGGCGAGCGACCGCAGGAAGCCGCGGATCCAGAGCACGCCGTCCGGGTCGAGCCCGTTGACCGGCTCGTCGAGCATCAGGACCTCCGGGTCGCCGAGCAGTGCTCCCGCGATGCCGAGGCGCTGCCCCATGCCCAGCGAGAACGAGCCCGCCTGCTTGCCCGCCACATCGCCGAGCCCCGTGGCGTCGAGCACCTCGTCGACGCGGCGTGCGGGGATGCCGTGGCTGCGCGCCATGGCCAGGAGGTGCTTGTACGCGGTGCGCCGGGGGTGCACCGCCTTGGCGTCCAGGAGCGCGCCGACCTCCCTGAGGGGATGCGTGTGGTCGGCGTACCGCTTGCCCTTGATGAGGGCGGTGCCCGATGTGGGGTGGTCGAGGCCCAGGATCATGCGCATCGTGGTGGACTTGCCGGCGCCGTTCGGCCCGAGGAATCCGGTGATCTTCCCGGGCGCCACCTCCAGGGACAGCGCGTCGACGGCGGTCTTCTCGCCGTATCTCTTGGTCAGGCTCCGTAGCGTGAGCATCGTTCCCCAGGTCCCTGTCCGTGCCCACGCGTTCGGTCGCGTGAGCGGTGATGACAGGGACGCTACGAAGCGGCGCGGCCGGGGACAGGGGACCTTGGTCAGCACCTGCCCTGTACTTTCGTAAGGACCCCGGCACTTTCGTCAGGTCCCCGGCCCTTTCGTAAGGTCCCCGGCGCACTCCCCTCACGGTCCACGGCGGCCGGGTAGCGTGCTCGCATGATCCGAGTGCTGCTTGCCGACGACGAGGCGATGATCCGGGCCGGGGTGCGGGCGATCCTGGGCACCGCCGATGACATCGAGGTCGTCGCCGAGGCGACCGACGGCCGCGAGGCGGTCGACCTCGCGCTCAAGCACCGCCCGGACGTCTGCCTCCTCGACATCCGGATGCCCCGGCTCGACGGCCTGCAGGCCGCGGCCGAACTGCACACGGCCGCGCCGGGGACGGCAGTGGCGATGCTCACCACGTTCTCCGAGGACGAGTACATCGCGAGCGCGCTCGGCTCGGGAGCGGCCGGTTTCCTCCTCAAGTCCGGCAATCCGCGCGAGCTGATCGCCGGGGTCCAGGCCGTCGCCGAGGGCGGCGCGTATCTCTCCCCGTCGATCGCGCGGCGGGTCATCTCCCGCCTCGGCGCGGGGCAGCTCGGCAAGCAGGCCACCGCGCGGGCCCGCGTCGACGAGCTGACGGCGCGTGAACGCGAGGTGCTCGCGCTGGTCGGGGCCGGTCTGTCGAACGCGGAGATCGCCGGGCGGCTGCATGTCGTCGAGGGCACGGTGAAGGCGTACGTCAGCCAGGTCCTCGCCCGTCTCGGCTTCAAGAACCGCGTGCAGGCCGCGATCCTGGCGTACGAGGCGGGACTCGTCGGCGAGGAGTGAGCCGGGCGCCGCGAGGCGATCCCCTACTTTCGTCAGGGGCGCCGGGCAGGGGTGATCGGCGATGCTTGGCGGATGCGCGGCGTACACGGCTGGCTTCCCCGGCTCTTCGACATCGGGCTGTGGCTTGTGGTGTGCGCACCGCCGGTCTCGGCCGCCATCGACCTTGACGGACCCGACGCGGTCGTGGCGGCCGTGGGCGTTCCGCTGCTCGGGGGCGCCGTGGCGGTCAGCAGGCGGTGGCCGCTGGTGGCGCTCGCCGTGCCCGTCGCACTGAGTCTGATGACGGACCCGGAGATGCTGACGCCCGTGTACTGGGCGGCGCTTGCCGTCCTCGGGTATCTCGCCGGCAGCCGCAGCGTCGCGGTGCGCCCCGCGCTGTGGTTCTTCGGGGCGGTCGCCGTGGCCGGGCTCGTGCTGTGCGCGGTCGTGTCGAGCGATCTGTGGGACTGGCCGTCGATGCTCCTGACGCTGCTCATCGGCGCGGTGCTGCCCTGGCTGATCGGCCGCTACCGCCGCCAGTACGCCGACCTGATGGCCACCGGCTGGCGGCTCGCCGAGCACATGGAGCACGAGCAGCAGGCCGTCGCGGACCGCACCCGCATCCGCGAACGGGCCAGGATCGCGGGCGACATGCACGACTCGCTCGGCCACGACCTGACGCTCATCGCGGTCCAGGCGGGCGTCCTTGAGGTCGATCCCACCCTCGACGCCCGCCAGCAGGCGGCCGTCGGCGAACTGCGCGAGGCGGCAGGGGCGGCGACCGAACGGCTGCGGGAGATCATCGGCGTGCTGCGGGCGGACGACGAAGTGCCGCCCAGGGAGCCTTCGGAGGAGAGCCCGGACGCCGTGGTCGAGCGCGCGCGGGCCTCCGGGGTCGAGGTCACGCTCGAAGGGTCGGGGGCCACGGACGGCCTGCCGCCGATGGTCGCACTCGCCGTGCACCGCGTGCTCCAGGAGTCCCTGACGAACGCGGCCAAGCACGCGCCCGGCGCGGCGGTGCGGGTCCGCCTCACGCGGGACGGCGACACCCTGCGCCTGACGGTGCGGAACGATCCGGCCGCGGCGGGGCGCCTGCCCGGGGTCGCGTCGGGCGGCAGCGGCCTGGTCGGCCTCGACGAGCGGGTGCGCCTGGCGGGCGGCACACTGCGCGCGGACCCCACGGACGACGGCGGCTTCGAGGTGGCCGCCGAGCTGCCCGCGGCGGGAGCCGCCCCGCGCGCCGTCGACGCACCCCGGCCGACCACGTCCGCCCGGGAGTTGGAGCAGGCCAGGCGGCAGATCAGACGGCGGCTCGCCCAGGCGGTCCTTGCCCCGCTCGCGGTCCTCGCCGGGATCCTGCTGCTCATGATCCCCCTCAGCCTGATCAGCTCCGTCTTCTCGGTCCTCGACCGTGGGGTGTACGACGGTCTGACGGCCGGGGAGCCGCGCGACGCAGTGGAGTCCCGGCTGCCGAACTTCACCAGGGACGGCCCGCCGGACGGCGCACCCGCGACGCCGCGCGGCCAGGACTGCGTGTACTACAGCACGCGCTTCCTGTCGTCCGACGGCTACCGCCTGTGCTTCGCCGACGGGCGGCTCGTGTCCAAGTCGGTCGTGGGCGACGGAGACTGAGAGGGGCGCCCGTGTGACCGTACAGAATCAGGCAGGCAGCACCCGCGAACGAGAGGCAGTCATGGCGACGACACACCACGAACCGGCCGGTCCGCTCCCTCTGGAGGGCATCACCGTCGTCAGTCTTGAGCAGGCCGTCGCCGCTCCCTTCGCCACCCGTCAGCTGGCCGACCTCGGCGCCCGCGTGATCAAGGTCGAGCGCCCCGGCGGCGGCGACTTCGCCCGCCGCTACGACACCACGGTGCACGGCCAGGCCAGCTACTTCGTCTGGCTCAACCGCTCCAAGGAGTCCCTCACCCTGGACCTCAAGTCCGATGAGGGCGTGGAGATCCTGCACGAACTCCTCGCGGGCGCCGACGTGTTCGTGCAGAACCTCGCCCCCGGTGCGGCCGACCGCCTGGGCCTGGGCGCGGACGAACTCCAGGCCCGCTACCCGTCGTTGATCCCCTGCACCGTCAGCGGGTACGGCACCAGCGGCTCCTGGGCGGACCGCAAGGCGTACGACCTGCTCGTGCAGTGCCAGACCGGGCTGCTCTCGCTGACCGGCACGCCGGACGAGGCGGTGCGGGCGGGCATCTCGGTCGCGGACATCGCGGGCGGGATGTACGCCTACACCGGCATCCTCACCTCGCTCCTCACCCGGGCGACCACCGGGCGCGCACCGGCGGTCGAGGTCTCCCTGTTCGACGCGCTCGGCGAGTGGATGAGCCAGCCCGCGTACTACACGCGCTACGGCGGCACGCAGCCGCCGCGCGTCGGCGCACGGCACGCGACGGTCGCGCCCTACGGCCCGTTCACCGCGTCCGACGGCAAGGACGTCCTGCTGTCCGTGCAGAACGAGCGCGAGTGGGCCGCTCTGTGCGAGCAGGTCATCGGGCGGCCCGAGCTGACCGCCGACCCGCGGTTCGCCACCGGGTCCGACCGCGTCGCGCACCGCGACGAACTGGACGCGATCATCTCCGCGCGCTTCGCCGCGCTCGGCAGCCAGGAGGCGATGGAGCTGCTCGACCGGGCCAACATCGCCAACGCGGGCGTCAATTCGGTCGCCGAGTTCCTCGACCACCCCGCGCTCGGCGAACGCGACCGCTGGCGGGAGGTCTCGATCCCGGGCAGCTCGTCCCCGGTGCAGGCCCTGGTGCCGCCCGCAAACCTGAGCGGCGTGGAGCCGCGCATGGATCCCGTGCCGGCCGCGGGCGAGCACACCGAGCGGATCCTCGGGGAGCTGGGGCGCGGCCCGGACGACATCGCTCGGCTGCGCGCGAAGGGCGTCTGCGCATGAGCCCCGCCCGCCCGCGCCCCCTCAGGCGACGCCGAGCCCTTCGAGCACCACGGCGCCCGGCAGCTCGGCGAACGCCTTGCCCGGCACGATGAGCTTGCCGCGGCGGCGGCCGCTGCCGATCAGGACGTACGGCAGGTCGACGACGGCGGCGTCCACGAGCAGCGGCCAGCCGGCGGGCAGGCCGATCGGGGTGATGCCGCCGTACTCCATGCCCGTCTCGCCGGTCGCCGTGTCCATCGGAGCGAACGAGGCCTTGCGGGCGCCGAGTTGGCGGCGCACGACGCCGTTCACATCGACGCGGGTCGTGGAGAGGACCAGGCACGCGGCGAGCGAGGACTCGCCGCCGCGCTTGCCCGCGACGACGACGCAGTTCGCGGACCGCTCCAGGATGTCCTGGCCGTAGTGCTCCACGAAGGTGGCGGTGTCGGCCCACTGCGGGTCGGTGTCGACATGGAGGACCTGCTCGGCGGCGACGCTCCCGCTCCAGCCGCGCACGGCGTCGGCGACGGGCCCGACCAGGAGGTCGAGGGCCTCGGGCGCGGGGCGGACGTCGTCGAAATCTCCCATGGGTGCACGCATGGCGGCACGCTAACAGGCGTCTTGGCCACGGGCCTTGGCGTCTCACCGCGCGGGCGGCATCGGCCGTCACGGCTCAGCCGGTGCCGCTCAGCCGGTGCGGCTCAGTACGACGAGGCGTGCGCGGGCGGAACGGACACCGACATGGTCAGCTCGACCGGCTCGGCGCCCTTGTTGTGATAGCCGTGCGGGACGTTCGCCTCGAAGGTCGCGGACGACCCGGCGGGCACGAGATGCTCCACGCCGTCCACGAGGAGCGTCAGTTCGCCCGCCGTGACGTGCAGCAGCTCGATGGTCCCCGGCGGGTGCGCGTCGGAGTCGCTGCCCTCGCCGGGCACCAGCTTCCACGCCCACAGCTCGAAGGGCCCGCGCGCCTCGGCCCCGACGAGGAGCGTCGTGCTGCTGCCCGCCTCCGTGGACCACATCCGCACCGCCTGCTCCGGCGGCACGAGCCGGACGTGCGAGCCCTGCTCGTAGTCGAGGAGCGTGGTGATGCTGACGCCCAGGGCGTCGGCGAGCTTCACGGTGATGCCGACGCTGGGGTTGGTCCTGGCCTGCTCGATCTGGATGATCATGCCGCGGCTGACGCCCGCGCGGGCCGCGAGCGCGTCGAGCGTGAAGCCGCGTTCCGAGCGCCAGCGCTTGAGGTTGCGCGCGAGCGACTGAGTGAGCTGGTCGAGGTCCGACACATTCCGTCCAATATATTGGATGACAGAGTTCAGGATGCTGAACTACGGTGTGGTGCACTTAAGGGTTCACCACACTGTACTGCGAGGATCTCCGATGACAGCACTGTTCGCGCTGGCCACCAGCCTGATGTACGGGCTCGCCGACTTCGGTGGCGGACTGCTGACCCGGCGCATCCCCGCACTCACCGTGGTCGTCGCCTCGCAGACCATCGCCGTGACCGTCCTCGGCGTGATCGTGGTCGCCACGGGAGGCTGGACGGAGTGGGGGCCGCAGCTGTGGTTCGCGGTGGCCGCGGGACTCCTCGGCCCGGTGGCGATGCTGGCCTTCTACAAGGCCCTGGCCATCGGCCCGATGAGCGTCGTCTCGCCGCTCGCCTCCGTGGGCGTCGTCGTACCGGTGGCGGTGGGCCTCTTCCTGGGCGAGCGGCCGGGAGTCCCGCAGTTCGCCGGGCTCACCGTCGCCATCGTGGGCATCGTGCTCGCGGGCGGCCCCGAGCTGCGCGGCGCCCCCGTGCAGCGCCAGGCGGTCCTGCTCACCCTGCTCGCGGCCTTCGGCTTCGGCGCGGTCCTCGCCCTGATCTCCGAGGCGTCGAGCAACCTCACCGGCCTGTTCCTCGCCCTGTTCGTGCAGCGTGTGACGAACGTGGCCGCGGGCGGGGCCGCGCTGTTCGTCTCCGTGAAGCGGGGCGGCGCCGCGCTCCCCGAGGGCACGGGCATGGGCGTGATCTGGGTGGCGCTCCCGGCGCTCGCCTTCGTCGGCCTGGCGGACGTCGCGGCCAACGGCACGTACTCGATGGCCGCCCAGAACGGCCCGGTCACCCTGGCCGCGGTGCTCTCCTCGACCTACCCGGTCATCACCGCCATCGCGGCACGCGCGGTGCTGAAGGAACGGCTGCGCGGGATCCAGGCGGCGGGCGCGGGCCTGGCCCTGGTGGGCACCGTACTGCTGGCCAGCTGAGCCAGGCCCCTACCCCTCCAACTCCCCCAGGGCAAGCAACTGTTCCGGCGTGATGCCATCAGGAATGGGAACAGGCGCAGGCGTCCGCAACGGCGGCTGCCACCCCGCCTCCGCGTCCCAGGTGCGCACGACACGGGCGGGCGCACCGGCCACCACGGCGTGGTCGGGCACGGAGCCCCGCACGACGGCGCCCGCGGCGACCACCACGTTGCGACCGATCCTCGCGCCCGGCAGGATCACCGCGTTCGTGCCGATCCAGCAGCCGGGGCCGATCTCGACCGGCTCCATGCGCGGCCACTGCTTGCCGATGGGCGTGTGCGGATCGTCGTACGAGTGGTTCGTGGACGTCACGTACACCGTGGGCCCGAAGTAGCAGTCGTCGCCGATCGTCACCGCCGTGTCGGCGATGACATGGCTGCCGCGGCCGAGCACGACGCCGTTGCCGATGCGCAGGATCGGGTCGGGGCCGAGGTCCAGGTCGGGCATCATCCCGGCGGTGAGGGTGACCTGCTCGCCGATGATGCAGTGGTCCCCGATGCGGATCCAGGGCTCACCGAAGACGGTCCCCTGCGGGAAGGCGAGCTTCGTGTCCTGGCCGATGGCGCCGAACCGCAGCCGCCCCGGCCGCTGCGCGGTGACGGCGCCCGTGCGCTGCACCCACGCCCAGCCCGCGTGGACGGCGCGCTGGGTCGCGCGGCGCCGCCAGTCGGCGACCGCGGATGAGAACGTGTTCCTGTTCTTCGGCACGCGCTCACGTTACTCAGCCCCGCGCTCCCCGGTGAGCCCGGGCCCCTGTGATCTTCACCCCACACGGCGTCGCGCCCGCCGCCGTCCCGTACGGTTCCGCCAGGCGCGAGACACGTACGAATGGAGAAATCCGATGGGCCACGAGGCACTCATCACCGGGATCGGCGGCAAGGACCCGAAGATCGATCAGGACGCCTTCACCGCGCCCACCTCGGTCGTCATCGGCGAGGTGACGCTGCACGCCGGGGCGAGCGCCTGGTACGGGGCGGTTCTCCGCGCGGACGGCGGGCCCATCGTCGTGGGCGCCGACAGCAACATCCAGGACAACTGCAGCCTCCATGTCGACCTGGGCTTCCCGATGACCATCGGCGAGCGCGTCTCGGTCGGCCACAACGCCGTCCTGCACGGCTGCACGGTCGAGGACGACTGCCTGATCGGCATGGGCGCGACGGTCCTCAACGGCGCGGTGATCGGCGCCGGTTCACTGGTGGCCGCGCAGGCGCTGGTGCCCCAGGGGATGGTCGTGCCGCCCGGCTCACTCGTCGCGGGCGTGCCCGCCAAGGTGCGCAGGCCGCTCACCGACGAGGAGCGCGCGGGCATCACGCTCAACGGCACGATGTACGTCGAGCTCGCCAAGGCCCACCGGGACGCCCACGCCAAGTGACGTTCAGTCGGCGGCCGGAACGGCAACCGGCTCGGCCGCCGTCCTCTCATCACTGTCGGCCTGTGCCGCGTCGCGGGCCTCCGCCGACTTCTTGGCGCGGCGCTTGACGAGCAGCATGGAGCCGACGCCGATCAGCACGGCGATGGCAAGGCCGAAGTACGAGAACCGCTTGAGCCAGTCCTCGGCGACCACACCGATGTAGTAGACGACGGCCGTGGTGCCGCCCGCCCAGACGATGCCGCCCAGGACGTTGGCGACGAGGAACTTCCAGTACGGCATGCGAAGGACGCCGGCCAGCGGCCCCGCGAAGATCCGGAGCAGGGCGACGAAGCGGCCGAAGAAGACCGCCCACATGCCCCACTTCTGGAAGGACTGCTCGGCGCTGCCGACGTTCGCGGCGCTGAAGTGCTTGGGGAACTTCCGTTCCAGCCAGGCCAGGAGTGGCCGGCCGCCCTTGCGTCCGATCGCGTACCCGATGGAGTCGCCGATGATGGCGCCCGCGGTGGCGCAGATCCCCAGGATGACGGGGTTGAGCTCGCCGTGCTGCGAGGAGAGCAGCGCCGCCGAGACGAGGACGATCTCACCGGGCAGCGGGATGCCCAGGCTCTCCAGACCGATGACCACGCCGACCAGCGCGTAGATACTGACGGCCGGTACGGTCTCCAGCCATTCCTGGACGTGCAACGCCGGTTCCTCCTGTGCTGGTGTGCCTGTACCCGGCGTGCGCGTTCCCCCCAAGATCGCGCACGCCGGGCAGCCTACCCGCTCACCCGGCGTCGGCCGGGGCGGAGCCCTTGAGGTCCACGCGGTCCCACAGGTCGCACCGGTGCTCACGGGCCACAGCGGTGCTCAGCTCGTTCCCGCCCGCGGACGCGGTGCGCAGCGAGAGCACCTTGCCGGGCTGGATCCGCTGGTCGGGCGCGGTGGGCTGACCGTCGGCGCGCGGGGCGCCGCCGTGGATGAAGGAGCCCCAGTACTGCACCATCTGCCGCGCCAGAATCCGCTGTTCGGCGTTGAGCGGCGTCGCGAGCCCGAAGTGCTTGAACAGGTACTGCACTTCGTTGACGTGGGTCGCCCCGAAGTCGAACGTCTTGCCCGCCTCGCGGATCGAGGCGAAGGGCGGCGAGGTGCGGTCGGCGAACTCATAGGCGTAGACGGGGCCGCGCCCCGCGAGGGAGCGGTCCATGCGCAGCGCCGTGCAGGCGAACATCATGTCGCCCTGGGCGGCCGCGAACGCGTGCGTCGGCGAGGCGTGCCCGGACACCGGATAGCGCTTGAGGACCTGGGCACCAAGGTCCGCGCCGTACGCCCGGGTGAGCGCGCCCGGGTACTGCTCCTCGGTGAGCGGCTTGCCCTGTCCGTCGAACTGCGCGTAGGCGAAGAGCCGCCCTTCGTCGCTGTTCGCCCCGTTCAGGACGGGCACACGCGAGGCACTGCCGTCCTCGTACGCCTCCTCGGGCTGGACCGGCAGGAAGCCGCCGCCCGCCACCGGACCCCAGTCGAACCCGGACTGCGCCGCGAGGATCTGGGCGGCGGGCTTCTTGCGCAGACAGGCGAGGGCGGTCGCCTGGTCCGGGCAGCCCGCCTTCTTCGCGAAGGCCGCGCCCTGCGTGAGCGCCTCCTCGCGCTCGCGGGCCGCGCAGTCCCCGTAGGCGCCGCTCTCCACGATGCCCGCGCGGAACAGGCCCTTGGCGCCGGGTGAGGCGAGCTGGGTGCAGACGGAGCGGCCGCCTGCGGACTCGCCCGCGATGGTGACGCGCTGCCGGTCTCCGCCGAACGAGCCGATGTTGGCGCGCACCCAGCGCAGGGCCGCCTGCTGGTCGAGCATGCCGTAATTGCCCGAGACGCGGTCGGAGGCCTCACCGTCGAGGCTCTTCCCGGCGAGGAAACCCATCGCGCCGAGGCGGTAGTTGATGGTCACGACCACCGTGCCGGTGCGCCGGGCGAAGGCGTCGGGCACGATGTCCTCGCCCGCGCCCGCGGTCAGCCCGCCGCCGTGCAGCCAGACCATGACGGGACGCTTCTTGTGCTGCCCGTCGGGGGTGTAGACGTTCAGGTCGAGGCAGTCCTCGGTGTGACTGGGGTTCTCGTACCCGGGATCCCAACTCGCGCTCTGCACACACCGGTTACCGAAGGAGGTCGCACCGCGCACGCCCTGCCAGGGCTCGGCGGGCCTGGGTTCCTTCCAGCGCAGGGCGCCGACGGGCTGGCGCGCGTACGGGATGCCGAGGAACTGCCGCCCTTCCGCGGTGGTCTCACCGCGCAGCCAGCCCGCGTCCGTGCGGACGAGCGTGCCGCCGCCCGCGCGGGGCGCGCCTTCCTGCGGGGCGGCCTGCGCGGCGTGCGGGGTGAGCATCGCCGCGGCGGCTGCCGCCATGGCGACGAAGGCGGATGCGGCGCGCCGCGCCCGGCCCGCTCCGCGTCTTCCCGTGCTGCTTCGGCCTGTTCTCGTCGTGCGGCTCATGCGGCGACTCCCCTTGATGAGATACGTCGACCCACTGGCGGCGGAAAACTATGGCGGCTGATGACTCGTGTCAATGAGGTGAACCGAAGACCGCCCGAAACGGCGGGACGAGGTCAGAAGAAACGGCGCCGCGCCGGTCGGGACCCCCGTGGCCCGGCCGACGCGACGCCGCTGTGTTCAACGAACGTACGGAAGCGAACGCCCGCGCGCGACTCAGTTATTGGGGCGCAGCGTCCACACGACCGTCATCTCGCCGGTCACGGCGCCGTCCTCGCGCTGGATCGCGATCGCCACGGGGAACTCGGGGCGCTGCCCCGCGTCCAGCTCGGCGACGACATCGGCGGCCGGGCGGCCGAGGGTCGCGGTGGCGGTCACCGGGCCCATGGCGAGCTTCTTGTACGCGATGTCGGCGCGCACGGCGAGCGGCACGGCCCGCGAGAGCTGGTCCCCGAACGCGGCGAGCACGATCGCACCGCTCGCCGACTCCCCCAGCGTGAACATGGCTCCGGCGTGCGGCCCGCCGACGTGGTTGTGGTAGTCGGCCTGGTCGGGCAGGGCGACCACGGCCTTCTCGGGCGTGGTCTCGCGGAACTCGAGGTTCAGGGTCCGGGCCATCGGCACGGTTGCGGCGAGCATCTCGCCTATCGACATCTGGTCAGCGCTCATGCCGGGATGTTACCCACGAGTAGCGTTCTTTGGCCAGGAGCCCGCTCGGCGTAGATCACCGTCACCTATCGTTGCTGCGCATGTGGCCAGGAGAGCAGCAGCCCGGGGGCGGGCCGAACCAGCAGCCGAACCCTTACCAGCAGCCGGGATACCAGCAGCCGGCGCCCTGGAACACGCCCACTGTTCCCGGCGGTTCGCCCCAGGCCCCGCAGGGCGGTGGAGGAAACGGCGACGGCAGCGGCAGCAAGACCAAGGTCATCGCCGTCGTGGCCGCCGCCGCGGTCGTGGTGGCCGCCGGTGTCACCGGGTTCCTGGTCCTGGGCGGCGACAAGGACGACAGCGCCGAGCCGGACCCGGCACGGTCCGCGTCCGCCTCTCCGGGCCCGGCCGAGTCCGAGGGGTCCGAGGGGTCCGAGGGGTCCGACTCGCGCGGTGTCGACGGTGGGCCGAAGCCGACGATTCCGGGCTGGAAGGCGGTCACGAACGCCGAGCGGGGCATCGTCTTCGACGCACCCCCCGAGTGGGAGCTCAAGGCGCGCGACTGGGTGGACGCCGTCGGGGAGGCCGACGACGAGGACAGCATCCTGATCGGGATGGTGGCACCCGCCGCGCTCAAGCAGCAGTGGTGCGCGAGCGATCCCGACCGGGACGGCGTCAAGGACTACACGCCGCTCGCGGAGGCCGGCAGCAAGGGCAACCGCGGCGCGAAGAGCACCGAACAGATCGCCAAGGAGGACTCGGCGACGTGGGTGTACGGCCAGTACTCCCAGCCCGACCGGAAGAACATCAGGACCAGCGCGGTGGAGTCGTACACCACCAGGTCCGGCATCACCGGCAGCGTGGCCACGTCCTCGGTGTCCGGCGTCAAGCACGAGGACAAGTGCCGGACGGACGGCAAGGCGACCTCCTTCGGCTTCAAGGACTCCCAGGGGAAACTCGTCTCCTGGTCGTTCTTCGGCGCCCGGGGCGTGAAGGGGGAAGTCCCGGACGCGACCGTCAAGAAGATGCTCAGTACGGTGCGTGAGATCGAGCCACGGCCCGAGTCCTGAGCGACCGCACGATCCGTCCGCCCACGCCCCGGGGCGGCCATGACGTGTCCGCTCCAACACCCCGTATCGTTTCCCGCCATGTGGCCAGGACAGCAGCCGCCCGGGGGCGAGCAGAACCCGCAGGACCAGAATCCCAACCCGTACCAGCAGCCGGGGTACCAGCAGCCGAACCCGTATCAGCAGCCGGGATACCAGCAGCCGAACCCCTACCAGCAGCAGGGGCCGGGGCAGCAGCAGGGCCAGTGGAGCGCGCCGACCGCGCCCCTGGGCGTCACGCCGCAGCCGCCCGGCGGCAGCGGCGGCGGTGACAGCGGCAACAGGACCAAGCTGGTCGCCATCGTCGCGGCGACCGCGGTCGTGGTGGCCGCCGGTGTCACCGGTTTCCTGGTGCTCGGCGGCGACAAGGACGACGAGGCGGACGCCAAGCCGTCCAAGTCACCCGCCAAGTCCGCGCCCAAGAAGCCGGACCCGGCCACGGGCGGCGGTGGCAGCGAGCGCGGCAACGACAACGGTCCCAAGCCGGTGGTCAAGGGCTGGCAGGTCGTGGTGAACCCCAAGTGGGGCACCGCCTTCGACGTCCCGGCCGACTGGGAGGTCCAGACGCCCGGCACCTTCATCGGCTTCGAGGACACCAAGAAGAGCGACGGCAGCACGCTCATCGGCATGTCGGCACCCGCGTACTACAAGTCCAAGTGGTGCTCATCGGACGACGACAAGGACGGCACGAAGGACGACAGCGCCCTCGGCGCCGTCGGCACCAAGGGCGCGAACGGCGCGAAGAGCACCGACGAGGTCGCGGTCAACCAGGTGCCGTGGTGGGTCTACGGCGGGTACACGCAGCCGGACAAGAAGAGCCTCACCATCCCCAAGAAGGCGGAGCCTTTCACGACGAAGACCGGCATCAAGGGCAGCATCGCGCGCGCCCATTCGACGAACACACCGCAGAGCGGCAAGTGCGACTCGGACGGCAAGGCGATCACCTTCGGCTTCAAGAACTCCGAGGGTGAGTACGTCGCCTGGAGCCTCTACGGCGCGAAGGGCGTCAAGGACGAGATCCCGGAGGCGACGATCATGAAGATCCTCAATACGGTGCGTCTGCACGGGGACCCCACGGAGTCCTGAGTCGTTTCGTACGCCCGCGGGGCTTGTGACCCGATGTGCCGGCCCCCCGGCGGGGGCAGCGATGACATCAGGCCACAAGCCCCTCTATGGTTACTGCCCATGTGGCCAGGACAGCAGCCGCCCGGGGGCGAGCAGAACCCGCAGGACCAGAATCCCAATCCGTACCAGCAGCCGGGGTACCAGCAGCCGAACCCGTATCAGCAGCCGGGATACCAGCAGCAACCGCAGTCGGGTGCCTACTCGCAGCCGGAGCAGCCGCAGTGGGCGGCGCCCACGCCGCCGCCCATGCCGCCCCAGCCGGGCGGCGGCGGCCAGGGCGGGGACGGGAACAAGACAAAGATCACCGCAATCGTCGCGGCGCTCGCCGTCGTGGTGGCCGCCGGTGTCACGGGCTTCCTCGTCCTCGGTGGTGACAAGGACGACGAGGCGGACGGAAAGCCGAAGAAGAAGTCTCCCGCCAAGTCCGCCTCACCGAAGCCGAGCCCCACCGACGACGGCGGCACCGAGCGCGGCACGGGCAAGGGCCCGAAGCCGACGATCGAGGGCTGGCAGGTCGTCGTGAACCCCAAGTGGGGCACCGCCTTCGACGTCCCGGCCGACTGGGAGGTGGCGACCCCCGACACCTTCATCGGCTTCGAGGACAGCGAGAAGGGTGACGGCAGCGCGCTCATCGGCATGTCCGCGCCCGCGCACTACAAGTCCAAGTGGTGCTCATCGGACGACGACAAGGACGGCACCAAGGACGACACCGCCCTCGGCGCCGTCGGCACCAAGGGCCAGAACGGCGCCAAGAACACCAAGGACGTCGCGCGCAACGACTCCGCGTGGTGGGTCTTCGGCGGCTACACGGACCAGAAGAAGGCCGACAAGAAGAAGATCAAGATCGGCAAGGTGGAGTCGTACACCACCACGTCGGGCATCAAGGGCAGCGTCGCGACCTCCACGACCTCCGGCGTCACCAAGAACGACAAGTGCGACTCGGACGGCAAGGCCACGACGTTCTCCTTCAAGAACAGCGACGGCGAGTACGTCGCGTGGTCGCTGTACGGCGCGAAGGGCGTGAAGGACGAGATCCCGGACGCCACGGTGAAGAAGATCCTCAGCACGGTGCGGCTGAACGGCGACGCCGAGGGGTCCTGAGCCGCGCAACCGCTGAGCCGAGCCGCCGCTGAGCCGAGCCGCCGCTGACGGGGTCCTGCCCCGGGCGGAAACGGTTTGGCAAGTCGGTGTTCCGGCGGGGATAGTCCCCTGGTGACCAAACCCGCCGCCGTGCGCCGCCCCGCCTGGGCAGGGCGCAACTACAGCCTGCTGACCGCCGCCGCGATCGTGACCAACCTGGGCAGCCACGGTGCCCTGATCGCGGCGGCGTTCGCCGTGCTCGACTCCGGCGGCGACGGCGGGGACGTGGGGCTCGTGGCGGCGGCACGCACGCTGCCGCTCGTGCTGTTCCTGCTCATCGGCGGCGCCGTGGCCGACCGGCTGCCGCGCCACCACGTGATGGTCGCGGCCAATGCCCTCAACTGCCTTTCGCAGGCGGTCTTCGCCGTCCTCGTCATCTCCGGCACGCCCCCGCTGTGGTCGATGATGCTGCTCACCGCGCTCGGCGGCACCGGCCAGGCGTTCTTCGGCCCGGCGGCCGAAGGCATGCTGATGTCGACCGTCAGCGGCGAACAGGCGAGCCGCGCCTTCGCCCTCTACCGCATGGCGATGCAGGGCGCGGGCCTCGGCGGCGCCGCGCTCGGCGGTCTGATGGTCGCCGCGATCGGGCCGGGCTGGGTGCTCGCCGTGGACGCGGTGGCGTTCGCGGCGGCCGGAGCCCTGCGGTCGTTCCTCGACGTCAGCCACATCCCGAAGCGCGAGCCCGGCGGCGGGCTGCTCTCCGATCTGCGGGAGGGCTGGCGGGAGTTCATCGGCCGGCCGTGGCTGTGGGCGATCGTCGCGCAGTTCTCCGTGGTGGTGGCGGTGGTCGGCGCGGCCGAAGCCGTCTTCGGACCACTGGTCGCCAGGGACGAGTTGGGCGGCGCGGGGCCCTGGGGTCTGGCACTCGGCGCGTTCGGCGCGGGCACGGTCGGCGGCGCGTTCCTGATGATGCGGTGGAAGCCGCGGCGCCTGCTGCTGGCGGGCACCCTCTGCGTCTTCCCGCTCGCGTTGCCCTCGGCGGCGCTCGCGGTGCCGTTGCCGGTGTGGGGTCTGGCGGCGGTGATGTTCGTCAGCGGCGTCGCGATCGAGGTCTTCGGCGTGTCCTGGATGACGGCGATGCATCAGGAGATCCCCGAGGAGAAACTGTCGCGGGTCGCCGCGTACGACTGGTTCGGCTCGATCGCGATGGTCCCGCTCGCCACGGCGCTCGCGGGCCCCGCGGAGCTCGCCTTCGGGCGTTCGGCCTCGCTGTGGGGCTGCGCGGCGCTGGTGGTCGTGGTGACGGGCCTGGTGCTCTTCGTCCCGGACGTGCGCAATCTGACGCGACGCACGGCGTCGAAGCAGATCGCCAAGGCGCCCTCTCCCTCGGCCACTCCCCCGGCGGCTTCTCCTGCCGCCGTCCCGATCACTCCCCCGGCAGAGCCCCCGGCCGCCCCCTCGACCGACGCTGAAGGCCCCACCGGGCGGCTCCGGTGACGCCACCGCGTCCTCGGTCCCGCACCGGCTTCGCGTCACCAGTGAAGGCGCACGGCGTCCAAGGAGACCGCCCAGGCAGCCTCTTCCTCCGCTGCTCCCTCGACCACTGAGCCGACCGCTCTCCCGACCGAGCCCCCGGCCGCCCCCTCAACCGACGCTGAAGACCCCACCGGGCGGCTCCGGTGACGCCACCGCGTCCTCGGTCCCGCACCGGCTTCGCGTCACCAGCGAAGGCGCACGGCGTCCACCGCCGTCCCGATCACTCCCCGGTAGAGACCCCGGCCGCCCCCTCAACCGACGCTGAAGGCCCCACCCGGCGGCTCCGGTGACGCCACCGCGTCCTCGTCCCGCACCGGCTTCGCGTCACCGGTGAA
Source organism: Streptomyces sp. NPDC044044 (assembly GCF_056434405.1). Taxonomy (NCBI): domain Bacteria; kingdom Bacillati; phylum Actinomycetota; class Actinomycetes; order Kitasatosporales; family Streptomycetaceae; genus Streptomyces; species Streptomyces sp. NPDC044044. The sequence goes on along the minus strand of NZ_JBWKFG010000012.1, from coordinate 73,616 downwards.
CAGGCGTAGTGCCGCCCCGTGCTCGACGCGTGCCGGGAAGATGTCGGATGCCGCCCGCCGGGCCAGCGCCTCGACCTCGATCGCTTCGTGCGAGGCGACGAGCACCGCGTTGCCGAACCGGCGGCCGCGCAGCACGGTCGGCTCGGCGATCAGCGCGACCTGCCCGAACACCTCGGCGAACGTGGCGAGCTGCGAGCGGAGGAAGCCGAAGGGTGCCCCGTCGGCGAGGTTCGCCGCGTAGACGCCGCCCGCGCGCAGGACACGCTCAGCGGCGCGCGCGTAGGCCACCGACGTCAGGTGGGCCGGAACCCGCGAGCCGCCGAAGACATCGGCGACGAGTACATCGGTGCTGTCGGGCGCCGCCGCTTCGAGCCACTGCCGGGCGTCCGCGCCGTGCACGGTGATCCCGGTGTCCGCGGGCAACGGCAGCCGCTCGGTGACCAGTTCGAGCAGCCCGCGGTCCGCCTCCACCACGTCCTGGCGCGATCCCGGCCGCGTCGCGGCGACATAGCGGGGCAGGGTGAGCGCGCCGCCGCCCAGGTGGATGACGTCCAGGGACTGGCCGGGATCGGCGGCGGTGTCGATGACGTGGGCGAGCCGCTGCGCGTACTCGAACTCCAGATGCGTGGGCGCGTCCAGATCGACGTACGACTGAGGCGCCCCGTCGACCGTGAGCAGCCAGGCGCGGGGCCGGTCCACGTCCGGCATCAGCTTGGCGGTGCCGTGATCCACGTCCTTGATGACGGCTATCGCCTCGTCCGGGTGTTCGTCCTCAGTCACCGCTCCATTGTGCCCGCCAGGCCAGGGGGTGGATCCCCCGAGCCCGGCGGGCATCGCGGCCGTCAGCCGACCTCGGTCACCGTGCCCGCGCCGACGGTGCGGCCGCCCTCGCGAATCGCGAAGCCGAGCCCCGTCTCCAGGGGCATGTCGCGGCCGAGCTCGACCGTCATGGTGACCGTGTCGCCGGGCCGGGCCACGGCGGCGGCGCCGAGGTCGACGTCGCCGACCACGTCCGCGGTGCGGAGGTAGAACTGCGGCCGGTAGCCGGTCGCGATCGGCGTCGACCGTCCGCCCTCCTTGGTGGACAGGACGTACACCTGGGCGGTGAAGCGGCTGCTGGGACTGACGCTCCCCGGCTCCACGACGACGTGCCCGCGTCGTACGGCGTCGCGTGGCACCCCGCGCAGCAGCAGGGCCACGTTGTCGCCGGCCTGCGCGGACTCCATGGGCTTGCCGAAGGTCTCGAGCCCGGTGACGACGGTCTCCGTCTCCGCTCCGAGCACCTCCACCCGGTCGCCGACCCGCACCTGACCACGCTCGACGGCTCCAGTGACGACGGTCCCGCGCCCGGTGATGGTGAGGACGTTCTCCACCGAGAGCAGAAAGGGCGCGTCGATGTACCGCTCGGGCATGGGCACATAGGTGTCCACCGCGTCAAGCAGCGCCTCGATGGCGGCGGCCCACCGTGGGTCGCCCTCAAGCGCCTTCAGCCCCGAGACCCGCACGACGGGGACGGAGTCGCCCCCGTACCCGTGCGAGGAGAGCAGCTCGCGCACCTCCAGCTCGACGAGGTCCGTGAGCTCCTCGTCGCCCGCGTCCGCCTTGTTGAGCGCGACCACGATGTGGTCGACCCCGACCTGGCGGGCGAGCAGGACGTGCTCGGCGGTCTGCGGCATGATCCCGTCGAGCGCGGAGACGACGAGGATCGCCCCGTCCAGCTGCGCGGCGCCGGTGACCATGTTCTTGACGTAGTCGGCGTGGCCCGGCATGTCGACGTGGGCGTAGTGCCGGGTGTCGGTCTCGTACTCGACGTGCGAGATGTTGATGGTGATACCGCGCTGCGCCTCCTCGGGGGCGCGGTCGATGCGGTCGAAGGGCACGAACGTGCCGGTGCCACGCTCGCTGAGGACCTTGGTGATGGCGGCGGTGAGGGTGGTCTTGCCGTGGTCGACGTGGCCCATCGTGCCGATGTTGAGGTGGGGCTTGGTGCGGATGTATGCCGTCTTGGACATGGCGGTTCCTTCTGGGGAACTCGAAGCTGAAGTCCTGGGCGCACGTCTTGGCGTGCGCGCTCGGGACGGGGACCCCGGGGCCGAACCGACCCTCCCCCTATGGGGTCCGCCGGAGTGTCCGGGGAGGGTCAGCGTCGGGCGCCGTCGACAGGAAGTGCGGCGAAGTGGAGGACGGCAGCCTCCGCAGCGCCCGCGACCGCGGGCGAAGCTGCGTGAAAGGCGTACCGGAACATGTGGCAGATCATTGCCGACGGCCAGGGGTACGTCGAATGGTTTTCGCCGGGTCGTCCGTGCGGTCCGGGTGAGCGTGAAGTCCGGTGCGGTCAGAGGTTCTTGAGGGCCTCGCGCGCCGAGAGCGGCGCGAGGCGTCCGCGCTCCCGCTCGACGAAGCCGCGTACCGCTTCCGGATCGGTCTTGGCGTACTCGCGCAGACACCAGCCGATGGCCTTGCGGATGAAGAAGTCGGGGTGACCCGACTGGCGCAGGCAGTAGGCGAAGAGCCGTTCGGCGTCGGTGGCGTCCTTGTACCGGAGCTGGTGGAGGAGGGCGGTGCGAGCCACCCACAGGTTCTCGTCCTCGATCCAGGCGTCCATCTCGGCCTCGAGCTTCGGGTCGGCGGCGACCAGACCGCCGACGACGTGCGCGGCGAGCGCGTCGACCGTGTCCCACCAGGAGACCGTCGTGACGAGATGGCGGGCGACCGGCAGGAAGCCCGACGAGAGGTGCTTCACGTGGCGGCGCAGAAAGTCGACCGCGAAGTACGCGTACTCGCGTTCCGGCAGCTCCCAGCAGCGCAGCGCGATCGCCGTGCAGTCGGTCCCGTCCGGGCGCGGGAGTCCGGCGAGGACCGTGCGGGCCAGCTCGCGGCGCAGGGGCGAGGGCAGTCCGAGGAAGGGGGCGATGTCCTTCATGTACGCCCGCGCCTGCCGGGCCCGCTCCGGATCGGCCGCCGTGGGGTACGTCGCGGTGAGCCGCTCCATGACGGTGTCCGCCAAGTCGCTGCCCGGGACTGTGACGCTCATGAGACGCACCATACGGCGATCACACACATGTGTCGGTTAGTCTCCCCGGATGCTCGACACCGCCGCCACCCGTCCGCAGGGCCTCGCCGTGCGCTGTTCCAGGGCGCTGCTCTCGCCCTGGTCGCGGCTGTCTCTGCTGGTGGTGCTGCTCGCGGCGGCCGGGACGTGCGTGCTGCTCTTCGAGCCGCAGCGGCTCCTGTCCGACGGAGGACTGCGGCAGCTGGGCGGCGTCGCCGCCGTGACGGTGTTCGCCGTCGCGTACGGCCTGTGCACCACGGCGTTCGTGCCGCGTCCGCTGCTCAATCTGGCGGCGGGCGCCCTGTTCGGTTCGCAGGCGGGCCTCACCGCGGCCCTCGCGGGCACGGTCCTCGGCGCCGGGATCGCCTTCGGGCTCGGCAGGATGCTGGGGCAGGACGCGCTGCGCCCGCTGCTCCGCGGGCGCTGGCTGCAGGCGGCCGACGGGCAGCTGAGCAGGCACGGCTTCCGGTCGATGCTGGCGGCGCGGCTGTTCCCCGGGGTGCCGTTCGCGGCCGCCAACTACTGCGCGGCGGTGTCCCGCATGGGATGGCTGCCGTTCCTGCTCGCCACCGGCCTGGGGTCGATCCCGAACACCGCCGCGTACGTCATCGCGGGCGCCCGCGCGTCGACGCCGACGTCCCCGGCCTTCCTGGTCGCGATGGGCTTCATCGCGGTGACGGGCCTCGCGGGCGCACTGGTGGCGTGGTTCAAGCGCCACCAGCTGCGGGGCCGCTAGCCCCGCTGCCGGAAGACGCGTCCCGCTTGGGCGCGACCGGCTTGTCCTGTGGCACGAGACGAGCGGTTCTTCTTGTGCGCGGGAACGAATCGCCCGCAGCCTGACTGACGCGACACTCGCTGGGTTCCGACACGGAGTCATTCCGACGCGGAGTCCGACGGAGGTCGTTGCCGGTGTCCACAGTGGTTGCCAGTCCCGCACCACCAGGTGCGTCGGCGGGAGTGCTGGAGAGCCCGTGGCTGTCCTTCTTCGGGCGGCGGCTCGGGCGGTTCGTGGTGTCGCTGTGGGTGGTGGTGACCGCCGCCTTCGCGATGATCCATCTGATGCCCGGGGATCCGGTGCGCTCCGCGCTCGGCATGACGGCGCCGGTGGAGACGGTGAACGCGCGGCGCCACGCGCTGGGCCTCGACGACGGTCTCCTCACCCAGTACTTGCACTACCTGCGCTCGGTGTGCGGCGGTGACTTCGGGACGTCCGTCCTGAGCGGCCTGCCGGTGTCGCAGCAGATCGGTGACCGCCTGCCGGCGACCGCGCAGCTGGCCCTCGCGGCGTTCGCCGTCGCCATGGTGGTGGCGGTTCCGGTCGGTGTGGTGATGGCCGTGCTGACCCGGGGCGGGCGGCGCAGGGGCGGGGAGCTGGCGTTCACGTCCACCAGCGTGCTGTTGGCGGCCGTACCCGAATTCCTGCTGGCGGTCGGGCTCGTCTACGTGTTCTCGGTCCACCTGGGGTGGTTCCCCGTGGCCGGGCGCGGGGGCTTCGCTTCGTACGTGCTTCCCGTGCTCGCGCTGGCCGTCGGACCCGCCGCCGTCCTCGCGCGCATCGTGCGGGTCGAGATGCTGGCCGTCCTCGGCGACGACTTCATCCGCACGGCACGCGCCAAACGGCTGCCCGCCCGGCGGATCTACGCACGGCACGCGCTGCCCAACGCGCTCACCGCGACGCTGACCATGGGCGGCCTGGTCCTGACGAGCCTGGTGGCCGGGACGGTCCTGGTGGAGAACGTCTTCGCCTGGCCGGGCCTCGGCTCGACGATCGTGCAGTCGATCCAGCAGAAGGACTACCCCGTGGTGCAGGGCATCGTGCTCGTCTACGGGATCGGCGTACTGACCGTGAATCTGCTGGTCGACGTGTTGCTCGCCCTGCTCGATCCGCGCTCGACGATCCGGGAGGCCTGAGCCATGCGCAACGCCGGTACGAAGACCCTGGCCGTCGTGCGGACGCCCGTGGGGGCCTGTTCCGCCGCGCTGCTCGTGCTGCTGCTCGCCCTTGCCCTGTTCGCGCCCGTCCTGTGGGGCGACCGGGCGTCGGCGGTGGACGTGGACGCGCTCCAACAGGGGCCGACCGCCGCGCACTTGCTCGGCACGGACAGCCTGGGGCGGGACATCCTCGCCCGCGTCCTCGTCGCGACGCGGCTCTCCCTGCTGCTCGCCCTGACGGCCACGGCGATCGGGGTGCTGACCGGCACGCTCCTGGGGACGGCGCCTTCCGTGCTCCCCCGGTGGGCGGGACGGCTCGTGACCTCCGTCGTGAACATCGCCGTGGCCTTCCCCGGTCTGCTGCTCGCGCTGTTCTTCGCCATGATCTTCGGGGTCGGGGCCAAGGGCGCGGTGCTCGCCATCGGGCTCGCCATGGCGCCCGCGTTCGCCCGCCTCACGCAGACGCTGGCCGCGGGGATCGCGGGGCGGGACTTCGTGGCGGCGGCGCGGGTGGCCGGGGCCGGGCGGATCCGTCTCCTTCTGCGGCACGTGCTGCCCAACATCGGCGAGCCGCTGGTGGTCAACGCCACCATCAGCGCGGGGATGGCGCTGCTCGCCTTCGCCGGGCTCTCGTTCCTCGGCATCGGGGTGCAGGCCCCGGAGTACGACTGGGGGCGGCTCCTCGGGGAGGGGCTCAACCAGATCTACGTCAATCCGACGGCCGCCCTCGCGCCGGGTGTCGCGGTGGTGGTCGCCGGGCTCGCGTTCAATCTGTTCGGGGAGACCGTGGCGGGGGTGGTGGGGGCGCGCGCTTCGGCAGCCTTCTCGGTGCCTTCCTCCTCGAAGGCGAAGGGCGCGGCGACGGCGGCTGCGGCTGCGGCTGCGGCTGCGGCTGCGGCTGCGGCAACGCAATCCGCCGCGGGCGATCCCGTGCTTGTCGTGGAGGATCTGCGCGTCTCCTTCCCCGGGGCATCGGGTCCCGTGACGCCGGTGCGGGGCGTCAGCTTCAGCGTCGGCGCCGGGGAATCCGTCGGTGTGGTCGGTGAGTCCGGCTCCGGGAAGAGCTTGACCGCGCTCGGCGTCTCCCGGCTGATCGAGCCACCAGGAGTGGTGTCCGCGGCTCGCCTGGACTTCCTCGGTACGCCGCTCCTGACGGCGTCCGACGCCGAGGCCCGCGGGCTTCTCGGTACGTCGCTCGCGCTGGTCTTCCAGGATCCGATGACCTCCTTCAACCCGACCCGGCGGATCGGACGCCAGCTCGCCGAGGTCTCCGAGCAGCATCAGGGGCTCTCCCGCGGCAAGGCGCTCGCGCGGGCCGTCGAGCGGCTGCGCGAGGTGCGGGTGCCCGCGGCCGAGCGCCGGGCACGCCAGTATCCGCACGAGTTCTCCGGCGGCATGCGGCAGCGGGCCATGATCGCGATGGGGTTGATGGGCGAGCCGCGCCTGGTCATCGCCGACGAGCCGACCACCGCTCTGGACGTCACCGTGCAGCGCCAGGTGCTGCGGCTACTCGCCCGGGTGCGGGAGAACGAAGCCGGGGCTCGGCACGAGGGTGAAGCCAGGGATCGGCACGAGGGTGAAGCCGGGACACCGCGGCAGGGCGAAGCCGGGGCACGCCAACAGGGCCTACCCGCCGCGCTGTTGCTCATCAGCCATGACATCACCGTCGTGGCGCAGAGCTGCCGCCGGGTCCTGGTGATGTACGCCGGGCGGATCGTGGAGGACCTGCCCACCGCCGATCTGCGCACCGCCGCGCGCCACCCCTACACCCGGGCACTCCTCGCCGCCGTACCGGCGCTCGACACGGACCGGGACGCGCCGCTCGCGGTCATCCCGGGCCGGCCGCCGGAGCCCGGCGAGGTGGGCGCGGGCTGTGCGTTCGCCGCGCGCTGCACGTTCGCCGACGAGCGGTGCCTGGCCGAGGATCCGGCGCCGTCGGACGTGGGCTCCGGCCGGGGCGCGCACCGCGTGGCCTGCTGGCATCCGCAGGGCGTCGGGCCCGAGCCCCGTCCTGCTGCGGGCAGCGATTCAGTTGTCGATGTCGAGGCCGCCGGAGGTGGCGCGTGAGCGAGCTGGTCTTTGAACGGGTGAGCGTGCGGTACGGAGGCCGGCGCGGCGGACTCACGGCCGTCGACGGCGTCAGTCTGACCGTCCCGTCCGGCCAAGTGGTCGGCCTCGTGGGCGAGTCGGGGTCCGGGAAGTCGACGCTCGCCCGCAGCGCCGTCGGTCTCGCGCCCATCAGCGCGGGAAGGGTGGTGCTCGACGGCACCGACGTGCGGCGCCTGACGGGGCACCGCCCGCTGCAGATGGTGTTCCAGGACCCGTACTCCTCGCTGGACCCCCGCATGAGCATCGGCGCCTCGATCGGCGAGGCGATGCCGCGCGGTGAGCGGGCGAAGGAGAAGCGGGCCGAGGTCGCGCGGCTCCTGGAACTGGTCAATCTCGACCCGGACCGCGCCACCGCGCTGCCCGGCAGGCTCTCCGGCGGCCAGCGCCAACGCGTGGCGCTGGCCCGTGCGTTGGCCGGCAGGCCACGGGGGGTGATCGCCGACGAGATCACCTCCGCGCTCGACGTGTCGGTGCAGGGCGCCGTGCTCAATCTCGTACGGGACGTACGGCAGCGCCTGGGCCTGTCCATGCTGTTCATCTCGCACAACCTCGCCGTCGTGCGCCATCTCAGCGACATCATCGCCGTGATGTACCTGGGCCGGATCGTCGAGGCGGGCCCCGCCGAACAGGTGCTGTCCGATCCTCAACACCCCTACACCCGCGCCCTGTTGAGCGCCGCCCCGTCCTGGAACACTCCTCTGTTCGAGGACATCGGCGCCGCGGGCGCCGCCGACGCCGAGCCGAGCGACCCGCACCGGCCGCCACCCGGCTGCCGCTACCACCCGCGGTGCGCGCTCGGCCCTCTCGCCAGGGCCGGCCGCGACCTCTGCCGCACCGCCGACCCCACGCGGGACGCCGAGCGGCGTCCGCACCTGGCGGCCTGTCACTTCGCGGGGGAACCCGCCGAGCCGAAGGGAACCCTGACATGACCACGGCACCGAGCGAAGCCGCGGCGCTGCACCGGCGCAGCGTTGTCGCCGACACTCACAACGACCTGCTCTGCGCGGTGACGGCCAGGCCCGTCGGCCAGTGGGCCGCGTTCTTCCGCGAGCGGTGGCTGCCGCAGCTCCTGGCGGGCGGCGTGAACGTACAGGTGCTGCCGGTGTTCATCGACGACACGTACCGGCCCGAGGGGGCGCTGCGCCAGACGCTGCGCATGATCGAGGCCGCGCACCGCATCGCCGCCGGCAACGCCGACGCGGTCCGGCTCTGCCTTGACGGCGCCGAGGTGGACGCCGCCCTGGACGACGGCAGGATCGCGCTCGTGCTCGCCCTGGAGAGCGCGCCGGGCGTCGCCGATGACGTCGAACTCCTGGAGACCCTCTACCGGTTGGGTGTACGGATCGCCTCCCTCGCCCACTTCGGACGTACGCCGCTCGCCGACGGCAGCGGCGAGGACGCGGCCGGGAGCCGGCTGACCCGGGCGGGCGTGGCCGCGCTCGCCGAGATGGAGCGCATCGGCATGATGTTCGACATCAGCCATCTCGGTGCGGCCGGTGTCGACCACGTACTGGAGCTGGCATCGCGGCCGGTCATCGCCACGCACTCCTCCGCGCGTGCGCTGCGCGACCACCACCGCAATCTCACCGACGACCAGGTGAAGGCCACCGCCGCGAACGGCGGCGTGATCTGCGTGAACTTCTTCGCCCCCTTCCTCCACGAGAGCGACTACACCCTGGACCGGCTCGTCGACCACATCGAGCACCTCGCGGACGTCGCGGGCCTCGACCACGTCGGCCTCGGCCCGGACTTCGTCCAGGAGGTCATGGCCGACACCACCCCGCCCTGCTGCGCGCACCCCGTCATCGAAGGCGTCCGCACCGACCAGTTCCTGCCCGGCCTCGAAGGTCCCGCCGGGCTTCCGCTGGTGACCGAGGGGCTGCTGCGGCGCGGCTGGGCCGACGGCGACGTCGCCCGGGTCCTCGGCGGCAACGTGCTCCGCCTCTTCCGTGACGGTCTGGGACGGCCCGCCTCCTGACCACGGCCTCCTGACCACCGCCCCCGACGTCCGCCCCTTGAGGAGGTGGCGCACCGTGACCCCACGCCTGCGCATCGACGACCTGTACGACTTCGCGGTGCCCGAGCAGCCCGCACTCTCGCCCGACGGCGCCGAGATCGTGTACGTGCTGCGCACCGCCGACCGCGCCGCCGACCGCGACGTACGCACGCTGTGGCAGGTCGGCGCCACCGGCGGCGCCCCACGCCAACTGACGCGCGGAACAGCCGACTTGGCGCCCGCATGGTCGCCCGACGGGACCCGCGTCGCGTTCCTGCGCACTCCGGACGACGGGCCCGCGCAGGTGTGGCTGCTTCCCGTGGCGGGCGGCGAGCCCGAGCAGCTCACGACGCTGCCGCTCGGCGCGGGCGCGCCGGTGTGGAGCCCGGACGGCAGCGCGCTCGCGTTCACCGCGCCGGTCGACCCCACCGCGTCCGACGGCACGGCGGACGACGCGCGGGCCAAGGCGCCCGTCGTCGCCCGGCGCCTGGACTACAAGGCCGACGGCGCGGGCCTCCTGCGCACGGTCCGCACCCATCTGCACGTGGTCGGCGTCGCCGACCGCGAGGTCCGGCAGATCACCCGCGGCGACTGGCACGCCGCCGCCCCCGCCTGGTCACCGGACGGCTCCCGCCTCGCGTTCCCCGCGGCACGCGACGAGGACTCCGACCTGACGTTCCGCAGCGCGGCGTACGTCGTCGATGTGGGCCCGCGCCCTGCGGAGCCCGTACGCGTCGGGTCGGCCGGAGGACAGGCCGCGGCCGTGACCTGGGCGGCGGACGGCGGCGCGCTCCTCGTCGTCGGCTCGACCGGCACCGCCGTCGGCCACGCCCGGCTGCTGCGCGTGCCGTTGGACGGCGCCGGGGCCGCCCCGCCCGCCGACCTCACGGGCGCCCTGGACCGCAACGTCATGCTCGGCGGCCCCGCCTACCCCGGGGCGCTGCCCCGGCTCACCGCCGACGGACACCACGTACTCGTCTGCCTGCGCGACCGCGGCTGCACTCATCTGTACGTCGTCGGCGCCGACGGGAGCGGCACCCCGCGTCGCGTGGTCGGCGGTGACGCGGTCCAGGTCAGCGGGGTGTCCTCCGCGGGCGGCACCACCGTCGCGGTCGTTTTGTCCACCGCGACCTCCTACGGGGAGATCGCCACGGTCGACCTCGCCACCGCGACGGTCACCGTCCGCACCGGGCACGGCGGCCCCGAGACCCCCGAGGCTCCCGAGCTGTTCGTGCGCGAGGAACGGGAGTTCACCGTGTCCGACGGCACGGTGGTGCAGGGCTGGCTGGTGCGCGACCCGGCGCGCGGCGGCCCCGCTCCCCTGCTCCTGGACATCCACGGCGGCCCGCACAACGCGTGGAACGGCGCGGCCGACTCCGGGCACCTCTACCACCAGGTGCTCGCCGCCCGCGGCTGGACGGTGCTGCTGCTCAACCCGCGGGGCAGCGACGGCTACGGCGAGGAGTTCTTCACCGCGGCGCTCGGCGGCTGGGGGCTGAAGGACGCCGCGGACCTCACCGAGCCCCTCGACCAGCTCGTCGCCGAGGGGGTCGCCGACCCGCGGCGCCTCGCCGTCACCGGGTACAGCTACGGCGGGTTCATGACCTGCTATCTGACCAGCCGTGACGGCCGGTTCGCCGCGGCCGTCACGGGCGGTGTGGTCAGCGATCTGACCAGCGTCGCCGGTACGTCCGACGCCGCGCATCTGCTCGGCGTGGCCGAGCTGGGCGGTCCGTCGTGGGCGGACCGCGAGCATTACGCGCGGCTGTCGCCCCTCACCCATGTCGACCAGGTGCGCACCCCGACCCTCGTCCTGCAGGGCGGCGACGACGAGCGCTGCCCGGTCGGGCAGGCGGAGCAGTGGTTCACGGCGCTGCGGGCGCGGGGCGTTCCCACCGAGCTGGTCCTTTACCCGGGCGGCGCGCATCTGTTCCCGCTCGACGGCCCGCCCTCCCACCGGGCCGACTTCAACCGGCGCGTCGTGGACTGGGTGGAGCAGTACGCGGGTGAGCCCGGACGGCCGCGCAAGGTGCCGCTCGACACGGCCCACTGGCAGCGCCGCCTGACCGAACTGGCCACGGCACACCGGGTTCCCGGCGCTGCCCTCGGCATTCTGCGGCTAGGTGCGGACGGCGCGGGGGACCCGGACAGCACGGGGGGCTCGGGCGGCGCGCGAGGCTCGGATTGCGCGCGGGACGACGTCCTGCGGGCCCACCACGGCGTCCTGAACACCGCCACCGGCGTCGACGTCACCGACGACTCGGTCTTCCAGATCGGGTCCATCACCAAGGTCTGGACGTCGACCGTCGTCATGCAGCTCGTCGACGAGGGCAAGCTGGACCTGGACGCGCCGCTCGTCGACGTGCTGCCCGAACTGCGCCTGGCGGACCCCGCCGTCACCAAGCAGGTGACGATGCGGCATCTGCTCACCCACACCAGCGGCATCGACGGCGACGTCTTCACCGACACCGGCCGCGGCGACGACTGTCTGGAGCGCTACGTCGAACTCCTGGAGGAGACGCTCCAGAGCCATCCCATCGGCGCGACGTTCTCGTACTGCAACTCGGGCTTCAACCTTGCGGGGCGGGTCATCGAGAAGCTGACGGGGCTCACCTGGGACGCCGCGCTGCGCGAACGCATCTTCACACCGCTCGGCCTGACCCGTGCGCTGACGCTCCCCGAGGAGGCGCTCCTCCTGCGCGTCGCCGTCGGACACGTCACCGACGGCGACGCGGATCCCGCGCCCGCCCCGGTGTGGGGGCTGCCGCGCTCGGTCGGCCCCGCCGGGCTGATCAGCGCCGACACCGCGGACGTGCTCGCCTTCGCGCGGCTGCATCTGACCGGGGGCCTCGGCCCGGACGGCACCCGTGTCCTGAGCGAGGAGGGCGCGGCACAGATGGCGGCCCACCAGACCGACCTGCCGGACCGGCACACCCTGGGCGACTCCTGGGGCCTCGGCTGGATCCGCTTCGGCTGGGACGGACAGCGGCTGTACGGGCACGACGGCAACACCATCGGCCAGTCCGCGTTCCTGCGGATCCTGCCCGACCAGGGCCTGGCGGTTACGCTGCTGACGAACGGCGGCAACACCCGTGATCTGTACGAGGACCTGTACCGGGAGATCTTCGCCGAGCTGGCGGGCGTCACCATGCCCCGCCCCCTGACCCCCGCCGACCGGCCCCCGGCCGTCGACGGCGCGCGGCACACCGGGGTCTACGAGCGGGCCGGTGCCCTCATCGAAGTACGCACGGAAGAGGGTGAGTTGAGGCTGCGGCAGACCGTGACGGGTCCCCTCGCAGCACTGGACCCCACACCCACCCAGGAGTTCACGCTCGTCCCGGTCGGCGACTCCCGGTTCGTCTTCCGGCAGCCCGGCACGCAGACCTGGGTCCCGGTCACCTTCTACACGCTCCCGACCGGTGAGCCGTACGTCCACTACGGCGCCCGCGCCACCCCGAAGGTGAGCTGACATGACTGATCCCGCACCTCGATCGCCCGCTCAAGCGCCTTCGCTCGTACGCGACTTCGAGGCGGCACTGCCCAAGATCCTCGCCGACATCGAACTCCTGGTGCGCTGCGAGTCGCCGTCCGCCGACCTCGCAGCCGTGGCCCGCAGCGCCGATCTGGTGGCCGAAATGGGCGCCGCGTACCTGGCCGCGGCCCCCGAGCGCATCGTCATCGACGGGCGCACCCACCTGCGCTGGCGGCTCGGCGACGGGCCGCGCCGGGTCCTGGTCGTCGGGCACCACGACACGGTGTGGCCCATCGGGTCGCTCGCCACGCATCCGTTCGGCGTCGAGAACGACGTGCTGCGCGGGCCGGGCTGCTTCGACATGAAGACCGGCGTGGTGATGGCGTTCCATGCCCTGGCCGCGCTGGACCGCACCGACGGCGTGACCGTCCTGATCACCGGCGACGAGGAACTCGGCTCGCCCTCGTCCCGCGCGCTCATCGAGGCCGAGGCGCGCGGCTGCGACGCGGCCCTCGTCCTGGAGGCGTCGGCGGACGGCGGGGCCCTGAAGACGGAACGCAAGGGAGTGTCGCGGTACGAGGTGCTGCTGCGGGGCCGCGCCGCCCACGCCGGGCTCGAACCCCACCTGGGCGTAAACGCGAGCGTCGAGGCGGCGCACCAGATCCTCGCCACCGCGGCGCTCGGCGACGCCGCCGCGGGAACGACCGTCACACCGACCGTGCTGGACGCGGGCACGACCACGAACACCGTGGCCGCGCGGGGGCGGTTCGCCGTCGACGTGCGGGTGCGCGACACCGCGGAGCAGGATCGCGTCGACGTCGCGATGCGGGCGCTGCGGCCGGTGCTCGACGGCGCCCGTGTCGAGGTCGTCGGGGGCCCCAACCGGCCGCCGATGTCCGGCGGCGCGTCGCGGGACCTGTTCGCCCGCGCCACCCGGATCGCCGACGGCCTGGGCATCGGGCCGCTCTCCGCGGTCGCCGTCGGCGGCGCGTCGGACGGCAACTTCACCGCGGGCGTGGGCACCCCCACCCTGGACGGCCTCGGTGCCGTAGGCGGCGGCGCCCACGCCGACCACGAACACGTCGAGGTGGCCGAGCTGCCCCGGCGGACCGCCCTGCTCACGGCGCTGCTGCGGGAACTCCTTGATCACGCCCAGCGCCCTCACGGCAAAGAAGATGACACCAGTGATTGATCTGTCCAGCGACACGGGCCGCACCTCAGGCGCGGGGGACGTGTCCGGCGAGGCAGTCGCCGCGGCGGAGTCCGCGGCCCGCTCGGCCCGCGTCTCCGTATGCCAACTCGCCGAACTGGCGCACCTGGAGGCCGTACAGAGCCTCTACGAGGGAATCTGGCGGCCGGACGGAAAGAGCCCGCCGGTGACGACCGAACTGCTGCGCGCGCTCACCAAGGCGGGCAGCTATGTGGGCGGCGCCTTCGACGGCGGCGAACTCGTGGGCGCCTGCGTCGGGTTCTTCTCGCCGCCCGCCGCCGGGGCCCTGCACAGCCACATCGCCGGCGTGGCCGCGAGGATGCGCGGCCGCAGCGTCGGCCACGCGTTGAAACTGCACCAGCGCGCCTGGGCGCTCCAGCGCCAAGTGGCCGAGATCTCCTGGACGTTCGACCCGCTGGTGCGCCGCAACGCCTACTTCAACCTCGGCAAACTGGCGGCCGCGGCCGGCGAGTACCTGCCCAACTTCTACGGCCCGATGAACGACGGCATCAACGGCACCGACGACACCGACCGCCTCCTGGTCACCTGGCGCCTCACCGCCCCCGAGGTCGCCCTGGCCTGCGCGGGACAGCGCCCGGCGCCGCGGCGCACCGCGGGCGCTGTCACCGCCCTCGGTGTCTCCCCGCGGGAGAGCCCCGTCCTCGGCACCCTCGAAGGCCGGACGGTCCTGGTGGCCGTGCCCGCCGACATCGAGCGGCTGCGCGCCACCGACCCCGCACGGGCCGCCGACTGGCGCGCGGCCCTGCGGGACGTCCTGGGCGGGCTGCTCGCGGACGGGGCGCGGATCACCGGCTTCGACCGGGAAGGCCGCTACATCGTCGAAAGGAAGAACACGGAATGGAAGCACACGGCATGAAGCTCACCGGAGTCGAGATCCGCCGCGTCCGGATGCCGCTGGTGGCGCCGTTCAGAACCTCGTTCGGCACCCAGACCGTGCGCGAGGCCCTGCTGCTGCGCGCCGTCACGCCCGACGCCGAGGGCTGGGGCGAGTGCGTCGCGATGAGCGATCCGCTGTACTCGTCCGAGTACGTCGACGCCTGCGCGGACGTACTGCGCCGTTTCCTCGTCCCCGCGCTCGCCGGACGCCACGACCGGCTCGACGCGTCCGCGGTGGCTCCCGCGCTCAGCCCCTTCAAGGGGCATCTGATGGCGAAGGCCGCCCTGGAGATGGCGGTCCTGGACGCGGAGTTGCGCGAGCGCGGCGTACCGCTCGCGCGGGAACTCGGCGCCGTGCGTGAGCGGGTGCCCTGCGGGGTCTCGGTGGGGATCATGGACTCGGTGCCGGAGCTCCTGGAGGCCGTCGCGGGGTACCTCGACACCGGCTACGTACGCATCAAGCTGAAGATAGAGCCGGGCTGGGACGTCGCACCGGTGCGTGCCGTCCGCGAGCGGTTCGGCGACGACGTGCTGCTGCAGGTCGACGCCAACACGGCCTACACCCGCGCGGACGCGCGCCACCTGGCCCGGCTCGACCCGTTCGACCTGCTCCTGATCGAACAGCCGCTGCCCGAGGACGACTTGATCGGCCACGCGGAGCTCGCACGCCAGGTGCGTACGCCGATCTGCCTGGACGAGTCCATCACATCGGCCCGTGCCGCCGCCGACGCGATCGCGCTGGGCGCCACGAGCATCGTCAACATCAAGCCAGGCCGGGTCGGCGGCTATCTGGAGGCCCGCCGCATCCACGACGTGTGCGCGGCGCACGGGGTGCCCGTGTGGTGCGGCGGCATGCTGGAGACCGGGCTCGGCCGGGCCGCGAACGTCGCGCTCGCGGCGCTGCCGGGCTTCACGGTGCCCGGCGACACCTCCGCCTCCGACCGCTACTACCGCACGGACATCACCGAGCCGTTCACCCTCGACGACGGCCACCTGCCCGTGCCGACCGGGCCCGGCATCGGTGTGGAGCCGCTGGCGGACGCCCTCGACGAGGTGACGGTCTCCACGGAGTGGATTCCCGCCTGATGCAGATGCAGATGCAGATACCGGTGCAGATACCGGTGCCGGTTCCGGTGCCGCGCACGCCCCTGTCGTACGCGAGGAACTCCCCGTAAGATCACGGCCCATACGACCTATACGACGTATAGGTCGCCGACGCACAACAAGCCGAAGCCGTGTCTCGCCCCTACGGGAGGAAACGTGCTCATCCCGGTGACCACCCATCCCCGAGCCAGCCTGCGGCGCGTCCTCGAGGACCTGGGGCCCACCCTCCTCGACCTCGTGTGCGGCGACCCGGACGGCGCCGACGACATCGGCGGCGTCGTCATCCACGACCCGCACGACGAACCCGTGCCGCCCCCTCAGGCGCTGGTGCTCGGTGTCGCCGTGCACGATCCGGCGCAGATCGTCCAACTCCTCGACGCCCTGGGCACGCAAGGCGCCGCGGGTCTCGTCGTCCGCGCGCCGGTCGCCGTCGACGAGAAGGTCACCGCGGCGGTGACGCGTTCGGGGGTGGCGCTGCTCGGCCTGACGCGCGGCGCCTCGTGGGCGCAGCTCGCCGCGATGCTGCGCGCGCTCATCGCGGAGGGTGATGTCGGGGAGACGGGCCGGGAAACGCTGGGCGGGGTGCCGTCCGGGGACCTGTTCGCGCTGGCCAACGCGGTCGGGGCGCTCCTGGACGCGCCCGTCACCTTCGAGGACCACAGCTGGCGGGTGCTCGCCTTCTCCGGGCGGCAGGACGAAGCGGACCCCTCACGCGTCGAGACCATCCTCGGCCGCCAGGTGCCCGAACGCTTCACCCGTGTCCTGGAGGAGCGCGGAGTCTTCCAGGCCATGTACCGCAGCGACCGCCCCGTCTACGTGGAACCCCTCGTGGAGGTGGAGGGCGGCGATCTCAGTCTGCCGCGGGTGGCCCTCGCCGTACGCGCCGGTGACGAGATACTCGGCTCCATCTGGGCCGCGGTCCACGGCCCGCTCAGCGCCGAGCGCGACCAGGCGCTGCGCGACGCGTCCAAACTGGTCGCACTACATCTGCTGAGGCTGCGCGCGGGAGCAGACGTCGAACGGCGGCTGCGCGCAGACCTCGTGGGCACGGCTCTGGAGGGCGGCCCCGGCGCGGCCGACGCGGTCGCCAGGCTCGGGCTCGCCGAACAGCCCGGTGTGGTGCTCGCCCTGGCCGTCGCGGACCGCACGGACGGCGACCGGTCCGCCGCGCGGCACGCCCGGTACGTGGCCGAACGCCAGCGCCTCGCCGACGCGTTCGCGATGCACCTGACCGCCGTCCACCCCCGCTCGGCCGCCGCACTCGTGGGCGACGTCGTCTACGGCATCGTCCCGGCCACGGCAGGCCGTCCCGACGCCGAGGAGCGGGCCTGCCGGGTCGCGGACGAGTTCCTGGAACGCGTGGGCGAGCGGCAGGAGTTGCTCGTCGGGGTTGGCCCGCTCGCGCGGGAGAGCGCCGCCCTGCCCGTGTCCCGGGCCGGCGCCGACCGGGCACTGCGGGTGCTGCGCGCGGGCGAGGGCGCCCGCTCGGTGGCCCGCATCACCGACGTACTCGTCGAGTCGCTGCTCCTCGAACTCACGGACGTGATCGCCGAACGCGGCGACCCGCCGTCAGGGCCGGTGGCCCGGCTCGGCGCGTACGACGCGGCGCACCACACCTGCCTGGTCGAGACGTTGCGGGCGTGGCTGGACGCATTCGGCGACGTGGCAGCGGCGTCCACCGCCGTCCATGTGCACCCGAACACCTTCCGCTACCGGCTGCGGCGGCTCGCCGAGGTGGGCGGCCTCGACCTCACGGATGCCGACGCGCGCTTCGCCGCCATGCTGCAACTGCGGCTGTGGCCGCACGCGCGACGACCCTAGGCCCTGTCCTTCTAGGCCCTGTCCTTCGACGACAGGACCTGCCAGCTCACCCCACCGGTTTGGTGCCGGTCGATGGAACGTGGCCTCCCACATGGTGCGCGCGGACGAATCGCCGCTCGCGGACCACGGCCTAGCCTCGCTGCCGGACACCCCCCGACGGACAAGGGAGACGCATGTCGAAGACACAGGCACCGCGCCGGCAACTCGACGCCCTCCAGGCCTGGTTGAGCGAGCGCCTAGCGACGCTGCTCGACGAGAACCAGGTGCCGGGTGCCGCCGTGGCCGTGAGCGTCGGTGACGTGGTGATCGACGCCGCCGCGGGCGTCCTCAGCAAGGACACCGGGGTCGACGCGACACCGGACTCCCTCTTCCAGATCGGCTCGATCACCAAGGTCTGGACGACGACCCTCGCGATGCAGCTCGTCGACGAGGGGAAACTGGACCTCGACGCGCCCGTGCGCGACCACGTGCCGGACTTCAAGCTCGCCGACGACGAGGCCGCGGCCCGCATCACCGTGCGGCAGCTGATGTGCCATGTCTCCGGTTTCGAGGGCGACTTCTTCACCGACACCGGACAGGGCGACGACTGCCTGGAGAAATTCATCGCCACGCTCGGCGGGACGCCCCAACTGTTCGCGCCGGGCGAGCGGTTCTCGTACAACAACGCGGCCTACTGCGTGCTCGGCCGGGTCGTCGAAGTGCTGCGCGAGAAGTCGTACGACGCGTGTCTGCGCGAGCACCTCTTCGCCCCGCTGGGACTCACCCACGCGGCCACAGGACCGTACGAGGCGATCCTGCACCGGGCCGCGGTCGGCCACATCCGGGCCACCCCGGACGCCGATCCGCGGCCCGCACCGGTGTGGGCGCTCGTCCGCTCCAACGCCGCGGCGGGCGCGATGCTCGCCATGCGGCCCCGCGACCTGCTGACGTTCGCCCGGATGCACCTGGCCGACGGCGTGGCACCGGACGGCGCGCGTGTACTCGGCGCCGACAGCGCGCGAGCGATGCGCCGACCGCAGGTGGACGTACCGCGCCTGGGGCTCATGGGCGACTCCTGGGGGCTCGGCTGGGAGATCTTCGACTTCCCCGGCGGCACGGTCGTCGGCCACGACGGCGGCACCATCGGCCAGTCCTCGTTCCTGCGCGTCGTGCCGGGGCGCGACATCGCGGTGGCGGTCCTGACCAACGGCGGCAATCCGTTCGGCCTCTACACCGAGATCGTCGGACGCGTCCTGCGCGACCTCGCGGGCATCGAACTGCCCGCGCTGCCGGTGCCGGACCCCCAGGCGCCGCGCGTCGACGCGTCACGGTACGCCGGGACGTACGCGTCGTCGGTCGCCGACACGGTGGTCAGCCAGGACGCCGAGGGGCGGATCTGGGCCGAGCGGACCCCGAAGGGGATCTTCGCCGAAATCGGCGGCGTGCGGGAGCGGATCGAGCTGGTGGCCTCGCGCGAGGGCACGCTGATCGCCGTCGAGCCCGAGAACGGCGTGCACCGACTGCACTCGTTCGTCGGCGACGACGGCAAAGGCCACGCCCAGTTCCTGCACACCGGACGGGCCGACCGCAGGGTGGCGCCGTGAGGGCCGGGTGGCCGTGAGGGCCGGGAGGGCCGGGAGGCCGTGAGGGCCGGGAGGCAGTGAGGGCCGGGAGGCAGTGAGCAACGTGGGCGCCCTGAGCACCGTGGCCGCCGTGAGCGACGTCAGCACTGCGAGCCCTGCCAGCCCTGCCAGCACCGTCAGCACTGCCAGCACCGAGACCACCGCAAGCACTGCGAGCTCCGCCAGCACCGCAGGCACCGAGACCACCGCGAGCCGTGCCAGCACCGCGAGCACCGCGAGCTCCGCCAGCACCGCGAGCCCTGCCAGCACCGTCAGCGCCGCAAGCACCGAGACCACCGCGAGCCGTGCCAGCACCGTCAGCACCGCGACCACCGCCAGCACCGCGACCGTTTACGCCGCCTGAACCCGCGCCCCGGACCGGAGCCGGACCCGCACCGCCGGAGCCCGCGGCAGCGCCCGCCGCACGCACACCACCGCACGCCGCCACGTTCCACCACGTACCACCACACACCACCCACCACCCACCGCAGGGAGACACAGATGAGATCTGCGCGCATCGCCGCGGCAGTCATCGGCGCCGCCGCTCTGGGCCTCACCGGTTGCGGCGGGGCGCCGGACGCGGGCGGCCCCGCGGCTTCGGGCGGCAGCCTGGCCGACGGCAGGAGCTTCACCATGGCGATGCCGTCCGACCCCGGCACGCTCGACCCGGCGATGACCGTCATGGCGACCGCCATCCAGGTCGACCGCTTCCTCTACGACCCGCTGATCCACGTGGCCAGGGACGGCGGTGTGACGGCGGGTCTCGCCGAGAAGTGGGAGGCGGACACCACCACGGCCCGCTTCGCGCTGCGCCCCGGCCTCACCTGCGCGGACGGCGCACCGCTGACGGCGCGCGACGTGGCCGCGAACATCGCGTTCGTGGCCGACCCGAAGAACAGATCGCCGCTGGCCGGCCTGTACGTGAACCCGGGCGCCACGGTGAAGGCCGACAACGGGACCCGTGAGATCACCGTCACCAGCAAGATCCCCGACGCCTTCCTGCTGCGCAACATCGGCATGGTGCCCATCGTCTGCGGTAAGGGCCTGGACGACCGCGGCTCGCTCGCCAAAGGGCAGCACGGCACCGGCATGTTCACCCTCACCGATGCGGTACCGGGCGATCACTACACCTTGACCCGGCGCGAGGACTACACCTGGGGCCCCGGCGCGTGGCAGGCCGGCCAGAAGGGGCTGCCGGACAAGGTCCACATCCGCGTCATCGCGAACGAGACCACCGCGGCGAACCTCCTCCTGTCCGGCGAGCTGAACGCCGTGAGCCTCGGTGGACCCGACCAGCAGCGGCTCCTCGGCCGCGGCCAGTTCCACGCCGATTCGACGTCCGCGCGGGGCGAGATGTGGTTCAACCAGGCTCCGGGGCGCCCCGCACGGGACGAGCCGGTGCGGCGCGCCCTCGCCAAGGCCGCCGACCTGGGGGACATCGGCAAGGTGCTCACCGCGGGGACGGGCAAGCCGTCGCGGGGGCTCCTCACCGTCGCCCCGAAGCCCTGCAAGGGCGACGCGGTGTCCGGGAACCTGCCCGCCCACGACGTGCGCGCGGCCAAGTCCCTCCTCGACAAGGCGGGCTGGAAGGAGAACGCCGACAACATCCGTGTGAAGAACGGAAAGCGCCTCACCCTGACCCTCGTCTACCCCAGTCAGATCGGGCAGCCGGCCGCGTCGGCCGCCGAGCTCGTCCAGAAGGCCTGGCAGGACGTGGGGGCCGACGTGACGATCAAGGGAGTCGACAACACGGGCATCAATCAAGTGGTCGCGGGCAACGCCTCCTGGGACGCCGCCGTGCTGCCCCTCGGCCTGGCACTCCCGCCCCAGCTCAGGCCCTTCGTCTCCGGGCCCAAGCCCCCGGACGGCACGAATTTCGCCCACATCGAGAACGACGCGTACGCGAAGCTCGCCGACAAGGCCTCGCGCATGCCGGGCGCCGAGGGGTGCCCCACCTGGAGCCGCGCCGAGTCGGCACTGATCTCTTCGGTGGACGTGGTGCCCTTCGTCGACGCCGTCGTGCCGACGTTCGGGGCGGGCGCGCGCTTCGAGCTGAGCCACGGCAGCATCACGCCGTCGTCCGTACGCATGTACGGGGGCTGAACGGAAGGCGAAACGCAGGAGTACGCCGCCCGCGGACGACGGCCCTCCAGCGGTCTCGTAACCAAGTGACGCTACGCTGCCCCACGGCAAGGGAGTGATCACCCCTCGCTCTCACACCTCCCGCATACCCATCACATGACCGCACCCGCAGCCCATGATCCGTAGTTGGACGGCGCAGTTTCCATGTCTTGGCTTGAATCCTTCATTCTCGGGCTCGTCCAGGGACTGACCGAGTTCCTCCCGATCTCGTCCAGCGCGCATCTGCGGCTGACCGCGGCTTTCGCCGGATGGCACGATCCGGGGGCCGCGTTCACCGCGATCACCCAGATCGGCACCGAGGCCGCCGTGCTGATCTACTTCCGCAAGGACATCGCGAGGATCATCTCCGCGTGGTTCGGCTCCCTCTTCGGGAAGGTGCCGCGCTCGGACCACGACGCGCAGATGGGCTGGCTCGTCATCGTCGGCTCGATCCCGATCGGCGTGCTCGGCGTCACGTTCAAGGACCAGATCGAGGGACCCTTCCGCGACCTGCGGCTCATCGCCACGACACTGATCGTCATGGGCATCGTCCTCGGCATCGCCGACCGCCTCGCGGCCCGCGACGAGACGGGCGGCAAGCACCGCGCCGTCAAGGAACGCAAGAGCCTGAAGGAACTGGGCGTCCGCGACGGCCTGATCTTCGGCTTCTGCCAGGCGATGGCCCTGATCCCCGGCGTCTCCCGCTCCGGCGCCACGATCAGCGGCGGCCTGCTCATGGGCTACACCCGCGAGGCCGCGGCCCGCTACTCCTTCCTGCTCGCCATCCCGGCGGTCCTCGCGTCCGGCGTCTTCGAACTGAAGGACGCGGGCGAGGGCGGACACGTGTCCTGGGGCCCCACGATCTTCGCGACGATCATCGCGTTCATCGTCGGGTACGCCGTCATCGCATGGTTCATGAAGTTCATTACGACGAAGTCCTTCATGCCGTTCGTGTACTACCGCATCCTGCTCGGCATCGTGCTGTTCGTACTGGTGGGCATGGGTGCGCTGAGTCCCCATGCGGGTGAGTCCGCAGGGTGACGGACGGCTGACCGAGGCCTCACGCCCTGATCAACTCCCAGTCGTCTCCCACTCTCCTGCCCGGCAGCGCAACGGCGGCCCCGCGGACGTGAATCCGCAGCGCCGCTGTTTGGCACTTCCCTGAGGGGCCCGGGTGGGGGGCGCCACCCCCTTCTCGGGCTTTCAAGGCCCCTATCGGTACCGCCCCTCGCCGACCTGCTCCTCCTCATCGCCGACGCCCTCGACGTCCCGCTCCGCCACCTCGTCTGACGTCTCGACTGAGTCCCCGCGAGCGGCCGCCAGCGCTTTGCTGCGGCTCCGGCTGCGAGTTCACCCAGGACGCGAACTCGGCGGCATGCTTGCTCACGCCTCGCTTCCACGCAGTAGTCGATCCCCCCGCGATCTCCCGCCACAGAGCCGCGGTCGCCTCACCGAACGCCGCGACTGCTTCCGGTGAGGCGCTTCGCCACGACGGGACGCGGCCCGCGAACTCACCTGCCTGCTCGACCCGATGCCCGCCATCCATAAGGCGCAGCGCCAGCGCGCCCGGATCGATCCACGCCGCGCCCCGCCCGCGTAGGCCAAGCCCAGTCGACGGGCCGGGCTCGTTCGCCGACGATCAGTACGTCGTCGGGTGCGAAATCCGTGTGCAACGGCGCGTCACCGTCGGGGCCGCGATTCCTTGCAGCTCGGAGAGCGCGCCGCTTCCACGAGCGGGGGATCCGACGACCCGGGCTTGCAGTCGGCGTGACGACCGTCGACCACCTCGTATCCGAGGAGGCTCCAACCATCGAGCTCCGGGTGCGCGTACAAGCTGCCGCTCTCGGTCTCCGGGACAGAGGCGATGCCGCTGCACGACCCTCGCGTTCCCCGTCGAGACGGATGATCTCCGCACGTTCCTCTTCGGTGGCCCCGGGTATGCCCCTGCGTGCGGCCATGGGCCACCACCTTCGGGCAGGCGAGGCCCCGGCCCCTCACAGCGGGAGGGGCCGGGCTGGTTCAGCGTGGATCGGTCAGTATTTTCCGTTCGAGAGGATCTCGCCGCTCTTGTCGTAGACGGTCACCAGACCGTTCTCCGAGTCGTAGCAAGAACCGAACGCGCTCGCAATGAGCTTCCCGTCTGACGCGTGCGGACCCATCATCCCGCCGGTGAAGTCGGTGAACACTTCGGCCGCGTCGAGGATGTCGTTGTTCTTGCCCGCGCCGGTGACCTTGGTGACGTGCTTGGCTGCTGTCTTCTCGCTCGCTGTGCCGCCCTTGGCGACGCATGCCTTGAACTGGTCCGCCTGGCTCCCCTTGTCTTCGGCGGGCGGCTCCTTCTTCGCGTCGTCGGACTTGGGCTTGTCGTTCGTCGTCGCGGACTTGTCACTGCTGGAGGCGTCGGTGGAGTCACCGCCAGTGGCTGCACCGATGGCAGCGATCACGACGAAGAGGGCGACGACACCGAGGCAGCCGAAGCCAAGGATCTTCCCGGTTCTGGACTTCTTCGGGGGCTGCGGCTGAGGCTGGGGCTGTTGCTGTGGGTGTTGCGGTTGGCTCATGGTTCCCCCCGGGGGCTCTGCGCTAAGGGGAGCAGCATGAGCCGGGCGTACCTGCCGTGGAGGCGGTATGACGCGCTGTGACACGAATGAGTGGGAACCAAGGAGCGTTGACGTTCCGGATTCGCCCGCCAAAAGGGGCCGTTCGCCCCCGTGGCATCCATCACACCCGAACGCCAGAACCTGGAGAAGAACGCACCGATGATCATGCCCAAGGTCGCGTCCAAGCAGGAGGCTTGCTGCATCATCACGCTGCACCCGCGGACGCACAGCGAGGCCCGTACCGTCGGGGAACACCTCCGTGAGGGTGGCCCGGTGATCATGAATCTGAGAGAGATGGGCGACTCAGGAGTGAAGCGACTTGTCGACTCTGCCGCCGGTCTGGTGTTCGGCCTGCATGGCAGCATCGAGCGAGGCGTGGCACGCCGTTAACTGGTGTCGACAGCGCGATAGTTGCCCACGCAGGAGTGCTCTCAGCAAGCAGTGGAGGACGGGAACACGCTCAACCGAGCCCCGGGGCAGCCCGCGTCATTGACCCACCCTCGCCGGAGCCATGTGGGGCATCCTGCTGCCGATCAGCTGAGGAGACCAGCGCTGTACGTTGTCACCGGTCCGCCGGGCGCAGGCAAGTCCAGCAGGATCAAGGCGCCCGCCAAGACGACGGGCACCATCATGAACCTTGGCCTGGCGGCGTGGACCATGGGCCACCATGCCGGGCTGCCGGATGCGGAGAGGCTGCTCGATGATCCGACGTGGGTGAAGTGGCGGAGCGGACGGGCGGGCGCACCACCATGCGGCGGCTCAGGTGGCCTGCCGACCAGCCACGGAGGAGGTGCCGCGCGGCCGCTCGGGATGAGCGTGACGCACTACACGCCGTTTTACCGGACACGGATGCGCCGAAGATCACGTTCACGATGACGCCGGACGGCGGCCCCTCGCCCCTGGCACGGGCGGGTCAGTACGAGTCCGTCCGCGTCAACCTGTACGCGGACCAGACGGACGCCGACGCGGCGGCCGAGGCCGACCGGAAATCGCCGCAGGACCGGCCAGCCAAGGGAGGGCCGTCTCCAAGGAGCTCGCCGGGCTCTCCTAGACCCCGCAGGAGCTCTGCTGCCCGTCCGCCGCGCCGGCAGGCACCGCGTCCCTACGATCGCGGCACGCCTTGCAGAACTCCAGGCCCACCCAGATCGCCACGGCGGCGACGGTGGCCAGGACGGTGAGGCCGACCAGGAACGGGATGATCATGCGGGGAGCTTACCGAAGAGCCGCGGCCCCGGACGTGGCCGGGGCGTTGTGACCAATGGCATGCCGAAAGACCCTCTTCAGGAGGGTTTGCCCGGCCTACGGTGATGGGATGTCGCCCCTCGCCCGCATCAGCGCCTCGTACGCCCCGCGCTTCGCCGAGTTCGCCTTCGAGCCCGGCTTCACGGCCGCCGTGGACCAGCACGTCGCGGAGCTTCGCGAGCGGCTCGAGATGCGTGGGGCCGACCTCGTACCTCCGGCGCCGGATCCGGAGATCCTCTCCGACTACGCCCTGGGGTTCCTCGACGCGCTCTCCGAGAACGGGTGGCGGGAGCCGGTGGGCCACGACTACGCGGTGTGCCGCCTCACCGCCATCTCCTGGCTCGTGAGGCGGCACGACCTGGTGCCGGAGTCCTCGGGGTCCTGACGGGCCACGAGGGAGGCGCCGGTCACATGTCGTTGCGTTCGCGCTCCTGCACCGGCTGGTTGGTCATCGCGTCCTGCCGGCCCGCCTGGTAGGCGCTGACGCTGCCACGCGCCTTGGCCGTCTCCTGCTCCGCCGTGTTCAGCCAGCGCTCCCAGCGCTGCCGCATCGGGCCGATGAGCCCGCCGCCCACACCGACGATCAGGATGCCGGCGCCGGCCGCGAGGGCCGCGTACAGGACGGGCTGGGTGACCGTCGTGGCGATGCCCGCCTGGCCCAGCGCCGCGATCACGCCGAGCGCGACGATGCAGGCCCAGACGATCGTGCCGACGGTCTTCCCGTACGACATCGAGGACAGGGCGCTGGTGACGATGTCCCGTACGACGTTGGCCACCGCCATGGCGACGACCATCAGGACGATGGCGACGACGGCGCGCGGAATCCAGGAGACGATGCCGTCGAGCATCGTGGAGACCGGGTTGCTGCCGAAGACACCGAAGCCGAGCTGCAGGGTGATCAGGAGCAGGGCGTAGTACACGACCTTGCAGACGATCCCCGTCATGTCGTACTTGGAGTTCTCCAACATGCGGGACGCGCCCGCCCGTTCGGCGAGTTTTTCGGAGCCGACCTTGCGCAGCACCCGGTCGAGGACCCGGGCGATCATCTTCGACACGAACCAGCCGATGGCCAGGACGACCAGGAAGCCGATCAGCTTCGGCACGAATTGAGCGACCTTCGACCAGGCGTCGTTGAGGCCTTGGGTGAAGTCCACGGAGAGACTGATGTTCTGGGACATGAGTGGTCCTCCACTCGGTGGGCCCCGGTCGCCACGACGGCGTCAGGGCGATGGATCCCCCACGGCGCGCGGCTTCCGGCGCGTCCCTGCCCCCTGGATATCAGGGGCCACGGCCTGGCACGGCGCGGTGATGGGCCGTACGAGTGAAGGCCGGGTGACGTGGCGATTACTGTGCGGATGCTCACTTGGAGGATCTGCCCAGTAGCTGAGAGTTCCGATTGTCGTAGCTATCCCCTAGGCTTGACGCATGCCCTTAAACCCCCAGCCCCGTGGTTCAGCGCGCTCTGCCGCGGAATTGAACGAGCGAATCCGCGGCCTGTGGATGCGTGCCGGCGGCCGCCTCTCGCCCGAACAGCGCCGCGAGTACGAACAGTTGGTGACGGCGTGGGCGACCGCCGTGCGCGAAGAGGTCGTGGAGGCGGCCTAGTTGACGCCGCCTAGTTGATGCCTCGGCGCCCTGAAGGCGCCCCGGGGATGCCCTGAAGGTGCCCTGGGGGTGCCCTGCGATCCTCGTCGGCCGGCGCCTGGTGACAGTCACCGCCGAGCCGTGAACTCCTCGACGCGCGCGATGGTTTCCGCCGTTCTGCTGTGCACGTGACCGTCCATCCCCAGCGCCCGCGCGGCCGTGACATTGGCGGAGGTGTCGTCGATGAACAGCGCCTGCGCGGGCTCGATGCCGAGCAGCCGCAGCGCGATCTCGTAGATCCGCCGGTCCGGTTTGGCGCATCCCGCCTCGCAGGACAGGACGAGGTGGTCGGTGATGTCCGACAGCCCGCCCCGCGCCATGCGGGCGCGGAGGCCGGGCCAGGTGTTGCTGACGACGGCCGTCGGCACGCCCCGCGCCCGCAGGCCGCGCAGGCCCGCCACGAGCTCCTCGTCCCAGGTCTCCCTGGACGCCAGGTCCCGGCGCAGCTCCGCGATCACGTCCGGCCCCGTGCGCAGCCGCTCCCGGACGGTCTCCCACCACGCGTCCGCGCTGACGCGACCGATGAGGACCCCGGAGTCGTTCCCCTCGTACAGCGCGGCCATGAAGGCGGCGGCCGAAAGTCCAAGACGCCTGCCCCAGGCAGCCGAGGCGGCGGGAAGGTACTCGCGGACGAGCACACCGCCGACATCGATCAGTACACCGCGGGAGTGCGGGCTCATGAGCCGTACCTTCGCCGAGCCGCTCCCACGCCCCGTGTCCCGTGTCCCGTGTCGTAGGGGGCCGCCACGTCAGCCCTTGCCCTGGCGCTCCTTCTTCGCGATGCGGCACTTCTGTCGCCCCGTCAGTTCACTGCGGTTGCCCTGGCGTTTGTACGCCGCGATGCGCATCTCGTTCTTCACCGGGCCTCCAAGGTCGGAGTGTTCCTGCTCCTGTGTACGCTCAACTGCCGGGCATAATATGACAGTTCACCGGACCACGACCCGATCCGGCCGCAACATACACGCCGCGATTCCACACCCTTTCCCGCACGTTCCTGCACGCCTCTTGGCTCGGCACCCCCCGTGCCCAACACTGACCCGATGACGCAGCGCGTGGAACTGGCCGCCGTGATGGACCGATTGGCCATCGACTCCCTCATCACCGAGTACGCAGTGACCGTCGACGACGGCGACTGGGACGCCTACCAGCGGCTCTTCACCCCGGACGGACGCGCCGACTACAGCTCGGCGGGCGGCATCGACGCCAGCGCCGCGGAGGTGGCCGGATGGCTGGCCGGGACGATGGAGCTCTTCCCGATGCGCCAGCATCTGATCGTCAACAGGAGGCTGCGGTTCGGGACGCTCGACCAGGACATCGGCGACACCGCGCAGGTCCAGGCCGACTACATGAACCCGATGCGCTTCACGTCACCCGAGGGCGAGGGCGAGGGCGACGGTGCCGAGCGCACGCAGTCCTCGGCCCCCGACTTCATCTGCGGCGGCCGCTACGCCTTCACGGCGCTGCGTACGGCCCAGGGCTGGCGGCTGCGTCAGGTGACCGTGCAGGAGAAGTGGCGCCAGGTACAGCAGCCGTCACGCAACCGTACGCCCGGCTGAGAGACGGCACGGTAGGCGCACTGTCCTAGATCGTCCGGGGCGCGCACACTGGAGGAACGACCGGGCGTCGGGGCGGAGGGAGGCGCTGCATGGACCGAAACAGCGACGACCGGGACCGGCGGTGGCCACGCCTTTCGGCCGCCTCGGCGGCGGGGCTGCTCGCCTCGTCCCGCTGGCGCGGCGCTCTCGCCGTCCTCGCCGGCGCCCTGCCCGCCCTCGCCTTCCCCGCCCCGTCGCTGTGGTGGTTCGCCTACGTGGCCCTGGTGCCCTGGATCCTCCTCGCGCGCTCGGCCAGGACCGGGCGCAGGGCCGCGCTCGACGGCTGGCTCGGCGGCCTCGGGTTCATGGTGGCGGTGCATCACTGGCTGCTGCCGAGCCTGCATGTGTTCACCCTCCTCATCGCCGCGCTGCTCGGCCTGTTGTGGGCGCCGTGGGGCTGGCTGGTGCGGCGACTGCTGGGCGGGATGCCGTCGCCCGGTCGCACCGCGGCCGCGCTGGTCGTCCTGCCGTCCGGCTGGCTGATGGTCGAACTGGTCCGCTCCTGGGAGGGGTTGGGCGGACCGTGGGGTCTCCTCGGCTCCAGCCAGTGGCAGGTGGGGCCCGCCCTGCGCCTCGCGTCGGTCGGCGGGGTGTGGCTGCTCAGCGCCCTGATCGTCGCCCTGAACACCGCCGTCGCCGCGCTCGTCGTGGCCGAGGCCGCACGCCCGCCGGGGACGTCACGCACAGCCGCCCGCACCATCCCCGCCACCGCGGGACTCGTGGCCGTGGCCGCCGTGACCACCTCCGCCTGGGCGTGGGCGCCGCGCCCCGAGGCGTCGGGCGGGATGCGCGTGGCCGTCGTCCAGCCCGGCGTCATCGACGGGGCAGGCAGCGCCGACAAGCGGCTCGCGCGCGAGGAGGAACTGACCCGCGGTCTGGCGGGCCGCGACCTCGACCTCGTCGTCTGGGGCGAGAGCAGCGTCGGGTACGACCTCGCGGAACGCCCCGACGTCGCGCGCCGGATAGCCGCGCTGTCCCGCGAGGTCGGCGCCGACATCCTGGTGAACGTGGACGCGCGCCGCTCGGACGAGCCGGGCATCTTCAAGAGCTCCGTCCTCGTGGGCCCCCAGGGCCCCACCGGCGACCGCTACGACAAGATGCGGCTCGTCCCGTTCGGCGAGTACGTCCCCGCACGCGAGCTCCTCGGCTGGGCGACGTCCGTGGGCAAGGCGGCGGGCGAGGACCGCATGCGCGGCGAGCGCCCCGTCGTGATGGACGTCGGGGACGGCCTGAAGATCGGCCCGCTGGTGTGCTTCGAGTCGGCGTTCCCCGACATGAGCCGTCATCTGACGCGCGAGGGAGCCCAGTTGCTGCTCGCGCAGTCGTCCACCTCGACGTTCCAGTCGAGCTGGGCGCCCGAGCAGCACGCCTCGCTCGCCGCGCTGCGGGCCGCGGAGACCGGCCGCCCCATGGTGCACGCCACGCTCACCGGCGTCTCCGCGGTGTACGGCCCGGACGGCGAGCGGGTCGGGGCGCCGCTCGGCACCTCGGCGAGCGCCACGGCGACGTACGACATTCCGCTGGCCAAGGGCGTCACGCCTTACGTCAGGCTGGGCGACTGGCCCGTGCACGCGGCCCTCGCCGTGCTCGCGGTGCTGTGCGCGGCACTGGGCGTGCGTTCCGTGCGGGGACCCGCGAAGGGGAGGTTCAGGCAGCCTGCTCCTGAGCCGCACGGACCACACGCTCGCACAGCTCATGGGTCGCCAGCGCATCACGGGCACTGAGGACCTTGCCCGCGCGCACGGCGTCGAGGAAGGCGAGGACGACCTGCTCGATGCCGCGCTGGCGGGCCACGGACACCCAGTCGCCGCGCCGCCGCACGCTGGGCTGGCCCTTGTGGTCGATGACCTCGGCGAGGTTGAGCACCTGCCGCTTGGTGTCCTGTCCCGACACCTCGAGGATCTCCTCGGTGGAACCGCTCAGCCGGTTCATCACGCCGATCGCGGTGAACCCGTCCCCCGCGAGCTGCAGCACGACGTGCTCCATGAGCCCGTCCTGGATGCGGGCGCGCACGCCGACGTGGTCGATCGGCCCGGGGGCCAGGAAGCGCAGCGTGTCCACGACGTGGATGAAGTCGTCCAGGACGAGCGTGCGCACGTCCTCGGGCAGGCCGACGCGGTTCTTCTGCATCAGGATCAGCTCGCGCGGGTGCTCGACGCACTGCGCGTAACCAGGTGCGAAGCGGCGGTTGAAGCCGACGGCGAGGCTGACCGACCGCTCGTCGGCCAGGCGCACGAGCCGCTCGGAGTCGGCGAGTTCGTACGCGAGGGGCTTGTCGACATACGTGGCCACCCCCGCTTCGAGCAGCCGCGTCACGATCTCGGGGTGCGCGGCGGTCGAGGCGTGCACGAAGGCGGCGTCGATGCCCTGGGCGAGCAGCGCGTCCAGGTCGGTGTGGCAGCGCTCTTCGGGGATGTGGTGGACGCCCGCGACGCGGGCGAGGGTCGCGGGCGTGCGCGTCTGCAGGTGCAGCTCGACTCCCGGCAGGGTGGTGAGCACAGGCAGGTACGCCTTCTGCGCGATGTCACCAAGTCCGATACAGCCGACCTTAACCACTGTCCCCAGTCTCCTCTGCCCATGTGTCCTGCCGCCGCGGCCTACCGCTGCGCGCGTTCTGTTCCCGCAGCATACGGCTGCTGCGGCGGGCGCCAGTCGGCGATCGAGGCGAAGCTCCGCAGGATGAGGTTCGGACCGAGGCGCGACGCCGCGGCGATGAGCGCGTTGCGTACGGCGATGAGCGGGGCGTTCGTCAGGTGGTTCATGCGGGCGGCGCGCGCCGCCTGCCGGACGATGGCCGTGGTACGCGGCACCCGCACCGCGCTGTAGCCGGCTAGCCCCGCGGTCAGGTCGCCGCCCGGGGCCGCGTGGTGGGCCAGGACGACGGCGTCCTCGATGGCCTGGTTGCCGCCCTGGGCCAGGGTGGGCGCCATGGCGTGCGCGGCGTCGCCGATGAGGGCGGTCCGGCCCCGGTGGTAGTGCGCGAGGGGCGTGCTCATGTGGCGCACGTCATTGCGCAGGATGTCGTCGGGGCGTGCCGCGGCGATGATCGAGGGGATCGGGTCGTGCCACTCGCCGAAGCGGCGCACCAGCTCCGCCTTCTCGCCGTCGGGACTGTGGCCGCCTTCGGGGACGGTGGCGGTGGCGTACGCGTAGATCCTGCCGTCCTTGAGCGGATGGGTGCCCCAGACGCCGCCGCGCCCCCAGGTCTCGTGCGGCTCGAAGGGGCGGTCGGGTGCGGGAACGACAAGTCGCCAGGCCGTGAATCCGGCGTACGTCGGCTGCGGGTGCGCCGGGAACAGGACCGAGCGCACGGCCGAGTTGATGCCGTCGGCGCCCACCACGAGGTCGGCCTCGATGTCCCCCTCGTCGGTCCGGACGACGGCCTTGCGGTCGGCGGCTCCGGGATCGGCGAGCTCGGCCCGCACTCCGGTGCGCAGGGCGTCGGCGGGCAGTGCCGAGACGAGCAGGTCGACGAGGGTCGCACGGTGCACGAGGACGATGTCGCCGCCGAACTCCGCCGCGGTCGCCGCGCCGCTGATCCGCACGAGCCAGCGCCCGCTCTGCGCGCGCATCCCACCCTCGCCCTCCCAGGCGGCGAGCGAGCGGACCCGGTCGCCGAGGCCCAGGACGTCCAGGGCGCGCTGGGAGTTGGGGGCGAGCCCGATGCCGGAGCCGACGGGCTCCAGGGTGGCGGCCCGCTCCAGGACGGTGACCCGCCAGCCCGAGAGGTGCAGGGCGATGGCGGAGGTGAGTCCGCCGATGCCACCACCGATGACGACGGCGTAGGGCCTGCGGTCCGGCTGTGCCATGGCTGACTCCTCTGGACTCATGCACTACATCTGTAGTAGCCGCTACTACATCTGTAGTAGCCGCGATACTGACGCTACTACACCTGTAGTGAATGCGGCTAGGGTGTACGCCATGTCCGTACACCGACGCAGCGCGGGGCCGCCCCGCAGCGAACTGATCGCCGACACGGCAATTGCCCTGCTCGCCGAGCGCGGCATGCGGGGTCTGACGCACCGGGCCGTGGACGAGGCCGCGGGGCTTCCGCAGGGCTCGACCTCGAACCACGCGCGCACCCGGCTCGCCCTCCTGGAGGCGGCGGTGGGGAGGCTGGCGGTACGCGAGGCAGCGGTACTGACCCCTGCCGAGCTGCAGACCCTCATGACCCCCGACAAGAACAACCGCGAGCCGCTGATCAGCGCGCTCGCCCTGGCCCTGCACCGCTACCTGACCGGCGGCCACCGGCACCTGCTGATCTCCCGCTACGAACTGGCCCTGGAGGCGACGCGCCGACCGGAACTGCGCGCCTACTACGACGCTGCGGGGGCCCGGTTCAGAGAGCCGCTGGTGGCCCTGATGCGGACGATGGGGTCGCCGGACCCCGAGCGGCACGCGCTGTCACTGGCGGCGTGGTGCGAGGGCCTCCTGTTCTCACACGCGGCGGGCTCCTCCGGCACGCCCACGCCGCCGAGCGAGGAGTCGCTGCGCGACGGCTTCCGCGAGCTGCTCCGGGGAATGCTGAACGAGTCCTGACTCCCCAGCCACCCACCCGGCGGCGCCGAGCCGCCACGAAGAACCCCGTCCCGCCGCTGCGCGCCGGATCTCCCCACCCACCCACCCGTTCACCCGGCAGCACACCGCGGGGGGAACCGGGCGGGCGGACGAGCAACCGCAGCACCGCCGGACAAACGGGCGGATGGGCGGGAAAGATCCGCCGCGCAGCGGCGAGCAACCGCAGCACCGCCGGGTAAACGGGCGGGCGGACGAGCGAGACCCACCACCCAGCAGCGAGCAACCGCAGCACCGCGGGGTAAACGGGTGGGTGGGTGGGAGAGATCCGGCGCGAAGCGGCGGGACAGACCGGCGTCGGCCCGCAGACGAAATCACCTGACCCTCACCACGGAGTGCCGAAGCAACAGAGGCCCCCCACACCCCCCACCCCCGCTCCCCCCGCCGGCCAGAGGCGAACTCACCCGTGCGGGCCAACTTCCCCCCATTCCCTCGCCGAATACACCCCCCACCCCCCAGAGTTGCGCGAATGCACCGAACCACGACCACCGCCACACTCCTGGTCTCCGTGGCGGTCACCGCCGTCTCCGGCTGTGTGAGCGTCGAGCGGCAGCCCGCTCCCGGGCCGTCCGCCGCGAGCGCCCCGCCCCCGGCGCCCCGCACCGACGGCGACTCCCGCCCCCGGGTCGTGGAGGCCCCCGCCCGCGAGGCCCTGGAGCTCATCGGACCGCCCCGCGGCCCCGCGCCCCGCGCCACCGGCACCGCCCCGAGCGTCCCCACCGCACCACCCCGCACCGCGAACCCCCCACAGCGCTCCGGCCCGCCCCCGCAACGCCACGGTCACCGCCCCGAGGCCGTCGAACCGCCCGCGATTCCCACCGCCGCGCCGACGAACGCGGACCTCTGCGCCCTCGGCAAGCAGTACGGCGGCTGGCGGCCCGGCAGCCCCGAGGCCGTCATCTGCGAAGACGCCTACGGTCATTGACCCGCACCCAGCCCCACACACAGCAGCCCCCCAGCTGCCTCACCCCACCTCACCCCACCTCACTCCACCTCACTCCCCTCCCCCAACCGCATCTCCAGCCTCCCGATGGCCGCCCGAATCCCATCCCCGTACCCGTCGTCCCCCAGAGCCCCGACCGCCCCCCGCGCCCGCCGAATGTGGTTGCGCGCCGCCTCGGGGCGTCCCAGCTTCGCGTAGTCCGCGGCGAGGTTGAGGTGCAGGGACGGATAGAAGCCACGGACCGCGATCGAGTCGTGGTGCTCATGCAGGCGCTCGTCCGTGAGCTCGTCCGCCGCCGACAACGCCCGCAGATCCCAGGCCAGTTCGTCCGACGGATCCTCCTGCGTGTCCGCCATGTAGTGCGCCAGCGTGCAGCGGTGCAGCGGGTCGCCCTCCTCGCCGATCTCCGACCACAGCCCCAGGAAGCGTCCCTGCGCCTCCTCGCGGTCGCCCCCGTGATGCAGCATGACCGCCTGCCCGATCCGGGTCATCATGGCGTCTTCCGCCGCCTGCTCCTGCTGCTCCGCCACCGGGTCCTCCACACTCGTACGCCGTACGGCCATCGTGCACACCGCTCTCGACGCTATCCGCCTCCGCTGACAATCACGGTCAGGCGCGATCGGCCGCGAGGCGCTCCCCCGTACCGCTGGGCCAGCCCGGTGACAGTCCTGGCCGAGCCCGATAAGGCCACGCACGGCGACGGGCAGGGACAGGGGCAGGGGCAGGGGCAGGGCAAGCGAACGGCGGCGCACGCATCGCGCACGCCGCCACCACGAACGAGTTCACCAGCACCGCAAGGCCCCGACCGCGGCCCCAACCCCAGCTCCCCCCGGCTCCGGCTCCGGCTTCACCCGCACCACAAGGCCCCGGCCGAGCTCAGCCCAGGTCAGGCACCCGCCAGTCAATCGCCTCATGACCCTGCGCGGCGACCGCCGCGTCGATCTGCGTGAAGGGGTGCGAGCCGAAGAACTTCTTCGCCGAGAGCGGCGACGGATGCGCGCCCTTCACCACCACGTGCCGCTCCTCGTCGATGAGCGGAAGCTTCTTCTGGGCGTAATTGCCCCACAGGACGAAGACGGCGGGGTCGGGGCGGTCGGCCACCGCGCGGATCACCGCGTCCGTGAACTTCTCCCAGCCCTTGCCCTTGTGGGAGTTGGCCTCTCCCGCGCGGACCGTGAGCACCGCGTTCAGGAGCAGGACGCCCTGCTGGGCCCACGGCATCAGATAGCCGTTGTCCGGCACGGGGTGGCCGAGCTCTTCCTTCATCTCCTTGTAGATGTTGCGCAGCGAGGGCGGGGTCTTCACGCCGGGCCGCACGGAGAAGCAGAGGCCGTGCCCCTGCCCCTCGCCGTGGTACGGATCCTGACCGAGGACGAGGACCTTGACCTGGTCGTACGGAGTCGCGTCGAGCGCGGCGAACACTTCGTCACGCGGAGGGTAGACGGGACCCTTCTCCCGCTCTTCCTCGACGAACTCGGTGAGCTCCTTGAAGTAGGGCTTCTGCAGCTCCTCGCCGAGGACTCCGCGCCAGGACGCGGGCAGCATGGCGATGTCGGTCACGTCAACAACCTCCGGTGTGCGGTCACTTCTCACCACAGAACCTACCGGCGGCCACTGACAATCGGCCCGACCCCGCCCCGCTGCCCGCGGACTCCCGCCACCAGCCGGCCGTGCGCTGCCGACCGGTCCCGCTACCAGCTCGTCTTGCGCTGAAGCTCCCACATCATCATGATCGCCGAGGGGTCCAGGGCGCGCTCGCCGCCCGCGATCTCCTCGCTCGCCATGATGTATTGCTTGCCCTGCCACAACGGGAGCAGCCGTGCGTCGTCGACGAGGAGCTTCTGGGCCCGCTCGAAGTCGTCGGCCACCGCACCACGATCGGCCTCACGGCGCGAGCGCGGCAGCACCTCGTCGGTGATCTCCCGTGACGGGTACGGCGTGTTGAGCACGTTCTTCGTGCCGATGAACGGCGCGATGAAGTTCTCCGCGTCGGGGAAGTCGGGGAACCAGCCACGGCCGAAGACGGGGTACTCGCGCTTCTTGGTGCCCGCGTCGAACTCGGTCCAGGGACGGCCCTTCAGCGTGATCTTGAAAAGACCCGAGTCCTCGAGCTGCCGCTTGATCTCCTTGAACTCCCCCTCGGTCGCCGAACCGTAGCGGTCGGTCGTGTACCAGAGCGTGAGCGGCACCGGTTCGTTGATGCCCGCGCTCTTGAGGATGTTCGCGGCCTTGGTGACGCTGGGGTCTCCGTAGTCGTCGAAGAAGCCCGTGCCGTGGCCGGTGAGTCCCTGGGGGACCATCGAGTACAGCGGCTCGACCGTGTCCTGGTAGATCTTGTGGGCGATGGCCGGGCGGTCGATGACCTGGGCGAAGGCCTGGCGGACCGGCTTCTTCCTGGCCCAGGGGTCATCGGGGTTGAACACCAGGTAGCGGATCTCGGTGCCCGAGCCCTCGACGAGCTGGATGCCCTCGCGCGCGTGCTTGTTGGCCTGCATCTCGACGATGTCCTCCGCCGCGAGTCCGCGGAAGGTGACGTCGATCTGCTTGTTCTTCAGGGCATCGACCATGGTGGCCGACTTCTTGAAGTAGCGGATCGTGACGGCGTCGTTCTTGCGCTCGGCCGCACCCTTGTAGTGGGTGTTCTTGACCAGCTCCGCCCGCTCACCGGCCTTGTACGACTCCAGGGCGTACGGCCCCGAGCCCGCGATCGAGGTGCCTTCGCGGAGCTTGTCCGCCGGGTACTCGCGGGGGTCGACGATCGACATGGCGGGCGTGGAGAGCACGAACGGGAACGTGGCGTCCGGCTTCTTGAGCCGGAACGTGACTGTCCGGTCGCCCTTCGTCTCGACCGAGTCGAGCGATCCGAGCAGACCGGTGGGACCGCCCTTGACGTCGATGCGCCGCATGCGGTCGAAGGTGTACTTGACCGCCTTCGCGTCGAGCTCGTGGCCGTCGGAGAACTTGAGGTCCTCCCGCAGCTCGCAGGTGAAGACCTTGTTCGTGGCGTCGGTGAACTTGCAGGACTCGGCCGCGTCAGGCTCGGGCTCGGCCGCCCCGCTGGGGAAGCTCAGGAGCGTCTGGAAGACGTTCCGGTACAGCTCCCAGGAGCTGTCCCAGGCGGCCGCCGGATCGAGGGTACTGGGGGCACTCATCGTGCCGACGGTGATCTGCTGCTCCTCGTCGGACTCGTCCGAAGAGAAAACTCCGCACCCCGAGAGCAGGGATATGGACACCAGCGCCGCGGCCGGCCGCAGGCCCCGGCGGGGCAGCCTGGTCAGGCCACGGAGACCCGCCGCCGCCACCAGGCGAACTTCACTGAACACGCGCACGCTCCTCGATCGGCCATGCCATGGGTCGGGAGACAATATCGCAATGCCCCGCCGGGCCAACTTGCGGCGCCGACGGGGCACTTGATGCGCATGTACGTCCCTTTTGAATGGCGTACCTGGCGATTGTGCAGCCTTCGTCAGCTGACGCCCGCATTGAGGAAGATGCCGCCATCGACCACGAGTGTCTGCCCCGTGATCCAGTCCGACTGGCTGGAGGTGAGGAACGCGGCGGCGCCCCCGATGTCCTCGGGCATGCCGAGCCGCCCCAGGGGGTACGCGGCGGCGGCCTCCTCCTCCCGGCCCTCGTACAGCGCCTTGGCGAACTGCGTCTTGACCACGGCCGGCGCGATCGAGTTGACCCGCACCTTCGGCGCGAACTCGTGCGCGAGCTGCAGGGTGAGGTTGACCATGGCGGCCTTGCTCACGCCGTACGCGCCGATGAACGGCGAGGGGGCCATGCCCGCGACGGAGGCGATGTTCACGATCGCGCCGCCGTTCTCGCTCTGCCAGGCCTTCCAGGTCTGCTGGGCGAAGCCGAGCGCCGAGATCACGTTGGTCTCGAAGACCTTGCGCGCCACGTTGAGGTCGAGCTCGGCGATCGGCCCGGCCACCGGGTTCGTCCCGGCGTTGTTGATCAAGAAGTCGACCCGTCCGAAGGCCTCCATGGCGCGCTCGACGGCGACCGCCTGGTGGGCCTCGTCGTGGGCCTTGCCCGCGACGCCGATGACGCGGTCGGCGCCGAGCCTCTCGACGGCCTCCTTGAGCGCGTCCTCGTTGCGTCCGGTGATGCACACGCGGTCACCACGGGCGACGAGCGCCTCCGCGATGCCGTAGCCGATTCCGCGGCTCGCGCCCGTGATGAGCGCGGTCTTCCCGCTGTCCTGCACTGTCATCTCCCGCATCCCTCCGGAACAGAACTAGTTGAGCGGGCCGCCGGCCACGTACATGACCTGGCCCGAGACGAAGCCCGCGGCGTCGCCCGTGAAGAACGCGATGGCGTTGGCGATGTCCTCGGGGCGGCCCACGCGCTGCACCGGGATCTGCGTGGCGGCCGCGGCCTGGAAGTCCTCGAAGCCCATGCCGACGCGGTCGGCGGTGGACTTGGTCATCTCGGTGACGATGAAGCCCGGGGCCACGGAGTTGGCGGTGACGCCGAACTTGCCGAGCTCCTTGGCGAGGGTCTTGGTGAAGCCCTGCAGGCCGGCCTTGGCCGCGGCGTAGTTGACCTGGCCGCGGTTGCCGAGCGCGGAGGACGAGGAGAGGTTCACGATCCGGCCGAACTTGGCGTCCACCATGTGCTTCTGGATCGCGCGGGACATCAGGAACGCACCGCGCAGGTGCACGTTCATGACCGTGTCCCAGTCGTTCGCGCTCATCTTGAAGAGGAGGTTGTCGCGGAGCACGCCGGCGTTGTTCACGAGGATCGTGGGCGCGCCGAGCTCGTCGGCGATCCGGGCGATGGCCGCCTCGACCTGAGCCTCGTCGGACACGTCGCAGCCGACCGCGATCGCCCTGCCACCGGCAGCCGTGATCGTCGTGACGGTGTCCTTGCAGGCGGCCTCGTCGAGGTCGATCACCGCGACGGCGCGGCCTTCGGCGGCCAGACGCACGGCGGTCGCCGCGCCGATGCCTCGCGCTGCTCCGGTCACGACCGCGACGCGCTGCTCAGTGGTGGACATGCTGGTTCTCCTCGCCCTTGGGATGCGGCTCTACGGTACGCCCCGATGGTGAGCGACCGCTTAGTACCTTCAGCTGAACGAGACGCTAGAAGCCCTGGCACCCGGTGTCAACGGCACACCGGGAGCTGTGATTCTTCACCTCACCAGGAGGTCGAGGAGTCGGTCCACCTCTGCGGCAGGATCCGCCGTGAGACCCGTGTGCACCGGCCCCGGCTGCACGACGGTCGAGCGCGGCGCGATCAGCCACCGAAATCGCCGCCCGGCATCGTCGCGCTCGGCCTGACCTGCACCTTCGCCCCCCGAGCAGATCCTCTCGACGGCGCCGAGCGCGGCCTTGACGCCCTCGGGGTCGGCTTCCGGGTCCAGGGCCCGCAGCTTGCCCTCGTCGAGATGCGTACGGGCGGCCACGAAGGACTTGGCCCGGCAGTAGACAACCACCCCCGCGTTGAACTGCTCCCCGCGCTCCACGCGCGGCACGACGCGCACCAGGGCGTACTCGAAGACGTCACGCTGGATCGCCTGGGCAGGCAACGGCTGCTCGGTCACTGGTCGGCACCCTTCCGCTGCGGCTCGGGCAGCTGGATCCGTTCGTGGATGGTCTTGGCCCGCGGCAGCAGCGCCGACACATAGGCGCGGCGCACGGCGTCGGGGTCGTCGAAGCCCGGCTCGTCCACGAGCCACACGTCGGGCACATCGGCGGCGGCCTCGGCGAGCAGCTCCTCGGTCACCAGCGGGGCGAGCTCGGCGGCGGCCGTGGCGACGTCGGGGCCGAAGGGGGCGAGGGCGTGGTCGGACGCGTCGTACGGCTTGGCGGCCGCGGTCTCGGCGGTGCGCCAGTTGTGGTGCCAGATCATGCTCGCGCCGTGGTCG
Source organism: Streptomyces sp. NPDC044044 (assembly GCF_056434405.1). Lineage (NCBI taxonomy): Bacteria > Bacillati > Actinomycetota > Actinomycetes > Kitasatosporales > Streptomycetaceae > Streptomyces > Streptomyces sp. NPDC044044. Next base: position 33,824 of record NZ_JBWKFG010000012.1, on the reverse strand, counting down.
ATGAGCCACAGGTCGCCGCCGACCACGAGCATGTTCGGGTTGCGCCAGGAGCGGTCCACGTTGTTGATGAGCGCGTCGAACCACACGACGCGGCCCGCCTCGGCCGGATCGACGTCGTGGGCGAGCGCGTCGAAGCCGAGCGCGCCCGAGAGGTACTCCATCCCGAGGTTGAGACCGCCGCTCGACTTGAGCAGCGCCTGCACCTGCTGATCGGGCTCGCCGAGGCCGAGCACCGGGTCGAGCGTGATCCCCGTGAGGCCCGGCACCCGCAGCCCGAGGCCGCGGGCCAGCTGCCCGCAGATCACCTCGGCGACGAGCGTTTTGCGGCCCTGTCCGGCCCCGGTGAACTTCATGACGTACGGCGCGTACGTTCCCCGGCCGTCGACGGCTTCGACGAGGCCGGGGAGCGATCCGCCCTCCCGCAGGGGCGTCGCGTACCGGACCGCGGTGACTTCGGTGAGCATTGCCCCAGGTTAGTGCCGGTCCGAACTCGGCTCGCGCAAGAAGTGCTTGAGCGTTTGAACACGACGGTGCGCGGTCTCGTACCACCGGACATGACCCTTTCGAAGGAACCTCTGCCCGCGCCCTCCCGCCGTTCCGTCGTCGCGGCGGCGGGTGTCGTCAGCCTGGCCGCCGCGCTCGCCGCCTGCGGGGAGAGCGACGACTCGTACGACTCCGATCCGGCCGCGGACAAGGCGCCCGACAAAGCCGAGAAGCCCGAGGGCGCCGCCGGGGCCGTGCTCGCCAAGACCTCGGAGATCCCGGTGGGCGGCGGCAAGATCTTCAAGGAGGAGGGGGTGGTCGTGACCCAGCCGACGGAGGGCGAGTTCAAGGCCTTCTCGAACCGCTGCACCCATAAACAGTGTCCGGTGACGAGCGTGCAGGGCGGCACCATCAACTGCCCTTGTCACGGAAGCAAGTTCGCCATCGCGGACGGGAGCGTGAAGGCGTCCCCGGCGACGAAACCACTGCCCGCCGCCGAGATCCGCGTGGACGGGGACTCGATCACACTGGCCTAGGACGCTTCCAGCTGCCGAGGATGTCCTCGGTGGTGGCGATGGTGGCCACCAGGGCGAGCGTGTTGCGGATCATCGCGGGTGCATAGTCGGAGGGGACTCCCGCGATGGCGTCCGCCGCCACGACGGCGGTGTAGCCGAGGTTCACGGCGTCGAAGACGGCGTTCGGTATCGCCACGTTCGCCGACACACCGGTCACCAGGAGGGTGCGGCACCCCAGATTGCGCAGCAGCGGATCGACGTCCGTTCCCGCGAGGGGCGAGAGCCCGTGCAGCCGCCGTACGACGAAGTCCTCGTCGGTCACCTCGATGGGCGGCGCGATCCGTACGGCCTTGGTCCCGGACAGCTGCTGCACGGGCAGCCGCCCGGCGGCACGGAAGAGGCGCGCGTTGTGGTTGGCGCCCCGCCCGTCGGGCCGCCGTTCGGCGACGGCGTGCAGGACCTGGACGCCTGCCTGGTGGGCGGCGGAGACGAGCCGCGCGACATTGGCGAGGCAGCCCGACGTGCGCGCCTGGTCGGCGAGTTCGGGCAGTGCGCTCTCCGTCCCCACCACGCCCTGCTGGCACTCGACGGTCATCAGTACGGTGGTGGCGGGATCGAGGAGTTCCCTGAGCTGTTCGTACGACGGCATGGCTCCCCCTGTCCGGGTCGTCCAGGTCATCCGGGACTGCCGAGGCGACCGGCGCCCGGGATGCGCGGAGGCTAGCGGCCATTGCGCCACGGCGGAAGAGACCGCATGCTTTCCTGACGTACGAAACTGACGACCAGTCAGTTCTCTTCGTGCGCCCACCTTTTCCCTTTGCCGCGGGAGGACCGATGGCCGTCACACAGCGCAGGGGCCGCAGGATCATGATGTCGCCGGGCGAGCTCGACGCGTTCCTCGCCGAGGAGCGCACCTGCCGGGTCGCCACCGTGTCCGCGGACGGCGCCCCGCACGTCAGCGCGCTCTGGTTCGCCTGGGACGGCACGTCCTTGTGGCTGTTCTCGATCACCCGCAGCAAGCGCTGGGCGGACCTGCGGGGCGACCAGCGGATCGCCGTGGTGATCGACGCGGGCGTGGAGTACGGGGAGCTGCGGGGCGTGGAGCTGTCCGGGACGGCGGTCTTCGTCGCCGAGTCACCGCGCGTGGGCGAGCCATGCCCCGAACTGGACGCCCCTGAGCGGCTGTTCGCCCAGAAGTACTTCGGGATGGACACGATGCCGTACGACGGGAAGCACGCCTGGATCCGGCTCACGCCCGACGCGATCGCGTCCTGGGACTTCCGGAAACTGGCCGAGCTGCAGGCCCGCCCCTGATCACCGGCCCAGAGCCGCCCCCGCCCCCTTGAGCGCCTCCACAGCGGCCCTGATCGACGGCCGGCGGTCCGCGTCCGCGCGCCACACCACGTACACCTGGCGGCGCACCCGGTGCCGCACCGGGACCGTCCTGACCCCGGCAGGCATCGGATCGCGCCCCAACTGGGGCGCCACGCACACGCCGAGACCCGCGGCCACCAGCGCGAGCTGGGTGTGGTGCTCCTCAGCGCGGTGGGCGATCCGGGGCTCGATGCCCTTGGCGCGCAGCGTGAACATCAGCCACTCATGGCAGAACTCGCCCTCCGCCCAGGTGATCCACTCGTCGTCCGCGAACTCCTCCAGGTCCACCTCGTCGCGGTCGGCAAGGGGGTGCCCCGCGGGCATGGCGACGTCGGTGGGGTCGTCCAGGAGGGCTGCCTTGACCAGGCCCTCGGGCATCGGCAACGGCTTGTTGTACCAGTCGAGCACCACCGCCATGTCGATGTCGCCGCGCACCACGGCGGCCACCGCGGGCTGGGGCTCCAGCTCCTGGGAGCGGACACGCAGGCCGGGATGTCCGGCACTCAGCGCGGCGAGCGTGGTGGGCAGCAGGCCGCGCATCGCCGTGGGGAACGCGGCGATGCGCAGCTCACCGACGGCCTTGCCGCGCTGTTCCTCCAGGTCGGCCCTGGCGAGCTCCACCTGGGAGAGGATGCGCGCGGCATGCTCGGCGAGCAGCCGTCCGGCGTCGGTGAGGCGCACCCCGCGGCCGTTCTTGGCCAGGAGCTGCTGGCCCACCTCGCGCTCCAGCTTGGTCATCTGCTGGGAGACGGCCGACGTCGTGACGTGCAGTCCCGCCGCGGCGCCGCTGACCGAGCCGTGCCGGGCCAGTGCGTCGAGCGTGCGCAGGCGCTCCAGGTTCAACATGTAAGCGATGCTACGGGATACCAGGCAGTTTATTTCGCTTGTTCTACGAGGTCGGCTGCTTCAAGGTGACGTACATGAGCGCCACCACCACCCCGTCCGGCTCCCTAGCCGCCCCCTCCGCCCCTCCCTCCCCCGCGGATCCGAAGAGCCGCGCCCTCGGCTGGCGCCTCCGCTTCGGCATCCTCTCGCTGATCTGGGGCTTCAGCTTCCTGCTGATCAAGGTCGGCACCGAGGGCTACGCACCCTTCCAAGTCACCTTGGGACGGCTGGTGTTCGGCACCGCGGTCGTCGCGGCCGTCCTCGTGACGAAGCGCGAGCGGCTGCCGCGCGGGGCACGCACGTGGGGGCATCTCGCGGTCTCGGCGCTGCTGCTCAACGCCCTGCCGTTCTCGCTGTTCGCGTACGCGGAGCTGACGATCCCGTCCACGCTCGCCGGCATCTGCAACGCGACGTCGCCCCTGTGGGGCATGGCGCTCTCCCTGGTCGCGCTCTCCGAGGACCGTCCGACACGGCGCAGGGTCGCGGGGCTCGGCATCGGGTTCCTGGGAGTGCTCACGGTCCTCGGCGCCTGGCAGGGCTTCAGCGGCCTGGACTTCGGCGGTACGGCGATGGCACTGCTCGCCTCGCTCTGCTACCCCATCGGCTGGATCTACGTGCGCCGGACCCTGGCCGGTTCCTCCCACTCGAACCTCTCCCTGACCGGCGCCCAGCTCCTTGTCGCGACCGTCGAACTGGCCGTGGTGACCCCGCTGTTCACGTCCCTGCCCACGCACTTCCCCGTCGCGCCGCTCCTCGCGATCGTGGCACTGGGTGCCGTCGGCACCGGGGTCGCCTTCCTGATCCAGTACGGCCTCGTCGCCGAGGTCGGGCCGACGACGGCGCAGATGGTCACGTACTTCGTCCCGGTCATCGCCACCGCCGCGGGCGTCGCCGTGCTCGGCGAGTCCCTGAGCTGGTCGACGCCGGTCGGCGCGGTGATCGTCCTGGCGGGCGCGGCGCTCACCCAGTCCAGGCCGCGTGATCGCTCACGGAAGCCCGCTCACTCATAACGCCGCGCGGGAGCGGGCCCGGTGGCGGAGGCGACGGCGTCCGCCACCGCTTCGATGTCACCGTCCCCGAGCGTCGACACTGTGATCCGCACCCCGGGCCGCGCACTCATACGGAACCGCGCCCCGGGCGCGACGGCCCACCCCGCGTGCAGCAGCCTGGAGACCGCACCCGTCTCGTCCGGCACGGGCACCCACACGTTCATGCCGCTGCGCCCGTGCGCCGTGACGCCCCGCGCGGCGAGCGCGGCGATCAGGGCGTCACGGCGCCGACCGTAGGACGCCGCCACCTCGGCCGGGTCCACCGCCCCGTCCGTCCACAGCCGCACCACGGCGCGCTGCGACAGATGGCTCACCCACCCGGGGCCGAGCCGCTGGCGTCCCTGTACGCGATCGACGGTGACCGCGTCCCCGGTGAGCAGGGCGAGGCGCAGGTCAGGGCCGTACGCCTTGGCCGTGGAGCGGACGAAGGCCCAGCTTCGGGTCACGCCCGCCAGGGGGTGCAGCGGCAGGTCGACGATGGCGTGGCCGTGGTCGTCCTCGATGAGCAGCACGTCCTTGTGCACGGAGAGCACTTTTCGCAGGGCACGCGCGCGTGGAGCACTGATCGCGGCGCCCGTCGGGTTCTGGGCGCGGTCGGTGACGATGAGCGCCCGGACGCCGCCGCGCAGCGCGTCCTCCACGTCGGCGGGCAGCGGCCCGTCGTCGTCGACGCCCACCGGGACCGTACGCAGCCCGAGCACCGGCATCAGATCGAGCAGGCTCCCCCAGCCCGGGTCCTCGACGGCCACCGCGTCGCCGGGCTTGAGATGCGCCGCGAGCACGCGCTCGATGGCGTCGAGGGACCCGGAGGTGACGGCGACGGGACCGTCCGGCACGCCGTCCTCGTCGAGGGCCACGCGCGCGTGGCGGGTCAGATCAGGGTGCACGGCCTCCTGCCCGTACAGCACGGGGTTCCGGTCGCCCTCCGCGGCGGCGGCCGCGAACACCTCGGCGAGCGGCGGGAGCAGCGCCGTGTCCGGATTGCCGTTCGACACGTCGCGCACTCCGGCGGGCACGTCCACGCGGATCAGCTCGCGCACCGTCGTCGCTGGCTTGGGACGTACGCGGCTGCCGCGCCGCCCAGCCGTCTCGATGACGCCGCGTTCGCGCAGCGTGCGATAGGCGGCGGCCACCGTATTGGGATTCACCCCGAGCCGCTGCGCCAACTCACGCATCGGCGGGAGCAGTTGCCCGGGTTCCAGGTCTCCGCCACCCACCGCACGCTCCACGCTGGCAGCGATCTCAGCTGCGCGCCGGCCTTCGATCCGATACTCTCCTAGCACAAAACAGATTATGCACTAGTGCAATGGAGAAGGCAATGAGCGTCGTATCCGAGTCCGGCATCGAGGCCGGCGTCGAGACCGCCACCGACACCGCCTCGTACGCGCCGACCGAACTCACCGTCCCCACCCGCGGCCGGGACCGCGCCGCGTACGACCAGGAATTGGTGCACGCGATACTCGACGAGGCCTACGTCTGCCACCTCGGCTTCGTGCGTGACGGCACCCCCGTCGTCCTGCCGACGCTGTACGGCCGGGTGGGCGAGCGCCTGTACGTGCACGGTTCGACGGGCTCCCGGCCGCTGCGGATGGCGGGCGGCGCCCGGCAGCAGGAGGAGGACCCGGGGCTCGCGGTCTGTGTGACCGTCACCCACGTCGACGGCCTCGTCCTGGCCAGGTCGGCCTTCCACCACTCGCTCAACTACCGGTCCGTGGTGATCCACGGCACCGCCCACCAGGTCACGGACCCCGAGGAGAAGCGCACCGCCCTCGACGCGCTCGTCGACCACGTCGTGCCGGGCCGCTCCACCGACTCCCGCCCCGCGAACGCCAAGGAGCTCGCGGCCACCGCCGTGCTCAGCCTCGACCTCGCCGCGGTCTCCGCCAAGATGCGTACCGGCGCCCCGACCGACGACGCCGAGGACCTCGACCTCCCGTACTGGTCCGGCGTCGTCCCGGTGCGCAACGGCTACGGCGCCCTCATCCCGTCGGCCGATCTCGACCCCGGCATCGCCGTCCCCGACTACCTCAGCGAGCTGTGATGCTGATCCACCCCTGGGACGCCCCGCGCTCCGACGCCGAGTGGCAACAGTGGCTCGCCGGCCACGACTTCGGGCAGCTCGCCGTGAACGGCCTGCCCGGAGAGCCCCCGCACGTCCAGCCCGCGCACTTCGTGTACGAGGCCGACCACGGCCCGCAGGGCCGGGTAATCACGCACCTGGCGCGCCCCAACCCGCTGTGGCCCGCGCTGGAAGCCGATCCCGAAGTGCTGCTGAGCGTGGTCGACGACTACGTGTACGTACCGGGCCCCTGGAAGGCCCCCGCGGGCACCCCTGCCGAGCACGGGGTGCCGACCAGCTTGTACGCCGCCGTCCAGCTCCGCTGCACCGCCCGCGTCGTGGACTCACCGCAGGTCAAGGCCGAACTCCTCAACCGCCAGGTCGCCCACTTCCAGCCGGAGGGAGGCACGGACCCGGCCGTGGCGGGCGAAGACCCCTTCGGCCGCCTGCTCTCCGGCATCCGTGTCCTGTGCCTCGAAGTGACCGGCGTACGGGCGAAGTTCAAGTACGCGGGCAACAAGCCACAGGACATCCAGGACCGGATCGCGGCAGGTCTCGCGGAACGCGACGGCCCGCGTGACGCGGCGGCGCAGGCTCACCAGCTGCGCCGCCGCTGAGCGCCCCGTCAGGGGCGCGGGGAACTGCGCGCCCAGCCCCCACGGGCGCGCGGTTCAGGACAACACACGCGGGGCACGGCCACTCCAACCCTGTCCCGCGAGAACCCTCCCCCGCCGCGCAGCGACCGTCTCGGCGACCGCGAGGCCCGTCACCGCGGCCAGCATCAGCAGGGTGCCGAGCACCGTCGACACGGTCAGCTCCTCGCCGAGCAGCACGACCGCGATGACCGCGGCGCTCAGCGGCTCCAGGAGCGTGATCACGGAGACGGTCGCCGACCGGATGACGGCGGCGCCCGCGAAGTACAGGGCGTAGGCGACCGCCGTCGGGATCACGACGATGTAGAGCAGGTAGAGGCCCATCCGCGCCGGGTCGGCCGTGTGCGGGACGAGCCCCTCCACCGCGGCCAGCGGCAGCAGGCAGACGGACACCACGGCGAACGACCAGACGGTCGTGTCGGACGAGTCGGCGCCGCCGTCCCGGCCCCACCACCGCGTGAGCAGCGTCATCGCGGCGTAGGCGGCGGCCGAGAGCAGCCCCCACCCGACGCCCACCGGACGCACGCTCGCGCCCCCGCCGCCCAGGACGAGCACCACGAGCCCGGCGAGCGCCCCGGCCACGGCCACGACGCCGCCGCCCCCGAGCCGCTCCGCCATGGTGAACCGCGCCCCGAGCGCGATGAGTACGGGCCCGGCGCCCATCGTGACCACCGTGCCGACCGCGAGCCCGGTCGACTCGACGGCCGCGAAGTAGGCGGTCTGGAACACGGCGAGGGCCACGCCGGTCGCCACGATCCGGGGCAGCCTGCGCCGCAGCGGCGCGCTCTCGGCGACGTACGCGGACCGTCGGCGCGACCGCACCATACGGACGGCGTAGAGCAGCACGAAGCCGCCCGCGCAGCGCCAGAAGGACAGGCTGACCGGCCCCATGTCACTGGCCTTGAAGACGAGCGCGGCGGCGGCACCCGCGGTGCCCCAGGCCGTACCGGCGACGATCAGATAGAAGAGGCCTCGCCCGACGGACAGGCCGGAGGCAGCAGTCGACACATGCGACACGTGAATTCTCCGCAGAAAGGAAAAGAGAGGTCCTTGGCTCCGTCTGCGGGCAGCGTCGTCCCACCCGGCCACCGGCCGGGTGTGATCCAGGAGGTGCCCGCGCCTAGGCGGCGGGAGGCGGAAGAACGAGCGCGCGTGAATGCATGATCAACACCTTAGGCGGCGGTGCCGGTCGGCGACAACCGTTCCTTCGGCTCCGGCGCCCCGCCCGCGGCGGGCCCCTCAGGAGGTTTGGAGGGCGTGGACGACTGCGCGATGAACGCCCCCGCGAGCACCACGGCGCCCCCGATGATCTGCGGCGCCGACAGGTGTTCGCCCAGCATGACCCAGGCGAGCACGGTCGCGATGACCGCTTCCAGACAGGCCACGACCCCTGCCACCTGGGGCGAGAGCCGGCGCACCGCGAGCACCCCGGTCACATACGCCACGACGGTCGCGACGATCACGATCCAGCCGACCAGCGCCCACGCGGGCACGGCCGAGCCGTCCATGTCCGCGCTTCCCGCGAGCACCGACCAGTCCATGCCCCAGGGGCGCGCCACGACAGTGAGGACCGCGGTGCCGATCAGGAGCCCGAACGCGATGACGCCGAGCGGATCAGGGGCGTCGTCGCCCGCGTCGCTGCCCTGGTCGGACAGGACGAAGTAGCCGACCTGGCAGCACGCGGCGCCCAGCGCGAGGAGCAGCCCCACGGCGTCGAAGCTCAGCCCGGCCCACGCCTCGACGACACAGGCGAGCCCGCCGACCGCGAGCACCACGCCCACCGCGGCCGCCCGCGTCACGGGCCGCCGCTGCACGAAGCGCACCCAGCCGAGGACGAGCGCGGGGGCGAGGTATTCGACCAGGAGCGCGACACCCACGGGGATACGGGAGATCGCCGCGAAGTAGCAGGCCTGGACGCCGGCCACGGCCAGCAGGCCGAAGCCGAGCAGGAGCGCGGGCCTGCGGAGCAGCAGCCCGCGGTGGCGCCAGGCGACCGGCAGCATCACCAGGGCGGCGCCCGCCACCCGCAGCCACACCACGTGCAGCGGGTCGAGGCCCGCCTCGATCAGCGGCTTGGCCGCGACACCCGAGCCGCCGAAGGCGACCGCCGACCCCAGGGCGAGCCCCAGGCCGACGCCTCTCCCCTGGCTCGGCATCGAGCCTGTCTGTTTCCCCTGAGACGCTTGCACCGGCACATCATGGCAGGACGTGTCATGAGCGTCACCCCCGATAGACCCTGTCTCAATCGGCGGACGTCCCGGCGTACGGATCGGGGTACGGATCGGCGTACGGATCGACATACGTCCCGGCGTACGGATCGCTCTCGACCCGCCGCAGGATCACCTGCGCGTCGGCTCCGGCCCGGCCGAGGACCTCGACCGCGCGGCAGTCCGGATCGGCGACGAGCGCCACCAGGAGGTCGATGCCGAGCGCACGCGGTTCGCCGCGCCGGTCGGCCCGCCCGATGGCCGCCTCCATGGCCGCGGACGCGGACGGCGACCAGCCGGTCTCCTTCACGGACGCGGAGCCGCCCTGGCGCACCAGCGGCACCGCTCCGGAGTCCTCGACCGTCCCCTGCCACTGCAGGCCGTAGCCGATGCTGCGCTGGACGAGATAGCCGAGGAGCCGCACCACCTGGTCCCCGTCGTCGAAGGCGGCCCGCACGTCGGGGTCGGTCTCCAGGAGCGAGTGCAGCAGATGCGCGGTGTCGATCTGCCGGTCCCCGTCCCGTACGGCACGCCGGCGCGCGCCGGCCACCACCGAGGCCAGCGTGGCGCTGAGCCGGGAGTCGATGTCTGCTCGGGTCGGGCCGGGCTCGGCGCCCTGCGGGGTACGGCTTTGCACATCTCCCACCCCATCAGCCCCCGAAGGAGGCGTCATCGGCGGTGGGAAGCATCTTCGCGTCCGACACAGGTTGGGTACGCATGTGTGGCTTCTCCTCCTTACGGATGAGATCCCACCCTTGTTCCCCCAGGGGCGCGCGCCGCCTTGATTCGCGCCGGGAACGCAACCGTGGCGCACCGGTCACTCGTCTTTCAGGCATGGAGTGCGGGTGCTGGATGGTCGCGCTGCCGGCGATCGACGGCAGGCAGTACGTGTATCGGGTGTACGCACCCGATGACGCGCTGCCCGCCGACCTGTTCTGGGAGGCCTGGCACTGCCACGACGAGGGTCCCTTCCCCAGGGCGTGCGACCTGTTCGACGCGGCGGTCATACGCAAGGTCGGCTGACCCCCGGCCGAGCGAGCCGCGCAGGAGATCTATGCGGGCCGCGTCCCGACGACGACCGTCGCGTACAGCTCCTCGTCGCTCACCGACCGCGCCACGAGCCCGCCGTCGGTGACCGCTTCGAGCGCGTACGGCACCTGCCGCTCGCTCGTCTCGAACAGCAGCCGGCCGCCGGGCGCCAGCCAGCGCCCCGCGTCCGCGGTCACCCGCCGCAGGACGTCGAGGCCGTCCGCTCCGCCGTCGAGCGCCACGCGGGCCTCGTGGATGCGGGCTTCCGGCGGCAGGAGTCCGACCTCTTCGGTGGGTACGTAGGGGACGTTCGCGAGGAGTACGTCGACCCGGCCCCGGAGGGCACCGGGCAGCGGCGCGTAGAGGTCGCCCTCGTACACCCGTCCCCCCACGTCGGCGACGTTGCGCCGGGCGCACCGCACGGCCGCGGGGTCGATGTCGGCGGCGTGCAGCTCGACCCGGTCGACGGCGGCGCCGAGCGCGGCCCCCAGCGCACCCGAGCCGCAGCACAGGTCGACGACGACGGCCCCGGGCCCGGCGAGGGCGGCGGCCTCCCGCACGAGGAACTCGGTGCGCCGCCGGGGCACGAAGACCCCGGCGTCCACGGCGATCCGCAGACCGCGGAACTCCGCCCACCCCAGGACGTGTTCGAGCGGACGGCCCGCGACGCGCCGCTCCACCATGGCGGCGAGCTCGGCGTGGTCACGCGCAGTGGCGAGAAGCAACTCCGCCTCGTCCTCGGCGAAGACGCAGCCGGCGGCGCGCAGCCTGGTGACGACGGCGGAAGGGGTGAGGGGTTCTATGGGCGATGACGCGGGTGACGAAGGTGAAACCGACATGAGAAGTGGAACCTTTCGGGATGCCTGTGGGGCTCCCTCGGTCACCTATGCCGGGTGAACCGCGCGGTCGCGAAGGGGGAGCGCCCTACCTGCTGCTGCGGTGATGGGTCTCACCTCCCGGGTCTCTCTGCCCGCGTCCGTCGCGGGGAGGGCAACAGTACCCGACCCCGTACGGGGCGGCTCGGGCGGAGTGTCCACAATATCTGACGGTTCATCAGTATTGAATGTTCCGGGGCGTGCGGCTACGTTCCGCGACACCGCAGCTGCGCCCCGCCGCAGCGCCCAACGAGAAGGGGTCGTCGCATGGCCGAAGTCAGCGCGGAAGCACGGATCGAGGCGCCCGCCGAGAAGGTCTGGGCCCAACTCACCGACTTCTCCTCGTACGGCGAGTGGAACGCCACGCACACCAATTTCCCGAAGGGCGGCCCCACCACGCTGGAGGTGGGCGGCACGTTCGCGGAGAACATGAAGCTGATGGGCTTCCCCGCCGAGGTCAACTGGACGATCGAGGACCTGGAGAGCGAGCGCACCCTGGCCATCAAGGGCAAGGGCCCGATGGGTGTCACGGTCGGCACTCGATACACGCTCGCCCCCGACGGGGGCGCGACGAAGGTACGCATAGACGGGGAGTTCACGGGCGCGGCGGTCTCCCTGATGGCGGGCAAGCTGAAGGACTCGGCGACGGCGGCGCTGGACGAGTCGCTGCGGAAGCTGGCAGGCCTGGTGACCTGAGCTCCCGCCTTCACGAGTTCCCACCTTCACGAGCCCCGGCCCTTCACACGAACGCAAAGAGGCGCCCCACACGAAAGTGCGGGGCGCCTCAATGGCGTTGGGGGTCGTCGACCCCCACCACCTCAGTCCTCATCGGCGAGGATCAGGTACAGCTTCTTGCGGGCGTCGTTGATGACCGTGAGGGCCTTCTCGCGCTGGTCCTTGCTGCCGGTCTTCCAGACCTGGCCGAACGCCTCCATCAGGCCGAAGCCGGCCTGCCGGATCTCGTTCAGCGTCTCCCAGTCGACCCCGCGCCCGGCCTCTTCCCAAGGCGCGTCGGGACCTTCCTCGGCCGCGGTGACGCCGGCCTCGGTGAGCGAGAAGAGCTTCTTGCCGCCCTCGCTCGCGCTGCTGATCAGGCCCTCGTCCTCCAGGAGCTGGAGGGTCGGGTACACCGAACCGGGGCTGGGCTTCCATGCCCCGCCGCTGCGCTCGGCGATCTCCTGGATCATCTCGTAGCCGTGCATCGGCCGGTCCTTCAGGAGGGCCAGGATCGACGCGCGTACGTCGCCGCGCCGTGCCCTGCCTCGCGGACCGCCCCTGCCGCCTCGTCCGCCCCAGGGGCCACCGGGCCCACCGGGACCGCCGAAGCCGGGCCCAAAGGGACCGAACGCGGCGCGCCGCCCCTCGAAGCCGCCGCGACCCTCGTGTCCGGGGCCGCACTTTCCGCGTCCGTGCTCGTGTTCGTAACCGTGGGAACGCATGGCAATCACTCCTCAGTGTGCTTGATGTTGTATTAGCAGGTGATCTATCGCGCCATCGTTGATCTGTCGCGATGCGTCAACGATATATCGGAACTGTTCGGATGACAAGGCTCCCCGGGAAGGTGGGCAGAGCCGCAGGTCAGGGGGGTTGCGCCGGGGAGAGCGGAGTGCAGAGGGCTGTGCGGCGGGCCGGTCGACTGCACGGCAGCGATACCCGGGGACGGGCCACCAACCCCCGATTGGCCTTGTCCCGCCCTCACATCGGCCCGCTAGCGTCATCGACATGCCGACTTCTCACCGCATCCGCATCGTCGACGCCTTCACCGACCGCCCCTTCGAGGGCAATCCCGCAGGCGTCCTCCTCCTCGACGCCTTCCCCGAGGACGCCTGGCTCCAGAACGTGGCCGCGGAGGTCAACCACGCCGAGACCGCCTTCGCCCACCCCCTCCCCGCGGACGGCGAAGCCGACTGGACTCTGCGGTGGTTCACTCCCGCCACCGAGGTCGACCTCTGCGGCCACGCCACGCTCGCCACCGCCCACGTCCTGCAGGTCACCGGCACCGCCCAAGGCCCCGTACGGTTCGCCACCCGCAGCGGCGTACTGACCACGTCGGCGCGCGCCGACGGCACCGTCACCATGGACTTCCCGACCGCCCCGCTCACCCCGGCCGAGATTCCCGACGGCGCGGCGCAGGCGCTCGGCGCCGAGCCGCTCGCGGTGTTCGACGCCGGAGCGAGCCTCGGCGACCTGCTGGTCGAGCTCGCGGACGAGAAGACGGTGCGCACCCTCACCCCGGACCACAAGGCCCTCGCCCAGTACTCCGAGCGCGGCATCATCGCCACCGCACCCGCCGAAGACCCCACCCGCGGCTACGACTTCGTCTCCCGGTGCTTCTTCCCCAACGTCGGCATCGACGAGGACCCGGTGACCGGCAGCGCGCACACGGCCCTGGCCCCCTTCTGGTCCCAGCGCCTCGGCCGCGCGGAGCTCACCGGCCTGCAGGCCTCGGCCCGCAGCGGCCTCGTCCGCACCGAACTGCGCGGCGACCGCACGCTCCTGACGGGCCGTGCCGTCACCGTCATCGAGGGCGAGCTCCACGCCTGACGCGCTGGACGCACCGGACGCGCCTGGCGTGGGTGTGGGGACGTACGACTGGGTCGTACGTCCCCACACCCACGCCAGGAACCACCCTCCTGCCCGCCGCCTAAGGCGTGGGCAGCCAGCCCACCTTCCCCGCGAGCAGCGCGTATCCGACGAACGCACCGATGTCCAGCAGCGAATGGGCCACCACAAGCGGCCCGACCCTCCCCCATCGCCGGTACAGGAGCACGAAGACCACCCCCATCGCCATGTTCCCGATGAACCCGCCGATGCCCTGGTAGAGGTGGTACGAGCCGCGCAGCACCGAGCTCCCGACCAGCGCGGCCATCGGCGTCCACCCCAACTGCCCGAACCTGCGCAGCAGATAGCCGACGACGATCACTTCCTCGAGCACCGCGTTCTGCACCGCGGACAGCACGAGCACCGGGTACTTCCACCACACGTCGGGCAGGTCCTCCGGCACCACCGTCAGGTTGAACCCGAGCCCCCGCGCCGCCAGGTAGAAGGCGATCCCGGTGCTGCCGATCACCGCCGCGACCGCCGCCCCGCGGCCCAGGTCCGGCCAGGGCCTGCTCCGGTCGAAGCCGATCGTGCGCAGCCCGGCGCCCTCCCTGATCAGGAAGTGCGCGACCAGCGCCACCGGCACCAGCGCCGTCGTGATTCCGAACAATTGCCACGCGAGATCAAGCCATGGCCGCCCCGGAGCGGCCGACGCGTTCATGGTCGCCGCCTGGTCCTTCAGACCACCCGGTTTGGTGACCGATCCGACAAAGCTGATCAGCGCGGACACACCGCTCGCGCCCAGTGAGAGCGCCAGGACGAGCAGTGTCTCGTCCCGGAGGATCCGTCGCGATGGCCCCTCGCCCCGAAAAGAACCGGCCAACGGCCCGGACTCCGCTTGCACTCCGCCTCCAGTTGAGTAATCCCGCCTCATCCCCATCTCCGCCCCGCTAGGGTCTCGAATGTAGTTGCGAAGATCGTGCGCGACAGGCCGAGGGGGACGGACGCCGATTGCGGTCATGCCACCCCCTCTTTCCTTGCTTCATCGCTCAAGGAGGGGCACCACCGCCATGGGACGTCACAGCTTGCCCGATGAGTACGGGACGGACGCACCCGACCCACGGCCACGCACCCGCGGCCGCACGGTGGCCATCGCGACGGCACTCGTCCTGACGGTCGCCGCCGGCACGGCGGTCGCCGTCCGCAGCGACCTGCTCAACTTCGGCGGTTCGTGCAGCGACGACGCGGTGCGCGTGGACGTCGTGGCCGCCCCCGCCATCGCCCCCGCCCTGCGCACGGCCGCCGACGACGCGCGCGAGAAGGAGGTCTCCTCCGACGGATCGTGCATCGACGTGCGGGTCACCGCCCGCGATTCGTACAAGGTCGCCGACCAGCTGCGCACGGGCAAGGGCGATCCCGGCTACGACGTGTGGGTACCGGACTCCGCACTCTGGCTCCAGCGCGTCGGCCTGGGCGGCAAGCAGACCAAGGTGTCGCCCGCGGGGAACATAGCCTCGTCCCCGGTTGGCATGGCCATGGTCCCTTCCGCGGCCGAAGGCCTGGGCTGGCCCGAGAAGACGTACAACTGGCCGGAGTTGACCGGCGCGGCGATGAAGGGCGACAAGCTGCGGCTCGGCGCCGCCGATCCCGCCCGCAGCGCGACCGGCCTGCTGGCGCTCGCCAAGCTGAGCACGTCGGCGAAGAAGTCGGGCGGCAAGGACGGCGACACCCAGGCCGCCGGGATGGCCAAGGCCCTGTCCGCGCGCACGTCCGACAGCGACAGCCAGCTCCTGGACACCCTGGCCCGCGACTCCTCCGGCACGGAGCAGGGCAACCCGCGCCGCAATCAGGCACTGATCCTCTCCGAGCAGGCCGCGTTCGAGCACAACGCCTCGGCGGGCGAGGAGAACAGCCTGGACATGTTCTATCCGAAGGACGGCTCGCCGCGCCTCGACTACCCGTACACGCTGGTCCAGGAGGACGAGCTGTCCACGGACCAGAGCCGGGCCGCCCTGCGCTTCATGACCCTGTTCAGCGACAACGAGGGACGCGCGATCCTGGAGAAACACGGCTTCAGGACCGGCTCCGACGACCCCTCCGAGAAACTCGTCACGGCGGCCGGCGGCCGCACCCCCCAGCCGTACTCCGACGATCCGAGCGAACCTCCCTCCGAGAAGGAGCTCCAGGAGACGCTCGGCATGTGGACGATCACCGTCCAGAGCGCCAGGATCAGCACGGTGGTCGACGTCTCGGACTCCATGGGCGAGTTCGTGCCGGGCCGGGGTCAGACCCGGATGGAGGTCACCAAGTCCTCGCTCCTGCAGGCGCTCGCGGGGTTCACCGACGAGGACGAGATCGGCCTCTGGGAGTTCGCCACGCTCCTGGACGGCAAGCGTGACTACCGCAAGCTCGTGCCGACCGAACGCCTCGGCGACCGCAAGGGCGGCGGCACCCAGCGGGACAAGGTCTCGGAGGCCTTCAACGACCTGGCGCCCATCCCGGGCGGCGCGACCGGCCTGTACGACACCACGCTGGCGGCGTACAAGGAAGCCACGTCCACGTACGCGAAGGGCAAGTTCAACGCGCTCGTGGTGCTCACGGACGGTGCCAACCAGGACCCCGGATCCCTCTCGCGCAGCAACCTCGTCTCGCAGCTGGAGAACCTCTCCGACCCCAAGCGCCCGGTACCGCTCATCGCGATCGCGGTCGGCCCGAACGCGGACAAGGAGGAGGTCGTGCAGATCGCGGAGGCGACCGGCGGATCAGGTCACCAGGTCGACGACCCGGCCCAGATCCACGCGGTCATCCTCAAGGCCATCATGGAGGCGGGCAGCCACGGCTGAGCCCGCCCGCCCCCTGTGTGCCTCAGCTGAGCACCGCCGGTTCGGGCAGCCCCACCGGCCAGGTGTGCACCGGGTCCCCCGCGTGCATCAGCTCGGCATAGCGCCGGGTGGTCGCGGCGAGCGCGTCCTCGCGTTCGAGGCCTGTCTCCAGGGCCTGGTGGTACGTCGCCGCCTGCCAGGACGCCCCGTTCACCCGCCGCCTGCACCGCTCCTCGATGACGCCGAGATAGAAGTCCCGGTCGGCGGGCTCGACTCCCCACGCGTCGAGCCCCGCCGCGGCGAGCGGCAGCAGCTCGTCGCGCACGAGAGCGACCGCGGGCACCTCGACGACCCCTCCGTACCGGCCGCGCCGCGGCCACTGCAGCCGGGCCTCGATGCCGTCGCGGCACGCGGTGTCGAAGTTGGCGGCCGCGGCCTCGAAGGGCAGCCGGGTCCACACGGGCCTCGGCTCCTCCGCCAGGGCGCGTACGACGCCGTAGTAGAAGGCCGCGTTGGCGATGACGTCGGTGACGGTGGGGCCCGCGGGCAGGACGCGGTTCTCCACGCGCAGGTGCGGGACACCGTCGGCGATGCCGTAAACGGGGCGGTTCCAGCGGTACACGGTGCCGTTGTGCAGGACGAGTTCGCCGAGCTGCGGCACCCGGCCGTCGTCGAGCACCTCCAGCGGGTTCTCGTCGTCCATGAGGGGAAGCAGCGCGGGAAAGTAGCGCAGGTTCTCCTCGAAGAGCTCGTACGCGTCGCTGATCCAGCGCTCACCGAACCAGGTCCGCGGTCGCACGCCCTGTGCCTGGAGTTCGGGCGGCCGGGTGTCGGTGGACTGCAGGAACAGCGGTGGCCGCGACTCGCGCCACAGCTCGCGCCCGAACAGGAACGGCGCGTTGGCGCCGACGGCGATCTGCGCGGCGGCGACGGCCTGCGCCGCGTTCCACACGTCGGCGAATCTGCCCGGCGTGACCTGGAGGTGCAACTGCACGGATGTGCACGCCGCTTCGGGCGCGATCGACCCCGACGTGCAGGTCAGCCGCTCCACGCCCTGGATGTCCAGGACGAAGTCCTCGCCGCGCGCGGCCACGATCTGGTCGTTGAGCAGCGCGTAGCGGTCGACGTCGGAGAGGTTTCCCGAGACCAGGTCGTGGTGCGCGAGCGTCGGCAGAATGCCGATCATCACGATGCCCGCGTTCACCTCGTTCGCTTTGCGGTGGGCATAGGCGAGGCCGGTGCGCAGCTCCTCGGCGAGTCGGTCGAGAACGCGTCCGCCCAATCGATGCGGTGCGATATTGACTTCAAGATTGAACATTCCGAGTTCCGTCTGGAAGTCGCGACTCGCGATGCGTTCGAGTACTTCCGCATTCAGCATTCTCGGCATGCCGTCGGGGCCCGCGAGATTCAGCTCTATCTCCACACCCATCAGGTTCTTGGGCCGGTCGAACCGCTCCTCGTCCAACAGCCTCCGCAGCCCCGCGAGACACTGGCTGAGCTTGCTCCGGTACTGGCTCCGCTCAGCCAGGTCAAACGTTCCTGCTACGACCTTCTCCCCCATCGAAGCGTCCCCTCCTCGGATGGGCAGCCAATGATCCGGCCGCTGTGTCTCGGTGGATGATGCCCAGGATGATGCCCTGCAATGTGATCGATAACGCCCCGCACATGCCTCCGGCCCAGTACGCTCGACGCACGATCCGTGCGGCACATTCACCAGGCATGAACGGACGTCGGGGAATCCTCGCACCGCACCCTGGTGAAAAACACCGATGAGAATCGGCCGACCGCTCCCGAGAAGGGTACCGAGGTCAAACGTCCGGGCCCATCCGGAATCGGGATGAAGCCCGCAAAATGGCGACCGGATAACGCCTTGCAGGCAATATCTGGTGCGGTTAGACGAAACAAAGCCTGAACACGTGTCGTATAAACTCCGCGAACGAGGCAGAGAGTTGGCGCTCGCGGTCCCCTGCCCCCGCCCCCTCTGACTTCGGAGCAGACAGCGACGTCCGCACCTGTCCTCGTTCCACCGTGCCTGTCGAATGAGAGAGGCGACCCATCATGCCGCTGCAAGTCCCCCCGGCTCCCGCGCCCGCCCTGCGCAGCGTCCTCGCGGCACTCGGTTCACCCACCGCCGTACGCGAAGCCCGCACCCCGTCCCTGCGCGCCGCACAGGGACCGACGAGCCCCGAACTCCCTTTGCCCGTCCATGTACTTGACCGGATCACCCCGTCGGGCACATCGCCCACCCGGCTCGCCGGGTGGCGCTTCCTGATCCGCTCCGGCGAGCGAGCCGTCGCCGCCGCGGACACGATGCTGACACCTGACGGATGGGCCTTCTCCCACTTCTTCGAGGGCCCCTACATCGCGTCCACCGAGCGCGCCCTGCGCCACGCCGAGGCGATGCCGATGCCCTACCAGCCCCGCCTCTTGTCCGTACCCGAGCTCTACATGCTGACACTTTGGCTGCACGGCGACTGCACGGCGGACGGCGCGGGCGGTCACCTCGCGCCCTCCGACATCCTCGTGCCCCTGGCGCCCGCGCCTCCCGGCATCGCGGCGCACCGCCCGCACCGCGCCGCGGATCTCCTGAAGGTCCTCACCCACCGCATGGCCCCGGCGCCGCTGCTCGGCTCACCCGTCTGACCTCGCCGTACGTTCACGTGCCCCGCCGCCGTTCCCGGCCGCGGGGCTCGGCGCGTCCGGCGCCCGTACAGACGCACGCACGGATGCCCATACGGACTAGCCCGGTATGACCACCCCGAACCACCCGAAGAGACAGTGCAGTTGGGCTGAACCGTCCGGGCGGGTGATACGTCATTAAGCAGTAAGGAGCGCTGCAGCCAAATCCCTGCGGATTGACTGCCGTAGGGCAACACTGGGACCGGACCGACTAAACGGGGGGCGGCCATGAACACCGCATCGAGCCGCAAGGCAGACGTCACAGCCATCACATCGCAGCGAAAGAACCCTTCCATGTGCCAGCACCAACCACCGTGCCCGACCGCCGACTCCGCCGACCGGGAAGCCGCGCTCCTCACGGCGAGCCACCCGGAGCAGGGATGGAGCCTGCTGTGCAACGGCGTCCTGCTCTTCGAGGACACCGGTGAACTGCTGCCGGACGGCCAGATCATCGCTCCGCACCGGCCACTGGGCACGGACGAGATCATGACCGCCGCCTGACGCGGCGACACACGGCACTCAGAACAAAGGGGCCGACCCGGAGCAACAACCTCCGGACCGGCCCCCACGCATGTTCGGGACCCGATATCAGTCCTCGTACGCATCCAGCGGCGGGCAGGAGCAGACCAGATTCCGGTCGCCGTACGCCTGGTCGATGCGGCGCACCGGCGGCCAGTACTTGTCCGCGGCCACGACCCCGGCCGGGAAGACGGCCTCCTCGCGGCTGTAGGCGTGCTCCCACTCACCGCCGAGCGCGGCAGCGGTGTGCGGAGCGTTCCGCAGCGGGTTGTCATCGGCCGGCCACTCGCCGCCGACCTTCTCGATCTCGGCGCGAATGTTGATCATCGCCTCGCAGAACCGGTCGATCTCGACCAGGTCCTCGCTCTCGGTCGGCTCGATCATCAGCGTCCCCGCGACCGGGAACGACATGGTCGGCGCGTGGAAGCCGTAGTCGATGAGCCGCTTGGCGATGTCGTCGACGCTGACGCCGGTCGCCTTGCTCAGCGGGCGCAGATCGATGATGCACTCGTGCGCGACGAGCCCGCCGGGACCGGTGTAGAGCACCGGGAAGTGCGGCTCGAGGCGCTTGGCGATGTAGTTCGCGGAGAGCACGGCGACCTGCGTGGCGCGCTTGAGGCCCTCGCCGCCCATGAGGCGTACGTACGCCCAGGAGATCGGCAGGATTCCCGCGGAGCCCCACGGCGCCGCCGAGATCGGACCGACGCCCGTCTCGGGGCCCGCGGCCGGCTGCAGCGGGTGGTTGGGCAGGTACGGCGCGAGGTGCTCACGCACACCGACCGGACCGACGCCGGGGCCGCCGCCGCCGTGCGGGATGCAGAAGGTCTTGTGCAGGTTCAGGTGCGAGACGTCGCCGCCGAACTTGCCGGGCTGGGCGAGGCCCACGAGGGCGTTGAGGTTCGCCCCGTCGACGTAGACCTGGCCGCCCGCCTCGTGCACCTGGGCGCAGATGTCAGCGACGTGCTCCTCGAACACGCCGTGCGTGGACGGGTAGGTGATCATGAGCACGGACAGCTCGTCGCGGTGCTTCTCGATCTTGGCGCGCAGGTCCTCGACGTCGATCTCGCCGTCGTCGCTGGTCTTCACGACCACGACCTTCATGCCGGCCATCACGGCGCTCGCGGCGTTCGTGCCGTGCGCGGAGGACGGGATGAGGCAGACGGTGCGCTGCTCGTCGCCGTTGGCGCGGTGGTAGCCGCGCACGGCGAGCAGTCCGGCCAGCTCGCCCTGCGAACCGGCGTTGGGCTGCAGCGAGACCTTGTCGTAGCCGGTGACCTCGGCGAGCCGCTCCTCCAGCTCACGGATGAGCGTCAGATAGCCCTGCGCCTGCTGGGCGGGCGCGAAGGGGTGCAGCTGCCCGAACTCGGGCCAGGTAACCGGCTCCATCTCCGTGGTCGCGTTGAGCTTCATGGTGCAGGAGCCCAGCGGGATCATGCCGCGGTCGAGCGCGTAGTCGCGGTCGGCCAGCTTGCGCAGGTAGCGCAGCATGGCCGTCTCGGAGCGGTACTGGTGGAAGACGGGGTGCGTCAGGTAGTCGTCGGAGCGCAGCAGGCCGCCGGGCAGCGAGTCCTCGGTCCGCGCGTCGAGCGTCTCGATGTCGGCCTCGACCCCGAACGCGGTCCAGATCGCGGTCAACTGCTTGCGCGTGGTGGTCTCGTCACAGGCCAGGGAGACGTGGTCGGCGTCGATCTGGTGGATGTTGACGCCGCCCTCGCGGGCCGCGGAGACAAGCTCCTCGGCCTTGCCGGGCACCCGCACGGTCAGGGTGTCGAAGTACGCGCCGTGCACGACCTCGACCCCGCCGGCGGTGAGCCCCGCGGCGAGCACGGTGGCGTAGCGGTGGGTGCGCCGCGCGATCGCCTTGAGTCCTTCGGGCCCGTGGTAGACCGCGTACATTCCGGCCATCACGGCGAGCAGCACCTGAGCGGTACAGATGTTGCTGGTGGCCTTCTCGCGGCGGATGTGCTGCTCACGGGTCTGCAGCGCGAGCCGGTAGGCCTTGTTGCCGTCCGCGTCCACGGAGACTCCGACGAGCCGCCCCGGCAGGCTGCGCGCGAACTTCTCGCGCACCGCCATGTAGCCGGCGTGCGGGCCGCCGAAGCCCATCGGGACGCCGAAGCGCTGCGTGGTGCCGACGGCGATGTCGGCGCCCAGCTCGCCGGGCGAGGTGAGCAGTGTCAGGGCCAGCAGGTCGGCTGCGACGGAGACGACGGCACCGAGCTCGTGCGCCTGCTCGATGAGGGGCTTTATCTCGCGTACGGCACCGGAGGCGCCGGGGTACTGGATCAGTACGCCGACGACACCGCGCTCGGCGACCTCGGCCGGGATGCCTTCGCTCAGATCGGCGACGACGACCTCGACACCGGTCGGCTCGGCGCGGGTCTGGATGACGGCGATGGTCTGCGGCAGCGCGTCGGCGTCGACGAGGAAGACACCGTTCTTGACCTTGCCCATGCGCCGCGACAGGGCCATGGCCTCGGCGGCGGCGGTCCCCTCGTCGAGCAGCGAGGCACCGGAGGTCGGAAGCCCGGTCAGCTCGGCGACGACGGTCTGGAAGTTGAGGAGCGCCTCGAGCCGTCCCTGGGAGATCTCGGGCTGGTACGGCGTGTAAGCGGTGTACCACGCCGGGTTCTCCATGACGTTCCGCAGGATCACGGGCGGAGTGAAGGTCCCGTAGTAACCGAGCCCGATCATGGAATCAAGCACCTGGTTGCGGTCCGCGAGGGAGCGCAGCTCGGCCAGGACCTCGGCCTCGGTGCGCGCTCCGGGCAGGTTCAGCGCCTCGGCGTTCTTGATCACATCCGGCACGGCGGCGGCGGTCAGCTCGTCGAGCGAGCCGTATCCGACCTGCGCGAGCATCTTGGCCCGTGCTTCCACATCGGGGCCGATGTGCCGCTGCTCGAAGGGAATGCCCTGCTCGAGCTGTGAGAGCGGGATACGAGGGGTGGCGGTCATTGCGGAGGCCTCCTGGTCTGACGCGACCTGCGAGGGGCACCACGGCGCGGGTACCCGGACGGCCTCCCCCTCTGTCATCTCAACCTGAGAGCTTCACCGGCCCGTGCCTCGCGAGAGACGTCGTACCGGCTTTCACCGTCGGTGAGGAAGGGTTTCGAGCGTGCCCGCCCGACGCCCGCCCTACTTTCCAGAGTGACCTCGTCCGTGCGGTACAGGGGCCTGAGAGATTCCGGGGAGGAGTTGCTCCTTCGGCGCCCCCGGTGTCTCCACCGGGGAGCTCTCCCGCACGGGGTCAGCAGCCAAGCGCCAGCCTACCAGCGAGGAGATGGAGGATCCCTCGAGTGGCCGCCTGCCCCGAAGTGCTCTTTCGTAGTGATTACGAACGAACAAGGATGAGTTACGCCCCACTTCGACAAGCCTCGACCAGTTGGAGGGCCCGTGCAGACCGACATCGATCCGCGCAACCTGATCGGCCGCAAGGCGTTCGACCGGAACGGGGCCAAGATCGGCACGATCGACGAGGTCTATCTCGACGACGCCACCGGCGCCCCGGAGTGGGCGGCCATACGCACCGGCCTGTTCAGCAGGGACGCGTTCGTCCCCCTTGAGCCCAGCGAGCTCACGAGCGACGGCACCCTGCGCATCCCCTTCGAGCGCTCCCTGATCAAGGACGCCCCCGATTTCGGCGTGGGCCGCCACCTCTCCCCCGAACAGGAACTGCAGCTCTACCACCACTACGGCCTGGACATCACACCCCCGCAGTCACCACTGCCACCGGACCAGGACTTCGGCAAGATCGCGGGGCAGGAGGGCATCTGACGCCCGCCGAGCGCTCCGGCGACCACACCGGCAGCCGCTCGGACCTCACTGCGACTCCAGCGCCTCGGGAGAGGCCACCAACGGCATGGGCTCAGTGGGCTCGAGCGCCGGATCATCCGTACGGAACGTCCGCACCCGCCCCGGGGCCACCGAATCCGGTGTCTCGAAGCGCACCGTGACCCGCCCCAGGCCGCTGCCCTGCACCCACCCGTACCCGTACTCGGCATGCCGCACGTCGTGCCCGGCGGCCCACCGCCGCTCGGCCGGAGCGACCGGCTCCTCCGCCGCCTCGACGGCGGGTTCCTCCGCGGTCTCCGCGGCCCGCTCCTCCTCGGCCTCGCGCTGCGCCTCCAGGGCCTCCGCGGCTTCGGTCCGCGCCTGCTCCTGGGCCTGGGCGAAGAGATCCTCCTGCGTGTAGTCGGCAAGCCCCGTGACGCCCACTCCAAGGAGCCGCACGCCCCCGGTGGTGTCCACGGACTCAAGGAGCCGCGCGGCGGCCTCCCGCACCACCCCAGGGTCGTCCGTCGGCCCACGCAGCGTCTCGGAGCGCGTCAGGGTCGAGAAGTCGAAGCGCCGCACCTTCAGGACGATGGTCCGCCCCGAGTGCCCTGCCGCCCGCAGCCGCTCCACACAGCGGTCGGCGAGCCGCGCCACCTCGCCCCTGACCCGTACCCGGTCGTGGATGTCCACGTCGTACGTATCCTCGACGCTGACCGACTTGGACTCCCGCTCCGCCACCACGGGCCGCTCGTCCCGCGCCAGCGCCATCGCGTACAGCGCGCTCCCGTGCGACTTCCCGAGGAGCCGGACGAGCTCGTCCTCGCCCGCCTCGGCGATCTCCCCGACCGTCATGATCCCGCCCCGCCGCAGATGGTCCCCGGTGGCAGGACCGACACCGGGCAGGGTCCGCACCGGCATCGGCGCCAGCAGGTCCCGCTCGGTCCCCGGCACTATCAGGCGCAGACCGTCCGGCTTGGCCTCCTCCGAGGCGATCTTCGCCAGCATCTTGCAGGCTGCGAGCCCGACCGAGCCCGCGAGCCCCGTCACCGCCTTGATGTCCGCGCGCAACCGCTCGCCCACGGCCAGGGCCGACGCCTGGTCGTCGGCCACACCGCCGGCCTCCAGGTCGACGAACGCCTCGTCCAGGCTGAGCGGCTCCACCAGCGGCGACAGCTCCCGCAGCAGCGCCATCACCTGGTCGCTGATGTCGCGGTAGAGCGCGAAGCGCGGCACCAGATAGGCGGCATTGGGCGCCAGGCGCCGCGCCTGCCCCATGGGCATCGCCGAGTGCACACCGAACTTCCGCGCTTCGTACGAGGCGGTGGCCACCACACCCCGGGGTCCGAGCCCGCCCACCACCACGGCTTTCCCGCGCAGACTCGGCTTCGCGGCCTGCTCGGCAGACGCGTAGAAGGCATCCATGTCGAGATGCAGAATCGTGGGCGCGGTTCTCACACCTCTGATGCTGCCCTACGCCACTGACAACGCACCGAGATCGCCACCCCCGCACCGAAGGCGTCGGCTGCCTCAGACGGCCCTGTTGCGCCGCCTCGCGAGCTCGTCGGCGGGGTTCTGCCGCACCAGCGTCTCCCCGGTGTCGATCCGCTCCCCGTGCAGCTGGGAGAGCGCCGCATCCACGTCCCGCCACACGACACCCACGGCGATCCCGAAGACGCCCTGGCCGCCTTGGAGCAGCTCGTGGACCTCGTCGGGCGACGTGCACTCGTAGACCGTCGCGCCGTCGCACATGAGCGTCATCCGCTCCAGATCCTGGAAGCCGCGGTCGCGCAGATGCTGGACCGTGGTCCGGATGTTCTGCAGGGACACACCCGTGTCGAGGAACCGCTTCACGATCTTCAGGACGACGACGTCCCGGAAGCTGTAGAGCCGCTGGGTCCCCGACCCGCCGGCGGACCGCACGCTGGGCTCGACGAGGCCCGTACGGGCCCAGTAGTCGAGCTGTCGGTAGGTGATGCCGGCGGCCGCGCACGCGGTCGGCCCCCGGTAACCGATCTGATCCTGTTCGGACTGTCCGGACGTGGCGTCCCCGCTCCCCTGAACCGCCATCGGCCTCTTCGGAGAGTGACCGGCCGCGCTGCTGGTGAGCGGATACGGACCGCCCATCGCCGTACCGTCGCCGCTGCTTCTCACGCCGACCTCCGTCCTTGACCTGCCTGCACGACGGTAGGCAGTCACCAGGGGCTCGTCAACGATCGCCACACTCGGCACGCCGAGTGATAATCACCCTAAGAGTGGTTTGCCGTATCGCACGATCGGGAAAGGCTGGCCGAATGGTCCGCCGGGCCCCTTCGGGAGCGACGGACTACTGGCTGTTGGTACCGAAATCCTCGGGCGAGATCTGGTCGAGGAACTCGCGGAACTTCTCCACCTCGTCCTCCTGCTCGTCCGGGATGGCGATGCCCGCGTCGTCAAGGACACCGTCGCTGCCGTAGATCGGCGTTCCGGTGCGCAGAGCGAGCGCTATGGCATCGGACGGCCGGGCGCTCACCTCGACTCCGCTGGCGAATACCAGTTCGGCGTAGAAGACCCCTTCTCGGAGGTCCGTGATGCGCACCTCGGTGAGCTCCTGTCCCACCGCCTCCAGCACGTCCTTGAACAGGTCGTGGGTCAGCGGCCGTGCGGGCGCCATCCCCTGCTGTGCGAAGGCGATCGCGGTCGCCTCACCTGGTCCGATCCAGATGGGGAGGTAACGATCGCCTCCCACTTCACGCAGGAGCACGATCGGTTGGTTGGAGGGCATTTCCACCCGGACACCTACGACGTCGAGCTCGTTCACACAGCAACCCTAGGACGTGCCCGGCCGGTTTGGGTAGTCGGGCACCCCTTGAGTCAGGGCAACCGCACCCCGAGCGCACTCTGCACCAGTGCAGAATGCAGCTTTCCTGTCAGCCCCGCGAGTTCCTTCGTACGGGCTTCCGCATGGGCTCTGGTCTGCGGATTACGGTGCCTGCGCAGCGGCGCCACGACCTGGTCGACGAGACCCGCCTCGCGTTCCGCCGCCGCCTTCATGGCCCGCAGATGTCTGGGTTCGATGCCGAACCGCCCAAGTTCGACGACGAGCGCGGCCACCGTGACGGCCTCCGCGTCGTAACCGCCGTCCGGCAAGGGCACGATGAGCCCGTACGTCTCCCAGTCCGCGAGCTGCTCCGCTTCGATCTCGGCGGCGGCAAGGAGCTCGGCACGGCCCACCCGGGCAGCGGTGGGCTCATCGGCGTCACTCACGCCCCAGGCGTCACCCGGCTCGCGTGGCTGCCCCAGGGAGGGCAGAGGGGCCCGTTCTCCGCGCTCCAGGGCGTCCAGGTGCTCCCGGATGACCTTGAGCGGCAGATAGTGGTCCCGCTGCATCCGCAGGACGTGACCGAGCCGCTCGACGTCTTCCGGGCTGAACTTTCGATAGCCGGACGGCGTGCGCTCCGGCTCGATGAGCCCTTCCGACTCCAGGAAGCGGATCTTGGAGATCGTGACCTCGGGAAACTCGTCACGCAGCGCGTTCAACACGGCGCCGATGCTCATCAGCCGACGGTCCTCGGCGGCGGTGCCGTTCCCGGCACCGCCCCTCGGTGTTTGAAGCATGGACCTTCCTGACAGGTCAGATACCGATGCCCCGCTGGCTCGCGTAGAAGACCAGCCGGTACTTGCCGATCTGCACCTCGTCGCCGTTCGACAGCGCGACCGAGTCGATGCGCTCCCGATTGACGTACGTGCCGTTGAGGCTGCCCACGTCGGCGACGGTGAAGGAACCGTCCCCGAGACGACGGAACTCCACGTGGCGGCGCGACACGGTCACGTCGTCCAGGAAGATGTCGCTCTGCGGGTGACGCCCCGCCGTGGTCAGCTCGCCGTCCAGGAGGAAGCGGCTGCCCGAGTTCGGACCCCGGCGCACCACGAGGAGCGCGGAGCCGAGCGGCAGTGCGTCAACGGCGGCCTGGGCCTCCGGCGAGAGGGCTGGCGAGGCGGTCTGCCCCGTCACCTCGGCGTCGTAGGCCTCCAGGCCCGAGATGGAGATGGTGGAGGTCGTCTCGGAGGGACGCTCCGGCGCGGCCCCGGCCCGCAGCGGCGCGCCGCAGTTGGAGCAGAACCGGCTCGCCTCGGCGTTACGGTTCCCGCACCTCGTACACACCAGGGCCATGGACGGATCCTCCTGCCGCGGCTGCCCCGCGGGGGCATTCGATGCGTACGGATCGGGGGTAAACCCTCCACCCGTACTTGAGGTTGACGGTTCTCCGAAACCTATGCGGCCCGGACCGGCAGGGTCAACAGACGACGCGCCCTGCGCGCCCGAAATGTCACCGCCTGGCCCACCGACCTGGTCACGGAACATCGGGCGCTCGGCGCCCTGCCCCTCGGACCCCTCGGCATCTCCATGGCGCGGGGCACGGTGCCGGGCAGTGGCGGGATTGCCGCTGTCCTCACGTGCGCTCTTGCCGAACAACTTCGCAAACAACTTCACGGGCGATTCCCCTTGACCGAAACAGACCCGCCCGTGGGGCAGGACGAACCCTGATTGCACACACCGGCGTACATCGGCAGCGCAGACATCCTCACAACGTCCGCATCCGCCAAACAGTTTCCACCACGCACCACGCTTACGGTGCGCCGACCCCCCGCAACCTCATGCCCTCGACCGGCGGCCCCCATGCACCCCCGCCTCACTGGGACGACGACCGAGCGTAGTCAGGCCGCTTCGCCGCTCGCAAGGCGTCCACCACGATCTTCTCCGCTCGCGTCACGGTGACGGTGGCCTGCTCCTTCTCCAGAGTCTGCACCACGCCACCTGGGATGTTCAGTGCCGGCTCGAGGTCCTGCGGCTTGCCGATCACCTTGAACCGGTAGGGCTTGCCGATCTTGCGGCCGTCCACCCGGACACCACCACTGTCCGTATCCGACAGATAGGTGTTGGCCACTACGCGTACGTCATTGATCTGGATGGCCTCGGCACCCGCGGCGCGCAGCTCCTGAATGGCGTCGAGCAGCATGTCCGCCTCAACCGAACCCTTCTTGTCATCGATGGTCAGCGTGATGCCAGGACCCTGCGCGGCGACGGTGCCCGCCAGAATGCCGAGTTGACGTTCTTTCTCGACCGTCTGCTTGCGGGCCTCCTCGGCCTGGTCCGAGCTGTTCTCGAGCCCGGTGCGCTGGTCCTCGAGACGCTGCTTCTCACTTTCCAGACGCTCTGTACGGTCATCCAGTTCATCGAGGATGCGTACGAGATCTTCCTGACGTGCGCCACGGAGCGCGCTGCTGTCGTTGTTGGAGCGCACCTGGATGGCGAGACCGAGCCCCAGCACGAACAGCAGCAGGGCGACGATGAGTTGGGGGCGCGTGACGCGAGGCGGCCACAGCCCCTCCGCGAGCCGCTGACGGCCGCTGAGCGACGCCTGCTCGTCCTGTCGCTCGTCGTGCTGTTCGTCGGGCTCGGGCGCCGCGCCCTGCACGGGCTGCACCGGCTCGGTGCCGTGCACCTCGGCGGGAAGCTCCTTGCCCCGGTTGTTGCCCCGGTTCTCGCCCCCGTGCGTCTCGTCCGTACCCATTCGCGTCACGCCCTGAAGATGTGTCGGCGGATGGCGGCGGCGTTCGAGAAGATCCGGATGCCGAGCACCACCACGACACCGGTGGAGAGCTGCGCGCCCACGCCCAACTTGTCGCCCAGGAACACGATCAGGGCGGCCACGACCACGTTCGAGAGGAACGACACCACGAAGACCTTGTCGTCGAAGATCCCGTCGAGCATCGCGCGCAGGCCTCCGAACACCGCGTCCAGTGCCGCCACCACGGCGATCGGAAGGTACGGCTCGACCACGGCCGGAACCTCGGGCCGGACCAACAATCCGGCCACGACTCCCACGACGAGGCCCAGTACGGCGATCACGATGTGCCCTTTCCTGCCTTCGGCTCTGCTGTACGTACGGTCACACTCGGTGCTGCCGGCAGCAGGACGTCTTCCTGGACGGAAATGCTGGTCCGTACGCCGAAGTTCTCCTGCAGAGCATGCAGATACTGACCGTCGCGACTGTTCTGGAATCTCGTGCTCAAGCGCTGCCCGTCACCCACGGCAAGCACCGTATACGGCGGCACCAGCGGCTTGTTGTCGACCAGTATCGCGTCACCCGCGGCCCTGATCGCCGACAGGGCCGTCAGCCGCTGGTCGTTGATGGCGATCGCCTCCGCGCCGGACTGCCACAGGCCGTTGACGACCCGCTGCATGTCACGGTCGCGCACCCGTCCGGTGTCGGAGAACCCCGCGCTCTCCCGCGGCCCGCCCCCGCCCTGGTCGGCTTCCTTGGCGTCGTCCACCACAAGCTTCACACCGCGCCCATGGACCTTGGTCGCACCGGAGAGCAGGGACACCAACTCGCCCTGGCTGCCCCCGTGTTTCCTCAGTGCCTCGCGCTGCCGTTCGCCCACGTCGTCGCGGAGCGTCTCGACGTCCCCTTCGAGCTCGTCGGCGTCCGAGGTCGCCGACTCGATGCGGTCGATGAGCTCCGCGCGCTCCTTGGCGACGACCGGAGCCGCTATCCGCGCCTGCGCGGCTCCCACCGTCACGACAAGCGCCGCGAGGACGAGTCCCAGTGCGAGGCCGAGCTTCGCCCGCAGCGGACGCGGCACACCACCAGCGCCTTTGGCCTTCTTGCGGGCCGCCGCCTCCGCGTAACCCTCGTCCAGACTGTGGTCCATGACCGTGGTCAGCAGCGACATGGACGCGTCCGGGCGCCGGGGGCGCGAGGGGGTGCTCCGAACGGGGGGCTGCTGCGGCATGCCGCACATCGTCGCACGTCGCGGGCGTTACCTCCGAATGGCCCCACCGGCGTGCCGGACGGCACCTCTCACGGGTGCCGTCCGGCTCACGCCACCGGTCAGCGACCGGCGCTGTCCACCACGGTGGACCACTCGTCGAGCAACGCCTGGGCGGAGGCGTCGTCGGGCCCCTCGGCCCACAGATGAGTGACGGCTTCAGCGGGATCCGGCAGCACCAGCACCCACCGGCCATCGGTCTCCACGACCCGGACGCCGTCGGTCGTGTCGACCGACCGCTCCCCCGCCGCCTCGACCACGGTCCGCATCACGAGCCCCTTGACCGCCCACGGCGTCGCGAGGTCACGCTTCAGCACATGGGCGCGCGGGATACGCGCATCGATCTGGCTCAGCGTGAGCTGCGTCCGCGCCACGAGACCGATGAGCCGCACAAAGGCGGCCGTACCGTCGAAGACGCTGCTGAACTCCGGGATGATGAATCCACCCCGGCCGTCTCCACCGAAGATCGTCGACTCATCGCGCCCCACGCGCGTCAGATCGTCGGGCGACGTCGTCGTCCAGTCGACCTGGGTCCCGTGGTACGCGGCCACCTGCTCGCCGATGCGCGTCGTCGTCACCGGCAGTGCGACCCGCCCACTGCGGCGTTCCGCGGCGACCAGATCGAGCATGACGAGAAGTGCGCGGTCGTCCTCGATGATCCGCCCCTTCTCGTCGACGAGCGAAAGCCGCTCGCCCACCGGGTCGAACCGCACACCGAAGTCGGCACGCGACGAGGCCACGATCTCGCCCAGCCGCACAAGTCCCGACCTGCGCGCTTCACGGGTCTCGGTCGGACGCGACTCGTCGAGACCCGGGTTGACGGTCAGCGCGTCGACACCCAGCCGCCCGAGGAGGCTCGGCAGCACGAGGCCCGCACTGCCGTTGGAGGCGTCGACGACCACCTTCAGGTCGGACTCGGCCACGCCTGTCGTGTCGACATTGCGCAGCAGCGAACCGGTGTAGGAGTCGAAGACGCTGGACGGGAAGTGCAGGTCCCCGATCTCCCCGGGAAAGGCCCGCCGGTACTCCTGGCGCGCGTACACCCGGTCCAGCTTCCGCTGGCTCCCCTGCGACAGGTCTGCCCCGCGCGCATCGAAGAACATGATGTCGACGGAGTCCGGAACCCCTGGTGTCGTCCGGATCATGATCCCGCCGGCACTGCCCCGAGCCGTCTGCTGCCGCGCCACCGGCAGCGGTACGTTCTCCAGGTCTCGTACGTCGATGGCGCTGGCCTGCAAAGCCGAGATCACCGCTCGCTTCAGCGCCCGGGCGCCTCGCGAATGGTCACGGGCCGTGGTGACGGTCGAGCCCTTCTTGAGGGTCGTGGCGTACGCCCCAGCAAGCCGCACCGCGAGCTCCGGCGTGATCTCCACATTCAAGATCCCGGAGACCCCGCGCGCACCGAAGAGATGCGCCTGGCCCCGGGACTCCCAGATGACGGAGGTGTTGACGAACGCGCCGGCCTCGATCGTCTTGAACGGGTAGACCCGGACATTGCCCTGGATAATCGATTCCTCACCGACGAGGCACTCATCGCCGATGACGGCACCGTCCTCGATGCGGGCGGCCCGCATGATGTCGGTGTTCCTGCCGATGACACAGCCTCGCAGGTTGCTGTGCTGGCCGATGTAGACGTTGTCGTGCACGACGGCCCTGTGCAGGAACGCGCCGGTCTTGACCACCACGTTCGAGCCCACCACGGTGTGCTCACGAATCTCGGCGTCGGCCTCGACCTTCGCGTAGTCGCCGATGTAGAGCGGCCCACGCAGCGTGGCGTCCGGGTGCACCTCGGCCCCTTCGGCGACCCACACACCGGGCGAGATCTCGAAGCCGTCGAGCTCGACGTCGACCTTGCGCTCCAGCACGTCGGCCTGAGCCTTGACGTAACTCTCGTGCGTGCCGACGTCCTCCCAGTAGCCCTCGGCGATGTACCCGTAGACGGGCTTGCCTTCCTTCATGAGCTGGGGGAAGACGTCGCCGGACCAGTCCACCGACACGTCGGCGTCGACGTAGTCGAAGACCTCGGGCTCCATCACGTAGATGCCCGTGTTCACCGTGTCGGAGAAGACTTGCCCCCAGGTCGGCTTCTCGAGGAAGCGCTCGACCTTTCCTTCTTCGTCCACGATGGTGATGCCGAATTCCAGCGGATTGGGAACGCGCGTCAAGCAGACGGTGACGAGCGCGCCCTTCTCCTTGTGGAAGTTGATGAGCTCGGTGAGGTCGAAATCGGTCAGAGCATCACCGGAGATCACGAGGAAAGCATCATCCTTCAGTGCTTCCTCGGCGTTCTTCACACTCCCGGCAGTGCCGAGTGGCTTCTCCTCATTGGCATAGGTGAGCTCCATTCCGAGCTCTTCACCATCGCCGAAGTAATTCTTGACCAGGGAAGCCAAGAACTGGACTGTTACTACGGTCTCGGTGAGCCCATGCTTCTTGAGCAGCCGAAGCACGTGCTCCATGATGGGCCTGTTGGCCACAGGCAGGAGCGGCTTGGGCATGCTCGAGGTCATAGGGCGAAGGCGCGTGCCTTCGCCTCCGGCCATTACGACGGCCTTCATGTCGGAAGCGTCCTCCTCAATAGACGACGATCTAGCCGACTTAGCCCGCCAAAATAGACCCGTAAATGTCACTTACGGGACTGCAAGCCTCTACAGCTGCCAAATCGGCAAGCTCAATCGGCCGTGGCGTCCGCACGGACAAGTCGGCGGACCTGAACCACGTAGAGGATCCCTGCCCACCAGTACAGAGTTGTACCCCATCCTGCGAACGCCCATCCGAAAATAGCAGCGAGAGTGCTGATCCAGCCACTTCCGTCACTGAGGAGCAGTAGTGGAAAGGCGTACATCAGGTTGAAGGTGGCGGCCTTGCCCAGGAAGTTCACCTGAGGCGGCGGATAGCCGTGACGCCTGAGGATCCCGACCATCACCAGCAGAACCAGCTCGCGCAGGAGCAGCACCGCGGTCAGCCACAGCGGAAGAATCTCCCGCCACGTGAGCCCGAGCAATGTCGACAAAATATAGAGCCGGTCGGCCGCAGGGTCGAGCAACCGCCCAAGGTTGCTGATCTGATTCCAGCGCCGGGCCAGCTTGCCGTCGAGATAGTCACTGATGCCGCTCAGCATCAGCACCAGCAGCGCCCAGTGGTCACTCTTGGGCCCGCCGAACTCCGGCCTGAGGATCAACCACAGGAAGAGGGGTACGCCGAGGAGACGCGCCATGCTGAGGATGTTCGGGATGGTGAGGACTCGGTCCGTCTGGACGCGAGTCTCCTGGACCTCCACCCGGGGGCCTCCTGTGGGAAACGAGCCGATGATGCCCCCTGACCTTACCCTCAGTTGTCAGCCGGCGGTGCAGAGGGGTGGTCAAGGCCCAGAAAGACCCCGGAAAAGGTCCAGAAACACAAAAAGCCGTGGTCCCTGGACAATAAAGTCCAGGGACCACGGCGATAAATTGAGTTCGGCGGCGTCCTACTCTCCCACAGGGTCCCCCCTGCAGTACCATCGGCGCTGTGAGGCTTAGCTTCCGGGTTCGGAATGTAACCGGGCGTT